>JABHIE010000031.1 GCA_018671175.1 Planctomycetota bacterium | reverse complement strand
GGCTTTGGCGCAACGGGCGGCTTTGGCGCAACGGGCGGCTTTGGCGCAACGGGCGGCTTTGGCGCAACGGGCGGCTTGGGTGGCACAACCACTTTTTTGGGTGGAACGATTGGCTTGGGTGGCACGAAAGCCTTCTTGGGTGGCACGATTGGCTTGGGTGCTGCGGGTGTTGCGCCTGCGACTACGCGGTCAACTGGCTTGGCTTTGTCAGGCCGCTTTGCTTTTGGCGGAGTTTTGGCTTCAACAACCGGGGCTGGTTCAGGCTCAGGGAGTGGAGGAATAACCACTTCGCCATTGCATTCGCGGCATTTAACCTTGAGTGCAGTAACAGAATCAGGAATGCCGCCAAATCGTTGGCCGCAGGAGGTACAAGTTCCGGTGCGTTCGCTCATGTCTAGAAGGGCTTTTTCGCCCATCGCATTGTAGAAGATGCCGAAGGAAAACGGCGTCCTCGGCAAAGAAATCCGTGCCCGTAAACTAAGCTCTGTGTGAAAGCCTGCGAGGCTTCCATCTTCATGAGCAACCCCTTTCGCATTCAAAGTCCGTTTCAGCCATCCGGAGATCAACCTCGGGCGATTGAAGAATTGACTCTCGCCATGGCCGAACCATCGGCTCGCCGTATTTTGCTTGGCGTTACAGGGTCGGGGAAAACTTTTACGGCCGCTCATTTGGTCGAGCGCCTTCAAGTGCCGACTTTGGTTCTTGCACCCAACAAGACTCTTGCTGGGCAACTGTACACCGAATTCCGTGAGCTCTTTCCTGATAATGCCGTCGAGTATTTCGTCTCTTACTACGACTACTATCAACCCGAGGCTTATGTCCCTGCAAGTGATACTTACATTGAAAAAGATGCGCGCATTAATGAGCAAATCGATCGTATGCGTAATTCGGCGACCGCTGCTCTTTTGTCACGACCTGATGTGCTTGTCGTCGCCAGCGTTTCGTGTATCTATGGTTTAGGTGACCCCGAAACATATTCAGGGATGGCGTTGCGCCTTGCGGCAGGCAGCAAAATGCGGCGGCAAGAGTTGGTTCGTGGCTTAGTCCGCACGCAACACAAGAGAGGTGAGCTTGATTTCCAACCGGGCAGTTTTCGGTTGCGCGGTTCGGGTGTCGAGATTTGGCCTATTCACGAGCGCGACCGCATTTTGCGTGTTGAGCTTGATGGCGACCTAATCGAAGAGTTGCTCGTCCTTGACCCACTCACGGGTGAAATTCTTGACGAGCCGCGTCACTATGCGATTTGGCCGTGTGGGCATTACATTCAGCCCGAAGATCGCATTGGCGACGCCATGACGGCCATCCGTGACGAAATGCTTGGGCAGGTCGGGCGAATGCGAATTGCTGGCCGTGACATCGAAGCCGAGCGATTAGAGCGGCGAGTTTTATCTGACCTCGAAGATCTCGAAGAGTTGGGTTATTGCTCAGGCATCGAAAATTATTCCCGCCATTTTGAAGGCCGCGCAACCGGGCAGCCGCCTTTTACTCTTTTAAACTATTTCCCCCCCGGTTTTTTGTGCGTCATGGACGAGTGCCATGTCACGCTACCGCAGGTCTACGGAATGGTAAAGGGTGATGCTGCGCGGAAGAGTAGTTTGATTGATTACGGTTTTCGATTGCCATCCGCCATTGATAATCGCCCCTTGGCGGAACCCGAATTCGAGGGCTTGATGAGTCGAGTTTTATATGTTTCGGCTACGCCGCAGCACCGTGAAAAAGCACTCGCGCCTCTGGCGCCTGTTGAGCAAATCGTGCGGCCAACGGGCTTGATCGACCCAGTCGTCGATTTGCGGCCTGCCACGGGCCAAGTCGAAGACGCCCTTAAAGAAGCCCGTGAAGCCATTGCTGCCGGTGGGCGCGTTTTGGTCACAACGCTGACGAAGCGGTCGGCGGAAGACCTCAGCGAGTTTTTCCAAGAGCAAAGTGTGAAGACACGCTATTTGCATTCGGATATCGACACCCTAGAGCGAGCTGAAATCTTGCGCGATTTACGATTGGGCGTGTTTGATGTTTTAGTGGGTATTAACCTTTTGCGCGAGGGGCTTGATTTGCCTGAGGTCTCGCGTGTGCTAGTGCTTGATGCAGACCAACAAGGTTTTTTGCGCTCCACAACATCATTGATTCAAACTTGTGGTCGAGCCGCGCGACATCTTGAAGGTCGCGTTATTTTTTATCGTGACCGCGAAACACCAGCCATCCTTGAATGCCTGAATGAAACTTCTCGACGGCGCGAAATTCAGTTGGCACATAACCTTGAGCATGGCATCACGCCGACTAGTATCGTTAAGCCCGTTTTCGGCGCTTTGTCGAGCGCGACTCCTGAAGAACATTCTGATGAGCCATTCGACGCGCCCCAAACGGCCGAAGAATATGCCATTTTGATTCAGTCTAAGCAAAAAGAAATGCTTCAAGCGGCGAGTGATTTGAAATTTGAGGATGCCATCCGCCTGCGCAATGAGATGCACCGACTTGAAGCTTTAAGCCTCGAGGTGCTGACTTGAGCGCGCCGAGTTTTTCTGAGCAGCTCAAAGCCGCACCTGCACGCCCGGGCTGCTACTTGTTCACGGATGCGCAGGGTGAGATTTTATATGTAGGTAAAGCGATTGATTTGCGCAAACGCGTTCAGGTTTATCGTCGCGAGGGTGCTGATGGCCGCGCGCGTTTGGCGCACTTGTTAGATGTCGCGGCTCATGCCGAGTTTCGCGTCACAGACAATGAACTTGAGGCTTTGCTGCTCGAAGAAAAACTTGTCAAGTTGCATCAGCCGCGCCTAAATGTCTTACTCAAAGATGACAAGAGCTCGCTCTTAGTTCACCTAGACACAACGCATCAATGGCCTCGTTTAGGCTTAGCTCGCCGTCGTGGGGTGCTTGGCGAAATCTACGGCCCTTACCCAAGCGCGACGGCCGCTCGACGCGCCAAGCGGCTTTTACAAAAGGCATTTGGTTTGCGAGACTGCTCAGACCATGTACTGGCACATCGGCGGCGCCCATGTTTGCATCACTCCATAGGGCTTTGCTCCGCTCCATGTATAGACGCTGTCTCACCGATCGAATATGCCGAAGCACTCCAAGGCGCGCGCGAGGTGCTTGACGGTCAGGTCGACAGCCGAGTCCAGCAAGAGAAACTTCGGATGACTTCCGCGTCGGCCAACCTTGAATACGAGGTCGCGTTGCGCGCGCGGAATCGTATTGACGCTCTTGAATTGCTTGCTGCGCCCCAAAAGGTCTCCCTGCAGCGAGGTGAAGATTTTGATGTCTTAGGGCTTGATGAGCGGGGCGCCTGGACATTGCTTGAGTATCGAGATGGCGAGTGGTTGCATAGTCGACACGGCAGCCTTGAAATCTGGAGTTCGCGTGCACAAGCCGTTGAGCAAATCATTTCTGCGGCTTATCGCAGGGACACGGAAACACCGCCTGAAATTTTGACGCCGGTTCTTCCAGACAATCAAGCGACTCTCGAAACGCACCTTAAAGATCTGGCCGGCCGAAAGGTGCAAATTGTCGCTCCGATGAGAGGTAAGAAGCGCGCGCTCGTCCGTATGGCCACAAGTAACGCGCGCGCTCGGAAAGGTCTTGCGCCCCAAGCGCCTTGGTCTTCTGTGGGCGTTGCTGTTGGGGCCATGGCGCAATGCGCGCCACCGCGCGTAGTGGATTGCATCGACATCAGTCACCTACAGGGCACAGACCGAGTGGCTTCTAAAGTTCGCTTCGTCGAAGGGAAACGCCAATCCGCTGCCTATCGTCGTTATCTTGTTGGCGGCGGTGTGGGCAACGATGACTTTGAAGGCATGCGTGAAGTCTTGGGCCGTGTGCTTGCCCGCGCCCAAGAAGATGGCCTCCCTGATTTAATGGTGCTTGATGGGGGGCGTCCCCAGCTCAATGCCGTGCTCGCGATTTTGAAAGAAGCTGATTGTCAGATGCCGGTCGTTGCATTGGCCAAGGCGCGTAAAGGGCGAGGCCCCGTGCAGGCCGAAGAGCGCTTGTTTCTAATGGAACAAAATGATCCCGTTTTGCTTGAGCGAGGCAGCCCCGAGCGTTTATTCTTCGAACGCCTCCGCGACGAAGCGCATCGATTCGCCATTCACTACCACCGCAATCGCCGTGAAAATGTTCGGCTCGTCTTAGAACATGTCCCTGGCGTCGGCCCTGCAAAACGCAAGATGCTTCTTGATGCCTGTGGCGCTGATTTGAAAGCCTTGCAGGCGATGTCGCTAGAGCACTTAGCAGCCATGCCCGGGATGAATGAAAAATTGGCCGCCGCCGTACAAAAGCATCTAAGCGCTACTTTGGGCACTTAGATGCCCAATTCACCGCATTGCGTCGCTCTATCCGCGCGGGTGGTGCAACTTATGAAAGGCCTGCAGCTCGTCTGTCTGCAAATGCGTGTATCGCTCGGTCGTGCGTAAATCTGAGTGGCCTAAAAACTCTTGGACCGAACGCAAATCGCCTCCGCCTGCAAGTAAGTGAGTGGCGCAAGAGTGACGCAAAGTGTGCGGATGGATGGCCGGCAAGTCAGCCAAAAGTGCGTATTCACGCACCAAAACCCATGCACGCCCCCGGTCAAGCTTAAGCCCGTTTTGCGACAACAAAGCTTGCGGGTCTTTGGGCTTGCGCCCTTGCCGCTCGTCGTCAATCCATTCGAAGAGGCGTGCTTCAGCTTGACCCGCAAAAGGAATGAGCCGCTCTTTGCCCCCCTTACCGCAGATTCTGAGGAAGCCTGTCTTCTCACCTTGCTTGGCGCGCGTGATGTCTTGCATGAGCAAACCAACGGCTTCGCTCACCCGCAACCCACCGCCATAGAGGAGCGCAAGTAGAGCTCGATCTCGCAAACCCTTCCAGGTGGACGCACTCGGGGTGTCCATGAGTCGCAAGGCTTCTGTGGGGGAAAGCACTTCTGGGAGGCGTTTCCAGAGATGCATCTTGCCCGCAAAGCGAGTTGGGTCTGCACCTTGGTAAAGCCCCTCGGCTCTCAAATATCTAAAAATGCCGCGGAGGCTCGACAAAAGCCGGGCTTGGGTGGCTGGCGCATGTCCCTTTTGCCGACTCGCGGCAAGGATATCTGTAACATCTTCGGAGGTCATCTCGGCCCATTCTGACTTCCCGGAATCACTCAAAAACCCTGCTGCCATACGCAAATCACGACTGTAAGCCTCAAGCGTGTTGCCAGAAAGCCCGGCTTCGCCTGCCAGTGCGCCAAGGTACTCACTGAGCTGCATCTGCAACTCAGGGGAGACCCTGCGATTTTCTTCAGAATTCATTAGAATGTGCGGCTCCTGCCACCACGGAGACCCCATACATTATGGCCAAATTGCTCAAATCCAAACAGAAGCCTTTTAAGGCACCACTCCTTGCCATCCTGAAAAAGGTTGGGGGCAAGCTCGAGCACCTTGAAGAGGCCATCCTTCTTGCGGCAGGTGAGGGCAAGGGTAGCGAGGCCGACGAGTTTGGTGCTGACAGTTATTCGCGCGAACAGCAGCTTGGTCTGATTGAAAATGGTGATGAGATCAAAGGCTTTGTCATCGAGGCCTTGTCGAGGATTAATGATGGCGCTTTCGGCTCCTGTTTAGCCTGCGAAAAGTTGATTCCTCTCAAGCGACTTGAGGTCTTGCCCTACGCTCAATATTGCGTGCCTTGTCAAGAGCTCGATGAAAAGGGCGAGCTTCAGCTCAACGAGAGTTAGCCTGTGCGCCGTCCTCTTCTTTGGGCCGCTGTCGTCACCCTGATTGCGCTTGATTTGATTTCAAAAAGTTGGGCCTTTTCTGCCACACCCGTGGGCGACCCGCCGATCCACATTACTTCGTGGTTTGCGATTCGCACTCTCACCAACCCCGGCGGCATTTGGGGGATGGGCGCTGGCCTAACTACGCTCTTAACTTTGGTGCGTGTTTGCGCCGTTGCGGCTTTGGCTTGGTTGATTCTTCAACAGCCGCTTAAGTGTAAAAGTGGTGCCTGGACTTTGGCTCTTTTATTGAGTGGCGCGATAGGCAACCTCTACGACAACCTGTCGGCTTGGCTGCCTTGGCCGGGCAATGGCGAGGTGCGCGACTTTTTAGATGTACATTTCCTACCGCCTTCTTGGTATCCAGTAAATTGGGTTTGGCCTTTCAACCCATGGCCGACTTTTAATTTTGCAGATGCCTGCATCTCGTTGGGTTTCGTGCTTTTAATCACGGGCATAGCCAAAGTTCACTTAGGCAAAGCTGAGGCTGAGGCTGACGACTAAACTAGGGCTATGCTGAATACACGCATCGGCTCTCTTGAATTGTCCAGCCCGCTTTTGACGGCCTCCGGCACATTCGGCCATGACCCTTCGGCTTTGGCTTTTTTGAAGCCCGGCGATTTAGGCGCATTGGTCTTAAAGACCGTCACGCTTGAGCCAAGGCACGGCAACCCTACACCGCGCATGTGCGAATTTACGGGCGGCGTAATGAATTCGATTGGTCTCGAAAACCGTGGCCTTGAGCATTTCCAGCAAGTGGTTGCCCCAGATTTTTCTGGTCTTGCAATGCCTGTGATTGGCAATGCTGGTGGCCACGCCGTTGATGACTATGTCGCAATGGTCGGTGCGATGCATGAAATGCCCTGTATCCAAGCCATCGAAGTAAATTTGTCTTGCCCCAATGTCGCTGGCGGAAGTCTTCCGTTCGCTACTGATCCCGATGCTATTCAACGGGTCATGCAAGCTTGCCGCGAGGCCACCGATAAGCCGCTTTGGGCAAAGTTGTCTCCTAATGTCACCCGCATGGCTCCTTTGGCGCTTGCTTGTGAATCCTCTGGTGCCGATGCGATTACGGTTGGCAATACCGTTTTGGGTTTAGCCGTCGATTGGCGCACACGCAAGCCCGCTCTCGGGGCTGGCTTCGGCGGGATGTCAGGCCCTGCGATCCGACCGATTGCCATGCGCATGGTTTATGAGGCGGTGCAAGCCGTGAACATCCCCGTCATCGCTTGCGGGGGCGCGCAATCGGCCGATGACATCCTTGACTTTACGGTTGTTGGTGCCGCTGCTGTCCAGATCGGCACCGCGGTCTTTCGCAGGCCAGACGCCTTCTCCATCATCGCCGCTGAATTGCGGCAAATTCTTCATCAAGCGAGCACGACGCTTGATGAGCTTCGCGGTTCGCTTGAGTGGCCGGGTCGCGTATCCTGATAAGACGGCATTTCGCCGCGCACCCTAGAAAACATGGTCGATTTCGACAGCATTAGTGATTCACTGGCCTCTGTGGGCCACGGCCTTGGCAATGCCTTAAACAAGGTCTTTGGTTCAAGAAATAACCGAATCGTTAAGAAGTATCAAAAGCAGATTGATGCGATTAACCAGCACACCGAATGGGCAGCGGGTCTATCGCAAACTGATGTGCACGCGCAAACCGCTGCTTGGCGTAAAGAAGTGGCTGATGGTCGCTCGCTAGATGACATCATGCCTCAGGCGTTTGCGCTTGTGCGCGAGGTCGGCGAGCGCACGCTTGGCTTGCGGGCTTACGATGTGCAGTTGATTGGCGGCATGGTTTTGCATTCGGGCTCTATCGCAGAGATGGCGACCGGCGAGGGCAAGACATTGGCCGCGACGATGCCGGCATACCTCAATGCCTTGGGCGGCAAAGTTTTTGTCGTAACGGTAAATGATTACTTGGCCGGTCGTGACGCCGAATGGATGAAGCCTGTCTTTGATTACCTAGGCGTGCAGGTGGGGGCGATTCAGTCTCATATGCGCCCAGCAGATCGGCATCCGGTTTATGCGGGTGACATTCTCTACGGCACCAATAATGAATTTGGTTTTGATTATCTCCGCGACAACATGAAGTCGCGGCTTGACGATCAAGTGCAAAAGCAATTGGGCTTTGCCATCATCGACGAGGTTGACTCCATTTTGATTGACGAGGCGCGAACGCCTTTGATTATTAGCGGGCCTCCAACCGGTGATGCTGAGCAATATCGCAAAGGTGTTACTTATGCGCGTCGTTTGCGTGAGGGCTTGCACTACGAGCTCAAAGAAAAAGAAAAATCGGCGATCCTCACCGAAGACGGCATTGTCGAGGCGCAAAAATTAACGGGCGTTGACGATTTCTATTCCAGTGCCGAGCACATGGAATGGCCACACATTTTTGAGCAGTGCTTGCGGGCTTTACACCTCTATACAGCTGATGTTGACTATGTTGTTAAAGACGGTCAAATCATCATCGTTGACGAGTTTACCGGGCGTCTCATGGAAGGCCGCCGTTGGGGTGATGGCCTCCACCAATCCGTTGAGGCAAAAGAAGGCATTCGTCCGCGCGCGCAAAACCAAACGCTGGCAACGATTACTTTTCAAAACTACTTCCGTTTGTTCGATAAGTTGTCGGGAATGACGGGCACGGCTTTGACTGAAGCGGGCGAGTTCGCGCGCATCTACGATTTAGATGTTGTCGCGATTCCAACGAATCGTCCTATCGCACGCGAAGATGTCGCCGACTTGGTTTACCTGACCGAGAAAGATAAGTGGCTTGCGATTGCAGCTGAAATTGAGCGCGTCCATGAAAATGGGCAGCCCGTTTTGGTGGGCACTACAAGTATCGAAAAGTCAGAATTGCTTTCTAGCATGCTGCAGCGGCGTGGGCTCAAACACGAAGTCCTCAATGCCAAGCAGCACGACCGTGAAGCTGAAATCGTTGCACTCGCGGGCAGTAAGGGCGCGGTCACGGTTGCGACCAACATGGCCGGGCGTGGTACCGACATCAAATTGGGCGGAAATGTTGATGTCATCGTCGAGCGTGATTCGGCTGGTAAAGATCTTTCTGAAAGTGATATGGCAGCTTTGCAGCAATCTGTCGAAGGTCAATGCGCCGCCGACCGTGAAGAAGTCCTTGCTGCCGGCGGCCTTTATGTTTTAGGCACCGAGCGCCACGAGGCGCGCCGGATTGACAATCAGTTGCGTGGTCGTGCTGGCCGACAAGGCGACTCGGGCTATTCTCGCTTCTTTTTGTCGCTTGATGATGATTTGATGCGCCGATTTTACAAGGATTGGGTGAAAAACTTTTTGGGCAAAGCAGGCATGGGCGAAGGTGAGCCCGTTGAGTCTCGCATTGTTTCGCGTGCGATTGAAAAAGCGCAGAAAAAGGTTGAAGCCTACCACTTTGAAATTCGTAAAAACCTCATTGAATACGATGAGGTCATGAATGAGCAACGCAAGCTCATTTACGATCAGCGACAAGATGCCCTTGAAGCCAACGGCCTCAACGAGACGGTTCGCGCCATGTTCGAGAACATGATTCAAGAGACGACCGAGCGTTACGCAGGCGACGGCCGAGATGTGCCTGTTGACTACGATGCTCTCGCGACCTGGGCTCAACGCAAGTGGGATTGGCCCGGCCAAGAGACTGACTTGTCTGATTTGAAATACGAGCAAGTGCCAGCTTTGTTTTTAGACGACGCCCTATCGCGGCTTGATGGTCGCGAAGAAGAGCTCGGGGCAGACACGATGCGCTCTTTAGAGCGGTTCTTGGTGCTCAACGCGATTGATAACAAATGGAAAGAACACCTTCTCACCATGGACTCCTTGCGAGCTGGTGTTGGTTTGCGCAGTTACGCGCAGGTTGATCCAAAAACCGAATACAAGCGCGAGGGGCTTGAGCAATTCAAGAAGCTGCTTGATCAGGTTGCCGATGAAGTTACTAATTTCATCCTTAGGGTCCAAATCAAACAAGAAGACGAGACTCGCTTAGGCTCCGCTTACGAGGGTGCTCAAGCCAGTCACCCCGCCTTTGGTGGGCAGGCGCAGGCAACCGCAGCTCAACCGCAACAACCTCCGCGGCGTCAAGTTGCGGTGGGCTATTCCGCTCCTTCGCAAACGCATTCTGGCAATCCTTACGCTAAGCAACAGAAAGACATGGAGGCCGCTTCCGCACCTATGACGGAAGCGCCTGAACAGGTCAGCAAGCCTAAGGTCGCGCGTAATGCGCCTTGCCCTTGTGGTTCCGGCAAAAAATACAAGCAGTGCTGCGGCAAGGCCTAAGAGGCATCCAACCTTATGGCGCCTCGACGCGGCTCTTACTTTCTTTATGACTTGGCGCTTGGTTTAGCGGCTTTGCTGCTGCTCCCATTTGTCGCTCTCCGCAGTTTGTTGAGTATTTCGTTTCGTCAAGGTGTTCGCGAAAGGATGGGCTTTGTACCCAGTCTTCAAAGTCAGCCTCGGGTTTTGCTGCATGGTGTTTCTGTCGGCGAAGTAAGAGCGATGCGCCCCTTGGTCGCAGAGTTGCGTTTGCAATATCCAGACCTAGATTTTGTCATTTCTTCGACAACTCGCAGTGGCATTGAAACGGCCCACAAAGTTTTTCCCCATCTTACGGTCGTGCGATTCCCTGTTGATTTGAGAGGTGTCGTGAGTCGCTTTCTGAAACGCGTAAAGCCGACTTCGGTCATTTTGGTTGAACTCGAAATCTGGCCCAATTTTCTGCGAGCCTGCGACCACATGGATATTCATGTCGCCATCCTGAATGGCCGCATCACTGAAAAATCCATTCGTGGCTATCGGCGCGTGCAAAGGTTCTTGCCCCAATTCGATCGCATTGCCCTCTACGGGGTCCAAAACGATGCCTACGCCCAGCGCTTCCGCAGTCTGAATGTACCGCCTGACCGTATTCGTATTTTGGGAAACTTAAAATATGACATGCTGCCTACTGAGCAAGATGCGCTTGAGTGGCTGCAATCCCCATGGAAGCAATGGCTTGGTGGGGCCTCTAATCTTGCGCTCGCTTCGACTCATGAATCAGAAGAGGTCGATTGGCTGACGGCCCTTGCTGCGGAACCGCGCTTTGATGCGTATCGCTTAGTCGTCGTCCCTCGGCACCCAAAACGAGTTGAGGGGCTTTTGCCTAGGCTTCAAGCGGCTGCTCCGCAACGACAGGTTCTATTGAGGTCTCAGCTCCAAGAGGGTAAATCGCTTCCCCAAGACGCCATTTTGCTTGTCGATACTTTCGGTGAGCTTGAACTGATTTTCCGCAGTTCACAGGTCGCATTCCTGGGGGGCAGTCTTATCCCGCATGGCGGCCAGAATGTCCTTGAGCCTGCAGCATTGGGTTGCCCAGTGCTCATTGGCCCTCATTTCGAGAATTTCATCGAAGAAGTCGAGCTTCTGCAAGCCTGCGGTGGCCTCAAAGTAGGCGAATGCGTCCCTGATTTGATAGAATTCGCTTTGAATTGGCTCGAGCAACCTGATTGTGCAATTGCAGCGGGGCAGCTGGCTGCTGAGGTCTTGACCTCTCGCCGTGGCTCCTCTCGCAAATGCTGTCAGGCTCTAGCTGCCGCTGGCCTCCTGCCTACTCCATAGCGGCACCCAACCCAACATGACCGACTCAAAACTCTTTACTTCCGAATCCGTTTCGCCGGGGCATCCAGATAAGGTGTCCGACCAAATCAGCGATGCTTTTCTTGACGCTTGTCTGCAAGGCGACCCCAATTCCAAGGTCGCCTGTGAGACTCTCGTTACTACAGGCATGGCGATGTTGGCCGGTGAGATTCGCACCGAGACTTATGTGCCAGTTCAAAAGATCGTTCGTGAAGTTTTGGCCGACATCGGTTACACCATCGAAGGCATTCGCTTTGATTCAGAATCAGTCGCGGTTTTAAGTTCTCTGCATAGCCAATCTGACGATATCAACCAAGGCGTTGAAAATGAAGGCGGCGAGGCCGGTGCCGAATCGGGTGCTGGCGACCAAGGCATGATGTTTGGTTACGCCTGCGATGAGACCGATTGCCTGATGCCCGCGCCGATTTATTGGGCGCATAAACTTATGGCGCGGCATGTTGAATTGCTTAAGTCTGGCGATTTTAATTGGCTGCGTCCTGACGCTAAATCTCAGGTCACTTTCCGCTACGACGGCGATAAGCCGGTCTCGATTGAAGCGGTCGTTCTTTCGACACAAACAGCTGATGTCGATGTCATTTCCATCGAAGACATTCGCGCTCAAGTCGAAGAGCACATCATCCGCGCGGTTCTACCCGCAGAGATGTTGACTGCCGATACTGCGATGCACATCAACCCTACGGGTCGTTTTGTGATTGGAGGCCCACACGGTGACGCGGGCTTGACGGGTCGCAAAATCATCGTCGATACTTATGGCGGCATGGCCCGACATGGTGGGGGTGCTTTTTCCGGGAAAGACCCATCTAAAGTTGACCGCTCCGCTGCTTATGCGACACGCTGGATCGCCAAAAATATCGTTGCTGCTGGCCTAGCCGCGCGTTGCGAAGTGCAAGTAGCCTATGCCATTGGCGTCGCCCAGCCCGTTAGCATTCGCGTCGATACATTTGGCTCTGCTCACAACGGCTTGACCGACCAAGCGATTTCGGACGCCGTCCGTGCACTGCCCGTCTGGAACGATTCTTCGGGTCGGGCGCACGATGTGCTGACCCCCGACTGGATCATTGGCAGCTTGCAGCTTCGCCACCCACAAGGCTGGAATTACCAGCAAACCGCTTCCCTTGGCCACTTCGGCCGTGAGATTTTTCCTTGGGAAAGCCTCAATCTCGTTGACCCCCTCAAAGTGGCATTAAATGGCCACGCACACGCTTAACATGACCACTTCCACAGAAAACATGACCTATAAGGTTGCCGATACCTCCCTCGCAGAAGAGGGCCGACTCTTGATCGATTGGGCCGAAAGCCGCATGCCCGTTTTGATGAGCTTGCGCGAAAAATTCGCCAAGACCAAGCCTCTTGCCGGCCATCGCATTGCGGGCTGCCTGCATGTCACTAAAGAAACAGCTGTCTTGGTTCGCACTTTGGCCGCGGCCGGTGCTGAGGTTTCCTGGAGTGGCTGCAACCCGCTCTCAACTCACGATGCCGTTGCCGCGGCACTCGCCGAAGAGGGCATCAAAATGTATGCCTGGTATGGTCAAAACACCGAAGAGTTTTACTGGAGCATCGACCGCACACTCGATTTCAAACCAACGATGACTCTCGATGACGGCGCCGATTTAATCGTGCGCGTCCATCAGCACCATCAAGAGCTGATCCCGGGCATCGTTGGTGGCTCTGAAGAGACGACCACTGGCGTGCATCGCCTTCGTGCGATGGCCGCTGACGGCAAATTGATGTACCCCGTAATCGCTGTAAACGACGCTGAAACCAAATGGGATTTCGACAATGTTTACGGCACAGGGCAGTCATCACTTGATGGCATCCTGCGCGCGACATCCGTGTTGCTTGCTGGCAAGAATTTCGTCACGGCTGGCTACGGTCACTGTGGCAAAGGTTGCGCGATGCGTGCCAAAGGCATGGGTGCTAATGTCATCACAACGGAAGTCAAGGCAACTGCCGCGCTCAAGGCCACCCTTGAGGGCGTCCAAGTCATGACCATGGATGAAGCCGCAAAAGTGGGTGATGTTTTCATTACGACCACGGGCATGAAAGACATCATTGTCAAGCGTCACTTCGAATCCATGAAAGATGGCGCCATCGTTTGCAATACGGGCCATTACGATTGCGAGTTGAATCTCGGTGATCTGGCTGAGTTGGCCGTGAGCAAGCGCGAAATGCGCGACAATTGTGTCGAGCATACACTCGCAGATGGCCGTCGCATTTATGTGCTCGCTGAGGGTCGTTTGGTTAATTTGGCGGCTGCTGAAGGGCACCCATCTGAAGTCATGGACATGAGCTTTGCGAATCAGTTGCAAGCCATGTTGATGCTCGCCGACAAAGGCGAGTCGCTTGGTCAAGGCGTGCATGAGCTTCCAGAAGAGCTCGACCAAGAGATTGCTGGCATCAAGCTGGCTAGCATGGGGCTTGAGCTAGATGTCTTGACCCAAGAGCAAATCGATTACTCCACCGACTACTTCGCAGGTACCTGATCCATGAATACAAAGCTCATTCGTTCTGCCCGTGCAGGGTTCACTTTGCTTGAAATGATGGTGGTGATTTTAATCATTGGCATTTTGTCAGCCGTGCTCGTGAAAAACATCCCTGAGATGATTGACAGCGCGCAAATGACTGCGAGTGAGCAAAACATGTCAAAGATTTACGAATCGATGATTATGTATCAGCAAGAGCATCAGGGCTCTTGGCCGCGTGATGACGGGCAGCGGTTTTTCCTACGCCTCTGGAAAGACCGCTACATGGATCACACTGAAAAAAACGCAAAGGTTTTCTTTAGCCCGCGTTTGCCATACGGCGACCTTCTCGAAGAGGGGGAAAATGTGCTTGATCATTTAGACGACTGGGATTCAATCGGCCCAGGCACAACTTCATACGCTGGGTTTAGCACGCAAGGCGACCGCCAAGCGCGCCGTGTTTTGATGAAATCACCTGGCACAACGGCAATCGTTAGTGACCCATTCATTATTCATCGTAAGGCCTTGGTTTATCTCACAGCCGATGGTGCGACGCACCGCTTGTTGTTGGCTGAATACGCTGATGAAGAAGGTCTTGATTTCGATACGCTCATCCAAGACGACATCTATGTCGGCCCTGGCTGTGAGATTGAGATTTTGACGACTGTCAGCAATGACTGATTCAGCGCCTGCTACCGGGGCGCAGCCCAACCGCACCCGCAGTTTTCATCTGCGGGTGTTTGGCTGTCAGATGAATTTTTACGACGGCGAGTTGATTCGCGCGGGTTTTTTGCGTCGTGGATATATCGAGACCGACTCCGCCGACGAGGCCGATGTTTGCATGTTTCACACTTGCTCGGTTCGTGAACATGCCGAAGAACGGGTCCATTCTTTAGTGGGTGAGCTGCGGCGTGTCAAAAAAGCAAAGCCCCAAATGGTGCTGGCCGTTGTTGGCTGCATGGCTGACCGCGAGGGCCAAGAGCTCTTTGCGCGCGAGCCACATGTTGACATCGTTTGTGGTTCGAGACATTTTCCATCTTTGCCATCCTTTGTCGACCGTGTTGTTGGCGGCGAGCAACGCATCTGCGAGCTAGGCAAAGCGCCAGGCCCCGTTGATGCCGCAAAACGAGATTTGTCGGGCCGCTCCGAAGGCTTTAGCGCACATGTGGCAGTTATGCGTGGTTGTGATTTAAATTGCACTTACTGCATCGTCCCAAGTGTGCGAGGGCGCGTCGAAAGCCGTCCCGTTTCTGAAATCTGTTCCGAAGTGCGAGCTCTAGTTGCGGCAGGCGTAACAGAGATTCAGCTCTTAGGCCAAACGGTCGATGCCTATGGCCGCGACCGTAAAGATGGGGCCACGCTTGCCTCATTAGTCGACAAGCTTTCCGCCATGGACGACCTGCAGCGCCTGCGCTTGGTGACTCTTCATCCGAGCTATGTCGACAAAGAACTTGTTGCGGCTTTGGCTCGTTCCCGGCCGTTTATGCGTTTCCTGCCGATTCCGATGCAGTCTGGCAGTGACCGAATTCTAAAAGCTATGAAGCGCGGTTATTCCGTTGAGGGTTACCGTAAAAAAGTTAAGATGCTCCGTGGCGCAATGCCCGACCTCGAACTCATCTCCGACTGGATTGTTGGTTTCCCAACCGAGACCGACGAAGACTTCGCAATGACCGAGGCCGCAATGACCGAGTTTGGTTTTTTGCAATCCTATGTCTTTCAGTATTCACCACGCCCAGGCACGACTGCTTTTGAGCTAGCTGACGACATCCCTCGTGAATTTAAGAAAAAGCGAAATCATCGTTTGCTTGAGTTGCAGAGGTCTATTTCTAGAGAACGCACTTTGGTGCAAGTTGGCAATGAGGGGCTCTTGATGCTCGAATCTACGCCTGATGATGCCCCAGGGATGTGGGCGGGCCGTATGCAAAACGGCCACCGCGCTTTGCTCCCTCACCGTGATGGCTTTGCTCCTGGCCAAACCTATTCAGTAGATTTGGTTTCTTGCGGTAAAAAAGCCCTCCAAGCGGCCGACGGCCTGACACCCGAAGAAGAAGAGGCGCTCGTAACGCGTGCGCGCCAAGAGGCCGCCGCCGCCGCAAAAGCTGCCATTCAAGCCGCTGCCAATTCTCTGGAAGTCGCCGATTCGATGCCCTTGCCTATGATTGCGCAAGATCGTCCAAGTGACTTAAAGCCAGGCGACCCGCCTGAGCGTGGGCCTCACTCGTCCATCGAAGTATGAGCCAAGGCCCGCAAAGTCGCGATTATCACTTGCTCGAGCAAGCTTGGTTTGAGGCTGAAAAAGCTGGGTGGCTTTCGGTTGCGCCCAACCCTCGAGTTGGAGCGCTTGCACTAAAAGATGGTCATGTGATTGGCCGTGGTTTTCATACAGCTTTTGGTGAGGCGCATGCCGAAGAGATGGCCTTGCGCGATGCCGATGCCTGGTGTCTTGAAACGCAGCAACCACTCGCTGGCATCGTCGACGAGATGGTCGTCACGCTTGAGCCTTGCTCGTCGAATGGCCCAGCAAAAAAACGACCTGCTTGCGCCTCCTTGTTGAAAGCCGCGGGTGTCCAAAAGGTCTTGGTGGGAGCGGTTGACCCCAACCCTCTTCATGCAGGTGCAGGTCTCGAAGTCTTGCGGTCATTTGAAATCAAAGTGCGCACTCTTGAGTCGTTCCAAATTCGATTTGAAGAAAGCAACCCTGCTTTTTTGCGTGCTCTTGCCCACCCTGACCGCCCATGGGTCTTGCTGAAATGGGCTGCTTCTTTAGACGGCAAAACGGCCTCTGATTCCGGTTCAAGCCAATGGATTACGGGTGCCGCTGCTCGCGAAGAAGTCCATCAGCTACGCAAATGCTCGTGTGCGGTGATGGCCGGTGCGGGCACAGTCAAGGCCGACAACCCTTCTTTAACGGCTAGGGGCAAACAGGGGCTTTATCTTCGCCAGCCCAAGCGAGTGGTCCTTGGCGTTGAGCCAGTTGATTTGGCTTCCGATGCCAGTTTGCTTGCTGAGGGTGGCGAATTGTTGGCCTACACAACTAAGGCGAGCGGTGAGCGCGAACCACTTTCTGAAATCCTTCTTGACCTAAAACGCAATCACGGCATTGCGCGTTTACTGGTTGAAGGCGGTGCTCATCTACACGGTGAGCTCCTAGACGCTGGCCTCGCTGATGCAGTCGTGGTCTACGAAGCGCCACTTTTGGTCGGTGGGCATTTCGGCGCATGTTTGGGCGCCGGCTTCCCATCTCCAGCTGAGGGCGTCCGCTTGGCACAAGAAGAGCGTTTACAGCTTGGCGATGACTTGCGGCGAGCTTTTTTAATCTGCGACTAAGCTCAGGTTTCGAGCGTCAAGTCACGGATGTGCTCCCATCGAGTGGGCAGCCCGCCGATGACAACGACGGCCGCTAAATCTAATCGCAGCGCACCCGCCCAACCTCTGTTTTGACCACACCACGCCAGTGCGCGAAAGAGGCGCGCAAGTTGTCTTGGGCGAAGCGCATCTATTCCGTCGACCCAACTAAGCGGGGAGCGACTCTTAACTTCAACCACAACCAGATCACCCATTGGGTCAAGCGCAAGGATGTCAACCTCGCCTAAAGGCGTGCGCAGATTGCGCGCCAAAATCTGCCAGCCATTTTCGGCTAGGTCGTTTGCGACGAAACTTTCGCCGAGATGCCCTGTGTGTACAGTTGAAGGTGTGGAGGAATGAGTCATAAAAAAAAATCGGTCATGCCGTTTTAAACCGCATGACCGATAGGGGAATCGCGCGACCGCGCGATGTCTTAGATGCCTCAGCCACCGCCCGAAGCGGCAGGCGCTGGGGCAGGGGAATCACCTGTTTGAGCAAGCGTGACTGCATTGCGGTCAAACTTGATGCGGCATTTATCAGCCACTTCTAGAGTGACAACTGGGCCAGAAATATTTACGATTTTGCCGAACATGCCACCGTTGGTGATGACTGAATCGCCTTTGCCCAGACTGTCGCGCATAACTTGTGCCGCTTTCTTGCGCTTGTTTTCAGGGCGAATCACGAAGAACCACATGAAAACGACCATCAGGCCCATCATGATAAAAAAGGAGCTTCCGCCTGATTCTTGAGCAGGTGGGGCACCCGTTTCGCCAGTTACTTGAGTGGTGGCTTGAGTGGCAGTCGGGGCGGAATCAGCAAAGGACACATTTTGTGCGTCTTGCTGAACAAAGGACAGGGAGAATTTCATGTCGAATGTATCGTGGGGAATCCGCGATAATGGGCGGTATTCTAACGCAGCACTCATGAAACAACCTCGCGTTCTCGCCGCCCTCTCCGGAGGAGTCGATTCTGCCGTAGCCGCACTGCTTTTAAAGCAACAGGGCTACGATGTGGTGGGCGTTTTTTTACGCCATGGCGTAGAAGCTCCAGTCGCAGAATGCGACCCCAACGCCAAGCAAGCCTGTTGCTCACCGGAAGATGCGCGTGATGCGGCGAGGGTTGCTGACATCCTTGGTATCCCATTTCATTCGGTGGATATGCAGCAAGAGTTCGACTCCATTCAAACTTATTTTAGAGCTGAATATGAAATCGGGCGCACGCCAAACCCTTGTGTCGTTTGCAATCGTGATATTAAATTCGGAGCCCTCGCTCAATTTGCAGATGTCATTGGCGCACAATTCCTAGCCACTGGGCATTACGCACAAACCGCCCCAGGTGGGCAACTCTTGCGCGGAGTCGATCCGAAAAAAGATCAAAGCTATGTGCTTTTCCCGGTGGGTCGGCAAGTCCTAGAGCGCACCTTGCTGCCAATCGGTGGCATCAACAAAATCGAAACGCGCCGTTTGGCAAAAGAGGCGGGTTTGCCCATCCACGCGAAACCCGACTCGGTCGAAATCTGTTTCGTCCCCTCAAATGATTACCGCGATTTGCTGCGGCAAACGGGTGGCTTAGGCAAACCGGGGCGCATCCTGACGCTCGACGGGCAGGTCGTTGCCGTGCATGATGGCTTTATGGGCTTCACGCGCGGCCAGCGTAAAGGTTTAGGTTTTGCCTGGACAGAGCCTATGTATGTGGTCGATGTGCATCCTCAAACCGGCGATGTCATCGTTGGCCCTGCATCCAGCCGTGGGTGTGTGCGTTGCCTAGTTCATGACTGGATTTCCTACGACGACCAAGACTTCTGCCCCGGTGATGTTTACGACCCGATTGAAATTCAGTATCGCAGTTCGCCTGGGGGAGTCATGGGCCTGGCTAGGTGTACTGAACCAGGCTGCGTTGAAATCGTTTTTCAGTCACCAGCCGATAGCGTGACCCCTGGCCAAGGCCTCGCGGTGTATCGAGGCGCGCGCCTAATTGGCGGCGGCTGGATTGCCGAAGCACCTCCTCAACCTCAATTGACCGTTTGATTCTCTCCCGTTTTTTCGCTCTGGCGGCCCTTGCAGCTTGGGGCCTTGCCTTGTGGGGTGGCGCATGGTGGCAACCGCCGACGGCATGGGTCTTGGTCGACACGAGCGCCAGTTGCCGCGAAGTTACGCTTGCGCAAGCGGAAGATTTGGCTGCTCAAACTGGGGGTTCGACATGGAACCATGCAAAAAATCTAGGCCAAATCCTCTACAGCGAAAAGGGGCTAGCTGCCCTCCTTCACGAAGCGCAGCCCCAACCTGGCGACGAAGTCGTCCTCTTGACCGATGGGCGTGTTTGGCGAGATTTACCATCCACTTCCTCATGGAAGGGCGTGCATATCGAGCAACCTCAGTTGCCGCGCACACCGCATATCGTCCGAATCCATGGCCCGCTGCAGACCCCGTCGGCGCAGCAAGCGATTGAGCTTAAGCTCCAGTTGCAAGATGCCGATTTCAATTCTGGCAGGGTTACGATTCAAGCTCGGTCGCGGCTTTCTTTTGAGCTTCTTCAAGCCCCAACCGCGGCGGGGGAAGTTCGTCTTGCTGTCCAGCCGCCACAACCTCAGGGTTGGCCACTACAGCCTTTCTCTTTGACCATCACCTGGAGTGATTTCGGTGGCACAGACAAAAAGCTCTGGTCGCTCCATCCCGATTTTTCGGACGCCACCATTTTCCCGGCTTCCATTGCCTCGACTTCGAGCGGACGCGCTGAGCTACGCAAGCCTCTCGACCAACACGGGTTTGTGTTTTTGGCGTCTCCTCATGCTGGTGATTGGTTTTCCCTACCTGACGAGTGGCGCTTCTTTCAGGTACCTCATTTCGACGCCAAGCCAACTATCGTTTTGCTTGATACATCGGGCTCCATGGCCGGTGGCGCACTTGACCAAGCGCGAGATATCCTGTTGCAGTGGGCCGCAAATGGGCGTTCCTTGCGGGTCTTGCCTTTCTCACATGAACTTGGCACGGTTTTAAATCTCAACGCTACGATTTGCCGCATTGCTCTAAAGCGAATGACCGCCTTCGGCTCGACGCAACCCTGGTTGGCCATTCAAGCGATTCAAAAGGAACTCAAGCAGGGCGCGCAGGTCATTTTGCTGAGTGATGGTCGCCCTGAGGGGCGAGACCTCAAGGGGGCTTTGACCGCACCGCTCCACGAATTGCAGGTCATCCCAATGGGAGACAATCCTGATTTTGAATTCCTAGCCACTCTAGGGACGCTCGCTTCGCAGGATGCCCCGTGGCCGAGACAGCTAGACCAAGCTCTTTCTGATTTTCTCCCGACCACCTCCTCACCATGGCTCGCTGCAACAGATCGTCTTTTTCCATTGCCGGCTTCCGTTCAGCCTTCAGAGGAACTTCCTTTCCTAGAATGCGCAGCTGGCGCAAAGCCTCTTATGTCTACAGCCATGGGCGCCGCTGGCTTGGTGTTCCGCCCAATGGACGGCGGTTGGGCGTTTGGCTTCTTGGGGCAGCCTGGCGAAGCGGCATCCGTATTTCAGGGTGTTCTAGATGCGCTTTCACGCAAGCCCTATCCGGCCGACTTGCCGTTGGTTTTGTCTTCACATCCAACCGCTGGCCCCGCTTGGCAGGTTACGCCAGCGGTCAACGAATTCACGGCCAGCAATGAGGCCTGGCTAAATTGGTTGTCGAATCAACAAGAAAAATCCACGCCGAAACCGTACCCTGAGTTGGTCTGGGCCGGCCTTCTGCTCGCCCTACTCTCTGTCTTTTTACGCACATCCCATAGCCATGGCTGACATTCACTTTTGCAATATCTGCGATCAGTCCATCCTCCTCCAAGACCTCGAGGAAGGCTCTGCACTCCTTGCTGGTGAGCGAGCGATTTGCCCTTCTTGCCGCAAAGTCTTAGGGGCAGCAACGCCAGGCAAGGCTGTTCCCTCTAGTGGCAATGGCTCAGGTGCGATATGGGCGGCTATTTTGATTGGATTGCTGGGGTGGGTCGCTGCGGCTCTTGTTTGGTTTCAGGGGCAAGATGCCATCCGTAGTTTGCGCGCAAATGTGCACGACGACTTCGCTCAGGCCCAAGCCGAGATTTCCTCCAGTCTAGTCACAGGCCGCGAAAGTCAAGTGCGCTTTGAAGAACGCGTTGTCCTACTCGAAGATGTTTTGACCGATTTCCGTCGACACTCTGATTCCGCGGTTGCGTCGGCGCAGACTTCCATTCAAGAGCTCGCACAAGCCATGGCCTCTCTTAGCTCACTCGGTGAAGACATCGTTTCACTTCAATCCAGAAGCAGTCAAAATGAGTCAGGTCTTCAGGTGGCCGAAGAGCGTCTTCGCTCTCACCGCCGTGCTCAAGAGGCGCTCCGAGACCAAGTCGCCGTGCTTAGCAAGACTATTCAGAAATTGCAGCTCGCCGCTACAGCACAAGACGCTCAAGACGACTTCCCCGCTGAGGTTTCTGCTCTTTTGCGCAAGCTCCAAGCCAAAGACCCTCTTGAGCGCGAGGCCGCACTTGAGAAACTGTCCAAATATCAAGACGAGCGGCTTTTGCCTCACATTTACCCTTTGCTGGGTGACCCCTTCGAAATGACGCGCTTCCTAGCCGCTCACACTTTAGGCGAATGGGAAGCCCGTGCCGCGGTTCCGCATTTGATTGAAGCCCTGCTCGACGACTATGGCTTCGTCCGTCAGGCTGCCATGAAATCTTTGAGGCGCATCACGGCGCAGAATTTCGGTTACAACCACGATGGCAATGCAGAGGCGCTCCAAGCGGGTTACGAGCTCTGGAAGTCTTGGTGGGCGTCTAATGGCACCAACTTTTCCGAATAGCGGGTGGTCGTTAGTTCAGGGTGAATTAGAATCTCCCACCCAACTCGCGCCTGATGGCGCCTCACCCCAAATTTACTAGAATCATGACTCGTGTCACCGTAGTAGGAGCCGGCTTTGTCGGCATGACTTGTGCGCAACGCCTTGCTGAGCAAGAAGTCGCAAACGAAGTTGTTCTCATTGACATCATCGAGGGTCGCCCACAAGGCATTGCTCTCGATCTCAACCAAGCCGCAGCCGTTGAGGGCTATCAGAGTGTCGTTATTGGCACAAATGACCCCAAAGACACTTATGGCTCTGACCTTTTCATCGTCACAGCCGGCATGCCACGCAAGCCTGGCATGGATCGCTCTGATTTGGTCGAGATTAATGCCAAAATCATCAATGCTGTCGCAGAATACATCAAACAAGGCTCTCCTGAGTCTCGCGTCATTGTCGTTTCCAATCCTCTCGACACCATGGTTTACCTCATGGCCGAGAAGTTGGGCTTTGACAAGTGCCGCGTGATGGGCATGGCAGGCGTTCTTGATTCTGCTCGCATGGCCTTCTTCATTTCTGAGAACCACGGCGGCGGTGTCAAAGATACCCGTTGCATGGTTTTAGGTGGTCATGGCGATTCCATGGTGCCTATGCCTCAGTTCTCAACAATTAATGGTGTTTCCGTTACGGCAATGTTTGCTCAGAGTGACATTGATGCTATCAATCAACGCACCAAAGGTGGTGGCGCTGAGATCGTCAATTTGCTGAAGACTGGCTCGGCTTACTATGCGCCATCGGCAGCTGCCGTGGCTATGGCCAAGTCAATTATGCGCGACGAAAAGCGGCTTTTGCCTGCTGCAGCACACCTTACGGGCCAATACGGTCTCGAAGATATTTATATCGGTGCACCCGTTGTGCTCGGTAAAAATGGCGTAGAGCGCGTGGTCGAGCTTGAGCTCGATGACGAAGGCCGAGCTAAATTGCATGCCTCAGCTGAGGCCATCCGCCAAGATGTCGCAACTTTAGCAGAAAAGGGTCTAGTCTAAGGCTTTACTCAGGCGGCAGATGCCGTTAGAATCTCCCTTCCTTTCCCGGGCAGACCGCTCGGGAAAGAAATCTCTCTAGGAGCAAATCAGTGCCAAAAGGACGCGCAGTCAAAACCCGTAACTCAAATCGTAAGCGTCGCGCTTACGGTTTCCGCAGTCGTTCTAAGACGGCTGGCGGTCGCAATGTCATCCGCCGCAAGCGCCGCAAGTCGGGCAAGTTTGTCGCTCCGTGATCTGAGCGCGAAACCGCGCTAGCATTTGTCCGCTCTCCTAACGGAGTGCGGACAACTTTCTTTTGAGGCGTAGTAGGCTAGAAGAATCTGCCTTGGCGATTATCTTTACCGCTCCTGGCCATGAATCAATAATCTGATCCACGGAGTCTTGGAAGCGCCCAGCGGAGCCAGAGCCAAAATCTCCATGAGTTCCTTGGTTGTCGTCAGATGAGCTCCCCGAACTATTATGGCCAGAATCATCGTCAGAGCCAGAGAAGGCATCTTGAATAAAATTGAGCGCGTGGGCTAACTTTTTCTTTTCTGGGAGGGCCTCATCGTAAAACAGAACCCATTCGTGCAAGAAAAGCCCATTCGGAAGTCTGACTAACTTATGCTTCGCGCCACGATGGGCGCGCTCGCCCTCAAGCAAAGGCGCCGAGATCAGGCTTGGGCGAAACCAATGGCTCGGACTCGCGCGGAGACTGGCGTCCACGACAAAACCCAACTCTTGCTGCGTTTGGAGGCTTGGAGGAAGCAATTGAGTCGTTCTTGATGATGTTGGCTTAGGCGAGTCGGAGCCCGCTTCTAGCTCGAATGGGCCAAAACCGAGATTGAGTCGCTCGGATTGTGAACGACTAGGGGCAGATTTAAGATTAGGCGATAGGGCAGAAGGCGCCGTTGGCCCTTGAGGCGACTCGTTTTGAGTCAAGGTGTAGCCACTCTGCTCAAGTGGTGCATCTTTGACTAGCCACTCTCCGGTTGCTGCGAATGTGCCAACGACAATACCAATCCATGGGAGGATGAAAAGAGGGCGGTTTTGCGCATGTTGCATCGTGCATGGGTGACGGGCGGAACCTTGGAGATGTTCCAACGATATGCAGGTTTTTATTGGCTTAGGCGGAATTAGACTATGTCCCCTTCCTCAACTCGGAAACCCATGAAAATCCACGAATACCAAGGAAAAGAGGTCCTCGAGCGCTACGGTGTCCGCACACAGCGGGGCCTTATTGCCGAAAACCCTCAACAAGCTGGTGAAGCTTACGCCCAATTGGGTGGTGAGCTCGCTGTCATCAAAGCTCAAATTCACGCTGGCGGTCGCGGCAAAGGCGGTGGCGTCAAGCTCGTCAAGTCGCGCCAAGAAGCCGAAGATGCGGCTGACGCCATGCTCGGCATGATGCTCAAAACACACCAAACTGCTCCCGAAGGGCAATTGGTGCGTAAGGTGTTTGTCGCAGAAGGGCTTGACCTGGCTCATGAGTTTTATGTTGGCATCGTGCTTGATCGCGCGGCTGGCCTTCCTACCTTGATGGTGTCTGCCGAAGGTGGTGTCGAAATCGAAACCATCGCTGTTGAGCGCCCTGAAGCCATCCTGAAACTGCCCATCGACCCCATGATGGGCCTTCAGCCTCACCAAGCACGGCGCGCGGCTTTCTTCCTTGGCCTTTCTGGCGCCACGATGAAAAAGTCGATCCCTTTCTTTATGGGCTTGTCCAAGGCTTACCTTGAGCTCGACTGCTCTTTGGCTGAAATCAACCCGCTCGTCATCACCGAACAGGGCGAAGTCGTTGCACTTGATGCCAAGATTAACTTTGATTCCAATGCCATGTATCGTCACCCCGACATCGCTGAGATGCGTGACGAGCATGAGGAAGACCCAAAAGAAGTCGCAGCTTCACGCTTCGACCTCAACTACATCACACTTGATGGCAGCATCGGCTGCATGGTCAATGGCGCAGGCCTGGCTATGGCAACCATGGATACCATCCAGCTTCACGGTGCCAAGCCAGCCAACTTCCTTGATGTGGGCGGTGCGGCTACGGAAGAAAACATTACCGAGGCCTTCAAGATTATTTTGTCTGACGACAATGTAAAAGGTGTGCTCGTTAATATTTTCGGCGGCATCATGAAGTGCGACATCATCGCGCGAGGCGTGATCGCAGCAGCGCGCAATGTCGAAATTCAAGTTCCTCTCGTGGTTCGCCTTGAGGGTACCAATGTGAAAGAAGGCCGCGAGCTACTTGCTGAAAGTGGTTTGGCTATTACATCCGCGGGGTCGCTTGATGAAGGCGCCCGCTTTATCGTTAAGGCGGTCAACGCTAAAGAGGCTTAATCATGGCTATTTTCATTCAAGAAGACACTAAGGTCATTTGTCAGGGCTTTACCGGCCGCAATGGCACTTTTCATTGTGAGCAAGCACTCACTTACGGCACCAATCTTGTTGGTGGCGTAACTCCCGGTAAGGGCGGCACCGAGCACTTGGGCTTGCCCGTGTTTGATACAGTCGCTGAAGCTGTGGCTCAAACGGGCGCAACGGCAACTGTGATTTATGTGCCCGCGCCTTTTGCAGCTGACTCCATCTTTGAAGCCATCGACGCTGAAATTGAGACTATCGTTTGCATTACCGAAGGCATCCCTGTTTTAGATATGGCTAAGGTGCGTATCGCGCTCGAAGGCTCAAAATCTCGCTTGATCGGCCCTAATTGCCCAGGTGTGATTACTCCGGGCGACTCCACGGGTTGCAAGATTGGCATTATGCCGGCTTACATCCACAAAAAGGGTTCGGTCGGCATCATCAGTCGCTCTGGCACTTTGACTTACGAAGCCGTTTATCAGGTGACCCAAGAGGGGCTTGGTCAATCGACTTGCGTTGGTATTGGCGGCGACCCGCTCCCAGGCACTAATTTCATTGATGTACTGCGCGCTTTCCAAGATGACGACCAGACCGACTCCATCATTATGATTGGCGAAATCGGTGGTACGGCTGAGGAAGAGGCCGCAGAATTCATCCGAGATCATGTGACTAAGCCGGTTGTTAGTTTCATTGCCGGTCGTACTGCACCTCCTGGCAAGCGCATGGGGCATGCTGGAGCCATCATTTCTGGTGGGCAAGGCACGGCTGATTCCAAGATCGAAGCCCTTGAGGCTGCTGGTGTACGAGTCGCACCTACACCATCTGACTTGGGCACGACTCTCGTCGCATTGCGTAAAGAACTCGGGCTTTCAGTAGAATAGCGCATACGGTTCCACCTGCCATCCGCCATGAAAACATCCTTCGCTAAGCTTTACGCCTTCACTCTGATTGCTCTTCTCCTGCCATCCTGTGGGATGCCAGGAGGCATGGAAATGATGTGGGTTGCTCTTGTCGCTCTACTCTTGTTTGGTGGTGCAAAACTTCCTGGCTTGATGCGCGGTTTAGGGCAAGGTGTTAACGAACTAAAAAAAGGTCTCAAAGAAGGCTCTAGCGACGACGAGAAAAAGTTGTCTAAGGGCGACGACGACAGCAAGCCAGAGGCCTAGCCTTGTCAGGTTTTTCTCCTCGTTCCGACTGGACCGGGGCTTTGCTGGTAGGTGGTCGCTCTCGACGCATGGGCGTTGATAAGTTGCGTCTGACTCTGCCCGATGGCGAGCGTCTGGTGGATCACCCCGCTGCGGCGCTTCGTGCTACATGCGGGCATTTGCTGGCAATCGATGCGGCGGGTGGCGCGGCTCCTCGCCTTGAGGGGTTTTCGGTCGTGCCCGACTCCATTCCTGACATAGGGCCAGCGGCTTCTTTACTGACCGCTTTACAGTATGCAACGACTCCCTGGGTGCTTCTCCTCGCGGGTGATATGCCTCAAGTCGGTCCTCATTTCTTAAGGCGCTTGCAAGATTTAGCGGAAGAAGAACCCGGCTGCGCTTTGTTGGCCGAAAGCCCTCATGGGCTTGAACCCACTCTTGCGGCTTACCCAAAATCCTTGCTTTCAGTGGTCCAAGCTCGTGTTTTAGAGGGCCAACGCGCTTTGCGGCATTTGATTCCGCAAACTCATCGCCGCACTTGGCCATTCTCTGATTTGCAAGCCACCAGCTCTCAAAATGAGCCTCTTTGCAACCTCAATAACCCACAAGATTGGCAGACCTTTACGGGCCAAGCCCTTCCTGAGCATCATGCCTGATTCAGCCACGCCTCCAGAGGTCTCGACCCTTTTTGCCACTGTCGAAACCCAAATGCAAGCCGTTGATGCCTGGTTGGCCGCGCGCTTTCTAGGTGCTCATCCAAGGCTTTCCCCTTTGCTTGCCCATGCGAGTCGCTTTCGCGGTAAACGGCTCCGCGCGGCTTTGGTTTGCTTGCTCGGCAAGGCGTGTGCAGGGCTTACGCCTGAGCATGTCACCGTTGCTGGGGTACTTGAGATGATTCATGCCGCCACTTTGGTCCACGACGATTTGCTCGATGAGGCATCCCACAGGCGGGGGGTTGATTGCCTGCATGTTGAGTGGGGGTCCCACGCTAGCGTTCTTTTGGGTGACTGGATTTACGCTCAGGCTTTTTACCTTTCCACTCAAATGGAAGACCAAGCCTGCTCGCGCGAATTGGCCGGTGCCACGATGCGCGTTTGCGAGGGCGAGATTCATCAAAATTTAACCCGTGGCGATTTCGATCTCTCCGAAGCGGATTACATTTCCCAAGTCGACGGAAAGACCGCAGAGCTCTTCCGCGCGGGTGGTTTGCTGGCGGCTCATTACGCTGGGGCCACGCCCCAGGTGCAAGAAGCTTGCGCCCGTTATGGCCTCCTAGCGGGTCGGGCTTTTCAGATCGCAGATGACTTGCTTGACCTTGAGGGCGAAGAAACTACGACCGGCAAGTCTTTGGGTACAGATTGGGCTAACGGCAAAATGACGATGCCTCTTTTCTTCCTGCGTGACAGTCTCGACCTGACAGCCCAAGACGAATTGCGCAAGCTATTCGGCGCAGGGCATGGCCGCGAGGTCCTTCTTGGCAAGTTTCAAGATTCTTTAATCGATGCATTGGCGAAAACCCGCCTAAGGGTTAAAGAACTGCTCGACGAGGCATGCGATGCTCTCGTCCTTTTGCCTAACCAAGAAGTTGCTCAAAACTTAGCCGTTCTCACTCGGTTTCTTGGCAATCGCAAACACTAATTCACCACAATGAGTCATTCCTCATCTCCAAGCAAGAGGCCGTCAAAGTTCCACTGGACTTTCCGCTCGGCTTTCCTTTCTCTTCTCGTCTTGATGCTCTGGGCCGAGCTACTGGTTCATCTGGTCGAGACCCCGCTCGGTTTACAGTCCGGTGAGGGAAGAGCCCCATATCTAATTGGGCTTTTCTTCACTCTTCTGCCGCTTGGCGCGTTACTCAGTTTTCGCTGGTCTTTTGTTATGCAGTTTTTCCGATCGATTAAGGTCGGTGTTGCAGCATTAATATTGATTGGCGTTGGCTCCACCATTGGTGTCTTGTTCCAGCAAGAAGATGTCAATAGCCCACTGCCTGCTGGCGCCGTTGAAAAGCTCGCCTCATTGGGTATAGATGACTCAGGTGAGGGCTGGCCCCGCGACGCTCGCCAAGCTTATGGTGTTTATCAAGATTTCCGCCAAGCCCAGGGCTTCTTCATTTACCACCTTGTCGATGCGCTTGGTTTTCATGATTCTCTCGGTGTGGCCGATCGAATTGATGAAGACGCCATCGCTAAAAAAATCGACAACCTTGACAAGCGGCTGCCTGAGCTAACGAGTCGTTTCGGCGAAGAGTTCGCCGTGGCGTTGCGTGCACAAAGTGAAACAGGCCTCAAGACCCGAGGGAAAAATGCTGAAATCGAAGAGTTCGTTGCCAACAACGATGCGACTTGGTTCACCATTTTCTATTGGGCTGACCGACTCGACTTCAATCGAGCTTATCGATCCGATTGGTTTGCTGCATTGTGGGCTCTCCTTTTCTTTTCGATTTTGTCCAATACTTTCCGTGGCGGATGGCGTCGCCTCTTGCGCTTTGACAAACTCGGCTTTGTCCTGAGCCATGCCGGAATGCTTCTCATCATTATCGGTGGTCTTCTTGGTCGGATTTATGAAGAGCGCGGCATCCTTAATATCCATATCGGCGAAGACGCATCCACCTGGGAGACTTGGTCGCGTGAGCGTTTGGCCTTTGGTTCCCATCAGCGGCCCGCTTCTAATGTCTTCCCCGCGACTCTCTTTGCTGGTGACCCTTTTCTCGTTCGCCTCGATGCCTTCCGCGCCGACCAGCATGATGTCCTTGATGTCTTCTATGTCAACCGCGAATACAACGACAAAGGTGAAGTCACGGCCGTTACGGAAGAGTTTCAGTTGGCTGAGCAACCTAAACATCGCGTTTATGCTGGCCAGACTCTCCACTACGACTGGGGCGAGCTCGATGGCAAAGAGCAGGCTTTCCTTGAGTTGATTGTCGAAGAGTATGTCCCGCAAGCGACTGTTTCAGAGACTCAGCCCGTTCAGATTTTGCCTTTGGTTGGCGTCGATTTCTACGACCCAACGCCTGGCGTGATTCGCCTGCGAGTCAATGCAAATGGCAACGAAACCGATAGCTTCGTCCTTGCGGCCAAAGATCGCGATCATGCTTTTGTGACCTACACTGGGCCTGATGGTGAAAAACGCGAGGCCTATTTGCGTTTCCGTGAAGACACGACTGGCGGCATGCCGCTTGAGTGGCGATCGACCCTTTCCATCCTTGACTTTGATGGACAAACCGTCGGCGCGCCTGGTGAAATCCGCGTGAATGATTATTTCTCGCACGGTGGGTATCGCTTTTTTCAGACCAACCATAATCCGCAAGACCCAACTTACTCTGGAATTGGGGTCGTTTATGACCCAGGTATTACTACCGTTTTGGCGGGCTACTGGGCCGTCATGATTGGCACTCTCTTGGCTTTCTTGGTCAACCCCATCTTGAAGCGGAAGCACCGAGGTCTCTAATGGAATTCTTCTCTTACCGTAATTTTCTCTACCTGACGCAAGACATTGCGTTGGGTGCGGCTGTCTTGGCTTTGCTCACGGCGCTCTATTGGTTCATCCGTGGTCGCAGTGGCGGAGGCAATCAAGTGGCCAGCGGCTTTGCACACCTGCCGATTGTTTTGACTTCACTCGCCGCAGTAGCCAACTTATTGGCATCCGTGGCGCGCTATATCGAAGTGCAGCATTGGCCTGCGCAAACCATGTACGAGGTCTTGCCGATGGGCACTTTGTCGGGTTTCATCTCGACGCTCTTGCTCTACTTTGTGCTGGGGCTGCACCGCAAGCGTGGGGTTTCCCGTGGCTTCGGTGATTTGTTTGTAGCCATCGTTATGGTGGGCTCTTGGTTCACTTTGGCTCATGTTCTTGAGCTTGACCCAACAGGCAAAGCACTCCCGCCAGCCTTGCAGTCATATTGGTTTAGCACGCACATCACGGCTTATATGTTTGGCTATTTCACGCTATTCATTGCGGCGATTGCGGCTTGGCTGCACTTTTGCTTTAAGTTCTGGCGCGGCATACTTGATTCTGAATATCAGGTTGCTCGTTCATTCCTTTGGTCGATTGCCATCTTTACTTTGCTCACCATCCCTTTTGGTCGCATGGCCATCATGATGGGGGTCGGCACGCTCACTTTGACGGGCTTTATCTCATTCTTGAGCATGCGCCTTCGCAGCGGCATGGCATGGTTTGATGTCTGGGACGAAGGCTCTGACCGCTTTACATGGCTAGTCTTCATTATTGGCTTCCCCTTTTTGACTGCGGGGCTCATCCAGGGTGGGCTTTGGGCGCAAGAAGCTTGGGCTCTCTACTGGGGCTGGGATTCCAAAGAAGTCTCAGCTCTCATTTCTTGGCTCTTTTACACCGTCTACTTGCATTTGCGTTTTGTGGCCGGCTGGAAGGGCGAAAAGGGTATGGCCATTCTTTTGCTCGGCGCACTTTCAGTGCATATTACTTTTCAGCTTTTCGGGATGTTGCCTGACAGTCAGCGCAGCCTTCACCGGTACACAGACATGAGTTCCGTGCCATCCGAAAGTATGCTCGAGGATTAACCGTTTTAGAGTTAAGTGACTAGGGCTAGTGCTTAAGCACCCGTTCGCCATGCGGCTTCCAGAGTATTCTGAAGTAGCATGGCGATTGTCATGGGGCCTACGCCGCCCGGCACGGGTGTAATCCAGCTGGCTCGCTCGGCGGCAGTGGCGAATTCAACATCGCCAATCAGTTTGCCCTCGGCGTTGCGGTTGATACCGACATCCAAAACGATCGCGCCAGGCTTAACCCAATTACCCTTGACGAGCTCAGGTACGCCAACGGCAGCGACAATCACATCTGCGCTGCCCACGACGGCAGCAAGATCTTGAGTGCGCGAATGGCAAACCGTCACGGTGCAATGCTCGCGAAGCAGCAAAAGAGAAACGGGTTTGCCCACGATGTTTGAGCGGCCGACTACGACGGCATGTTTACCCGAAAGCTCAAGCCCAGTTTCTCGGAGCAAGGCCATGACACCTTTTGGAGTGCAAGGGATGGGCGCCGGCGTGCCCTGCATCAGGGCACCCTGATTGAGCGGATGAAAGCCATCCGCATCTTTAGCAGGGTCGATCGCTTGCAAGACCGCGTTTTCGTCGTAGTCGAAACCCTTGGGAAGCGGTAGTTGCACGAGAATGCCGTGAACCGCTTGGTCTGCGTTGAGCTCAGCTACGACATCAAGTAAGGCTTGTTGCCCAATGTCTGCAGGAAGCTCTTTGTGAAAATTCACCATGCCCGTTTCGTCGCAAGCCCGCCTCTTGTTGCGGACATAAACAGCAGACGCGGGGTCTTCACCGACAAGCACGGTTGCTAAACCTGGGGCTGTCTTTCCGGCAGCGATGCCTTTGGAGATGGTTTCGCGGATGTCAACGCGGATGCTGGCAGAGAGTGCTTTGCCGTCGAGTATTTGAGCCGTCATGATGAAGGAGGGTAGGGTTCGAGGGATTCTCGCGCGTAGAATGCCACGGCAGACACGCCATGCCTAGCCTCACACCTACCGTTCGAAATATTCTCATCCTTTGGGTGGGCCTATGGCTCATTTCCTATCTCTCATGGATTGGCGATTTGCCGATGGCCGAGTATCTATCTTTCAATCCAAGAGCCCTAGCTAGTGGTGAGTTCCGTGGCTTTTTGGGCATGTTTACCTATGGCTTTGTGCATGAGAGAGGCGTTTTTCACTTGCTTTTTAATGCTTGGATGTTCGCGCTTTTCGCACCCGAAGCCGAGCGACTGCTTGGGGTGCTGCGCTTCCGCTATTTCCTTTTTGCCGCGCTGTTGGGTGGGTCGCTCTTTCATTTCTTGTTGGGCTTTATCTCACCAGCCTTTGCCACTCAGGTCCTAGGTGGCTCCGGCATGGCCATGGCCGTCCTTGCTCTCAACGCGGCTGCCATGCCTCACCTTTCTTTGCGATTGCTCGTGATTGATGTTCCGCTGCGCACCTTTTTCTTTGTGGTTGCCGGAATTGATGTCCTGCAACTCATGGCAACATTTGCAGGAAAAAACATTGCCGTGGCTTCCGATGTCCATCTAGTCGGTGCGGCTCTTGGGTATTTTTCTCTACGCTACTTCCGCCCGACTTTTGTTTCGAGGGCAAGGTCTGGCTCGCTCATTGCCCGATTGCAGCGTGCGTTCGCCAATTGGATGCATCGCCGGAATCAATCCCTCTCCGTTCAAGAGGAAGCTGAGCTTGATCGCATTTTAAGCAAGATTCATACCGAAGGTATGCCCAGCCTTACCGCCAAAGAGCGCCGTTTCTTAGAGCGCCGTTCCAAGCGTCCGCCGCGCTAAACTTGGGCCATGTTGACCGGCCTTTTCCTCGCTGTCGCTCTTCTGGCCTGCCCCGCGCAGGACATGGACAGGAGCACTTTTTTAGCCACCTGGAACACCGCCCAGAAAACGCAAGATGTCGCTGCTTTGAGCAAGTTGTTGCGCAAAAACCGTGAGCTGGCGGTTCAGATTTTTTTAGACCGCGCTCCACAGCGGCTTGACCGCGACATAGAAGAATTTGATATCTGGGTTGACGACTTTGTGGGGGTTTGGTCTGAAACCTATCACAGCGATTTCCCTGAAATTTATGATGGCTTTTTGCAAATGCTTTCGCCGCGTGCGCGCTTTAATCGGCTCGGCTTGACGACCCAGAATTTTGTCCAGACATCTATTCTATTTACCAAAGCCCTCAATAGCAAAACCGTCCGCGACTGGGATTTATTGCATCTTTCCGCTAAGGCGCTCTTAGCCGACCTCGAAGCCATTGGTGATCTTTACTTTGGCTCTAAAACGGCCATGCTTGTCGGCTACGGCTATTTAGAGGGTTTCAACCCCGAGGGCAAAGACCAGGTTTTGGCTTTAGAGTTTTTAGCCAAAGCGGTGAGCTTCCGAGACAAACTAGGCTACACGCAAGATCTCGAATATGCCGAGATGAAAAAGCAGGTCGTGCAATTGCAAATGTTCATCAATGGCGGAGCCGTGGCAACAGCTGATGCAGCACCTACAGCGACGGGTATCGCATTAGCCGAGGGCTCTGAGTGGGTCAGCGCTCCGCTCAAACACGCCATCCCTAAGAAGCCGACTAAGGTGGCGCATGCCTGCGACTTGGCCGATGACCATCGTTTGTCGTGGCGCCGCAATTCAGGCGGAGGCGTCGGGAAAGAGCCGGTCTTGCTGGCCAATGATTTTTTGAAACCGGCGGTTTATCTTGTGCGCCTTGGGCTAACCAAATTCGCTTTAAAGTGCGGCAACAACCAGTCAAGCGAGTTCACCTTGAAAGAGCGGCCCGCTATGGTCTCGGTTATTCGCGATTTTGGTTCGGGGCATTCTCGACCTTTCACAGTCTGGATTGCAACAGGCAACGAAAAGGAAGCCATCTTCATGAGCGAAACCAATCTCGCACCCAATGAAGCGAGTGTCCCAATCTTTTGGCGCGTCGTTGATTCGCTTGAGGCTAAACATTCGTTTGGTGCAGTGACTCTTTTCGATCTCGATTGCAATGGCGAGTTCGGCGGAGATGCACCAGGTTTTGACCCCTTTGGCTCATGGGGCTGTTTACCAAGCATTGATGCCCTTTACCGCTCAGATGGGGTTTTACTTGGGGCGGCCAAACAGTCGATGCCATGGTCAAGGTGGCTACCTGATTCAAAAGGTAATTGGTTTGAGCTACAGCTCGATGACCCCTTGCAAGCCAAAGAGGTCAAGCTTCGACCGGTCACTCCTGTTCTGGGGCGAGTGAAGTATTCCTTAAAGGGCGTAAAGAAACTCAAGCTTCAGAGTTTGATTATTGAATCGACAACGGCTGAGACCAAAGGGCTCGTTCTCGATTTGCTCACCCTTAAAGGCAAGGCGCCGGGCATCCCTGTGGGCTCGTATCGAGTGGTGCAGGGTCGAATGGTCGAAAAGAAGGGCGGCGAAGTGCTTATCGTTCCGCCTAAAACGGGCTTGAGATTCACTATTCTAGCCGACGAAGAAACCACTCTTGAGCTTGGTGCGCCTTTTCAATTTGCAGCAACTGTTGAAACGACAGATAATATTTCGACGGTTCTCGGGAATACCCTGCGGGTGGTTGGCAAAGCTGGTGAGCAATACTTTCGCTTTGTCGGTGCGCCTCTCCATGGTATTGAGCTAAGTGCCAAGGGCGCTAAAGATTCGGTCATGCCTGCACCTTCTGGGCTTGAGGTCTACAACGCATGGAACCGCTTGTATTTCCCAAATAATGGCGTCTTAGAATTTTCAAAGCCATCGAGCGAGCCTAAAATCCGTCTTACTCTTAAAAAGCATCCCTGGTTTGGGAAGCTCGACACCATTCTCCCTTAAAGAATCATGCTTGACCGTAAATGGGTCCGTGAGCACGCCGACGCCGTCCGTCGCGCTGCTGAAATCAAGCGTATCGGCGTAGATGTCGATGCCTATTTTGCTGCTGATGAGGCGCATCGCTCCTTGTTGCAGCAGGTCGAAAATTTGCGGGGTGAGCTAAAGGCAGCCTCCAAATTGCTCGGCAAAATGTCAGCCGAAGAGCGAGCGGGTGCTTTAGATCAACAAAAAGCGCAAAAGGCGCAACTCAAAGATTTAGAGGGCCAAGAAGCCGCAGCTAAAATCGCGTTTGATGCATTGGCGGCTCTGCTTCCTACGCCGCCTGCCGACGATGTACCCGTCGGTAAAGACGACACTGAAAATGTCGAAATCACCTCTTGGGGTAAAGTGCCTGAGTTTGATTTTGATATCCTTGACCATGTTGCTCTTGGCGAAAAGCATGGCATGATTGATATCCCTCGGGGTGTTGCATTGGGTGGCTCGCGTAATTATCTCTTGCTCGGCGATGGCGCTTTACTTGAGCGTGCTGTTTTGCAGATGGCCGTTGATCACATGCAGGCGCGCGAGTTTGAGCTTGTTTCAGTGCCGACCCTTGTGCTGCCAAAGTGCATGGAAGGCACGGGCTATTTCCCTGGCGGAGAAGACCAAGCCTACATGTGCGAGCGCGACGATTTGGCCCTCGTGGGCACATCCGAAGTCCCCTTGACTTCCATCCATGCCGGTGAGGTGCTGAGCCCAGAGCAAGTGCCTTTACGCCGTATCGCCGTTTCTCCTTGTTATCGCCGCGAGGCAGGCACTTACGGGAAAGACACCAAAGGTCTCTACCGCGTCCATCAATTTTGGAAATGTGAGCAAGTCGTAATTGGCCCTGCTGACGAGGCTTGGTCGCTAGCCGAGCACAAACGCATGCTCGCACATGCTACTGATTTCATGCAGTTGCTTGAGTTGCCTTATCGCGTCGTCAATGTTTGCTCGGGCGACTTGGGCCAAGGGCAGGTCCAAAAGTTCGATATCGAAACCTGGATGCCGAGTCGTAATTCTTACGGCGAAACGCATTCTGCTTCACGCTTTCATGATTTCCAGTCGCGCCGCTTAAACTTGCGCTATCGCAATCAAGAGGGCAAGCCCGTTTTCTGTCATACGCTTAACAATACGGTGATTGCTTCACCGCGTGTTTTGATTGCATTGATCGAAAATCACCAACAGGCTGACGGCTCTATTCGCATCCCTGAGGCCTTGCAGCCTTACCTGGGTGGTCGCAAGCAAATCGGTTAGCGGGTTTGGGTGCCGACGCTTCGTGGGCTTTCGCCCCGACTCGTTTCGCCACGCCCGCGCTCTGAGCGGCCAGCACCGAAACCACTCATACCGCCATTGATCGTGGTTGTGGTTCCGCCTGTAGCGTTGGCTCCGTCTTCGGCCTGATCTGGGTCGAGCGGGTTGCTTTCGCCACTTGTTGATTCAGTTCCCGTAAGAGTCGGGTGCAGCCGATTGCGGAAAACCCAGCGCGTCGAATCTGGAATTGTAAACCAGTCATCAAAGAGCAGACGCGACCGATTGGCGCCTAAGATGCCCAAGCTCTCTAGGCTGCGCCGAGGTTGCACCTCAAGCTCAAGCTGCACTTCAATTGCATATGGCAGAGCCTCGCGCTCTTCCGAATCCCAGTCTTCTTCCCAATTGGGGTCGTAAGCGGGCTCTTCGTAGTAGCGGATGTCAAAGTGAATCACTCGGTCGTACATGAGCGAATAATCACCATCTTGAAAGGGCTCGTCATCAAACAGGAAATCTTCGCGGCGATACAACTCAAGAAATTCAGGGTAGCGTGGGTGGGGGCGCAACATATAACCAACCTCAACTAAGGGTGCATGAAGCATCCGGTCGCTGCGCCAATCTTTAGTCGCCCAAAAAGAATGCCTGCGCGCCAAAAAATCAATCCGGTCGGCATCCGCGCCACCTTGGATACCATTGACACCTTTTAACACTCGATAGTTCTCAGCATCACGCACCGCCAAAGCAGATAAATCTTGGCGGATATGTTCCATGATGCGAGGCCCCGCATTTTCGGTTTCGACAATGTTATGGATGGCATCCACTGCGCGCTGTGTGTAATCCAGAGAACCCAAAACGGCGGTCATAATCATCGCGCTGATGGCCATCGCAATCATGACTTCCATGAGAGTGAACCCCGTTTGCGAATCGCGTCGAGATACAGGAATCATTGAATGCCCTCGACTTGGTTGCTTCCCCAAACTTGGCGCCACGCGTCAAAGTCTTGATAGACAGCCCATGAAGGCAGCAAAGTCTCAAGTGTGTAGGCGCGCTGATCGCCCGTCCATCCGTCCCAGGAAACAGTGACGAATATGCGCGTAAATTCAGGGCGCTCTTCTTCTTCGAGATCTTCGTAGGAATCTTCTTTCAAATCGCGCCAAGTGTCTTCAGCGTCAGAGGTCGCTTGACTTCCAGAAAAGGCACTGCCGTCGCCAATGCCGATGACCCAAAGCAAATCACCCTCGCCGTCTTCAGAAAAATCGCCTTGCATGCCGTCAAACATATCTGGAATGCGAGCCGCCTCGATTTGGTGAATCATGCGCGCACCGAGCCGGGAAGCTAATGCGAGTGAGCGTGAATTTGCAGCGCGCGCAATTGCGGCGTCACGCAATTGAAGCATGGTGACCAAGGTTACGGCCAAGAGCATCAAAGCGGCCATCACTTCGATGAGCGAAAACCCTGCCTGGCGCTTAGAAGTCACTTTCGGAAACCATCGTAGGGTCAATCGAGCCAGAGAAAACGCTAGAGAGGCCATTAAGGCCTAAGACGCGCACGGTGAGATCGTATTGCTCACCCGCGGTATGTGTGAAGTGGATAAACAAATCACCCGTTGCGCCCGATGAGTCAAAGGCAATTTTAATTTTACCTTTTTCGAAAACCTGGCCTTTGCCATCGAGGATGGAGTCAAACTCCAGACCCTTTTCGAGATATTGCCAACCAAGAGTCGTGCGGTCTTCGAGTTTATGCGCAATCTTGCCTTCGGCGTCAAAGGGTGTCATGACAGCCCATCCGCGCTCGTCGATGTCGACCCAAACCTCGTAGCGCCGGCCATGGGAAACCGCATAAGTGCGGGCCAAATCAAGAGAGCTGATGAGGGAGCGAGCGGCAGCATCAGCGGCTGAAGATGGCAAAATGCGGTCAAGCTTGACCACGGCTGCGGACAGGATAATTGCAATAATAAGAACCACCACCGAGATTTCAATTAATGTGAAACCACGGTTTGCCGCACCGGTGCGGCGAGGTGGCATTAATTGCGCTCGTGAAGAGTCAAGTTGCTGATGTCAGCGTCTTCGCCATCGCCACCAGGGCCCATGTCAGCCCCATAAGAACCAATCTCAAGGGATTGGCCACCAGAGGGTGGATTGTAGAAGTACTCATTGCCCCATGGGTCGATAGGCATCATGTTGCCCTCAATGAAACTCTCACCGCTGTCGTCTGGCTCAGCCAAAATGTCGATCGATTCAGGGAAACGGCCATTTTCCATTTTGTACATACTGCAAGCCGTCTCAAGTGCCTTGATGTCAGCCTTACATTTTGTGATGTTACTTTTGCCGAGTGCGCGCATGACATTGGGCCCGACTAAAGTGGCCAACATGCCGATGATCAGGACGACAACCATGATTTCAATCAAGGTGAAGCCCGCGTTGCGGCGACGATTCTTTTTCTGTTGTTTGTGCATGATTGTTTCGGCCCTTAGCCGATGGATTGTGACATTTGAAGGATGGGCCAAAGAATGGCCAGGATGATGAACCCAACCAGAATCGCCAAGAAGACGATAAGGAGCGGTTCAATGAGCGAGGTGAATTTTTGAGTCGCGATATCGACCTCTTCTTGGTAAGACTCGCCGACCTGTTCCATCATGCGATCAAGCTCGCCGGATTGCTCACCAACTGCAATCATATAGCCAACCAATGGCGGGAAGACTTTTGAATCTTTAAGCGGTGTAGCGATATCAGCACCCTCTAAGATTTTTTCGCGGACATCATCGATAGTCTTTTCGAGCAAACGATTGCCCAAAACTGTGCGCGTAACTTCAAGGCAGCGGACAACCGAAACCCCAGACCCCAGTAGGGTCGCAAAAGTTTGGGCAAAGCGTGAGATGGCCTGCTTGGCTATCAAATCACCGAATACAGGCAGGCGCAGCAATTTGCTGTCAATGGCTAGTCGCCCCTTTGCGGAGGAGTAATAGAGATTGAAACTGAAACTGGCCAAGATGATCAGCATCATGATGGCCCACCAATAGGCCACTAAAAAGCCCGAGGCCGAATCTAGAATTTGAGTCGGCAAGGGAAGCTCTTGACCGCGACCAGCAAGCATCGCAGTAATCTTTGGCACTACGGCTACGAGCAAAATAGCGACGACACCGAGACCAATGACAAGCATGACAATCGGGTAAGTCATGGCCGCTTGCACTTTGTTGCGAACCCGCGTTTGTTCTTGGATAAACTTGGCCAAGCGCTCTAGTACTTCATCAAGATGCCCAGCTGCTTCGCCAGAACGAACCATGGAAACATAAAGTTCGTTAAACCAATCAGGGTGAGTCGCTAGAGCATCAGCCGTGGGCTTGCCTTGAGAAATAGCCTCTCGCACATCTCGCAAAACCATCTCAAGTGGTCTGTTTTCGCATTGCTCAATAATCGCACGCAAGGCTTCCGTGATAGGGATGCCCGCCTTCACCAAAGTCGCCATCTGGCGCGTAAAGGTGCTAACCAGGTCAAGGCGCTTTTGCGTTTGTTTGCCGCCTTGACGACCGCGAGCGGCTTCGATGCGCTCTCGCAATGCGTCGGCGCGCTTCTGAGGCCCCGATCGTTTGCCTGCTTTCTTTTTGCCCTTGGCCTTGGACTTTTTCTTTTTGCCAACCTCAGTCACGCCCGTAACCAACTTGCGGTCGCGCTTTAACTTTAAGCGAGCCTCGCGCGGAGAATCAGCATCGATGACACCCGAGGCTTTCTTGCCCCGCGCGTCAAAGCCTTTCCATTCGTATACAGGCACAGTTGAATCAGTTAGAGGACATCGAGTTGAGTAACTCGGACGATTTCATCGATACTTGTTTGCCCAGAGACGACTTTGCGCAGACCGTCTTGCCGCAAGGTGCGCATGCCAACATCTTTAATGGCGGCCCGCTTGAGCTGCGTTGCTGTGGCTTGTTCAGAAACCAAAGAACGAATGTCTTCGCTCATTGGGAGCATCTCATAAATCGCGGTACGGCCCTGATAGCCGGATTGGAAACAGTCATCACAGCCAAGCGCCTGAGCCATCTTGCCGTCTTTTAAGTCGTCGGGGTTAAGGCCGACTTCGCGTAATCGGGCAAGTTGTTCATCACTTGGTGAAACCCATTCGTGGCAATTTTTGCAAAGTGTACGAACGAGGCGTTGCGCAATAATCAAGACCAATGAGCTCGACACCAGATAAGGCTCAAGCCCAAGGTCAATCAAACGAGTAATCGTACTTGGTGCATCATTTGTGTGGACCGTTGAAAACACCAAGTGCCCCGTAATGGCAGCGCGAATCGCAATCTCAGCGGTCTCAATGTCGCGAATCTCGCCAACCATCATGACATCAGGGTCTTGCCGCAAAAACGACCGCAGTCCAGCTGAAAAAGTCAGCCCCTTTTTAGTATTGACCTGAACCTGACTCACAGAATCGAGTGCGTATTCAACAGGGTCTTCAATCGTCAGAATGTTTTTATCACCCGTGCTAATCGTAGACAACGATGTGTAAAGTGTCGTCGTCTTACCTGAACCCGTTGGCCCCGTAACCAAGATGATGCCGTGTGGGTAGCGGATGTACTGCTCAATAATTTTGCGATGATACTCATCAAGCCCAATTTCTTCGAGCCCTAAAACATTGGCAGTCTTGTCAAGCAAACGCATCACGACACGCTCACCAGTAGAGGTCGGAACAATCGAAATCCGGACATCAACCTCGCCATCGCCAATACGAATGCTTGCGCGCCCGTCTTGAGGCAAACGCCGCTCGGCGATATCCATTTGGCCCATTACTTTGACACGCGAGACAATTGCATCTTGTGCCGTTTTTGGAATCGCTTCCATGTCATACAGGATGCCGTCAATACGGAAACGCACCTGCATGCGGTCAGCGTAGGGCTGAAAGTGCACATCACTCGCGCGCAACTTAAGTGCTTGAAACAAAACCGAATTTACCAATTTAATGATAGGGGCTTTGTTCGCGACATCGAGGAGGTCTTCCGATTCTTCGATTGCGGCGGCCAGGCCCTCGATGTCGGTTGAGCTTAGGTCATCAAGTGCTTCGTCAACGCCATCTGCTTTGTGGCGATAAGCGCGGTTGATTAGTTCCGTGACTTCGCCTCGTGGAGCAAGGACAAATTCGACGGGCATCGGCATCATCGCGAGCAAATCACTCTGGGGGTGCAAGTCGACAGGGTGCGCAGCGGCCACAAGAATCGTGCCACTCTCGGTCATCCCGAAACCCGCAAAATCATGGGCGCGCGCAAAGGCCATAGGCACGAGATCAACGAACTCTTTCGGGACACGAATGCCATCAAAAGACTCACGGAAATCTAAATCTAAATCTTCAGCAAAAGCGCGGAGGATGGCCGCCTCGTCAACTCCTCGAGTGAGCATGACGCGGTCAAATGTTTGACCCGTGCCAATGGCCTGGTCGCGGAGCTTTTTGAGCTCGGTTTCTTCGAGGCCCGTTTCGCGGATCAGGAGGCCAATCAGGTCAAGAGTAAGTGTCACTATTGCTGTGCCTGTTCACGGTCTGCACCAACGCGCTCGGCATCAATTACGCCAACTTCGCGGATGAAAGTCGGGGCCGCAAAACTATCTAGGTCAAGGACGCCCTCAATCGCTGGGCCCTCTTCCTCTTGCAGGATCACATCAACTGGGCTGTCGAATGAAAAGTCAGGGTCAACTTGGCGAAGGCGGTCGAGACCGATGACTTCAGCTGCGCGTGATTTGCCGCCCTCGGTGATGTCGGCCATTTCATCCCAGTCGTCCATGATGCGGGGGGTGCAGAAGAAAAACAGTGTCGTTTTAACATTGCTATCACTTTGCTTTCCAAACAAGAAACCTAAAACAGGGATGTCAGAAAGATAAGGAATGCCCGACTCTGATTCGATTAAGTCGTCGCGCACAATACCGCCAACCCACATCGTCGCGCCATCTGGCAAGAAAACAGTGGTGTCAAGCGTACGCTCAATCTTAGGTGGTAGGCCACCGTTGGCACCCTCGCCACGGAAGGATGAAACCGTAAGCGTAATGGCAAGGCGCAGGAACTTACCCGAGGAAATGCTCGGCGTGATGATGAGCTCAATACCGGCATCTTCGTAACCGTCGTTGCCGGAGTTCACTAGGCCCGTGCCAGTCGTCGAGATGGTCGTGCGTGGAACTTGGTCGGTCGACTTAACCGACGCACCATGGTTGTTGGCGACCAACACCGAAGGAATCGACAAGATGTTTGCGTTGTTGGATGTGCGCGCAGCTCGGAGAAGGAAGGGGATACCCAAATCTGTGCCATCAAGGATGCCAGCCGTAATGCCAGCCGCTGTTGGGTCGGGCAAGCGTGGGTCACCAAATTGGTAACTAGCATCGACACCTGTTAAGCCCATTGATGTAAACCCAAAACCACGCTGTGAGCCATCGGTCGCTGGGGCTTGAACATTGGCAAACTCGAAACCAATCTCGTTTGAAAAGTCTTCGGAGACCTCAATTAGCGCGGTCTCAATCAAAACCTGCGGCTGACGCTTGTCAAGTACTGTGAGCAAGCGCTCGAGCTCGCCCCACTTGGTGCGAGTCGCAGTAATCAACAAAGAGTTTGTTTCTTCTTGGGAAACAACAATCACCTTTTGATTCGCACGGCGAGCCTGAGCACCGGGAGCGCTTGAGTTACGCATAACGGCCTCTTCGGCTTGTTGTGTTTTGTCAAGGAACTTGGCGAGGTCTTCGTCGAGATCTTTTGCATTGATGTTTTGCAATTGATAGACACGGAAGTTTGTCTCGGGTTTGTCAATTTGCACATCTAAAGTCGCAATCAAATCAAGCACCTTCTCCATGTTGTCGGGCGAGGCCGTTACGATAAGGGCGTTTTCGCGAGGGTAAGGCGTAATGTGGGTTTCAATCTCAACTGCGGCTGGGCTTGAATTGCGATTGGAGCGTGATCCGCGCGCCTCAGTTTGTGAAGTCATGTTTTCCATGAGGTCGCTCAACATTTCGGCGAGCTCTTCGGCACTTGCTTCGCGTAAAGGGATTTTGCGGAAGACCGGCTCAACGACATCAGGCTCGCGGTCAAGAACCATAATCATGCGATAGCCAGCTGCTACAGCCGGGCCATAGCCTTGCACCAAAATCGCGCGTTCTTGCGTGAGGGGCATAAACGAATCAGAGCCAGACCCAGGAGGAGCAAGAGCCGAGCGCAAGTTTGTGGCGATGTCATTTGCGTCAGCATTTTTTAGAGGAATGACTGTCGCAATGCGCGTGCCAGGTCGAGCCGAATATTTTGGAACATCTTGATAGTCGACAAAAATTGTGTTTGCCTTAATCATGGCAGAATTCGCAGCGCTGTCAGCTGTGATAACAATCACCGCCAGATCGCCTTCGCCTTGTTGCACGCACACAAAGCCATGAATCTTCATCATGATTTGGAAGAAGGAGTAGAAGTCTTCTTTCTTGATGCGCTTTTGCCCATAGAGAAGAAGCTTTTTCTGGTCTAGCTGGGAACTTAAATTTGCCGACTGAGACTCGTCAATTGTAAAATTAAGGCCAGTGTTGAGCTGGCAAATCTTAATAAACTCAGATAGAGACAAGCCGTTTTCGCGAGACTCGTCTAATTTAAGAGTGATATAAGCGCCTTCTTCTTGAATGGCCGTCGAAACGGATTCAGCGGCTTCTTCCTGTGGGAAGGAAGCGGCTGGGGCAGAAAGAAGTAGCGTGGGTAAGAGTAGGGCGTGGAGCAGCATGTGCGAAGGGCCAAGTGGGGAGTGCCCGGTAGGGCATCCGTGCTAAGTCTAGTGGCGGTGGGCCTCTGACTCAAAGCCTAGATTAGGCTGGATTTATGACGAACCCTGAATTAACTATCTTCCACAGATTTTCGAAGCCAACCTATTTGCCTTTGGCAGGGTTTCGCTAACATTCTGCGCCCCCTAAACCGCCCCAACCCCCATGACCTGGCACGCACTCCTTTCGACTCTGCCCTCTGCTGCATTGACTGCATCAGGCGGCGACAACGCTAAATTTGTCCCATCGATGATTTGGGTGCTCCCTTTCATCCTTATGTTGGGCAGTATTGCCGTTTTGCCTTTGGTCGCGGAACATTGGTGGCATTCCAACAAAAACCGATTCTTAGTCGCTTTGGCTTGCGGTTTGCCCGTTTTAGGGCTGTTTGCCGCGCATGGTGATTGGCACACAATCGGCCACACCGTCCATGAATACGCGTCATTCCTGATTCTTTTGGGTGTCTTGTACACGGCTTCGGGCGGCATCGTTTTGCGAGGTGACCTCCAAGCAACACCTGCGGTCAATACAACTTTTCTCGCGATTGGCTCTCTTCTGGCCTCCTTCATGGGCACGACAGGCGCGGCCATGCTGCTTGTGCGGCCACTTTTGCGCACAAATAGTGAGCGGCAGTTCACCGTGCACACAGTCGTTTTCTTTATTTTCACCGTTTGCAATGTCGGTGGCTGCCTCACTCCGCTGGGTGATCCACCGCTTTTCTTGGGCTATTTGCGGGGCGTTCCCTTCGCGTGGACCTTCAATTTGCTTCCTGCCTGGGCCTTCACTCTGGGTCTGCTACTCGTGATTTACTATTTGGTTGATACTTATTACTGGAAAAAAGAAGACATGCAGCACAAATTGCACGAGCGGGTCGAAGTCCAGCCTCTGCGTATCGCGGGTTCTTTTAACTTTGTCTGGCTTGGTGCCGTCATCCTTACCGTTGCGCTGCTGACTCCTAGCAATGTCTCAGGCTGGCTCACTGTCGGCGAGCATGATTTCTTCCCAACCTATGGTCGGGATCTCGCTTTGGTGCTCTTAGCGTTGATTGCTTATGTCACGACTTCAAACGACTATCGCAAAGCAAATGAGTTCAGCTGGGAGCCAATCATTGAAGTTGCCGCACTCTTCTTCGGTATTTTCCTTTCCATGATGGCGGCGATTCGCCTTCTCGAGGTCAATGGCCCAGAATTAGGGCTAGAGACACCGACACAGTTTTTCTGGATTACGGGCATTTTGAGTTCCTTCCTAGACAATGCGCCGACTTATGTGGTTTTCTTTGAGACGGCTAAAACTCTGGCCGCCGACGGGTCAGCCTCCATTGCCGGTGTGCGCGAGACCTTTCTCGTTGCCATTTCGCTGGGTGCTGTCTTCATGGGCGCCATGACCTACATCGGAAACGCTCCTAATTTCATGGTCAAGGCCATCGCCGAACAAAGAAAGGTGCAGATGCCAAGCTTTTTTGGCTATATGCTGTGGTCGGTCGTTTTCTTGCTCCCCGTCTTCTTCTTGGCGACCCTCATCTTCCTTTAAGATTTCGTTATGGCTCTCGCCGATCAACTTCACGCTGACACCATCCTTCTCTCCCCTGAGGTCGATGACAAATGGGCTTTGCTCGAGCAGATGGTCGATGCCGTCGCTAAGGCAGGCTTGCTCGACGCAAACCGAGTCTCTGAGGCCAAAGCCGCTTTGATTGCCCGTGAGCGTTCTGTCTCTACGGGCATGGAAGATGGCGTTGCCGTGCCGCACGCTGCCTTAGAAAATCTTGACAAGATGGTTGCGGCTCTTGCACTTTTTCCTGCTGGTATCGAGTTCGACTCCATGGACGCCAAGCCAGCCCGTGTTGTGGTCATGCTCTTGGTCCCTCGCCACGAAAAATTGGCCCATGTGCGCACCTTGACCGAGATCGCCCGACGACTGCGTGACGCCGTCTTCCGCGAACGACTCCTTCAAGCTGCAACGGGCGCTGCCGCCGTTGCTTTGTGGGCAGAGTAAGCCCCGCTAGTTCTTCCATTGCTGCCAAAGAGCGCAACGCAATTGCACAGCTTCGCGTAGTTGCTCTCGACATTGCCGATACTCGTCGATTGGCCCGCCAAAAGGGTCAGCGATGGCTCGACCACTTGGGTGAAACAAGTCAACGCTTGATTCAGGAGCCAAACTCGACAAATGATGCTGGCCCATGCCTAACACAATATCCCAGGGGCGCTTGAGGGCTTCGTCCAGGAGCTGTGCGCCATGCTGAGACAAGTCGATGCCTAGCTCGTTTGCAGCTAAGAGCGAGCCCTGACTGATGGGGGCGCCTGAGAGAGCACCCGTCCCGGCTGATTCAATGACCCAACCCAATTGAGGTAGGTCATCTATCGAAAGTTGCCAGGCGGCGGCAAGCGCTTCGCGTAGAAGGGCGGCGGCCATCGGAGAGCGGCAAGTGTTTCCGCTGCAAACGACCAAAACGCGTAAACCAGGGAGGCCAGGCTTGCTCATGGGTTCTCGCCGCCAAAGGGGCAGGCCAGTCAAGTCAAGAATTCCAGAGGCCACACCGGATGGTGGCGCCCATGGCTCAAGTGCCTGCCCAACTTCGGGATAATCGGCCAGCCATTTGCAAATGTCATCCTTGGAAAGCCGTGCAGGTTCGCCATGATAATTGATGCTCGTCATCACAAGAGGCGACTGCCAATCTGGCGCTGCATCAAGATAAGGTTGAAAATCGGGTAATCGCACTCCAAGTGCAGGCCAAGGCCACTGCCACGACTCAGGGATTTCGAGCCACCGCTTTGGAAGCAAAACGGTAAACGGGCCTGGATAGTTCCGCTCAAACCAACTTGCCAGGCCGGGTGGGGGTTTAGGCATCAGCCGGCGCAAATCGTCGAATCCGCGCAGATGCACACTAATCGGTTTATCGGTGGGTGTGCCTTTGAGGGCTGCAATCCGCGCTCGTGCATCAGGGAGCTCGACTGAGCAACCAAGCCCCGGCACTGTGTCGGTCAACATGGCCACAAGCCGCCCTTGCGCGAGTTCAGTCGCGAGGGCTTGATTCTCTGTGGGGCAGTCGAGTTGCCACTTGGGGGGGAGGGCAGGCATGGGCGGCAGGGCAAGAAAGCGGTATTGTATAAGGCTCCCAGACTGGGAAACCCCTTTCAAATGGTTCCGGAATCGAGAAAAGCACCGCCGCTAGACCCCGAGGCTTTGGCAAGCCTTGCCGGTGGGCTTGCGCATGAGCTGAAAAACCCTCTAAGCACACTTTCTTTGCAGTTGTCGCTCCTTGAGGGTGCATGGCAAGACGATACGCCCTTAGCCGCTCGCTCCCGCAAAAGGCTAGCCAGTTTGCGAACCGAGGTAAACCGCCTCGACACCATCTTGAGAGACTTTTTGAGATTCGCCCGCACCGATTCCATGGCTCTTGAGCCAGCACGCCTTAATTCTTTGGTTGAGGAAGTCTTGCAATTCGCACGACCAGAATGTGAGCAAGAGGGCATTCAACTGGATAGTTTTTTAGCCGCTGGCTCTGACGCATTACAGCTTGACCCAGCACGCTTTCGCCAGGCCTTGCTCAATATAATTATTAATGCTCGCCAAGCCTTCGAAGGGAAGGGCGGCGCAATTAGTGTCTTTACACGATTTGACGATTCGTTTGCCTATGTTGAGGTTGTCGATAACGGTTCAGGGATGTCTCCTGAAACTCTCGCTCGCGTCCAAGAGGCCTACTTTTCAACCAAAACAGGCGGAAGTGGCTTAGGCCTGCCGACTGTCAAGCGTGTCCTAGAAGCCCATGGCGGTCATTTGTCGCTTGACTCTAGCCCTGAGCATGGCACCCGAGTTATGCTGACTTTCCCAAGATGAGCACTCCCCGCATTTTGATTGTTGAAGATGATGTCCCTCACGGCGAAGCCATGCGGGATATCTTGCTGACCGAGGGCTACCAAGTTCAGCTTGCTCACGACGCTGATTCTGCGCTCGACCGAATGGGCGCGCGCGAGTTTGACCTTGTTTTGACCGACCTTGTTTTGGGTGGCCGAAATGGCCTAGAGCTCATGCACGAGGCCAAAGAGAGGCATCCGCAGACATCGTTTTTCTTGATTACGGGGCACTCATCTGTAGAAACGGCCGTAGAAGCCATGAGGCATGGCGCGGCGGATTACATCCAAAAACCGATTTTGGCGGATGAATTGTTGGCGCGCGTGGCAAAAGAACTCGAAGATCGAGCCCTGCGGATTGACAATACGCAATTGCGCACGACTCTGGGCAAGCACTATGGCATGGAGGGCATGGTGGGGGCTTCCGATGCCATGAATGGCGTCTATGACATCATTCGTCGAGCTGCGCCCACGATGGCGACCGTCTTGCTCCTAGGTGAATCGGGTACTGGAAAAGAGTTGGTCGCTCGTGCCGTCCACCAGTTGAGTCAGCGTTCTAGAGGGCGTTTTGTCGCCGTAAACTGTGCGGCCCTGACAGAAAGCCTCATGGAAAGTGAGCTCTTTGGGCATGCAAAAGGTGCGTTTACTGGTGCGCAAAACAGCAAAGACGGTAAGTTCGTTTTTGCCGATGGGGGCACTTTGTTCCTCGATGAAATTGGCGATATGCCTCTCGATATGCAGGCCAAGTTGCTCCGCGTTCTTGAAGAGGGTGTCGTAACGCCCGTTGGGTCAAATGATGAGATTCCTGTTGATGTCCGTATTGTGGCCGCGACCAACCAGCACCTTTTGACAAGAGTTGACGAGGGGCGATTCCGTCAAGATCTTTATTACCGTTTGGCGGTTGTTGGCATCCCCTTGCCGCCACTACGCGATCGGTTAAGTGACTTGCCGCTTCTCGCCGAGGTTTTCAGCCACGAGTTCGCTGAAAAACACGACAAGCCTATTCAAGGCATGGACGGCATGGTCGTCGAGCAACTTGCTCTACACCACTGGCCAGGCAATGTGCGTGAGTTGCGCAATGTTCTTGAATCGATGGTCGTCCTTGACCAAGACGGTTTTCTTGGTATTGAAGACTTGCCGCTGGCTATGCAACGCCATGCCTTGCCTAGCCCTGATGAAAGTCAAGACTCGGTCAAGGAATCACCGATTGCCGCACTAGGGCCAGGGCATGCGCACTATGAGTTGGCGGGCAAAACCCTCGCTCAAGTTGAGGCCGATTTGATCCGCGCTACTCTCGAAGGCACCTCTGGCAATCGCGCGGCAGCCGCAAAACAACTCGGCATGGGCCAACGCACCCTCTACCGAAAATTACGCGATTACGATATTTCATAGGCTGCAAGCCCTATTTTGTCAGGTCTTGGCGCGGTTCTGCCAATTTGGCAGACAATGTGTGGCATGAAGCTTGCTCTTAATCCGCGCCGCAAGTGATACCACTTGGGCACAAAATAGAAATGAGCAAAATCATCGGAATTGACCTTGGTACCACAAACTCTGTGGTTGCTGTCCTCGAAGGCGGCGAAGCCAAAATTATCCCTAACAAAGAAGGTGGGCGTACAACCCCATCGGTTGTCGCTTTCCAAGACGGTGGCCAGCGATTGGTCGGTGGGCCGGCAAAGCGCCAGGCCGTGACCAACCCAACGAACACTTTGTTTTCCATTAAACGCTTCATGGGGCGCCGTCACGAAGAGGTGTCTGATGAAGAAAAAATGGTGCCGTACGGTGTCGTGGGCGCAGCATCCGAGCCCGTTCGCGTGAATGCCAATGGTAAAGAATATAGCCCAGAAGAGATTTCAAGCTACATCTTGGGCTACCTAAAAGAATGTGCCGAAGATTATCTTGGCGAGAAAGTATCGCGCGCCGTTGTAACCGTGCCGGCCTACTTCAATGATTCTCAGCGTCAGGCCACAAAAGATGCAGGCAAAATTGCTGGCCTCGAGGTCGACCGCATTATCAACGAGCCAACTGCTGCTGCAATCGCCTACGGCATGGACAAAAAAGCTTCCGGCAAGATCGCAGTCTTTGACCTAGGTGGCGGTACTTTTGATGTTTCCATCCTTGACATCGGCGATGGCGTTTTCGAAGTGCTTGCCACTTCTGGCGACACTCATCTCGGTGGCGATGATTTCGACGAAGAGTTGATTCACTTCGTTGCAGATGAGTTCAAGAAAGATCAGGGCATTGATTTGCGTCAAGACCCAATGGCTTTGCAGCGGCTCAAAGAGGCTTGCGAAAAGGCCAAATGTGAGTTGAGCGCGGGCCTTGAAACCCAGATCAATCTGCCGTTCATCACAGCTGACGCCTCTGGTCCTAAGCACCTGATGCAGACGCTTTCGCGTGCCAAATTCGAAAGCCTCAGCGCCGATTTGTTTGAGCGTTGCAAGATCCCTTGCCGCCAAGCTCTTAAAGATGCGGGGTTAAGCCCAGCCGATGTAGACGAAGTCTTGCTTGTGGGGGGCTCAACGCGCATCCCTAAGGTGCAAGAGATTGTCGAAGATGTCTTTCAACGCGAAGCCAACCGCTCCATGAACCCAGACGAAGTCGTTGCCATGGGTGCAAGTATCCAGGGTGGCGTTTTGGCTGGTGATGTTGACGACCTTGTGCTTCTAGATGTAACGCCTCTCTCGCTTGGCATTGAAACCATGGGTCGCGTCATGTCGGTGCTGATTGAGCGCAACACGACCATCCCTACGAGCAAGAAAGAAGTCTTTACTACAGCTCAAGATCACCAACCAGAGGTTGAGGTGCATGTCTTGCAGGGCGAGCGCCCGATGGCGCCTGACAACCGCACTCTTGACCGTTTCAAACTTGATGGCTTGCCTAGCGCACCTCGTGGGGTTCCGCAAATTGAGGTCGAGTTTGACATTGACTCTAACGGTATCTTGCATGTAACCGCCACTGACAAAGCCACTGGCAAAGAACATAAAGTCAAAATTGAGCAATCTACTGGTGTCACCGAAGAAGACATTGAGCGCATGCAAGAAGAGGCCGAGCGTTTCAAAGAACAAGATGAGGCTGCAAAGGCTATCGCAGATCAGCGCAACGCAGCGGATCAAGCCGCATGGCAAGCCCGCAAAATGCTCAAAGACCACGAAGACAAAATCGAAGAAGACGACCGCAAGTTAGTCGAGGAAAAGGCTGATGCCCTAGAGGAGCTCCTCAAAGGCGATGACCTTTCTCAGCTCGACGCTCAGGTGGCCGAGCTTCAAGAGGTCTTGTCTAAGGTCGGTGAGAAGCTCTACCAAACGGCGGGTGCACCAGCAGGTGGTCCAGAGGGGGCGCCGCAAAATCCTCAAGATTCAGGCGACCAAGTGGTCGATGCTGACTATGAAGTAAAGGAATAGCCTTCCTTTTCAAGACGAGCGGGGTCGGGGGCTTTACCCTTGACTCCGCCTTGTCGTTTCCCCCTACCTCGGCTTACTCTTGATTCAAGCAAAGCAGCTCTACAAATCTTATGGATCGCTTCGGGCGGTTGTCGATTTAAGTTTTTCGGTCGCGCCAGGTGAAATTCTTGGCTTCCTGGGGCCTAATGGGGCTGGCAAAAGCACGACACTGCGTATTCTTTCTGGGTTTATGCCACCTAGTGGTGGCCATGCTGCAATTGATCAGCATGATTTGGTCGATGACTCACTTTCAGCTCGCCGCTCAACAGGCTATTTGCCTGAGCGTTTTGTCGCGCCGCCTGAGCTGCGCGTTGCAGAATATCTAGCGTACCGAGCGGGCCTCAAGGGGCTTTCACGCATGCAAAGTAAGCGAGCGATTGCTTCACTTTCAACTCGATTAGGCCTCACGCCAAGACTAAAACAGTCTTTCGGGCATTTGTCCAAGGGCTTCCGCCAGCGCGTAGGGCTTGCCGATGCACTTTTGGCAGACCCACCTGCACTATTGCTTGATGAGCCTTTCGCGGGCCTTGACCCATTGCAGCGGCAAGATTTCCGCAACATGCTCCAAGAGTTGGCTCTAGACGGGAAAGCAATCCTATTTTCAAGTCATGTCTTGGCAGAAGTTGAGCCTATTGCCGATCGCATATTGGTTCTACATAAGGGGCAAACGCTTGCTGAGGGAACCCTTCCTGAGTTGCATGCCCTAGCTGGGCACGGGCAGTCGATGCGGATTACATTTGCAGTGCCATCGCCCGAGGCCGCCCTTGAGTGGGCTCGCTCACCCTTGTCGCCTGATTTCTCCTTGATTGCCAAAGAGGGCAACGCAGATTCCCTCCGCTTCACCTTAGAGTCAAATTCCGCTGACTGGTCTGATCTCGTCACTTGGTGGGTGATGCAAGGCTTTGCGGTTGAGAGTGCGGCGATTGAGAGCTACTCCCTAGAAGATGTTTTTTCCGATTTAATTCGCAACCGCGAGGCGACAGCATGAGACCTTTTTTCGCCCTCCTCAGGCGTGAGCTTCTCTCGATGGTCATTTCCCCATTCCTTTGGGGTTTGCTGGCCGCATGGTTTGCTCTCAACGGTTTGTTCTTCCTATTCATTCTTGATTCACCCATGATCCAGAATGACCTCTCTCTGCTTCCGTCCTTCCTGTTCGGCAGCGGTTTGCTCGTCTGGCTGTTGCTTCCATCTTTTCCACCATTGCTCACACTGCGTTTATTTGCCGAGGAACATCGTCTGGGCACACTTGAGCCTTTGCTGACGGCGCCCATCCGTGACATCCAAGTTATCCTTGCCAAATATGTTGCCGTTTGCCTTTTCTTCTTAGTCTTCTGGGGTGGCGTTTTTGCACTCTTCCTTTTCTTGGCATCCGCTGGCGCTCCCATGCCGTGGGGCGCGATTGCCGGTGGCCTCCTTGGTGCGCTCTTGACATCCTTTCTGTTTTTGGCAACCGGGATGTTCGCTTCGGCATGGGGGGGCAATCTCGTTCTCGCCGCTGGCGGTGGGGCGGCCATGAATTACGCGCTCCTCTTTTTACCTGAGCTTTTACAAGGTAGCCCCGGCTTGGCCGGTGAAATCGCGAGGTCCATTCACTTGACGCAGTTCTTAGACACCACATTTTCAGCGGGTGTTCTTGATACCTACCCGTTGGTCTATTTGCTTGCGACTACAGTTTTCTTTCTTTACTTAACATGGGTCCGCTTAGCCTCCCGCAGGTGGCTCCCATGAATTCTTTCCGGCGACCACTTCTCTTATTGCTAACGCTATGCGCTGGTCTCTTAGGCCTTGCCTTGCTCATCGGTGTTTTGCGCTGGGCGGAAGCCCCTCACAGTCGATTACGGTTTGACCTTTCCAGCCAAGGTCAAGATTCACTCAGCCCGCGCACAGTTCAAGCCCTTGCATCTTTACCGCCAGGGTCGCGTTTGACAGCGTTCCTTTTCCCCGAAGAAGACCGCTTGCTCATTCAGGGCGCCTCGGTTTACCCAAAGGCGTTTTCTCGGATGCGCACTCTTCTCCAAGACGCACGCATCGAGGCAAAGGGGCAGCTCGAAATCACGATTCTTGAGCCGTCGACATCTTTGGTGTCCATCCAAAATGCGCGCGAGCGACTCGAGCGTCAGCAGGGAGATTTGCTTTTCCTTGAAACGCCAGATGCGAGACGCATGATTCGATTCGAAGAGGTTTTCCTCACAACCGAACCAACTTCCAAAGGCGCACCGGCACGGTTGGTTCAGGAAAGATTAGATGCCGCTTTAGGTGACTCCGCTTTATCGCTTTCGGCAGACGACACCCCGTTAGTTGGCCTGCTGCTTACTTCCGAGCAAGACACGATCACTCATGCTTCCCTGGCGCCATTTGTTCAGCTCCTTCGCGACGAGGGCTTTGAGCCCATTGAGCTGCGAGATGCCGATTGGCCCGCTGACTTAGATATCTTGGTCGTCCCCGGCCAACTTTCCGCAATGCTCCCAAGCATGGCCGAACGCGTCAAACTTTGGGTCACAGATGGCATGCCTATGTTCCTCGGGCTTGGCTACGGAAGCCACGCAGGCAGCCTCGAGTTCTGGAATCAGCTTCTCCAGCCTCGCGGAATAGCACTCCAAGAAGGGCTGGTCTGCGCCCCATGGCGCCAGGTGATTGGCGCACCAGAGTGTGGCCGGCTCGAGATTCCTCCTAAGCAAATTTCAAGCTCCCATCCTGTCACGCGCCAGATGGCCGTTGCAGGCCGCTCTTTGCTATTTCCGGGGTCGCGGCCAATTCAACTACAAGCGGCTCAAGGGGGCTTCCTTCGAGAACGGATTGTCTGGAGTTCCAATCGCGCATGGGTTGATCTCGACCAAGACCTTGAGCCCGGCCAGCTTGAGCCTTCTGGCATCACGGGGCTTTGCGCGGTAAGCGAGCCTCTTTTTCCGACCTCTGATTCAGAAAATGGGCGTATCTTTTTACTTGGCTCCGCACATGCTTTCCGTGGCCATGAAATACGATTTCAACGCGAGTTTTTAGTTTCCGCTTTCCGCTGGTTGCGTGGAGCCGATGAGAATTATGGTGGCTTGCGCTCCATTCACGATCGACCTTTTCGATTGGTGAGTGACACTCGTAAACAGCTTTTGCAAAAGATCGCTTTATTGCCGTCCTTTGCCATTCTGCTTGCCTTCTTTGTTTTCTGGCGTCGTCGCACATGAGCCCCAAGCGTTTCTTTATTTTTGTTTTGATTCTGGCAGCCCTTGCGGTTGCCGTTTCAATGTTTTTGCCAGGCGATTCTGATTTGTACCTTCCAGGGTCCGACGCATTAAATCAGTCCGTCGTTCCCGACACTTTTTGCCCGCTTCCACCCGATTCCATTCAATCCTACTGGATTAAACAACCTGCATTCGCAGACGCGCTTCTCTTGCGCCGAGAGTCTCAATCTGACGACTTTTCCATTATTGAGCCACACCAAGATTTCCTGCAACCCTCTGCATACGCTAGCTTGCTAGCAGCTTTTGAGCACTCCATTTGGCAAAAGCCGCCAAGCACCTGGACCAACATGTCAGACGCCGACTTGGGGCTTGACCCTCCCAAGGCCCATTGCGTTTTGACGACTTTCGAGGGTGACGAATGGGTCTTTAAAATCGGCGCCGAAGATCGTGGTGCTGCTTGGCGTGCAGCTACACGAAATGGCGAGCGCATTCGCTTTTCCACAAGTTTCTATGCACGACTCATGGCGCCACCTTATTTGTGGCGAGATTACGCCGTCCTCCGCGACGCTGCGCAGTACACACAAATTTCATGGCACCCACTCCAAGGGCAGCCCTGGCGTCTCATTCACAGACTTGACGGATGGCGATTTTCTGAGCCATTCGACGCTCCTTTAAATCAGCATGGACTAAGCGCACTGGCCCGTCTTTTAGGAGCCAGAGCTCGAGGCTTTGAGCAAGATATTTTGTATCAAGAGCAGCTCCCTTTGGTCGAGGGTTCGAGTTGGCTTGAATTCTCAAATGGCCAGGAAGAGCTACGACTTTCTTTTTGCCCAAAGGGTCTTGTCGTCTCGAATCGACCTTACTTAATGGAAGCCGAGGCTTCCGATTTTGCTCTTCTCAGCAAGACGCCAGACGAGTTGCGCTCTAATTTATTGCTTGAGCTTGACAAAGAATGGATTGAGAGCGTTTCATTCACACTAGATGGGGAAACGACTCGCTTTTCAAAATCACGGCGCGGATGGCTTCCGGAATCAAAGATTGCCTTCACGCCAAATCAGCTCGCCTATCTAGACAGCCTGCTCTTGGCTTTTCTTGGCCTCGAACGCGGAACGGTCTTCCCCATACCAAGCCGTGCTCCTGACGGTTCTTGTGCGCTGACCACGGCCATGGGCTCACCGAATGAGCGAGTTACGCGTATTCAATGGTGGCGCGATGACAGCGGAAAAAACTTGTTCTGTGTCAATGAAAGCACTTCGGCATTTTTGACGACACTCAATTTTGCACACGCAACACGAGATTTTGTGCGTGGCTTTTCAGACAATCACTAGCCCCAAACGACTCGCCCTTTTTCCCAGCGAACCTGACCAGAGATCAGGGCCTTTAGCGATGTTGGGAAAGCACGCTTTTCCGCAAGGAACACGAGCTTAGCGACTTGGTCGGCATTCATATTAGGTTGAAGTAATACTGCCTCTTGTAACAAAATGGGGCCACGGTCATATTCGGCAGAAGCGAAGTGAACGGTGCAACCCGAAAGAGGTCTACTGCCCGCTACTACGGCACGATGAACATGATCGCCGTATGCGCCCTTGCCGCCGAAACCTGGCAAAAGGGCCGGGTGGATGTTTAAAACCTTGCCCTCTAGCAGCTGGGGGATTGGCAACAAACGGAGCCATCCTGCTAGCAAGACCCAGTCGGGGTCTTCTTGAAGAATTAGGTCAAGGGTCGCTTGATCTCTGGATTCAGTATCAGAAAAATCGTCGCGATCCACCGAGGAAACAGGAATACCTAATCGCTGACAACGATCTGCGGCACCGCAGTTGGATTGAGAAACAATGACTCGTGTAAATTGAGCATCAAGTTCTTTGTTAGCCATTAGGCCGAATAGGTTTTCAATCGTGCGACCGCCACCCGAGGCGAGTGCCACAATTCGAGCGGTCAAGGTCGTAGCCCCCAAGTGCGGTCATCTGGCCCAACAAGCAATGAGAAGAGGGAAGGCCGAGACAGAATGTTTTGGAGGTGCTGCCAAGCGAGGTAGTCGTCTGAATCTATAGCGGCTGTCGCAAAGTGGAAAAGCTCTTCTAGCACAAATGTGCTCGCTAAATCAGAGTCTTGAGGTGAGAGCGTTTGAGGCAACACGCCAAGCCATTCTTTTGTTGCCTCAGCAGAGGAGTTCAGTGAGTTAAGACTCGGCTGACCTGCCCAAGGTTGAATCTTGAAGTACAAATCAAGCTCGGCAACGACAAAACAAAATGCGTCGAATTGTTGTTGCGTACATCGATCTTGAGCGCTCTCTTTAAGGAAGGCCGGGAAAGCAAAAGCTGTCATCCAAATGTGCCATGGGTCGACGCGCTCAACTTGGCGGCCTCGTTCACGGACGGCTAAGCGGACCCCATCAGGCAAGAAAGCTACGATCTCAGCTTTTTTGTTTTGAATCGGCTCAACGAGGACAAATGGGCCATGATCAAATCTCTGCCGCATGGCCAATTCAGCAATAGCTGCAGATTCAAGTAAAAGTGCCAATGGGTCAAGAGAAGACTGGAGTGAGCCAGGCTGCAATTCGGCTTGCAGCCGCCCTAATTCTTGGAGGGCTTCGCCGAGTTTTAACTGCTGCAGATGTGGCAAAACTCGACCGCGTAAAGTCGCGGAGAGCTTTTCGGCATCTGCGCGAAACTCGGTCAAAACCACCTTTTGCTCTGCGATACGGACACTAGCCTCAAGGGCTTGCAGGCGAGTCAGCCAAGCTCTTTGGCCGGCAGGAATCGGTGAAACTGCGGAGTGAAATAAGAGACGCAGGCGTTCAGCCTTCTGCCAGTTTTGCTCTTTAAGGGCAATGTCAAAATCGGTCTCGAGTTGTGATAGCAGCGATTCCGCTTGCGCCAGAGTTTCAGCGCGCCAAGCGGAAACCAAAGAATCGTCGACACCTTGAATCGCATCGATTTTGTGAAGCGCACGCGCCCACTTCCCGGCTTCAATCATAGGGGCATAAGAAGCTTGAGCATCTTGAGCGGCTTGAAGGAGCTCAGCGTTTTTCGCTTCTAGACCCGAGCTGGCGGATGACGCTTGCTCTTGCCGCGCTTGCGCCAATGAAGCACGGGCTTCTTCGGCCAAGGGGTTGGTCGGGTAGAGAGAGATGAACTCTTGCAAAGCCAAAACCTTTGATGATGAGTCGGCTTGGCCTTGAGCATCGCGCAGGGCTAATTTTCGCTCAAGTTGCTCTTTTTCGCGTAACCACTCGCTTGAAGCAGGTGAAGCAACGGAGTCAACCGAGGATGGAGTCTCGACCAAATCAGGCTCGACAGGAAGCGCCTCTTCATCGGATTGCTGCACAAACCAAACGCCAGCCAGTAGTGCGACAACGACAAGAGCCAGCCATTTCTTTGAAGCTGATGCGTGACCCACATCGAGCAACTCAGCAATCTGCTCAACGACTTCGCTGGCTTGCTGAGGACGGTCGTTAGGGTCTTTGGCCATCATCGAGTCGAGCAATGCCTGGACGCCTTCTGGCGCAATCATGCCAGAAGCCTTAAGCGTCGGAATCGCGTCGTCACGATGGCCTAGCAAAATACTGCGGACATCGTCGCCCGGGAAGGGGACATCTGCCGTGAGCAAACGAAACAAAGTGCAGCCTAGAGAGTAAATATCTGCGCGATGGTCTGGCGAGCCCTGCAAACTTTCGGGCGCCATAAAGTGAGGTGTGCCACCAGCAGATTCTTTGTCGAGCATTTTGCGAGTGCTAGCCAGCCCAAGGTCAGCCAGTTTGACCACACCTGTTGGGGTCATCATTAAATTATCGGGCTTGACATCGCGGTGCACTAAACCATGTGAAGCTGCAAACGCTAAAGCCTCGGCCGCATCTTGCACCATCATTAAGGCCTCTTCCCAGGGGATTGGCCCTTGGGACAACAGCGCCTCTTCTAGACTGCCGTTGGCCACGATTTCCATGGCGTAGTAATGCCTTCCGTCTGACTCACCGACATCGTAAACCTGCACCATGTTGGGGTGCTGAAGACGACCCGCAGCTTGAGCCTCTCGCTTGAAGCTGGCTACAGCTAGGGGAGATTGACAGGCCTCTGCGTTGAGCACCTTAAGTGCGATTTCGCGATTCAGATTGATTTGCAAGGCGCGGTAAACCGTACCAACGGCACCCTGCCCTAAACGCCCCAAAAGGCGATAGCCGCCGAGCTCAGACCCTAAGAGCTTATCTTGAATCGGAGCCGTGCCTTCAAGGCTCAATTCACCTTCGCAATCAGAAAAAAGAACCGTGATCGATGAGCCAACGGGCAGACGAACCATGATGGAATCTTTGTCACCTTTACGGAATCGGACGCCGCCATTAGACCTAAGCAAAACGCGACCGTCGTTTGCCCCGTCTTCAGCCGTAACTCCTTCATGTTCTCCAAGGCTCTCAGAAATGCGGGTCAAAGTTGCGAAAGCAGAGTCAAACGCCAATGCCAACTTGCCACCGCGAAGTGGGAAGACAAGGGGCTCTCCATTTTCGGATGGAGTCCAGCGCAGTCGCAAAGTCATGAGGTTAAGAGCGGGAAGATGGCTCGACCAATGCGCACTAGAGTAGCTCCTTCGGCAATGGCAATCTCAAAGTCATCACTCATGCCCATCGAAAGTTCATGAGACTGGGGGAGGCCCGATAAAACAAGTCTCTCACCCAATTCGCGCAAGCATGCAAAATGTCGGTGGAGAACGCCTGCATCCGCGCCATGGGGTGCCATCGTCATAAGGCCCTGCGGCGAGAGAGTTTCAGTAGCCAGACAGGTCTGGAGCAACGCATCGGCTAAATTTGCTTCAACACCATATCGATTATCTTCAGGCGTCAAATTGACTTGCAAAAGAATAGGCCGTGGCTCAGTATCCAAATCAGCCACTCGCCGCACCAATCGAGCAACTGTTTGTTCATCACCGACAGTCTGAATGCATGAGGCCAGCGCAACTGCGCGGCGCATTTTTTTGCTCTGAAGAGGGCCAATGACATGCCATTCAGCTTGCGGCAAAACGCGATGATGCTCTTCGAGGCGGTCGATTCGATTATGCGCGAACAAAGTCTGGCCAGCTAGCCAAGCCTCTTGCAAGGTATCAGGCGTAGCCGTTTTGGCTACGGCAATCAGCCGCACCGCTTCTGCAGGACGCCCGGACAGTGCACAGGCAGCAGCCATGCGCTCACGAATCTCGCCGAGACGGGCTTGGGTTGGGTTCATTCCAGAAATGCAGGGGTGGGAAGTTGGCGTGGATGGGCTAGAATTCTGCCCCGAGGGCGATGTCGCCCCCCAATGAAAATGATTGTAGGACTTCCTAAAGAAATCAAGCCCTCCGAAAACCGCGTCGCCATGACGCCTGGTGGGGTTCACGCACTTGTTGATGCCGGCCACGATGTCTTTGTCGAGACTTTGGCAGGGGTCGGATCAGGTTTCGAAGATGCTGATTACACTCAATCTGGCGCCAAGATTCTTGCCACGGCCGATGAAGTATGGGCTGCCTCCGACATGATCGTCAAAGTCAAAGAGCCTCAGCCAGTCGAGATCGCGCGCGCAAAGCCAGGCCAGACAATCTTCACCTACTTTCATTACGCTGCCGAGCGTGGTTTGACGGAAGGCATGATGGCCACTGGTGCCCACTCTTTCGCCTACGAAACCCTCGAAGTTGGCACGACCTTGCCTCTTTTGGTCCCCATGTCCGAGGTCGCCGGCCGAATGTCCGTCCAAGAGGGCGCAAAGTACCTTGAGTCACCCCAAGGCGGCCGTGGCGTATTACTCGGAGGCCTCCCTGGCGTTGAGCCGGCTAATGTCATGATTCTTGGCGGCGGTATTGTCGGCACTCAAGCAGCATGGATGGCAGCCGGCCTAGGCGCTCATGTCACGATTCTTGATGTGAGCCTTGACCGCATGCGCTATCTAGAAGATGTCATGCCTGCCAATGTCACGACCGTCTACTCTAACCGTGGTGCCATCCTTGAGCGTTTGCCTCATACTGATCTTTTGATTGGCGCAGTCTTGATTCCGGGTGCTCGGGCTCCAATGTTGGTTCGCCGCGAAGATCTCGCACTCATGCCAAATGGCTCGGTCATCGTTGATGTGGCGGTCGATCAAGGCGGGTGTATCGAGACCTGCAAGCCAACCACGCACGAAAACCCGTGCTTTACGATTGATGGTGTGGTGCACTACTGCGTGGCCAATATGCCAGGCGCTGTGCCTCGCACTTCAACATTCGGGTTAACCAATGCGACTTTGCCTTGGGTTCTAAAGCTCGCTGAGCTTGGGCCAAAGCGTGCCGTCCTCGAAAATGATGCTCTGGCTACTGCAGCCAACACACTTGCGGGTCAACTAACTCATCAAGCGGTTGCCGAAGCTTTTGACATGAGTTGGCTACCTGCGACTGAGGTCGCCGCTACTCTGTAGCGCATGACGACATTTTTGGTTCTCTTGATTCTTGCGGCTCTTCAGGGTCTCACTGAATTTCTGCCCGTTTCGTCTTCGGGTCACCTTGTCCTCGCCAAGCTTTATTTGCCTGGTGGGGGCAGTTTGCATGCAAGTGATTCCATTGAAGTTTGGCTTCATTTAGGCACGCTGCTTACGGTGCTTCTGTTTTATCGCCAGCGTGTTTTTGCCTTACTCGGGGGTCTCGTTGGGATTGGCTCTCAAGTCGCTGAGCAGCGCAAGTTGGCGCTTGGCCTCATTGTTGCAACTCTTCCAGTTGTGGTCGTAGGCGCGGCCATTCACTTCAGCGAAATCGAATGGTTTGAAAATACGACGCTGGCCTCGGCGGGGCTGATTTTGACGAGTTTGATTTTGTGGCGTTCTCATTATTGCCACGGGCAGCAACTCGAGATTCTTGACTTTACCTGGAAGCTAGCACTTCTTGTCGGAGCCGCTCAAGCAGTCGCCCTCATTCCCGGCGTTTCGCGCTCAGGCGCAACCATTGTTGCCGCCTTGTCTTTGGGCTTCACGATTGAAGCCGCCGCGGCATTGAGCTTCTTGATGAGCATCCCGGCAATTGTCGGCGCAGGCGTACTCAAAATCCCTGGTGCTCTCCAAGAGGGTGGCACCGCGCTAACCGATATATTGCTTGCAGTCGGGCTGTCGTTTTTCGTCGGCTACCTAGCTCTCGGCATGCTCCTCTGGGTCGCACGCAAAAACCGACTCAGCTGGTTTGCGCCTTACTGCCTCTTGCTAGGCCTGCTTGGGTTGTCGGCGAGTCTAGGCTAACCCAACTCGTTTAAATGCGCGTTCAAAGCTCGCGTTGATACCGATTGAGCCAGCTACTCATCAGCACACCTGGGCACTCGGTCTGCTTAAGCTCCGCGTGGCCATAAATCATATTCCCACGGATGCCATAAGCTTGTCGTAAGTCATCCAGCAATGCCTTAAGTGCGCTCAATTGCTTCGCGGACGGCTTTTGCGCGCGATACTCTGAACCGCGGTCGAGCTGATTCGCAAAATTACCAAGGAGGCAGATGCCAATATTGTTTCTGTTGAGTTGCTTGTTTCCGGCATGAGCACCCTGCGCCTTGATGTCACGGCCTTCAAAGACGCGACCCGCGCGGTCGATTAAAAAGTGGTATCCGATGTCAGCCCAACCGCGGTCCATGTGCTCAGCCTGTACGCGTCGCAATTCAGCCACAGACTCAGACATGCGCGTGCTGCTCATCGGCTCGGCCGTGTGATGCAGGGTGATGCGAGTCGGGTTACCCATTGGGTCGTAGTTCGCACGCATGGATCTAGCACGCCAAGCGCTGCGAGCAAGAGTGCCGAAGTCGGCCTGTGTGCCAGAAGGCGCAATAGGCCCTGCAGCGGCGACACCATTAAGAAAAGGCTTCAAGCGAGCAAAGACGGCCGGGGCTGCGGTCGGGCTTTCACCGTTATGCCAGGCCATTAGGAAAGCGGCTTCTTCTCGGCGGGGGCCGTCTAAATGAGGCAAGGCCTTGTCAAGATGGGAAATGCCGTAGCCGCCTTGTTTCTCGCCAAAATAGCTAAAGGCAATTCCGCATTCCGCCAAAGCCATTTCTTCTTGAGAGAGTGGCCCGCCAAGTGATGCGTAAAAATCTAAACGCGCCTCACGAAACTGAGCCAGCTCGATTTCCAGCCAACCCATATGCAACTGCGCCTCAGAGCGATCCGCCGCGGCCATGCCGGGTAGCCGTGTATTCCACCATTCAAGGCGTTCAGAAGCCGAAGCATGAGCTGGGGGGGATTGTGCGGGTGGCTCAGCGGCAGGGATTTCTGGCTTAGGTGCGGGAGCCGAAGCGCATGAAAAGGCACTAAGCAATAGGGCTAACAAGAAACTTGTTCGAATGGGGGACGCCAGGAAGGTGAGCATCTGCAAACACTAGCCGCTTGAGTAGGGACTTTTCTAGCAGGATACTTTAGGATTCCTGTATGAGAGGTCGTTTCCTGGTCATTGAAGGTGTTGATGGGTCGGGTAAATCCACCCTCGCGCGTCATTTAGTCGAGCAGCTCGCCGCTGCTGGGCACGAGCCGCTGCACATCCGTGAGCCAGGCACAACGCAAATCGGCGAGCGTGTGCGGGATTTGCTCTTGGCCTCAGACCGCGAGCCCATGGACAGTCGCTCCGAGGCCCTCTTGTTTTTCACTTCGCGTAATGAACTTTTGCGCAAGGAAATCGAGCCTGCACTTGCTGCGGGTCGACCCGTTATTTGCGAGCGTTTCACGCCATCGACTTTGGCCTACCAAGGTCAAGAAGACGCATCGGCTGAATTCATTCTCGCTTTAGACCAACTTGTTGTTGCGCCTGAAGTCCAGCCTGATTTGGTTTTGATACTTGATCTTGAGCCCTCCGTTTCTTTGGCTCGCGCTGAAACTCGCTCAACCCCAGATGCCTTCGAAGCTCGCGGAATTGGGTTTTTAGAGGCTGTTCGGGCTGGCTATTTGAAATATGCCGCAGCCCGGCCCGAGCTCACGGCGCTCATGGATGTCCACGATTCAAGCCCATCTGAGGTCTTGGAGCAAGCACTTGAGCATCTTAAAGCTCTAAATTTACCATGAGCCATTTTGACCCAATCGCTCATTTCCAGCACGAGCTTGAGGTGGGGCGGCAGGCCGAGGCCTACTTGATGGTTGGTGGCTCGGCGCCGCACTTGCGAGAAGTGGGCGAGGCGTGTGCAAAGGCTTTTCTGGGGGCACGCAATGCCCTAGAAGACCACCCCGACTATGTTGTCTTTGATCCTGAAGTCTTGGGAATAAATGGGCTTAAGGTTGAGCACATCACTCATCGAAAAGACGGCGTGCGTTGCGTCAGCGAAGAATTGCGGTTTCGCCCACTTGCAGGCTCACGCCGAGCCATTTTGCTGCTTGATGCACACCAAATCAATCCAGATGCGCAGGCGGCGCTGCTTAAAACCGTCGAAGAACCTCCACCGGGTACATTGTTGATTTTGACAGCGACGCAGTTGTCCAAGATATCTTTGGCTTTGAGATCGCGTTGCCGCACATGGCGCATTCCGTCCCCTTCAGCCGAAGTGCTCGAACGACAGGCGGCTGGTGCTGGGCTTTCCGAAACCGACTGGGCTTCTTTGACTCAAGCACTAGGCTTTGGCGAGAAGGTTTTGGCCTTATCGCGGGCAGACCGCGCCTTTTTAATTCAGCAACATAGCGGTATCGCGGCATGGCTTGCAGCTCCTCAATGCCCGTGCCCCGACTTTGCTGTTGGCGAGGGCAATCTTGGCGAAAAACGAGCGCGCGCAGAATTGCTTTTATCTGCAACTATCGGGTGGGCGACGGCCACTTACGGGCTTCTGCAGCTACCTCCAGCCGAGCTAGACCGTCGACTAGGGCACTTGCAAGATGCGATTGCAGATATTCGCGCGCAGGTTACACCAGATATGGTGGTCGAAGACCTCGTTCTGCAACTAAAACAGGCCTAACGCAAGTTTTTTTCCTACGGGCAGTTAGGGGAACAAGGAATCCCCAAAAGACTCTTGACATGGGGGGCAAACGGCATCCGTAGCGGCCGATAGGAGTGTGGACAGCCATGAAAGACTGCCGCTTCACACCCATCATCGAACGCATTCGCTCCCAATCTGGGCAGCGATTTGACCAGGCTGCTTATTTCTTTTTGCTTGAGGCCCTCGACTTCACCATCTTTCGATTGGGGCGGCAAAACAACGATCTCGAAGAGCGGCACATCTCGCCTCCAGAGTTAATGGATGGCCTGCGTCTCTATGCCACAGAAGAATTCGGGCCGATGGCGCCCTTTGTATTTCGTCGCTGGGGTCTCGTCTCAACGGGCGATTTCGGCACCATCGTTTTCCAAATGTGTGATGCTGGCCTGCTCCGCCGCCAAGAGCGTGATACGGCGAAAGACTTTGAAGACTGCTTCGATTTCGAAGAGGCCTTCGCGCCTGCTTGGTAAACGCTAGGCTAGTGGCGTGAACCGCCGCACCTCCATCCGCGCATTCGTAGTCCTTGGCACTCTCGTGCTGGGCTGGCTTTTAAGAGCTGTTACGGCCCCCTTGCTAGCAGCTTATCTTTTGATGCTCATCCTTGAGCCATTGAGCTCGCGTCTCCAACCTCGGGTTGGTTCCAATGGGGCGGCTTTTACCTGCTTGGCACTTTTGTTCACGGTGCCCCTTTTATTGTTGGCGCCAGCAATGTCTCAGTTTGACACCCTCGCCGGCTTGCTTCCTGGAGCAAATTCAACTCTTCTCGCTTCTCTTGAGACTGAGCTACAAAAAGCAGCTCAGAACCTACCGCCCTCTTTACAACAAGAGCTCGACTTGTCCACGGCCATCGACCAAGTCGGAAGCAAGATGGGTGACTTTCAAAAGGGCTTGCAGCAATTCCTCGGTGGAGCCTTCGGAATGCTGACGGCATTTTTCCTCATCCCGATTTTCTTCTTCTTTCTGTTGCGAGGAGGCCCTTGGCCGCCTCGCATTCGCAAAGAATTACCCCAAGATTGGCATGTGCGATATGACCGCATCCTTCCCCGCATTGAAGCCATTTTGAGCTCTTATGTCGTGGCTCGTGTCGGCGTGGCCTTCTGGAAGGGCTTAATCGTTTTCCTGCTGCTCCTTGCGCTTAACTTCCCTGCACCATACGCTCTGGGGCTTCTTGCGGGTGTTTTTTCGCTGCTGCCAGTTTTGGGCCCCTTGTTGGCATTCATCGCGATTGCCCTCGTTGGCATTGCCGATGGCGGGGTCTCGGGCGGTGGGCTCTTGGGGCTAGCGGCTGCTTCTGGCCTTTACCTTCTAACTGAGCTCATCGAAGCCTACATCTTGCTTCCCCGATTAGTTGGCCGCGGTCTTGGTCTCAGCGATTTTGCTGTCATCTTGGCCGTCCTGTGCGGAGGAGCTTTAGCCGGCGTTTTCGGGCTACTTCTTGCCGTCCCAGCGGTCGCGGTCGGGCTTGTTTTATACGACGAATTCGTGCGACCTTTCATGGTGCCGCGCCCGGTCGATTAGGCCGCGTTATTCTTTTCGTATGCGTGAATTCCCGCAAGATGGCCGCATCGGCCTTTCCTTTGAGCGCCTGACTTTACAGCCAGGCCTTGCCCATGTTTACACGACCCGTGACCGCCAAGGCGGCGGCAACCTCTCGCTCTCAGGCGCGCGCGACGCTGATTCAGCCGTCAAAGAGCGCGTGTATTGGTGTGAACGGCTCGGCTTAAACCCGGCCGATTTGGTCGTTTGTGGGCAAAGCCACGGCAATGGTATCGCACTCGTAGACGATAGCGATCGAGGGTGTGGGGCCTTTTCCCCTTTGACCGTGATTCCCGACAAAGACGGCCTCATCACGCAAACGGTTGGCTTACCACTTTATGTGGCTTCTGCCGATTGCGCATCCATTTTGATTTACGGCGCTCCTAAGTCCTCCCAAAACGGCGACTCAGCGGTTGCGAGTGACAAACCCATCCTTGGTGCCTTTCACGCAGGTTGGCGTGGTCTTGCTGCCGGGATTCTCACGGAAGCCGTCCAGCAAATGGCGGCCATTTCGTCACGGCCCGCTTCTTCCTTTGAAGCCGGTATCAGCCCGTGCATTGGTCTCAAGTCTTTCGAAGTGGGCGCCGAAGTCGCAGATGCCGCCCCCGACAATCGACGCGTAAAAATCCAAGGGCGTTGGCATGTTGATCTTGCGGGCTGGGCCCATGAGCAACTAAAAAACGCCGGCCTCTTAGACGGCCAAATTGAAATCGCCGGCCTCGATACTTTTGATCAAGACCGACTTTTTTTCAGCCACCGCCGAGACGGTGGCGAGACGGGGCGCATGGGTCTTATTGCGAGTCTGTGCCCATAACGGCCAAGTAAGGGGCAAAGTCTTTCATGTTGAGATGGTTCGCTAGAAAAGCCTGGCGGATGCCCTCTAAGAGCACAGGGTCTTCGACGAAATCACCCATGATGCCGTTGCCGGCAAAGACTTTTCCGCGATCGTCAGACACAATCGAGCGCAAGCGCAAGCGAGCCCATTGCCGCAGAACGAGCTCTTCAAGGTCTGTATCGCACTGGGTAACGAAATCAGCCCACCCCAAGTAACGGGAAAGGTCGTGGAAGTCGTTTGTCGCCAATTCAAGAGCGAGCGTTGGGTCTTTATCGAAGAGCTCTTGGGCGTACACACGAAAGACCTCATCGCTGACTAAGCGATTTAATTCACGCCATGTTGCAGGGTCGGAACTCGGAAACTCAACGCGCACATCAGGCTCAACACCGCCTGGACGCACAATACGACCCTCTCGGTCACGGACATTATGAATAGATGAACCGTCGGGCAAGTAGTAATAAGCCAAAGTCAATTTAACTCGAGGGCCGTAATCGAATTCGCCATTTTGATTTTCATCTTTATACTTTTCCCACTCATCACGAAAACCATTTCGGTTTTCATCACGGTAAGGCTCATCACGCAGTGCACGCATGGGCAATACATTTTGCACAGAACCTTTCCCGTGCGTGCGCCAGCCGACCGTTTTGGCTCGGCCATGAACCGATAAGGCGCCCGACACGATCTCGGAAGCTGAAGCACTGTATTCATTTACCAGAATCGTTACAGGCAAATCAGCAGAGATGAGCGGAGGCGATTCTGTTCGGTATTCCTTCGAGCCTTCATAGCGCGACTTCGTAGTCACAATCAGTGAGTCAGTCGGCAAAAAAGCGCTACAAACAGAAACCGCCTGGCTCAAATACCCGCCACCGTTATTTCGCAAATCTAAAACAACGCCATTGAGGTCGCCGGATTGGCTCGCCCGCTGGATTTCGTCAGCAATGCGCTCACCCACATCAGCGGAGAAACTCAGCAGTTCTAGATACAGAATGTCTCCGGGAAAATGCTCCACTTGCAGCATCGGAATTTGAACCTGCGCCCGCTCAATCGGAATCTCACGAGGCTCTTCCCAGCCGCGACGATGAATCTCAAGGACGACTTCCGTGCCTGGCTGACCCTTCATGCGCTTGATAATGTCATCGTTGGTTTGTTCAAGGGTGCTCCAGCCATCAACCGAAAGAATTTGATCTCCGGACAACAAACCAGCCCGATATGCCGGCCCGCTATAGATGGGCCTAACGATAGAAAATACACCATTGCGTGTATTAACATAAGCGCCAATTCCGCCATATTCAGGGTTCATATCAAACATGAATTCTGCGTACTCGTCGCCTGGAAAGAATGTCGAGTGTGGGTCCATGCGGCTCAAAACTCCATTTGCTGCCGCAGCAACGAGCTCTTCTCGCGTAAAGCGGTCACCTTCCATGTGAAGTCGCTCAACCATTGCGACGACCTCAGCGAGCAAGCGCAGGTCATCTTCGCTTGTGATGTGATCTTCGGGCAATGACTCAGTGAGTGCTTTGTTTTGGCTTTCAAGTTTGCCACGCAAGCGGTCCATCTCGAGCTGCAAGACAAGGTGGTGTCGTGCCTCTTCAGAAAGGGGATGACTCGACATCGCCAGCTCTTCGACGAGTTCCAATTGATCGTCATCAAGTTCAACACCCGTTTCCATGAGCAAAAGGGATTGCACCGCTTGGTGCTCACCGTCAAGGCTGCCACTTTGCAGAACACGGAACAACTCTCGTCGTTGAAGTGGAGAGCCTTGCAGTGCAACGAGCCGCACAGCTTTCGCCCAACCTTTTGAATCGGGTAGGAGAAGCAATTTGGCAAATGGCGCAAATGTTGCCTCATCGCCTCGGTACGCTCTCATCGACAAAACCATAAATGCGGCTTCTTGAAAAACGGCACTCTCAAAACTCGTAACGGCCAGCGCATTGCCCGCATCGGCGCGCCCTGCTCGCGCCAAAACGCGACCTAAATAGAGTGTGCGCTCAGGAGAAGCCTGAATGACTTCTTCTGCAAACGAGTCAAGCGCAGACTTGTCTTCGATGTCAAAATCGTCAGCAAGGGTAAGAATCTCAGCAGGGCTAAAACTGGAAAACTCTGGCGCGTCTTGAACAATCGGCAGAGCAAAGCAAAGGGTGAGGGCGAGGGTGAGCATTTGTGGGTTGCGAAACTCTAAAATAGCGGGAGCTTCAATCGGAGACTTCCTTACGAGCCAAAATCAAATTCATGAGCGATTCCTCATTTTCACACCTCGATGCCCAAGGCCGCAGCCACATGGTCGATGTTGGCAACAAGGAAGCCACCCAGCGCCAAGCCACAGCGGAAGCGCGGGTGGTCTTCCCCGACGAGGCATGGGCTGAGTTGATGGCCGGCGGCAACCCCAAAGGCGGAGTGATTGAGCCAGCCAAAATCGCTGGCATTCAAGCGGCCAAGCGCACGGCAGATCTCATCCCGATGTGCCACCCTCTTTTGATTGACAAGATTCAGATCGATATCAAAGCTGCTGCCGACCAAACCATTGTCATCCGCTGCACCGTGCGCGTCAGTGGCAAGACGGGCGTTGAGATGGAAGCCATGACGGGCGCTGCAATCGCCGCTTTGACCGTCTACGACATGACCAAGGCCCTTAGCAAGGAGATTCGCGTCGAGAATGTATGCCTACTTGAAAAAAGTGGGGGTAAATCAGGTGCGTGGGTGTCAAAATAGAGCCAACCTCACAAGGAGAAATTGTGGATACTAAAATCATTAAAGAACTTCTCGCCCTGATGGATCAGGGCGGCCTCACGGAACTCGTCTACGAAAAAGACGATGTCCATGTTTCCTTGTCGCGCCGACAAGATGTGGTCGCGGCCGCCCCAGCTGTTGCCGCCGCACCTCTAGCAGTTGCTGCTGCAGCACCTGTTGTTGCTGAAACAGCTACAGCCGCTGACGAAGGGCTCGAGCATTTCTGTTCGCCCATGGTCGGCACTTACTACAGCAAGGCCAACCCAGAAGCAGATGTCTTCGTCAAAAAAGGCGACATGGTTTCACAAGACGATGTGATTTGCATCCTTGAGGCCATGAAAGTTTTCAATGAAATCAAAGCTGAGTTTAGCGGCGAAGTCGTTGAGATCTTAGTCAAAGACGGCGACACCGTTGAGTTTGACCAGCCCATGTTTTCTTATCGCAATTAAATATGTTTGGTCGCATCTTAATAGCCAACCGCGGCGAAATTGCCCTGCGCGTCATTCGTGCGGCACATGAGTTGGGCATTGAAGCTGTCTGCGTTTACTCAACCGCCGACAAAGGCGCACCCTATCTCGACATTGCCGACGACGCCATTTGTATTGGGCCGCCCTCCTCATCGCAGTCTTACTTAGACATCCCACGCATCTTGAGCGCGGCTGAAATCGCCGATGTTGATGCCATCCACCCGGGCTATGGCTTCCTGGCTGAAAACGCGAAATTCGCTGAGATGTGCGAAAGTTGCGGTATTCAGTTTATTGGGCCGTCGCCTAAAGTGATTCATAGTTGCGGCGATAAAGCAACGGCTAAGGCCTTGGCGCTTTCCGCTGGTGTGCCTGTCGTCCCGGGCTCAGAAGGCATCATCGACACCGTAGAAGAAGCGGCCAAGATCGCTTCTGAGATTGGCTATCCAGTCATCATTAAGGCTACGGCTGGTGGGGGTGGGCGCGGTATGCGAGTCGCTCATAACGAGCCCTCTTTGCGCAGCGCCTTTGAGCAAGCGCGTGCAGAAGCCAAGTCGGCTTTTTCGAATGGCGACTGCTACATCGAAAAGTTTGTTCAAAATCCAAAGCATGTCGAGGTTCAAATCCTTGGTGGCGCCGATGGCACTGTGGTGCATCTTGGCGAGCGCGATTGCTCGACTCAGCGCCGACACCAAAAGTTGATCGAAGAGTCGCCATCACCGGCGCTCGATGCTGACACGCGCAAGCGTATGGGCGACGCGGCAGTCGCATTTGCCAAAGCCGCCGGTTACACCAATGCCGGCACGGTTGAGTTTCTCCTCGACCACGACGGCAGCTTTTACTTCATTGAACTCAATGCTCGCATTCAAGTTGAGCACTGCGTCACTGAAATGGTCACGGGTATCGACTTGGTTAAATGGCAGTTGCGCGTTGCTGCCGGAGAAAACCTAGATTTCACCCAAGATGATGTCAAGCTCACCGGGCATTGCATTGAGTTCCGCATTAACGCTGAAAACACTCAACGCAATTTCGCGCCCGCTCCTGGGCGTATCGAGAAACTCTTTCTACCGGGTGGTCGCGGTGTTCGAGTTGATAGCCATGTCATGGCGGGTTACGAAATTCCTCGTTTCTACGACTCGATGATTGCCAAAATTCTCGTCCACGGTGATGACCGGCAAGATGCCATCCGCATTGCGCGGCGTGCACTCCAAGAAATACGCGTAGAAGGCCCTGGTCTCGCAACGACTGTGCCTCTTCACTTACAACTGCTCTCCGATGCCACCTTCGTCAATGGCGAAATTGACACCGGCTACCTCGAAAGACTTCTCGATTAATTCTCATGCCTCGTGTTCTCATTACTGGAGCAGCCGGTTTTCTCGGCTCTCACCTCGTTGACCGCGCCCTCCGTGAGGGCTTCGATGTTATTGGCGTCGACAACCTCATTACTGGTAATTTGCGCAACCTTGCGCACCTTGCTGACGACTCGCGCTTCACTTTCGTGAACCAAGACATTTGTGAGCCACTCAAGGTTGAGGGTGACTTGGCAGGTGTCTTCAACTTTGCATCACCCGCTTCGCCGATTGACTACTACGAGTACCCAATCGAAACCCTCCGCGTTGGCTCAGAAGGCACTCTTAACTGCCTTGAGCTTGCCCGAGAAAAGGGTGCCCGTTTCTTGCAAGCCTCAACATCCGAGTGCTACGGTGATCCACAGGTTCACCCACAGGTCGAAAGCTACTGGGGCAATGTCAACCCCGTGGGTCCTCGCTCCTGCTATGACGAAGCCAAGCGATATGCCGAGGCGCTAGCAATGGCTTACCATCGTCACTACAAAGTGGAAACGCGCTTGATGCGTATCTTTAATACTTATGGCTCGCGTATGCGCCTCGATGACGGTCGTGTTGTGCCAAGCTTGCTATCCAAGGCCATCCGCGGCGAGGCTCTCACCATTTTTGGTGACGGCAGCCAGACGCGCTCCTTTACTTATGTTGACGACTTGCTTGAAGGTGCTTGGCGTCTCTGGGAAAGCGACGAGGTTTACCCCGTCAATGTCGGCAATCCCGAGGAATACACAATTCTTGAATTTGCTGAAAAGGTCCAAAGTCTCGTTGGCAGTCAGCACGAAATTCTTTTCAGCCCACTCCCCAAAGACGACCCGCTTCGGCGCAAACCTGACATTACCAAAGCGAACAAGCTCTTCGGCTATGAGCCGAAAGTCAAACTCAACGAAGGCCTCGAACGATGCTTTCCTTGGTTTAAAGAGCACGCCTTACTCGAAGACTCTGCAAAATAATGTGCGGAATCGTTGCAGCAATTACGAATGGACTTGATGCACGCGCAAGCGTCTTACATGGCCTCAAAACACTCGAATATCGCGGATATGATTCCGCCGGGATGGCCGTTCATACGGGTGATTCAAAACTTGCCGTCCGTCGAAAGATGGGCAAGATTGCCAATTTAGAGGCTGAATTAGCATCAAACGCGCTGCCTGAATCAGATCAAGTAATTGCTCATACTCGGTGGGCGACTCACGGGGCTCCCGCCGATCGCAATGCTCACCCACACACCGATGATGGGGGTGAAATTGTGGTCGTCCATAATGGCATCATTGAGAACTATCTCGATTTGCGCGCTGAGCTTGTTGCAGACGGTCATGTGTTTTTATCCGACACCGACACCGAAGTGCTAGCCAATTTAATCGCTCGCCATATGCGTAACGGAAATGGCGGCATCGATTTACACACTGCTGTTCGAACCGCTCTTACCGAAGTCCATGGGGCTTACGCTCTCGTTGCGATGTGTGCCACCGAGCCGGGCACTCTTGTTGTCGCCCGCCAAGACTCGCCACTCATTGTGGGGGTAGGCGATGCGGCTCATTATGCGGCCAGCGACATGCCGGCCCTCCTTCATCTGACGCGTGATTTTGTCGCCCTCGAAAATGGTGAATCCGCGATTTTGCATGCTGACAAGATGCAACTCTGCAGCGCAAGTGGCGACTGGATCGAGCGCGAAACGACTCTTTGCGACTGGACGCCAGAGCAAGCTGAAAAAGGTGGCTACCCACACTTCATGCTCAAAGAAATCGAAGAGCAACCCGATGTTTTAGCACGCACGGCTTTCGATCGCTTCCACGACACCGAAGGTGATGTCGTTTTCGAAGACACCTTTACCCTCACTGATGCTGATTTGCGCGCGCTTCGCCGGATCCGCTTTATGGCGATGGGCACATCTTCCCACTCGGCCATGATCGGTCGTTGGCTCCTCGCCGAATTTGCCGAGTTGCCTGGTGAAACACTCAATGCCTCCGAGTTTCTTTATAGCCCAATACTCCCCGAAAACGACACTTTAACCGTGATTGTGAGCCAATCGGGTGAAACTGCTGACAGCTTGCGCGCGATGCGTGAGCTTCAGAAACGAGGTGGGCGCATCCTTGGCATTTGTAATGTTCAAGGCTCGACTCTCGCTCGCGAAGCTGATGACCTCATCCTGACACATTGCGGCCCCGAAGTGGGTGTGGCCTCGACCAAGGCTTTCTTTGGCCAAGTGACCGCTCTTTATCTTCTTGCCATTCGAGTTGGGCGCGCCCGCGGAGTTCTGTCGACCGAGCGTGGCCTCGAACTGCTTCATGACTTGCGCACGCTTCGCCCTAAGCTTGATTCACTCTTCGCTCCTGAGGCCATGGCTGCTGTGCGCCAGGCCGCTGCGTTTTTGGCGACCGTCCCATCTTGCCTCTTTTTAGGTCGTGGGCTGCAACATCCGATTGCTCTTGAGGGTGCGCTCAAGCTCAAAGAGATTTCATATATTCACGCTGAGGGTTACCCGGCCGGTGAAATGAAACATGGCCCGATTGCTTTGATTGACGAGCATTTCCCTGTTGTGGTTCTGGCGACGCCCGACCGCACCTATGAAAAAATGATCTCTAATATCGAAGAGGTGCGTGCTCGTTCGGGCAAAGTTATTGCCGTTGGGGTTGCGGGTGACCAACAAGTCCAAAATGCAGCCGACTACTTCCTGCCTGTACCTGAGGTGCCGCCATACTTGGCGCCACTCGTCAATGTCATCCCATTGCAGCAACTTTCCTATGAAGTTGCGCTCGCCCTGGGGCGTGACATCGATCAGCCTCGCAACCTTGCAAAATCGGTCACGGTCGAATGACTTTTGAACTTGTTACTGGTGGCGCAGGGTTCATCGGCTCGCATGTTGTCGAGGCCTTGCTGACCAAGGGCAAGCAGGTGCGCGTCGTAGACGATTTGTCGACAGGGCATCTGCACAATTTGTCCCCTTTTCAAGAACAGGCGGGCGACAGGCTTCAATTCCTTCATGGTTCTTTAGCCGATCCAGCGATTGCCGCGGAAGCCGTCCGTGGTGTCAAACGGGTTTACCACTTGGCTGCAAGACCTAGCGTCCCCTGGAGCTTTCAAGAGCCTGAGTTGGCTTTTACTGCAAACCACGGCACGACGCTTGCGCTGATTGAAGCCGCCAAAAACAGCCCTGTTGAGCGTATTGTGTTCTCCTCTTCGGCAGCAATTTACGGCGACCTGCCGGGCTTGCCCAAACTCGAAACAGATGTCCTTGCGCCCCAATCGCCATATGCCGACCACAAGTTGGCGGGGGAGCATGCCCTGCAAGATGCGGCTCAGGCAGGTTTTTTTTCAGCCGTAGCCTTGCGCTATTTCAATGTATATGGCCCGCGACAAGACCCGAGTTCACCCTATTCTGGTGTTATTTCCCTTTTTGCCGACTGGGTCATTCAAAATAAAGGCGCCACCATTTACGGCGATGGCTTGCAATCGCGCGATTTTGTTTTTGCCCATGATGTAGCTCAAGCTAATTTGGCTGGCGGATTGGCTTCCCTTGACGACTCTTTTGCTGCAGTCAACATTGCAGGGGGCCAGAGTATTTCCATCTTAGATTTATGGAAATTGCTCAACGAGGCTGTGGGGCGCAAAACACCCTCACCAGAGCACCTGCCGGGTCGCGAGGGCGATATCCGGCACTCTCTGGCATCGATTGATGCGGCGGCGGCAACCTTAGATTGGCAGCCGCGCATGCCCATCGCTGATGGGCTAAAGCTGACGCTCGGCCTCTAAAGGCTCAAAGCCCACGCCGCGCGACGGTTGGGTCGTCAAATTCCAAAACGCCTTTTAACGAAGCATCGTCTCGCAGCAGCCAAATATTGTCGCGAGCGAATTCAAAGTCAGGGCCTCGCACTAAAGAAACCAACTCAGCCAATGTGCGGACGGGGCGCCATTCTTCTTGGCCTTTGATAGGCCGCACACGGACGGCAACCACAATGTCGCCTACTTCTAGACCAAGGTCAGCCGCACCCGTCTCTTGAAAGACCTCAGCGATGCGCAGAACAGGAAGGCGCTCACGCCAAAGCCCGCGCCGATATTGGACGAGATCTCGCTCAACTGTAAAACCGAGCAAACCAAAAGTATCCCGTGCTTGTGCGGACCGCAAAACCAACTTTAATTCGAGGCTTTCATGGTCGCGCTCGACTGTCATGGCAACTTCGTCACCCTTGCTGAAGCGCATCAATTCTCGAGAGTAGTCTTCTTTGCTCGACACGCCAACGGCCTGAACTTGCCGAACGAGATCTCCGACGCGTAAGCCCCCTTGAGCGGCGGGGCCTCTAGGGTGAATCTCTAAGACCTTCAGCCATTCGCCATCAAAGCCAACACGCAAACCAGCCCAGATATGCTCGGAACGGTCGACATCAAGCAATCGAGTCGCCAAGATTTCACGCACGCGATCAATTGGGATGGCAAAGCCCATGCCATCTGCCTGAATATTGGTGGCATTATTGATACCAATCAATTCGCCATTAATGTTGAGCAGTGGCCCACCCGAATTACCTGGGTTGATCGCTGCATCCGTTTGCAGCAGCCCTGAAAACACTCGTTTGCCGCGCCCATCGGCCACATTAATATCGCGCTTCATGCCCGACAAAATGCCTGAAGTCAAGGAGTGCGACTCACCATAAGCTGTGCCAATCGCTATGACTTTTTCGCCAATCAGAAGGCCGTCGCTGTGGCCCATTGGGATGGCGCGAAATGGCCCAGGTGCGTCGATTTGCAAAAGCGCGAGATCCCATTCTTGATCGACATTCAAAACCCGTGCTGGCAAAGTCTGCCCGCCTGAATCTGGCGAGAAAACCACATTGCAATGCAAGCTACCCTCGATCAGGCCATTGATTGACGGTGAAACCACATGGGCATTCGTGATAACCAAGCCACTCGCGTCAAGAATCACGCCTGTACCTTGACCGATCTCGACTGCTTTTTGAGTGCGGCTGCCACGGAAATTTTGCTGACGCACATCACCAAGAACATTGATGCTCAAGACCGAAGGGCTTGCAGAGTGGTAGACCCGCGCCTCGGCCGTCCAGCGCTCACCGTAAAGTTGATCCAGGTCAGAATCTGCCGCGACTTGAAGTGCGGGCAAAAGGAGGGTCAGTACCGCGAGAAGCATGGCACAGAATACGCCCGAGCGATGAAAAGGTTGGCTTTACTGAAGGCAGGATGCCTTCTGCAAAAGGATGGTGGGCGATACTGGGCTCGAACCAGTGACCCCCAGCTTGTCGAGCTGGTGCTCTAGCCAACTGAGCTAAACGCCCAACCTTTTCTTTCGGGGCGAGAAGTTTAGCGTCCTTTCTGGTCTAAGGAAAGAGCCTTTTCGTGCCAATCATCATAAAGGTCAAGCGGACGGTCTTCGGCCTCTAGGCGACAGCGCAAATAATCAAGCGCCTCTGGAAAACAATCTTGCTCAATGAGGAGCTCAGCATTCCAGCGCTTGCCTTTGCTGCCCCGTCGTTTGTACCAATCGGGCGGGTCCATGCGAAGCTGCGCAGTCAAGATGCGCGCGGCTTTGGACACAGAAGTGCGGGGGATGCGAGCGCGAGCCTGGATGGCGCCAAGAACCGCGGCGGGCACTTGAGAAATCTCACGCACTCGAAGTTGTCGTGTCTTCGGATTTAGCTCTTGCTCCACGAACAAGCCCGTCAAAATGGCCAGTTTAAAACCATAGCCCGGTTTCGCACCGTCTTGAATCGCATGGTCGAGCGCGCGGAAACGAGCCAGAAGTCGCGGCAACATTTCGGGTTTGCCTTTAAGCCAATCAACGAATTCAGGCAAAATCAAAGGCAAGGTGTTTAGCCCATCGAGATCGCTCCAGACGCCTTCCATGTCGCCAGTGGACATCAAGCGAAAAAGCTCTTCAAGAACGCGTGGCTCTGCCGACTCGCTTAGCCGATGAGCGCAATCTCGGGCTGCCGCAATCTCGGCCTTGCCCGGCTCTAACTGCAATCTGCGAAAAAACTTAATCAATCGCAAAACTCGAATTGGGTCTTCTGGGAATCGCTCAAGCGGGTCGCCAATCGAGTGCAAAACGCGAGCGTCTATATCGGCCATCCCGCCGACCCAGTCAACGATTTCACCGGCAATCGGGTCAAGGTAAAGCGCGTTAACTCGGAAATCTCGACGGAAGGCATCAGACTCAAGGTCGCCAAACTCATTGTCGCTTCGGATGGCACGGTCTCGATTCTTATCGGTGCCAATCGGTGGGGCGCGAAAAGTCGAGACCTCGTATATTTCTCGGCCCGCGTAAACATGCACAATGCGGAATCTGCGGCCAATCAGCCGTGAGCGACGGAAAAGACGCCTTACTTGATTTGGTTTTGCCGATGTCGAAATGTCATAGTCTTTTGGAGAAAACCCCAACAACAAATCGCGGACGCAACCGCCCACCAAGTAGGCTTCAAAGCCTGCCTTTTGTAAACGCCGCACCAAGCCCACTGCGTTTTGATCCAATTTGCTCCGGGAAAAGGGCAACGGGATTCGCGTGGCCTTGCGGCGTTGAGTCACTTGCGGGTTCTTCGGAAGACCAAGAGAGCGCGTTTGCCACGATTTGCTGGCAACTCATAAGGATGCGTTGCGGCGAGCTTCCAGATGGCACGCTCGCTTGGCTCGACCTGTTCCCAGGCTTCTTCCCAGTTTGAGCCAGCCATCACGATCAAAGTGCGGAAAGGAAGCTGGGCCTTGCGCATGCGCCGCAGCAACTTAGGCAGTGGCTCAACTGCGCGAGCTACGACCACCTCAGGGGCGTCTTCTTCGAGGCGCAAGGTCTCTTCGCCCTGGCCCGTAAGAACCTCGGCATGCACCCAACCGAGATGCAAAATCGCCTCGTCTAAAAAGGCTGCTTTTTTACCATTACGCTCGAGCAACAAAAACTGCTTCTCTGGAAAGAGGGCGGCCCAAACCAAACCTGGTAAACCACCGCCCGAACCCCAATCAGCCACGATGTGGAGGTCTTCGGGTAAATGCGCAGCCGCATAAATGCAATCAAGCAGATGCGACTCGATAAGCGTTTGCCAATCTTTGGCGCCAGTCAGGTTTGTAACCGTATTTGCAGCCAACAGCACGCGGCCGTAATCGACCACAGCTTGCAGCGCCGCATCAGGCGGATTTGCAATAGCGGCCACGGCTTCGCGCAAGACGCCAAGGTCGATGGGGTTAGGCTCTTCTAGAGAGCCAAGAATGTCTTCGGGGATGCCGGGGAATGCCATCGATGTAGGGGTGGCAGGGCAGGAAGGACTCGAACCCTCAACATGCTGATTTGGAATCAGCCGCTCTAGCCATTGGAGCTACTGCCCTACACGATTTTCAGTTGATGATTGGTGCCGAGAAGGGGGGTCGAACCCCTATGTCCAAAAAGGACACAGGCACCTGAAGCCTGCGCGTCTGCCAATTCCGCCATCTCGGCAAGCAATCAACCGGCGAATAAGATACAGTTTCCTGCCGCAGGTGCAAGCACCATGGACCAAAAAGAAAGAAAGCTCACCGAAATTGCCCGAAATCGTAAGGCTAGGCGCGATTATGAAATCCTCGAAACCTTCGAGGCGGGGGTGGCGCTGTTGGGCACAGAAGTCAAAACTCTGCGAGAGGGCCGAGTCAGTCTCGAAGAGGCTTTCGTCCGCCCCCTTGAAGACGGGCTCTGGCTCGAACAGGCCTTTATTGACGAATACCGCCAGGGCAATGTCTACAACCATGAGCCCACCCGAAAGCGTCAGCTGTTGGTCAAAAAGAAAGAGCTCATGAAAATCCGGCAAAAGGCTCGTGAAAAAGGCCTCACTCTGATTCCGCTGCGGCTTTATTTTCGCGGCAAATGGGCCAAACTTGAGATTGGGCTTTGTCGGGGGCGCACTCATGGCGACAAGCGGAATGTGCTCAAAGATCGCCAAGCCAAGCGCGACATTCGGCGAGCGACCAAAGGTTTTTAGAGCTTCCGCTTTTTTCTCGCTGCACGACTGGGCATCCGCGTGCTAAACTTGGCTTGTCAAATGGCAATGGGGGCGACCGGTTTCGACTGGGAGATTCTCTGGGCTAAGTGGCGTGCCGAGGTTGCGTGGATGGCCTCGTTAATCCCCACGCAAGGCATTAACTGCCAACAATAATTACTCCCTCGCAGCTTAGTCTGTGACGCTTCGAGAGTCTTCGCCCGCTGGGCTCTCTTGGCGTACGATCGCGGGCTAGCAAAGCAATCCTGGCTCGGGAGCGCCGCGCAAAATTCAATGAGCTGGTTGTCGCCCCCGCTGGCCTGAGTGCTAAGGCGTCAATGAGATTCGAACACAGGCTACGCACGTAGAAGCTTCTTTCAAGACTTCACAGGACGCGGGTTCAATTCCCGCCGCCTCCACCATTTTTCTTTTTTTGCATTTGCGGTTGCACCGCTAAATTCCCTTGAATCAAGGGGGCAAATCCTGCCAAAATAGGCGCTTGCTAAAGCCCCTCGACTCGCTCCGCTTCTTAGCTGTCATTCTCTCTTCCATTTATTTGCTGAGTTGCGGCATCCCAGTCGCTACAGCCCTGCATGACTTGTCGGCAATCCATCACCCGAGTGATTGGTCGGCTCGCTCTCCGGCGATGATGTTGGCCTCTCCCAATGCATATCTCAACGATGGCGACCATCTTGATCGCACTGAATCTTTCGATGTCGATGACCACATTGCTGTCGAAGTGGCCATCCTTGATCTGCTTGCCAACACTAATCCGAGCGACCCAGGCTCGGCTCTTGAGACCACATCTTGGCTTTTAATCGAACTCCTTTTCGACCAGGCCCCTGAAGCTCGAATTCGATCAATGGCCATCCTGAGTCATTTCGTTGGGCAATGGGTCACACACGAAAATGCTCGATTAACCGAAGATATCACGGGTGTCTCGTTAGAAGCTGCGTTGCGTGCATTGACGGCATCCACCAGCCAGGCCAGCTTTCGTGATGGTTTGATTGCATTGCGCACAGCACCTTTTCCTGACACGGTCTATGCAGCCCGATCGTTAGTGGGCTTGGGGCGACGCGCACACGCTTATAAATTGAGCGATTCCAATCGCACGCTTGTGTTTGATGTTGCCGTCAAAGTTGTCATGCTTTCACTTGAGCAAGTTGCAACTGACCCGCAGACCGAAGTCGCCCTTGAGGCTCAAAAGCGACTCGACCTTATCCGACCATTCGCCACGGCCCCTCGCTAATGCCACGCTATTTCAAGCTTCTCCTTAAAGTCATTTTTGCGGGCTTGATGGTCTGGTATGTACTCGCGCAGATTCAGCTCCACGACTCTGTAGTCACCACAATTGAGCCGACCCAAACTCTAGCTGGGCATTTGCTTGGTGACTGGCAAAGTGAGACCTGGCAGTTCCAGCCCACTGACGAGCGCCCCTTGATTGCGCACGGTCAGGGCTGGGAAGCACGCCCTGGTTTTTTCACGGTCATGCGCGAGATTCGGCTGGGCTGGGTTGCCGTAGGGTTAGCGGCTTGGGTTTTTCTTTTACTCATCGTTTCTTTGCGATGGAAAATTTTGCTTGACGCCGTTGGCATTCCGACTTCTTTTGGCCGCTCGTTGCGGCTTTGTTTTATTGGGTACTTCTTTAACAATGTCATGCCCGGGCTAACGGGTGGCGACATCCTTCGCGCGGTTTTCGTCACGCGCGGGCTTTCCGAAAACCGCACGCGCGCGGCCATGTCGGTCTTGGTCGATCGTGTCATTGGACTTTTTGCGCTTGTCATGATTGCCGCCGTCGTTTTGACTTGGCTTCGCTTTCAAGACAATTGGGGCGCAATCCCCAGCTTAGCCCGTGTGGCGCGCGGGGTTTACTTGGTCGTTGGCGTAGCGGCTTTAGGCGGTGCAATTTACCTTTCCCGCCGTGCTCGTAATTTTTTACGGTTCGACGCCCTCTTGAAACGCTTGCCGGCCCAAGAGCGGCTAGGCCTGATTGACGACAGTCTCACCATTTACCGTGAGCGGCCTTGGGCAACGGCTAGGGCTGTTTTCCTTTCCTTCCCGATTCATCTCTGCGGGATTTTCACTTTTTTCTGCATGGGCCTTGCGCTTGGTGCGCCACTTGGCTTTGCTGATGAGCTTGTGATTTATCCTGTCGTGCAAACTGTTTCCTCAATCCCCATTGCACCTGCCGGATGGGGCATTGGCGAGGGCCTCTACGGTTTCTTTTTTCAACAATACGGCTCACTCTTTACCTTAGGTGTAGCCGTCAGCATCCTGTTTCGTTTATGCACGCAGGTTGGCTTCGGCCTAATCGGCGGCCTCGTTTGGGTTTTATCCCGTGAGCGCCGCGACCCTTCCCTGAATGACCCTAATTAGGTTTCCTCATGACTCTTGTCGTTGTTGGCTCCGTTGGTATCGATACCGTTGAAACCCCTCATGGCCGTGCCGAAAATGTCGTAGGGGGGTCATCGGTTTACTTTTCTCTTGCTGCTTCCCATTTCACCAAGGTGAGACTTGCGGCCAATATTGGTTCTGATTTCCCAGACCAGGCTTGGGCTGCATTGCGCGAACGGGGGGCTGACCTCGATGGCATTCAGTCTTTTGATGACCAGCCGACTTTTCGCTGGTCGGGCAAGTATGAAGGCAACATGAATGAAGCTGAAACACTTCTCACCGAGCTCAATGTTTTAGCGGAACCGCCTGCCATCCCCACGAGCTATGTTGGCTCGCCTTTTGTTTTCTTAGCCAACATGGGCCCAGATGTGCAATTACAGGCTCTTGAAACGCTCAAGGGTAAAGTCGTTTTTGGCGACACGATGAACCTCTGGATTGATATCCAAAGAGAGGCTTTGCTGCGCGTCATGAAACGACTTGACGGGCTCATTCTTAATGACGCTGAGGCCCGCGAACTGACAGGCCAGTCTAATCTCATTCTTGCGGGCGAGGCCTTGCTTCAGATGGGGCCCGACATCATAGTGGTCAAGAAAGGTGAACATGGCGCGACTTTGTTTACCAAAGATTTCCATTTTGCCCTTCCAGCTTTTCCAACTAAATGCGTCGTCGATCCAACGGGTGCAGGTGATTCTTTTGCAGGCGGGATGCTTGGCTACCTTGCCCACCATAAAGATCTCAGCCCCGCATCTTTGCGCCGCGCGATGGTCTATGGCACCGCTGCTGCTTCTTTAACCGTTGAGGCCTTCTCTACACAGGCCTTGACTCAGGCGACCCGTAAAGACCTAGATGAGCGCTTTGAGCAGTTGGTTCATTTTGTGCGCGTTTAGCCATAATTTATAATTCTTTCTGCTTTGAGTGTTACCTTTGGCGCTTTTTTCCGTCTTTATATCAGGGTTTTACAGGCTTTTTGGCCAACCCTAACAAAAACCTAACAAACCTCTTCCCTTTCGCGTTTGGTCGCTTTAGACTGCGTACAGAGATAACAAAAACATGGCATCCAAAAAAACAAAAACAACACTCACCGGCAACCCTAAGCAAAAAGCTATCGCTGCCGCACTCGCTGAAATTTCCAAAGCGCATGGCGACGAAGCTGTCATGGATATGGCCAGTGATCGCGTGGGGCCCATCCGTGGCGTCCGTACAGGCTCGATTGCGCTTGACCAAGCCCTTGGCGGCAAAGGCGTGCCGCGCGGGCGCGTCTGCGAGCTTTATGGCCCAGAATCCAGCGGCAAGTCAACTTTAGCAATGTCAATTATGGCCGAGGCGCAAAAAGAAGGCGGCTTCGCAGTCTTGATTGACGCTGAGCACGCATTCGATCCGACCTACGCCAAAAAACTTGGCATGTCCATGGAAAGCGACAAGTTCATGCTTGCGCAGCCAACAACTGGCGAAGAGGGGCTCGACATCTGTGAGCGATTTGTCAAATCCAACGCAGTTGATGTCGTGGTGATTGATTCCGTAGCCGCACTTGTGCCCAAGGTCGAAATGAACGGCGAGATTGGTGATGTGTTTGTCGGCGTGCAAGCTCGCATGATGTCCCAGGCGCTGCGTCGCTTGACCACAGTCATTGGCAAAACCGATGCCGTTGTGATTTTCATCAACCAGTTGCGCGAAAAAATTGGCGTCATGTTTGGCAACCCCGAAACGACCCCTGGTGGCCGCGCACTTAAGTTTTACAGTTCCGTTCGCATTGATGTCCGCCGTATTGGCGCAATCAAAAATGGCGAAGAAATCATCGGCAACCGCACCAAGGCAACTGTGGTCAAAAACAAAGTGGCACCTCCATTCCGCCGTAGTGAATTCGATTTGCTCTACACATGTGGCATTTCCTCCGAGGGCGATGTCATCGACTTGGGCCTTGAGCACGGCTTGATCTCTAAAGCTGGCGCGTGGTTCACCTACAACCATCCCGAGAAAGGTGACATTCGATTGGGGCAAGGTCGTGAGAGCGTCCGTAAACTACTGATTGAAAACACCGAGATGCGCGACGAGATTTCTGCATTCATTCGTGAAAAAATGAGTCCCGTTAAAACTGAGGCCGCAACAGCAGCCAAAAAGACTCCCGCAGCTTCGGCTCCTTCTAAACCCAAAGCAAGCAAGGCCGCTTCAGCTAGCTGATAGGCCGACCCGACGATCATGAGCCATCCCCGCACTGGGGCTGAGATTCGCGAAGCGTTCCTGAGTTTCTATGAAACTCAGGAACATCTGCGTATGCCCAGCGATTCCCTCGTTCCCACCAATGACCCGACCCTGCTATTTACAGGCGCCGGGATGAACCAATTTAAAGACGAGTTTATGGGGCGGGGTCGCGACCTCACCCGCGCGACAACAGTTCAAAAGTGTTTGCGAGTGCCCGACCTCGAAAATGTCGGCCTAACTCCTCGGCACCATACTTTTTTTGAGATGCTGGGCAATTTCTCTTTTGGCGATTATTTCAAAAAAGAGGTGATTGCTTGGGAATGGGAATTCTTCACAGAAGTCCTCGGCTGGGATCCATCACGCTTTGTTGTCACCGTCTTTCAAGACGATGATGAGGCTTTTGATATTTGGCATAAGGCAATTGGGCTTCCAACAGATCGCATTTACCGCTTGGGCGAAAAGGAAAATTTCTGGCCTTCTTCTGCGCCTTCAAAAGGCCCTAATGGTGTTTGTGGGCCATGCTCTGAGATTTACTGGGATCAAGAACCCGGCGAGCCCTTGCCAGGCCATGATGGCATCGAAGAGCTGCCCGATCGTTTCGTCGAAGTTGGTAACTTCGTCTTTACTCAATTTGAGCGCAAAGACGGCGGTGTCCTTGACCCCTTGCCTCAAAAGAACATCGATGTGGGGCTTGGCTTTGAGCGCATTGTTGCCGTTGCCCAAGGTGCGGTAAATAATTTTGAGACCGATCTCTTCGCGCCGCTGCTAAAAAAGATTCAAGAATTAAGCGGGCGCGTTTACGGTGAATCAGCTGACGATGACATCCGTATGCGGCGCGTCTCAGACCATAGCCGTGCAGTTTTCTTCTGTATCGCTGATGGTGCCGCGCCTGGGCGAGAGGGCCGCGGTTATGTGGTCCGTAAAATTTTACGACGAGCCATCCGAGACGGCATTGAGCTCGGGCTGAGCGAGCCCTTCTTGGCTGAATTGATTCCTGCTGTGCAAGCCACAATGGGTGCGGCCTACCCAGAAATCACGGAGCAAGAATCCACGATTAGCGCCCTTGTACGCGCTGAAGAAATCCGTTTCCGTGAGGTCTACGAGCGCGGCATCGCACGCCTTGATGAATTCATGCTAGAGCTCAAGCATCAGGGTGCCAGCCGTGTCTTCCCTGGCGAAATGGCCTTCAAACTGCATGATTCCTGGGGCTTCCCCGTCGACATCACAGAAGTCATTGTCGCTGAAAATGGTTTTGAATTTGATTTAGCCGGCTTCGACAAGGCTATGCACGAGCAACGCGCTCGTGCTCGCGCAGGCACAGATTTGTCTGTCGATGTCTTCGCAGAAAGTCTCGCAAGTCGCCTCGAAGTTACCGAAGTGAAGCCTACGCTTTTTGTTGGCTATGACGAAATGAGCTGCGAAGCTTCTATTCTTGCGCTACTTGATGAAACAGGCGCTTCCGTCATGGCGCTTGAAGCAGGTGATTCTGGCGAAGTCGTTTTAGGTCGCACTCCTTTCTACGCCGAAGGTGGGGGCCAAGTCGGCGACTCTGGCTTGTTGCGCTCTGCTGATGGTGAAGTGGGTTTCAAAGTGAGCACGACACGCAAAGAAGGCGCCTACTTCATTCATTGCGGCCAAGCTCTTTGCGCCCTGAAGCCAGCGCAAGCCATCACCGCCGAAGTCGATTCTTTCGCCCGCCGAGCAACTGAGCGCCACCACACCGCCACTCACTTGATGCACTCCGCCCTCCAAGAGGTCTTGGGCAATCATGTCAATCAAGCTGGCTCACGAGTTTCTCCCGAAGGGTTGCGATTCGACTACACACACCCTGAAGCTATGTCGCTTCCTCAATTGCGCCAAGTCGAGGCGATTGTTCAAGAGCAAGCCATGCTTTCGACCACGATTAAGCCCTTCACCACAACTCTGGCTAAAGCCAAAGAAAGTGGGGTCACAGCACTCTTCGGCGAGAAATACGGAAACGATGTTCGAGTCGTCGGCATCGGTGATTTTTCTCAAGAGTTGTGTGGAGGAACCCATGTCCCCAATACGGGCTGGATTGGTCCCTTCCGCATCACGAGTGATCGCGCTCTGGCTTCTGGCGTTCGCCGCATTGAGGCCGTCGCTGGGCCTGTCGCCGCGAGGCTCTCTTTAGCCGAGCAAGACCTTTTGCGTGAGCTTGCCCAGGGTCTCAAATGCCCAGAAGACCGCATTGCTGAGCGTGTCGAGAATTTGCGCAAGCAACTCAAAGACGCTAAAAAGCTGCAAAAAGCCTCCGGGCCTTCTGCATCAGACATTGCTGACCAACTCAAACAGCAAGCCGATTCCTTCGGGTGGCTTTTCCTAGAGGGCCTTGAAGCTGATTCTCTGCGAGATTTAGCCGAAGCTCTCAAAAACATTGATGGCTTGCCCGCTGTCTCTTTGCTCGTTGGTGGCGATTCCAAAAAGGTACCTTTCTGTTTCCGTTGCCAGCCCGATTCGGGCTTCAAAGCAGGTGATTTAGCCAAAGCGCTCGGGCAAAAGCTCCGTGGTGGTGGAGGTGGGCGCCCTGATTTCGCTCAAGGGCAGGGCAGTCAAGGCGGTGATCTCAAACAAGCAATTCAAGCTTTCTGCTCAGAAACCCTCTCCAGCACTTGACCCGTGGGCCCATTTCCACGAAAATGGGCGGTCACCGGGCTCACACCCATCCCTTAGTTCGATAAGGCAGAAAAATGGCCGTACCAAAGAGAAAAATCTCCAAGTCCCGTGCACGCACACCTCGTGCTGCGCGCAAATTAGCTGTTGCTACATTGCAAGAGTGCCCACGCTGCAGCAGCACGGGTCGTCCTCATACCATCTGTGACAACTGCGGCCACTACAAGGGGCGCGAAGTCATTCAGAAAGACGAGTTCTAGGCCGCATCCATGAGGATTGCGGTTGACATGCTCGGGGGCGACCACGCTCCCCACGAGCTAATACTTGGTGTCTCCCAAGCCATTCTTGATGGCTTCTCACCTGACGAGTTACTTCTTGTTGGGCCTGAAGATTTAATTACAGATGGCTTGCGCTCACATGGCGTTGAGACTATCCCGGCTATCGTGCACACCGAAGTTGCTATTGCTTCAAGTGAGTCTCCAATTGAGGGCATGAAGTCCAAACCAGATGCGTCCATCCTTAAATGTGTTGCTGCTGTTAAATCTGGTGATGCGCAAGGCATCGTGGCCTTTGGCAATACTGGCGCAACAGTTGCCTCTGCAACTCTTGGCTTACGCATGATTCCGGGTGCTCGGCGCCCAGCTATTGCCGTGAATATGCTCGGAGATTCGGGCAGGTTCGTTCTTCTAGACGCCGGTGCCAACCCAACCCCTAAACCCGCGCACATGCTGCAGCAGGCGGTTATGGGCGCAGCCCTGGCGCGTGATGTACTTAAAATCGAGAATCCACGCATTGGCCTTCTCAATATTGGCGGCGAAGCGGCTAAAGGAAATGCACTCCTTAAAGAGAGTTACTCCTTACTCGATGGGGCACCGATTAATTTCATTGGCAATATCGAAGGCAACGAAATTTTCTTTGGCAAGGCTGATGTTGTGGTGGCCGACGGCTTCTCTGGCAACACTGTCCTCAAAGTGATGGAAGGTTTCAGCGAATACCTCTCGCATCAAGCGCACGCGCATTCGCAAGCCGAGGGTGAAGATTTCAAAGGCACACTTCGCAAGCTTTTGGGCGCGGCTGACTACACCGAGGTCGGTGGTGCAATCCTTCTGGGCGTAAACGGCACTGTTCTGATTGGTCATGGTCGTTCCAAAGCAAAAACCGTGCTTCCAGCCTTGCGTCAAGTTCGTTTAGAGATTTCGAGCGGTGTTGATAAGCACATTGAAGAAAGTTTCCGTGAGCTTGCCGCCGCGAGTCAATCCCCATCATGAACGGCATCCCCGTCGGTATAGCTGGCATCGGTAAGGGGCTTCCTGATTGGGTTGTTCCAAACGATTACTTCCAGCAATTCTTCGAAACATCTGACGAGTGGATTCGTCAGCGCGCTGGCATCAAAGAGCGACGCTGGCTCCGCGAGGGTGAGCGCCCCTCTGATTTGTTCGTTGCCGCTGGGCGCGACGCCCTAGAAATGGCAGGCGTCACCCCTGCAGAAATCGATCTAGTCGTTGTCGCTTCAGTCTCTGGTGACTACACGGTTCCCTCCTTAGCCTGCGTTGTCCAAGACCGCCTGGGCATAAAGGGTTGCCCTGCTTTTGATATTGCCGCTGGTTGCACAGGCTTTGTTTACGCTCTCTCAACGGGTGCGCAATTCATTGCGACTGGCACTTACAAAAATGTACTTGTCCTCGGAGGCGATGCCTTGTCGCGCATCAGCGACATCTACGACCGCAATTCGGTCATCCTTTTTGCTGATGGCGCCGGCGCTGCGGTTCTGCAACCTCACGATATTTGCCAGCAAGGCCTTATCGAAGATGTTTCCCTGCAAGCCGACGGTAGTGGCTATCACTTCATCAGCCGACCCAAAGGCGGTGGCCTTGAGCCAGTAACGCCTGAAATTTTGGCGGAAGGAACACACCTGCTCCGCATGAAGGGTAGAGAGGTCTATCGATTCGCGGTCACTCAAATGGTAGCCCTCATGAAGTGGGCCATGGAAGGCCAAGACCCCGACGACCTTGGCTTGGTCGTCCCACACCAAATGAACCGCCGCATCCTTGAAACTTGCGTTGAAAAGCTTAGCCTTCCGCCCGAAAAGCTCTTCATCAATATTGACAAGCTCGGAAACACCTCGGCAGGCACAATCCCCATTGCTTTAACGGAAGCTAACGAAAGTGGGCTCCTAGAAAAGGGCAAACTCATTATCACGCCGGCTTTCGGTGCGGGTTTGACTTGGGGCTGCGCTCGCATCCGTTGGTAAATAGTCAATTCTCCCATGAAATTAGGTCTTCTTCTTCCTGGTCAAGGGGCCCAAACAGTTGGTATGGGCATAGACTTTGCTCAAAGCAGCGCTGCGGCCCAATCTATTTTCGCCCAGGCCGATGAGATTCTGGGTCTCTCTTTGTCATCGCTATGCTTTAACGGCCCTCTTGAAGAGCTCACACGCACCGACATTGCCCAACCCGCCATTTACACTTGTTCCTTAGCGGCCCTAGCCGCGCTAGAAGAGAAAATGGGCAAGCCACTCGAGCCCTCAATGGCGGCTGGTCTCTCTTTGGGTGAATACACGGCTTTGACGGCCGCTAATGCGCTTTCTTTTGCGGACGGCCTTCGCCTCGTGCGTCTTCGCGGGCAAGCGATGCAAGAGGCGAGCGAACAGCTTGACTCTTCCATGACTTCCGTCCTGGGTCTGGAGCGCGAGCCACTTGAGGCCATATGTGATTCGATCCAGAAAGAAATGGGGCTCATCTGCCAAGTGGCCAACCTCAATTCACCTGGCCAAATTGTCGTTAGCGGTCAAACGGCGGCACTCGATCTTTTTGATGTGCGCGCCAAAGATGCTGGTGCACGGCGCGCCATAAGACTCAGCGTTGCAGGTGCTTTTCATTCGGAAGTCATGCGCCCTGCTGCGGCTAAGCTCGACCTTGCCCTCGAGTCCGTCGAAATGCATGAGCCGCGATGCCCCGTTTGGCAAAACGCCTCTGCCAAAGCCTCGAGCGACCCGTCGATTTTGCGGGAAAATCTTTCTGCTCAACTTTGCGCGCCTGTTCTCTGGGCAGATTCCTTTGCGCAAATGTCCGCTGAAATGGGCGACGAGGGTGCATTCCTCGAGCCTGCCCCTGGTCGCGTCCTAGCAGGCCTCGCGCGCAAAATTGATCGCAATTCAAAAGTGCTATCCCTACATCAAGCAGATGCCATCCCAGAACTTCTTGCCATATTCCAATCATGAGTGATTCCCTTAACGACCAACGATTCCTAGTTACGGGCGCCAGTCGCGGCATCGGAAAAGCGATTGCGCTTGACCTGGCATCCCGCGGGGCAAAGGTGGCTGGCTTAGCGACAAGTCTCGGCAACCTCAGTTCGACTCAGTCAGAGATTGAAGCTGCTGGCGGAACTTTCCTTCCTCTTGCTGGCGACATCTCTGACCCGCAAACAGCGATTGACGCGGTCAAAGCTGTCACCGACGCCTGGGGCGGAATCGACGGTTTGGTGGCTAACGCAGGCATTACACGCGACAACTTGCTGCTTCGCATGTCTGCTGATGACTTCAACACAGTAATTGGCACCAACCTCACGGGTAGCTTTCATTTTGTCAAAGCTGTAACCAAACCCATGATGCGCCAAAAGGCAGGGCGCATCGTGCTCGTTGGCTCGGTCGTCGCGACGATCGGAAACCCCGGCCAAGCCAATTACTGCGCTGCAAAGGCCGGGCTCCACGGGCTTGCCCGTTCGGTCGCTATTGAGCTTGGAAGCCGCGGGATCACAACCAATGTGGTCGCTCCTGGCTTCATCCAAACGGATATGACCGAAGCTCTCGACGAAAAAGCCCAAGAAGCCATGATGTCAAAAATCGCGCTTCGCCGTCCGGGCTTGCCTTCAGATGTTGCCGGCGCCGTCCGATTCTTGCTTGGCCCGTCTGGGGGTTACCTCACGGGTCAAGTCATTGTCGTCGATGGGGGGCTTTCCCTCGGCTAACGGCGACATTACAATTCCCTCTCCACACAGCATCGAGCTGTACCTTCGCCGCCACGCGGCTTCCCCCCTCGAGGTTCATTCCTCCCATACCCCGTGACCAACATTCAGGAACAGGTTTACGAAATTGTCTGCGAGCATACAGGTGCATCGCGTGACACCCTCAAGCCAGAGACTTCTTTCATCAACGACCTCGGTGCCGATAGCCTCGACACAGTTGAGCTCGTCATGGAATTCGAAAGTGCTTTTGATATCACTATCCCCGACGAAGATGCAGAGCACATCATGACTGTCGGCAGCGCAATTGATTACATCGGCAAGAAGCTCAACGTCTAGTTGGGTCGAGTCGCTATGACCGAGGCCAAACGCCGGGTCGTCATCACGGGGCTAGGGGCGCTTACGCCTCTGGCCTGTGGTGCTTCTGCTAGTTTCGAGGCGATGCTCGCTGCTAAGAGCGGCGTACGCGTCCTTGATCGTTGGGAAAACCAAGATTGGTCTACCCGCATTGCAGGAGAAGTCCGCAACCTGACCTATATCCCCGAAGACCACTTCTCTCGTAAAGAGCTCAAGCGCCAAGATTGGTTTAGTCAAGTTGGTGTTGTTGCGGCGCGAGAGGCATGGACTGATTCTGGCCTCACAGAAGGCGCTTTCGACCCCATGCGTGCGGGTGCGATCTTGGGCACAGGTATTGGCGGTATCCAGACCATTTTGGATTACCACGAGGTCCTTAAAGAAAAAGGCCCTCGACGCGTTACTCCTTTCTTTATTCCCAATACGATGGCCAATGCTTTGGCTGGTAATATTGCGATTGAACACGGGCTTAAGGGCGCTTGCTTCCTGACCTCATCTGCCTGCGCATCCAGCGGGCACGCGATTGGCATGGCCATGCGAGAAATTCGTGATGGCCGCGCGGATGTCATGATGACCGGTGGGGCAGAGACGACGACCAATCCTCTCACCATGGCTGGCTTTATGCAGCTCAAAGCACTATCCACCTGGAATGACCGCCCCGAAGAGGCTTCCCGCCCATTCGATGTCGAGCGCAATGGTTTTGTCATGGGCGAAGGCGCAGGCGCTCTCGTCATTGAAGAGCTTGAGCACGCAAAAGCGCGTGGCGCAACCATTTATTGCGAGCTCGCTGGCTTTGGCCAAACCGATGATGCTGGCCACATCACCGCACCCGACCCAAGCGGCGAAATGCCTTCCGCAGCCATGCGCATGGCCATTCAAGATGGGGGGCTCAATGCCGACGAGATTGACTATGTCAATGCCCACGGCACTTCCACCCAGATGAATGACCGCATCGAGACCCTGTCTCTCAAGATGGCGCTCGGTGAAACAGCTGCGCGACAGATTGCGATTTCATCGACAAAGTCCATGACGGGTCACCTCATTGGTGCGGCCGCAGCTGTTGAAGCCGTTGTCACGGCCTTCACGCTATACCGCGGCGTTGCTCACCAAACACGCAACCTTGAAAATCCTGACCTTGAGGCAGGTTGCGACTTGGATTACATCCCTGATGGGCCTCGCGAAAGCAATTTCAGAGCTGCCCTCTCCAATTCTCTCGGCTTCGGTGGGCACAATGTTTGTCTAGCCTTCCGCAAGTTCGACTAGCCCCACACACATCCCCGTGAAACAAAAATTCGCAGAAGCACTCAAGACTTATCGTAAAGATGTCTACAAAGTTGAGCACGACCCTAGCGAGCTCAAGTCCCTGACTGAAGAGTCAATGGCCTTTTCTCAAGATGTCCTAGATAACGCTTACCACTTCCACTTTCACAAGTTGGTCGATGCTGACCGCGCAGAGATCATCAACATGATTAACAATTATGTTCTTGAGGCACTCCTTCCTCCGATTGTCGAAAAGATTACTCGCCGCGAGCTTCTGCTCGAGCGGAAGCTAGCCCTCCTCGTCGACCTCATGGAAGAGGCGCTCGACAAGATTGGCGACGGTCAAGATTAATTTGTCTGAAAGCTCCATCCTCGGGGCTCTCGAGGAACGCGGCCTCATCTTGGCACTTGAAGCTTTCCATAAGCTGAGAGGGTCATCAAAAGCTACGTTCCTCCAAGATTTAGCCACCATTGACTTTGGTGTTCTTGAGCAGCAGCAACGCGCGCTCGAGCTCCCCGCTCAAACCGATGTTTCTGGCCTGACTCCGCCTGACCTCCACCCCCCGTCCTTGCCAGCTTCGGCATCCCAGGCGACCGCACAAGAGTGCGCCTGGGATGCCTATAGGTCTGGCGACATTGCGATTGCGACTGTTGCAGGCGGTCAAGCTTCACGACTTGGTTTTGATGGCCCGAAGGGTGCTTTTCCGCTCAGCCCCATTTCTGGCGCCAGTTTATTCCAGATTTTTGCAGGGCAGATTAAACGGCTTCGTGAATTAGCACAGGCTGAAGTTCACTGGGTGATTCAGACAGGCCCAGGCAACGACTTAGAGACAAAAGAGTTTTTCGCTAAGCGCAATTGGTTTGGTTTAGGTTCTTCCAGCATTCACTTTGCCTGCCAAGGCACACTTCCAGCATTGAGCCCTGAGGGTCAACTGCTTTTGGCTGCACCAGACCGCCTCTTCCGCAACCCTGATGGCCATGGCGGTTTTTATCGAGCACTCAAATCGAGTGGAGCTTTAACAAAGCTTAAAGATCATGGAGTAAGCACACTCTATTACTGCCAGGTCGACAACCCTCTTGCGCTTATTGGCGACCCTGTCTTCCTTGGCCAACACTTATTGGCTGATGCACAGATGTCTGCCAAAGTTGTTGAAAAGGTTGAGCCGTCCGAAAAGGTTGGGCTTCTCGTTTGCCGCGACAAACGAACACTTTGTATCGAGTATTCCGACATGCCCCAAGACCTTTGCTCTGAGCGGGCACCTGATGGGGGGCTTCTATTTCGGGCGGGCAACATTGCGATTCATGCTTTCGCACTTGACTTCGTTCAAGAAATGGCCGAAGCGCAACTACCTCTCCACCTTGCGCATAAGCAGATTTTGGCCCTGCACGGGCAAGACAGCCTCACTGAAAATCAAGGTGTTAAGTTTGAGTCTTTCGTCTTTGACGCGCTGGCTCTCGCCGAGCGCACTGTTGTGCAGCTCGCAACTCGACAGGACGAGTTTTCACCCCTTAAAAATCGGTCTGGCCACGACTCTATCGTGACTTCACGCAAAGATTTAAGCCATCGCAATTTACAATGGGCTGCAAATTCAGGTCGTTTTGACGACCTCCCTGGCTCAGGCCCTTTTGAGCTAGAATCTTCGATTTGCCTTTCCCCCACTGATTTAGAGACGAATACAGCACATATGGCCCTCAAAGGGCGGCAAATCGTAACGGGCTAAAACGCCTGCAACTCCTTACGGGCAAAGGGGTTGGGCGACGGCCACACGCTCTCCGTTAAGTGGCTTACATTTTCTATTGGCGCTTTCTAGGAAGTTCCATTATGATAAATCTTGGGTTTAGCCCTCATTGCAATGCTTATTCCCCTCATCCTCATCGCATCGACCCTCACTGCTGGCCACGGCGGCAATGGCGCCTTTGGTTCCATCCAAGACGCTATTAACGCGGCCTCCCACGGTGATGTCATCCTCATTTCCCCTGGGCTTTATGTTGAAGATCTTGTTATTGACAAGTCTCTTACTCTAGCCGCGACCGACCCAGGCTCGGTTGTGATTATGCCCACGACTTCTGCGCCCGGCGGGCCAGCACCGAATTTAGATTTAGGGGCATCTTCAACGAACTGCTTAGTTCGCGCTAACGATGTTACCTTGTATGGTCTTGTTTTCGATGGCAACAACCCTGGTTTCCCACTCCGCGCAGATGGCCGCAACGGCGTTGTTACTGACTATCGCTACGGTTCTTTTGATGGCCTCGAAGTGACTCGTTGTGAAATTAAGAATTACTTTTACACAGGCCTCGCCATAGTAGGGGGCGTCAATCACGCCGTTGCTCAGACAAGTGCCTTAGATATCTACGGCAATCTGAGTGGGCTCGCCAATGGGTTTGCCTTTAGCGACTCTCAAGTTGAGCTTACTGATATTAGCACTACGCGTTGCGCTACTGGGGTAAGAGCCAACAATGGTGCTCAAGTGAACTGCAGTGAAAGCACTTTCATGCTTTCCATGATCGGATTTGCGTGCAAAGAAAATGGTGCTGATTTAATTTGGGCAAACAATCGCTTTGCTCGTTGCGGCGAAGGCGCACGCCTTGAGGTGCTTCATGCAGATGTCACAATTTCTGAAAGTGAATTCCTCTACTGTGAAACCGGCATTACTTTCCTTGGCTCAAACGGGCGAGGGTATTTCGAAGACAATACTTTTAATGGTCTTGGTCGCGCCAACACTGTCGGGATATACACAAATACTGAGGTCGACCCTTCCTACCACAATTATGTACGGGGCCATGTTTCACGCAGTAACTTCACCAACCTTGACTGGGGTGTTGTTTGCGAAGAGATGCCTGGCATGCAGGGCTGGGCGATTGACTTCCAAATTGGTGGGCAAACCGATGCCGACTGCAATGATTTTGTCGCGAATAACCTCGGTGGCATTCAACTCATTCATTGCGACGACAACCTAACTGCGAGTCGTAACTATTGGGCGCTTGCCAGCAACAATGCAATTGAGGGGCAAATCCTTCATAGAAGCGACGATAGTTCGCTTGGGCTAGTCAATTTTACGCCCGCCGTATTGGCTCCTGATTTAGGTGGCACAAACCTTGTCGCAGACGATTTTGCAATGTTTACGGTCACAGGTTGCGTTGCGAATAGCCCAATTGCTTTCGCTGCATCCTTTCAAGGATCGGCGCCCTTGCTAACGCGTTACGGTATTGTCCAACTTGAAATGCCAATTATCCGCATGCCAACCATTACATCCGATGGCTTCGGGGCTGCGACCAACTCGCTTTGGCTGCCGCTAGGTCTAACAGGCTCAAAGGTTTATGTTCAAGCCTATGACTTTACTTCGGAATTACTAAGCACCCTTCTGGTAGGGGACATCCTCTAAATCCAGCATTCCTTCAATGCGCCCCGCAAAAAGGAGTTTTTATGCTCCGATTTGCGGGGCGCATTGCTATATTTTGCGTCGCTGTAGTAGCCGAAGTGGCGGAATCGGCAGACGCGATGGATTCAAAATCCATTTCTCGCAAGGGAGTGGGGGTTCAAGTCCCCCCTTCGGCACCACAGCACAACTTGTTTCTATGCTCCTGTCCTGCTAAACCTATTCTATGTCAGCATCCAACGCCTCTCTTTACGATCGCTCCCCCGAGCTCGCTGCACTGCTCAACGAGGCAATGCGAGCAACTCTCCACCGCCTGCGTGGGGTACGTGGTCTGATTTTGGGCTGGGCGATGGTTGGTGTTCCAGTTAGCGAAGAAAACAAGCTGCAAAATAGACTCGATGAAGACTTGGTTCTTTTGGGGCGGCTTGATTGGCTGCGCGCGATGCTCCATCAGCCACCAACTTTAGAGAGACTCGAGAAAGGAGAAGCGCCAAGTGTTTTGCTTGCCGCAGCCCTCCGCCTCGGGACGCCCGAGGAAGCGCAAGAAAACCTTCCACTCATCACCCAGCCGCTAGCGAGTTTAGCTCTTTGTCTTTGGTGTCTCGCACGAGCTGGCACCGATGAGCAGCCGCTAACAACGAGTTGGAAAGATGGATCTCTGGTTGTCTCTCACTCTGGAAAGGGTCTGCCTAGCAAAAAGTGGGTTGACTCTTTTGCAAAATATACCCTCGACCACTCTACGGAAGGAGAGGTTCGTTTTCGGGCAGACTGCTTTCGTCATGCTCAGATTCAAAAACAATGCTCGGAACAAGAGAGCTCGGCAACAAACTCAGGGCAGCGACCGTTGGCCGATGTAAGTAACGAGTAAAAAATAACTCCGAAAAATCTTCGTGGGGCATTCGGGCCTTCTGGTGACCGAGCACCAAGCTTGAAAGCAAAACAACACCGACTAGCCCGCTAAGAGCGCCAGCCGCACGCGCGTCAGCTCCGGCGGGGGAGCCAAGCCAACCAAGTATTGTGCGCCTCAACAAAAGCAAAGCCACAAAGGCTAGAAGAAAAATGAGTAGCTCAACATCAGCCTGAACTCGACCAGAGATTTCTGCCTGATCAGAATAAACGGTAGCCAGCCAATGGGTCAGCGGGTTCCAGGAAGAGGCTAAAAGGAGGGCACCAATCAACGCAAACAGGCGAGTAAACTGTTGTAAGAAGCCACGCACCATCCCCGCTACGACACCATAGGCCAGGATGCCCGCAACGAGCCAATCAAGATTGTGGATTTGATCCATTACACCATTCTAAAACACCAAGACATCTTTTGCACGAAAGCCCCTTTGACGCAACTCTGCTGCAGCTCCTAGACGAGCTGCAAACCAGAATTCAAAGCGAATCCGCACTCACTCAAGAGTGGGAATCAGCACTCCGCCAAGAACCTTGGTGCCTCCAAGAAGGTGCTGAGGCACGCTTCTTAGAGTGGTTTCTCCTGGAACGAGAATCAGCGAGCCTTGGTGCAGCACCAGCTGTTTTTTGGGCTCCCGCGAGTATTCAAGCCGACGAACCTTGGGCGCGCTTGCTAGATGCCAACCTTGGCCTCTTTCGCCCAAATGGTGCGCAAAATGGCCAAGCCATGCTGCTTGATTCTTGGACGGGCCAGAATTTCCAGACCGCCTATCCTAAATTTGAAGATACACAGGCGACTCACTTCCTTCTAGTGGGGCGCTTGGCACTCAATGAAGAGGGCCTATATCAGCCCCTTCCTGGTGCACAAGCCATGATGCAAGAGGGGCTTATTGCTGCTCTTGATGCTGATATCTGCAGGATCCGAGGCGAGAACCCTCGCGAGTGCCTCTCTCAACTGCAGCTCGAGCGGCTTTTACTTGCGCAACAAAGTTCAGACTCGGGCGCAACCGGCACCGACCAAGTTCTTAAGGTTCAAGCCATGGTTGACGCACTCCCAGGCTGGTCCTGGCGAGAGGCCTGTCAAATCGCTCAGGAGCATGGTGCCCAAGAGTTGATTGATCAACTCGCCTTCGAGTCCAACATTGACCTCGAGGCTCTCCAGAGCGGCATCGCAGTTGCGCTTGCATCGGCTTCCCTTTTACCGACAACAGACTCGTCCAGCACAGTTGATGCGCTGACTGCATTCGACCAACTGCGATGTCGGGGCGGCAGTATCGAGGGTGCCTTTGCCATGCTTGAGGCGCAGCTAAATCTGCCACCTGGCGTAAGTGACGAGCTTGACCCAGAACAAACCGACGAAGGGGAAGCTGGCCCACTCGATGACCTAGTTGACGCCAACTATTTCTTAGATGCCTATCTATTTGACTTAGCCAGCGACCCTATTCCTGAATCTCAGTTGCAAGAGATCAAGTCCTTTGCAAATGGAATCACTCCGCAGTCTTCAGGGCCTCATATTGTTGCCAAACTAACGACCCAACTCATTCAGTCGCCTCAGGAACAGGTTTTCGAGCAACGCTGGGCGCTTTACCAGCCCTTTCTTAAGTGGCTTTGCGTCGAGCAAGGGATGCCACTCGAAGAGTGGTTGGAAACTTTTTCTGACGAGGGCCTTGAGCGCATCCGTAAAGCTGTGTCCATCAACTCTGGCGCCGCGACGGCTACTGATGGGGCTAACACGCAGATGGCGAAGGTCGCCGAGATCAGCCCGATAAGAGTTCACACCCAAGATCAAGACCAGTCTGCATCGGTTGAGTGCGTCCCAAAAGAAGCTACTTCCCTAATTCGGGTAGGTGACCTGCTCATCGGCACCTGGAGGGCAGGCTCTTTCCATATGACGAAGTATTTGCCTAAAGAAGTCCTCCCAGGTAGCACTGAGCAACCCGCTGAGTGATTTACAAGTCAAGAGGGGGAATCTCTAGCCCATGCGCATCGTCCGATAATATTTATTATGTAAAGTCGATTGTCGGGGAAAGCCGGAATGTGCCCTGTTATTGCGTAAAAATCAGGGCGTTGCTAAGGTATTGTTGATTGCATTGTGGAAAACAATGTGGAAAACAAGTGCATAATTCTGAAACCACCCCTCAGCCACAGCTCGCCTTTGAAGACTTCAAAGTTGGTCAAGCCTTCCGTAGCCCGTGCAAAACACTGACCATGGAGCTAATCCGTCGCTACGCCGATGTCTCCGGGGATAAAAACCCCATCCACCTTGACCCCGAATTTGCCAAGAAAACGCCCTTTAGAGGAACGATCGCGCACGGAACGCTGCTTGCGGCAATGGCCTCTGGCTTTGCTTACGAAGAAGGGCTCCTTGGCCCAAATATCCTTGCACTGGAGTCTAGTTCTGAAAAATTCTTACAACCGGCGCGACCTCACGACAGGATCTTCGCAGAAGTAACTATCGCCAGCGCTGACCCATCTGCCGGCAAACGCTACGGAAGGGTTGTCTGGGACACGCTTGTCTATAAAGAAGTTGACTCACAGAGCCCTGTTTTGCTGGTTAAGATTGAATGGACAACCCTGATGTTCAAACAAGCATTCTTACCTAAGACGCGCACACCCTAGAAAGTTGCATTTACGCCTCTTCCTGACGCGATGTTACCGAAAGGCGACAACTCACCCAAGTTTGACTAGGCCAGCGGTTGGTACACTATTTGCATCGATACGACGGCGCACCTACATCAGCCTCTAATCATGAAAAAAATCCTTCCTTTCCTTGCCTTCCTGCTTCTCCTCTGGTTTGCACCTGAAGCTGCGGCTCATGGCGGCACTTATCGCGGCCCTGGTGACACGGTTCCTCCTGCCGGTGGCGCGCCATCGGCCCCCGCCGCACCTGCTGCCCCCGCAGCTCCCGCTGCACCTGCGGCCCCTGCCGCCCCTGGCTCCCCCAGCACTCCATCGACTCCATCGACTCCGTCCGCCCCAGGCGCACCGTCTGCACCTGCTGCAACCACGCCACCTCCCGCCTCGGGCATTGACCTCTCTACTTGGGAATTCTGGTGGGAGTTCAATAAAGACGCCTACCTAAACCTGAAGGCCAAAGTCCACGAAGCCGAAACAACTTCCGGCGAAGGCGATCTACTCGCTGGCTTGGGCGCTGTTGCCGCCAAGCCCACCACTTTGGCACCTTCACGGTCACAGATCCTCAACAGCATCATCCCGGCACTCAACCAAACCCTTGAGTCAGCCGACAACAAAGACATTGTTGGTGCCTGCATGATTGCCTTAGCCAAAGCAGGTCTTGCACCCAAAGAATCGGCTGCTTTCTTCCGCGAGCGACTGAATTCTTCCTCACAGGAAATTTCTGAGACCGCCGGGGTCTCCTTAGGCATTCTTCAAAATGTTGAAGCGCTAGAGATCCTTGAGCAACTGCTCACAGAGTCAGAGCAAGGCAGGAAACTTGTCGGCAAATCCACTGGCGTCCCTGTCCGCACCCGTTCTTTCGCCGCTTACGGTCTAGGCCTTTTGGGCAGCACCCAGCAAGACTCTGCGATTCAAGCACGGCTCGCTAATACTCTTTGGGAAGTCCTATCTACCGACGACGACCCTGCAAAAGACATCCGTGTTGCATGTGTCATTGCTATTGGGCTCCTGAAGCTTGACGACCCAGCGCCGCTTGCAGATAAGCTCGCCAACTATTTGGCCGACGATTCGCACGATTTCCTATCGCGCTCCCACTGCCCCACCGCGATTGCGAAATTGCTACTTCAGACTGCTGATGACTCACCACTACGAGAACGCGCAGTGATGTCTTTCTTAGATTTAGAGACTAGCACTAAGACCAAGACAGAGATTCGCCAGTCGTGTGTGCAAGCCCTTGGCCTACTCACCCCTGGCAATGCGCCCTACGCTGGCAAGGTCTTCAAAGCTCTCAGCAAAGCCAGCGATAAGGCTAAAGACCGCCAAGAGCGCAATTTCACCTCGATTGCACTTGCCTACATTGGTGCTTCTGCTGACGACACATCACCTGTGCGCAAAAATGTAACGGCTTTCTTGATTAAGAAACTAGAAAAAGGCAAGAGTGCCTACAAGCCTTGGGCAGGCCTAGCTCTTGGCGTGATGGCTTTCCGTATTGCTGACAATGGTGGTCAAGTTTCACCTCTTGTCCATAGCACGACCTTGGCAGTCTTCAACAAGACAAAGTCACCTTCACCCAAGGCGGCCTACGCGATTTCTCTTGGTCTTATGGCCAACGAAGGCGCGAAAGAGTCTTTAAGGCAATCCATGGATAAGATTTCTGACCTCGAGTACCGCGGCTACGCAAGTGTTGCACTTGGCTTGCTGACTGCCCGAGAGTACAAAGACTACATCTCCCAAATCGTTCAAGAGTCAAAGCGCAAGCCTCAACTCTTGCGACAGGCCTCTATTGCTCTCGGCTTGATGAAAGACCGCGAGGTCGTCGATATCCTGCTCGGGCTTCTCTCGCCCGATGGCAAGCGCATGCCTCGTCTTGCCGTTTTGTCAGCCGCAGCAATGGCAATTGGCTTCATTGGTGATCGTCGTTCTGTTGACCCACTTATCACGGCCATGAAAGACGAAAAGATGACGAAACTCGCACGGGCCTTCTCGGCGATTGGCTTAGGTATGGTTGCTGACAAAGACAACCTGCCCTGGAACTCAATCATTGCAAGCGACCTTAACTATCGTGCAGCTACAAGCACGCTTGTGGATAAGGCATCCAGCTCTGGCATTTTGGATATTCTCTAAACACCGTCCTGATTCAGCCCTTAGGGCGCACATCGTGCGCCCTATTTTTTTAGTCTCTATGCCAATATTGGCTAGCAAGCTCGTCGAGGGTAACTAAGAAATCTTCCCCCTTCGCATCTCGGAGGATGGCTTGACGATGAGCTAGGTCAACTTTCTTGACGCGACAATAGCCACGATGCCTATCTGCTAGACGAGAGCCTGGCACGAGCCATTCAAAGTCGCTGGCATGGAATTTCTCTGGAGAAGTTCCTTCCAAAGCAACGCCGTCGCTTTGGAAGGCGAATGGCCCCATTTCGGGCACGATTGGCTCGGGCACGATTGGCTCGGGCACGATTGGCTCGGGCACGAGAACTTCATAGTCAACTAGCGGCGATTTGCCTTCGAGCAATCGAATAATGTCTGTCGCAAAATCTTTGACTCCAGAAACATCTTGGAGGTCGATTTGCAAAGCCATCCCTGTGCCCAAGGAATGCCCTGAACGCAGAACGGCTTTTTGCGGAAGCGGCAAACCCGGCGGCCAATGAGACTGCACCAATTCGGAACTAATTAAGCCCATCTTCTCCCACTGCAATCGCGCAGTAGCCCCACCTGCAACAAGCATCTTTTCGAGAAAATCTTGGAGGAGTTGCGTTGAAATATCGCGTTGAAGGGCTAGCCCATCAGGACCATAAACGACCAAGCGACCCGTAGATGGCCCACGGCGGCGTCGAAAAAAACTCATGCAAAACGCCTCGAAAGGAAGTAAACCGCACCGATTAGGGAAGACAGCCCAAGTAAAGGCGCTGCCCAGAGCAAAACTCGTTTGGCAGCCAATTGGTCTCGGCGCATGGTTTCGGTTTCGAGAAATTGAATCATGTTGGACACCGAGGCCTGCACCGCAGCAGGTTGGGCTGCCGAAAAATTGCTACGCCACTCAAAAGCTCGTTGCAAAACCTCGGAGTGAAGTTTTGGATAGAGGGCATCTAACTCAATGGAGTAGCGCAAAGCATCTGGGTCATCGGGAGATGAAACCAGGATTTGACGAATGACCGAGCGTGCCTCTTGCTCAGCACCAGCAGAAACCAAAGTAAAAGCCTGCCACGACAAAGACTCTGTCTGGCGATGCGTATCATTCCAAGTTAAAAAAGAAACCGCGTCATCGAGGGGCTGCTGAAAAAAAGCCGTCAGCAAGAGTAGGCAGGAAAACACCTAGGAAAGGGCCTCCCACCAGGCTTGCCACTGAAGTGAGATTAAAGGGTTTTTGGCATCCAACAGTAAACAGTAGGATTTCGGTGCGCCATCGACGACTTGCCCAGGCAAGCAACTGGCCCCAAGTGAGGCGGGAAGACCAGATGGAAGGAGAGCACTCAAACCAGCCAAAGGAGGCAGATGCAAGCCTTTGCGAGCAAAAATAACTCGGTTACGGCTCCAAGGGACACGTTGAACACGCAGGTCAGCAAAAACTTGGCTCAGGGTGCCGCACAAAGCATCTTGCAGGAAAGGCGCACCACGGCCTGCAGCACCGATGTTCATGGCGAAAACTCCCCCATCTCGTAAGCGAGAAGCGACCTCTGAGAAAAACTCAACCGAAGCCAAGTGAACTGGGATTTCGAATTGATTTGCGTAGGCATCAAGCAACACACAATCTAGAGAATTTGGGTTGGCTACGCGCAAAGCCGCGCGGGCATCCATGGCGGGCAAGGCTGTATAATTTTGAGCAAGTGGCTCGGGAAGAGGCATCCATTTTTGCCCTAGCTCGATAACATCAGGGTCGAGCTCGACGCCGATTACGGACCATTTGCATGAATCGCCGAGTGGGAAAGTCAAAGGCCCAACGGCTGAGGCTGTACCAGCACCTAACAACCAGGCTTGAAAGCTCTCTTGATTTCTGGCGTTGGCATAGACGGGTGCAAGGGCAAAAAGATCGTAATAGCCCCCTGGGAAAAGAGAGTTTGGCTTCCAGATACTCTGAAATGAATCGAGCCCCTCATTGACTTGAAGCCAGCGCGTGCCGTCGCTTTGTTCGATGACTCGCGAAGTTTGATAAGAACTAGTTCGGGTCTCGAGAAGTTTAGCTTGGCTAGGCAGATCGGAGAAAGCCGGTGCTGGGTACAACAAAACCAGAAGGGATGTAAGCGCCAGAACGCCAACAAGAGCAAGAACAAGGCGATTGCGGCACAAACTCAATGCAGCGAAAGCCAATGCCAGCGTAACCGCGAAAAGAGTGGAGGGCACCCCAAAGGGCAGCAAGAAAAAGGTCGTCCCGAAAACGCCGACAAGAGAACCTAAAGTGCCGGCGGCAGCAACTTCACCCGCGGCCTGGCCGACATTACCGATGCGCGTAGAGTGCTCATGAATAAGCATCGGCGTCACCAAGGAAGCGCACAAAACGGGAAGTGCGAAAAAGAAAATGGATGCCGCTAAAGAACCCGAAAAGAATAATGCTGCAGCTTCTTCAAGAAGCAAGCCCTCAGGCTGAAACAACGAAGCAAAGGATGGCAGAAGCCATTCGCCCATCTTCAGGTAAAGGGCCGCAATCAAAAGGAATGCGGCAGCATAGGGCATAAGGGAACTTTTCTTTCGCGTAATGCGGCCACCAAGCCAGCCACCCGCTGCCATGGCAAAAAGGATGATGCCTATCTGATTGCTCCAAATCAGTGCAGAAGCACCAAACCAAGGCGCCATCCAGTGGACGCCCACGATTTCAATGGTCAGGACAGCAAGACCCGCCAGGAAGGCGGCGCACAGAATCATTTTGCAACGGCTGGGATGCTAAGCCCACGAATCTTTGCAGTGTAGATTGAACTCGAATCAAGAGTATTTAAGAAATACTCAAGAATCGTGCCTGTTGAACGCCGTGCGTTAAATACATAATTCTCGCCGTTGCGTACGACTTGGACAGGCTTGTCGAGATCAAGAAGCACATCGTTTAGGAAAATATCGACCTTTTCAACGGCCTCCGCATCGATGCGAATTGTATTGCTCTCACGATCGACCACGACTTTCATGCGCGGTGTGCGGCCTTCGACACCTGTATCAGGTTTGGCCCAGACATAGAAAAAGCGCTTGCTCCAGTCGTTGGTGAATTGGATATCCATCTCGAGGGGGTAAGCATTGCGTGGCGCATGCCCAAGAAGCCATGTTAAAGCAGAAGGCGCGTCTGGGTGCTCTTTACCCGAAATCAAGGCCAGATTGCCCTCAGCCAAATCAGACGCTATGGCGCCACCCGCCCATGCGTAAGCCGAAAAGACGCCCGGTTGAGCAGCGGCCAAAGTGGACGCATCAGCCGCGCCAGAACCCAAACCTAAAAGCATGACGCGACTGCGGTCAACCATAAGAGAGCCCGAGACAATCGATAGTGGAAGCAGTAAACGAAGCCGCCCTTTTGATTCCGACAAAGCCTCGCCTGGCTTGAGGTCGCGCATATCTGGGGCTACCACAATGCACTGCTCAAGCATCTCTGTTGGCAATTGCTGAATTGCAGCCTCTGGCTCTAAATGGTCACCGGGAAGAATGACAAGCAAGGGCCATGACTGCTTGCCTTTGTACTTCTTTGGCAAAAATTGCGCATAGGCTCCGCGGTCACCTGGAATCTCTTGCAGCGTGGTTTTTCCTTTTTTCAAGCCCTTGGTCGAAAAGGTGCGATAAGCATCAAGAACAAAACCCCAATCGGCTACCATCGAGAGAACGGGAACGCCCCTGGTCTTTTTTTCGAGATCAACGATTGCACCAGACAAATCTTCGAGAGCGCCTGTCGTGGCCTCAAAGTCGGCTTCAAGCTTGCCTGTTAACCAAACGCTAAATGGCTTCCCTAGCTTTTTGTGATCATTCTTTTTTAGTTGAATGTCAGCCTGCGCTGCGAGTGGTGCAGCGAAAAGAAGGAAAGTGAGGATTGCAGTAAGGAAGGCTCTCATGGTCTATCAAGGTTAACGAAATGCACGCCTCGCGGCGAGTACCGAAAGGGCGGAAGCGCGGGGGTCGTCACGAAGTGAAAACCGCTCGTGTTGGTCTGGCAACAACCACAAAAGGTTTTGCCGAAAACGACCATCTAGGGGGAATCGCAAAACGGCTGCTTCAAGTAAGTGCTGAGTGGCGGCCAAATCATTGCTTCCCCACATAGCCAACGCGCGTTCAAGCGTTTCTTCGGAACCGGTCAAAATTTGCGGGCCGACGGTGGGCAGATCATACCCATGTCGGCGTAAAAACAAGATGTAGTTCGCGCGATCGGCGTCTGCGTTTGAATGAGCCAGCAGGCGCCATGCAGCACCCACCGATGGCGAGGCGGCATGCTCAAGAATCGGAAGGAGCCCTGAGACTTTCTTTCGCCAAAGCATGGATTCGGGCTTAGGCTGATGCATGTAAGTCTCAAGTCGCGCTTGAGCCAGCGCAAGTGAGGCATCACTTTGAGAGGCCACAAGCTCTGCCATGCCTGCCAGCATTGCAGAGACAAGACTAAAGGCCAGAATCAATCGAGCCATTCGACACCGTCAATGCCTTCGGCCAATTCACCCATGAGGAAAGGTTGCTCACCACCGTCTTCCAGAACGCGCATTGCCTCATCAACAAAAGAAGGATCAACCACAACGATTAGCCCGACCCCCATATTGAAAGCGCGCCATGCTTCGTCGCGCGGCACATTGCCCGCTTGAACCAGTACATCAAAAACCGGAAGCGCAGGAACAGCTTTGCGTGAAACTCGCGCACCCAAACCAGAAAGAACGCGTGGCAGATTACCTACGACGCCACCACCGGTAATATGAGCCATCGCGTGCAACCCCGGCTGCTTCAGCATAGGTCGCATGCATTCTAAATAGCAACGATGCGGACGAAGGAGGACATCGGCCCAAGTTTCAGAATCATCACCTGGGAATGGGTCGAGCCACTGCGCCTGCAGACGCTCTTCGACGATACGGCGAGCGAGTGAATAGCCATTCGTGTGCAGGCCATTGGATGCTAGCCCAATCAAGACATCACCGGGTTGGCAGCGTGAGCCATCGAGGATGTGGTCACGCTCGACCACACCGATTAGAGTGCCCACAAGATCGAACTCACCCTCAGGATAGACACCCGGCATCTCAGCCGTTTCGCCACCAATAAGGGTCATGTTGTGGTCTGCGCATGCATGAGCTAGGCCGATAACGGCGCTTGCGACCATGTCGTCATCAAGTTTGCCGACCCCAATGTAATCGAGAAAGAACAGCGGCTCTGCGCCCTGAACAAGTGCATCATTGATGCAATGCTGAACAAGGTCGCGGCCGACAGAATCGTAACGCCCAACTGCCGAGGCAATACGCACCTTAGTGCCAACGCCATCTGCCGTGGCGACCAAAACAGGCTTGTCACCTAGGCCATCAGCTCGATAGAGACCACCGAACGCCCCGACATCAGCCAAAACGCGCGGACCGAAAGTCGCACGAATGGCCGTCTTGGCCTTATCGAGAGCCGACTCAGCGGCATCTATATTGACTCCCGCATCGCGGTAAGTCATGGAGTCGGGGGCAGGCGAATCACTCATGGTGTGAATTCTACAGCCGCCCCCCATTGCTTCCTATTCGCGCCAAGCCGCCAAAAGAGCGAAGCCTTGCGGGCCACGAGGGACATCTTTCCCGGTCACGGAAACGGTCCAGGTGCCGGCTGCTGGCTGATTCAAACGAATCTGCTCCATGCTATTTTTCGGGTCATGCTTAGGCGTATTAACGATCCACTCGCCGGTACTCAAGCGCAACAAATTACCGTGATATTCATCACCATTGGGGGCAATCAATACAAGATTGAGATCATTAACTGGGGCGTAACTAGCAAAAGCACTCGCAGGTTCGTCAGCAAAAGCCATCGTTACGGCGAGGCGTTGCATACTTGCTGGCACATCGAATTGCCAAGTCTGAGTCTGCCCAGTCTGGACGCCATTGATATGCCACTGATCCATCACCCAAAGACCGCCGGCCTCACCAGCAAAGCTCATTGTGTTTTCTAGCAGGATCCGACCCCAACCCTCGCTGTAGGAAGGCCACCCACCCATGTCGAGCATGTCGGTCGTGCTGTTGGCCAACAGGCCGCGTAAGAGTGAACCTGATGGAGTAAACCCATCGGCGGAATTAGCTGCACCCGTTGGGTAAAAGCCCTTTTCAAAATACTCTTTTGCAAGGGCTGCTCCACCCGCAACAATAGGACACGCCATAGATGTGCCGCACATTGTTTTTGTGCTACAGGAATTGCTATTTTTTGCAGAATACAAACTGCAACCAGGTGCCATGACCTCTGGCTTGGCACGCCCGTCACTCGTCGGACCACGCCCACCAGAACCTTTCTGGTCAGGATTGTTTCGGTCGGCTGCAGCAACTGCAACACAGCTCTTGGCATTTTCAGGGTTTTTCAAATTGGACCCGTTAGTCTCTGCAAAGCAAATCACAGATGGCTCATAGTCATGGCTCATCGCGTCAATATCGCGGCACCAGTTGTTATATTGCGTGGTGCCATCGTTGCCCCAAGAATTGGTAAAAACGGTCGCGCCCTTCCGAGCCAGGACGGTTAGCTTAGACAGGAAATTAGAACTATTCACTTCATTGTTACGCAAATGAGCAATTCGTGCTCCAAAGGCGACGCCGTTGTATTTCCATTGGCCATCAACGGGTGTGCGATTACCGGCAGCAGAACCAGCTGTGTGAGTGCCATGGCTTTCGCCGCTACCACTCGTGCTCATGTACACCAATTTACGATGATTTGGGCCAACAGCAGCGCCAGTCGGGTCATCAAAAAAGCACGAGCCCTCTTGAATACGCCCATCAATATGGCCAATGATGACATTTTCACCAGAAAGGCCCTTATTCCAGATTTTCATGTCGTTGTTGCGATTTGTTTGAACGACCCAAACCGTTTTATCATTACGCAGAACCGGCTGTACTGACTCTTCAAGCCAGCGGATTTCAGGAATTCTTGCCAAAGCCGCAACTTGCAGAGGAGGCACCCGCAAGTCAAGCCGCGTGTATCGTTCGGTCACCGCTTCTTCTAGGACGACAGCGCCCCACTCGGTTACTTTTTCGTAAACAGTGGCGAGATCTGCATCAGGCCATAATTCGACAGACAACGCCATCGAGCCATCAGGTTGATCCATGACAGTGCCGAAGTGCCCGGTGTCTGGCGATACCTTGAGGAATGGGTGAACAGCAAGAATTTCTTGGCAGGACTCTTGTGCTCGCAATGCGCTTAATGCCGAAGCAGGGATGCGAGCCTCAAAGGCATGGTGCGGGACATAATCAAAAACCTGCCCCCCATTTGCACTGACCCAATCTTCGAGTTGAGCGCGGTTTGAGGGAGCGGCCTGCACAACCCAGTAACCGGCATCGGCCGCCTCTTGATTAGAAAGGGTTCCGTGTTTAGGTAACGCGGGCAGAGGCTGAGATGTGTCCCAGTCTAAATTCTTTAAAAGAAGCCGTGTGGGCTGGGCATCAGGTGCAGAATGCAAAGTGGGTGCAACCTGTGATACGGCAGCAGAAAGAGCCAGAACGGAGAGGAGTGCAAGGAATGCGCGCATGAGGGAATGGGTCGGAGAGGGCTCTGGCTAACGAAAGTAGAAAGCCAATGTCCTTAGTCTACAAGAGAAAACGGCTTCAAGCCGCCCTATGATGGGCTATTCATGAGTGCACAGAATCGCGTCATAGTCCTAGGAGCCACCGGCACGGTTGGGCTCAAAGCTTGCGATATTCTTCGGCGCCACAGCTCTTCGCTCGTACCGGCCGGTTTTTCAGCCCATTCGCGCAAAGAGGCCTTGCTCTTGATTAGCCAAGGTTGGCCTGAATGCCCAACTTTCCTAACGAAAGACCCCGCCCAGCGAGACGCCCTTCTCGATTTCCTTAAGCATGGTGAATATGAAATTTGCCTCAATGCGATTGTTGGCGCGGCAGGCCTGCCTTTTTCGGAAGCCGTCCTGAAAAACGGTCGTACTTTAGCCTTGGCCAACAAAGAATCGCTTGTCATGGCTGGCCGCGCACTGATGCAGTTGGCAGCTCAAAACGGTGGGCGGATTATTCCTGTAGATTCTGAGCACTCGGCGATTCACCAGTGCCTTGCCGCTAGCCCGGGCGAGGGCTTCCGTACGCTTTACCTCACGGCTTCGGGTGGCGCGCTAAGGGACACACCGCTTGACCAATTTGATGCCGTTACACCGGCTCAAGCTCTGGCTCACCCAAACTGGGACATGGGGCCGCGCATTACTATCGACTCGGCCACGATGGTCAACAAGGCCTTTGAAATTGTCGAAGCAGCTCACCTTTTTTCTGCGGACGCCTCGCAAATCAAAGTTTTGATTCATCGCCAATCGGTCATTCATTCCATGGTTGAGTTTCATGATGGCTCTTTGCTTGCACAAATGGGGCGACCCGACATGGCCTTCCCTGTGCATTACGCCTTGCATTGGCCGCACCGTGTAGCCGACCCCGTGCTGCAAGGCTTTGACCCGATACTGTTTTCGAATCTCAGCCTCGAATCACCCGATTCAGAGCGATTCCCGGCACTTGAGCTGGCGTTCGAAGTCGTCCGCGAGGGTGGTGCATCGGGGGCGATCCTTAATGCTGCCGATGAAGTTTTAGTAGAGGCTTTTTTGCGTGGCGAGGTTCGCTTCACTGACATTGTCCCGATTTTGGCAGAAGCACTTTCTGCAAACCCTGGCTTTACAGCCGACACCATACAAGACGCGCTCGCTGCCGACACCTGGGCCCGCGAGTTTGCTCAATCCATCTGCACTCGCACCTGATGCTTGCTACTTTATTCACAGTTCTGGGCATTGGCCTACTCCTCTTTTTTCACGAAGGCGGACACTATCTTGCTGCTCGCGCTGCCGGAGTTCGCGTTGATGTTTTTTCACTCGGCTTTGGCCCACGCCTTTTTGGTTTTAAAAAGGGCGATACCGACTACCGCATTTCTTTGATTCCTTTAGGCGGCTATGTCCGGATGGCCGGCGAAGAAAACTCGAGTTCGCCTGATGGCCTTCTCGGCAAAAGTGTCGGCTGGCGTTTTTTGATTTTCGCCGGTGGAATCCTAGCTAACTTTTTAATTGCCCTAATCATTATTCCCATTCTGTTTGCCGTCGGTGTGCCTCTTGAAGCTCCGATTGCGGGCCCCATCGAAGCGGGTTCTCCAGCTTGGCATGCTGGCATCCTAGAAGGAGATCGTGTCTTATCGGCAAACGACGAGACACTGCATGCCTTCCGCCATGTTTCGGCAGCTGTGGCCCTCAATGAAGCGGGATCGCCACTGGTATTCCAACTTCAAAGCCCTGATGGCCAAAGCCGAGAAGTCCATCTTGCCCCTGAATATGATGCTGACGCTGGTTTTGCGCGCGTGGGCATGGGCATACCTGAGCGCTTGGTTTTCCACCCGACTGGCCCTGCGATTGATGCAGGTTTTGAGCCAACCGATGAGATCACCAAAATCGGCGATGTCGTTGTTTCAAATCGCCCCGCAGTTGCTCGACTGCTATTGAGTCAAGCCACACGCCTACAGCGAACGATTGAAATTACAGCCACCTCCCAAGATGGCATTTCCAAAACGCTTACGCTTTCACCTACAGCTATTGATTTTCAAGATGCAGCTCCACTTCAAATTGGGGTGTTTGCCTTAAGCAACCAAGTTGCAGAAAACCTCGCGCCGTCCACCATGCCCTTTCAAAAGGGTGACACGATTCATTCTGTTAACGGTCAAGCACTCAGCACGATTGATGACTTAGCGGAAGCCCTGCTCGATTCATCACGACCGACCTTCGTGCAATACGGAAGCCCGGTGCAAGATTTCATCATGCCGAGCGGCTACACCCCCGAAAACTTATACGCAGCCCTTCACCTGAGCCAAGCTCCCGGACTGGCTGTGAGTGTTCGCCCACAAAGCGCTGCATTCGAAGCCGGCATTCAAAACGGCGATTGCATCCTGCGAGCAAACGATAAGCCGATTTATTCACTAAGCAATTTGCGGCAAGCCATCCTTCCACTCGACCTTGGGCAAGAGCTGCCTCTATCACTTAGCCGCGGCGACGAGACCATCGCTATTGTGGTGCAGCCCAAGCTTGCCACAGCCTTTCATTACGGGGTGGCTCGTGAGGTCATCGAAGATACCGTTCAGGCAAATGGCCCCCTTCATGCCTTGACATTAGGGCTTTCCGAGGCCAGCCGCATGGGGTTGGAGGTCGTCCGTACTTTGTCGCGGGTCTTGGGTGGCGGTATCGATTCGAGCAACTTGGGCGGCATCATGACCATTGGGGTCATCACGCATTCTTTTGCCGAACAAGGCTGGATCCCCCTCTTGTTTTTCCTTTGCATGATTTCGATTCATTTGGGTGTGCTCAATTTATTGCCTATCCCAGGTCTCGACGGAGGGCATCTAATGTTTTTAATTTATGAGCTTCTACGCGGCAAACCCGTAAGCGAGCAAGCTCAAGGCATGATCAACCTCGCCGGGTTTTTGCTCGTCATTTCGATGGTCATTTTTGTCACAACCCTCGACATCCAACGCTTCTTTTCATAAAGATGGCTTGGGTGCACTTGCTGCGATTAGCGCTCTTTCCGAGCATTCTCTGGGATTTCGTTGCGGGCATGGTTCTCGCTGGCCTAGCTTCCCAACTTTTTGTTCCTGAGCGCAGCGTTCCACCGTTATTGGCTTTAATCGCCCTCTATCACGGCGGAATGGTGCTCAACGACTGGGCTGATCGAAAAGATGATTCTATTTATCGCTCTAGCCGCCCACTAGCAAGCGGAGCTGTTCGACCCTCTGTTGCGCTTTTCATTGCAGCGGCGCTTCTGTTTGGTGGGGCTTATTTGGCCGGATTCGAACAGAAACATGTGCAGATTCTGCTCGGTGTGATTCTCGTTTACAACCTCGGTAGCCGCTACTTGCGGCACTGGCTAGGGCCGGTACTACTCGCTATTGCACGGGCCATTGCCCTCAGTTTTGGGCCACTCTTTTGGTTTGAGCCATCGGCTTTTGTCGGATTAGTTACCCTTCTGCCGGCGGCCTGCTACGCACTCTACTTTCTCTTTTTGTCACGGCTGGCGCAAGCCGAAGAAAGAGGTTTACCCGGCATGCGTGGCCTCGGCTTCTCTGTCGCATGCGCCGTTACCCCTCTGGCGCTCTTACAAATCGGCACACCTCACTGGGCACTCGCTCCTTTCTGGCTTGCCTTGATTGCCTTCATCGTCCGCCCCGCTTGGGTTGACCGCGGGGCTCATTGGTCGCCCACACGCGTGCAAATGCAAGTTAGGCGACTGCTTAGTGCAGCACCCTTGTTGCTCAGCGTCATCTTAGCCGCAAAAGGCGAATGGGCTTGGGCGCTAGGCGGCCCCATCGCAAGTCTATCGGTGAATCAACTAGCCAAATTGACGACCGCTGAGTAAGCTCAGAAAAACTCGTGCAACAGCGCATTGAGCCAACTTCGAATTTGACTTCGTGGCTCATTCTGCAGGATGCCGTATAAATATGCACGGGCATCCGCCCCCATCAATCGCACAAAGTCGCGATAAAGTTGAGCGCGCAATGAATCATGTGTTTGCGGGTCATTGGCGATTTGCTTCAGCAAGTTTTGAACCTCGGGCTGATCAAAACCATAGAGCAAGCTGTTCACCAATGTTGTCTTGAGAACCACATCTAAATCAGTAGACCACAAGCCCAGCAAAAGCGGGATACTCTTTGGTGCATAACTGCCCAGACTCATAAAAGCCGACTGCCGCACATAAAGGCTCTCAGTTGAGTCAGCCGCTACTTTTGCCGAAAACTGAAGGGCTTGGAGATCTTGAGTGAAGACTAAAGCGCGAAGCAGATCGACTCGAAAATTGTCTTCGCAAAAGGGCCATCGAGGGATGAGGACGCGCGCAAAGCGCGGATCTGATATCCCGTCTTCTCGCAAGATCAATAAAGACGCAACCGAACCCTGCCCATTGGGATATTTCCGCAAACGATTTAGCCATGAATCAAGTGACTCGGAATGACCGTGAGCCAAGAGAGCTTTGATTGCCATCGATTGCAATTCAGGCACAGGATGGCGAGACAACTCATCAAGATAATCTAAGCCGACTGCAGCCGACACAGCCTCTGGCGAAGCAAGTGCCTTGGCGATGGCCATCTGCACCGACTCGTCGGGGTCGTTAGCTGCCGCCAAAATCCCCGGCCAGTCTTGAAGTTGAGCTAGGCCTGCGATGGCCAAAGCCCGTAATCGCCCCGACGGGTATTGCCCCGCATCAAGCATGCCACGAACGGAATCGCGCAAATCAGGTACCCCTTGATCAAGCAGAGCCGTCAAGGCCTGCATCCGCAAGGATGGCGCGAGAGAGGGAAGGCGCTGGTACAGCCAATCTTGCGCCACAGGATGCCGCAGCTCAAGCAGGCTCGCCCACGCCATTTGCCCCTTACCTGAAGTCTCAATCCCATCAAGCCAATCAGCGGCAGACGCCGTGAGGAAATGGGCCGCATGCTCATCACCCCATTTACCGAGCAAAGAGTAAACGACTCGGAGGGGCGCTTGTTCGGGTTCTCTCTTTGCATGCTGAAGCATCGCGGGCAAAAGCTCTCGGCTTCCGAGCGCCGACAAAGCGTCAAGAGCGGCCGTCCGCGCAACGGCAACAGGCGAATGCTCAAGAACGCGAATGAGCGAGGCGCCATCGCCTGCAGACCCGGCCTGTGCCAGAGTGCTTGCCAAATTAACGAGATAGGCCATCGCACGAGGATCAACAGCATGCAGAGCAATTTCTTTTTCGAGATGAGGGACGACTTCTTGCCCTTGCCGCACCAAACGCTCAGTTGCAAGTCTCAAAGAGGCCTTACTAGCCGATTGCAACTTAGACAAATCTCGACGCAAGATTTCATCTTTGGCCGGGGGTTCCCAGAGGGGCAGGCTCTTACGCACAGCCCAGATCTGATGAATCTGCTCTGCACTTAAGCCCACCGAAGGCGTAGCCGGCTCACCCCCACAAGAAGGTAGCCCTAAGAAAAAGAGAAGGGCCAGCGAGAGACTGCCCAATAAGGGGTAAAATTGCCGTTTCGTGACAGCCACAACAGACTTAAGTAACATCGGATTTGAACTCGGCCCATTTCGGGTCGTGCATGGTTTAGCGCTTGCGCCCATGGCCGGTAACACCAACTTAGCGTATCGGCGGCTCTGCAAGAAATTTGGCGCTGAATTGACCTGCACCGAAATGGTGTCTTCGCGGGCGCTTGAGTTTGGCGACGCCAAAAGTTTGACTTATCTTGAACGCGGTAAAGAGGAAGAGCCCGTTGTGGCTCAAATTTTTGGTGCATCTCCAGAGACTCTTGCCATTGCCGTCCAAGAAGTCGAAAAGCGGGGCTTTCACGCGATTGACCTCAATATGGGTTGCCCTGTTCCCAAAATCACGGGTAGCGGTGGCGGCAGTTCTCTGCTTCGCGATCCTGATTTGGCCGCACGCTGTATTGAGTCTATGGTTGCGCATTCTGGCTTGCCCATCACCGCAAAAATCAGAGCCGGCTGGGATTCAGCCAATAAAAACGCCCCTGCCTTTGCTCATCAATTGCAAGAAGCAGGCGCTGCTGTAATCACGATTCATGGCCGTACGCGCGCGCAAAAATACATGGGCGAGGCCGACCTAGACATCATCGCTGAGACGGCAGCACGCTGCAGTATTCCGGTTATCGGCAATGGCGATATCACTGATGTTCCATCGGCCATGCGCATGTTTGCAACGGGCGTAAACGGTATCGCGATTGGGCGAGGAGCACTCGGTAAGCCCTGGATTTTCCGACAGATTCGAGCCGCTCTTCAGGGGGAAGACATCCCGAAAGCCCCGACCGCCAACGAGCGGGCATCTATTTTGTTAGAGCTCGGAGAGGGCATCGCGCAGCTCTACGGCGAGAAACGCGGCATGCTCGTGATGCGACGACTCGCATCTGATTTTTTCAAGGGCTTGCCAGGGTCAGCTAAGGCCCGCGCTGAGTGCATTAAGCTCAAATCACTCGAAGACCTGCACCGTCTGGCCGAATGGCTAAACAGTAATCCTTAGATTAAAGAGGCAAGCGTCTCTATGGATGGGCTATTCGCCTTGCCAAGAGAGGCCCTGCACGGTGTACAGCTTGACCGTCGCTTTAGCATATTCCATGCGTGCTTGGATTTCAGAACTTTCGGCAACCGCAAGATCGGTCTGAAACTGCAGCACCTGAAAGTTTGTAGAGGCACCACCTTCAAGCCGGCGCTGCTCAGCCTCTAATTGCCGAAAAGCCACCTGCCGCGCTTTAGATGTCACGCGAATGCGCTCGCTCAAGTAAGTCATGTTGCGGACCGCATCGCGCACCTCTTGGATGACTTCTTTTTCACGATCATGCCATTGGCGTTGCGCCAAAGCATGAGAATATTTAGCGCGCCGAGCCGCACCTTTATATTGCTGATTGCCAAGTGGCATTTCAAAGACAAGCCCTACAGAATATCCGGGATAATCAAAATTTCTTAAGTCGCTTAAAGCGCGACCAATCACAGGCTGTTGATCAAAAGCATTGCCCGAAATGATCAAATCAAGTTTAGGTTTCAAGTTGTCTTTCGCAACACGCAGGTCAAGATCGGATTGCTCACTCGCTAGGCGCAGTTGCTCTAAATCTGCCCGAGTCTCTTGAGCGACTGACCACGCCATTTGCCAAGACAAAGACTGCGCATTCGGTTTTGTAGGCTCGTCGACGGGGATGATTTGAGTTTGCCAATCAGTCAACCCCTCAAGGCCATACAACATGAGGCGCAAGGCATCTTGCGCTTGCTTGACCTGGTTGCGCGCGGTCAGCAAGGCATCTTGACGAGTCGCAATATCAGCCTCGGTTTGAACGACCTCAACTTGAGCCACGGAACCAACGCGAAATTTGGCATCCGTCACTTCGCGCAAGCGTTCCGCAAGAGCTAAAGACTTTTCTTTAACTTCAACATCAGCCCGAGCAAAAGCTAAACTCCAATAGGAATCGACTGCTGCCTGGACGACATCGTTTTGCGCAGAACGCGCGCCAGCATCGGCCTGGGCTTCTGAAATGCGGGCCGACTCAAGTGAGTAGGTCGCATGCAAAGCACCGGCACCTTTGAGCAACGGCTGAGTGAAATTGAAATTGACCGAAACATCAGCTTGGTCTTCGCCAAGATAACTATATTCAGATTGACCCTCTCGAAAGGACAAGGAGTAATTTCCGCCTGAAGATAGCAGTTGCCGAATACCCTGATTCATGGTCAACGATTTTGTTGTCGTTTCAGTTATGCCAAGTTGGCTAAAAAATCCACTCGTAGGCTGCTCTGCGTAAGAGTAAGTGGCGTCTGCAAAGAGCGTCGGATCAAACGCACCCATGGCCTCGATCACGCCGCCTTCTGAAGCCTGAAACTGCAAGCGAGCTTGGCGCCAAGCCGGGGCGTTTTCAGAAGCAAGCGCCACGACCTCTGCAAGAGTCATCGGGTGGCTCGATGGAGCGAGAGAGGCACCATTCGGAGCGTCTTGAGTGAGGGCGGCAACTAGGCAAAGTGCGAGAATCATGATGGCATAGTTTACGGACTTGCACGCCCTGCGTTAGTGCCGTCAGCAATCGAATAGAAAATTGAACTAGGGCAATTCAGCGAGCCAAGGCGCGTTTGGCCAGCTCATGTCAACATCGATGCCTGAAGGTGGCACTTGAGCACTCATCACCCAAAGCCATCCGGCCAAGAATGGAGCGAGGTCAGGAGCCAAAGCCAGCTGGTCGATAAGCTCTTGCGACGAGCATGGAAAAGCTGTTGGGTATTCACCACTCTGCAAGGCGCTCTCGAGTTGCTCAAAAAGCTCAACTGCGGCGGGGTTATTTTCGCGCCGCGCCAAAGCCTGAACAGCTGTCTGGCGCTGCTTAAAGAGATCGGCAGCAATTGGAGACTCAAGGAATCTAATCTGCCAAGAAGCTGACGCCTGAGCAAAACGATTTTGCTGCTCAATAGCCAATGCCCAAGCCCCATCGAAGAGAAGGTCATCACCCAAGGGCTCACTCGGGGGCACGACTCGGGGAACCTGTGGGCTCTCACGATCGATGAGCAGCTCAGTTGGCATTTGAAAACCAATTTCAGGCCGATCGGAATCTGGGGTTTGTAGCAAAGCCACAACAGCAGCGACTGGCACAGCCAACGCCGTGAGCAGCAACAAGCTCGCTGCAATGCGCAACAATGGGCTTTGCCGAATCGACCCGCGCCAAGACCAGCTATTGCGTAAACCGTCAGCCAATTCAATCTCAAATGAGGGGCTCAACTCAACCCCAGGGTGGGCTTGACGCAATTCAGAAGCAAAAGCTGAAAGCGCAGCCGACTCTTGTGAATCAGTAAACTCGATGAAGTCTTTAGGCTCAGTCACGGGCTGCCCTCGGATGGCGTATTCGGGTCAATCGCAGAGGCTTGTTCACGCAAACGGCGCAAGGTGTAAAAGACTCGGCTCTTAACGGTGCCCACAGGAATGCCCAGTATTTCAGAAATCTCGCGATAAGGAAGTTGCTGCAAGACTGCAAGCTCAACCAATTCGTGCGCCTCAGGGTCAAGCTCGGCAACCCACTGGCGCAACTGCGCAGCGCGGTCAGCCAAATCGACTTGCTCAACAGGGCTTGGAGCAGAATCGATGGCATCAGGTTGGTCATCGCCGAGCAGGACAGGGCGCTTTTTGCGCCGCGAGTCAATCCAGATGTTGCGGGCGATGCGAAAAAAGTAAGCGTCAAGCCTGCCAGTCGCCTGGTAGGTCGTTTTGCTGTTGTAGATGCGGAGAAAAACATCTTGGGTAAGGTCTTCGGCGGTGGCGGCTTGGGCCCCTTGCCTCAGGAAAAACCCCTTTAGCCGAGGGCCCATCTCACAAACGAGGGTCTGAAATGCCTCGCGATCGCCTGACCGGAAGCGCTCCAACAAATCCGCTGCGTGATTAGCCATGCACCTAGGAAGAAAACGCACCAGAGAATGACGGGTTCACGGAAAATGCCGTTAATAATGCCTGGCTCCGAGCCCCGCTGGCTGTGAATACAATCTGTCGGTCGTCGGCCCAACCTGTAAACATGATTTCAAGTCGATCTTGCGGAAGCCATTCTTGCATTTTGCGAGCCCACTCAACCAGGATTACCGTTTCACGATCAAACCGCTCGACCAAGCCCTCGCATAACAGGCCGTCCATCCGCTCTTCGAAATATGCGTCGAGGTGCAGGAGCCTCGTGCGGCCGATATATTCACAGCACAAAAGATAGGTCGGGGAAGTTAATGGCTCTTTGATTTCAAGACCAAGCCCCACCCCGCCACCAAAAGTGGTTTTGCCCGCTCCAAGCTCGCCGTCAAGCAAAACGCAATCGCCGCCCTTTAACAGCGCGCCAAGGGCCTCGCCGAGGCGGCGGGTCATTTCAGGCGATGCGCTTGTAAGTGAGTATTTCATGACTTCCAAGAATAAGTCCAGCCTTTGAACTTTGCCCGTAAAGGCGTTTGCCCATCTAGCCAGACCAAAGAGTTGCCTTCTGTAACTGTGCCGATTTGAGTCAAACCGGTGCGCAACAAAACGGGGTCGGTCAAGGCCATCCGTGCGCGGCGAGCGGGAAGGGCAATCAGCAATTCGTAATCTTCGCCCTCAGCAAGTGCACATTGCCAACGCTCATGGCCCGTTGCCTTGGTGGCCTCTGGATGGAGTGGCAAATCGTTCAACTGGATTTGTGCGCCCACCCCCGATGCCCGCAAGAGTCGAGGTAAATCAGTCGCTAAGCCATCGGACAAATCCATCATGGCTCGCGGGCGATAGGTCTGATTGAGACGCGTGCCCTCAGTTAAGCGAGGCTCAGGGCGAAGGTGTCTTCCAGATTGAACGGCCCCACCCAGTCGCCCGGTAACTAAGAGCCAATCGCCAGGTCGAGCGCCTGATCGACCTGGAGCGCGACGCCGACCCTCGAGGCCGGTCGCAGTACAAGTCAAAACCAGATGAGGGCTTTGAGACAAATCGCCGCCCACGACAGCGCACCCGAAGGCGTTGGCCTCAGCCAAAAAGGCTTGCGCCATTCGCTTGAGACGAGATTGGCTAGCAGAAGCTGGCGCGGCAATTGTCCAGCTAACAGCCCACGGACGAGCCCCGACAGCCGCCAAATCACTGAGCGTGCGTCGAAGCAATTTGCGGGCGAGGGTGGTCCAGGGAGTGCCCAATTCAGCATGCACGCCCTCGATGAGTTGATCGACAGTTTGCAAGGTGGCCACACCAGAAGGTGGTTTCAAGCGAGCACAATCTGAGCCTGGGCCAGAAAGGCCCTTCCCTCCGCGGAAAGAATTCCGGAAGATGTCATGCAATGCTTCTTCGCCCTGCCCCATCGTCAGTTTTACCAAATGCCCGCAGCTCGAGTTCCGGTCTCAGCCGAGCCGAATGGCTCTGGGCTTTGGCTCTCTTAGCGTTGGTGAGTTTGCTAATTGTAAAGACGCTGGTACCTGAGCGCCCAAGAGCTCGCCTTTCGCAGGTCGAATCAGCCCTTGAGTATTTGCGCGGACACATTCATCTCGCGCTCGAGGATGCCACGCTTGGCGGCGTTTATGCGCCTGATCTAGTTGGAGGGCATCTCTGGCTCGGGCCCGGTGCACGCCCCAAGGCTATAGAGCAAGATGCTGATATTGCGCACTCGCTCAAATCGCTCTTCCCCCATGAAACTTTTCTGCCCATCGACCCATGGGGCAACGCGTACGCAATGCGCGTGATACCTCATCAAGGGCGCGACATTTTGACGATTGCTACTGGCGGGTCAGATGGCATTCTACCGACTCATTTTTCGCTGGAAGCCAACGACATACTCCAAGTTTTATGGCCTAGGCCTTAGCCGTTTCACGCCAGGCATCCACCATTTCGGCCAACAATTTTGGCTCTTGAGCTGCACGCAAAACCGCTACGCCATGAGCGCCTGCCTCTGCGCACTGAGCCACTTGTGCGGGCGTGCTGACACCACCCAGGGCGATGAGTGGTACATCAAAATCGGCCACTTGATTGCGTAGAGTCTCTAAGCCAAGTGGCTCAAGGATGCCCGCCTTAGACGGGGTTGCCCAAATGGGGCTGGCAAAAGCAAAAGCAAAGCCGCCGCTCTGAGCGATTTGAAGATCATCAGGCGAATGCGAACTTAAGCCAAGGCTGCTATCCCAAAGTTGCTGAGTCTCGAAGACAGGCAAACCCCTAGAGCCCACAATGAGGGCGTCAGCACCGACCAATCGAGCCCAAGATGCCCGCGCATGAACCGCAAGCCAAGGCAGGCGCTCGCGCATAGATTGAAGGCATGCGAGTGAAATTCGAGCCGATTGCGGCTGGGTGGAACGAAAACTAAACGCTTGTGCGCAAGCTGCGCCATCTGCCCATTGCATGGCTTCTGTTGCCGATTCAAGGTCTGATGCGATTGCCCAAACGCCTCTGGGTGGCATCAGCATTTTAGGCCTCGATGTGCAAAGCCACGCCGTAGTCTCTTAACCAGCCCGAGAGGTCTTCGCGCGGTATCGCCTTGTTGACTTGCAACTCATTAGGGCTCGCGCGATCTAAGCCCAAGGCTTGTAGCTGTGGGTGCAATGCAATTCGGTCAAGGACCTCTTTTTGTTCGCTATGCAACGCATGAGCTCCATCCCAATGGATGAGACCGTCTTGGCGCGCCCAAGACTCAAGCGAATACAAAACATTTTGAGGAACGGGAGTGCGACTGCGGCTCTGAAGTAAAGCCAGAATCACATCGAGTGTTTCCCCTTCTGCAAGCGCGCGCTGCAAACTGCTTGGCGAAATGCGATAGTGGTAAAGGCTATCGGTTTTTTCACGGTCGCAAAAACGGTCAAGCTCGTAAACCAGCCCATGCGAGCGAACATCGGGAAAAAGAACGACTTCGAAATCAGGGTTGACGACTATGCGCCCCGCGGCTTCGAGATCGCGGCCAGGAATGACTTCGAGAAGCTCTGCCCCCAAAGTAGTGAGCCGAATTGCGGTCGCTCGACCCGAGTCGTCGTATGCCATGTCAATGATGCCAAGTAAATAAAGATATTTACGAACCCAAGTGAACAAATTCCAGGCTAGAGAGCGTACATCGGCAGACGAACGCACAGGGAATGAGCGCGACTCACCATTGCGCCGGGCCTGCATACTCAAGCCACCAAGGTAATGATTGCGCACCACGAAAGGCAAGAACATCGCGTCATACCAAACATTAGGCTCAAGGCGCTTGAGGTAACGAAGCGTCGTGCGGCGGAGAGGGATTTGGTGAGCAAGATCGCCAGGTAAATCTCGATCTTCGATGAGCCAATCGAGCATGACTCGCTGCTTGTCTTCGAGGCTTTGATTCAAGAACTCAAAGCCCTCAGGTGTTACTGAAAAAGTGCGCTTACCCGTGCGGTCGATGAAGCCATGCGCGAGTGCAAACTTATACTCGAGTTCAAGAATTTCGAATCGCCTGAATTCACGCCCAGGGTTTGCAATGAGCCGCTCGGCTATGCGTTTACCCGTGCTCTTGAATAGTGAGCCGCTTACTGTGAATCGCACATTTTCGCCTTCGACAAAAGAAGCAAATCGGCCAAAGTTGGAAACAAAGTCAACCCCGATGCTTGCAGAGAATTCGGGTAAAACAGCCGATACAACCCCTTCTCGGCGCAAATAGGCTAAAACGCCCTCGTCGAAGAGAGCAATCACTTGGCCACGTTGGCGCAAACCAAAGCTCTCGAGGTCAAGCTCGCCGACAGTGCCTAGAGTTGCACTTTCAAGGCCGTCGATTAATTCCTGAAACGAAAGCTCAAGGGCTTTTGTTTGATAGTCAGCGATTGAAACAATACCGCCCCACTCACTCGCAATGAGGTGGTAAACCTCTTTCAATTGTGGCGCCAGGGCATCAATACGAGCCAGCAATGCCTTGTCGTCAGCCAAAAAGCGGTACATGCGTCTAGCTTGCTCAGCAGGCTCTTCTTGACCTTGACGACGAAAGGCCTGCTCAAGCCAACCTCGCAAAGTGAGCAAAGACCCGGGCTCACCTTTTGTCTGCGGTGTTTGCCCCAGAGCCAGGTGGATTTCCATAGGGATGCCCCACAGCTTGCGCTCTTCGCCAGAACGAACACCCATTGACATCGAGGCTAGGCCAAGATGCACAAGCTCACTTAAGGCTGAGCGAATCAATCGATTTTCGACACCGTTGCAATTAGGGTCGTGCTTGATGCGACCGAAAAGCAACCCCTCGCCAGGGTATACGCTCATTGCACGAAAAACCGGGTCGAGCGTCTCGTCGAGCTGCGCTCTTATGGCGGCGACCGCGGATGGCTGGCTCATGCGTTTCGCCAAAGCCGCAAGCAAATCAGCTCGGCCATTAGGAGAATTCGTTTTTTCATGCCAGAGCGCAAACAGCTCAGCGAGCTCGCTTGTGGAACGCTTCGCTAAAGTGCGGGATAAAGTGAGTTGAGGCATCAATTGCGGCAATGAGGGGAAAAATGACGGTCAAGATCAGCGATCAGCGCATCACCCGACAAAATGGCGTAGGCGTAGCCTTGCTCGGTTAAAAACCTCTGACGATTTTCAGCGAACTCTTGATCCACGCTGGCTTCACTGACAATCGCGTAAAACGATGCCCCGCGCCCATCAGCTTTGGGTCGCAAAATGCGCCCCATGCGCTGCGCCTCTTCTTGACGAGAACCGTAGGCGCCTGAAATCTGAATAGCGACAGATGCGTCGGGTAAATCAATCGCGAAATTACCGACCTTACTTACAAGCAGAACTTCTTCGCGCCCCTCTCGAAAAGCGTCGTACCACTGGTCTCGCTCAGGATTAGGCATCTTGCCTGTAATCATGGGGCAACCCAACTCTTTTTGCAGCTCACGCAACTGATCAAGATACTGGCCAATAATCAAAATGCGCTCACCCTTATGGCGCTCGAGCAACGCAAGGATGACATCTGTTTTAGCTGGGTTTTCTGAGGCAATACGAAATCTCGAACGCTTACCTGAAGCCAAATACTCAACGCGCAAATCATCGCTCATCGAAACGCGTATCTCGGCGCATTGCACGGAAGCGATAAAACCGCGGCGCTCTAAATCTTTCCAGGGCGCGTCGTAGCGCTTGGGGCCAATAAGGCAAAACACCTCATCTTCTTTGCCATCTTCGCGCACCAAAGTTGCAGTTAGACCTAGACGACGACGCGCTTGGATCTCGGCCGTCGCGCGAAAAACGGGTGCGGGCAAAAGATGGACTTCATCGTAAATGATTAAGCCCCAGTTCCCTGCTGCGAAAAGGTTGAAGTGCAAGAACTCGCCGCCTTTCTTTTTACGGTAAGTCAATATTTGATAGGTCGTCAAAGTAACGGGCCGAATCTCTTTTGAATCACCGCTGTATTCGCCGATGTCATCTTCGGTGAGATGCGTTTTGTCAAGAAGCTCGCGTTTCCATTGCCGCAGCGCAACGGTGTTTGGCGTCAAAACCAAGGTATGCGTGCCGACTGCGGCCATTGCGGCCAAACCCACCACCGTTTTACCGGAGCCGCACGGCAAGACGATTACGCCTGACCCGCCTAGAGCTGAGCCGCCACGATGGAACGACTCAACGGCTCTCGTTTGATATTCACGCAAAGCAAAACCACCCTCGTCTTGACCTCGAAGGCGAATCTCTAGAGGGCTTCCGTCGACATAACCGGCGCGATCATCAACGGGATAGCCGAGCTTGATGAGGTGTTCTTTGACTAAGCCTCGGCGACCGCGAGTGAGCTGGCCACGACCTCGACTGGCATCAACGGCTTTGAATTGAGCCGCCAATTCGGAGTCGTGCAAAAGCTGAGCAAAAAGAGAAGGGTCGGTGGCCTCAAGTCGCAACTCGCCCGTGCTTTCATCGGAGTGAAGAGAAAACACTCCGCAACGATTGAACCAACCCTCAATCTCAACGGCAAAGTGGCTAGGCATTCCGTAGCGGCTCTCAGCTTCGAGGAAGGCCAGCACTTCGGAAGCCTTGAGCCCCGTAGCCGAGGCATTCCAGACGGAAATAGGCGTCACGCGATAAGTGTGCAAATACTCAGGCGACTTAACCAACTCTGTGAAAGGCAGCAAGCCATCGCGCATCTCTTCAAAGCGAGGGTGCGTCGTCTCGAGAACGATAGTCATATCGCCTTGGAGGATGAGGGGCTTGTCGGAGTCAATCATGAGGCATCTCACCCATAGCGGGATGACCCTGTTGCTCAAAGTCATTTTTGCTCTGGGAGAAACCATCCATTGTAGACGCGATTCGCTTTGCCTCCAAGTGGCTTAAACCAGCAAATGGGGCAGCCAGTCTCCAAGAGCCACCCATTTGGAGTTTGCCGCACAAGGGGGCCCACTGCCGCACGGCCTCGGGCAAACGCTGAATAGCCTCGTCGAGTTGTAATCCGTGAAAACCGAACGCCAGCGCCGCTTCAAGGACTTCGGCCAAAGCAGGCGTCGCGGCAAAATGTTCAGCTAGGGCTTCAAGGCTCATCTGCCCCAATTGAGACCATGAAACGCCACGATCTTCAAGGGCTGCCGCCTCACGCCGCCATCCTGTTCCGAAACATGCTGGGCAAGCAAGCCGCAATTCAGGATGGGGTGCAAAAGTTCCATTTGCGCGGCATTTGGGGCAAGCCAGAGCACCCTTGGAGGAAAGATCCTGTTGCTTCAAGCCACGAAAACGGGCCTCCTCGGTACGAAGGTAATGCTGAATCAAGGGGTCAGTCAAACCAAGAGCATCACGGAGAAGCCCGTTGCGCCCCACCCTAGTTGGCAACGACCAAGCATCGAGATCGAAGGCCATCGGAGTTGGAGCGGTAAGCCGATTTTCGCCTTGCGCATCGCTCCAGCGCCAAACCCCGTGCCGCCCGTCGGAAAACGCATCAGCGAGTTGCCGCGACAACTTAGGAGGAAGCCCCGCAAGAGGTTGAGATGCAAGAAGAACCACGCCGTCGAGTGGTGAAAGCAGCCAGCCAATCAGGTGCGCGCACCGAGCGCTGCATTCGGACAATTGGCTGAGTGGGGTTTGTGCGGACACGCGGAGGACATCCGTGGTGGCGAGTAAATCGAGTGCTTCCTTGAAGATGTTCGCTTGACGCAGATGTCGTTGAAAATGATGCAAACTCTCTTGGAGCGGTAATTCATAAAGTTTTGCGCGGGAAAGCCCGGCGAGCTGAGTCTCGACGCCAAGGCCCCGTTGCGCGCAATCTCGGCAAGCATCGGGGTGATAGACCCACGCGGCGTGATTTAAATCTTGGGGCGCGTACACGAGCAACTCTTTTTGACCTAAAAGCCTCGAATGGTGCTCTAAATCCAGTAAACGACCCTGTGCGTCATCATCTGTTTTGAGGTGGATGCGATCGAGCCAGACGGGCTCGCCGGGCTGAATGTGGTTTTTGAGAGTGATCTTTTCGCGCTTGCCTGCTCGTAGAAAACGCCGGAAACCTGCCGCATGCAAAAGTGAAGTCGCACCCTCGGCGGCAAGGTTTGCGCTCAGTGGAGTCGCGAAAACAAACTCTCCCTGGTCGGCCTGCGCGGCCACGGCTGTCAGCAAATCGGGCCAAGGCCCCCCACCACGACAGGCTGGGCAAAGGGATTGACCATGCTCAAGTAGCGCTTCTTTGAAGAGTGCATCTAAACCGAGAACGGAAATGACGGGCGTGCGTGGCGGAGGTGAAACAGGCCAAGCCACAGGCGGCAGAAGAGCATCGTTTGCAGTCTGAGCAGGCAATGCGTCACTCAAAAGCGGAGAGCGAGTGGCCAGCTCACGCAACAAATCGTCTTCCAGCTGCCGGCGAGCGGGCAAGGCAAGATTTTCTTGAAGACGCTCAGAAAGAGGAAGGGCTGATTCTTCCCAAGCCAGCGGCGAAAGAGCCTGCTGGCGGGATTGCCGAAACCAGACTGCGGTTGGGGTGTGGGATGACTCTAGAGCCGAAGGTGGGCCTTCAAAAAGTAAATTACCACCAGATGGGCCGGCGCCAGGGCCAAGCTCAATCAACCAGTCGGCGCTACGAAGAAGGACCTCGTGATGCTCAACAACCCAGAAAGAATGGCCCTGCTCGGTAAGGGAGCGAAGCAACTCAACGACGCGCATCGCATCTGGGGTCGGCAGCCCCAAACAAGGCTCGTCGAGCAAGAAAAGCTGAGGCCGGCCCCGGCGCGCGCTAGCAAGGGCACGCGCCAGAGCAAGACGACCACGCTCGCCAAGCGACAAGTGCCGACCACGCTCGCCGAAAGTGCGCGCACCTAAACCAAGACGGCACAGGTGTTGCACAAGAGTGCGCAACCGCCCTTCTTGAGGTAGCCGCTTCTCCAAGCTCTCTAAAGGTGTGGTCAGCCACTGACGAAGAGACCTTGAGCGAAATCGAAGATCGAGCAAATCAAGCCGCAACCCAAGACCTTCACAGTGCTCACAAGGGATGCCATCTGCTGCCACACCATGACCTTGGCAAACAGCACAAGCGCCTTGCTTTGGACGGGCAACAAAATCGGATGCGCTTAAACCCCGAATGCGCCCCTCTTCACCTTCCGCAAAATGTTCGCGAATTTCGCGCCAAGCCCCCGAAAGGGTCGCCACAGTTGACCAAAGCGAATGCCCGAGAGCACGCTCAAGCAAGACGCGAACGCCTCCGAGAGGGAGCTGACCCTCAAAGCCTTCTTCCGCTCGCAATCGAGGTAGGATTTCATGCTCAACCAGCGTCGTCTTGCCGCTACCGCTTACTCCGCAGAAGGCCACAACGCGCCCTAATGGCACCTTTAAAGATGGTATTGCAAGATGCCTTTTCTGCAAGTTTGAAAAGGACAGAGAGGTATCCGCATCGGGTTTTGAAACGGTAAAAGCTGGAGCGTCATCTGCATTGGGCAATTCTTGACGATTACCTTGGGCGACGACTTGCCCACCAGAAGGACCTCCGCCGGGGCCAAGATGAACCCACTCGTCGGCAGCTTCTAAAAACTCACGCGCGGGGTCGGCAGTCAAAACCGTATTGCCTTGCCGTGTGAGCTCTTGAAGTAAAGCGGCTAAGTCTCGTCGCTCGGAGCCGTGCAAGCCCATGCCGGGCTCATCAAAGAGCAAGAGCTGACCCGTGCGTGCCTGAGCTAGCCAACTTACGAGCTCAAGGCGCCGCCCCTCGCCCAGCGACAGAGTGCCGAGTTGCCGGCTGGCCGACAAATGCCCTAAGCCTGTGCGGCTTATGAAATGAAGTCGACGAGTTGTTGCGCACGACTTTTCTGCTGAGAAAGCGGAGTGCCAATCCGAAAACGGTGCATTACGCCATGCCGACCACGGATGACCCTTTACCCAGACATCTTGACAGCCTTCCGACTCTTGAGGAGTAAGTTGCGCTAAATGAGCAGCATCTCGTTTAGGAAGCTCGGACTGACAAGTGGGGCAGTTTGTTGAGCTAGGGATATCAATCGAATCGCCACCATGGATGTCAATCTGAAAGGCCACCCCCCGGCGCAAACCTTCGGATAAAGCCTCGGCAAGGCGAGCCTCAGATGCGCGACCTTTCCATTTGAAACGGTCGAGAAGAAGTTGACTCTCAGCCGGCAAAACCTCAGGAGCTTCTTCGAGGCGCGCAAGCGTTTGCTTTAATCGAACTCGCGTCCAGCCTGCATGCAAAAGATCATCCGTTGATGCGCCAGACGCATCTGAGAAAAAGTGAATGCGCACCCCCACTGGCCAGGAACGAGCCAATTCAAGCAAAACATCCATTTGCGGTTGCAGCCACTTATGCCCACAATTGGAGCAACAACGCTGCGGATGCAGCTGCCACTGCTCGGCCAGAAAGGGCCAGACATCCAGCACCGAACCGACCTCTTTGAGCCGGCGATTCCGTGGGATTTCACCCGCGGAAGCCAGTGTCGGGGGCAACCCTTGAATCGAATCTGCAATCGGAACCAACCAGTCTTCGGTACCTCCTGGAAGTGAGTCAGGCTTGGAAAGCAAAGAAAACCTGCGGGCGGCGACTGGCTCAAGTGTGCCAAATAAAAGTGCACTCTTCCCTGCGCCGCTTGGACCGTGAATCGCCGTCCAGCGACCGAGCTGGAGGTCGAGATCAGCATTCTGCAAATTGCCTGCGCGCAGGCCACGCAGGCGAATGCTGCTCATGAGGGGTGCTCTCCGAGCGGAGGGTAATCTTGGTCTCGACCGGCGAGCAAATGCTCGCGCATCTCAAGCAAAAGCGGCTCTGGGCCGGCCAGCAGATTACGCCCAAAAAGCCAATCGCCAGAAGGCTGAATCGTATCTACGACGCCTCCGGCTTCTTGCACCAACAAACCACCAGCGGCAACATCCCAGGGCGCGAGATGCAGCTCCCAGAATGCACCGAGTCGCCCAGCAGCGACATAGGCCAAATCAACGGCTGCGGCTCCCATTCGGCGCACGCCGCGCTGATGCAAAAACAACCTCTGAAAGTTTTCGAGATTATCGTCAAGCAGAACATGGCGACGATATGGAAAACCCGTCGCCAAAACCGTATCGGCTAAATGTTTAGCATCAGAAACTTGAATGGGTCGCCCATTCAAGAATGCGCCGCCACCCAAAACGGCGGTAAAAGTTTCTTGGAGACGAGGTAGATGAACAACCGCGACATCGACTTTGTCGTCGGTCATGCGTGCAATCGAAACGCCCCACATCGGCAAACCATGCACGAAATTCACGGTGCCATCAAGTGGGTCGACAATCCAAGACGACCCCGTTTGCCCACTTTCTCGTGCGAAAACGCCCTTTGCGTCTTCTTCGGCCAAGACCGAGTCATCAGGAAAAGCATCTTGCAGGCCGCGCAGGATGAAGGCCTCGCTCGCCAAATCTGCTGCGGTAACCAAATCTCGACTCGCCGATTTATGCCCGACTTCCCCACTGGCCAGTTGCCCAAATTTATCGAGTAAGAGCGCGCCAGCAGACTCAGCTAGCGAAACGGCATGTGCTAACACTTGATTTAGCGAGTCGTCCATTTTTCCATGACTTCTTTAAGGACATCTTCTTGCATTTTGCGAAAACGCTTATTGTTTGTACGAGCGGTGTGGTCTTTTTGATAATTCACAACAATCGAAAAAAGCAAAACGGTCTCGTCGTCTGGCGCCAGCATAAAACCTGAGAGTGAACTTGCTCCTGTGATCCAGCCCGTTTTGGCGCGCACTCGGCCTGGCTGAAACACATCATCTTTTAATATTTTGCGCAAATGCCCCTCTTGCCCGCCAACAGGCAGCGAATCAAAAAACAAGGCGGCCTCATCTTGCTCACCCATCTCGCGCAAAAGTCGCACCAAAGTGGAAGGTGCGCAAACATTGACAGCATGAGTGGAAGAGCGAGACATACCGGAGCCATCGGCTTGAGAAAATGCATCGGGGCTAATCCCGAGAGCACTCAACTGTCGGTGGACTTCCGCCAAACCCGCCTCGAGTGAGCCGACACCCGTTTTCTCGCGCGCCAAGGTCAGCAGCAGGGTTTCGGTTAATGTGTTATCGCTATCGCGATTTGCGACTTTAACGGCGTCGGCCAAATCCCAGGCTGAAGCAAAACGCAGCAAAGTTTTAGTTTCAGTGGCCCATGGATCGGGGTCGTCTTGCGCAGCAAAACGCAATTCGGCAATCGCAACACCACGCCTACGCAAAGCTCTCAAGAGCCATTCGCCAAAAACGCGAGCCGGGTCATCAACGGCCAATTGCAGGATGCCCTTAGCCTTGCCGTCCCAGGTAACGGAGACCTCACGATCAGGAGAAATCCAGCCGGCCCAAAACCCCTTTTTGTTTTTGCGTTTTATGCGAATACCGCAATCGGGGCTCATCGTGAGTTTTCCGGAAACAGGTGTAATACTGATACACGAGCCCTCTAGAGCCATTGCGCTTGGTGGTGCACAATAGGGGCGGTAGCGTTGATCGGACGGCCACAACGGCGGGCGCCCAGAGATAAAAGCACGCGCATCAATGATGAGAGAATCTAATTTTGGATGGGATGCGGAAAGCAAACGACTCGCCAGAAGTGTCGCAAACTCATCAGGCGGATTACGGTCAGGAAGCACGCGCAAAGATGGGTCGCCATTGCCGAAAACGCGCAAACTATTGCCCTCAAGGCGAGCGCAAGTCTGCCAGCGATAATTCGAGGGCAAGCCCAAGACAACAGCCGCCATTGTGAGTAATTTGTTGTTGGAGGCCAATACGCGAGGTACATCGCCAAGGTGGCTGAAAATCACCTCGCCTTGCATGGTCTCAACACGAGCAGAAATATCAATCCCACGCTCGGCGTGAATCGGGCGCACAATGGCTTGTTGCGGTGCAGCAAAGGCAACAAGCAGGAACGACCAACCAAGACTGAGGAACATGGATTAGAGCTCAGTTGCCGAGAATTCTGCCCACCATTGCTGCCACAAGTCATGCAGCTCTTGGCGCCGGTCTTGATTGGGATCTAAATCAGAGCCAATTACATTGCCAGAAGCCGCTTCAAGGCCTTTACGGGCCATGCGAAAATGACTGCGCTTAGTTGGGTCAAGCTGCTCGAGCAAGGCAGGAACATCACTCATAACTGCAATTCGTGCTAAGGCTTGCAAAGCGTCAAAAGCGACATCGGAGTCAGTATGAGACAATAACGGGTACAAAAACGCACCCTCGCCAACTTCAAGGCGCAAGCCCAACTCAACAAGCCCGATGCGCACTAAACGCAAATCGCTGTCAAGTAAAGCGCCGCGAAACACCGAAATCGACTGCTCAAAATCAAGATGCGACAGGTATTCTGCGCCCTGCAAGCGGAAGCCTGGTTCGGGGTGATGTTGCATCAAATCAATTGCGTCGCCAACATTTTGAGGCACACCCATCTGAAAAGCCTTTAGGCGCTCCATGGATCTTTTCTCAGAATCGCCTAGATCAGATTGAACTAAAGCTCGGTCGAGATTTGCGGTTGCGCCGATCATGTCTCCGGCTTGCTCACGCATTTGAGATGCCGCCTGCCACCACCTTGCGGCATCGGCTTGGCTCGTCTTTGCCAAACGCTCGTAAGCCTCGGCTGCTTCAATCCAGCGTTGATCAAAGCGGTGGATTTCAGCCAAAGCGAGCAAAACATCTGCAGGTGGGTTCTCACCACCCAGAACGGCTTCAAGGAGCATCACCCCTTCAAGACCCCGATCGAGGCGCTTCAAGTCAGTGGCCAATTGAATACGCAGCAATACATCGTCTGGGTGGACCGCCAACAGTAGCACTCGATAGCGCGCGCTAGTGTCGACATCTTCCATTTGCACAGCGGCTTGCACCCTGCGTTGCATCCAAGCTTCGTCAGGCTCATATTCCATAGCCCAGCGGTCAAGGCAGAGAGCGAGTTCATCCCAGGACAAGCGTGCTTCGGCCTCGTCTGCGAGAGCCAGCCAATCGGCAGCTTGAGTCTGACTTGCGGGGTCTTGTGAGCCCCCATCTTTTGTAGGAACACTCGCGCACGAAACGCCCACGGGCGCCCAAAGAGCCAAGAAAAACAGGAAACGGAATTTATGCATCAGTCCAGCGAGAAAGCTGTTGCCAGAATTCGGGAAAAGACTTGGAAACGCAGTCGGAATCATTAACCAGCAAAGACGAGCTCAGCAGCGAAGCCACGCCAGCAGCCATTGCGAGGCGGTGGTCCTCGGCAACATCATAAGGTTCACGCGGTGTTGTCGCCGGAATTCCTCCGCCAAAGAGACGAAGAGAATCAGCACTTGCGTCATGTTCGGCCTCTGCCTCAAGGTGGTGGGCCAACCGCAAGATGCCTTCGAGTCGATCGGACTCTTTGAGACGCAAGCGCGCCACACCTTGAAGAATTAACCCCGACGCTAAATGAAGGCCCAGCACACCCAGGGCTGGCCCAGCGTCAGGAGCAGAATCTAGCGGAACAAGCAAGGGCTCTGACGGATGCCGCCCCGTCGCCTCCACCCAGCTGCCCGATGACCGCGCCACTCGTTGCAGCAAGCCTGCGTCAAACAAGCACTCGTGCAAGGCCGCTTCAGGATGCGCAGAAGCCAGAAGCGGGGCTTCCATCTGGCCGCCAGTCAAAACGAGGGCCACCAAAAAAAAAGTCGCTGCACTCGGGTCGGACGGCACGCACCATTGCTTTTGTCCTGACTGCGCTAGCTCAATGACTTGCCGCGTGAGCGCCCAATAGCCAACACCTGGGCAGCTCTCAACCTGAGCGAGAGCCTCTGGACGAACCGAGACATCGGAACGCCAAGCTGTAGCCAAAGCCAAACCTGAGAGGAACTGACTCGTAAATTGAGTCGGGGCCAACCACTCACCAGCCGCAAGACCTTGAGATTGAATGTGCAGACCACTTCCATCGGCCAAGAGTGCTACTTGGACGCCACGCTCACGCAACCAATCATATAAATCATCTTGCGGACGCTCTAACAATCGTGGCGTTGCACGCAGGATGGCATCCGCCTGGCCTGTGGCGAGTAGGGCAAGCAAAAATCGAAAAGTGGAACCTGCAGGGCCAGCATCAAGCTGCAAGCCCTCAAACCGGAAAGGTCGTGGAATCGGAGTAACCCGAACGGTATCGGAAGAAGGCGTATTGAACTGAGCCCCCATCAGAGTCAAAGCCTGAATAAGGCCACGCGTATCGTCGCCACCAGACAAGCCCGAAAGGCTGGTTTGCTCGCCATTTGGGCGAGTTGCGGCCAAAATCAACATTCGCTGAGAAGTTGATTTACAGCCTGGGAGCTGGACGCAACGAAGCGGCCCGTTTTCCTGTGTGCCCATGCAAGAATTCTAACGCCGCTTTGCTTAGAATATGGGTATGACAGCCACCCTCGCTTTAGACACCGCCGGCGGCTACATCGGCGGCCTCGACATCCCTGGTTGGGAGCTTTTCTACAAAGGAAAAGTGCGCGACCTTTATCGCCACCCAAATCACCCCGACCAACTCTTAATGATTGCAACGGATCGGCTTTCTGCCTTTGATGTGGTGATGGCCGAGACGATTCCAGATCGTGGCAAAATCCTGACTTTTATTACCGAGCATTGGCTAAAAGAAGTCAGCGACTGGATGCCCGCCGCACGCATCACCTGTGAGCCCAGCAAAGTGCCTGACCTCCCTAGCGAAGTACACGATGTTTTACGAGGCCGCATGACCTGGACGCACACCGCCGACCGTGTCAATGTTGAAATCGTTCTCCGCGCGCATTTGGCTGGTTCGGGCTACCGCGAATACCGTGATACAGGCAAGCTCTGGGATATCGAAGTGCCTGAGGGGTTGCAAAATTCTTCCAAACTACCTGAAGTCGTCTTGACTCCAACCACCAAGGCTGAAAAAGATGAACCCATCACCTGGATGGAAGCCGTCGCCGAGATTGGCGATCTTGCGCAGGCGGATCGAATCCGCGAGTTGGCCTTCCGCATGTTCCAAGAAGCGGCAACACGCGCAAATTCAAGGGGTGTGATTTTGGCCGACACCAAATTTGAGTTTGGGCGCCTTGATGGCGAGTTGGTCGTGATTGATGAGGTCCTCACCCCTGACAGCTCGCGTTACTGGCCCGCCGATCAAATTGTGGCCGGCAAAGAGCCTCCGAGCTATGACAAAGAAATCGTCCGCCAGTTTTTACGGACAGTCGACAACTGGGATTTCAAAGCACCTCCGCCCACGATTCCTGCAGATGTCATTGCCCAAACGCGCGACCGCTACCTAGAAATTTGCCAGATTCTTTGTGGTGCTCTACCTGAAGGGCTTGCGGTTTAGAGCGAGCTTTAACGAGCAAGCGCAATTTCGAGCAAAGCCAAGTCAGCCGGCGTCACGCCAGCCAGCCGCCCCGCCGCCCCTAAGGTTTCGGGGCGGCTTTCTGTAAGCGTGAGAACCGCTTCGTTACGCAAGCCAGAAACCGCCGCAAAATCAAAATCTAGCGGCAGTTGCATGGCCTCGCGCTCGGCCCCACGGTCAACCCAAGCTTGTTGACGACGGGCATAGCCTTCGTACAGGACATCCGCCTCAAGCGTGACTTGATCGGATTCAAGCAGGCCCCAGTCGGCCGTACTTGGGTCGGAAGCGAAGACCTGTTGGAATGACGCACCGGGACGACGCAGCAAATCAAGGAGCGTGACCTTGCGGCCTTGTTTTCGCGGCTCACCCATCGCTTCTCGCTGGGTCATTTCAGCCCGAGCCATTTCGAGTCTGTCGCAACGCGCCTTAAAAACGGCCCGTCTCTTTTCACAGCACAGACCAAGGCGGATAGCATGCGGAGTGAGCCGCAAATCGGCATTGTCGTGCCGCAAGAGCAAACGGTGCTCGGCACGCGAAGTGAACATCCGGTAAGGCTCGCTTGGGTCGCTCACGACAAGGTCATCTACGAGAACACCTAAATAAGCTTCATGCCGAGCCGGCACCCATGCAGCCAGGCCCGCAACTCGACGCGCGGCATTTAAGCCAGCGAGCAAACCTTGAGCGGCAGCTTCTTCATAGCCAGAAGTGCCGCAAATCTGCCCCGCGAGCCAAAGCCCCCCCACATCACGCACGGCCAAACTACGGTGCAAAGCGCGTGGAGCAACAAAGGTATATTCGACGGCATAACCTGGCTGAACAAGTCGGGCATTTTCGAGCCCCACGCAGGTTTGGACGAACTGCTCTTGAGCCTCAACAGGCAGAGAAGTCGAGATTCCGTTGGCGTAAAGCAGATCGCTATCAAAACCCTCAGGCTCTAAAAAGATCGTGTGCCCATCACGGTCAGAAAAGCGCACGACTTTGTCTTCTAACGAAGGGCAATAACGAGGCCCCTTGCCCTCAATACGACCCGCATACATCGGCGCAAGGTGCAGATGGTCACGGACGACCTGATGGGTGTGCGGATTCGTGCGCGTCAACCAACAAGAAATCTGTCGCTGCGGCAGAGATGGTGTCAGAAAGGAAAAGGCCACAGGAGATTCATCGCCATGCTGCTCTTCCATCTGACTGAAATCGACACTCTCAATAGCAATACGCGGCGGCGTGCCCGTTTTTAGACGCCCCAACGGCAAGCCCAGTTTGCGCAAATCTTCGCCCAGTTGAGCCGCTGGCTTTTCTCCCATGCGCCCCCCAAGGACTTGCTCAGGCCCAGTATGCAAGACGCCATCTAAAAAAGTGCCCGTCGTCAGAATGACCTCGGAGGCTCTAAAGGCGCGACCATCGGCAAGCCGCACGCCAGTCACCTGTGGCTTAGAGGAGCTCGCACCAGAATCACCCTCGAATAGAAGCGGCTCAAGAACAAGCGAGACGGCTTCGCCCTGAATCACATCAAGGCCATCTTGCTGAGCAATCAATCGGCAAACCGCCTGTTCATATCGATCGCGATCACATTGAGCGCGAGGCGACTGAACCGCTCGACCTTTGCTCGTGTTTAAGAGGCGGAACTGAATCCCGGCCGCATCAGCAGCAAGCCCCATCAAACCGCCCAAAGCATCGACTTCGCGCGCGAGCTGCCCTTTGCCGATACCGCCGATTGCGGGGTTGCAGCTCATTCGCCCGAGTGCATCTGGCTCTTGGGTAATCAAGGCCACGCAAGCACCTGCGCGAGCGGCGGCAGCTGCGGCTTCTACGCCAGCATGGCCGCCACCTATGACAACGACAGCGTAATCAGGGTGATTCATCTCTTAATGATGGGCGGACAGAGCGCCGCGAGCCCGTTATTCTAATCGCCGTGCTTGTTTGCTCCCTACTGACATGGGCGGGTCTTGCCATGGTGCCATCGACCATGGAGTGGCCGCTTGCAATAGAGTCGGCGCCCGCCCAAGAATCGGCGGAGCCGCATGGGCTGCATCGCGTCCAAAAAGCTCTATCAAGAGATACAGCTGCTCGACGCGCCGCTGCCGAAGATGCTTGGGCTCAGCATTTCCCGGCCTTCCAATCGGGCGACCGCGCCAAGGCTATGCAGTCGCTTTTGGTCGCGGCACCTGAGATTCAGCTCCCAGCTCTGCGCTGGATTCGCAAACAACTCGCAGCAGCGCCTACAGAGGCTTCCCCCATCCGCCCGGCTCTGCTTCTCCTTGAAAAGACGCTCGGTCCTGCGAGTGCCGACGACTTATTCTCGCTCCTCTCTCGTTTTCGCGAGGAAGACCGCCCCTTGGCTCTGCGTATTTGCATCGAGCGCGGGACGGTATTCTTGCACGCGCGGGCCGCTCAATGGCTCACGAGCGCCGACACGACCCTGGCGCGTGTTTCCCTTGAAGCCTTTGCTGAATTCGCAGAGCCAACTGCTTTGCAAGGTTTTCTAGCCGCCACCCCGCTCTCCTCGGTTTCTCGCGCTACAACAGATATCGCTCTCAACAACATGGCCGCTCGTGCATTTCCTGAGCGCATTTTGCTTCCAGAAAGTTGGCTAGCCCAAGATGTTTGCTCCCCAATTTCACTCGCGCGTTTTTGGACGGTCTACCCAGACGAGCGCACGGAAGATTTACTCCTTGATTGGTTTTTAAATTTCGTCACGACCCCTGCAAACCGCCTGGACTTCCTGCAAGCTATCGAACGCGGTGCCGCTTCTTTTCGTTGGCGCTCAATCTCGCGCAAACTCACTCCGCTACTTCGTGGCAAAGACATCGACCCCCAAGCCTATGAGTTGGCTTGGGCACTCCATCAGATGGGCGAAAAAAACGGTGACAAGTTCTTGCTCCAAGATCCGAAAGACCGAGTCAAGGCCAACCCCGAAGATTGGCGCTCTCGCGTTGCGCTCATGCGCCTCGAGGTAGACTTGGGCGTTTTCAAAGATGCTTACAAAAACGCCGTGCGCGTTTACGGAAAACTCGAGGGCACCCGCGACTTAAAACGCCTTACCACGCAAGATTGGTTTTATGCGGCGCGAAGCTCTGCTGGCGCCCACAAGACCCGCCATCTTGAGAGATGGCTGCAAAATGCCCGCTTAAGCGCGGAGCAAATCCGCGAAGCTCGCAAACTACCTGAATTCCAGCGATATCTTGACAAAGGCGCAATTGGTGCTTTGCTTGCCATCCGCTAGAATGTGCGGCTCGATTCCGATCAAACCCAACCTAAACTGTGTCCATAAAGACTCCCCTTTCGATTGAGGCTTCCGACCTCGGCGCCTGCCTCCACAAATTGGCCATCACCATACCTGCCGAGCGCGTTTCGGCAGAGCTTGACCGCGGCTACAAAGCATATTCTAAAGGCATGAAGATGCCCGGCTTCCGCCCTGGGCACATCCCTGCCAGTGTTTTGCGGCAGCAATTCGGCGACGCCATGATCGATGAGGTCAAGGGCGACATGTTTCAGAGTGTCATTAACGAAGGCCTTCGTGAGCACAAAATTGTGGCCATGCGCCTCAAAGATTTTGACGGCTCTGAGATTGAAGTTGCTTTTGACACCGAGCTCACTTTCGAAGTTGTCATCGAGGCCTTCCCGAGTGTGGTGCTTCCTGACTGGCCTGAAGTGGCCATTGAAGCCGCCGACACCAAGCCAAGCGATGAGCAGCGCGCCGATGCTGTCAAGCAGGTCACCGAAGGCAATGTCCAATTTGATGACGCCGAGGGCGGGCTTGAAGGTGATTTGACTGCCGAATGCAATCTCACTTACCACTACAAAGAAGACTCCACTGATTCGACAGATGGCGTCAAGCTTTCTTTAGGCCAAGCTCTTTACGGCTCAGAAGACGCCGCCTACGACAAAGCCATGACTGGCGCAAAGGCGGGCGACAAAGTTGAAATCCCTGTTACTTTTAATGAGGGCTTCCAAAACGAAGAATGGGTTGGCAAAGAAGGCATGGCTCATGTTGAAGTCGTCAAGGTCGTCAAAAGCCGCCCCGCGACCATGGAAGAATTGGTCGAGCAATTTGCGATGAAAGATGTCGACGAATTGCAGGCACGCATTGAAGAGAGCATCGAGCGCGAGAATTTCCAGCGCGACCAAGACCGCCGTCTTTTTGATTCACTCGAAAAGATCCACGAGCTTAATCCCTTCCATATGCCCGACTCGATGATCGAAGAAGAGATTGCCGGCACAAAAGAAAATCAGAAGAAGCAGATGGTGCAACAAGGCATGCCCGAAGAAGAAGCCGACAAGCAAATTGCTGCTTCCGCAGATGGCAAAGCTGAAGCCGAAACGGCAGAGCGGAAGCTACGCCACTTCTTTATCTTGCGCGAGATTGCTCGGGTTGACAAAATCCGCGTGACTTCCAAAGACATGAATCAGCAGTTCCAAGCCTTGGCCGCCCAACACGGCGTCGAGGTCAAAATGCTCAAGAATTTCTATAAAGAGCAAGATATGACCGAGGGCATGCGCTCTGAAATCCTTGAGGCCAAGACGCGCGGGCACTTGCTCGCTCTCATGGATCAGCACACAAAAGTTGCCGCGGGCACTTCCGCAGAATAGGCTAAGCATCATGAGCGAACTCGCCCCCGACTCCCAAGCCTTCTCCATTCCCTATGTCATCGAAAAGACAGGGCGTGGTGAGCGCACTTACGACCTTTATTCGCGTCTCATGGAAGACCGAATTATCTTCATCGGCACCGAGGTCAATGACATGGTTGCCAATGTTGTGGTCGCCCAGCTTTTGTTTTTGCATAAACAAAACAAAACCCAAGATGTGCAGGTTTACATCAACAGCCCAGGTGGTTCTGTGACCGCGGGCTTGGCGATGTACGACACTATGCAATACATCGATTGCGATGTGGCGACCTATTGCATCGGCCAATGCGCCTCAATGGGTGCCGTTTTACTTGCGGGTGGCACCAAAGGTAAGCGATTCATCCTGCCCAATTCGCGCGTGATGATTCACCAGCCTTGGGGTGGTACGCAAGGCACGGCTTCTGACATGGAAATCCAGGTCAAAGAGATTCTCAAACTCAAAAAGAGCCTCAATGGCATTTTGGCGCACCACTGCGACAAAAAGGTCAAAGAAATCGAAAAGGCCACCGATCGAGACAACTTCCTTTCCGCTCAAGAGGCCGTTGATTTCGGCCTTGTTGACCAAGTGATTGGTGCCGTTCATTAATTAAGTCCCCCGACTCGATGCCCCACAAAACGCCATTTGTGGGGTATCCTTATGTCTAAGCTCTCATGACTCGTAACGAACGCCCTGGAACCGAACGCTGCACCTTTTGTGAAAAGGTGCGTGCGCAAGTTGAGCAACTCATCGCAGGCCCTCCCGGGATTTACATCTGCAACGAGTGCGTCGAGATTTGCAATTCAATCTTGCACGAAGAGCACCGCCGCGTCGATCCGAAAACGACCGTCGAAAACGCGCTCGTCGAGGGTCAGGTTCTGACCCCGCGCGGAGTCGTGACCAAACTCGACGAATATGTTTACGGTCAGTCTGATGCCAAACGCGTTTTGGCCGTCGCCGTGCACAACCACTACAAACGGTTGCAGGCTGAAATCGCTCAATCCAAAGAGGGCGACGACCGACCAGCGTGGGCCGATGTCGAGCTCGAAAAGTCAAATGTCTTAATGATCGGCCCAACAGGGTCAGGCAAGACTTTGCTCGCACGCACTTTGGCGCGCGTCCTAGATGTGCCCTTTGCAATTGCCGACGCCACGACTCTAACTGAGGCGGGCTATGTTGGCGAAGATGTCGAAAACATCATCTTGAAGTTGCTCCAATCCTGCGACTACGACATCGAAAAGGCCCAGCGCGGCATCATCTACATTGATGAAATCGACAAGATTTCACGCACCACTCAAAATGTCTCCATCAGCCGAGATGTTTCGGGGGAAGGCGTCCAGCAGGCTTTGCTAAAAATCCTCGAAGGCACGATTGCGAGCGTTCCACCCCAAGGTGGGCGGAAGCATCCTGAGCAGCAGCTGTTGCAGGTTGACACTTCGGGCATCCTTTTCCTCTGCGGTGGCACTTTCTCAGGTATCGAAGACATCATCGGGCATCGCATTGGCGAGGGCTCGATTGGTTTTGACCATGGCGCTGTCGAGGGAGAAGCTGTGGCCGATTTAACCGACCGCGAGCGTTTAATCCCCCACCTCGACACCAAAGACTTGATTGAGTTCGGCTTAATCCCAGAGTTTGTGGGCCGACTCGCTGTTCATGTGCACCTTCACGGGCTCGACGCAGCAGATCTCGTCCATATCTTGACCGAGCCGCGCAATGCGCTGACAAAGCAATACGGTGCGTATTTCGGCATGGAAGGCCACGAGTTGGCCTTTACCGACGAGGCACTAAAAGAAATTGCTGACCTGGCCTGCGCCCGCGATACGGGTGTGCGAGCCCTGCGCTCCATCCTCGAAGACACGCTGCATGATTTGATGTTCCGCATTCCCGACCTTGACGGCGATGCGCGACGGTTTGTCATCACAGGCGAAATGATTCGCAACGGCAATGTCAATGTCTTGCTCGAATCCGTGAGCGAACACCGAGAGACGGCCTAGTAAACTCTCGCATGCTGTGGTTTGCCACTCTCCTCCTTGCGGCACTCCCGCAAGCCGCTGAGCTTCCATTTTCAATGGATCTACCCGATGGGTATTCTGCCTTCGCTATCCCTGCCGGGCAGCAAAGCGTTTGGTCGGCGGCACTTTCAGATGGTTCTGCTCGTTTCGAGATTCGCCACTATCAAATTGCCGTGCCTGGCGCCTTAGCCGAATCTGTTGCCGAAGACTTCCGCCAACGCCAATGGCAGCCCTTTCTTCAGCAACAAAATGGCACGCTGCAAAACTGGGCGGCAACATGGTCAGGTGAGCCTTCCGCGGGCTCGATTATTCGTCTTACTTCAGCTGAGCAAGCCGTCACGATTTTTCAGCGCGTTTTGCTCAAAGGAGACCGCCTCACTTTGGCCCTCTGGGAAGGAGCCACGCAAGACGAGTCACTTGCCACATTAGCACTTGATTCCTTCCACGCACCGAGCGAGTGGCTTCCTGCCCCGCTTGCACAGACCGACACCCATCGTGGCCTTGGGCCATTATCAAAGCTCACACCTTTCCCTGGCTTGCTTGAAGTTTCTCTTGATTTGCGGCCCAACGAGCGTGGCGAGTATCTTTGCGAAATCCACATCCGTGACACACCTGAGGGGTTGCCACCCTTCCATTGGCAACTGCCCTTGCGCGCAAAATTGGTGAGCAAAAGTGCGCGCTATATCCGCTACGCGCTGACCGAAGATAGCCTTCTTGATACAGGCATGCTGCGGCTTGGTTTTGCCCTCGCGGCCATTAACCCAAACTGGATGGCCCTCCCTGAATTCGATGCAAGCATTGGCGCATTGGCACCGCCCGCCTGGAAGCTCAACGTTCAAGTCGCAGCTCATCTCGGCGCAGTCAGCGTGAATCCACCCATAGCGATTGAGCAAGACGAAGCCGATGCCTCTTTCATGATTCACTTCCATTCGCCCATTCCAGGGCGTTCTTGGCCTGTATTCGTTTCTGGGCCACTTCTAAAAGAAGAGATTAACGGCATGCCGATTTTCCTCCGCAAGGGCAGTCGCAGCAAAAGTTACGCGCCCTTCCTTGAGGCACAAAGTCGTTTCGCAGCTGCAACAGCCCGCTGGTTGCCTGACGCACCGGCCACCTGGAACACAACCACCTTTGCGGGCTCTGGCACTCATTCCTTCCCGGGCCTTTTGCTGCTTGACGAAAACGACAACTGGCTGACATCCCCGCCTGACGCTCAATGGCAAGGCCTCAGCCGCCGCACAAGCATCGCTCGGATGGCCGCCGCTCAAGTTTTCGGCACTCGCCTTAAAGGGCTCGGTTCGGCATCGGCATTCTTGACGACTTCCCTTGCCGAATACGCGACGGCACAGCTATTGCTCGACTGCGGTTTTACTGCCGACGCAGCGGCACTGCGCGCACAATGGGTTGAGCATGAAAAGAATGCGGGCGATATGGTTTTACCGCTTTCCCTGACTCCAACCGACGACATCTCTGGCCCCCAGCGGCTTCTGCATCGTGGCCCTTTGGTTTGGTCTGCTATTGAGCGATTGGCGGGCCAAAAGACGCTTGACGGCATTTTGATGGCCTTTCTCGCACGCAACCGACCTTTCACGACGGAAGACCTCCGCGACGCCCTCGAAAAAGCGACGGGCACAGATTGGGCTGCTTTTTTCGAGGCCTATCTTTACGACATCACTCCACCGCCACTTCCAAAATCATGACTTTGCGCATTCATTATCCCCGCGACTTTGACGGCATGGCTTCCGCCGCCATGTTGGCAGAAGCTCTGACCGACACGGGCCGCGAGACCGAGATCGATTGGCTAGGGTTAAATTTCGACAAGACGCTCGACTGGGAAGACTTCTCGCTCAATATGCGTTTTGCGGTTGTTGATTTCCATTATCACCCGCGGGCCGATTATTGGTTTGACCACCATCCCACGACTTTTCTAGACGAAACACATGAAGCGGCCTACGCCGATTCGGCGACAATGCGATTTGACCCTGAGTCGCCGTCCTGCCCACCGATTATTGCTGGGCACGCTAAAGATCATTGGGGCTGGCAGATGCCAGACCGCTTTGCCGACTTGATTCACTGGTCAAATGTCATCGACTCGGCGGGCTTTGAATCGGCTGAGCAAGCACTCTTTGGCTTTGATCCGGCCATCCGCATTAGTCGTGCTTTGACTTGCTCTCCTGATTACTCCTTTCACGACCGCATGGTCGGCTGGATGCGCAATTTGAGCCTTGAAAAAATTGCTGACAACCCTCAAGTCGATAAGTGCTTTGCGCGCTCATGTAGCAACCGCGACAATGCACTCGAAAATTTCACGCCTAACATTCGCCGCCAAAACGACCGTGCTTTGATGGCCGATTTGCGGTCTAAGAAAATCCGCCGCGATCGATTTGCGCCGTTTTATCTGTACCCTGATATTCAATACGCGATTACGGTTTTGCCGACGCGGGCGGGGGTTCACATCACAATCGCGAGCAACCCCTGGAATCGCCCCACTGGCGGGCCGCATCTTGGCGAATTGATGAAAAAATACGGCGGCGGTGGGCACTTGGGTGTCGGCGGTTGCAACCCCGCAGACGAAGAAACCGCAATGGCTTGGGCCAAGGATTTATACGAACTTGTCGCAACTCCTTAACTTACCTCCCGCAGAGTGGCCGGCTTGGTTTAAAGAGCGGGGCGTACCTGCCTTCCAAGGGCGCAATGCTGCCCGTTGGGTTTTCCAACGCGGTGCAACTGATTGGCAAGACATGACCGATTTGCCCGCTGGCTTGCGCGACGATTTGGCGCTTGACGCCCCGCTTTTGTCTTCAACAGCAGAAACTGAAAGTGGTGCAAAAGATGGCGCCGTGAAGACGCTCATTCGTTACCCAGACGGCGCTTCCGTCGAAGCCGTCCACATGCCTGGCACAGCAGGGCATACGATTTGTCTTTCCACTCAGGTCGGCTGCCCCGTGAAATGTCAGTTCTGCGCGAGTGGTCTAGATGGGCTTGAGCGCAATTTGACCGCCGGCGAAATTCTTGAGCAAGCGTTATGGCTGAGACATCGCTACGGGTCTTTTGACCGCGTCGTCGTCATGGGCATGGGCGATGCCGGCTTCAACCTTGACGCCACACTGCAAGCCCTCGACGCTCTCATGGCCCCCGAGGGCTTCGGGATGGCCGCTCGGCGACTCACCCTCTCGACGGTCGCACCTGCTGGCTGTTTGCCGCAATTTGCAGCCTGGGGGCGCCAAGTCAAATTGGCTCTCTCTCTGCATGCTACGACTGATGCTCTACGCCATGAGCTCATCCCGGGTGTGGCAAAACGCAGTATTGCCGAAACGCTCCGAGAAGCCGATGCGGTCTTCGAAGCCACGGGCCGTGAATACACCGTTGAGTATGTTCTATTGGCCGGCGTAAATGACTCACTCTCCCAGGCAGACGAGTTGAGACGCCTACTTCACGGTCGGCGTTGCTTTGTGAATTTGATTCCATACAACCCCGTTTCGGGTTTGGGTTTCCGCCGCCCTGAGGGCTCACACTGCCAAGCCTTCGCTGACTTACTTGAGAAATCAGGTTTGCCCGTCAAGTTGCGTTTGAGTTTAGGCCGCTCTGCTGATGCTGCCTGTGGGCAACTACGGCGGCGCAAGGCCGAGCAAGGCTAAGATTCCCTTATGGGTTTCTTGCTCGCCTTACTTCTGTCTTCACTTGTTTTCAGTTCACCGATGGGTGGCGAGGGTGACCCCTACACACAAAAGCACCTTGCGACTGCCCACCGTCACGAAGAAGCTGGCCATACTGCATTAGCGATTGCATCTGTCCGGCGTGTACTTGAGCTACACGACCAGCATCTTGAAGCCCTAGAGCTTTGGGCAAAGTGGTCCCGCCAGCTCGATCAACTTGATGAGGCGGCTTACGCCATGCATGCGTGGCTGCGCGCGGTTGATTCACTAGACAAACCTCCCGTGAGTCGCAAAGAGGTCCAAGCTATGCGCGAGGCGCTCCTTGAGATTGACCCACAAGCCAATGCGCTGGAAAAAATGCGCGCCAAGCACCTAAAGGCGCTTTTTAACCTCGCCAAAGAACACTTCAAAAAGAAACGCCTACACGCGGCGCTCAATGTTTTAGACGAAGTCTTGCGCATTGAGCCCAATCACTCTGCGGCACGGTCTTTAAAAAAGAAAATCATCCAAACGGGTTCCGATGATGTTGCCATTGCTGACGCTTACGCTGGCGCTGACCCACTTGATGGCATTGACCCTGAGTGGCTTGCAAAAGAAAATCCGAAGCACACGGAATGGAGCGACGCCTGGGAAGAAAAAGGTGAGAATTATTCATATAAAACAAACGCAGGTTATCTAGTTTTAAAAACAGCAAGTATTGCCATGGAGCAGATGAATATGGCCTACCGCCATTTCTTCCACTTCAAAGAAGACGGCAAACCGACCCCGCGCGTTACCGTCCATGTTTTTAAAGACCGTGATGAATACCTCAAAAAGGGCTTTGGCCCCCCCATTGAGTGGTCAGGTGGGCACTTTACGGGTTCACATGTTGAGACCTATGTCGGTGGCACATCGGGCAAAGAAAACATTCTTTCGATGTACAGCACGCTTTTCCATGAAGCCGCGCACCAGTTTGTGGGGCTAACCGGTAAGGGTGGTGTGCCAGGTTGGCTAAACGAGGCCTACGCAAGTTTCTTCGAGGGCACGACCATCCTATCCAACGGAAAAGTGCGCTGGAATGAGGTCGCATCTCATCGGCTGTTCCCACTCGCTTCGCGTGTTGAAAAGGGCTGGATGGTTGACCATAAAGATGGCGTCCGTGATGCGGAAGGCGAATGGGCGACGCCAACTCGCGCTCCCACTTTGCGCATCTTGATTGAGAATCGTTATGGCTGGGGGCCACCCTGGTATGCGCCGACATGGGGAGTCGTCTATTTTCTTTACAACTATCGCGACCCCGAAACAGGGCGACCCGTTTACCGCGAGGTTTTGCATGACTACTATTTGTCGGGTGCTGCAAGCCGCGGAGTCGATCAGCGAGTTGAGCATTTTGAGAATTTGGTACTCAAAGAAAACCCACTCTCGCCCGTGCAAGATATTGATGCCTTAAACGAGATTTGGGGTGAGTGGATTTTGCAGCTGCGCGATATTCAGCTTGGCATGGCCGATGCGACAACCAGCGCTCTTGCCTTTGGCATCAAAGCTTTCACGCGCGAAGAATATGATCTTGCCATGGAGCTCTTTGAAGAGGCGCTCCTTCATGCCGCTGATGACCCAAATGTTTTATGGGCGACAGCCGAATGCGTCCATGCCATGAAAAATCTCGACCGCGCTGGTGCTCTTTACCGCGCATTTGCAAACGAGCTTGAGTTGCGTGGCGAAGCCGAAAATGATGAGCGATACGAGAGCGCAATCGCCTTGGTTAAAAAGCTTGACCCTGCTGCACGCAAACACGCGCGCATCCGCGAAGACTCCTCAAAAACGGGAATAGCCCTCGCCAAAGACTATTTAGCGCGAGGCCTTCCGCTGATGGCGCTCGAAACCACGCGCCAAGTCAGCGCTGGTTTTGCATCCGAAGAGGCCTTGGCTCTTTACACCAAAATCACAAAGGACACGGGCTTAAGCTTGGCGCAATGGAAGGTCGCATTCAATGAATTCGATATGACGGGCTGGTCGACCACAAATGGCTACTCGGCTTATGGAGGCAAAATCAAGGCTCGCATCGAGCGAGACGACATCATTTCAAAAGAGGCGGGTGCATTCCTCACGCGCGAATTGACTTGCGAAACAACGATCCAGGCCGACTTTTCACTTGAAACCGAAATGCGCTTTGGCGAAGACGCCAACCTGATGGGGCTTTGTTTCGGATACAAAGACAACAACAACACGCATGCCGTGATGCTTTTGCCTAAAGGCTTTCTGCAAGTGGTCGCCAAGCATGGTGAGCAATGGGATATCCTCCAACACCGGCAAGTCCAATTCGAAAAGGGGTGGCAGAAATTGCGCATTGATGTGGTCGGCACCGACCTCGATGTCTACCTCAACGGCAAATATCTCATGCACCTAGAGATGAGCACGCGAGATGCCCTCCGCGGCGGTTTTGGGCTGATTACCGGTACAGGAAATGCGGCTTACCGTGGCATTCGGCTCCTTGCTCGCGACCCCCACGACCCAGCTGCGCGCATGGAACGCGAAATGGCGCAACAGGCACTTTCTCAAGACGCATCGCTGCGAGCACCTGGTGTCTTCTCTGGCTTTACACCACCCGAACCAACGGTCGATACGCCGTTTGTTCAGGGCGAGACTTTTCGCCTAAAAGACAAAATTGGTCGGCCTCTCGTTTTGATGTTCTGGTCGCTTGCGCAAGAAAACATAATCCCGACGGCTGCCTATTATTCTGAGCTCGCCAAACGCTGGGGGCCGCAGGGTTTTGAATTCTTGGCTCTGCTAGACAACACTCACGACCCCATGATGGTGCGGCAAGCTCTCAATAAGACGCCGATGCCGGGCGTGAGCGTAGCAATTGATGACCTCGATTTGACGACGCATTACGCCTACCATGTTGTCGGTGGCGACGACGGATGGAACTTACCCCACATTCTCGTGCTTGATGTTCACGGCAAAGTGGTTTGGGAAGGCGACCCCAGCTTGGCCTCTGGCGTGGGCTGGGTCAAAGGCTCGCAAACGCCCCTAGACCGCCCCCTTGAGGCCCTCTCGCGCAAATACCATCTCGACACGCTCCATGAATTGCAAGGCACGCTTGAGCGAGTCGAAGCCGCTCAGCAAGCCGGCGATTGGAAAACCGCATTGACCTTGGCCGCGCCACTCGCCGACCTTGACGCCGATTTTGATCCTGCGGTCATCCGTGTGCGAGAAATCCGCAATCAGATTTTGGCCGAGGGCGAGAATCTTCCGCAAGATGCGCAACTAGCCTATGAGCGCGGTTGGCCACTCAAAAGTGCAGCAATGCTCCGCCACGCGGTTGTCGAATTCCCTGAGACCAGCCTCTCTGATTTGGCGGAAGTGCGCTTACGCAAGCTAGAAAAGCGAGCCCTCTATCGGCAAGCCAAAAAAGAATGGGGCCAATTAATGAAAATCACTCGTGCCGCAGGCCGTGGCTCAAAAACAGCAACTGAAATCAAATCCGAGTTTGAGTTGCTTCGCACCGCAAAGCCCTGCGCCGAAGTTGAATCAGCCATTCAAGCCCTTGAAGAAGCCCTAAAAGAGTCAGGCCCCGAGCAATTGCCCGAGGCCTGGAATGTCTTGCAGCCAACGCCGCAAGCGCTTGAATCAAATCGTTAGAGAGCCTGCAAAGCCTTGCGGGTTAGCTCAAGGCAAAGATCTGTATCGGCATCGGTAATCGCCAAGTGTGGACGGAACCGCACCGTACGCTCACCTGAACTCAAGCCAATCATGCCGGCTTCCATCATGGCGCCAAGCAGAGCATTGCGCGAATCACCATCAGGCATGTCAAAGGCCATAATCAGACCCAAACCACGCACATTGGTAACTGTGGCAAAATCTGCAGCAATCGCGCGCATGCCGGTAATCCAGCGCTCGCCTTGACGGCTAGCATTAGCCACGAGGTTATCGTTTTCGATGACTTCAAGCACCTTGGTGGCGCGCATCATGTCAACGAGGTTGCCACCCCAAGTGGAATTAATGCGGCTAGATGTCTGGAAGCAGTTGTCTGGCACATCGTCGATGCGCGGCCCGGCCATGATGCCGCACTGCTGCGACTTCTTGCCGAAAGCAAAAATATCTGGCTCAACGCCATAGTTTTGCCATGCCCAAGTTTTGCCTGAACCGAAGAAGCCCGTTTGGACCTCATCGAAGATCAACAAGCAATCGTGCTTTTCGCAACGCGACTTGAGTGCGGCCAAATACTCAGGACGGAAGTGACGGTCGCCACCCTCGCACTGCAATGGCTCAATCAAGATGCAAGCAATGTCGTCACCGTGCAGATCAAAGGCTGCATCGATTTGCGCAAGTGAATCTTTTTCTAGTTCAAGGACGGCATCAGGGTTATCAAAATCGATAGCTGGTGCATCGACCCGCGGCCAAGTGTCAAACTTAGGGAAGTAAGCGACTTTGTCGACCAAAGTATTCGTCACGGAAAGCGTATAGCCCGAGCGGCCGTGGAATGCCTTTTTGAAGTGGATAACTAATTGGCCCACATCAGAATCGACACCTTTGGAGCGATTGCGCCGAACCTTCCAGTCGAAGGCAACTTTTAGTGCATTTTCAACAGCAAGCGCGCCGCCGTCAACAAAGAACATGTGCTTGAAGCCCTCAGGCATCGCAGCATTGCCGATGGCCTCGACGAACTCGGCCATTTGCCAAGTGTAGAGATCGGAGTTGGCGGGCTTATTGATCACCGCTGTGGCCACTTTGTTGAGCCACTCTTGATCGCATAGCGCGGGGTGGTTCCAGCCGATTGGTGTCGAGCCGAAGCATCCAAAAAAGTCTAAATACTCGCGGCCCGTGCGGGCATCGACGAGTTTAGCGCCTTTGGAATTTTCGAGGTCAAGGACGAAAGGGTAGCCATCGACGAGAATCCACTTACCAAGGGATTCGTGCACATCGGTGGCAGCAATGGGAGCGTTAGGGCTAAGAGTCATGTTCACGGGGTCATTCTACCCCCATCGGGCCGTTTGGAAAACCGTCGCGCCAAGGGAGGAAAGGAGGGATTCGGCGTGTTTCTGATCAGAAACACGAAGAACGAGCAAAGCCGCGGCTCGCGGAGCGTCAGGACGCAGCCACAAAGAATCGGCTGAAGGGTTAACGAGCAGCGCCGGAGTGACGCCATCAGCACTATCTAAGCCACCTTGAATGAGAGTTGCACCCCCATCGAGCCAAGAATGCAAAAATGTCGCCGCCAGCACTGGGGCTAAGGACGGCATCCGCTCGCGCAATCGGCGGACGAGTTGCGTGTGCGCGCGCTCATGCACAAGGACGACTGGCGCGACGGCACACGATTCGGCGCTCCATATGCCATTGCATATCGACAAGATTTCTTTGGCCGCAAGGGCCTGAGGGTCGGCGGTGCCCACAAACCAAACGGCTCGAGAGTCCGCCGCGGGCGTCGTCGGTTTATGCTTAGGGGCTGTCATGAGTCAGAACCTCCGCCTCCCCTCTCAAGCGCGCATGCAAAGTCAGAAAGATTTTGCGTGGGTGTATCGCCATGGCGTGAGGGCTCGGGGTCAGCTCATTTTAGTCGTTGCGGCAGAGCGACCCAAAGACAATGACCGCTCTCCTGGTTTCGCTCGAGTTGGCCTCTCAGTCAGTAAAAAATATGCGAAGTCAGCGGTGATTCGCAATCGTGCACGGCGATGTTTTCGAGAGTCTTTTCGGCTCTTGCGACCTGAATTAGCCGCCATGGATTACATCCTGATCCCGGTGGCCGAAAAGTTGCACGCCTATTCCATGCCTGAGGTCAGAGCTGAGCTTATAAGACTCATCCCGAAAATCGATCGGAAGTGGGCTCGTAAACTGGAACAGCAAGCCGCGCGCTCGGCCAAGAGCGATACAACCACAACATGATTGCATCTTTGCTTGCTCTGCCTGTGCGCTTCTACCAGAAGTTCATCAGCCCCATGCTGGGCGGAAGCAAATGCCGTTTCACCCCGACCTGCTCAAGCTACGCACTTGAAGCTCTAAAGACTCGTGGGGCTTGGGTTGGATTCTGGCTTGGTCTTTGGCGAGTGCTACGGTGCCAGCCCTTTTGTAAAGGTGGCTATGACCCAGTGCCTCTGCACCCGTCATGCCTCGCAAAAGATGATTGTGAATGCGGCGAATCTAGCGCAGACCGCAAGCTTTAAGCGCACGGTCTCGTACTAAACGAGCGCGCAAACGAGCTTTTTCAGCACCTGCGGCCAAAACCGACTCAACATAGTCAGGGTTGGCGATTAGTTCGGTGCGCCGCAAACGGGCTGCCGCAAAATGCTCTTCGACCCCTTCGCGGACGCGCGCTTTTAAGTGACCGTAGCCTGGCGCACCTTCGCCACCAGCCGCGACCTGCGACTTCCAGTCAGCCAACTCGCTTGCGTCTAAAAAGAGCGCGAGCAAATCAAACAGAAACAGCTCATCAGGGTTTTTAGCCTCTTCGGGTGGCCGCGAATCGGTCACAATACGATTCACCAATTTTTTAAGCGGCTTGCCCTCAAGAAAAATAGGGATGGTGTTGCCATATGATTTAGACATCTTTTGGCCATCAAGCCCAGGCACTTTCTGCGCGGAAGTCGTCGCAGCCATTTCCCACTCGGGGCGGCGAAAAACCTCTGACTTGAAGGCCGTGTTGAAATGAGTCGCCATGTCTTGCGTCATCTCGACATGCTGGACCTGGTCTTTGCCGACCGGGACGATGTCCGAATCGTAAGCGAGAATGTCAGCCGCCATCAAAATGGGGTAAGTAAATAAACCAATGCTAGGCTTAATGCCTTGAGCGACCTTGTCTTTATAACTATGCGCCCGCTCAAGCAAGCCCATGCCAGTAACCGTAGCCAGCAGCCATGCAATCTCAGTGACCTCAGGCACATCAGACTGGCGAAAGAGTGCGACCTTTTCAGGGTCAAGGCCAAGAGCTAAATATGAAACGGCAACATCGAAAACATTGTCACGCAATGCCGCGGCATCACGCAAAGTGGTCAGCGCATGATAATCAGCGATGAAATAAAACAAGTCTGCATCGCGCTCTTGCATTGCGATGTGTTGCTGAATAGCACCGAAGTAATTACCGAGGTGAAGCGTCCCGCTCGGCTGAATCCCGCTGAGGATGGTGGTCATACGCGCATTCTAAACGAGCGAAGGTAGAATGCCGTTATGCAGTTAACCAACATTGAGAGCATCCCTGGCAAAACTATTGTCGAGCACTACGGCTTGGTGCAGGGTTCTAGTATTCGCGCAAAACATGTGGGGCGTGATTTTGCAGCTGGCCTAAAGAATTTGGTCGGCGGTGAGCTCCGTGGCTATACCGAGCTATTGCAAGAATCGCGAGCTCAGGCGATTGAGCGCATGAAACTACAGGCTATTGAATTGGGAGCAAACGCGATTGTGAATGTGCGTTTCGCGACATCTTCCGTTGCGGCTGGCGCCTCTGAAATGATGGTTTACGGCACGGCCGTGCTTGTGGAGTAGGCTATTGGAACACTCGCTTTCAACTGGCATACAACTTAGCCTTTCATTCATTTTCATTCTTTTAGGCTGGGCTGTTGGCAAGAAAAGAGAATCTAGGCACTGCCGCGACATCAACCGTCGCGAGCAGGCTTTCCGCAATCTACCTGTCGTAACGACAAAGCACCTACATGACGAGCGCCCTGTTGAGCGAGCGCACTTGGTTCATGGCTCAGTCGTTATTGCTGTCGATGCTTTCAAGGTTTTCACCAGCAGCCTACGCAAACTTGTGGGCGGCGAAATGCGTGGTTACGCGCCTTTACTTGATCGCGCTCGCCGCGAGGCCATTTTGCGTTTGATTGAATCCGCACCCGATGCCGATTTGTTTTTAAACCTGCGCATCGAGACTTCCAAAATATCAGGAAGTGCACAAAAGATGGGTTCGGTTGAGGCCATCGCCTACGCAACGGCCATTCGCTTTTCGGCTTCGCCAGCCAACGATGCGATTTCGTCCTAAACCACTCACGGAAACGGCTGACGCGAGCCAGGGCGATCCTGAGAATTGGCGTGAGCGATTCCAAGGCTGGATTTCTGCGGCATTAACAATTTCTGCGCTTGGGTTTACTCTTTGGTTTTTGTCGCATTTGGTGGTCGCCTGGGTGCCGCCGAGTGTCGAAGCAGGGTTGTTCAAGTGGGGTGATATTTTCGGCGAAGATGTGCTCTCTGACGCAGACCATCAGCGCGCTCACAAGATTTTTAAAGAGTTGCTTGCAGAGGCCGAGTTGCGCGCGCTGCCATTTGCATTAACCATAATCGAAGATGACACCCCCAATGCTTTCACCGTGCCGGGCGGGCGCGTTTTTATAACCTCAAGTCTTTTTGAGCTTTCAGGGAGTGAAATGGGGCTCGCTTTTGTTTTGGCCCACGAGCTTGGGCATCAACACCATCGCCACACCCTGCAACCCTTGAGTTGGTCGGTCCTCTCTCAAATGACCCTCAATCTTGTCGGCATGGCGGGCTCAAACCCGCTCCAGGCGAGCTCGATTCTTGCCAGCCTTCATTTTTCCCGCACTCAAGAAAGTGAAGCGGATGATTTTGCACTCGCACTTGTCGAGCGCGTCTATGGCACAACAGAAGGCGCTCTTGTGTTTTTCGAAAAGCTTCTAGCAGAAGGCAAAGGCCACAACGCGCGTTGGTCAGACTTTTTAGCCACTCACCCTGCCGTGGGTGAGCGACTTAAGCATTTGCAAGGCCGCTAAACTTCGGTGGCGCCTTCGGGCACATAAACCTCACGGCCAAGTTGAGCAAACTCACTTGACTTATCAGCCATCGCCTCGCGCACCTCACCTGTGATTTTCATCGCGCAAAATTTGGGGCCGCACATCGAGCAGAAGTGCGCCACCTTGGCATTTTCGGATGGCAGAGTTTGGTCATGGAAATCGTAAGCCGTGACTGGGTCCATTGACAAACGGAACTGGTCATGCCACCGAAACTCAAAACGAGCGAGCGAAAGCGCGTCGTCCCAATCGCGGGCCCCGGTCAAACCTTTGGCGACATCGGCAGCATGTGCGGCGATGCGGTAAGTCACCACGCCCGTTTTGACATCATCGCGGTCAGGCAAACCGAGGTGCTCTTTGGGCGTCACATAGCAAAGCATGGCGCACCCCATTGAGCCGATATTCGCGGCACCAATCGCTGATGTGATGTGGTCATAGCCAGGCGCAACATCGGTCACAAGCGGGCCTAAAGTGTAGAAAGGAGCCTCGAAACAGTGCTTGAGTTGCTCATCCATGTTTTCTTGAATGAGGTGTATAGGCACATGGCCCGGGCCCTCAATCATGACTTGCACATCATGTTTCCATGCGATTTGAGTCAGCTCGCCAAGCGTGCGCAACTCGCCCATCTGGGCGGCATCATTTGCATCAGCGAGTGAACCAGGGCGCAAACCATCGCCAAGGCTGAAAGTTACATCGTATTCTTTCATGACTTCACAGATTTTCTCAAAGCCCGTGTAGAGGAAGTTTTCTTCGTGATAAGCCAAGCACCATTTTGCCATGATGCTTCCTCCGCGAGAAACGAGACCCGTCACGCGATCGGCAGTAAGCGGCACAAAACGCAGCAACACACCTGCATGGATTGTGAAGTAATCGACACCTTGCTCGGCTTGCTCAACAAGCGTTTCAATAAATAGGTCAAGCGTTAGCTTTTCAGGGTCGCCGTTTACTTTTTCAAGCGCTTGATAGATCGGCACAGTACCAATTGGCACGCTGGAATTGCGCATAATCCATTCGCGCGTAGCATGAATGTTTTCACCGGTAGACAAATCCATGACCGTGTCCGCGCCCCACATGGTGGACCACTGCAATTTTTCGACCTCTTCGGCAATCGAAGAGTGAGTGGCTGAGTTGCCGATATTTGAGTTGATTTTCGTACGGAACTTGCGCCCAATAATGACAGGCTCAAGCTCAGTATGGCATCGGTTCGCAGGGATTACGGCGCGCCCCTCTGCAATTTCAAGCCGAACAAATTCAGCTTCAACACCTTCGCGAGCAGCGACAAAGGCCATCTCTTCGGTGATTACACCCGCACGCGCCCAACGCATTTGCGTCCAGCCGCGACTCTGATCTGAGCGATTAGCGACCCAAGATTCGCGCACCTTAGGGATGCCATCGCGAGGGTCAAAACCCTGCGGCCCCGTTGTATCGTAGAGGTCAAAATGCCCCTCAGTCGACAAATGCACCCGCCGAAATGGGACGCTCATTTTGTGCCCATTATGCTCAAGCTCAAGAGACTCTTTGGTCGAGCCAGGCCAGCATTCTTGGAAGGTAGGGATGGAACGAGGTGTGAGCTCTCCGCTCTCCTCACGATTTGGAGTTAATGTTGTATCAGTCATTTCACTTTCCTACGCCGGTACGACCCGGGTCAGGTTCGAGGGGTTTATTCTCAGGCACCCGTCAGCGCCACCCCCAGTGGAACCATCACTATAAGCCACGATAGGCCGATTCCCTATACTTCTCCGCATGACTGCTGGAAAAAAGATAGCTGCGGGGTGCGGTGTCACTCTCCTTTTGATTACGCTCGCCCTCGGTGGCGGAACTTGGTATGTCTTTCATAAGGCAAATGCCACTTTCGACGCAACAGAAATCCGCATGCGCGCAGACTCGGTTCTGCCGATTGCCATTCCTGCGCAATGCGAGCCCAAAGTCAGTTTTGCGCCAGACGGAGAATTCACGACAACTGTTTTCTATTCTTCAGAAGCTGATCGACTCGTCATCAGTATCACGGGCATGGATGACGCCCCTGACGACGACACTGAGATTTGGGTCTCTCAAAACCCCATGGCAACCGAGCCCGCATCGCCAAACCCAACGGGCGAAAGCACTGCCGAAATTCTCAGCCAAGAAGAATGGCTCATCCCGTTTAGGGGGCAAACCCTTGAAGCGGGCGTCCGTCTCGAAATCCGCCAGGGTGGTGAGACTGTCAACTACTACCTGCCGATTCCTCTCGACAATCGTTTTGTAATCCTTACGATTTCAGCCGAGCCCAATTCTTTTTCTAAAGAAGATGTGCTCGCGCTACTTGAGACTCTGCCGGCCGATTACCAATAACGCGGCTTGCCGTTTTCGACGGTGAAGATGCGCTCTAACTTGCGCGAACCGTCTTCAACGAGCCAATAGAGCCGGTTTATGGGCAATTCCTCAAAGACGACTGGTTTATCGCCGGATTCTTTACGGCCGTGAGATTGCCACTCGCCATCCCAGAAAAAAAGCTCGTAGGTTTTGCCTGACTGCACTTTTAATTCAGGGTAATTCGATTGAGTGTCAGCGTCGCCATGCTCGGGTCGCAAAGTTGTCATGGCCACAGCGCAAGTGCCAGCACCCCCATCAAGGATGTGGCGCGTGCCATCTTGACGGAGCAAAAAGGGCGCGTTGGCGGGCACGATGTTGCCGCTGCGCACATAGCCGGGCAGATAGCAAATGCGACCACCGATTTGCTCGAAGCGGGCCATCATGGAATCGTGATTAACCCTGCCAACGGCTAGGCCAACCCAACGGCCTCCGTTAAAGACCGCCAAGCTTGCGAAAACATGCTCAGGGTTTGGAGCCTCGATGAGAGGGAAGTCAAAAGTATGCGCACTCATGTATTCATCGGTGACATCGGTGAAATGAGTGGATCGCAACCAACCGGGCAACTCTTCGCCAGGGCCTTTATGCAAAGTCGGAGCATCAGGCTGAATGGAAAACATCTTGCGATAAATTTTTGCCGCAATCGTGCTGAGCGGTGCGTCGCCGCGGCCATCGGGCCCCAAAAGAGCTGTCCAGGCGTGATTGTTGTCGCGGGTTGCCCAGGCTGGCGTGTAATCTTGCCCAACCGCGACCGCATTGGCTCTCATGCCAAAAGTAATCATGTTAGACATGTCTTCGCAACGCCCCGAGCCGCGCTTAAGCATTTCGTCATAACCTTGATCGGTCGGGTGCAGATAAAAAATCTCACGAAAGCGAACCAAGCGCCCAGCTTCTTTATTGATCAGAGCCGCTGCCTCTTTGGGCTGACTCGCATCGCTCATAGCAAGGATGTCGCCAGCAATACGCTCACGCCATTCGGTGCGCCATAGCCCCAAAGGCTCATTTGAACCTCGATACGGCAAGATGTGCTCGCGGAAAGTATCCCATGACATTTCAGCCGCCCAGGGCAGTTCACGCCAAGCGGAAAATGCTGCATCGATGTGCTGAATCAAAAAATCAGCCGAGACCGTCTGCAAATCAGAATCGAATCGCTTTTTCTTGTAATCGATGCTGCCTTTTTCTTTTTCAAGCGATTCGAAGGCCGCACGGGCCTCTTTGTAGTCTGCGTAATCGAGGGCCTCATAAGAAACCTCGTTTCCGTCGCCGTCAAAAAAAACCAATTCGGCAAAACCCTGCCCAGGCATATTCTCAATCAAAAAACGAGCGGCCTGATATTTTTGCGAGTCGCCGGATTGCCAATAATGCACAAGAACCTTGACGAGCTCAGGTCGGTTTTCACCGGCCGAAGCGAGTGGCCCTTCGAGGCCCTGAGACAAAGCGCCGGCACAACTTGAGAGCAAGGCTAAAACGAGGATGATGGCAACTTTCATGACAAACCAAATTCTGACCAACGGGAACTCACACGAGATTTTGTTTCTGCATCCATCACGATGGCATCGGGCCACTCGCGTTGAAAGCCCTCTTCAGGCATCTTCTTAGTGGCGTCAATGCCGACTTTCGATCCATAGCAAAACGAGCGACTCGCGTGATCAAGCACTTCCATTGGTCCGAGCGTAAATTCGAGATCGCGCTGAGGGTCAATGTTGTTGAGCACGCGCCACGCCACCTCGGAATCACTATGAATATCGCAGTCGTCATCGACAACAACAATCACCTTTGTGAACATGGCTTGGCCTAGACCCCAAATGGCATTCATGAGTTTGCGCGCATGACCTGGGTATTGCTTTTTGATTTTGAGATACATTAAATTATGCGCGACGCCCTCGAATGGCATGCGGTAATCGAGCACCTCTGGGAATTGCTTGCGCAAAACAGGTAGTAGCAACCGCTCAATGCCCTCAGTCATCCAGCAGTCTTCTTGCGGAGGGCGGCCAACTAGCGTTGTGTGATAAACCGCATTTTTACGCATGGTCATGCACTCGACATGAAAAACGGGATAATCATCGGCAAGGCTATAAAAGCCCGTGTGGTCGCCAAAAGGCCCTTCGCGCCTAACTTCGGCCGGATCGACCCAGCCCTCTAAAACGATTTCAGCCGTGGCAGGCACCTCAAGCGGTACCGTCAAACATGGCACAAGCGGCACGGGCTTATTGCGCAGAAAACCAGCCAACATCAACTCGTCAACATCTGGCGGAGCAGGCACTACACTCGCAAAACAAGTCGCTGGGTCTGCGCCAATAACAACCGCAACCGGAATGCGGTCACCGCTTTCTTGCGCCTTATTTAAATGTCGCCGCGCATCTTTATGCAAATGAGAATGAAAACCCGTTTCGGTTTTGCCCATCACTTGCAAGCGGTATGTGCCCATGTTGCGACGCCCCGTTTCAGGGTCATTCGTCACGCACAAAGGAAATGTAATAAACGGCCCAGCGTCATCGGGCCATGTTGTCAAAACCGGGAGTAAACCCAAATCGACATCATCGCCTTTTAGCACGACTTCTTGGCAGGGTGAGCTTGAAACTTTTTTAGGAAACCATTTCCCGACTTGCGCCAACTTGGGCAACATCTTTAGTTTTTCGAGCAAGCCTTCAGGAGGCGACTGCTCAAGCAAATCTTCCAAGCGAGCTGCATGGTCTTCCATGGAATTTACGCCGAGAGAAAGGCCTACTCGCTCGCGGGAGCCGAATGCATTTACAAAAACGGGCAATGCCGAGCCCTTTACATTTTCAAATAAGACAGCACGATTGGGTGCGCCCTGCTCTTTGGAAATGCGATCGACAATCTCGCTTAACTCAAGTTTGGGGTCGACCTCGGCGGAAATGCGAATCAACTCGCCCGCATCGTCAAGCACCGCAATCCATTCTGAAAGACTATTAATGACCATGATTTAATTCGCTATCAAATTGACCATACGGCCAGGGACAACAATCGCCTTACGGATTGTTTTGCCTTGAAGATGCGCCGCGACTTCAGCAACGGCGGCAGCCTCGACATCATCATGCGGTGCATCAGCCGGCACCGTAACACGCCCACGCAGCTTGCCATTGACCTGAACAGGCAATTCGATTGTGTCAGAGACCAACATCGATTCATCAAAGGTTGGCCAATCGGCCCACGCGCATGAGCCTTGGCCCCCACACATCGACCAGAATTCTTCGGCTAAATGCGGCGCGAAAGGCTCAAGCAATAAAGCAAAACGCGACCCTTGATTCGCTGTCAATTGCGCCTTTTCTTTTGTGGCTGTATTGACGAATTCCATCATTGCCGCCAAAGCCGTGTTGTTTGCCATGGCGTCAAGATCTGTGGTCACCTTTTTCGTGCAGGCATGCAAAGCACGCTCAACAGCATCGTTTGGAGTATCGGAAAGGCCCGCATCAAACACACGCCACGAGCGTTGTAAGAATCGATGCACACCCGGCAAATCGCGTGGGTTCCATGGAGCACTTGCCGTAACCGGGCCCATAAATGCCTCATAAAGCCGCATCGTGTCGGAGCCGTATTCAGCGATTACATCATCTGGGTTGACGACATTGCGCAAGGATTTACTCATTTTGGCCACGAAACGCTCGACGGGTTCGCCGCTGGCAATCATTTCAAAATGCCCATCATCGGCTTCTTTGACTTCATCGACCGGGATCAACACGCCGTCTGTATTTTTGTATGCGAATGATTGGACCATACCCTGATTGACCAATTTTTGAAAAGGCTCGTTTGTCGAGACCAAGCCACAGTCAAACAAAACCTTGTGCCAAAAACGAGCATAGAGTAAATGCAAAACAGCATGCTCTGCGCCACCGACATAAAGATCGACGGGCATCCAGTACTCCTCGATTTTTGGGTCCCAGGCCGCCATATCGTTTTGCGGATCGCAAAAGCGCAAGTAGTACCAGCAAGAGCCCGCCCATTGCGGCATCGAGTTTGTTTCGCGGCGCCAAACTTTGCCATCAGCATCAACGACCTCACACCATTCGGTCGCTCTCGCCAATGGCGGGTCGCCCTCTGCATTCGGGCGGAAATCATCAAGCACAGGCAAGCTCACGGGCAAATCGGCCTCAGCGACCAACCGCACCTGCCCCTCTTGATCGTGCAACAACGGAAACGGTTCGCCCCAATAACGCTGGCGACTAAACAACCAATCGCGCAAACGATAAGTCACTTTGGCGTGACCAATCTTTCGCTCTTCGAGCCAGGCGCACATTTCAGCTTTAGCAACAGCGACGCGTTTGCCGTCTAGCCACTCGGAATTTTGCATCACGCCATCGCCAGTAGAGCAAGCCTCGGCAGCGGCATCGGCATCGGCACCATCGGCATCGGGCTTAACCACGAACACAACCGGCAAGTCATATTTTTGCGCAAACTCAAAATCACGCTCATCACCGCCGGGCACGCACATGATGCAACCCGTGCCGTAAGTCATCAGAACATAATCGGCAACCCAAATGGGCACGCGCCGCCGCGGGTCGCCCTCTTCAAAAACAGGGTTAATCGCATACGCGCCCGTAAACACACCGGTCTTGTCTTTTTGCAATTCGGCCCGCTCAAGATCACTCTTGCGTGAAGCTTCAAGCCGATAAGCTTCAATCGCCTCTTTCTGGCTCTCTGCAGCAATAGAATCGACCAACGGATGCTCAGGAGACAACACGCAAAAAGTCGCACCAAAAAGCGTATCAGGCCGAGTCGTGAAAACCGTGAATTCAGCGGCAGCTCCATCGTCGCCTGTCGCGCCATCAACGGCAAAACGCACCTCAGCGCCCTCGCTGCGGCCAATCCATTCGCGCTGCATTGCCTTAACCGAGTCAGGCCAATCAAGGCCTTCTAGGTCGGCGAGCAAACGGTCTGCATATTGGGTGATTCGTAGCATCCATTGGCGGAGCGGCCGTTTCACACAAGGATGACTTCCGCGCTCACTGCGACCGTCAATCACCTCTTCGTTGGCCAAAACAGTGCCCAAAGCCTCGCACCACCAAACGGGCACCTCACTTTGATAGGCCAAACCCTTTTCATAGAGCTTGGAAAAAATCCATTGTGTCCAGCGCACATACTTAGGGTCGGTCGTGTTGACCTCGCGCTGCCAGTCATAGCTCAGGCCGAGTGCCCGCAATTGCTCGCGGAAGTGATCGACATTTTTCTTTGTCGTAACAGCGGGATGCGTGCCAGTCTGAATCGCATATTGCTCAGCGGGCAAACCAAAAGCGTCCCAGCCCATGGGGTGCAACACATTAAAACCACGATGCCGTTTATAGCGGGCAAGGATGTCAGTCGCGGTGTAGCCCTTGGGGTGGCCGACATGCAAACCCGCGCCCGATGGGTAGGGAAACATATCAAGCACATAAAATTTGGGCTTAGATATATCAAAGCCCTCATCGCCTGGGCCAAGCGTGCGGAAGGTTGCGTTGTCGAGCCAGCATTTCTGCCAGCGCGACTCAATTGCCGTAAAGTCGTAGGAAGCCATGGAAGCAAGGATTTTACCTTGCCGCCCCTTGTCACAGGCCACCGCACCGCTAAACTTTCTGCCCCCATGCGGCCTAGGTCGCTGGCTCGTTTCGTGACGGGGCCTTAGCTCAGTTGGTAGAGCGCCACACTGGCAGTGTGGAGGTCAGCGGTTCGACCCCGCTAGGCTCCACCACGAAACATCCGCCCGCAGGCTACGCTATGGCCTGTGGGCTTTTTTTGTGCCTCTGCAAAAACAAGCGGCCGCGCACAATCGGCGTCTTATCCGTCGCTCCCAAATAATCGCCATGTCCGAACACTTCCACCCCGACCGACTCGACAAGCTTGCCGCACTGCGCGAGCTTGGCCACGATGCCTACCCTGCTCGCTCCCCCGACAACCGCGAAATGGCGGCTGACCTTTTGGCGGCTTTTGAAACCCGCCAAGGCGAGACTGCAACCGTTTGCGGTCGTGTGTTGGGGCGCCGTGGTTATGGCAAATTGGCTTTTATCGATTTAGGCGATCAAAGCGGCAAAATTCAGGTCGTCCTTGAAAAGGCTAATTTGAGTGCAGACGATTTCGCCATTTTGAGTACGCTCAATTTAGGCGACATCATCACGGCTACCGGCCCTTTGCAGGCGACGCAAAAAGGGCAGCCATCTTTGTATGGGCATCAGTTCGCGATTTTGACGAAAGCCCTGCTCAACCCACCCGCCGACAAGCAAGATGGTCTTAGCGATACTGAGCTGCGGGCCCGCATGCGCTATGTCGACCTCTTCGCCAATGAAGGCGTCCGTGATGGTTTCCTGAGGCGTTCGGCGATTTTGCGTGGCATGCGAGAGGTTTTCCACAAACACGGTTATGCCGAAGTTGAGACGCCCGTTTTGCAATCGATTTACGGCGGCGCTAATGCGGCGCCATTTACCACGCATCACAATGCCCTCGATATGGGGCTCTATTTGCGGATTGCGCTTGAATTGCCACTCAAGCGCCTTATCGTCGGCGGCATGGAGCGTGTCTTTGAAATGGGTCGCGTCTTCCGCAACGAAGGCATTTCGACTCGCCACAACCCTGAGTTCACGATGGTCGAGTGGTACGAGGCATACGCCGATTACGAGCGCATGGCCGAAATGGTGCAAGAATTGGTTGTGGGTGCGGCGATTGAAGCGGGTTGTCAAAAAGAATGTGGTGCAATCACCACGACCTTCCGCAGCGAAGTTTTTGATTTGACACCGCCTTTTGCTCGTGTGCAATATCGCGACGCCTTCCAAGAGCATGTGGGCTGTGACCCAGCCGACCGAGACGCTGTTGCGGCAGCACGCAAAACGGCAGGTTTCGACTCTGCTGGCGAGGGTGATTACGCTTACTGGAAGTCGGTCAATGACCTCTTCGAAGAGTTGGTTGAGCCGCAACTGCGTGGCCCCGTTTTCGTGATGGATTACCCTGCTGCTATTTGCCCGCTCACCAAGGCCAAAACCGACGACCCCGAGTGGGCCGAGCGATTTGAGTTTTTCCTTGGCGGCATGGAATTGGCCAATGCATACAGCGAGCTCAATGACCCGCAAATCCAGCTCGCCAAACTCCAAGAGCAAGTCGCCGATGCTGACCCCGAGTCGCCGAATCAGGTCGACTACGACTTCGTCCGCGCGCTTGCCTATGGCATGCCCCCAACAGGTGGCTGCGGTTTGGGCATTGACCGGCTTGTCATGGTTCTAACCGGCAACGACTCGATTCGCGATGTCTTGCTCTTCCCGCATATGCGACCCGAGACTCAAGAGTAAACTAGCCGCGTGCTACGGCTCGCTCTTGCCTATCTGTTTCGCCGCCCCGTCCAACTGCTTGCGGTTTTCGGGGTTGCCATCGGTTTGCTTGCGCTTTTGGTTGTGACTTCGGTCATGAATGGTCTCATCCAGCACGACCGCGATTCTGTGCGTGGCCCGCTCGCTGACTTGATGCTCGTCCCTGCGGTCGAAGAGTCGCCTGCCCAATGGCTTGATTACGAAAATTTACTCGAGTCTCTTCCAGAAATTGAGGCCGCTGCGCCCCATTTGGTGGCTTATGCCGTATTGGGCATGCAGGGCGCCGAGATGCGCATGAGCTCAACGGGCTCTACAGATCTTAATGGGGTGCAAATTGTGGGCATCGATTCCGCTGCTGAGGCCCGCGTTTCAGAGTGGCTCGAGTCGCTTGATTTCGCGCAACGGGCTCCTGTAGACGACACTCGCGCACCCTTTGCACTTTCATCCGATATTGATTTTCCGAGGCCTGGGGTTTTGGTGAGCGATCAGCTTTCACAAATCTTGCCGATTGGCGCGAATAGTGTTCCATTAGCAAATGGGCAATCTGGCTATTTGCCTCTGCAGCTGGGCGCACTTCCCCCTCTGCTGCCCGCGGCCGATCAAGAGTTCCGCCCACACAACGCCGAGTTTTTTGTCGCGGGCACCTATCACGGCAGCGATTACCAAATGTCTCTCGACCGCATTTACATGCAGCGCATGGGTCGGGATGGTTTGCACTACAATTTGCTAGGCAAAGGGGCACCCGATTTCACGGAAGCCTTGCTCAAGCTCGCGCCAGGCGTTTCATCCGATTCTGCCAAGAGCGCAATTTTCAAAGCCCTTGCAGCCGCTGATTTACCTAAGCCTGGTGGGCCGTCGGGTGGCTCACTCGAAACTTGGCAAGAGCGACGCGCGCTTTATCTTGGTGCCATCGAAAATGAGCGGCGCATCACTGGCCTAATCATGTCGTTTATTGTCTTGGTCGCGGCCTTTGGTTTGTTCACGACTTTGTCTTCTTTGGTGCGCGAAAAAATTCGTGACCTTGGGGTTTTGGCGGCTTTGGGTTTCAGCCCACTTCACCGAGCTGGCCTGCTTATGGCAACGGGTGCAGTCGCTTCATTTTTGGGTGTGAGTTTGGGCTACTTTGGGGCACATTCGTTAATTCAACATCGTCAAGCGGTTGAGCTCTTCTTGCAAGAGCATTTCGACCTGACACTTTTTGATTCTTCGATTTATGTGATTCAGGGCATCCCCGCACGCTGGGATTCATCCGAAACGGCATCGCTTGCCCTTGGCGCATTTGCGTTGGGCATATTGTTTACTCTCGCGCCTGCCATCCGTGCGGCTCGCCTCTCTCCCGTCGAAGCTTTGCGCTATGAATAATTCCACGACACCTGTTTTAGACGCCCGCGGCCTCGAAAAATCATTCTGCATGGGTGCGTCGCAATTACGCGTTTTGCGCGGTGTTGATCTCGCACTACATTCCGGCGAGGTCTGTGCCTTGCGCGGTACTTCCGGCTCAGGCAAAAGCACGCTGCTGCATCTTCTTGGCCTACTCGACACAACTGATGTGGGTTCTTTGCACCTTGCTGGCCTCGACTGCACAAAGCTAGGCCGCACGGCCGCTGCTCGACAACGAGCCAAACAGGTTGGTTTTGTTTTTCAACAGTTTCAATTGCTGCCTGAATTAGACGCCTTGCAAAATGTGCTCATGCCGCGACGGCTAGCCTGCGGCTGGTCTTGGTGGTCTCGACGCCGCGACGAATATGCGCGCGCCAAACAGATTTTGAGCAAGGTTGGCTTGAGCGAGCGGATGTCGCACCGCCCCACGCAACTTTCCGGGGGCGAGCAGCAACGAGTTGCGGTTGCACGCGCTTTGGTTTCTAAACCCGCCCTCCTTTTGGCAGATGAGCCCACTGGCAATCTCGACACGCAAACAGGCAACGATGTGTTGGCGCTGCTTTTAGGTTTAGCGCGCGAACAAGGAGCGGCCGTTTTATTAGCGACCCACAGCCGCTCTTTGGCCGATGCTTGCGACCGAGAGATCCTGCTTGTCGACGGCAAACTTGAGATGCTCTAGCCAAAATGAGCCTCATCCACTACGCATGGTCTTTTGCACGCCGCCGCGCATTGCTCGCGCTTTCGGCTGTTGCCATTGCATTGGGTGTTGCCGTTTTATTTACTGTCTTGGCTGTCCTTAACGGTTTCCTCGCACAATTTGAGGGCACGATGCGTGATTTCTCGGGCGACCTCACCGTCCGCCCGTTGCCATCCGCGTGGGGAGGCTCTCAAGAAATCGAAACCTACTTTGATTCCATTCATTCCGTCCAAGGTGTGGCGACGGTCGAAGCACGCCTGAACTGGTTTGGTTTGGTTGGCCGCCGAGGCTCACGCGCGCTAAGCGACCCTCGCTCTTCTGATTTAAACGGTTTACTTCTTGTTGGCATAGATGATTTTGACTGGAAGCCCCAAGATGACCCAAACGCCCTGCCGCCTTTGCGCCTTGGCCATGCGGCGGCCACACGCATGGGGGTTTCCCCTGGCGACACCCTCGAAGTCATTTCCTTTCAGCCAAGACCGGGGCGGGCACCCATTCCTGCTCGATTGAGCTTTTCCGTTGTCGAATCTTTTTCAAGTGGCCAGCACGACCAAGACCTTGACCGCGCCCTTGTCCCGCGCTCGTCCCTGCTGCCGCTCACGCAACTCAAGACACCGTTTACGGAACTTGTCATTCGCGTTAACGACGGTATCGACCCCGAATCCTTGCAAACGAGCATCCAAGAGCAACTTGAGCAAGATGGCCTAGCTCGCCCATCTTGGCCGAGTGTTCAAACTTGGCGCGACAATGCCGGTAATTTTTTAAGAGCCGTTGAAAACCAACGCGGCATGCTAGTCATGATGTTTTTCTTCATCGTTTTGGTTGCGGCTTATCAATTAGTCGCCACCTTGACGCTCACCGTAACTGAAAAAAGGCGTGACATTGGTGTGCTCGGTGCGCTTGGCGCGACTCCAGGTCGCATCATCCGTTTTTGGGTTTCACTGGGCACTTTGGTGAGTTTCTTTGGTGTTTCCCTTGGCTTAGGGTTGGGTTATTTACTCACGAGTAACCTCAAGTCAATTGAGCTTATTCTGGGCGGCGGAGAAAAAATCTTTCTGCCCGAGATTTATCAGTTTGAAGAAATCCCTGTACTTATTGACACCTATTCCGTTGCACTTCTAGCGGGTGCAACGCTTGCCGCCGGTCTGGTCTTCAGTTTGATTCCGGCATGGCGGGCCGCCCGCCGCCCGATTTTGCAAGCGATGATTCGGCGCTAAAGCCGAGTGCTAGCGAACCTCGACCACAACGGCATCAGAGCCAGCCAATGGCACGCCGGCCCCATCAAACGCCGCAACGGCATAGACCAAATCTTTGTCTTTGGCGCGTGGGTCAAGAGGGGGGCCACCCGCATTCAAAACTGCCGTGGCTCGACCACGCACATCTAAATGCCCCTCGAAGTTTTGATGCAACGATGTATTGAGCGTGTTGGCCAAATAATTAGAGTAGGCGTCTTGATGCACGGGAAGGACAACGCCATTACCCAAATCATGGCCTGGCTGTAAGCCGGACATCCCACCGAAAATGCGGAATGCTTTACCTGCAAAGCTAGGGCCGAAATCGACTTGGATAATCTGCTCTTGACCCGAGAGTGGCAGCTCGCGAGTGGCCACCTTTTCGCCACCGTCAAGCCAGATCGTGCGCTCAAAGGGGTATTCTTGGATGCGCATCTCAAGGCGCAAATCAAAGTCAGCACCTGGGACTGTTACGCGACCATCCATGATGGGTAGATTGCCTGAGACCGTGCCTAAATGGTCATTTGAGCCGAATAGCTCCCACACCTCATAGTGCTCTTCAAAATCATATTCGTGGGCGCCGATTTCAATATTGAGGCTTGTTTCGCCTTCGAGAATCATTTCATCAAACATCGTGATGTCGACATCAACCCAGACATTGCGGCCATAAACATCGAAAAGTGGTGAGGCGAAATTGTTAGTGCTGCGATCGCTCAAGGCGTCGGATATGCCCCAAAGGCGATACGCCTCAGGCGACCAAACGCGTAAATCAAGCGCAACTTCGGCTGGCATTTGAGGGTTAAATAACCCACCGCCCTCGTCGAAGTGATGCATTTTTACACCCACAACTTTTACCGTGTAGCGGCGCTTGCCCGTCAACTGGGCCACCATCACGGGACGCAGGCCCGTGTAATCAGCAAGCCCGTAATGGTCAACAGGTTGCCAAGTGCGCGTCGGCATGCGGTCGCGCCATTTTGCCGCTTGAGATGCACCTACAAAAACGCCATCTGCCTCGGTTAAGACGCCATCATTGACTTGCCACCCCCCACCAAGACTCAACATCGTCGTGAGCCATGCACTATTGGCGCTGTCATCGACGGAACTTGTGTGCCCTACAAGCAAGTCACCATAAAGAGGGCTCTGCATGCGATTATGTGGCGCTTCGATATAAGTTTCGACCCAACTGTAAAGCATGTGATCTGTGTCAATCGTAGGCGCGGCGAATGTGTCAAAAAGCCATTGCGCGAACCCATTATTTGCCAGCCAGGTACCGTTGTTAGCGCCTTCGTAAGTCTCCCAGCGAATGATGCGGCCGCTCGAAACGAGACCTTCGACATCATTGCAAACCATATAGCGACTCACCAACCCGCCAAACGATGCGCCGAGCAAATTGACATGCTCGGCCCCGCTGCGTTCAAGAACATGCTTTATGAACTTGGCCTGAATCAAAGCATAAACGGGTACGCCACCGCCAAATTGGGCCGTAACCGCAGCCAAATCAGAGTGGTCTTGCGCCGTGTAATAAGCTGGCGCTAAATCACCGTAATACTCAGCGATTGTGATTAGGTCAGAAGCTGTTTGCCAACCTGAATCAGCCATCGAAGTCGCGCCCATCATGTCGGCCATGACATCCATGAGAGAGTCTTGATAATCGACACCAAATGGGCCCGTTGTCGCCGCGCCGTCTGGGTTGAAGCCACCTACAAAAATGGTCACGGTCTTGGCTGGGTCGCCATGAACCTGCGCCTGAGAAATGGCAGGGAAAACAGTAAGAAATGCGAGGGCGTAGAAGGGAATCAGAGAAAGGAGCGGTTTCATGCTTTTGCATACTACTGGAAGAGTCGCAAGGAATAAACCTCAACTGTAATATCGCCGAACTCACGCCTTGGGATGCCCTCGAGCAAATACGGCCCGCGCGTCAAAGTCCAGGGCGCGAGTCGTCGCCAGGCATCGGGAAATAAAACCGTTTCGTACATGGCTGTGGTGTCTTCAAATGATAAAAAGCCCATGCGACGGCCATCACGCGTGCGGACGGGCTTTTGCGTCACCTGCCAACCCACCAAACGGACTCGTTGATTCACATGCTGTGGTAAATCTCGCGCTGCTAACGCCCCCGCATCACGGATCTTTTGTGCGTAAAGTTGCAAAGGATGTGCGCTCACCAGCCAACCCAAAGCCTCTTCTTCGAGCTCAAGTAAACGGTGACGCGAAAACTCTTGAACCGCAGGAGGGGCCGGAATCGATTGATTCGGGAATAGCGGAGGGGCTTGCCAATGTGCGCCAACGGCTTCGGCTACGCACATGCTGCGGCGTCGGCGCCAAAGCGCGACCCAACGCATCCGCTCAGCACGCGTCAGCCCATCAGGCAATGTATCGCAAGCACCCGCCCGCACAAGCGCCTCAAACTCTGCTGGCTGTGGACGGGCCCGCTGCGCCAAATCGTCCATGGCTAAAAAAGGTCGATGGGCAAGCAAACGGCCGATTAAGGCCCGACCAAGCGTTTTAATTTCGCGTAGACCAACTCGTAGCGCACCCGCACCACCGCAAAACTCTAGAGCCGAGTCATTGACGCATGGCAGCTGCAACTGCAAACCCATACGCCGCGCTTCGGCCAAGTAGGCAAAGGTGTCAAAAAAACCACCATGGTTGCGCAACACAGATGCCATAAATTCAGCGGGGAAATGCGCGCGCAACCAAGCCGAGCGAAACGATAAGGCGGCGTAACTAGCGGAATGCGCCTTGCAGAAAGAATAGCCAGCAAAGGACTCGACCTGCCGCCACAACTCATGCGCTGCGATCGACCCAAAGCCTGCGGCCAACAAGCCCGAGCAAAACTGATCTTGCCAATGCGACATGCGCTCAGCGGATCGTTTGTGGCTCATGGCTTTGCGCAAGCCATCGGCCTCGGAGGCGGTCATGCCGGCCAACTCTTGCGCAATTCGTAAGACATCTTCTTGATAGGTCATCACACCATAAGTCTCACCAAGCAACTCGCGCAAACGAGGGTGCAAATACCAAGCGGCATCATGCACACCCGTTTTTTGCACATGATGAAAGCGATCAATATAAGCGCGCATCATGCCAGAGGATGAAATCCCGGGGCGAATGATGCTCGAGGCAGCCGTCAAAGACGCGACATCATGGCATCGCAACTTACGCAAAAGAGATCGCATGCTGGGTGACTCAATATAAAAGCAACCCATTGTGTCGCCACGCATGAGACTCTCACGCGTACGCGAATCTTGCTCGGGTGCAAGGCGATCAAAATCGATGCGCAAACCCGTGTTGGCGCGTACCATTTTGCTGGCGTCGCGCACCACGGCCAGACCGCGATTGCCGAGCAAATCAATTTTGAGTAAGCCTATTTCTTCGACGGGGCCCATATCCCATTGCGTGACGACAAGCGGCCGCCCGCCGGCTTGTTTCTTTGCATGCTGCAAAGGCAAGTGCTCGCTCAATCGACCCGGAGCCAAAATCAAACCGCCCGGGTGCACCCCCAAATGCCTCGGGAAGCCGTCAATCGCATGCGCCTCGCGCAAAACCGTGCGCCATGGTTCTTCGATGTCGCCACCCAAACGCCGACGACGCTGAAAAGCCGTAATCTCAGCTGGAGGCAAGCCCATCGCCTTGGCCACCTCGCGGATTGCACCCCGCTCAGCAAAAGTAATGTGCGTCGACAGCATCGCCACGCGCGAGGCGCCCCACCGCTTTTGCGCATAGGCCAGCACGCGGTCACGCTCATCCCAGGCGAAGTCTAAATCGACATCAGGAAAATCACGCCGACCGGGGTTCAGGAAACGGTCAAACCACAAACCATTTTTTAAGGGATCAATCTGAGTCATACCCAACAACCAGCACACCAAACTATTAGCCGCCGAGCCGCGCCCCACCGTATGGATGCCCTGCCCACGCGCCCATCGCACGAGATCAGCCACGACTAAAAAATAATCGGCCAAGCCTTGGTCACGAATCAAATCAAGCTCGCGTGCCAGCTGGGCTGCGTAGGGGTCGCCTTGCGTTTGCGGAGGCCCGCTTGATTGGGCGTTTGAAACCCGCCCCTGCAAACGCCGCCGCTTCCAACCACGAGCGCACAATCGAGCCAAATGTGCATCGGCCGTACGCCCCTTTGGCAAGCCTGGAAATCGAGGCAAATGCTTCAGGCCCAGCGGAATCACAAAATTAGAACGCTCGGCTAATCGCTCAGCACACCGCAAAGCCTCGGGAGCATCTTGGAACATGGCCTTTAGCGCATCGCCGCCCTTGAGCCATGCAGATGCCGGCGCGACATCGGCCTCGCTTAAATGCCCAACCCGCATATTGCGCCCCATCGCGACCAGCAAACGATGCCGAGCATGAAGGCCAGGGTCAGCCATCACGACTTGTGGAGCAGCGACAAATGGCAGCCCCGCCTGAAAAGCGGCCTCGGCGGTCGTCGCAAATAGATCGTCTTTGCCGACAAGGCGCGCAAGCTCAGAGAGCCAAATTGCATCATGACTCAATACGGCAAAAGTACCCGCACCTGACTCAGCCGCCACCCAATCGAGCAAAACGCGCGAATGCCCTAACCCAGGAGAATCCGTCGGCCGCCCCCCGCATTGCGCGCGCGTGACCAAGCGACACAAAACCGCCCACCCGGCAGCATCAAGTGCAATCAAATGCACGGACACGCCCTCGACACATAATCGCACACCAAAAATGGGGCGCACACCCACCGCCAAACAAGCCTTTTGAAAAGGCACGGCTCCCCACAAGCCACCCGCATCACACAGGCCCAAAGCCCGCACACCACGCTCAGCAGCACGAGCGGCCATAGCCTCAACTGAAGATGCGCCCCAGTAAAAAGACCAAGGTGTAGCTACCGCGAGTTGGACAACCACGCCGCCTCACCGCTCTGCACAACCGACGCACCATATTTGTCGCGGATGTCATCCATGGCGCTCACGATGGCGGAGCGCGATTCTGTTTTGAAATCTTGCTCGGCGTCAAAAAGCGACGTCTGGCGAAAGCCACGCACTAACCCCGTCAGGCGCACGCCCAGCAAACGCACCAAAGTGCGACGAGATGCCATGTGATGAAGCAACTCTTGCATGGGGTCTAAGAAATCGCCGTCAAGGTCGCTAGGCTCGCGCAAAGTGCAATCTCGCGTTTCGGTTACGAAATCGGCATAACGCAATTTGACGGAGACCTTGCGAGCGAGCAGGCCTTTTTTACGCAAACGCCGCGCGGCCTTACTCAAGAGTGCCGACAACTTGGCTCGCAAAAAAGCGTGGTCATCGACATCGGTTGCGAAGGTCTCTTCGTGGCCTATACTTTTGCTTTCGTTGCGCTCCCAGGGAGGGCAAACGGGGGTGTCGTCTTCGCCGCGCGCGCGTGATTGCAAAGCTGGCCCATGGTCGCCAAAAGTTTCGCGCAAAAACCAACTGGCTGTGTCGGCTAGAGCGCCGAGTTTTTCGATGTTCCAGTCTTTGAGTCGGTGTGCTGTGACCGGCCCAATACCGGGCAATGCCCGCACATCGAGAGGAGCTAAAAAAGTGGCCTCTTGGCCTAGTGCCACATCAAATAAGCCATAAGGTTTTGCAAAGGCCGAAGCGACCTTGCTCACCAATCGGTTTTGAGAAACACCAATCGTCAAGTCAAGACGCAAGCGCTCGCGCACCTCACGACGCATGCGATCGGCGACATCAATCGCGCCACCAAAGAGTAAGCCCGTGCCCGTTAAATCTAAGTAAGCCTCGTCAATTGAGACTTTTTCGAGAATCGGCGTGTATTGCCCAAGCACATCAAAGACAGCACGCGAAGCTCGACCATACATACTGTGAGAGCCACTCACGCGTAGCAAGCCAGGGCATCGGCGCATGGCTTGCGCCATCGGCATCGCGGAGCACACCCCGAAGGCGCGTGCTTCGTAACTTGCTGCAGCCACCACGCCACGCCCATCGGCAGGGCCGCCCACCACCACAGGGCGACCGCAGAGGCGCGGGTCTAAAACGCGCTCGACCGAGACGAAAAAGGCATCTAGATCTGCGTGAAAAATCGATCGAGTGCGCATGAAGCTCAACCCCACATACGCAAGACACCGACCACTCGGCCAGCCAGCATCAAAGGCTCGCCCCGCCGCACCACGATATCGCTCAATCGCGCATTTGCTGGCCGCAAGACCACACGATTGCGCTCGGGCAGGTAACGCTTAACCGTTGCCTCGACCGTTTCGCCGTCGCCGATTAAGGCGACCACGATATCTCCTTTTTTTGCTTCGCGTGATTGCTCGACCAACACCAAGTCACCATCAAGGATGCCCGCCTCGATCATCGAATCGCCCGTAACGCGCAGCGCAAAATCAGCCGCGCTGCCCTCTGGCAAAGGCAAAGCCCCCTCAAGATTTTCAATTGCCGATAAAGGCGAACCCGCCGCCACTCGACCCACAATCGGCACGACACGATGCGCCACGCTCAAGTCGCTCGACGCGCCTAGCTCACCCTCGGTATTTGAAACACTCGACAGCAACTCAATCGCCCGCGCGCCACGACCCAAACGCAAAGCCCCTTTGCGCTCTAGCGCACGCAAATGGAAATCAGCCGTTTGCGCAGAAACCCCCATTACACGACCCAAGTCGGCCCGCGTCGGCGGACGACCATGGGCTGCAAGAAACTTGCGTATTTCGGCAAGCGCAAAACCTTGCCGCACACTCAAACCAACCGCATTTTCTTGTTTCGCCATGCCCGACTATATGATATTTATCATATGTATGCAAGTTTTCAGTATCCAGCCCATATCCCGCCCCTCAACGCACTAACATAAGGGCCTTAACCCCGTAAAAACTGCACATGCAACGCGCCTCTCTGCCCTGGCTTAGCCTCCTTTTTCTACTCTCTCTCAGCTGCTCGGTTTTGCCTCTGGCGACCCTGGCCGAGATCCAACAAAACGAGTCCGCCGCTCAAGCCGCCCTAGAAGCCGAAGACATAGTCGGCGCGCTTGAAATTTACGCCGACCTCATTGACGCTGCCGCCCACTCGGCCTCCAAAGAAAAAGACAGCACACTAGCACTCGCCCTGGCCGACGAGACTGAATATCTGCTCCTGCGTTTCGGCACGCTCGCCTCAGGGTTGGGCAACGACACCCTGCGCCTCGACCTACTCGCCGACATCGACATGGCTCCGCACTTTGGCGAGCCGTATGCCATCTTGCGGCGCCTGCAAAGCCGCCACGCAGATTTGCATTATCTCAACGACTGGTCTTTCATCGGCCCCTTCGACAACGAACGCGGCATCGGGATGACTTCCGTATTGGCCGCTGAATCGGCTCCTGCTTTTGAATTGAGCCATGATGGAAAAGTACGCACCGTTTCTTGGCGCGAATTGCCTGATGGGCGCTACTCAGATGGCATTCTGCGCTTAGGCAGCCTCATTCGCCCCAGCACTCAGGTGTGCGCCTTGGCTCGCACTTGGGTTTTTAGCGAAAATGCTCGAGAAGCTCACCTTTACCTTTCAGTCAATGAAGAAATCCGCGCGTGGTGCAATGGGGTTGCCATCCTTGACGCTTTTGACGCGCACACCTTTGCTTCCGATATGTTTGCGGTGAGTCTTTCACTGAAAGCGGGCTGGAATGAGATCACTCTTAAAGTAGGCAACCGCGATAGCGGTTTGCAGTTTGCCGCTCGCCTCAGTGATGCAGATGGCGGCGCACCTCTAAACCTAAACTCTCAAGCGCGCGCGCCGCAAGACATCAGCGCCTCAGTTTTAAGCACCGAGGCCGCACCCGCCCTCGATGAAAGCACCCGTCCAGGCGCTTGGTCGCGTTGGTTCAACGACAAAAGCGCAGAGGGCCGCCTGCGTCTTTCCTATTGCCTGCAAGCCCACTCACCCCTGCCCGACCATGAGTTTTCTGGGCGCGCCGAAGCCAAAGCTTCTGCAGAGTTAGCCCCACACAGCCCACGACACTTGGCCAACTATGCCCGCACCTTGGCACCAAAAGGATCCGCCGCAGAAACCGACTTAAACCCATGGTTAGCCGCCATCGACGCCGTTTTAGAGCAAAACCCGAATTACGGCCCAGCACTCCGTTGGCGCGCACTCAATGCAATGCACAACCAAAACATGTATCTCTACGCGCTTGAGCTCTGCGACCGCCGACTCGCGCTTCAGCCACAAAGTTTGCTTGCTGCAGCCGACCGCGCAGATGTGTTTGATTTGCTTCGGCAACCCGCCATTGCCTCGGCATATCGACGCGCACTTACCGAGCATGATGCACTAAAAAATTACCCTCGTCAGTTGCGCTCGGTACTTTCTCAGTTGGCTTCCCAATCTGATCTTTTTGCCGACATCCAAGCTCAGCTTGCTGCAACAGGAGACCGTGGCGCTGCATCACAAATCGAAGTTCGCGCGGCCATCGTTGAGGGCGGCTTGACTGCCGGCAAGGCTTATTATGAGCAACAATGGGCGAGTCATGAAGTTCTTTCCCCATGGGATTCCAGCACCAAATTGCACCACGCGCGCTCACTCATCCAAGAAGACCGACTCGCCGAAGCTCTCTCCTGGGCAGAACGCGCCAAGAACATCTGCCCCGATTCAGCCGCAGTCTGGGCTGGCATCGCGCGAGTCCACCTCGCTAGTGGCGATTTCGAGGCCGCCGCCGATGCGCTTGAGCATGAGCTCACACTCGACTTCACCGACGAAAAAGAAAGGCGCTTACTTGAGCATTTGCGTAGCCTTGGCGCGAGCCCCTTCTACGAAAAACTGCGTGAGCCACTTGCCGACATCGTGGCACGACATCCTGATCCGATGCCGCTTGAAAAAGAAGCTGGCATGGAAATTTTGCTCTCGAATGTTTTCATAAAAGTCACACCCGACAGCCGCGCACAAAGGTACTACCGCATGGTCTACCGCATCCTTAACGATAACGGCGCACGCAAGCTAGACACCTTCGGGCGCCGTTGCGCTGCGGGCGACCAAGAGGTGCGTTTCTTGACGGCGACCGTGCACCATGCCGATGGGGAAGTTGAGCACGCGCGCACGGGTCGCAGTGGTCGACGCGGTGGTTTCGGCATGGATTTACCGGCGCTCTCGCCGGGCGACATTGTTGATTTCGAATGGACACTCGATGATTTACGACTCACTTTTTTTGGGCAATATTTCTCCATGAATGAGCCTCTACATCCAATGAGTAGTCTCCCCCTTCACGAAAGCGAAATTCAAGTTTTCTGGACAGACGACCTTCCCATTTATTTCCATGAAAAAAACATCCAGGGCTTAAACGGGTTTGAGCAAACAGGTATCCAAACTGATGCGGATGGCGTCCATTCACGCAGTTGGCGACTGAGTCAGACTCCTCCGGCTTACACGGAAGTGGGGCAGCCACCGGCTTCAGAAAGCGCGAGTGCCATCCAAGCCACGACTTATGAAAACTGGGATGCCCTTGCCTCATGGTGGTGGAATCTTATTGATGACCAACTCACGGTTTCGGCTGAGATGTCGGCCAAAGTGGCTGAGCTCGTCGAGGGTAAAACGACCAAGCTTGAAAAGCTCCGAGCCATTTATGATTTCGTTGTTACAGATATCCGCTACAACGCCTGGGAGTTTGGCGTCCACGGCTACGAGCCTTACAGCGCACCGGTTATTTTTAGCCGCGGCTTTGGCGACTGCAAAGACAAAGCGATTCTTTTGCGCTCGATGCTCACCGAAGTTGATATCGAATGCGACCCTGTTTTAGTTTATCGCTCTAGCCCAAGTGGTGGCCGCCGCTGGGAAGAAGACCTCAGTTTGGCAATGGTGAATCATTTCAATCACTGCATTGCATTCATCCCTGAGCAAGAGGGCATCCCGCAAGAGATGTTTGTTGACGGAACCGCGCGGCTTAACCCTCTCGAAGAGCTGCCTTACGATGACAGCGGCGCTCAAGTTTTGGTCGTGCGCAAAGACGGGATGAGCCGCATGCGCATCCCGTTCCGCGACGCCGAGCAAAACAAACTTGAGCGGCGATTTACACTTTCTCTGAATCAAGATGCAAGCGGTCGCGCCAACCTTGAAACGCGTGCTCACGGCAAATATGACCCATCGACTCGTCAGGGCTATGCCGGCGGCACCGAAAAACGCCAAGAGCGCGCTGAGCGTTTGATGGGCTCCATTTTTGGCGCACTTGATGGTGCAGTTGAAGCGACCTTCTCTGATTTCGAAGACCTAAGCGCTCCCGTTTCGGTACGACTCGCCGCACCTGTGCACGCACTCGCTACCGCATCCGGAAACCTAATCGAAATCCCCCTCGGTCTCGAAAAGCTTGATTTCCTTTCGGGTGCCGCAAGTAAAACGACACGCACGACTGATTTGCTTCTCCGCACCGCTTGGTCCCGCGACACAACGATGACTTGGGTTTTTGACCACAACGATTTCCAGTTATCAACCCTACCCGAGCCCATTTCCATTGACATTGGCGATGCCGCTTTTTCCTTCTCACTTGAGGTTGTCCCCGAGGGCATCCGCATCACTGAAAAGTTTACTCTTCGCACGCATCGCATCCCCGTTGAGCGCTATGGCGCCTTCCGCGATCTTTGCCGCACTCTTGACGAAACCCAAAACGCATTCTTCCAACTGGAGGTCCGCTAATGCTTTCTTTCCTTACTCTTACCGCCCTTTGCCTCCCTGTTGCTGCCCAAGATGCGGCTCAACTGACCGATTCATTTGACTCGAGTCCAAATAGCATCACAGCCGAAACCCTACTGAATCACCCTGCCATTGCTTTGGGCGATTTTGAGACGGCGCGCGAAGATTGGCTCACTGCTCTTGAGCAAGAGCCTGAATCGCATCTTGCAAAACCAGTGCTTTACTTGATTCGTTATGTAAATGATTCTTGTGCAACGCCACTCGACATTGAGCGCGTGAAGCGACTTGCCGCACGCACTACCGACGGTGCGGTGCTTGAGTTGTTGCATGACATGCATTTGCAATTGGCCAGTCAATCCCTTTGGCGTGATGCGCCACTTGAATTGCCAAATGATATCCATGCTGGGTGGCTCAGCAACTGGCGACTCGCAGGCCCATTTGGTGCATTGCACACTCCATCCCCCCTCTCGCAGCCGATGCAAGCAGGCCCTGCCGAGAGCATGCCAAACGGGCGAGGTGAAATGATTGCCTGGCAATTCGTCGAGCGTACGCGCAACAAACGCAGTGCACCGCTTAACCGTTATTACAATGCCGAAGGTGGCACCATGATGGCAAGCGACTTCGTCAAATGGGACGGTTTCTCTCCGCTCATCCTTGAGATCCGTAGCTCAAGCGCTTTTGAGCTTTGGTGGAACGGCAAGCGCAAACTCAATCTCACTCGCCAAGGCTACGACCAAGCGAATGACACGATTCGAGTCACACTAACACCCGAGCAAGGCGCCTGGAACACGCTCCTTTTCCGCTGGGAAGCTGATGATCATTTTGCACCTGCCGCGCGCTTTTTCCATCTCGATGGCACGCCTGCCCAAGTGCAAGAAGCCGCATCTGATCATTTCCCGATTCAATACACTTGGGCTTTTGAGCCCGCTCCTTTTTCGTCAGCGCAAAACATACCCGCGCCCGGGAAAACGGTCACGACCTGGAACGACCTTCTTTCCATGTGCCTCGATTTTTTTGAAAACCGCGTCGATCGCGCGCTGAGTTGGAAAGCCCCTCAAGACAACGATTCTCTCAAGAGTGCTTACCTTTTTTGGCGCCTAAAGTCGATTCATTCCGCTCGTCATTTTTCGGCCTCCGAAAAGCGTCGAGCCAAAATGGCGACGCTCGCAGAGTTAAGTCAAACTCAAACGACTTGGGCTGACGCGGAAGTTTTACGCATCTCGCTGCTACTTCAAGAAGACAAAGCCAGCGAAGCACTTGCCGTTGCCAAAGATGCCATCCTTGCCTGCCCCGACAGTATCGCGCTTGCTCACTTCCATGCCGCCGCACTTGGCGGTTTAGATTCTCAGCATATTCTAGGCCGCGAAGCAGCTCTGCAGAATGCTGAGCGCTGGCCGCATCACGAGTCAGCTTGGGAACAGCTCCTGCGATGGTCCGGAAGCAACCCTGCGAGGCAGAGCTTTTTCCGCAATCGCGTTTTGGCTGCCAGTGCATTCAACCGCGATGCTTCTTTAGAGCGCATCACTGAAATCACCGTCCAAGGCGGTGAGCCTCTTGAGAGGCTACGCGAGCAGCTTGCGCAACTCGACGAAATCGCCCCGCTTTCCTACGCACGCGATTTACAAAATCACCTTTGGGCAAAGTTGGGTGAATCCGATCTTCAGACGGAGCGACTTCGAAACGAGGTTAAAACAAGGCCGCAAGATCAAACCACCAAAGCTCTTTTGGCCTGGAAGTTGATGCGCTTAGGCGAGTTCAAAGAGGCCAAGCAACTTCTCCATGATGTCCTAAATCAAACTCCTGGCGATCATGGCTCGCGGCGCGCCCTTGAATTTTTAAATGACCCGCACGACGAGGCGGAAGCCTTCTTTTCTGAGTTTGGCCCAGATGTCGAAGCCGCCTTGGCTGCGGCTCCTGAAGCCAGTGAGCAAAGCACGACTTCTACAGCGCTCGTTTTAGACCATGGCATGCTCTTTTACCTTCCTGATGGTGCCGCGACCTACCGCAATCACAGCATCACGGCTGCGCTTGATGCTCAAGGCACACGGGCTTTGCACGAACACCCTGCGGCGAGCAATGTCCACACGGTGCGAGTGCGCGATGCCTCAGGCCGTTTTTACGAGCCGAACCTAGTCGAAGACAATTGGGTCATGCCATCACTCGACCCGGGTGATTTAGTCGAATGGGTTTACGACCAATATCACCCCAGCACTCAAGGGGCTGCACCTACGGCAGTTCAATGGACATTCGCTTCTTTTGACGCTCCCTACTTGATGAGTCGCTATGTGGTTTATATCCCAGATGGCTTGCCTGGTGAGTTGCGCTTGCATCGCTTCGACGGCGAGCATGAAGTCATCCCTTGGGCCAATGGCAAGGTGCATATTTACACGCGCCAAAGCGAGCGTTTTCAAGACGAGCCTCTGCGTCCACTCGATAACGAAATATTGCCGCAGTTGATTCAAGGCGAAGACACGCCACTTGAATGGCGAGTTGCTCTTTATCGTAATTGGCTTGACCGCCGCTCAAGTTTGCCTGCTGACATTGCAGATTTACTTCGTGAAGATGTTCTTAGCAAGATTGATGTAGCTTTAGACCCCCATCAAAAAGCGCGGGCGATTTACGCAGCGGTTCGTGAGCACATTCTTGAATGGGGTGGCGATGGCGATGTGATTGACGCTTGGCTTGAGCGTAATGGAGCTCCGCTGCCAGTTTTGGCTGCACTTTTCCATTTGGCTGACATCCCATTTTCGTGGGCGCTCGTCAACCCGACTCTGGCCGCTTTAAAGCCCAATACCCCTCATTTTGAGAGGGGTGCGGGCTTTAGTTTGCCTGGGATTTACCTCCCCGCGACCTCCAATAAAGGCCAAGCCGTTTGGCTTTTCCCAAATGATCGGGGCATGCCTTTTGGCGCGATTCCGAATCACCTTGCTGACACTCAAGGCTTGATTCTCGACACCCAAGGCTCATGGGTTGAAGCGACACTTCCGCATGACCAACTTGACGACGCCTGGAGTTTCGATCTCAACTTAACTTTCGAGTTGGCCGAAGATGGCTCTGCATCGACCAAGGGCGAGTTCCGGATGACTGGCGCAGAAGGCTCCAGCACTCGTGAGCGTTTAAGCCAAGCCGAGCCAAATCAACTCGATCAAATCGCACGGCAACTTACCGGGCAGTTCGTCAAAGGGCTTAACCTCGAAAGCGCGACATTCCCCGATTTAAAGGTCGCTGGAGCGCCTTTCCAGGTTCACTTCAGTGGCATCATTCCTAATTTTGTTCGAGAGAATGGCGACAATTTTGGTTGCCGACTGCAAATCCCTGACTTGCACCTCTCGGCGTCGTTGGGCTCACCTGAGCGCAAGTGGCCACTGGCCTTCCGACAGCAAACAAGAATGCGCACAAAAGTCCGTCTCGCCCCCGCCGAGAGTTGGTCGTATCAATATGGCCCTGTTAGCCATCAGATTCAGGAGCAAGCTTTCTTGTATGACTTCCAAGTCAATGACAACGATGGCGCACTTGAGGTTACCCGCACTTTCACCAGCCGAGGTCTCTGGCTAGAGCCAGAGCAGGTTTCTGGATTCCTTGAGCGTGTGACCGCTGCTGAAAAAGAAGAAAAGCGTGCCGTCCGCATGATTCCGCCACCGCCCGAAGCCGCCACCGAAGCCGCCGCAGAGACCAAGCCAGAGCCCCTTCCCGGAACCACTAAGGAAGCAGCGGCTCATCCTCAGCAAACGGACAACCCTTAAGCCGCACCAAAGGCCTCAAATCGATACTTTCAGCGCCAGTCGCCCATTCGCCGCCAGGTTGATAGCGTGCAATCGTTTGCTCAGCCTGCGACATGCCGCTAGCCAACAGCTCTTGCAGTGGCTGCAAATAATCGGCCTCAGCATCATCAAGTTGTGCAAGCCCCACCAATTGCCGGGCCAAAGGCAGCAAAGGCCTTGGGCCATTTAAGCCATAGCGATGTGAGTCATGCCAAGCTTCAGTGAGCCGCTCGAACGACCAATCCGCGACCAAAGCCTCTGCTTGAGCCAAAGCCTCATCATGGTAAAAAACGCCTTTTACCAAAGCGGCAAGCGCCAAAGACATGAGTGGCCCATTAGAATCAGCGCAACGCAACTCAACCTGCGGGCGTAAACGCGCTTCGGGGAATGGAGTAGAAAGGTGTAATTCCCAGTCAGCCATGGTGGCCTGGCCACGACCTAGATATTCACGAAAAGTTTGCCCACGGCAATCAACATAGCGCCCATCTCGCTCGACGAAAAGCATGGGCACATCAAGCACCCATTCGACATAATCGTCAATCGTTGCACCTGGCCGGCAAAGCGCCTCGACCAAACCACAACGAGAAGGGTCGGTTCGCGACCAGACATGGCCACGCCAACTTGCGAACCCCGTCAGCTCACCTGCCGCAACCGAACTGTGCGCAAACATAGCGGTAAACAGCGGAGACAAACGATACACCGCGACTAATTTACGCATGGCGTCGGCCTCATCGGAATGATCGAAATTGACTTGCACCCCGCAGGTCGTTTTCATCATCCATAAGCCCAAATCACCTGCCTGCTCTAACCAGGGCTCAAGGATGTCATAACGCGACTTAGGTATGCGCTCAATCTCACTCGGGTGAGCTGTGGGCTGAGCACCCAAAGCCAAAAAGCGCACACCGCACTCACGGCTCAATTCACGCAACCACAAACAATATTGCTCGACTTCCGCCTCAAGTTCACGCAAGCTGCGGCAGGGCGTTGAGCCGAATTCAAGTTGCGCGCCAGGCTCAAGAGTCACTTGGCGCCCGTCTTTGGCCTTTAAACCCATTAAACGACCGGATTCGGTCATGCGTGCCCAACCCGACTTTACGGCGAGCCGCTCAAGCAAGTCTTCAACGCCAATATTTGACTGAGTCTCGCCTCGGCTTTCATAGGGAAGAGGCGTGCCATCCATGCGTGTAACGAATTGCTCGAACTCAAGGCCTAAGGCCCACTCGTTTTGTGGGCGAAAACCGCGCGTCAAGGCACTGCGCAAATCAGATGGCGTTAAAGGCAAAATCAAAAGCCGACAAGATGGCGGGAGTGCATGGGAATCGAACCCACCGGGCGACGCCGAACGCCACCCCAACGGCTTTGAAGGCCGCACCGGACACCAGCCCGGATCCACTCCCGTGGTGCGCCCATTCTAAAGATGCGCTGCCAGCGGCCTGACCTTAAGAGAAAAGTCGCTGTTTTTGAATTACGACAAGACCACGGCCGCATCACCCTCGGTCACTTGCCCCACCAAAGCGGGCCGCTGATCGACGGGGAAAGCCGCTTCATAAGCAGCAGCTTGGTCTTCGGCGACGCAAGCCAGAATGCCGCCTGAGGTCTCGGCATCAAAGCAAATATCGACCAACCAATCTGGGATGCCCGGCGCCAACTCAACCAAATCAGCAAGCGTAACTCGACTCTTGGCGCTAGCACCTGAGATCACGCCCTTTGCCGCCAGATCAGCCGCACCAGCGTATAGAGGCAGAGCGACGGCGCGTAATTCCATACGCACACCACTTGCTCTTGCAATGTTGCCCGCATGGCCCAAAACGCCAAAACCCGTGATGTCGGTGCCGGCCTTAACCTTGGCCGTGCGCATGGCGCGACCTGCGAGATTGTTGAGCTGCGCCATGCCGGCCATTGCGGCCTCAATGTGAGCCGTTTCGCCCACGCCACGCACCACGCCCGTTGTAATCGAACCCGCACCGAGCGACTTGGTCAGGTAGAGCAAATCACCTGGTTTAGCGCCGCTATTGAGCACCAACTCGTCTTCGTTGCACTCACCGTAAACCGCAAAGCCAAACATCGGTTCAGCGGCTTTCATGGTGTGGCCACCCACCCAGAGCGCGCCAGCTTCGCGAACCTTAGCTACAGCGCCACGGAAAAGCGGCTGGAGGGTGTCTTCCTCGCCCCAATCGGGTGGAAAGGCGGCGATGTTAAGCACAACGGTCGGCTCACCACCACTGGCCCAAATATCAGACAGCGAATTCGCCACCGCGATCTCGCCGTAAGCGTAGGGGTCGTCAAGCACGGGCGGGAAAAAGTCGGTGGTAAACAGACCGATCCGGCCATTGCTCATACGCACGGCGCCCACATCGTCAAGCCCCTCAGGGCCAACGAGGATGTCGGCAGACTGCGTAGCCGGTGCGATTTCTTTCAGAACTCGGGACAACTGCCCCAATGGAAGTTTCGCTGCTCAGCCGCTGCAAGCTGCGTATGCTGTGAGTCGTTTTTCTCGTGACATTGCAGATATTGTAAGGAACCTAGGGGTAGCCTAAAGGGTCTAAGTTCGTGGTGCTTTTTGAGCTCCACACATAATTCCATGATTACCCTCCTCCTACCCCTCCTCCTACTCCAGACCTCAGCACTCGCGCCGCCACAAACTCCAGGTGTGATTTTGCGCGAAATTCCAACATTTGCCATGCCGGCTGGCGAGGCTCAAGATGCTGCGCAATCTATTGTTGATGCTGCCATCGCCAAAGCACAACTTGGTGGTGGCGCAACGCTGCTTCTCGATCAAGGTCACTCCCTCACCGCCCAACGCTTCCTCTTCCAACGGACGGCATCCGGCATCCCCATTCGCGGCGCTTACGCAAAGGTCGTGCTTTGGCATTCTGGCGGTGCGGCGATTGAGATGGAAAGCACCCCAGCACCAACTGCGGCACCGACCATTCAGCTCACCGAAGAAGACGCAATTGCCGCCACTCTCGATTTGGTTTTTGAGTTGCCTGATGTTGAAAGCGAACTTTTCCCTGGCTCGGCAACCCTTCAGTGGCATAAGGGCCGGTTGATTTACACTATTCCATATCACGATTTGAATGGCAACTATGATTTCGAGGCCTTGGTCGACGCCAACACAGGTAATACTCTGCCCTTAGTGGATCACCGCATCATGTACGACGGTCATGGGCAAGTATTCATCCCGAATCCAGTTCAGACGGCTGATGATCACACTTTGACTGACAACAACGACTCAGCCAATGCCGTGCCTAGTTCCGAGTACTTTGATGTCGTCCTGCAAGGTCTTGACGGCTCTGGCTATCTGGCTGGCCCATTTGTTGACCTCACTCCAACAAGTGGCCGTGTGCGCAGCAGCACACTTGACTTCAACTACAACCGCTCGCAAGACGGTTTTGAGCAGACGATGGTTTACTACCACATGGATGAATTCCAGCGCTACATCCAAAGCCTCGGCATGATGAATGCCAACAATCGAGCCCAACGCGTCGATGTCAATGGTTCAGGCCAAGACAACTCCTGGTACAGCCCAAGTAGCCGCACGATTACTTATGGTCGCGGCGGTGTCGATGACGCCGAAGACGCCGACATTATTGTGCACGAATACGGCCATGCATTGCACCACGATTTGCAAGGCAACCTGCCCAACGGCGAAAACGGTGCCATGGGCGAAGGCTACGGCGATTTCTACGCAGCCCTCTTTTACGACGACCCGCTCGTCGGCGAATGGGATGCCGTCTCTTACACCGGCAACCAGACTTATCACTACCTGCGCCGTACCGATGGCAATCGCAAATACCCAGAAGACAAAGGCGGCGAAGTCCATAAATGGGGCGAGGTTTGGTCTGCCATGCTTTGGGATGTCCGCATTGCTTGTGGTCGCGATATTGCTTTGACTTTGACGATTGAGGGCTGCGCTTTGCAGTCACCCAATAGCGGCATGGTCAACGGCAGCTACTGGATGCGCCGCGCCGAAGAGCAACTTTACGCGGGCACTTGGTTGCCATATTTGGCTTGGGCTCAACACAAGCGTGGTTTCCTTGACCTTGCTGCGATCACTCCTGTTGTGCTCAATGTAGACGACTCATCTTTGCCTGCAAACCGTGGCACGGCCGTAACAATCTCCGCGCCAAATTATGCGGGGCACAGTTATCAATTGCTGCCTTCGCTCTTTAATACGGGCGGTTACGCGGGTTCTCCTTTTGATCTGGATCTCTCCATCGACACCGATGGTGCATCTTATTCCGCTAGCATTCCAAACGGAATTGGTGCTCTAGATGCTCTTGGTGAGGCGGAAGCCCGCATTCGCATCCCTGGCTGGATTGGGCTAGATCAGCCGATTTACCTGCAAACCGTAGTGTTTGTACCCGGTGCGAACAATGTCGCTTCTAATCCAGCGGCCATCAAAGGCGTAGTTCACTAAAGCGCGAGCAAGGCCGAAAAGAGCTCGGACTCTTCGTGCTCTTGCACTGTACGCAAATCCAAGATGACTCGGTCATCTTGGATTCTTGCGTAAACGGCCGTTTCGCTTAAACGCAATCTACGCGCCAGCTCATCGGCGGATGACCCGGCCAACTGAATCGCCAAACCTGCACCCGGCAAGTCAGCCGTCGGGGAAGCCCCTGAGCCTACGCGGCCATCGGTCAGCACGACCTCTGCAAGAAGTGCGCAATCGTCAGCGGCACCTGGAACTTGAGCACCATCTGAAGCAAGAGCGGTGCGCTCAGCTAAAAGTTTTTGCTGAAAACTCTCGGCACGAAGCTGTAATTCTTTGCGCGTCAAACTCAACATACGCAATGCGGGAATGCGCGCAAACGCAGCATCAGGGCCCAGCAAATGCACACGCAAAGTCGCCTCAAGCGCGGCCAACATGGTTTTGTCGAGCCGTAAGCAGCGGGTCAACATGTCTCGTCGCAATCGCTCAACCAGAGGTGCAACACCAACAATCAGGCCAGCTTGAGGGCCTCCCAAAATCTTATCGCCTGAGAAAGTCACGACCTCACAACCATCAAGCAGAGCCGCCAAAACCGAAGGCTCATCAGCCACGCAAGGCATCTCGGCGCCATGCAAAACGCCAGAGCCCAAGTCATAAACAAGCGGGACGCCATGCTCTTTGCAAAGAGCCGCAAGATCGCTAGTTTCGGGTTCACCCGTGAAACCTTTAATCTCAAAGTTGGAACGGTGTATCCGTAAAACAGCAGCAACACCAGGGTCGCGCAGAGCTACTCGAAAATCATCGAGCTCGACCTTGTTGGTGGTTCCGACTTCAATCATCTCAGCGCCAGCGGCATCAATAACCTCAGGCATGCGATAGGAACCACCGATGGCGACCAACTCACTGCGCGAAACGACAACTTTGCGACCGCGCGCCAATGCAGAAACAGCCAAAAGCAATGCGGCGGCATTATTGTTTACAGCGAGACCGGCTTCAGCGCCAGTCAACTCAGCGAGCAAAGCCGAAACGGGAGCTTCGCGTTTGCCACGCTGACCCGATTCAGGGTCAATCTCAAGGACGGCAGCGCCAATGGCATCTTCGACGGCTTCGTAGGCCTCTCGTGGCCAAGGCGCACGGCCAAGATTGGTGTGCAAAACAGTACCCGTTGCATTGATGGCTTTACGCACGCGCATCACGGGTAAAACGGCTAATCGCGAACCCACCTCTTCCCAGAAAAGCTCATCTATCGCACGCGGAGAAGCACTCGCCAAAGTAGCGCGGATGCCAACGAGTGCTGCATCAATCGCGCGATGCAAGGCTTCACGGCCATAGACATCAAAATCACGCGCAGCCCCCTCTTGAAGAAGATCATTCATTGGGGGGATGCGCATGGATGAACTCATCAACTATGCCGCATCAGCACCACGCCCCTCTTCGGGAACGCGGATCCATTTCATGAGGAAGATCAAGCCAATCGGCGTAACAGCGGCCATCACAGCAATCCAGAACCACAACTGCTCGGAATTGCGGGTTGCGTTTTCTTGGAGGTATTCCCAGATGTGATAGTGCAAATCTGTGCTGAGCGTATCAGCAGAAGACCCAACCTCGCGCAACTTGTCGATCAAGGTCGGCAAAACTTCATCAACATCAAGTGCCGCCACAGCATCGGATGCCATGTAATGATGCTCATTCAGGTAATCACGACCGAATTGAGTTAAGACCTCGGATGGCTCAGCAAGTGCCCCATCAAGATTGCGAAGGCCCTCTTCGATGGTGTTGTCAAAGCCAGCAGCGCCCTCGGTGAGCTTTGCGTTTTCTTCGAGGAAACGCGCGTCAAGCAAGCCATGCAAATGCGCGACATCAGCGCCACGGGAAGCCTCTAGCTCAATGGTCGATAGGACAGCGTCTAGATCTAAACTCGCCGCATGGGATTCAGTCACGCCGAAACGCCCGACTAAGTAATCTCGTGCGAATTCGACATCGATATTTTCACCTGTGCGCACCTCGTTCAAGAAGCGATCTGCCATCGTGCTAACAATTTGCGAATCGGTCATCTTGTCAGCAGACTCAGCTGTAAGGATGCCCTTTTCAATCAAATCTGTTTTGGCCAAGCTCGCATCAGACGGGCAGTAACTTTGCAGCATCCGGCCCGACATCATGCCCACACCCAACTTGGCTAAGAAGTAAGGCAAAAGCGACAAAGACATATAGGAGGCCTCGCGCCCCTTTGGAGCAATCGCCGCCGTGTACTCATAAAGCCGTGGAGACCAGAAAGCCTCGCCAACCGAAAAACAAATCACAAAAATCGTAATGCTCAGATAGAGCGGGTTCCAGGCGCCAGACAAGTCAAGCCAAGCCGCAATACCTGAGCCGAACCAAGTTTCGCGCAACCACTCAAAGCTGGCCGGATCCATGGCAAGGATGAAAGTCGAAGCCGCGCCGATAGCCGTCCCCCAGAGCACCATGGTGTAGGAGGTTACTTTTTGGGTCAGTACGCCCAAGATGGGAACTAAGAAAACGATCTCAAGTGGGTTGAGGACCGACCACAAATTACCGATTGGTGCGCCAGGCCCAAGCTCGCGAATGCCGTATTTCGGGAAGGTGTAGTGCATGTGATAAAACACCAATCGCGTGCCAACCACCAAAAACAAAAAGCCCAAGAATTTATAAAATGAAGGCTCGCGCCAGACTTCCGCAAAAATCTTGCCGGTCTTTTTGAGCACATCGCCCATTGACAAAAACACTTTGCCGATACCTTTGTGGTCGGGGAATGGGTCTTCGCGCGGGGGCAACTTTTTGATGCCCTCATCGGTCATCTCAATGCCAGGGCGCATGTAAAAATGCGTAACCAACCAACCCGGAATGGTGAAGACCACCGAAATCAAAAACAGCGTCTGATAGGTCGATAGCGTGCTGTAATCGCCCAAAGCACCCGTCGCGCCAGGGATGAGATGCAGCGTGCCATATTCGCCCATGACATCGCGGACGAAATCAAAGAGCCAACCGGCGACCGCAAAGCCGACATTCATCAAGACATAAAACATCGAGAAGGCCATCGAGCGTTGCGCCGTGCTGGAATACCGCTTGAGTGCGGCCGTCATAACGGGAACCATCATGGCGAGACCAATCGCGAGCGGATACATACCCAAGATCACGACGATCCAGGGGTCGGTCACAAAAGTCATAAACGCTCGTGAGCCGAGGCAAATCAAAAAGCCTGCGAGGAAGGCTTTGCGCAAACCAATTGCGTCGGCGAGAGAACCGACAGCCACCGTAATTAGCGTCAAGATTGTCGACCAAATTGCAATGTGGTCGCCAGCGGCAGTGTCGGAGTAACCGAGGTCGGAGCTGAGCCATAAAACCATCGCGCCTGACATCAGACCGTAGGCGACGATTTCAAATACTTTGGTGAAGTAAATGATCCAGAGTTCGCGTGGGGCACCACGCAAGACTAAAAACTTAGAGAGGAACTTGCTCAGCATCCGCCTATTTCACAGGCGAGAGGCCTTAAAAGCAAATGAATCCTGTGTTCAGTTGCCCTAGAATAAAGGCTGTGACATTGGCTCTATCCCCCGCCTTTCGCTGGAAACTCCTCCCCCAGACTCCCGCCGAGCGCGATCGGCTCTCAAGCGCGCTTAAATTGCGGCCGCTCACGGCTCAAATTCTCTCGAATCGCGGTTTAACGGATGTCCAGCAAGCCACCGACGCGGCGCAACCAAGCTTGCGTCATATTGCTGACCCCACGAGCATTCCAGGCTTCGCTGATGCGAGTGCAGCATTGATGCGCGCGCTGAAACAGGGCACTCATGTGCTCATCCATGGCGACTATGATTGCGACGGGCTTTGTGGTTCGGCCATTCTTCATCACCTTTTTCAATCGGTGGGCATCGCCTCGACGACTTATGTCCCTGACCGCGAGCGAGACGGCTATTCCTTTGGGCCGCGCAGCCTTGAGGCTGCACGAGCTTGTGGCGCTGGGCTGATTATTGCTGTTGACAATGGCACAACGGCCTATGAGTGGCTCGACAAGCTGGCTGAGGAAGGCTTCGAAGTCGTCATCGTCGACCACCACCCGCCAGGCGACCAAGAGGCCAATTGCGCCGCGCTCATGAATCCGCTTCTGGCCGATGCTGAGAGCGGCGCATTCCATGGTTATTGCGGTGCCGGAGTCGCATGGTTGCTGACTTGGGGTTTCTTGCGTGACCTCCATGGTTCTGATGGGCAATTGCCCGAAAACCAGCGGCGGCTTCTCATGGACACGCTCACTCTCGCAGCTGTTGCGACGATTGGCGACGCCATGAAATTGGTCGGCCCCAACCGCGGGCTCATCCGCAAGGGTTTGGCGCACCTCTCTTCTTGCACTTTGCCCGGCGTCAAGGCATTGGCTGAAATGTGCAAAATGCCTGACCCGCCCACGGCTAGAGATATTGGGTTTCGATTTGCGCCCGCCTTGAATGCACCAGGCCGTTTAGGTCGAGCCCAAGTCACGGCTGATTTGTTGGCTTGCACCGATTTGACGGAAGCCCGCCAACTAGCCGCAACCGCGCAGGCTCTGAATGACGAGCGCAAGAATCTGCAAAACCGCCAAGCCCGCCAACTCGAAGCCGACAGTGAAAACCAACGAGAAAATGGCGCCGCCGCTCTTGTCATCGGTAGTGCAGATGTGCAATTCGGCATTCTTGGTCCGGTGGCTTCACGCATTGTTGATCACAGCGGCCTACCCGTTTTCGCGTGGGCTGAAACAGAGCCTGGGCTTGCTCGCGGCTCTTCCCGCGCACCCGACGGCTACAACCTCTACCCACTTTTCCAGGCGGCCGACGATGCTGGGCTTCTCAAAGGCTGGGGTGGGCATAAGCAGGCATCAGGGTTTCATTTTGACCCCATTCATGCTGAGGCTCTCGAAAAGTGCATCCATGAGGCCGCTGCTCTTCAGCCAAAGCCCCCGCTTCCTGAGTTGGTGATTGATTGCGAAGTCGCGCCATTCGAGATTGATGTTGCTCAAATTGCTGAGATTACTTCGCTTGAGCCTTGGGGGCGTGGTTTTCAACCGCCTCTCTTCATGGCAAGCGGCCTCAAGCTTTTGCGCGGCCCCCGCGTCATGGGTGCAGACGAAACGCACCTTTCCTTTGAGCTAGAGCGCGATGGCAACACCGTGCGTTGCGTAGCCTGGAATCGAGCGGCAAGTTGGGGTGGTCTGCAAGCCGGTGATCAAGTTGATGTTGTCTTCCGCGCCGAAATCAATGCTTTCCGCGGGCGCAAAAATGTCCAATGGACTCTCGAAGACCTTCGCACATCTACAGGCATTTAGACTTTTTTATGAAATCCATCCTCCGTTTGTACCGTGCGCTTTACGACTGGGTTGTCGGCCTTGCCGAAAAGACTTGGGCTGAATTCGCACTTTGGGGCTTAAGCTTCGCAGAGGCTTCTTTCCTGCCGATTCCGGTTGACCCTTTGCTTTTGGCCATGGGCGCTTCAAGGCCGAGCCGGGCCGTGCGCTTCGCTTTTGGCGTGACTATTTTTTCCGTTTTAGGCGGCCTGTTCGGGTGGCTCCTAGGGCATTATCTTGGCGATGCTGCCGTAACTGAAATTGCCGCTTTTTGGGGCAAAGAAGACGCGCTAGTTTCGGCGCGCGAAATGTACACGGAACATGGCCCCATCATTTTGTTTGTGAGCGCGCTCACGCCCGTCCCTTTTATTGCCTTCACTTTGATTGGCGGCATCATGGGGCAACCTCTCGCGCTTTTCCTACCCGTCGCTTTTTGCGGGCGCGCGTTGCGATTCATGACCGAGGGCTTTCTCTTGCGCAAATACGGCTCCTCGATTGTGACCTGGATGGACAAATGGTTTGATCGACTCGCCATCATCGCTACGGTCGTCATCGTAGGCGGTTTTTTATTGTGGCAATCGTTTTCTGGGCACGCTTCCTAAGCCGCGCATGACAAAGAAAAAACGCTTTTTGGTTCTTGATGGCACGGCACTAGCTTTCCGTTCATTTTTCGCCATGCCCCCTCTGACTGATTCGAGTGGCCGACCATCAGGCGCTCTCGCAGGCTATTGCAATGCACTTTTGCGGGCAATCGACGACATGCCATCCGATTCGATTGTCGTTTGCTGGGATCGCTCCGAGCCGACTTTTCGCCACGAGTTGATCGACAATTACAAAGCCAACCGCGAAGAGCTCGACGACGACCTGCGAGTGCAATTCCCCTGGATGCGCGAAGCGACTGATTTGCTTGGCATCCGCAGTCTCGACCAAGCCGGCATGGAAGCTGACGACATCATGGCGACTTTGGCCGCTCAGGGCGATGATGCCGGTTTTGAGGTGTATCTCTATTCCAGCGATAAAGATTTATCCCAATGCGTGACCGAAAGCGTTTGGCAGTGCCCTCCGCCACGCCCAAATGATACGCCTAAGATTCTTAAACCTGACGACATCATCGAGAAGTATGGCCTTGGGCCGGCGTCGATGGCTGATTGGCAAGCTCTTGTCGGAGACTCGACCGACAACATTAAAGGTGTGGCCGGCGTCGGCGCGAAAACTGCGACGAAACTTTTGCAAAAGTATGGCGACCTCGATTCCGTTTTGGCAAGAGGTCCACAAGAAGAAAAAGGCAAACTTGCTGAGCGACTCGGCGAACACGCTGACGATGCGCGCATGGCATTGCAATTAGTCACGCTACGCACAGACCTCGATTTCGATGCGGCCGACAATTTCCCACGGGCAACACCCGACTGGCTTGAGCTTGATGAGTTTTGCATAGAGCACTCCTTCACGACTTTACGCACCCGTTTGCAAAAAATGCGCAACGGGGGTTCGGGCAAGGTAAAGACTTCTGTTGATTCCCCAAAGCCCAAAACGACGGCTTCAGCGGCCCCACCGACCAAACCGGCGACGCCCACCGATTATCAGTTAGTCGACACCCCCGCCAAACTCAAAGCCCTTCGAGACCGCTTAACCGCGAGCGATGGTTTTGCATTCGACACCGAGACGACCGGCCTCGACGCACTTCAAGCCGAATTAGTAGGCATGTCTTTTTCGGACGCCGCCCACACTGCGTTTTATGTGCCCGTTTTAAGCCCTGAGCACCCTTCCGCTGCTTTGACGCAAGCCAACACGGGCAGCGACATGGGAGATTTGTTTTCAGAGCCGGCGCCTGCAATTCAAACGGGGCCTGCCGTAACAGGGCCAGATGGCGAGCACCCCGTTGAGTATTTACGCGGCATCCTCGAAGACGCGGGCATCCCTAAGTTTGGGCAAAATTGCAAATACGATTTGCACATCATGCAAGGCGCGGGTCTGACCATTGCAGGCTGGGCCTTCGACACCATGATTGCGCACTTCCTTCTTGCGCCAGATCGCCGTCATGGGCTTGATGATATTTCTTTGAGCTATCTTGATATCCGCAAAATCCCGACAAGTGATTTGCTCGGAAAAGGTGCTAAAGCAATCACCATGGATCAGGTCGATCTGGCCACCGTGAGCGAATACGCCTGCGAAGATGCGGATACGGTTTTTCAGCTCGTCCCGATTTTCCGCGAAGCCATGCATGATGCGGCGGTCACAGATGTCTTTGAGCAAATCGAAATGCCGCTTATGCCTGTTTTGGCACGCATGGAGTCAGCGGGCATCTCGCTTCATGAGGGCCGACTGAGTGAATTGAGCGTCATCATGCATGGGCGTCGCGATGCTTTGCAGGCACGGGTGCACGAGATTGCAGATGAATCTTTCAATCTCAATTCACCAAAACAATTAGGGCCTATTTTGTTTGAGAAACTTCTCATCCAAGATGAAGCCGGCATCAACAAAGTCGGCCGCACAAAAACGGGTTTCAAAACTGATGCCGCAACTCTTGAAAAGTATGTGGGCCTTGAGATTGTCGACAAGTTATTAGAGTTCCGCCGATTAAGTAAATTGCTTGGCACTTATGTTGACACTTTGCCCCAAGATGTTCATGCCGATACGCAACGCATCCATACTTCTTTCAACCAAGCGGTAGCGGCGACAGGGCGACTTTCATCGAGTGCGCCCAACTTGCAAAACATCCCGAACCGCCACCCTGAGGGTCGTGAAATCCGGCAGGCTTTTATCCCAGGTGATGCCGACTCCGTTTTGCTTTCAGCTGACTACAGCCAAGTTGAGCTACGCGTAGTCGCCCACCTTTCGGGCGATGAAGCCCTCCAAGAGGCTTTCCGCAATGGTGCTGATGTCCACGCCGCGACGGCGGCGCGCGTTTTCGAGGTTGAGCCAGCTGATGTCACACACGAGATGCGTAGTCACGCAAAGACCATTAACTTTGGGCTTCTCTACGGCATGGGCGCTCACCGTTTGGGGCGTGAAACCAACATGAGCCACAAAGAGGCCAAAGATTTTATTGAGCGATATTACGATGCCATGCCCGGTGTGCGAGACTGGCTCGAAAGCACCCTCATCCAGGCACAAGAATCTGGAGAAGCGCGCACCTTGGCCGGTCGCCGACGCCCCTTGCCTGAGCTTCAGTCTCGAGATGGGCGAGTGCGATCCAATGCCGAAAACGCTGCGGTCAATACTCCCGTTCAAGGCACGGCGGCTGATTTAATTAAAGAGGCCATGCTCAAAATTGATGCGCGACTGACTCAAGATGGGCTTCAATCCAAAATGATTCTGCAAGTCCATGACGAGCTCGTTTTCGACTGCCCGCGTTCTGAGCTTGAAACGCTCTCTGCGCTTGTCGTACAAGAAATGGAATCCGTCGGCGACTTAAGCATCCCACTCAAAGTCGATTTGGGTAGCGGGGCCACCTGGGCGGACGCACATTAAATGACCGCCGTCACAGAGATTCTTCAAACAGCGGGCCCACTCTTTTCTTTAGGGGCGCTGATGGTCCTCGGGATTGTGTGCGGTTTCTTGGCCCGCTTGATGCGCTTGCCCACCTTGACTGGCTATCTTGCCGCAGGCATTATTGCCGGCCATCACGGCTTAGATTTATTAAGCAAAGAGCATATTGGCGGTTCCCTTGATTTAGGGCAAATGCTGACAGACCCCGTCAACGACTTGGCGATGGCTCTGGTTCTTTTTGTGTTGGGTGGGCAATTCCGAATTCACCGCATGGGCAGTGTGGCGAAACCAACCATTACGCTTTCTTTAGTTGAAGCGGCATTCACTTTTATCACTGTTTCACTCCTGACTTGGCCCGCGCTAGGCAGCCTCGTGGGCGCATGCCTACTCGGCATCATGGCCGTTGCCATTGCCCCCGCTACGACTCTGGCTGTGCTTGACGAATACGGCGCAGAAGGCAGCACGACCGAGACTCTTAAATTGCTCACGGCCTTGAGCAACATTTGGGCCATCCTTGCTTTTGAGGTTGCACTGCTGATTCTATTTGCCACTCAAGGCGCCGAAACTTCCCCCGTCGAAATCCTCTGGGATTTAGGTGGCTCATTGCTTTATGGGCTTCTCGCTGGCACGACGCTCATCATCCTTCAAGATCGCACGGGGCACGGAAATTATTCTCTTCCTTTGCTGACTGTTTTGTTACTTACGATTGGTGTCTGCAAAGCGACGGGCGTTCCGCACATGCTCGCCTTTTTAGTTACTGGTGCGGTCGTTGCAAATCGCTCTCGATTTTTTGAGCCCATCGTTGCGAGTATGGGTGCCTACGCACAGCCTACTTTTGTGCTTTTCTTCGTGATGTCAGGCATGCATCTCGACTTCCATCTTTTCGCTGAAGCATCTGGGTTGCTCATCGTTAGCATTTATGTTTTAGCGCGACTTATTGGCAAAGTGGTCGGTGCGCGACTGGGCATGCAGTTGTCAAAATTACAATTGCCAAGTTTGACAGGAAAGGGGTCACCTCCGATTGGCCTGGGTTTGCTCTGCCAAGCAGGCGCAGCGATTGCCTTAGCGTCTTATGCGAGCACTTACGACCCGGCTCTTGGCGCCCAACTACTCAATATCATTCTAGGCGCGGTCATCATCTTTGAATTGATTGGGCCACTCTTCGTCAAGTACGTTGCTGTTTCAGCGGGCGAAGTCAAGCTTGGACACTTGCTCACCCACGCCCCACACCAAGACCGCACTTCCTGGAGGCGACTGCTCCGCCGAGTCTTTCATGGTCGCAAATGGAAAGAAGGCAGCACCGACACGACCATTCTTGTTGAACGCATTATGCGCCACGCACCTGCTGCACTCAAAGAAAGTGACGACATGGATGCCGTGCTCCAGTTCGCAAATCACTCGCGCTTCAACCACTTCCCTGTTGTATCTCAATCAGGGCATTTTTGCGGATTGATTGCCCTTCATGATGTGGAAGAATTGGCTTATGACCGACACATGGCTCATTTGATTACGGCTAGTGATTTGCTTGGATTAATGCCAGAGCAATCGTCACTCACTCAAGACACAAACTTGCGTGAAGCTCGTATTTTCTTTGCCGACTTCCCTGGCAATACTTGTGCTGTGGTCGATCATCAACAAAACGATAAGCTCATCGGCATGCTTGAGCGGTCAGAAGTGCTGCACATCTCACGCAAGTTATCCGCGCACAACGCAGACGCGACGAGTTCAGCGAGTTTTTAGTCAGCAAGATGGCCTGCGGCTTCCGCCTGTGCCGAAAGCGCTGATTCTAGGTCGATCTTGGCTAATTGCCCTTCGCGTGTACCTCGACCGCAAGCAATCGTATCGCGAAAAGACTGAATCGCATGACTCCAGTCACCAAAGCTTGCTTGAGTACAGCCAAGCACATAATGAGCCTGGTAAGCCTGCGAGTCGAGTCGAATCGCCTCTTGCAGTGACTGACCAGCCCAAACCGCCCATTTCCGCTCTGAATACCCTGTTTCAGGGTCGGCGAGGTCAAGGAAGGCGTCCCAGCAGAGAAGCCCTAACTCTTGGTGGCGAGCCGATGAGTTGGGGTAAATACGGACGGCCTCAAGAGCCTCGTTACGAGCGGGCCCCCATTCTTTTTGCAAAGCCAACACGCGAGACTGAAAAGCATGATAGTCGGCGAACTCGCCGGGATTGGGCCGCACGGCCGGCAAACGATGCGCCAGTGCAATTGCGGCCTCTGAATCAGCCGCTCGCTGAAGCCGAGCAAAGCCCCCCATGCGAGCGGCGAGCGAAGTTGGGTTTTCAGCAACGAGACGAATCGCCATCGCAGGGCTAGGCAAAACCCAAGCCTGTGCCGCACTCGGGAGCAACGCCAACCAAACAATGCCAAGCGCCATGGATGTGCCAATGAACCAGCGGCCATTGAATAAGGACAGGAGCAGAAGCACCACGCCGGCAGAAGGCATAAGCAAGTAACGCTCGGCCACGGTCGTAACCATGATTGGCTTCCAGGCCACCATCCAGGTGGGCCCTAAGGTCATCACGGCAAAGGCAAAGGCAAATAGAGGGAGCGAATCTTTTGTTTGACGAAACCGCTTCAAGCAAAAACCAAAAACGATAATCGCAATCGAAACGGCCGTCCATCCGAACCCAAGCGCAGTCGGGTTAGGCGGAAGCAAAGTCGAATGAGTCGGCCAAAGTGCATGTTGCAAGCTCCAGCCTAAGGCGCAGACCCATCTTGAGAAGGCTTCAGCGTGCCAAGGTATTGCTGCTCCCTCGATACCACTTGGAGAAGGGAGAACAACCCAAAGCAAACGGTGCAGAGCTACGGCAAGCCCAAAGGCCAGAAGCATATTTAGCCGCCGTTTCTGCAATAGAGTAGCCACGCCAAACATCAAGAGAGGAACCACCCAAGCCATCTCTTTTGCATGGATCGACATGAAAAAAGAGCCCGCAGCTAGAAAGTGCAAACGCCTTGAATCAAGCCGCAAGGCTCGCAATGAAAGTGCGACGGCTAAAAAGAGGAACGCGCCCGCGACGACATCGTGGCGTGCCGATAACCAAGCAGCGGCATTGACATGGCTCGGATGAAACGCAAAAAGAAACCCGGCCAACCAGACAAAAGTAATCTGCGAATTACGCCCCCCTAATGCCGACGCGGCGTTGGGGTGAGGGCGAAATAGACGCAGGGCTTCCTGAAACATGATGGTGGCCATCGACACCGACAGGCCATACCAAAAAGCTTGATGCCAGTGCGCGCCGACCCAATAGGCATCACGAAAATACAAATCAAGCCACATCGTCGCGATGGAAAGCGGACGCTGCAAGAAACCGAACCATTCGGCAAATGCGCCCTTGAGATGAAAGACATCTTGCCAACTCTGAATTGTCGGCAGATGCCGAATATAAAAAGCTGTGTCGTCTAAGACCAACCCCGCATCTTGGAAGAAAAACCCGGCCAAGAAAAAGGAAAGCCCACCCAGCACGAAAGCTGGGTGGGACAAGAAAGACCTAAAAGCCGACATGAAGCGCGGGGGTTAATCCGCAGCGACTGACTTGCCTACAAGGAGACGAGTCAAGGCTTCTAAATCCATGAGCATCGGGACAGCAGGATTTGAGGCATCAAGCGTAACCTTTGGCACATTTAAGTTTTTTGCTGCTTCGATGCCAAGCAAAATAGCACCACCACGAGAATCTAAAGCCGCAGTTCGAAGCTCGTTGCGCAACGCCTCTGACTTTTCGACGGCCAGCCCACCTTCGGCTTCAAGAATCACACGGTCAGCCTCACCTTCGGCTTTTGTGCGGCGCGAATACATATCAGCATCTGCACGAATGATCGCGATCTTGACTTGGTTTTCGGAAGTGCGCTCTTGGATTTGCTTGTCCCATTCTTGCGTTTTAGCCAGCTCAGCAGCGACGATTTGGCGCTCAATCAAATTGACATCTTTTTGCGCTTCAGCCATCAAGGTGAGCGCAACATCTAAATTAGCCTTTTGGCGCAGAAACTGCTTTTCTTGAAGCTTAGTCTCGTACTCTGTCGGGAACCCAATCCGGCGGATCAGAATGGCATCGGCCTCGCAATGCAGCTCTGCCAATTGTCGATTTAGCTCAGGAAGTGCATCGGTCACCCTCTGCAATCGTTTGTCGGTAACCTGCAAATGCTCAGAGGTCAACTTGGGCAATTCTTCTCGCAGTAGAGATTCAACAATCGATTCGACACGCTCACGATAAGCATGAGTCAAACCCGCACTCACAATCGACCAAGCTTCATTTTCAATGATGTGATAAGGAACCGACAACTCAATCGTAACATTGTTGTTGTCAGTCGTGCGGATCTCAAGTGGTGGGTACCATGAGTCTGTATTGGTAGTAGCCGTGCGGCGCGAATTGGTGAAGTGTAAGAAATGCGTTTTGCGCGGCAAGAAATACCACTTGTGATAACCAGAAATCCCTAGGTGAATACCCGTTGGGAAATCTTGCCCCACGATGCCTCCGCCCCACATGCCTTGCTTAACGCCAATCGTTGCTGGTGGAACGCGCTTAAAAAACAGTGCGAAAAAGATGGGTACAAGAACGACCAGTACCACGAAACCGATTAGACTTTTATATGACTTCATCGCTGACCTCCAGCGACAGGTTGTGCCGCGCCCAAATGCTCTAAACGAACCGGCGCGGGGTCGCGACGGTAAGGAATAATTTCAAACGAGATACTTGCTAGTTTTCGTGCAAGAGTCTCTCTCACGAGAATGTCGCCTCGCTCGGCTAGGGCCTCAACCCGAGCCCTGAGCCCTTCAGCCTCTTTGCGTGCCTGAGTTTCAAGACCACGCGCTTGGGCCAGCAAAGCGTCTTTTTCCGCTTGACCGGCACCACGCTGAGTAATCGCCCACGCATCGGCACTCATGCTAACTTGGACGGCATCTTTTTCAGCTGAGATTCGATCGGCTTCAAGAGTTCCGAGCAACAACTCATATTCGGTTGCCTTGTCACGCTCGATGTTGGCAAGTCGGCGGTCTCTCTCTTTTAAGAGCTGATTCGCTTCAATTTTCAATTTCTCAACTTGCTGGTTGGCTACTTTACGGTCTTCGATGGCCTTTTCATAAGTGGCTTCAAACTTTGGCTTTGGCGTGATGATTTTGAAAATCTCTACACCGTGCGGACGCAAAGCCTCATTCAAGCGACGCTTGGCCTCAGCCGTGGCCGTCTTGTAGCCAGATGGGTCAGCCACCTCTTCGGCAGAGTAGCGGCCAAACTCATCTCGCAGGATGGAACGCGCATAGGCTCGCACCCAATTTTGTTTAAACGACTCTCCTTCGCCAGAGTCGTGCAGCAAATAAGTCGCATGACTCGGCAAAAGTTGGTATTGGATTTTTAAAGTTTCAAACCAAAAATTCGAACCGTCATTCGCGCGGACGGTGAGTTTTTTTACATGGTTGGAATCGCGGTCACTTGAGCCTTCCATGACAAACTCGTTAGGAGACTTATCAAACTTAAAAGCCTGTTCGAGAAGCGGAATAAAAATACGATAGCCCGGCTGATTGACCAGCTCGTCTTCGCCAGTCATGTAATTCACAATCACACCGACCTCGCGTTCTGAAATTTCGAAAATTCCAGCGCGTTCGGTCAAGAGCCCCGCCCCTATTAAAATCAGAACCAAGAGGCCTATTGCGGCAAATATCATGGCTTTTGGCGAAGGCGGTTTTCCGTCGCCAAAAGAAAAGTCAGGCATCGAAGGCCCGCCAGAACCACGAGGCGGGAAAGGAGGTGGAGGAGGTGAATCAGTCATGATGTACTTAACGCCTATCCTACCCATTTGGATGCCAATATTCGCCCCCTTAGTATGATTCACTTGTGTCTACGCAAACCCGCCACACAGGTCGATGTCTGCGCCAATTGTTGGGGTTACTCCTCATCCTTTCGGCTCTTTCCACGCTAAACGCCTTCTACCCATTTTCCTATTTGGGCTGGACGGGGCATTTTCAATTTCATTTACTGATTGCTTCCATCCTTAGCCTTCTGCTTTTCCGTATCCCCAGAGTCCGCGCTGCTTTCTGGCGACCCATCCGGGTGCAATTGCTTTTCTGCGTTACGGGGTTTACCCACTTCCTGATAGTCGCTGCGGCACTTGCCCCGCTGACGCAACCCGACCTTGTTGAGCCCATCCCTATCCGGGTCGGCTGGTTTAACGCCCAATGGAACCCAGACGCGCTTGACCTCGTCCTCGGCTTATTTACAGACGAAGATGTCGATTTCTTTGGCATCGCCGAAGTTCCTTTTGATTTCCATAATGGCAACCCGCGCCTTGCAAACTGGCCGCATCTTGCTTATTCGCCATCACACCAGCTTTTGCTTGCTTCACGCACGCCGCTCGAAAGCACGCGCTTGCCAAGAGCTGGCTGGCCAACCATGATTAAGACGGCGACCACAATCCAAGGTCGATCGATTCACTTGCATGGCGCACACCTCAGCATTCCCTTTTCGAGCAATCACAAGAGGCAATTTGAGCGCTTACCTCAAATGCTCGCAAAAGAGCATAAGTCCACACAAGCAAAATCGGCGTCTTTGGCCATGGGCGATTTTAATTCAACTCCATGGGTTCAAGAGTTTGCCGATCTTCAGCAATCGGGTTGGCGCGACACGCGACGAGGGCATTGGCCAACGCCAACATGGGGCCCATTTGGTCACTTCTGGGTTGGGCTACCCATTGACCAAATGCTCATTTCAGGGCCTCTGCGCTGCCTTAACTTTAGGGTTGGCCCCGACTGCTTGTCTGACCACAAGCCGCTGTTGGTTGACTTAGAGCTTGGGCGACCACGCCGCGAATATACGATCGGCCAAAACTAGCGGGTCATCTTGTTCCGTCACATCGACCCAAAGTAAATCAGGAAAAGAGCGCAGCCATGTCATCTGCCGACGAATTAAAACCCGTGTGCGCGTGATGGCTCGCTCAATCGCAGCGTCAAGAGTGCAATCACCATTGAGATGGGCAAGTACCTGCTTGTAGCCGATTGCATGAGAAGCCGAAGCTGAAAAACCACAAGTCTCATGGATCTGGCGGACTTCCTCTAAAAAGCCTTGCTCAAGCATCTGGTGAAAGCGTCGCGCCACTCGCTCGCGCAAATCTTCGCGACTCCAACGCAAAGCAACAGCCGGCACCCCCGCCAAACGCCCACCATCTCGGTCATCCTCTGAGCGCCACTGGGCCTGCCAAACGCTCAACGGCCGCTGGGTCGTGCGCCAAGTTTCAAGACCGCGAAGCAAACGCTTGTCATCGTTTGGGTGAATTTTTTGAGACAACAGGGGGTCAACCTCTGCCAACTCTGCCCGCAAAACTTCGCGACTCTCAGGGCGCGACACGAGCTCAAGTAACTCTTGGCGCAACTCATGAGGCACCGCAGGCAGCTCGTGCAAGCCATGCACCAGCGCCTTAAAGTAAAGGGCTGTTCCGCCCGCGTAAAGCGCGCGTTTACCCTGCTGCTGCAACTCAGACTCAACTTGAAGAGCGGCATTGCGAAAATGCGCGACCGAATACTCTTGGTCAGGCCCAACCAAATCAATCAGATGGTGGCGGACGACCTGCTGCTCGGCAGCACTCGGTTTTGCAGTGCCTAAGTCCATGCCGCGATAAACCAGCATCGAATCTAAAGACAAAATCTCAGCATCGAGTTTGGGTGCTAGCGCAAGTGAAATCGCAGTCTTGCCTGAGGCCGTTGGACCTAAGAGAAAAAACCGTTGCGCCGTTTGAGTGGGATTCATTTGCTCAACAGAGCGGGCTAAGAATGAAGGATGGCAACCGAAGATTGGGCGGTATCAAACAACTCGCGCGCCCGAAGCGTAAGCTCATCGCTTGTTAAATCGTTTAGGACATCGAGTACCGCAAAAGGCTCTTGCTCATTGAGCATTGAATTCAAAACCGTGCCAGCCAAAGCCCCCGGCGTTTGAATGCCCGAAACGACATTGCCCCATGAAGCGCGTTTAATGCGCTGAAAATCAACCTCGCTAACTCCCTGCTCGGCCAAACGCTGGCATGCCCAACGCACACCTTTGACAAAAACTTCAGGGTCGTCCGCCAAACCAGAAACGACGGCATGGCCCCAATCGGAATCAGACGAATAGTGATAACTGAGACTGTCATCGGTCTGCCCCGTGAGGTAAAGCTCTTCATGAAGCGGGCTGCTGACATCAAGCGCGAGATCAAGCAGCAAGCTTGAAGTGATTCGCCGACGCAAAGCTTGCGCACCAAGGCCTAGGCCATCTTTGTCGCGCCAGCCCATCCAGACATGAGGGCGCGAAACAGAGAAAGTCTCATCGAGTTGAGCCGCAGCAGGGCCCGTGGGCTCATCGGGGTAAAGACGCTCGGCATCACCCGGTCGTGCCTCAACGGCAAGCGCTTCGACTTGGGCGAGCACATCATCAACGATTAAGTCACCGGCTAAAACTAACCTTAATTGATGCGGGCGATAAAAAGCATCAAAGCAAGCCTGTAAATCATCCGCCGTGGTGCGCTGCACTTCTGAGACCGCACCGCCGGGTGTCATCCGAATCGGGTGGTTTGTATACATCGCGCGATGAAGCAAGAAAATACCACGATACGGTGCGCTGTCTTCATAGGAGCGTACCTCTTGCACAATAATTCCTTTTTCTTTTTCAACTCGCTCAGGCGTAATCAAAGGGCTCTGGACGAAATCCATCAGGATGTCGAGCCCCTCTCCGAAACGCCCCGAAGAGGCAAACCAATAATTTGTTGAGCGAAAACCAGTGCCGCCATTAAATTGTGCACCGATTGCGCCAAAGCGCTCAAACACCTTTTCATCGCGCCCCTCAAACAACTTGTGCTCTAAGAAATGAGCCGAACCATCGGGGACTTCAACAATCGCGCCTTCGGGGCTACGGAAGCGAGTATCAGTGCTTCCGAAGCGCAAACCGACATGAGCGGAAACTGCTGAAAACCCCCGCTTGGGGCATACTGCGACCTGCATGCCGTTAGAGGCTTCTGCGAAAATAATTTCCTCGCCCATTCGCGGGTCTTTCAGAGTGTGGGTAATGTTCATGCTTCTTGCTCAGGGCCGGCCAAAAGGTAAACCGTATCGGCTTGCCATAGTTGAGCCGCTTCGGAAATTTGTTGAAGAGTGACTTGCTTTGCCGTTTCCGCGCGCGCGGATGGTGTGCGCATCAAATCAAGATCATGCTCGCGCTCCCAATAGGCAGCAAGAGAAGAGGCCGAATCGCCGACCGCTTGCAAATTATTCATTAAGCCTGCAATCGCCAAATCAAGCTCGCCTTGCTTTGGGCCATTCTCACTTAAGTCGCGAACCTGGGTCAAAACTTCCTCTTTAACGCGCGGTGCGGCCTTTGCGTCAATGCCCGCCTCAACAACGAGCATGCCTTTTAAGGTGCGAAGCCCCGAGTAAATCCCGTAGGCCAAGGAAAGCTCTTCGCGGATGATTCGGAAGAGTCGCCCTTGAGACCCGCCACCCAAAATAGATGCCGCCAGGGCCATGGCTTCACGGGAGAGCGCGTTTTCTGAGGGCTGGTATCGAAAGCCAAACAAAAAGCGAGCCTGATCTGCCGGCAACTCTTCGCGAAACTCTCGCAGGGCGTGCGCATGTGGAGTGCTCGCAGGGGCGCATATTTCGCGTTCGGTTGAGTACGCAGAGCCGCCTTCGGCAAACCATCGGCTCATTTCTTGCTCAATGGCTGATGGCTCAATCGGCCCAACCGCAACAATCGTAACTTCTGAGTGGCCAAGGATGTCTTGGCGTGCTCGCTCAAGATCATCAACGGTCAAGGCCGCAACAGTTTCTTTGGTGCCCCAAGGAGAACGACCATAAGCCTCGTCTTTGCACATCAAGGCCAAGAAACGCTCTTCGGCCCATGAAGGGCGGTCGTCGGGTAAAGACTCAATTTGGCGAATCAGTTGCGCGCGCTCACGCTCGACAAGATCTGCACGAAAGGCCTCGCCATTTTCACCGCGCAAAGGAGACTCAAGAAGTTCTTTCCCGAGTTGCACCATCGAAGCTAAGCAACTCTCACCTTCTGGCAAAAAAGAATCGCCGACCCAGCTTGCGCGAAAAGTAACTCGATGCCTTTCGCCGACGCGAGTTGCACCTAATCCGAGCTGAGAGCCATAATTTTCTTCGAGTGCGCGCGCGACATCCATGCGTCTGGGGCGCTGTTCGGTGCCCTGCTGCAACACGGGAAGCAGCAAAGTGCGAGCCGAACGCTGCTCACACATGGGGCGATCAAAATGAACTTGGAACACGACACGCTTAAATCGCGCATCAGGAAGGCAGATCAAAGTCACACCAGGTGCGATACTTTGACGGCTTGGGGACGACTGCAGGTAGGCCATGAGCCTCGTATGCTATGCCCCCCATAGCCCACGCCCAAATGCTTTCCATTCTCCTACTCGCTGCTGCCCAAAACATTGCCCTACCGCCCATTGACGCGACAACTCTATTCGCCGAAATCGTCGAGGCTCAAGCCGCTCGCCCAGCCGTTCTGGGCAAACCGATCACATCTTTCCGCACGCGGCTTAATTTGCGCGAGCGAGGTGAGCATCCTTCTGAAGTCTTGATTGACTTGAGTTACCAAACCCAAAAGGGCGGGGTTGTCGAGATGCTGGTTGATGATGCCGAGCGTGGCATTCGCCTCCACAAAGGCTTCGATGGCCGGCATTTCTGGATGACCGGCGAAGACGACGAGCGAGTGCTGCTCATGGGTCATGAGTTCACACAAGACCGTGACGAGATTGACCAGTTGCTGACTCTTTGCCAAGACCTACTTTTGCTTCTCGACTTGTCGCGTCTGCAAAACTCGGCAAAAGAGATTCACGCGACAGCCACGACTGATGGCACGCTCCTTGCAGGTTTATTCCCTAAAGATGACACCCTTTGGCGCTTTCGGATTCACCTCAAAGGCGAGTCGCGACTACCTGTGGTTCTTGAGATTCTTCCGCCTTTGCCACTGCCTGTGAGTGATGCGAAGCCTGAATCTGAGAACCTCGAAAAAGAAAAGCCCAAAACAGTAAAAGAGCCCAAGGCTCAAGCTCATCTTTTCCGACTCAATCGATGGCATGATTTTGACGGGCGCATCATCCCGCGCATCATCGAAGAATACCCATCTCTAAGCGAGCTCTATCCTTCGCGGATCATTGAGCTGCGCTTGCTCGAATGGAAAGCTCAGGCCGATTAGCGCCGATAAAACGCGCGCTCAAGGTCTTCCATAGAGAGGAACACGCGCACAGGGCGCCCATGCGCGCAAGTGCGGTCTTGCGGTAAGTCAGCACCTCGCGCGAGCAAATCGCGCAAAGCTTCTTCGCCCAAGTCATCGCCTGCCATCACGGCACCACGGCAAGCCATACGGAAAAGGGCCTCTTCTTGGATTTGATCGGGCGTAGCCTTGCGATGGTCGAGCGCGATTTCAAGTAAATCTTGCACGAGCTGCTCAGGCACTAATCGTTGCAAGCGCGCAGGCACAGCACGGATGGCAAGAGTAGTTTCACCAAAAGCCTCCATCTCAACGCCGAGTCGCTGAAAAGTTTCAGAACGACTGAGCAACAACTCAAGCTCTTGTCTCGACAAATCGACCAAGGCCGGCACGAGAAGAGGCTGTACGGCGACACCCGTATTTTGCAAATCGCGGCGGAGTTCTTCGAGGTTGACTCGCTCATGAAGAGCGTGTTGATCAATAATTTCCATGCCACCATCAACCTGGCGCACGAGAAAAGTCTTGCCGATAGAAAGCACCTTGCCCTTGCCAACATCTGCTGGGTGCACCTGTAAATCAAATTGCGGCGTGGCCTGCGAGACAGGCACACTGGGCGCCCCACCGAAAGTGTTGGGAGCAGGAAAGCCCCGCGAAGGGCTCGAATCACCAAAGGAAGGCGTTTTGCCCTCTTGAACGGAAGACGAGCCAATTTCTCCGACCCTGCGCGTCGCCCATGAAGATTGCGACAAACCGCGGCGCAATGTATTGACGACCGAGCCAAAAACCAATCGTTCGTCACGAAATCGCACCTCGGTTTTTTGAGGGTGGACATTGACATCGACACGGTCGGGCGGCAATGCCATCGCTAGATACAGCGTTGGGTAATGACCAAGCGGCACGAATTCACGAACGCCTTCTCGAACCGCGCGAAGCAATCGGGCATCACGCACCCAGCGGCCATTCAAAAAAAGATGCACTCGAGTTGCGTCACGGCGCGCGCTTTCTGGTGGGCCAACCAGCCCTTGGATTTGCAGCATTGGATCACTGCGCTCTAACTCAATCATGCGTTCGCTCAAACCCTGCCCGAACACTTTTGCACAACGCTCACGCAGAGGACTCTCAGGAAGAATTTCTAGACGAAGCTTTTCATCATGCTCAAGACGAAACCCGACCCCAACATGAGCTAAGGCTAGACGCTCAACCCATGCTGAACAGCGGGCATACTCGGCTGAAGCCCGCTTCAGGAACTTTTGACGCGCCGGCAATTCGGCGAACAAGTCATCAACCACGATGCGTGTGCCTGGAGCACCTGCGACCTCAACGACATCTTCAGGTCGGCCAAAAAGCACGCGCAAGCGATACGCCTCTTGGGAGTCTTGCAAGCACGAAGTCATTTCAAAACGACTCACGGATGCAATCGATGCAAGCGCCTCACCTCGGAAGCCAAGGGACGCAATCGCCTCAAGATCAGATGGCTTGCGCAACTTGGATGTAGCGTGCGAGGCAACGGCCAAAGGCAGCTCATCGGCAGGAATGCCCGAGCCGTTATCTCTTACCTCGATGCGGCGGCAGCCACCTTCGCGAAGCAAGATCTCAATGCGCGTTGCGCCAGCATCAATGGCATTTTCTACGAGCTCTTTCACGACAGACGCAGGCCGCTCAACGACCTCGCCTGCTGCGATTTGATCCATGACGATTGGGTCAAGGCGGCGAATGGTCATGAGCGGCGGCCTCGTGTCTGAGGTGGTGCTGACTTACGATAACTTTCAAAGGCAAGTTGCTCGAGCACGCGCAAACTATCTCGCCATGCTCCAGTTTTCAAGCGATGTTCTGCTCGTCGCAGACCATGCAAAACGGCCTCAAGTTGGCTGGATGGGCATAAAGCCAATCGCCGCTCCATGCGCTTGGTCACGGGCATACTCGGCTTAGCACCAGACCCCTTTAAAGCTTCTTCTAGGGTCGCACCGCCATCAACAGCTGCGCGGATGACCGCTGTCTGGCGTCTCTCGCGAATCGCCGTGGAAATCAACATCGTGAAAGAATCTCGTGGACTAATGCGCCGGCCATCCCAGCTGTGAAGACCGCGCGCACGGACTTTAGCCAAGAGCTGCAACGCACGAGCGGAATCACCCGTGAGCAACGCATCCGCGTAATCGCGGGCGCTACCTTCAGCGCTATGAGCTGTGACCTCGCGCACATCTTCGACGGAGACTTGGAGTTGATTGAGCAATTGAAAATGCTGCAACGACTGCATCAAGTCAGCCGGGCGCCCACCCGACATTTCGACGAGCAAGCCGGCAGCGCCGTTTTGTAGTCGCATGCCCAAACCGTTGGCGTGTGCGATTGCGAATTTAGCGGCCTCGCTTTGATCAACTGCGGCAGGGTTCCAGGGAGGAGGATCTACGAAAAGTCGTCGGAATCGAATAACTTTGGCACTTTTGCTGGCCACCAACTCTTTGACTAGAGCGCTAGCCTGCTTGCCTTCGGCGTGGAGCATAATCCATTCGGGGCCGCCTTCTTTTTCGACGGCCTGCAGCAAAGCTTTAGCAAGGCGCTTATATTTTTTTAGAGCGGCCGTTGCCCTAGAAAAAATCAAAGCCTGGCGACCTGCAAATAACGACTGCGAACCAAGGAAGGCGTCCATGGAATCAGCGGAGAAATCAGGTGAATGGCCATCGACATCCATGAGGTCGAGGCCGTCTTGCTGCAAGGCCCACTCGCGAGCGGCGCGCATCAACTGGTCAGAGAACCAAGTCTCTTCCTCGCCAAAATTCGGGGTCAAAAATAAGACCAATTTTGGCAACTTCCCCTCACGAATGAGTGGAAGGAGTTCCTGGTATTCATCGATAGGCCCAGGTCGACCCTTGCGGCGGGGAGAGCTCACGACCCCAGACTAACCGCGCCCCAGAGACCGGCAAAATAGACGACGCCAACCCAAGCATTCACGCGAAAGAAGGCCAGCGGGATGTGCTGCTCTCGACCGCCACGCAATAGCCAATGCATCGTCAACAAAAGCAAACTCACGCAGAGCAAGCCAACGGAGTAAGGCCAAGAAAGCTCGGCTAAGCGACCGACATGGGCAAAGATGGCAACTGCAAGCACAAAAAGCGCCATGGAAACCCAGCGGGATGCGCGGTTGCCCAGGCGAGAGGGTAGGGAAAACAGCCCCTCGCTTAAGTCGTGCTTTACATCTTGAATCGCATAGAGCAAATCGAAACCGCCAACCCAAGCCAACACGGCAGCGCCCATCCAGAGCGGTATGTCCCAACCGGGTAAAAAGTCTTTGCTGACAGCGAGCCAAGCGCCAGCAGGTGCGCAACCAAGAGCAAGACCGAGGCCAAAATGGCAAAGCCAAGTTAGGCGCTTGAGCCATGAGTAGCCGAGAAGAACAACCAAAACTGGTAACGAAAGCCACCCGCAAATCGGAGCCAAGAAAAATGCGCTTGATACAAAGATGGCAGCATTTGCCAGAGTGAAAAAGGCTGCAAAACGAGATGAAATCGCCCCTGTAACCAACTCACGATCTTGGGTGCGTGGGTTGCTTGCATCGAGGCGGCGGTCAACCAATCGATTGAAAGCCATCGCGGCAGAGCGAGCAGAAATCGCAGCGATGCTGATAAGAAGCAAGTCAAGCCAGCCCGGAATACCGCGCGCCGCTAGCCATGCGCCAGACATCGCAAAAGGCAAGGCGAAAATGCTGTGCTCAAATTTGATCATGCGCAAAGTCGCAAGAAAAGCGCTCATGCTTGGCCTCCTGACCAGGCTGGCAAAACCCCCTGAGGAATACCCGCAGCTGCGAGGATTTTTCCTGCCAGCTGATCTACTAAATCGGCAATGGAAAGGGGGCGCTGATAGAAACCCGGGCATGCTGGGAGGATGACCGCGCCTGCCCATGCTAACCGCGACATCTCGTCGAGGTGCAATCGAGAAAGCGGCGTCTCGCGCGGAACCAAAATCAAATTGCGGCCCTCTTTTAATGCTACTTGTGAGGCGCGCTCGATCAAATTACCTGCTCGGCCTGAGGCCACTCCAGCGAGAGTGGTTAAAGAGCATGGCAACACAAGAGCGACTTCACCCAAGGCGGTGCCGGAAGCAGGTGGCGCACCAATGTCGTCATGAGCCCACAATCTGAGAGCGCCCCGAAACTTAAAACCCTTTGGTAGCAAAACAGTCGGGTCGTCTAATAAATCTAGGCCACACTCTTCTTTCAAAACCCGCCGGGCAGAGGGCGAATAACAGCAATCCACATCAAGACCTGCAGCCAGAGCTAACTCTAAAACCCGGCGCGCATAGATAGCCCCACTCGCACCAGTAACGCCGAGAAAAAGTGTGGATGGAATGGTCATCGACGAGAAATCATTTAAGGGAACAACAAGAGGGAATCGTAACTCGCGTGGGCCCAGGCCGCGACCGCAAGACCACGCCAGGAAAACAAAAGCCCAAAAAGAACCCCTGCCAAGAGACGGAAGGCAAGGACATCAGGTATGAGTGCATTGGGGTCGCCGAGGCTGTGTGCCCACGCAAATGCTGCGGACGAAAGCAACAGTGCTAGGCCAAAGGAAACAGTAGTCACGGCCGATGTCGCCCCAAAGAAAAGACGCAGGAAATGGACAAGGAGGACATATAGGCCAGTCAGCAAGCCAGCGCGAAACAACAACTCTTCATAGAGGCCCGCGCCAGCTGCCAAAGCCACGCTTTGGTGCAATTGAGCAATGGAAAGAGGAGTCGCCTGAAGAGGTAAATATTGAGTGAGGTAGAGCAAAAGGGGGCCAACAATATAGCCCCAAAAAAGCCCTTCTAGAATCAAGAAAATCGAGCCTGCGGCCCATGGTAATTCAAGGGCTTCGATGCGACCAATAGCCCATAAAACGCCAACCCCCAAAACGAGACTCAGTGCCCAAAATAGCCAATCGCCAAGCCAGGCCAATGCTTGCAAGCCAACCGAAAAGGTGGCCAAATCTGCACTTGCCGCCCCGCCACTTAAGTGAAGTAGCGCTAAGGGAAACAGCAATAAAAAAGCTACTGCCGGGTCGCGAGCTGCCCGACCAATGCGAGCCATCTCAGGCTCAAGGCTCAAGAGCGAACCTCGGGAGCGCGTCCAATCATCAGTCGTGCCACCCCACCCGTCAAAGGGATATCACGAATAGATTCAAAGCCCTCAGCGAGCATCCAATCGGCGAACTGCTCATGGGTTGCAAATTTTTCGACACTCTCGGGCAGATAGCGATAAGCACCCGTGCGGCCAGCGCGTACGATACCAGCAAAGAGCGGCAAGACACGGTGGAAATAGGTACGGAAGAAAAAGCCCCACACACGATTTGGGACAGGGAAAAACTCAAGGATGGCCAATTGCCCACCCGGACGCAATACACGCAGGCACTCACGCAAGCCCAAGCGCGGATCTTCGACATTGCGAATACCAAAAGCGATGGTCAAGCCATCGAAAGAAGCTGCATCAAAAGGCAAGCTCTGAGCATCAGCTTGCACCCAATTTATATCGAAAGCGGCCTTGCGACTCTTTCGCAAAGCCAAAGGCAGCATCGGGCCAGTGAAATCTGCACCCGTAACAGAAATGCCCGTCCTGGCAAAGGCTAAGGCCAAATCGCCTGTTCCACAGCACAAATCGAGCAACTCGGCCTGCTTGGGCAAAGCCAATTCACGCACAGCGCGACGCCGCCAGCGAGCATCAATCCCGAAGGATAGAAAACGATTTAGCAGGTCGTAGCGCGGAGCAATCTCCGCAAACATCTGCTGCACTTCGTGGCCGGGCGGGGCTGCCATGACAGCATTATCCCCGCCCGAAGGCACAGAAGGAAGGGGCGACCTTTATTGACGCCAATAGTGGCAGAGGACCTTTACGCCAGGCACCTCGATAGGCTGAACATAGTGTGTGCCAGTGCTCAGCTCGATTACATCAACTTTGCCGTTTGCATTAGCAGCAAACAAGAAACGCGGTTTGGAAACCGTAGCACCTGCACGGTGCAAAGCTTTAGACGAGTGTGGCACATGATTCGCCGCGTTTGTGTATTGCGACATTTGCGCGTTGGTGCCCCCCAAATTATTGAGGTCGTCAAGGGCTATATCAACGATACTCGATGAGGAAAAGATATCAACCCACTCGTGGAGGAGTGTCCATTCTTTTGCACGACGGTTTGGGTCTGGCAAGTAAGCCGCACCCGCAAGAGTCAGAGGAGCATCTTGAGCATCTTTGAGGTAAAGCTCGCCGATAGCACCCTTGCCATCTTTACGGTAAGCAATGTAAACGCCCATGAATACCGAGTTGGGATTGGGCTGGATGCATGAAGGAGCCTCAAAACCACTCTGGTTTTCAAGAGAAGGCTTGCCGACAAAGTCGTCGTAGCCAATACCCTGAACACCATCAGGCCCAGACTCATAAATGGTCATCTGGCCGTTTTCTGAAATGACATAAGCGAAATACAGCCCTGTGTTCCAGCCGACTCCGCCGGCATAATTTTCCCAGCGGTTAGTAACAGCCAAAAGCTTAGGACGGTTGACGCCAGGAATGATTTTGCGGACTTCAAGGTCAGAAGTTGAAATCAAAGCCATCGAGTGTGACTTTTCACAAATCACGAGGACATCTTCATCGTCAGGCTGCCATACGATCTCGGTTGGTGCCATGCCGATGCGATTGTTGGCACCATCTACAAGTGCCGTAACCTTGATAATCTCATGGAATGTCGGTGAAGTCGGGTTTGTATCAATGAAAGTCACGCTATTGGTACTCTTATTCGATACAGCGAGAATATTCATGTCAGGCGAAATCGCCAAGTCGCGCGGGTCTGAAACACCAATCGTTGCAATAACCGTCATGCGATTACTGTTAAGGACGACAATTTGATCTCGTGTGCTGTTAAGAACATACAAGAAATGCCCGACCTGTTGACGGATATTAAAAGTAGGGCAAGCTGGGCTGGCTGGTGATGGCCCAAAGAAACCTTCGTACCATGAGGATAGGGTCAACAAGCCAGAAGGCCCATTGCCATTTAAGGTACCAAAAGCGTTGCCGTATCGAAGCAAGTTGACAGCCGTGCCAGAGGATGGCTCTTCGGTCTGAATCAGCGGTGCGTAACAGGATGGCGCCAATTTCAAGCGCGGAGGATTTGGGTGAGGCGCCATCGAAATATTATTACCTGGGAAGATCGGGAATAATGCACTCAGTGGCTGAGCCTGATACGCCGTGCCTGCACAATTGTTATAACCACCGGACAAGCAATCAAAGTTATTGTAGATGAGGTCGAGCGGGTGCCCGATCATCATGTCGGAAACCGCTCCCAAGACATCGGAACTCACGAGTTGAGTTGAGAGTCGCGTATCTTTTGCAAGAGTAAAGACACCTGCAGAGCCACCAGCGATCGTGGAATCATCTGTTGACAGAGGAGGGAAAACCCCTTGAACCTGGAGGTTGGGGTTAAACGGAAACTTGGAGACATCGCCTGAGATCACGCGGCCAGCAGAGTCTGTTGTGCCATTAAAAAGAGAGTTGTCATAATCGTGCTGAGGGTCACCAGTACCCTGCCCAAAGCCATCAAGGTCGATGACACGCAAACCTCCGATTGTGCCACCGCCGTCAGATGCGACATAAATCACGCCCGGTGAAACGGGAGCGTTAACTAAGCCAGGGCAATCCGAGCCCACATCAAAAGTAATGATGGTGCTGTCGAGAGTGGCGATATCTTGGTTGCCAAACAAATCTTGTGCAGAATTGTGGTAGTAAGAAATCTTAGCCTTGGACTGTGCTTCATAAGGATCACTCCCTGGGAAGTTTGTAACAGGGCTAACAACAAATTCGGTGAAGTTGTAAGGGCTAACAGGCAAAACCGTGAAAGGCAATTTCAGGGTTGTACCAGGCAAGTCATCGCCAGGAGGAGTCGGCGGATAAAACTCAACATCAAATTGCTCGGACAGTGATGGAGGCACATCAGCAGGCAGTGGGCCGATGGAGTGTGGCTGGCAAGACTCGGAGAAGAAAAAGTGCATGTCAACATCACACGGCACTTCGATGGACAAATCAGTTGGGCAAGTCACAACATTGCCACCAAGCCCATCAAGAAGCAGAACAGGAGAATCAGCATCTGCACCTACGGTTGCTGTTGCAATACCGCCGACTTCGAGCATCTTGCCGCCCAAATCGCGGACGCCGCCAATCACTACAGAATCTTCTACGCAAGTGGTCTCAGCCCCTGCGATGGTCAAGCGAATAATGCGGCCTGCAGGAAAAGCCTCGTAAGTCGAGAGGTCATCGTCTGTGTCAACAACGAAAACAAAAGCATTGGGGTGCACCAAATCACTTGCACCTGGGAAGGAGGCCGCGCCAGCGATGAGGCCCTCGTCAATGTCGTCGGTGCCTGGGAAACCTGTCCCGGGCCATGAATCGACCTCGTTACGCACCACAGCGAGTGCTGTGTTGGCGTTAAAGCCACTCGCCGCGACCCACCGTTCTTTCACGATTGGATTGCCTGAATAGGTGTAACCATTAACAAAACCACGACCGGCTACTTTTTCAGAGAGCCCCGTGGCTGGGTCATAGGCGGTCACAGTCACCGTGCCCGTCAAGCCAAAATTGGCAAAACCGCCAACCGAAGGGTCAAGCACGGAGTTGACTTGAAGAGGGCGCGTAAAGTGCGCTACGATAAAATGATTACCGACATTGCCTGCTGGGTTTTCAGCCCCTTGCGGCCAAGTATCAGGTTTAAAAATAACTGGATTGATATCAGAAGGCTTATTATCAATCAGGTCATCAAGCGTACGGATATCGACGATGACATCAGAAGCTGTGCCCGTAACGGTTGGCACGGCAATCGAAAATGGAAGCAATCGACCGAAGCCATTATGGACTTGATCGATTTTCATTTGAGAATCCGTAGCCGTCGGGTATTGGCTCTTTGAGGAATCACTATTGAAGCAAGACCCAGCCAGGAAGACCGTGGCTAGGACGGCAGCGTATGCGGGCAGTCGTCGGTGCATTTTTGTAAGGGAGAAAGGGGTACCTAAGAAGGACCCGAGCAACAATCATGCCATTGCCTAGCCTCGTTGACTAGGAGGATTAAGCAAAAAAGCCGCTCAGCTCGTGCGATTGCGCACGCAATTAGATTCATCTGTAGCCCTTCTAGTAATCTCGGTTACATTTCGGCAGAATAAGAGGGAAATGGAAGGCGCCTCATCCTTCGAAACTGCCCCTCAATCTCCTCCCGAAGAAGATTTTGAGCGCACGCTACGCCCCAAGGATTTCTCTGAATTCCTTGGGCAAAACGGTGTATTAGAACCACTTTCCCTGATGGTGCGCGCTGCTCAAGAGCGAGAAGAAACTTCTGAGCACATTCTTTTCACGGGCCTTCCGGGGCTAGGCAAGACATCGCTAGCCTTAGCGCTTGCCCAAGAGTTGGGTGCTCCACTCAAAATGACGAGCGGCCCTGCGCTGAACAAATCGCGCGATCTTGTAGGCATTTTGAGCCAAATTGAGCCGGGCACCCTTCTGTTCATTGATGAGATTCATCGCATCCCTCGTGATGTCGAAGAATACCTCTACGGTGCCATGGACCGCTTCCAACTCGAATGGACGCTCGATTCAGGCCCCCACGCTCGGTTGCTTAAGCTTGATATTCAGCCCTTTACTTTAGTTGGGGCGACAACTCGCGAGGCCTTGCTCTCCCCCCCATTCCGCTCACGATTTGGGCATGCCTTTAGATTTGAGCCCTACCCGGCCCATGAGCTTGAGCAAATTCTAGAGCGTTCCGCCTCGCTTTTAAAAGTGGCGCTTACTCCTGAAGCTTGTGCTGGCCTGGCTCAACACGCTCGTGGCACACCCCGGATCGCCAATCGCCTTTTGCGGCGCGCGCGTGATGTTGCACAAGTTGAGACTAATGGGCCTATCGATGCTTCCGTAGTTGAGCGCACTTATCAGTTGCTCGACATCGATTCTCTAGGGCTTGAACGCACAGATCGAAAAATACTTCATGCTCTGGTTCTCGCTGCAGGGCAGCCGCTGGGCTTGAAAAACCTCGCTGTAGCGATTGACGAAGCCGAAGACACCCTCGAGGAAGTCTTCGAGCCATGGCTGATTCGTGAGGGCTTTCTTGCACGCACTCCTCAAGGTCGCGTCATCCTGCCACTCGGGCGCGACGCTCTTGGCCTCGCCCCTCTTCCCGAAGGCGACTCCGCATCATGAAAGAACCGAGCCTGCCAAAACGGTTCATGCAGACTCTTGCAATTTGCGGTCTACTTTGGGCTGCAGCATGGTTTTGGCCTGTCGCCGAGTCAGGCGCAAGTACCGTCTCCAAAACGGTTACTCTTCAACTCGCCGCTTGGAAAGGCCAAGCAAGTATCCCCCTTGAAATCCAAGGAGACTGGCGCGTCACAAACCAGCAAGGCAATGAGATTCTCACCGGCTCGCACTTTAAAGGTCGCCTATCACTTGATTCAGCAGGTGCCAATTTAGGGGCTTGGGCTCTGCCGCTGAGCAGCTTTGCCATCCGCCCGCGCGGGAATCACGCTCTCCGAATCGGCGACCGTTGGTACGACGGCGTTCTGCAAGTCGTTCTCCAGAGCGATCAAAAGACTCGTTTGCCCTCTGCGTTTGACCTTCGGCTTGAGATTCCCCTAGAAGACTATGTCGTTGGCGTGCTATGCGGTGAGATGGCCACTTCCACAAGCGGCACGGCCGAGGCGCTCCAAGCTCAAGCCATCGCTTCTCGCACCTATGCACTTTGGCGTCTCTCGAAAGGTCGAGATTTCCTGCGCGACGACACAACAGATCAGCGATATTTAGGGTCTGACTATCACACCAAAGCCGCTCAAAATGCCGTCCACGCAACGCGCGATATTGTGCTTACTTGGCAAGGCGATTTGCTACCTGCTTATTTCCACGCCGATTGCGCGGGGCACACTGTCGATGCGTTTGATGTCGATTTTGTCCGTAAAGCAACTCCCCCTCTTGCCGGGGTACCTGATCCAAATTGCGCCACTCGAGGGCAATGGTCAAACCATATTTCGGCATCGGCCCTTGACGCCATTGCTGCCAATCGAGGCGTTGGCGAATGGGTGCAGCGCGTTGAAGCCGCGCGACGCGATGGCGTGGGCCGCTGGATGCAAGCTCGAATCACGGGCAATCAAGGCATGCTTGTCTTAAATGCAGACCACCTCCGCACGAGTTTTGGCACACCTTCCGCTTGCTGGACGGAAGCCGAAGTCATGGCCGACGGTTCTTTTGAGTTGCGTGGGCGAGGCTACGGACACGGCGTCGGGATGTGCCAGAGTGGCGCACGCGACAGGGCTCGCTCGGGTCAATCTCACATTGAGATTTTGGCTCACTATTACCCAGGTGCTGAGATTGAATCTTGGCTTGGGCTTTCGCAGGCACGATGACTTTTCATTTCAACCGACATTCAGGTGAGGCGGATGGCCCGAGATTGGGCACGCTTCACACCAACCGGGGCGAAGTTCAAACACCGGCCTTCATGCCTGTCGCTACCCGAGGCTTAATGCGTGGGCCATGGCATTCGCAATTACGACCCATGGGCGTCGACATGATGCTGGCTAATGCCTTCCATCTTTTTGTGCGTCCTGGAGTCGAAACGGTACAAAAGCTTGGGGGTGTCCACGGCATGATGGGCTGGGACGGCCCCGTATTGACCGATTCGGGTGGGTTTCAGGCTTTTTCACTAAGCTCAAAAACTAAAGTTACCGAGCAAGGTTTCAAGATGCAAAACCCTGTCCAAGGGGGCTGGATCGACTGGACGCCCGCTTTTGCGTTTGAAGTGCAAGCCGGTCTTGCGCCTGACATTGCCATGATCCTCGATGTCTGCCCTGCGAAGCCTCTTGATGAAACAATTTGCAAAAACGCTATCGCCACAACCTTGCGTTGGGCGAAAGAGCAAAGAGATTTACACGACGCTCGGGGTGGTGTTGATTCTGGGCAAGCACAATTCGGAATTGTTCAAGGCGGCGTCTTCGGTGATTTACGAGAATCATGCGCAAAGGGCCTCGTCGAGCTTGATTTTGACGGTTACGCTGTTGGTGGCGTTTCGGTGGGCGAAGGCTTCCATGCCATGATGGCCGGTGTTGAAAACAGCACGCCGTTTTTGCCCGTTGACAAAATCCGATATCTGATGGGAGTTGGCACTCCACTCGACTTGGTTGAATCCGTCGCACGCGGGATTGATATCTTTGATTGCGTTTGGCCGATGCGCGCAGGGCGATTTGCAACTGCAATTACAAACCAAGGCAAACTGCACCTGCTAAACGCACAATTTACAAATGACACATCGCCGATTGAGCCTGGTTGCCCTTGCGATGCTTGCATTTCCGGTATCCCCCGCGGTGCTCTTCGTGCAGGGTTTAAATCGAAAGAATTGCTCCCCTCCATGATGGTTGCGCAACACAACCTTTTCTTTATCGAAAACTTAATGCGCCGCATTCGAGAAGCTATCCGCGACGGCTCATTTGAGACACTGCGTGCTGAAATCGTGAGTGCTTACCCCATGCCATCTTGACGGCGGAAGGCACGCACAACTGTCGAGGTTACACCAACTCCGATGAGCACCAATCCGCAAGCTAATGTCAACAGAAGTGTGTGCCCATCTCTTGCAAAATCTTTGATTTTAAAACTTAGCGCGGTCATCGTAACGACAATCATATAAACAGCCGGCAACGCAACGGGCCACCAAGCACGCCCCTTTTGCTTGAGATAAACCGTTGCCGTCAACAGCGCCAAACCCGCGATTAACTGGTTCGTACCACCGAATAGCTGCCACAAGGCCAAGCCCGCCGGCTTGCCATCAATCGTGTAAAACGCAAAAAACAAAATCGATCCGCAGGCCACAGTGGTCGCGACAAAACGATTCTGAAAAGGCTTGCCCCAACGCCCCCATGATGCGCCAATCTCTTCAATGTTGAAGCGTAATAAACGAGTCGCCGAATCGAGTGTTGTGAGTGCGAATGACACCACGACCATAGCGACGAGAGTGACGGCCAAATCTTGCGGCACTCCGAGGGCTTCAATAAAGGAAGCCGCGCCCTTAATGAATATACCCAACTTGGCGCCTAGGCTTTGGACGGCTCCCCAATTCACATAAACCTTTGCCCAAGCGGTCTTGCCGCCAAGAGTCGTCGTGCAGGCCAAAACGGCAATTAGGGCTAGAAGTGACTCAGCAATCATTCCGCCATAACCAATCGGACGCGCATCCTTTTCATTGCTAAGTTGACGGGCAGTCGTACCTGACGAAACCAATGCGTGAAACCCAGATGCTGCACCGCAAGCGATTGTAATAAAGACAAAAGGCCAAATTGGTGGTGCGCCAATCGGGTTGGGATTGATGGCAGGCGCGTCAAACACTGGGCCTTGCAAAAAGAACCCCGCGTACATCAAGACAAGGCCAAGCACCAAAAGCAATGAGTTTAAAAAGTCACGCGCTTGCAACAGCAACCAAACAGGCAAAACGCTTGCTAGCCAGGCATAGGCCATAAGCACCCACACCCAAGTTTCTTGCTCTAGCCAGTCGTCCGCGGAGCTCTTGCCAACGGTTGGAAAAAAGTAACCCAAATAAATGAGTGCCAACAGCGAGAGAAAGCCGACCGTCGTGACAGGGAGAAGCGCTTTCTTTTTTACATACAGAAGCCATCCGGCAACGAGTGCGATGAGCATCAAGCCCCCCGAGGGCATCACGACTTCAGGGAATGAAGTTATCGACTGGTGCAGATGAGTGGGGTCGAAATCGGCACCCCATGAAAACAAGAGAGAGATGACATAAACAAACACCCCCATGGCCAGAGAAACACCAAAGAAAATAAGTGCAAGGAAGAGCCCTTTTGCAAAGGGACCAAGTATTTCTTCACAAAGTGCACCGATTGATTTCCCTTCATGGCGCGTGCTCAAAACCAATGCCGAAAAATCATGTACGCAGCCAATCAATAGAGAGCCCAAAACCACCCAAAGCAAGGCTGGGAGCCAACCCCAAAAAACGGCGACCGCTGGGCCAAGCATCGGCGCCAAACCAGCAATACTCGCGTAGTGGTGGCCAAAGAGAACTAACGGGCGAGTCGGGACGAAATCGACTCCATCTTTGCGCGTGTGAGCCGGTGTGAGCGCCGTTTCGTCAAGTTGAAAGACCCTTTCTGCAAGCCATCGGCTGTAAAAGCGATAGCCCAGCACATAGCAAAGTAGTGCAGCAGCAGCGGCCCAAGCAGCAGACAGTGAGCCGCCCTCTCTCTATTGAGTCAATGATTGCGGGGTCGTCGTTTTGCGCAACGGCAAAACTCGCAACTCGGTCACGGCCAAAGTGCGCGGCGCACCCATCTTGCTGGCTTCGCGCCAAACCCCTCGAATAGCGACCTCACGGCCAACAAAATCGCGCAAGTTGTAGCGGCCGTCAAACGAGTGCACAACTGCCGTGCGGCCGCTGCGAGAAACAGCAAAAGGGAAGGTGCGATTCACGCCTGGATGAAACTCAAGCCACCCCACTTCGATGTAAGACTCAAAGGTTGCACGAGTGCGGCTCTGAGCTGAGTGGGCTCTAGCTCGTGCAGCGGCTTCCGCAGTTAAGGCCTCATTGGCTAAGGCTGCGCGACGCCCCTCTGCGGCTAAAGCTGCATCATAGAAACGACGCAACGCATCGATTTTGCCCAAAGCGGTGCGGGCATCGTCTAGATCTTTTTGCACGCTACTGTGCCAAATGATTGTGCTAAAAATCATCTCCATGTGATCAAGCTTTGCCGTGTCAAAAGTAGACAAATCTCTAGGGACTTCTGCTGCCATTCGGGCCAAGACAATGGATGCCCGCAACAAATGCGCGTGCGGGTCTTTTGCCACATCAGCCGACAAAAATTCTGGCAGCTCAACTTGGGAGGGCTCAGCAGTTACCTGAATATCGCCATCAGCGTTGGCCGACTCGGTTGCCGTTTTTTCAGTTGATGAATCGGTTGGCTTAAGCTCTGGTGTCGCATCAGGTACAACTGGAGTTGGCAAAGAAACAACGGCTCGCTTTTCGGCGACGGTCTTCCAGTCGCTTGCCCAGTTGTCTCCGAGCGAATCAAAATATAAATTGGCCGTTAAAACCCAAGCCCCCATATCTTCTTCCTTGGCGCGCACACGAAGCCAGCCATCTTCTTCAAGCAAGACTTGGACTTGCATGCCTTTTTTAAGAACCCCCAAGACTTGAGAACGATTACCTGTGTTTGGCAATGGACGGGCGTTTAAGCGGGGCACGCTCACGGTCGCCGTCCCATCAACTTGCTCAACAAAATCACTGTGCACCCAGACATCGAGACCACCGGGGATATAGACACGCGACCAAGGCTGCTTTTCACGAACCACCTTGACCGGTGTGCCCTGGGGCAAAATGGCGACGACAGTAGCGCCCTTGTCGTAAAAACAGTGCAGCGAAGTGTCTGCATTGACTAAGCGGGCATTGCGAGGCGCATCTTGGGCCAGGGTTGGCAGAAGTACGGGAAGTAAAGTGAGGAGCGAGAGCAGCATGTTTGGGTTTCCTTTGGTGGGTAGTTTCCCTCTTTTGCCCGCGCGGCGCAAGTTTTCAGAATTTCTTTGCAATTCACTCCCCAATGTTCAGAATGGCACTTGTTGAATTAAACCATGGAAAGCACTCTCATTACTCTATTCGCAGCCCTTTTTGTTGGGGCTTCCGCTTGGGTTGCCGCGCGCAAAGCCTCAGCAGAATCTCACCAATCTGAGCTCAAGGCCTTGCAAAACGGGCACGAAAAAGAGCTCGGGGCTCTCAAAGCGGGTCACGCCGACACCCTGCAAGCCAGCCGCGCTACAGAGGATCGTCTGCGGGCTGAATTCAAAGACTCGTTCCAGGTTGAAGCGCAAAAAATATTCCGTGAGAACAACTCAGAAATGCACGAAAAATTGGGTCTGCAACTTTCCCCTCTCTCGCAGAGCCTGAAAGAGATGCGCGAGCTCGACAAAAAGCAAGGAGAAGCGACCTTCGCCCTCAAGGAAGAAGTCAATCGCCTATCGGAAGAAACCAAAAATTTACAAGGCAAGAGTGAATCACTCACAAGTGCCTTGCGCGGAAGTTCTGCCACACGAGGCCGCTGGGGAGAACAAAGTGTCGAGCGCATTTTCGAAATTGCAGGTTTGACAGACGGCATCCATTTCAAGAAACAGGTGGTTACGGAGTCGCAGCAGCGGCCTGATTTTTTGGTTTTCTTGACGGAAGAAGATGTCATTCCGATTGACTCGAAGGCTGTTTTTGCTGATTATCTGCAATCTCTTGAAGCCAATTCCGACGAAGAGCGGCAAGAGTTTTTGAAGAAGCACGGCAAAGCCGTCAAAGAACAGATTAAGCGTCTTTCGAGCAAAGATTATCATGTTGAAACGAGTGGTCGAATTGACTGGACGGTTTTGTATCTACCCGGCGCACACTTACTTGATGCGGCTTTTGAGCAATTCCCCGACTTGCTTGAATATGCAAATCGCAAGCGCATCTCACTGGCTACGCCAGTTACGCTTCTGGCTTTGCTCAACACCGTCGCCGCGCATTGGAAGGTGCGTAGCATGGCCGACAATGTCGAAAAACTGGGTGATGCAGCGCGCGAAATGCACAGTCGTGTCTCAACACTGGTCGGCCATTTCGCAACGACTGGCAAAAATCTGCAACGCACCGTTGAGGCCTTCAACAAATCAGTTGGCTCTTACAATCACAATGTGCTGCCTCAAGGCAAAAAGCTTGAAGAGCTTGGGGCGTCCACATCTGGCAAAGAAATGCCAGAAATGCCGCTTATTGAAAAACAGACGCGAGACGATTTACGCCTCCCAGAGGGCTCTAAAGCGTAAAACCGTGCTCAGCAAAAACTCGATCGCGATGATCTAGGATTGCACGCACAAAGGCCCGTTTTTCGCGATATGGGCCGGGGAAGAAACTGCGTTTAAACCCATAGACCACTTGATCACGCACATCGCTTGCCGAGAGCCCAAAGGCATCGACGGCTTTGACCCATTCATCGGTAACTGTCGTGCGAGAAATGAGCCTGTTATCGGTACAAAGAGTTGTCGACAAACGCTCGCGCACCATGTGCTTGAAGGGGTGCTGTTTCAGACTACGCAAGCTAGGGTTAGTCTGCATATTTGAAGTCAAGCAAACCTCGAGAGTCAAACGACGGTCGGCGACATATTGCACCAACTTCTCGACATAGCTTGCTTTGTCGAGAATCTCACGGTCTTGGATATGCTTCTTTGAAAACAGCCAAGTGCCGTGGCCAATTCGGTCTGCGTGACAATCGGTAATCGCTTGAAAAATACTTTCGGGGCCGAAGGCCTCACCCGCGTGCACAGTCTTCCCTAAAAACGCATCGTGCGCCAAGCCATAAGCCGCCTGATGATCTTTCGCAGGGAAGCCATGCTCTGCGCCCGCCAGGTCTAAACCCACGATGGGCAAATCATGAAAGTCGCGCGCGCGGACGCTCGCCTTAACAAGTGCCTCACTCGCAAGCCCGTAAAGGCGCTCAGGCGGCAAATCCGAAAAGCTATTGCACATCGCTGCGAAAGTATCCGAGAACGCGCCTGTGAAAAACCGCATCGCGCAAACCAAGATTCCAGCTCGAAACGGCGGCTCAAGCCCCTTCTTGACAGCTGCACGCGCGTTGTATTTCTTTTCGGCACGGCGGAGGCCTTTCGTAACCGCCTTAAGTACATCAAGAATTTCAAACCCAGCATGCGTGTGCAATTGTGGCGCAAATCGAATCTCGGCGTAAAGCACATTTTCGTTTTGGCAATCGACGCAAAGCTCAAATGCCGCTCGCTCAAGCGACTCGGCATCGCGTAAAACGGCACAGGTGTAGGCAAAGCCCGTCAAGTAATCATTGAGGTCAGTGTATTGATCTTTGAATACTTTTTTATAAAGGCCGGCCTCGCTGTAGGCGGGCAATTTTACTTTTCGATCACGCGCTAGCTCAATCAATGTCGATGGGCGAAGGGACCCGTCGAGGTGGAGGTGCAAGTCACTCTTCGGTAAGGCCTCCAGTAGTTCTCTTGTTATCTTATTCATGGGCAGAGAATGTAAACCAGACTTCCGTAGAATCAAGCGAATTCATCATGAAGAATCCCCCCTCTGATGCTGGGCCGACTGCCATCCTCTGCGATTGCGGGATGGTGCTAGCTGATTTTGACCGTGATTTGTTTCGGCACAACTTCGGCATTCACTATGGTTTTCCACCCCTGGCCTCGGGTATTCAATGGACACTCGACGAGGGGCCTGCTTTTGAAAAAGGCGAGTATTCCATCGACGAATTCTGGCATGAGGCAAGCGCGAGGCTCCCAATGCCCGCTTCAGACTTTGCCGTTTTCCGCAAACTCTGGGGAGATATTTTATTTCGCAACGAAGAAGTGCTTGCGTGCATGCAGGCATTAAGACGACGCCCTCAAACGGCATTAATCATGGTAAGCAATATCGACGAGTTACGCATGGGCTTTGTCCTAGATGAGCTTGGGCTCGGCGAAGTCATGCACACTCAAGTCGGCTCCTATGAAAGTGGTGTTGACTTCAAGGGGCCCGGAGTCAGCACGATGTGGCAAAAAGCACGCGCGCTGGCCACCCAGCATTTAGGTGTTGAGCCTCAAACTATCGTGGGCATCGATGACCTTCCGGGCAACCTTGAGAGAGCAAGCCAAGATGAAACGCTCACTCATGCGATTGCCTTTCAAGGCGCCAAGCCGTTGCGCGAAGAACTGACTCGATTGGGTTTGCTCCCCGCGCATTCTTGAATCGTAAAGAAGACCTACCCCTCTTTCTGCTCGAAGAACTCTTTGATTTTTGCTTCGAGATCATCGTTTCGCTTGGTTAGCTCAGCCAACAATTCATTGACTTGCTGCGTCTTCACTTTCTGAGTGAGTAGTTTGGCTTCAAGCAAGCGCAACCGCCTGCCCTCGTCAACCAATAGTGCCAAGGCATCGTCAGCGGGCAAGCGCTCGACCAATGCGCGTGTCTTCAAAACCAATGCGTGAAAATCGGCAACAGCCGCGTCAGAGTTCAATTCATTAACCAACGATTGGCTGAGTTGCTCAAGCTTCAGATAAGCATCACCTTGGGCATGTTGACTGCGGCGCATGAATTCCGCAAACTGAGCGACTGCAACCGAAAGGCGGGCATGGGGCCCTGCTTCCGTAAAAGGCGCCAAAGCGTCAAGACGGATGGCACGCTCGATTTCAAGCACTTCATCCGCACCGTCAGGCAACCAGCGCAAACGCACTTTCGCAAAAGAAGCACGGCCAGTGGCTTGCGGGTTCAACTGCAATTCGTAAAGAGCTGTAACGGAATGGCCCGCGCCAATTTCGCCTGCATCAACCGCATCATTGCGAAAGTCTTTGTCTGCAACAGCTCGGTTCTCGTAACCAAGTTGACGCCATGACGAAACGGCCTCGCCGTCAAACTCAACCTGGATTTTTACATCACGCGCGATTGTTTGCATCGTACCGACAAAACGCTCAACGAAGACCCGCTTGGCCTCATCGTAGCTGTCAACATAATGACATGCGCCATTGCCTTGGTTTGCCAATTGCTCAAGCAACACATCATTGTGATTGCCCATTCCAACCCCAATCGTAGTCAAATCAATTTTTTGCTCCGAGCTTTTACGGACGAGTTCCAAGATACGAGTTTGAGCCGTTTCACCCGTATTCGCTACACCATCCGAACAAAGGATGACGCGGTTTACGGCATCTGTGCGGAAGGCGCGTTCGGCCATTTCGTAACCAAGAAGCAGACCATCCGCGACATTGGTTGACCCGCCCGTTTCTAGCGCGTTGACGGCATCTCGGATTTTCCAGCGCTCTAAACTTGTGGTTGGCTCAAGATCAATGCGCGCGGTGTTATTAAAACTCACTATCGAAAGCGTGTCGCCTTCTCGGATTTGATCAATCAATAAACCAAGCGCACGCTTCACCATTTCCATGCGGGTGCCTCGGTTCATCGAGCCCGAGCGATCTATGACAAAAACGAGATTAAGTGGTTTTCGATCAGCCGCTAAAACATCACGCGCACGAATGCCGACGCGCAACATGCCATGCTCGCCATCGTCACCGAATGGGCTGTCAAATGCAGCAAGATGGATTGCAAAGTCTCCGTCTTCCGGAGCCGCAAGCCCAGCATTAAAGTAGTTCAGACACTCTTCTGTGCGCACAGCCTCTTTAGGCGGAAGAGTTCCCTTTGAAAGGTAGTTCCGTAAAAGAGGGTAGCTAGCGGTATCGACATCAGCAGCAAAGGTCGAAAGAGAATCGCATGATGTCTCGACAAAAGCATGGTCGCCGTAGAAACGAAAGAACATTTCTCGGGGGCTTTCATCATGCTGAATGGAGCGGAAGAGAGAACATGCCCGCTCAACTCGTTGCTCAAGGCTACTGTCAGCGATACGGCCAAAATCAGCAAGCTCATTTCGCAGGCTCAGGTCTTTTGAAGAAGGAGTGCCTCGCATGCGCAATGCGGGGCGACTCGATCGACTATCTTGACTCCTTCCGCCATACCGTGCCGCGAAGCGACCACCGGCACCACCGCCGATGGATATGCCACCGGAAGGTGTTGGCGGTGCCACTGTTGGATGCGTTGATGGTGTAATGGGAGATGCAACTGCCCCTAAAACAGCTGGACTCGAGGGTTGCGTGAAGTTAGAAGCTCGCTCCGAATCTGAGCTGTAGCCAAGAGAAGACTTCAGCCTCGACTCTTCTTCGACCTCAGCTAATTCCTCGGAGAGCTTTGCCTGTAACCCAGAGTTTGAAAGCTCACCCGGCGCTTGATCTGCCGGCGCCAGCATGTAGGGCAAAACCACGACGCCCATCAAAATGGCTGCAGCAAGTGAAGCCAAAATGGGCAAACGAAGCAAACGGGGTTTCTGAATTGAATTCGGAAGGCCGCCAGCCTCTTTTCGAAGGGTTGCCACTCGATCTGGAGATAAAGAAAGCGCGGGCTCATCGTTTTGGAGCAAGCCAAGGGTTTCGCGTAAAACGGCGACACGGCTCTGCAAATCGGCATTTGCAGCGACTTTGCGTTCTATTGCAAGTGCCTCTTCAGTAGTGGTTTCGCCTAGAACCCAGGCCGTAAGTTGCGCATCAAAAGAGAGTGGTGCGTTGGTGTCAAAAGAATCATTCATGATTGGACCTCAGTATTTGCGGTTGCTTTTTCAAGACGATTCGACAAGCGTTGCATCCCGCGATGCACAAGCCAACCCACCGTACCTCGCGCAACGCCAAGTATTTTGGCAATCGCGTCGTAGGTTAAGTGCTCATCAACTTTAAGACGCAGCGCCTCTCGCTCTTGGGCGGGCAGAAGGTCTAATTCAGCACGCACAAAGTGAGCCAATTCGGCTCGGGATGCAAGTTGAGCAGGCGTCGCTGCAACTGGAGGCGGCATCGAATGCTCTTGGCGTTTGGTCTCTCGGATGTCCATTTTTCGTCGATCTAAAGAAAGGTTTCGGCAAACATGAAACAACCAATTCCGCAGCTCGTCGTCGTTGCCGGTGGCCGGTGGTTTGCGGATGAGCCGTAAAAAAGTTTCCTGCACGACATCTTCGGCGGCATTCGAATCGCGCAAAAAACTTGTTGCGTAACGCAAAAGCGGCGATTGGAATTGCTCGAGAAGATGCTCGAGATCAGGGCTTTTCATGGGCTTCACAAACGGAGAACGACACCAACACCCTGACGCTTGGTCTTTTATTTGAGAAAATATCCAAAGCGATTACGCGAGGAAACTCAAGAGCGCAGCGCAAGCGACACCGCCAACCGTGCCGAGCACATAGCCCGCAATCGCCAAAAGGACCCCAACGGGCGCCAATGCAGGGTGAAATGCACTAGCCACCACGGGTGCGGATGCGGCACCACCGACATTGGCTCGCGAGCCGACTGCCAAAAAGAAAATCGGGGCTTTCAAGAAACGCCGCAAGGCAAGCAAGGACATCGCGTGAAAGCACATCCAGACCGCACCGATGACAAGGAGCCCAAAATGCTTCGGGTCAAGAATGGCAGCGAACTCAGCCTTGGCACCAATCGTGGCAACAAGCAGATACAGAAAAACGGAACCCAAGGCCGAGGCGCCCACTCCTTCTAGCTTGCGAGCGGGAGTGAAACTCAAAGCTAGGCCGGTAAAAGTTACGACCAAAACGACCCAAGTGAAGCCGCGGACGACATCCCCAATGTCGGGTAAATGAGCTGCCGCCTCGTGGGCAAGGGCCGTCGCGCCGAAAGCAAGAAAGAGTAAAAGTAAAAGCGAAGGCAAATCAGTCGGGCGGGCAACAGATGCCTGATAAGCCTCAGCTTTTTGACGCACCGCATCAATCGTAGTGCGATCGGCAGAAATCTTGGCATCCATTTGTTTCTCGCGGCCAGCAAAAAACAACAAGAAGGCCATCCAGGTTTCGGCCACAGCGATGTCGATGACCACCATGAGGGACATTGTGCTCTCTGTCGCGCCAACGCTCTCGCCGATGGCTACAAAATTGGCGCCGCCGCCAATCCAAGAGCCGGCAAGAGCGGCCAATCCTCGCCAAGCCTGGTCGTTTAGCTCAGGCGGGATTAAGCCCTGGCAAAGCCAAAAAGCAAGCGGGCCGCCAATAATGATGCTGACCGTGGCCGCAAGAAACAAATAAATCGCATTGCGGCCTAAACTAAAAATAGCCTTGAGATCGACGGCCAGCGTGAGCAAAACCAAACTTGCCGGGAGAAGCCAGCGTTTCACGAACTCATAAAGCGGGAAGTCGCCATCGGTCGGGATTACACCCGTGTTCGAAAGCAAAGTCGGCAAGAAGTAAGCGCACAGCAATAAAGGAATCACGCGAAAAAATCGCTGACCAGCCGCTTGCCTGGAAAAGGCAAATAACCCAGCCAATACCCCCATCAAAACGACCAATACGGTCATTGGGGATTGAAGAATCGCCGATTCGTGCAAACTAATTTTGACGGAAGTCTGGCGGCGGCGGAATCGAACCGAGTGCCGAGCCACCTGGGCCAGCACCCTGCCCCGGCTGCTTGGGCGGCTCAACATGGTCAAGCGCATGCACCGGTGCCGCAACGGGCGAGCCCTCAATCACCAGACGAAAAACATACTGCCCATATTCTTCAAAGGGCATACCTGCCAAGCGAAGAACAGCACGCGCTTTTTGTTTTTTGTTGTGCAACTGAATCGGAGGCAATTTCAGATCAACGACTTTGCCGCTTGGTGCAATCACCTGCAAGCCCATGTTGTATTCGCCCACCCCATCGGTCACGCCAAATGCCACGCAAAACATAGGTAAGCGGCCCGGCAATTTAGCGGAAGCCAAAGTGTCAAATAAGCCGATCATGCCGACCTTGCCCTGCTCATCGCGAAACGCGTAATCACAGACATGAAGCCATTCGAGGGTTGGGCGTGGTTTGCTCATGATGTCATCCTAATTCCACCTTGCCTCCCATAAAAGGAGAACGAGCCGCACCCTGAGGTACGGCTCGCTTTTGTGATGGGCTAAGCCGTCACATTTGCGCTCGAACGAGCGCCGTCAACAAGCTTTTTGAGCATGCCGACCGCGGCTACGAGCAGCACGATGTCGACCAAGTTTGAGAAGATTGGCGCAAGGTAGATGCCGACCCACTGAACCTGCCCCATTGTGGCAGCAGCATCACCCCAAGCTGGGTGATTCAAGAAAACCAAGGCGGCGGCGCCAATGGCGTATTCTTTTGCTTCTGAGCTAGAGACGCATTTCCAGCCTATCCAGGCCGCACAACCGTACATAAGCAGGTTAGCAATCGGAGCTACGCCACCTAAATCACTAGCTGAGCCTGCAGCGACTCCGGAAATGACGGCAACAACAAAAGCGAGTGAAAACAGATTAATTTTGGACATTCTCTTCCCCAAGAGGTTGTTTAGAAACGGGTCGAAACCCGCAAAAGCACGAATGTGCCTTTAAATGTCCATCGGCGGACTGAATATATAAATTGCCTATATTTTGTCTATTTACCCTTTCGGGCCACGATGCCGGCCGATGCCTGGTCGTTTGGCAGTAAAAGCACTTCGGCAACATTGACATGAGCTGGGGCCTCGGCCACCCATAAAACCGTTGCCGCGACATCTTCGCCGCGCAATGGAGTCATGCCGTCGTAGGTGGAATCAGCACGCTCTTGGTCGCCATGAAAACGCACCAAAGAGAACTCAGTGTGAACCAAGCCAGGGTCAACGGTCGAGACCTTGACGCCCGTGCCGCAAGTATCTTTTCGCATCGATTGGGTGATTGCCAAAACGGCGTGCTTGCTCGCACAATAAACCGCCCCATTCGGGTAAGCCTCATGGCCCGCAATGCTGCCAATATTAATCACATGACCGAAGCCAGCCTCGACCATGCCCGGCAGCAACACGCGCGTAACATGTAGCAGGCCTTTAACATTTGTGTCAAGCATTTCATTCCAGTCGTCAAGGCTACCTTGCCAAATGGGCTCTAAACCTCTCGACAAGCCAGCGTTATTCAGGACGACATCAAACACACCCTGATCGGCGAGCGCAGCTTCCGTGGCTGCAAAATCGCGCACATCAAAGCAAAGCGTGCTGCAACCTAACTCGGCACGCAAGTCGTCGAGCCTTTCTTGTCGGCGACCCGTAACGACCACCTGCCAACCCGCACGATGGAAAGCGCGAGCGCAAGCAGATCCGATGCCCGAGGTCGCCCCCGTGACCAGAACCCGTTGCGCGCGATGAGTCATTAATACTCGATGGACTTTGAATCTCGTTTTTCAGCGAGATAAGCAAAGAACTCAGCCTCGCTCATGGTCTTTTGCTCTTTTACGCCATGAATGCGAAGATTGATATTGCCCTCTTCGACCTCGCGGCCACCAAGCACAATCATGTAAGGGATTTTTTCCATTTCGGAATCCCGCACGCGCTTGCGCAAAGGGCCGTCAGTTTTGAGCACCGTGCGATAACCAGCCTCGTGCAAGCGCCGCGTTAAATCGGCAGCAGCCTCTTCCTCGGCATCGGTAATCGGCAAAACCGCACATGGCATTGGGCAGACCCAGAGAGGGAACCAGCCCGCAAAGTGCTCAATCAAACCACCCACGAAGCGCTCCAGTGAACCGAAAATGGCGCGGTGCACCATGACGGGGCGTTTGAGCTCGTTGTCGGCATCGTTGTATTGGATGTCGAATCGCTCAGGCAAGTTGAAATCGACTTGCACGGTCGGGCCTTGCCACTCGCGCCCCAAGGCATCACGCAACTTGAAATCAATTTTGGGGCCATAAAAGACACCGCCGCCGGGGTCGTCTTCGAGAGGCAAATCGCGTTTGCCCGCTGCGGCAACCAACGAGTCGATGGCGTGCTGCCAAATCTCATCTGTGCCTAAAGACTTTTCGGGACGGGTGGCCAAATAGGCCGTGTAGGTGTAGCCAAAAGTGGTCAAAATCGTATCGACCAAAGACAAAACCCCCATCAACTCGTCTTCGAGCTGAGCGGGCGTGCAGAAAATGTGCGCATCATCTTGCGTGAAACCTCGCACCCGCAACATGCCATGCAAAGTACCACTCGGCTCGTAGCGATAAACGGTGCCCAACTCAGCAAAACGCCGAGGCAAATCACGATAGCTATGACGGCGACTATTAAAAATTGCGAGGTGCCCAGGGCAATTCATTGGTTTGACGCGATGCGGACGCCCATCGACATCCATGGGAGCCCAAATCATGTCGGCGTAATTCTGGAGATGCCCCGACTGGCGAAAAACCGGCTCACCCGCAACATGCGGTGTGTAAACGGGCCAGTAGCCACGCGCCTCGTGTAAATCCCACCACCATTGCTCAAGCTTGCGACGAACATGCCCCAATTTAGGATGCCAGAAAACAAGCCCCGCGCCAAAATCTGAGTGCAAAGAAAACAAGTCTTGCTCGCGGCCAATGCGCCGGTGGTCGCGCAACTTGACCTCTTCGAGGTAAGCCAAATACTTCTTTTGATCTTTGCGATTCCACCAAGCAGTGCCGTAGATGCGTTGCAACATCGGACGAGATGCATCACCGCGCCAATAAGCACCCGCTGCGTGCGTCAAAGTAAATGCCGCCCCACGGATATCAGTCGCCTTTTCAACATGCGGCCCTTCGCACAAGTCGGCCCATGTGCCGTGGTCATACCATGAGATTTCTTCGCCCTCAGGGATGTCAGCCAACAGCTCAACTTTATAAGGCTGCCCCGCTGCCTCAAGACGCGTCAACGCCTCTTCGCGTGTGGAAGTTGTGCGGACAAACTCACCCGCCTCGGTGAGGATTTCTTTCATCTTTTCTTCGATGAGCGGCAAGTCTTCCTCGGTCAGAGGGCGCGGCAAATCAAAGTCGTAATAAAAGCCATTTTCGATCGATGGCCCAATAGCGACTTTGCCTTCGGGGAAGAGCCGTAAAACGGCATCGGCCATGATGTGGCTAACGGAGTGGCGCAACGCCTCAAGAGAGGCGGGCCCATTTTGTGGTGCAAAAGGAAGAGTCATGTTTAGGCCCCAGCCGGTCGAACCTTGACCGCGCGGGGAAGCAGATTCTAACTCGGCCCAAGCCTAAAGAGCACGGCGCAATCTAGAGAGAGCGATGTGCCAGAGCGGGCTATTCAGCTCACCAAACGATGATTTCGCGATGCAGCTCAATGCCCTGTTTCTCAAGGACCGTTTCTTGCATCAAATCAATTAGAGCCAAAACATCGGCCGAACTCGCACCGCCATCATTCACAATAAAATTGGCATGTCGCTCGCTAATCACGGCACCACCAATGCGCGAGCCCTTAAGCCCACTTGCATCAATCAGGCGCCCCGCACTATCGCCACGAGGGTTACGGAAAGCACAGCCCGCACTCGACATCGTGACAGGCTGTGTCGCATTTTTGCGACGGACGACATCTTCAAACAAAGTTTTGACCGCCGCCGGAGTGGAAACTTCAAGCGCAAGTAGAGCCTCAATGACAACGCGGCCGCTAAGGTTGCCATCGCGATATTGAGGTTGAATCTCAGTTGGTTGATAAGCCTGCAGAGTGTCATCTTGAGGGTCCCAGAGGGTGGCTTCACGGACGACATCCCAGATGCCCCAATCAGAGGAGCCCGCGTTGAGCGCAAGAGCGCCGCCCACATGGCCGGGTACGCCAGCGAGATTTTCTATGCCCGCAAGGCCCAGCTCGCGGGTGATGTTAAGCAACTGAGGCAAAGTGACACCCGGCCACACGCGGAGGCATTCGTCTTCGCGGAAAGCACGGCGCATACCACCCGTGTGAATCACGGCACCCTTAATGCCAGCATCTGGAATCAAAACATTGGCACCTGCACCGAGCATGCGCCATGGCACGCCGTCTTTTTGCAAACGACTTAAAAGTGAGACTAAATGCTCAGGCTTAGCGGGCTCAAAAAACAATTCGGCCACGCCGCCAATGCGCAAAGTCGTGTAATCACTAAGCGCAACAGAGTGCCGCATCGGGCTTAAATCAGCGTATTCGGCGAGGATGTCAGTCATCGAAATAATCGGTCATGAAGAGAGTGCGGCAAGAAATCGGTCGTTAGAAGCGGGGTTGCTAGGAGGAAGAATCGACCAAATTACGCGCAAAGGCGTCAATGGAGCCTGCCCCAAGGGCGAGAAGGATATCGCCTCGCTGAAGTGATGCCCACACTAAACGATGCGCTTCATCAAAATCTGAGACCACTGTCGTCAAGCGATTCGGTTTGCGAGCAAGTAAATCAGGAACGAGTTCTTCGACCGAAGCTTGGACTTCTTTTGGGTCGCGGGCGCGAAAAACGGGCAACAGAAAGAGTGTGTCAGCCATGTCAAGAGAAGGCGCAAATTGCTCACGATAGGCATGCAAACGCTGCGCTTGGTGCGGCTGAAAAACAACATGAAGCCTCGCTTGCGGCCATGCCTCTCTCGCCGCTTGCAGTGTGGCGGCGACCTCAACAGGATGATGCGCGTAATCGCTGACAACCTGCGCCCCGCAACAAGTGCCCAAGGATTCCATGCGCCGCGCCGCACCCTGAAAGCCCTCAATCGCGGCCTGAACCTCAGATTCAGGCAAATCAAAAGAACGCAGAATCGAGGCGACCAAAGCGGCATTACGGCGATTATGCTCACCCGGCAAACCGACCCGCCAGGCATCTGGGATCGCTGGAGAAAGCTGCCACGCCGCACATGTTGCCGTGGATAGATCAGGCGCCTCGGGGCCGGCTAGCACGCAACCGCCTATTTGAGTTTGCGCCAAAAAGACTTCAAAGGCCTCGGTCACTTCGGGCAACCCACCGGGGTAAGTATCGGGGTGCTCGGCATCAACATTGATGAGTGCGACTTGTGCAGCATGAACCGAGTGAAAGGAACGGTCATATTCGCAAGTCTCGGCAAGCAGAGGCAGTTGAGGATCACCCCAACGCGCAGAGTTTTGCAATTGCGGCACTTCGGCGCCCACTAAATACCCCACATCAAGACCTGCACGCCGCAAGCCCCACGCTGCCCAAGAAGTCACGGTGGTCTTCCCGTGAGAACCCGCAACGGCCAAGACAGGGCGCAATTGGCTGATTTCACCCAGCAACTCAGCATATTTAAGTGGGCGCGCGCCGTGTGCCAAGGCCGATTGGAAACCCATTTCAGTTTCAGGAACCGCAGCCGAACGCACGGCCAAGGAGGTTTGTGGGGCATCTTGGCCTTGAGTCATGGGCAACAGGCCCTGGGTGACAAGAGCATCATCGGGGGTAAAAGGTTTGGAATCAGCACCCCAAACTCGCCACCCCGCAGCAAGTAGAAAATGCGCCAAACCCCGCATGCCACACCCCCCGGCTCCTGCTAAATAAGCCGTGCGCCCATGGACACCAGCTAAAGCATCAAGTGCTCCGGCTGGAGCTTGTGGTACAGAAGAAAGCACGCGATTCACGCCTAAAGTGTAGCGCCTGAAACGATAGATTCTAAGCAAGAAACGATGGTTTCACGGCCATCTTGAGGAATGGCCTGCTTTAGGGCCGCGCGCATCTGAGATCGACGACTTTCACTTTGTAATAGACTCACTAACTGGTCATCGTCTGCCTGGGCAGGCATGCCCGCCACCAATTGAACACCGTGCCCAAGAGCTTCGGCGTTGCGCGTCTGCTGTTGATCTTTGTGCCCTGGGTAGGGAGAGACAAGGGCGGGAACAGCAAACAAGGCTACCTCGGCAAGAGTCGCCGCGCCCCCACGGCAATAGACCAAATCAGCGGCCGACCAAGCCGCCCCCATGTCGTCGCAATGCTCAAGCACGCATGCGGGCACGCGAGATTGCAAGGCTGCTTCGCGCAATTCGACAGCCTTGCCTGGACCGGCCAAAGCAAGCAACTGCCACCCTTGGCTGGCCAATTCGGGCATCGATCGCACGACGGATTGATTGACAGCGAGCGCGCCTTGACTTCCGCCAACCACGAGCAAGACAGGCTTTTTCGGATCGAGACGAAAACGCTTGCATGCCTCTTCGCGGGAAATGGCGAGCAGGGCATTGCGGGCGATAGGGCCCACACAGAGGCCTTTGCTTAGTTCAGCTAGAGTTGCGGGGTATTGGCAATATGAGGCTTTTGCGAAGGGTTCGAGCCATTTTACGGCTTTACCGGCGACTCGATTTCCTTCAAGCAAAACGCGTGGAACCCGAGCACCCAGGAAGGCAAAGCTGGCGAGGCCGCCGAGACCAACGATCAAATCGGCTCGGAAAGCTGTCGCGTGATGCCGCACGCGCCACATGGCCCGCGGAAGCAAACACAGGCGAACAAATGAGCCGAAGCGACCATAGCGGCGATCTTCTAGACCCAATGACCTGGCGAGACGCCCACCAAGATAGCCGCGCTCAATAGAGCGGCCCGTGCCAAGAAATAGAGTCTCGTGCCCACGAGCTTCAAGAGCTTCAGCGATTCCGAGGGCGGGCGTGAGATGCCCACCTGTGCCTCCGCCAACAAAGAGAACGCGCACGCAAAAACCTTGCGCTACGGAAGTGGCGGTACTTTTAAGACCGCGCCCACTTGAAGTGCCCGTGGGTCATCCAAGCCATTTGCAGCAAGAAGCCTTTCCCAGTGTTTGCTGCTGCCGTACAACTTTTTAGAAATACGGTCTGGAGTATCGCCTGAGACCACGGTGTAAGTGGACGGCATTGCCGCAGGCGTATTGCTGGAAACTTGCGGGGCCGGAAGTGTGCCTTGAGCAGGCGCCACTTGCGGAGCAGAAGACTCACCAGCCTTAGGTGGAAGAATCAAGGCGTCACCCACTTGCAGACTACGCCCCTCATCGGTGATGCCGTTTAATGCAGCGATTTGGCGCCAAGCGTTACGATCATCCAACTCGCGCAATGCAATTCGCGAGAGGACATCGCCTTCACGCACTCGATAAATTCGGTCTGTCGGCGCATGGTTGGCCCGCGCTTCGATTTGCTGCCTGCGGGATGACGGCTCACCCAGATTAATTTCTGTCGCCATCAAAGTGCTTGGTGCGACCGCTGCAGCATCGGCTGTGCGCATCGCACTTGGCACGGCAACGCCTTGACCGGAACCTTCACGCATTGGGTGTGAGCTGGGCCGGGCTTGAAAATCACGGGCGCGCGGGAACATCCGTCGCTGCTGGGGCGGTAAACCCTCAATGGCCAGCAAGCCGCCGGCATCAAGAACAACGGCATTTTCAAGGGAAGTGGCTATTTCAGCTTGATTGGAGACGCGGTCAACCATGAAGCCTCCTGCGGCAATCAAGAGGAGAATGGCTAGCGTGATGAGCCCGGCGCGGTGGATTCGGTCCAAGGAATTAACTCTTCTGTGGGAACTTTGGATTGGCGTCTTTCGAAACTCGCGCGAAGTGCGGCTCCGATTAGACCACCGAGAACGAGGATGGATGTGCCCCCCCGACTGATAAAGGGTAACGGCAAGCCCTTCACGGGCAAAATCCCTGTGACCATGCCCATATTGTAGGCGGCTTGCAATGAGATCAATACGACAGCGCTGGCCATAAGAATTGCACCATATCGTGTTTCTGCGCGACGAGCGACTCGCATCCCGTAAAGCGTGAATGCGACGAACAATCCGAGCACGACCAAATTGCCCAACAAACCCCATTCTTCGGCTATGAGCGCAAAAACAAAATCGGTTTCGCCTTCAGGAAGCCACCCATGCTTAAGCACCCCCATTCCTGGGCCGCGTCCGGTTAAACCGCCGAGAGCAAAGGCTTCCATGGAGCGTTGAACCTGGAACCCTGGATTCAAGAGGGAGAAACGGCTTGAAACATGGGGAAAAAGAAGCAGCCCCAGTCCCACGAGAGTCATAAGAACTGGGCCTACATATTTAAGGAATCGGGTCGGCACGCCGGCGTAAAGCAAAGTCACAGCTGAGACGACAAAAAGAATCACCGTGGAACCCAAATCGGGCTGTAAAAATACGGGTATTAATAGCAGTAGATAAACCAAAGACAAACGGAGAATATGCCACCCTTGCCTTAAACGCATGGGGTCATTTGCTGCCCAATGGGCAAGAGCTATGAGCCAAAAGAATTGATACAAAACGGAGGGCTGAAATCGGAAGCTGCCAATTCTAAGCCACCGCTCGGAAGCATTTGAGACTTCGCCCAATGATGTAAAGAGCATCAAAATAAGGAGCAACCATACAAGGAGAAGCGCACCTTTCGCTGAGGCCTTAATTCGCTCTACGGGAATGCTATATGCGCCGACAAAGGCCACAATGCCTAGAATCAGGTGAATCGACTGTTGCGACAGCGCAAGCCATCCGGCACCTGGGGGCGCGCATGAAACGGCAACGACCAACCCAACAACTGCGATTGCGATGATGCAAGAGAGCATCCCCAGCGCGTTCTGGTGGAGCTCTTTGATCATCGAACTTTTAAAGTCAAAAGGAACAGAGCGGCGCAACCGACACCAAGAATCCAGAAGCGGCCTACGAGGCGGGATTCAGGCATTTTGCGCTGAAAGATGTGGTGCAAGGGCGCAATCGAAAAGACACGATGCCCCCTGCCGAAAAAGCGTTTACTGAACTTATAAACGGAAATCTGCAAGAGACTGCTGCCGACTTCAAAGACGAAGACCAAAGCCAAAATAGGAAGTGCCAATTCTTGGCGGCAAACCATCGCGAAATAGCCCATCAAAGCACCCATCGGCAATGAGCCGCTATCGCCTAGGAAAATCTGTGCGGGATATAAGTTGAACCAAAGAAAACCAACGGTAGCTCCAAGCACGGCGCCACCCATGACGGCAACTTCCCCAGCGCCTGGAATGAGCGGCAGGTGCAAGTAATCAGCCCACCCAGCATGCCCGCAGGCATAGAGGGCAATCGTCAAGCCGGCAAAAACAGGAATCGCTAACCCAGCGGCCAGACCGTCAAGACCGTCCGTAACATTCACGGCGTGACTAGAAGCTAAAACGACAAAGGCCTCAAAAACTACAAAAAGGCCCACGCCGAGTAACCCCCAATCAGAAGGCGAAATCACCACATCTTTGAGTAACGGAATATAAATCTGTGTCAGCTCAGGCCGACCGGTCTGCTCTCCTAGCGAATGCAGCGTAAAGGCAACAAAGCCCGCCATGGCAAGAGTTGGAAGCATCTTGGCTGTGCGGGAAAGGCCGTGAGTGCCGCCCTCTTTGCGCAGTTTAATTAAGTCGTCCCAAAACCCTAGCACGCCCATGCCGACCAATACAAAAGCACCAAGCGCGACGGCCATCTCGTCAGGACGCGCAAAAAGAAGAGTCGAAATCAAAATGGAAGTGGTCCAGAAAACACCACCCATCGTGGGTGTGCCATTTTTCCCGGCATCGGCATACATCTTGGATACGCCTTGGTCGTCACTTGCACTCGCATGCTCGCCCACACCGACCTGGCGAAGCCGCGCAATTAACGGCCCACCAAGAAAAACGGCCAACCCAAATGCGGTGCCGGCAGCCAGAGCAGCGCGAACTGTAATGTAAGAAAAAAGGTGTAAGGGAGCCCATAAGGACTCTAACCAAGGAATGAGCCATGTAATCATGTTGTGGTCTCGGGTCGTTGAGCGAGATGGTTAGCGGACGCCTTGAGCTCAGGCAAACTCTTTTCGAAGGCCTCGGCGCGTGAAGCTTTCAGCAACAAGAAATCGTGTTGACGCAATTGTGGAGCAAAAGTTTTAGTGAATTCGTCAACATCGGAAGCTAGAAAAACCTGGGTGCCAGCTGCGCGTGATGGCGAAACATAGGCCTCCGCGAAATCGCCAATGCCAACGATCAGGTCGAGCGAAAGTGTCGCAGCAAATCGCCCGATTTCTTGGTGCAACGATAAAGCGGCATCTCCCATTTCGCGCATGGTGCCCAGCACGGCAATGCGGCGACCCTGAGTCGGGCATTGCGCAAGCACCTCAAGTGCTGCGCGCATACTCGCAGGGCTAGCGTTATAGGCATCGTTTAAGATTGAGATTGTGCCCATTTTATGCCATTCAAGCCTTCCAGAGGGTCTTGGTAAGCTATTCAGCCGAGCCCGAATTTCTGTTAGGGCAATACCAACATCAAGCGCAATGGATGCAGCCGTAGCAGCAAGCACAGCCTCGTGATACGCCACGACCGGCAAATCAACCAACCCGAACGGTGCCAAATTCAACTGCCACTCACCTGGAAGCCCTTGGAGAGAGCGCTCGCATAAATTAAAAACACGCTCTTTGACGCAGTCATTTGGGATAGCTTCACGGACCGCATCGAGCACGCTCGGCTCACCCCAGATGTACTCAGGCGGAACTTGACCATGCATCAATTTCGTTTTCTCGGCGATCAACTCTTTGAAAGAATTAAAGCCGTCTAAGTGAACTTGGGTCAATGCCGTAAACCAAACAATGGCAGGATTGACGATAGCCGTCAGGGGAGACATGTCACCGGCATGACTTATCCCAAATTCTAAAACCAATTTCTGGGTGTCTCTTGGCGCAGACAATATGGCCAATGGCAAACCGATTTCGGAGTTGTAAGAAGCTGGTGCTGCGTGAACTTGAGCAGGCGGTCCGCCTAATAAATGAGCCAGCATGTCTTTCGCTGTTGTCTTGCCAACCGTGCCCGTGATACCGAAGACTTGCACTCCTTTCAAATCTGCTAGGCGCAAACGCGCCAATTCCGCAAGTGCCTCGAGAGCATCAGAAACAACAAATTGGGGCAAATCAGCAGGAACGATTTCTTCTACGATAGCTGCGACCGCACCTGCTGATTGGGCGGATTGCAGGAATGCATGGCCATCGGTCTGAGCCCCACGCAAGGCTACAAAAAGAGCCCCAGGTTGAACAAGGCGGCTATCAACGGCATATGAAGTTGGTGCAATTCCACGCACGAAATCGACTAAATTCAAAGAAGACATTGCACCGCCTCGAGTACTTCTTCGCGGTCGTCAAAGTGATGGCGCACGCCATCGACCTCTTGATAGGGCTCGTGCCCCTTACCGGCGACGAGCAGAACATCCCCATGCTTTAAGCGCAACAGGGCTTCACGAATCGCACTCCGCCGATCGACCTGGATTTCAGGTTGAGCGCCAGCTTGAGCTACACCTAATGCCACTGCGTCGGCAATGGCCCGCGGGTCTTCTGTGCGTGGATTATCACTTGTTACGAGACACCAATCGGAACCTTGCGCAGCGGCAATACCCATCGGCGCGCGTTTGGCGGCATCACGATCGCCGCCAGCTCCGAAAACCAAACCTATTGTGGCCTGTGGGAAACTCTCACGCAAGGCGCGAAGCACCTGGCAAAGAGCGTCGGGTGTATGGGCATAATCGACAAACAAATGCATGCCCGAATCAGGCGCAACGCGCTCTAGACGCCCTGGAGCGCACCCAATCTGCCCGAGTTTTTCTGCGGCAAGCTCAGCACTTAAACCGGCGACACGCAACAAAGACCAGGCGACCAGTAGGTTTTCAGCATTATGCTGACCGACCAAACCGCTCTGCAATTCGGCTTGGCCTAGCTCACCCGCAATCGCAAGCGACATCGGGGCCGAGGCGGAAGCACCCTGAAAACGCCCTCGAATGGCTGCTGTCGAGTCGTCAAAGCCCCATGTCAAACGCTGAGCACGCGCGCCCTCGCATGCTTTCAGGATGCGCTCATTACCCGCCGGCAAAAAGGCCGGTGCGCCGACATCAAGCGAATGAACTAAGCGCGCTTTGGCTTGAGCGTAGTCGGCAAATCCATCATGATAATCAAGGTGGTCATGAGTAAGGTTTGTCCAGGCAGCAGCATCAATAGGCAGGCCGGCCAGCCGGCGTTGATCCAGCCCGTGAGAACTAGCTTCAATGGCCAAAGCCCTTGCACCGGCTTTATTTGCATTTTTGAGCCATTCAGCAATGAGATCGGCAGATGGGGTCGTATTCAAAACCGAGGCATCGCAACCCGAGTAGTGCATCCCGAGAGTACCAATCGAAGCGGTTGGCACTCCACCGGCAGAAAGTGCAGCTTGCATTAAATGCACCACCGTACTTTTGCCATTAGTGCCTGTCACGGCGCCCACCCAGAGAGATTCCGCTGGGTAGCTCGCCAGTAGATGAGCCGCCCGACCTGCGACATCAGCGACTGAAAATTGCAAATCAACGCGGAATTCTGGGACGAGCTCGCCCGACGGGGAAACAAGCTCAAAAGCCGCTAGCGGTGCTGAAACATGCAAAACAGCAGCTGCACCAGCCTGAATAGCTTGGGGCAAGTAAGCCAACCCAGCGCGGCCACATTGATTTGCCGAGGGCAGGGCGCAAAACAGATCCCCTGGCCTAACGAGTCGAGAATCAAAACAAGCACGCTGAATCTCTGGGTCAGTTCCTGGCACAAGCCGGCCCTCTCCAAAAGAGGACAGTTGCTTGGCGAGAGAGGAGAATCGAGTCATGGTTTCCTATTGGAAAACATAACGCCTGTTGAGGCAGGAACCAAGTCTACAGACCGTGGAGCTCGAGCCATTAGTTCGACCGAGCGACGCAGAACATTGCCGGCGGCCACCCCCGCAACTTTACTTCCGTAGTGCTCCTTGCCCTTCGGATTATCGGCAACAATCACGACCACGATTTCAGGATTTTCTGTTGGCCCGAATGCCGCAAAAAGGGATGTGTAATTTGACTCATGAAGTTTTTGAGTCGTGCCACTCTTCCCCCCCCATCGAAAACCACTTGAGCGTGGAAGCCAAACCCGATGAGGCATTTCAACAACATCTGTCATAGCCATGCACAAAAATTTTGAAACACTTTCAGACAAGACTTTGCGTGGTGCCGCAATGGGCTGACCTGCAAACAAACGGGGTTTGAAATACTGGCCACCATTTACGAGTGCAGCAAAGGAGTATGCCAATCGAGCAGGGGTTATTTGCAATTGATGGCCCATCGAAACAGAGGGCACCGTCCAGATGGTTCCCTGCTTTCCCTTCCAATACTTAGCAGCGGGCTCAATCCCTGGAAAGGGCTCGCGCAGGCTCAAGCCAAGAGGTTCCCAGAAAGCAAAATCGCGGAAAGCCCTCTGAACCCCATCAACCCCCAATTTCAGGCCGATTTGTCCTGCGCCAATATTGGACGAATATGCAAGCACCTCTCGTGGGGTCATTGGCCTATCGGGTACGCCGCTCGCATTGCGAATTGGCGGCTTTCGAATATTCCAAGTTCCGCCACGATTCGAAAAGGTATCGGTTTCCTGAATAGCGCCTTCTTGCAATGCGCGCCCCACAATGAATGGCTTGCAAGTACTACCCGGTTCAATCGGCCAGAAAGCTGGCAGGGCAAGCCCCAGCAAATGGCCTTCCTCGTCTCGTGTCGTATTCTCTCCTGGCCAATTAGGATTGAAATCAGGGAGGCCCCCGATGGCCAGCAAGTCCCCCGTTCGCACATCAACGACGACACCAGCGACCCAATCCGGGTTGTGCTCAAGTTGCACGGCATCTAGCTGTTCAAGCAAGACCGCTCCAATCCGCGAGTCAAGAGTCGTCTCTACGGCTGGTGCTTCTTGTGCGGCCTGAAAGCCAAGGGCTGGGTTTATCCCTCGCCCCCCAGCCACGCCCAAACTCGCCTTCGAACCATCCTGACCATGCAAGTCATCTTGACACATTGCTTCAAGGCCGAGCACTCCTTCGCGCTTTCCATCGTGATCAACCAAAAGGCCAACCATGTGCGCCAGAGCGCGGCCTTGTGGATAGACACGCCGCCAATGTCGCCGCATTTTTATGCCCGAACCTCGCATCGTCCGAAGAATTGCAGCCAGTCTCCTGTGCTCAGAACTCGAGAGATCGTCTGCCAAAACCGCATATGTTTTTTTTGGGTTAAGCACGACCGCCGCCAGCTCAGCCAAGGGAACGCCCGCCGCTTCCGCAATCAGGGTGAGCTCTCGCTTTAGCAACTCGCGCTCCATCCCTGGACGCAAATGGCGGCGTAACTTTGCAGGCTCGTCCATCTCAAGAGCCCAGACGCCACGGTCTTCTGCCAATACGGCTCCGTGGCGGTCTAAAATCTTCCCGCGCGGCGCTTCGATTTCAGTTTCGTACATGACTCGCGAGAGCACTCGCCCTTCAACCTCAGCACCTTGATCCAACTGAAAGTAAATCAATCTGAAAAAAGTCAGGACAAAAATAATCCCAACTGGTGCAAGCACCCATCCGGGCCTCAAAGCGACAAGGAGGCTCTTGCTCACAGTTGCGGCAATTGCTGATCAGTCAGATGTTGCTGCTGCTCGCGCCACAAGATGCGTGCAGACACTGCTGTGGGTGAGCAGTAAGCGTCAGTCAAGCATTGAGTCTCGACGCGGACTTCGTGGAAGGACAAATACTGGCGCGTGTGCAATTCAGTGCGAGAGGCCACGCCCAAAGAGTGACTTCGCAAGCCCAAGGCAAACACTAGCTCGATCAAAGTCAAGAGAGCCAGCCCCAATGCGCGACTACTCAAGAGAGAGCCTCCACGCGACGAATAGCACGCAATCGTGCACTACGAGAACGCGGGTTTTCCCTTAACTCAGCAGACTGAGCCGTCACGCCACCCTTCAGGATGTCTTCAAATTCACGACTGCGTGCCTCATTTCGCAATGCGCGTTTGGCGCGACGATCTTCCAGCGAATGAAAGCTAATGACAGCAAGGCGACCATCTACACCAAGTAGCGCAGGAGACACGCTAAGGAAAGCATCAACCTCGTCGAGCTCGCGGTTCACTGCGATACGCAAAGCCTGAAAAGTGCGTGTCGCAGGGTGGATGCCCTGACGGCCACGAGAAACCGTGCGAGAAACGAGTTCTGCCAATTGAGATGTCCGCAACAAGGGCCCCACGCGTCGCTGCATCACGATTGCATGCGCAACCCTGCGAGAGTACCGCTCTTCGCCGAATTCGCGCAGCCAAGTCTCCAAGTCATCTTCCGAGGCGCGTGCGCACAAAACGGCAGCACTTGTCTTCTGCTTGGTTCGATCCATGCGCATATCTAGCGGGCCGTCTTCCTGAAAAGAAAACCCGCGTTCGCGGTCTTCCAACTGATCCGATGAGACACCGAAGTCAGCTAATATTCCGCTGATGTTGCCTACCCACTCGGCCGGAATCAAAGACGCCAGGCTGGAAAATGGAGCATGGACGAAAGTCACACGATCGCCAAAGACGCTCAAGCGAGTACGGGCGCGCTCCAAAGCCTGCTCATCTCGGTCCACTGCAATCAAGCGTACGGATTCAGAAGCCGCAAGGATCTTTTCAGAGTGTCCGCCCCCTCCGACGGTCACATCAACAAAAAGACCCCCACGCTCGGGCGCTAACGCCGCGAGAGTTTCCTGCATTAAAACGGGCTTGTGGCAGGATGGCCCCTGATTGGGAGTTGGTCGGGAAGGATGTGGGCACATGAGTATCACTCGCCCTCTCCTGCCATTTCCATCTCATACTGAGCGGGATTCCAAAATTCAACAAAGAGACCGTCGCCGTGCAAAAGGGCTTCGCCCTCAATCCCGGCAGCATCGCGCAATTGTGGCGGCAAAGTGAAACGCCCCTGCGCGTCGAGCTTGACCTTTTCGACATCGCCCAAAAAACGACGGGCCTCGCGTTTTTCCTCACGGGTGCGAGGATCTCTCGCACCTTCCCACTTTGGACGCGTCCATTCGGCCCAATCGTGATACTCAGACTCAGGAATCAGCCGAAGGAACAAGAGGGCGGAGGAAGAGCCGGCAACAACTGGGTCGCCTGGACAAATCCGAAACCAACGCTCAGCCTCATCTTGCAAGCAGGAAAGTAATTTACCGGACACACACACACGGCCCTTAGGGTCGACTTTTTGCGTGAATTTGCCCGAGAAATCTGTCATGTGTGAAGAGAGGAGCGAAGCAGGAAAGGCTCACCAATTATCACCTTTTCTCACCACTCACCCCCATCGTAATGCAAAAGCCCCCTTACGCAAGAAAAAACTCGACTAAAAAGCCGAGTTTTTTTAAGAAGCAATGTCAGCCAATAATCAACTCGAGGAAGCACCCTCAAGCATCTCTTCAAGACCACCCTCACGAGTCGGGTCAAGCAGAACAGTCAACTTGTCGGTCAGCGTCTTGCGCCTCTCTTCGGTAAGCTCGCGCACCTCGACATCGAAAGTCTGCCGCGCACGCACCTTGCGTAAGACCAAGACTTCTTTGCCGCGGCGATTCGCCACACTGACAAGTCGCACCTTGCGACTGCGCACAAGCAGCAAAGCTAGCAAAAACCGAAAGTCGCGGTGTTCATCCGCAGACTCGTCGGCTAACTTTTCTAAAACGGCGAGCAAGACTTGCGGATCCATTTTTATGGCTTCTTTTCCAAAGCTGTGGCCAGTGCGCCACCAAAACAAATCGCGCTCCTCATCTCGCGCATCAAAACAGGCCGAGCACAAATCGCCTCTTTCAAGATCGGCCTCGCCTTTACGGAGCAAAGAAAACAAGACCTCTTTCTCAATGAAAGAGTGCCCGCAAGCGGCACAAGCACCTTGATGCTTGCAATACTTCCAAGTGCTCATTGAGCCACCCCAAAGGATGCATCAGCCTGCTTGCGCATTTTCTCGCGATAAGTCTCTGTGGCATCGCCTTTTTGAAACTGCACCAAAACATGCATGAGCACATTATTCGCACGGTCGCGGTCGTCGCCGAGAGGCTCCCACTTTGCGGCAGTCGTTTCAAGAGTGCGGTGGACCTCTGTATTTTTTTCAACTACCACCCGAACGCGTAAACGGGCATACCCAGGGCCACCCATTGGTTCAACCTCGAAGACAACTTGGTAGCGCCGACCGCGGTTTGAATAAGGCTGCAAGTTTTCAAGCCAACCAGAGGAATAGGTGCGTGCGGCCACATCTCGGAAACCGGGTGGGAACCCAGCATTGTGTGCCGCCCATTGGCAAACCGTAAGCAGATCGCGCACGGGTGGAGCGTCGCTTAGCTCTTGCTCGACCCACTGGGCGGAGGGCGCATTGTCCCCAAAAAGGGAAGCGCAACCCACAGATGAGCAGCAAAGCCCAAGAAGTAAAAGACTAGTCAGCAGCGATCGGAACATAACGGATTCTAACGGCAATGCGTCCACGCTAGCGACGCTTGAAACGATTCTTGCCGCGAGTATCTGTCGCCCGCTTACTTTCAGACCGCGTCCGCTCACGCAAAACCACGCGAATCGGCACATGATCGTAGCCCAAGCGAGCTCGCAGCTCTCGCGAAACCGCGCGAACATTTTCTTTGTCGAACAATGCTTTCTTATTCACGAAGAGCAAGAAAGACGGCGGCGCCACTCGCAACTGCGTACCGTAATAAACACGCGGCTTTTCGCTTCGCCCCCGAAAGCGCAACTTTTGAAAAGCGGCTTCAAGGGCTCGGTTGATGGCGCCTGTACCCACGCGCGTGCTCGCTTCCTCTCGCAAGCGCAAAGCCTGGCGCAACACACGCCCAAGCCCCGTACGCTCGGTATTGGAAATCATGCAAATCGGCGCACCACGCAAGTGAGGAAACTTATGCTCCATCAAACTGCGAAACTCATTGATATTCAACTCAGGGACCAAGTCAATCTTCGTACCCACAATAACGGTGGGCTTATGGCGGTCCATGACCGTCCGCGCCAGCTCTTGATCAAGCCTGGCAGGCGGCTGAGTCAAATCGAGCAACAACAAAGTGACATCGGAACGGCGGATGGCATGGTCACTTCGAGTCAACGAAAAGTATTCGATCGAATTCGCGACTTTGCCACGACGATGAATACCCGCCGTGTCGACCAAAGTGACGGGTGTGCCCTCCCACTCAATTTGCACATCTACGGCATCTCGTGTCGTGCCGGCAATGTCGCTCACGAGCAATCTCTCTTCTTGAATGAGAGCGTTCACGAAAGATGATTTCCCTGTATTACGCCGCCCAATCACCGCAACGCGCAGGCTTTCGCTGATACTCTTGACATCTGCCGCTGTCGGCAAATGCTTGGCCATTTCGTCATAGATGGCCGAGATCCCCTTGCCCTCCATGGCACTCATGGGCCAAATCTCGCCCAACCCAAGCTGGCGAAACTCATCTAGATTTGCAAGAGCTTCAGGGCCTTCACACTTATTGGCGCAGAGCAAAATGGGTGTATCCGTTTTGCGCATCATGCGTGCAACCTCTTTATCAAGCGGAGTCAAGCCTTCGCGCGCATCAACTAAAAACAGCAAGACTTCCGATGCATGCACACCAACCATGACCTGCATTTCTACAGACTCGGCCAAATCAACGCGGTCAACGATGCCAATGCCACCGGTGTCCATCAAATCAAAGGACAAGGCCGGTTCTGAAATTTCGGCGGGTAAAACCAAACGATCGCGAGTCACACCCGCCGTTGGCTCAACGATGGCACGACGCTCACCAATGATGCGATTAAACAGAGACGATTTCCCAACATTGGGACGACCAACGATTGCCACCAAAGGGCGCTCAGAAAGTTTTGAGACGGATGCCATGATTATTGAATGCCCCAGAAAGGATGACCTTGGGGTTGCGCTCGTAACTCGAGCGGGTAGTGAGAATGGTCAAGCAAGAGTTTGAGCATACGCTTGCCATCGATTGGCGCTCGATTTGGAGCAATCGCTGTTGCTGGTTGCAACCAAACTTGACAGCCTGGTGCCGCATGCGAAATTTGCGAGAGAGCCTCGCTAATCTCTTGACTCGGCGTGTCAGGCAGATAAACCAACTTGACCCAAAAAGGTGTCGCAGACTGCTGAAGTATTTCGAGGCACGCCAGAGGAGCAAGGCAATCAGCTGGTTCTTTCAAGGTGGAAGACAACTTCCAATCCAAAGAAACACTCGAGAGGGCGGGCAACAATTGCTGCAGGCGCTCAGGGAAAACTCCAGCAGTTTCAAGCATCGACTCATCCGGCCACTGTCGCAAGGCAATCTCTAAAAACTCAGTTTGCTCTAAAGGCTCGCCACCCGTAATAGCCAAAACGACTTGTTTGCAGCCATAGGCTTGAAGTAGCTCTTCCCAGCCCTGCTGAAAGGTTTCGAGGGATACTGGATTTAGCCAACGCTTAACTTCGCCATTAGGGAACTGAACCTCGCAGAACTCGCGCCGCACCCATGAACGGGGCGTATCGCAATAAAAACAACGCAGCGGACACCCACTCAAACGAGCAAAAAGGTGCGCGCGCCCAGATTGAGCGGCCTCGCCCTGGACACTCAAAAAGAGCTCATCCAGATAAACAGCTTGGGTAGACATGGCCGAATTCTCGGCCCGCAAAACGGGCTTTACTCAGCGGCTTCAGGCGTTTCGCCTTCACCCAACTTAGAGTCGGCATCTTTAGCCTTTTTAGCCTTACGGCTGACAACCTTGAACTGGGTACGCACTTTAGGCAGCCCAATTGGTGAATCCTCTGGAGAAAGTTTGCCTTCTTTGATGAGGCGATCCACGCGCTCGCGTCGGGAAAAGACGGAACGCTCAGTGGAAATACCACTACCGAGGGAAAGGGACTTGTGGATGGACATCGAGGATTACAGGGTCTTATTTAAGGGTCGGCCAAGCTTCAATGATGGCCGTGGCGAAAGGGTACTGATTTGGGGCACTAGCGATGGTCATTTGCTTAACTTCTGCAAGAAAAGACTCTAAATCAGCAGCGCGAGAGGCCCGACCGGCAAAGATGACAAAGTGACCTTGAATCTGAAGAAGATTAAGCTCAGGGACTCCTTGAGCTTTTAATTCGAGGGCGACATCGTATGCGCGGCCCTTCATTGTACTCGCGTAGGTAATCACGCGCACCCCATATTCTTTTTGAGCTTCTTGAACGGCTGATGCTGATGCTGCCTCGACCGAGATCTCAAGATTGGGGAGTGGCGTTGGCTTGTCGGCGCCTGACCAGAGCCCTACGAGCCACCACATCAAAAGCAGAATCGCAGAAGCAGCCACACCTTGAATGGCCCAACGCGGCAAGGCAAAAGACTTAACGGAGCCCATAGGCCGCGCACGACTTACTGCATCTTTCATGGAAGGGCTCGCTTCGGGAAGGCGCCCTTCTTGCTCACGGAGCAAATCAAGGAGTTGTTTCTTGGGTCTGGACATCTTTACGCCACACAGGATACGGAGCTTTCCCCCAATGGGCAACTTGAGCGAGGCGGCCGCACCGTCACAATGGCATCATGTCTGGGCACTCGCCAACCTCTTCCGACTTGTTCGCAGCAGCAGCAAGCGTCCTAGAAGGTTTATCTGATGCGGGTCTAACCCATCTCGCCCCACGACCCAACCTTTCGGAATGCGGCGGCTTGAGCCCCGAGAATACCGTCGACCTGCCTTTCGAAATCTCTTTCATCGGCGGCCATGCGAGCACATTCACCGGCAGCTCCGGTGATTTGTTTTCGACGATTCTCTCTCGCGGCCTTGGTCTCCGGCCAAATCAAGTCTTGCAGACAACTCTTCAAGACTCCATTTCACGCACAGAGTTCCTCCAGCAACCGGCCAAACTCTTTGTGGCACTCGGGCAAGAAGCAAGCCAATTCCTTCTAGGCACTTCACAACCCCTAGCCGACATACAAGGACGGCTACAAGCCGTCCCCATCGCGCATACCCAGAATGTTGCGTGGCTTCTATGCACAGACCACCCCGCTGACATGGTGCGCGACCCGAGCATTAAAGCTAAATGCTGGCAAGATTTACTTGTTGGCATGAAACATTTGGGGCTGACCCCACCCGCTGCCAAGTGATGCGTATTTCTCGCGCCGATCTCGCACTTGCCGTTGGGGCCGTTGCCCTCATTTTGGCTGGTGTACTTTTTCGGCTGCAACTCGGAAAAGACGCGCAAAGATTACTCGCCTTGCAGCAATCTCGAGCCGCGGCCATTGCAGAGTCGGCAGCAAGCCTGACCGAAATCAGCAAAGCATTTGACTCATGGCTCCAGCGCCAAGAATCGCTCGCCAACGCTCTCACTACCTTAAAGACCCTCCCGCCAGGTTCTTTTGACCAAATCGAAATCCGCAGCGCAAATCAAAGCTCCAGAGTTTCACTTAGCCTGCATGCCAACCCAGCAGCAGCTCCACTTCCAGACGCATCATTACCCGATTGGCTTCACCCCGTTAAAGAAACGGTGCTCTATCGCGGCTTCTGCCCGGCAAGCCACGAGGTGCAACGATGAGGGCAATTCTCGCTTTGCTGATTCTGATGGGCTCTGGCGCACTTGGGGCACTTCAGCTCCAACGCATTCAAAACATCAAAGAGCAGCGGCTTGCATTTCTTGACGCACCACTCACCCCTCGCCCGAGCATTCTTTGGCAACAAGAACTCTTGCCTGGCTATGACTCAGACGAGCCACACCACTCAGCGATTGACCTCAAGCTGCAGCTGCAGTCTTGGTTGGGGCTGACAGAGACCCCTGACCTTCCGCCTCTTGACGCTCATGGCCGAGCGATGCACGACATGCTCGCGGCATGGATGAATGGCGGCCCTCTTGGCCTCAAGGCCGATGCCTTTCGACTTGAGCAAAAAGAAGACAGCACTTGGGTCGCTGAGTTAGAAGTGACCGGCCACCCCAACACGGTTCTACTCGGCTTGGGGCGCCTATCTCGCACAATACCCCAAGCTCGCTGGCTCCCAGATGTTGCCCTCCTGTCTTGCGTGCGAATCGACAACAAGCAATTCCGTGGCACGGTTCAAATCCGCGCACTCGTCGCATCCACCTTGCTGCCCACCACAGAACGATGAAAAAGGAATTACCCCTTTCGCCTTTCATTGTCCTCAGCACGCTGGCGGCGCTGGCCTCGCTTGCACCCTTCGCGTTTGATCACGCACCGAACGAGTTCTCATTCCGAAGCCATCCCGATCAACCCGCGAGTCTTCAATCTGCACAATTGGTTCAACAACGATTTGCCGAGACGCGAGCACCCCATGACTTTATTGCGCTAAAAGACATCCTGTTGCCAACGCGCACAGGGGCGCCCCCAGGGTCAACCAATCGTCGCACGGATGAAATCCATGTTTACCCGCCACTTGATTTCCGTGCCCGACCACAAGAGGGTGGCATCCGATTGAGTTGGCTGCCTGATTCTCGAAATCCGGTTCAGGGCATCCAGTACCGCCTTCTGCGTTGGCGCGGTGACCAAACGGCAGAAGAGCTCGCAATCCTTAATGGAATTGAACTCTTTGACCCCGCTGAGTGCGAGGGCGTCCCCTATCAATACAGGCTATTTACGCAATTCCGCCGCACAATTGGGGCGGGGTTCGCCGAACGCGACATTTTGCTTGAGTCCAGCCCTGCACGCGCTAAAGCTCAAATCCCCCGCACAGGCGCCTGGGAAGCCGTTGGCTTGACCCAAAAAGACGAGCCACTACTGATTTTTCGTCGCGCGGGGCGTCCTGACAAGGGGCCATACCCTGTTTTTTCGGGTTTTTCACTCGGCCCTGACGGTTGGATAGCAGAAGGTTATTTTCTTCGTGAAACCAAAGTTCCCCGACAAACTATCCATCCACGCTTTGACGCACTGGGCCGCAGGGTCATAATCATGGGCCGTCCAGCCAACCGTGTCCTCGAAGCCCTCGAGCCACGGCGTGCTGTCTCGGTTCGATTGACTGACCCTTGCGGGGTTCCTTGGTCCCTGGATCTTCTCCTACCTAAGGTTCCCATCGAGAGTCAAAGCACCCCCATGTCTCCTTCTGAGACAACACACTGATGCGCATTTCCCTTAAGTCTTCCCTACTGCTTCCGTTCCTCCTCCTCGCAAGTTGCTCTTCTTTCGAAGACGTCGCTTGGTTTAGCGATGACGGGCCTTCCACTTCAGAAGTCACGCCTGTCGCTTCGACCGCTGCACCCCAAGAAGCCGAACCTCAAGTCGATTTAACTGACACCAGCGTCGCAGGTGCTCAGGCTGCAATCCAGGTTCGCGAGCAAAAGCAACGGCTACTGGCTCAGCAATCGGTCGCTCAAGGCGATTACGCGTTTGAGCGCGGCGACTACAAGGGCGCCGTACTTCACTACGCCGATGCTTTCCGCCTTTCACCAAGCAGTATTGCCGCGCGCGACGGCCTTCGTCGCTCTCAAGCCGCTTTGGGTGGCGAAAACTGGGACTTCGGCTCCTCTGAAGAGTTGCTCCAGCAAGAGCAACTTCGTTGGGCGCGCGAACGCATGCGCGTTGAGGGTCTTCTAAGCGATGGCGATCGCGCCATGGGCAGTGGTGACTTCGGTGCTGCTCTCCGCGCCTATCAGGGTGCTGAGTTAGCCCTTCAATACTCACCAAACATTGCTGGCTCCTCACTCGACCTAGCTTTGGTGCAGGGCAAGATTCAATCGGCCCAGTCCGCACGGGTTGACACAGAAAGCGCAATCCAGGCCTCTGAGCTAGCCTCTGCCAAGGCAGACATTGCCGCGCAACTTGAAGCCGAGCAAAACTATTTCTCAAACATCATTTCATCGCGCTACTCCGATGCCGCACAAGCCTTTTCAGCTGGCCGCAACGAACAGGCTGTTTCGATCCTAGACGATGTCCTGCGCATGGATCCAAACAACAGTCAAGCAGCTGGGCTTCGCGATATCGCCAACCGTGCTTATCACGCACAGCGCAGCAAAAATTCTCAAATCTCATTCCGCGAAGAATGGAAACGCACCTTCGAAGAGCTTCGTGGCCTAACGACACCACCCAAGTCTGCCATTGAGCATGATCGCGACCATTGGCTTAATGTTGTCAAGAGCCGCGAGAATTCTTCTGCGCTTTCGACCGTAGAAGCCATCGATCCTGCGACTGCAGGCATCCAAGCAGCCCTCGACACCACTTCAATCGAAGCCAATTTTGAATTGAGCGTCGAAGAAATCGCTGACAACCTAGCTGCATACTCGCGCGTCAACTTTGTCGTATCCCGCATGGTGCGCGACGACCTTGACGAAGACGAAAAAATGGTCACGCTGTCTTTCAGTCGCCCAATGCCGATCTCGCAGATTCTCACGATCATCGAAGATTTGACACCCGTCCGCTTTAAGATTCGCAATGGCGCGGTCAATGTATTAACCGTTGAAGAAGCTGCCTCAAAGATGGTCCTTCAACAATACGAAGTGCGTGATTTAACGGCCGTCCCCACCGACTTCCCTCTCCCTGAGATCAACTTGGTCCCATCAAACGGAGTAGAAGCCACCGCCGAAGAGCCTATCGAGCGCGAGGCGCGTGTTTTGACCGATGACCAGCTCATTGAGCTCATCACTGCAAACATCGACCTCGACTCTTGGGAAGCCGACGATCCGGCATCCGCGACCATTGAAAATGGCACACTCATTGTCCGTCAACGCCCCGAGAACCACGCCAAGATCCGCACCCTCCTTAATGAGCTCCGCCAGGCGGCCAACATTATGGTTGAAGTGCGCGTTCGCTTCATAAAGGTCGAAGACTCTTTCTTGCAAGACATCGGCATTGACCTCCGCGGTCTCGGCAACGATGCGACTTCAGGTGTTGCCGGTCAAGGCACAGAGTATGTATTTGACGACTTCGGCTCTGACCCTGGCTCCCCAAGTTCCCCTGGCACCATTGGCACAGGCAACGACCTTGGCGCTTGGTACCGTGAAGCTGACGACAATGTCAACATCATGGCCCGTAACGAAAACCTCTTCGACAGCAAGCTTGGCTCGTCTGATGGTGGCCTAACTGGCTCTGGTGGTTTGGCCCTTCAATACGCATGGCTTGACGATACGCAACTTCAAATGATTTTGCGCGCCGTCGAAAAGTCCAAGCGCTCTGAAATGGTTGTCGAGCCTCGCTTAATGGTGCACAACACCTCTCGCGCAAATGTAACTGTGGCTAACCAGGTCTCTTATGTTGCCGACTTTGAGGTTCAGATTGCTCAAGCTGCAGCAATGGCTGACCCGATTGTCCGTGTCGCGCGCGACGGCATTTTCCTAGATGTCCGCCCAACGGTTACCGCAGACCGGCTCTTCACTTGGCTTGAGATTCGTCCGACCATTGCAACACTCAAGCGCCCGATCCCAACATTCCAAACTTCACTCGGCACAGGTTCACCTGTAACTCTCATGCTCCCCGAGCTTGAGTTGCAAAAAATCCGTACGCGAGCTTTGGTTCCAGATGGAGGCACCCTCCTCCTCGGTGGCATGAAGATGGCCGAAAACCAAGAGATTGATTCTGGAGTTCCATTCCTTAATCAAATCCCGGTTCTCTCTTTCTTCTTCTCGCGCAAAGGTAATTTTGAGTCCTACAAAAAGCTCATCATTTTGCTGACAGCCCATATCATCCTCCCCGAGGAATATGAGCCCGTAGCTCTTCCTGGCGAGCTTAATTAACCTCGCTCACCGCGCGGCCGGGGTATTCAAGTACTCCGGCCGTTTTCCCTTATCCCTTCCACTCACTTTGGAAGTCAGGCATGATTGCAACTACGGCCCTCCTCCTCATCCCTTTCCTTTGCCCTGTCCCCCAAGAAGAGGGTGGCTCATCTGCCGTGCGTGCTCAAGCGACCTTTGCGCGTGCTCTTTCAAAAGATTTTGGCTTCTTTGATCTCGCCGACAAGGTGATCGATAAGGCTCTCAGTGCCACCTCTTCAACGACCGATCAAAACGAGCTTCTTCTCGCTCGGTGCGACATCAAAAAGACTGCGGCTTGGCGCACAAAGGAAACGGCCGAAAAACTAAACGCTTGGTCCGCCGCTGGGTCTACTTTTATCCAGTTTCTCGCATCTTCCCCGAACGCGCGCCTAAAGTCACAAGCGCAAACGGGCTTGGGTGAAATCGCCTACCAATATGGGCTGACCCTCCGCGACTATCTCGCAGTTAACTCCCCCAGCCCCGAAGAGCGTGCTCGGCTGATTAAAGGCGCGGAAGCCATTTTCCAAACAGCCATTACAGGTACTAACGAGTTGATTCGCTGGTGGAAAGACCTGCCCGATAGCGATGAAAAAAATGGCGCACGCTATTCCATTTATTATCCAGCCGAGTTTTACCGTGCCCTAACTTACTATTACTGGGCACTCCTTTACCCTAAAGGCGAGCCAGAAAGAGATGTCCACAGCCTCAAAGCGATTTCCCTTCTTGAAGATTTCGCCATGCTGTCAGGTGGCTCCTCGCTAACCACTTTCCTTGCCTACCTACACATGGGCGACGCCTACACGATTCGCGAAGAGTGGGATGACGCTGAGGCCTACTACCAATATGTCATCGAAGAAGCGGTCCCTTCTGACAAAGAAGCACGCGACAACATCAAGCATGAAATCGAGCGTCGCCAAGGCACTGTTCAAGACGCCTATATGCATCTTCTTGACTGTTACGGGCTATGGGGCAAATCAACTGAGGCGCAACAACTCACAGCTAGCTTCCAAGCATGGGTTGACGACGAGGGTGTCTACCTCAACGCTTCGGGCTATCGCATTCTCCTAGCTTCGGCACGCACGATGATTGCTCTCGGTGAATACCAAGCTGCGATCGAAACAGCTGAATTGGTTGCCGAAGACAACGAGCGAAGTGTTCTTCGCCTTGAAGCCAACGCGGTCATGATGCAAGCGATTCAAGCGGCACCAGCGAGTTTCCCGATTGACCTCGATATTCTTTTTGGTGCATCGCAAGGGGCTTACTTCCAAGAGAACTACAAAGAAGGCCTCGAGGGTTTGCAGCTACTTCTTACCCGCCTACAGGGCCATCGCCGCTCAGAAGAATTCGGGCCAAGGCTCTACTATTACATTGGGCGCTGCTGGAGCAAACTCAAGCACCCCCTCGAATCGGCCGCATCCCACCAACTGGGCTATCAGCTCTTCCCCATTGACGATGACGAGTTTACGATTCAAAACGCAAAGCAATGGCGCTTGCTGGCGCAAAAATTCCGCGATGCCAACCCTGGCGACGCCTTCCTTGACTCTTTCTATGGCTCTGCACTCGAAGCAGAAAAAAATGCAGGCGGCACGACCCCAGATGCTGCGCTCTGGCATTCAGCCAAGAGTGATTATGATTTAGCCAAAGCCGCAAAGCGCATAGCTAAAAAAGCAGTGCCCGAGAGCAAAGAGGTAAAAGATGCAATCCGTGCCTATGAAAAAGCAATCCGCAGTTACGGGCAAATTGAATTAGGAAGTGCGCATTACGAAAAAGCGCTCAATCAAATCGGAATTTGCCACTATGAGATGTCTGCTTTTGCGCCAGAACAATTGCCCGATGCAGCACGCATCTTTGCTGAATACTTGGAGCAATTCGTGGTCAATCCCGAAAACACACCGGTTGACGCCAGAGCACGCAAGACTCGCCGCGACATGATGGCGCAGGCCGATTTCTATTTGGGGCGTTGTTATCGCAGTCAGGCCAAAGCGGCCAAGGCGGGTGCCTGGGAACAACTACGCAATCACCTGACTGGTTTTGGCGAGCGCTATCCTGACCAAACTGAATTCGTTCATACCGCGATTTACTATCGCCTTGAGTCTTACATTGCTCTTGGTCAAACCAAAGAAGCTCTTGCGGCTTTCGATGAGCTGCAGGCCGTCCAAGCTTCAGACCGTGTCATGCAGATTAGTGCTTTCATTCTTTACCGAGACTTCATCAAGCGCTCTGAAAACGATGACGAGCCCACACCACTCCGCAAAACGGCGACGACATTCCTGCACACGGCTAACGCCCTTGCACCGACTCCCGCTTGGCAAAACCTCATTACTGAAGCCAACCTCCACCTTGAATTTGGTGAATACAAAACGACGCAAGAGATCATTGAAAGAGTGCTGCGCGACTACGCTGCAGAACAATCATTCGCTCAAGGCTCCTCACGGTTTTATGCTCAATTGACTCTTGTTGAGGCTTACTTGTTTCAAGACAACTTGCCAGCCGCGGCCCCTCTTGTCGACTCGATGCTGGCCTCAAAGCCGACCAACCTTAAAGTGATGCAGGCCGCTCTCAAGATCAAAGTGGGTTATCCTCGGGTCGAAAAAGGGCGTGTCAAAGAAGTCATCACTGAAACAACAGCTGAGTCACTCGCCGTTGCAGATGAGATTATTCAGAAGCTCATCCTGCTTGCTGAAAATGACGCAAAGAAAGCTGATTTAAACAAGTACTTATTTGCCGATTACTGGCACATCAAAGTGATGCAAGCCTACCTGCTCTATGTTCACTCCAAAGCAGATAGTTCCTTTAAGGGCAAGCATAATGAGCTCATTCGAGGGCTTGAGCGCCTGGCTCCTGATTTAGGTCTAAATGTCGTCGGCCAAGACACGGTTACTCTCTTCAAGTGGTTAAAAACCAAGCAATAAGTCATGCTCATTCTCTCCTCCCTGTTACTTGCATTACCTTGCGTAATCCCGCAAGACCAAATCTTGACCACGAGCGGCTCAAAACTTCTGGGCAAACTCACCACAATTAGCAAAGCTGAAGTTCAATTCGAAAACGCTGCTGAAGAGGCGCAAACTTTATCAGCCGCTGAAGTCATTGCACTGCATCCGCAAATCCGATCTGAGCTGATGCTGCGAGCCGATTCTTTCCTGGCCGCGGGTGATTTCCAAAACGCTGTCAATACTTTTGAGTTGGCCAGTTCAGAGGTCGGCGCTGACTGGTTGGCCCCGCTCGCTAGCCTGCGTCATGGCGAGAGCCTGCTCGCCTGGGCGGTCATTGATGGCACGCGTGCTGCTGAGGCCAAATCGACTCTTGAGCAATGGCTCACGCAATGGCCCGATCATTTCTGGTCTTCGCGTGCGCGTATTGCACTTGCGCAAGCACAAGCCGCAACTGGCGATGCAGATGGCGCAACTGCCGCACTTCAAGCGCTTGCTGATGAGGCTTTCAACGAAAACCTTGGTGAAGCTGTGCTTTACCGAGCCACAATGGCTAGATGCCGCATCTACCATAACGATGGCCAAGCTCAAATTGCGGAATCTCGTATCAAAGACTTAATCTCTAAACTTGAGCGCAAAGTCGACACTCGCGAAACGCCCTCTGGTCTTGCTTCGCTTTTTAGCGAGATCTCCGATGAAGCTCGCACCCTGCTTGGTGATTCTCTCTTGCAAAAAGGTGGTTTCTCCGCTGCACGCACATACTGGGAGAGCGTCCTTCGCAACAAACGCGCGGGTGCATCCAGCAAAGCATCGGCCAAAATTGGCCTGGCTCTTGAAGCCATCGACAAGGGCGAGCTTCGCAAGGCGCAACTCCTTTTAGCCGGCATTATCGCCACTCTGCCCAACCAATCTCCGGCAATGGCCCACGCGCTTTTTGTCATGGGCCAAGTTTCTTCCAAAAATGGTGATACCCCAACTCCTGGGTCTACCTATTGGAATGAGCTCATCGACTCCCACCCGGGCTCGCCATGGGCCGTTCAAGCTCGACAAGCCCTCGGAAATTAACCTTCCGTTCGACCCAAGCATGAGATTCCGCTAGAATCTCCGTTCACCTCTTGTTCTCAGATTCCCTGAGACACATCTGGATTCCCTCCCAAAATGTTCACGATGCAAATTCTGCGCAAATTCGCCCCCCTGACGGCGGCCTTCCTCCTCTCTTCCTCTGCTGCTTTCGCCGCCGAAGAAACTACAAAAACAGGCATTTTCGATGCCATCGGGCAAGCGGGTGCAATTGGTTACCTCATCATCTTGATGTCGGTTATCTCACTAACCTTGGCCATCGAGCACTTCGTCAATATCAAGCGCGAAAAACTCGCACCACCTGAGCTAATCGACGAGATCGAAGAGCTCTTTAATGAGGGCCAATACCAAGAAGCCATGGAGGTCTGCGAAGCCTCCCCAAACTTTTTCACCAATGTTGTCGCTGTAGGTATCCGCAAGCTGGGTCACCCTTACGCCACGATTGAAAAAGCTCTCGAAGAAATGGAAGACGAAGAAGGCATCAAACTTCACCAGAAGATTGGCTATCTCTCCCTGATTGCCGGTATCGGCCCAATGATGGGTTTGTTCGGTACGGTAGTGGGCATGGTTGGCGCCTTTGGTTCGATTGCTACAGCAAAGGGCGGCGTTGAGCCGAGTGCTTTTGCGGGCGACATCTCCATGGCGTTGATGACCACGGTTCTGGGTCTTGTTGTGTCGATTCCGACCACGGCTTTCTTTGTTTACTTCCGTAACCGAGTCACGCTTGCAAGCCTCGAAATTGGCGCTATTGTCGAAGACCTCTTCGATCGTTTCCGTCAAGCCTAAACCGCAGCCCTTTCCCCTGAACCTCGAGCTCTCGCATGGCTAGAAAGAAACCTAATACAGACGTTGATGTCGACATGACCCCCATGATCGACCTCACCTTCTTGTTGATCATTTTCTTCATCATCGTGAACGACATGACCCAGCAAGAGCTCGAAGACCTCAAACTGCCTATCGCCGTTCAGGCTGGGCACGATGATCCACCTCCAGGCCGCCCTATTCTTAATGTCACTTGGTTCCCCGCTGGCGGAGTTCCTAATCGCATCAAAAACCGATACGCAGACGCGGGCTGGATGAGCACAATGGGCTTTGGCGAGTCAGGCGTAGGTGTGCCTGATAATCTTGAGTGGTGTGAAATCATCTGGAAAAAGAAAGTCCTTTACTACCCTGGCATTGACACGCTCGGTCGCGTCAGCCCCATCCGTAAAGGTCGCCCTGACTTCCACTGGAAGTTGGCCGAAACGATGTCCACCAAATTCGTTCCCCACATGGAAACGAAAGTCGACCCCAAGCACCCTGGTTTGGGTGCTCTCCCAGATGAGCCCATCCTCATCCGAGCTGACCGTAACACGCCGTTTAAGTACATCCAGCAAATCATGGAAACTTGCACGCGCCAAAATGTAAAAATCTGGCGTGTCCAGCTCGCCGCATCCGAACCAGAAGGTGCTAAATAATGGTTAAAGATCGCGACAAGTTCGAAGAAGTTGATGTCGAAATGACACCAATGATTGATGTCACTTTCCTTCTTCTGATTTTCTTCATCGTAACACTCAAGTTTAAAACCCTTGAGGGCCGCCTTGATGCTGCATTGCCCAAAGACCGCGGCACAAGCGCCTCCAAAGCAGAAGAAGTCGAAAAAGTTGATATCGTCATCAAGGTTCTTAAAGAAGGCCAGTTGATTCCAGACCCTGAAAACAAGCGCCTACTCAAGTTTTTAGGCCGCACGGTTTCCATGGATGTGGGCACGCAAAGCTTCCGAGATGCCAAGCGCATGAAGGCTTTCCTGAAGTCTTTCGACAAAGAAGAGACCCCCGTCACGATTGATGCACGCAAAGGCATTACTTACGGCGATGTCGTAGTTGCTCTTGATGTTGTGATTGAATTGGGCTTTCAGCAAATCGCATTCGCTGGCTCATTCGAAAACGAATAGCCTGAACGGCCCTTTATTATGGCCGACACCCCTACGGCTTTCTCTGGCACATCTCCTTCCTCGCCTGAAGATGTGCGCTCTGCTCTGCATCAAGCCGCTGACCAAGTCGCTGATTACATCGAAAGCCTTGAGAGCCGCGAGATTTTCCCAAACGATGCTGAAGCTCCCACTGGTGATTTAGTCCCCTCAAAAGGCGCGCCTCTACAAGATGTCTTTTCGGATGTCGCGCAGTGGGCAATCGATAACGCCATCCATGTTGGTGCACCAGGCTATGTCGGCCATATGGATTCAGGGGTGGCCGTTGCTGGCATTATGGGCGATCTGCTGATCTCGGCCTTGAATCAAAACATGTTGGCCTACGAGTTGGCACCAGGCGCCACCCTTCTTGAAAAAAAACTCGTCCGCTTCTTCACTCAACATGCCGGTCTACCCCAAAGTTCCGGTGGCCTTTTCACAACGGGCGGGACGACAGCCAATTTGACGGCCATCCTGATGGCTCGCAACGAAGCCGCGGTTCATGCGAGTACCCAGGGGCTTGCGAATAGTGATTCGTTTTGTGTATTCGCCAGCGCAGATGCGCATTACTCCATTTCCAAATCCTGCGCCGTCTTAGGCATCGGCAGCGAAAGTGTGATTGCAGTTCCCGTTTGTGGCCCAGAGCGCAAAATGGATGTTTCGACTTTGCCCGAGTTGATCCAAGCACAACGCGCACTCGGCAAATACCCTATTGCTTTGGTCGCAACGGCTGGCACGACTTCATGCGGAGCTATTGACCCTCTTCCTGAATGCGCCGCGTTTTGTGAAGCACAAGGTCTTTGGTTTCATGTCGACGCGGCTCACGGTGGCGCACTCCTTCTCCATCAAGACAAGAAATCGTTGCTCAGCGGCACCTCATCTGCCGACTCTATCACGCTAGACCCGCACAAATGGCTCTACACGCCCAAAACGGCGGGGTTGCTCCTAGTTCGCGACGAGAACAAGTTGCAAACGGCTGATTACAAAGCGCCTTACCTCGACCGCCATGCCCCCCATGGCGAAGCTCTACCCATTAGCCAAGGTCGCAGAGCTCTCGATGGAAGCCGCCGCTTTGATGCACTTAAAGTCTGGCTCACACTTCGACATTTGGGTCTTGAAGGCATTCAAGAGCTTCTTGAGAGTCGGCTCCAACTCACGCAGTGGTTTTACGAGCATTTGCTTGCCCACCCGTTCTTTAAGCCAAGCCATCGCCCTTGCCTCAATGTTTTAGCCTTTGAGCCACGCTGCCCCGTTTCCGCCGACATGATGCGTAGTGTCCATCAAAAAGTTGAGTCTCAGGGTCAAATTTGGCCGTCTTACACATCCCTAGATGGGCGACCCTGCCACCGAGTGGTGCTGATTAACCCCAGCACGCAAAAGGAGCACCTTTTGCTTTGCCTGAGTCAATTGCAAGATGCGCATACCCAAGAGCTTGCGCTTGCCTCTCGCAACCCCAAAGTACTTACATTTTCCCCCAACTCTTTCCCGAAAGAGAGTAACTGAACCCATAGTTTCCCTAGAATATGAGTTCTCCGAGCAGCCCGACTGGGCCGTCTTAGCATGAAGAAAAACCTCTTCCCCCTTGCCGTTTTGGCGATTCCCTTCACCCTCTTTGCTGCAGGGTGTAGTTCTTCCGATTCTTCTCTTGACTGGTTCACCGACGACCCCGCGCCGGTCGCTCAAGAAGCTGACACATTTGAGCCAGCACCTATTGCATCTGACACCTTGCGTCAGGGCATGAAAGCAAGTTCTTTGCGTGATCAAAAGTCAACTGTTTTGGTTGATGACCACCTTGCAAGCGCGCGTCAGTTTTATGCAGACGGCCGTTTGCTCGAAGCCGAAGAGCGGCTCGTTCGAGCTCTTCAACTTGACCCAACACGCCGAGATGTTCGCGGCTTACTTGAAGAGATGCAAGTTGCTCTGGGGCGTGCCAACACGGCTATTACGGGTTCATCAGACGATGTCATTCTCGCAACTCGTGCCAAAGTTCAACGACTTGTCGCAGAGACTCAAGCTCATTACGATCGCGGCATGACCCTACTTGCCGACGGCGAGATTCAATCCGCAATAGGCTCTCTACATTTGGCACAAGCCAACATTGCAAGCGCCCCGTTCCAAATGGATTGGGCCGGTCTTGACGCCAGCATTGAGTCAAGCCTGAGCATGGCCCGTGCCGAGTTTGACGCAACGCTCGCAGCTAACCGCGCAATAGCCGAGCAAGACACTTTCACAAAACTTCGCATTGAAGCTGACGCAGCCGCAGCCCGAGACGCAAATCGCCGCCAAATGGTTTTCAAAGACGGTGTCTCTGCTTTCATCGATGCCGACTACGATGCAGCCATCAGCCATGCCGAAGACCTCTTGCAGGCCAACCCGCTTGATGCCCAAGCACTAGAGTTGCGTGATTCATCACGGCGTGCTCGCCACGAGCGCATCTCCAGCGATTTCCAAGAAGAGCGCGGTGAGCGCTTCCTCTCTTGGGTCGAAGACAACGAAGAAGCCATGATCCCCACAACGGGCATCCTGCAAGCGCCAGACCCTGAATACTGGGCAAGCATTTCTGAGTTGCGCAAGCGCTTCCGTGAAACCATTGGCGACACCGCTGATGACCCTGCCAATGCCTCTTTGATGTCTGAGATCGCCTCCAGCATGGTTCCTGGCCTGCAGTTTGATGGCGAAACATCACTCGAGGCCGTTGTCGCTCAACTACGCATGTACACCGATGTGCCCTTCGTGGTTAGCCCAAGCGCGATTGAGGCGGTTGATGCCGAGGGCATTGAGTTCAACCTCAACCTTGCAAATGAGTTGACCGTTGAAAACGCACTCAACATTATTGCTGATGCTGCTGGCCCTGATGTCGCCTATGTTCTTCGCAATGGCGTGGTCTACCTCACCTCTTCTTCCGATGCAATGGGTGAGCTCATCCTCCGTGCTCATGATGTCCAAGACCTCACCGCAGTGGTCCACGACTTCACGGCTCCAAAGATTAAAGACATCCGTCTCCCTGATGACGAAAGCCTAATTGAAACAGATGAGGCCATCTTTGGTGGCGTCACTGAAGAGGCGCGGCAAATCATCAATGAAGACAACCTTGAAACTCTCATTCAAGCCTCAATTGCCCCAACAACCTGGGATGAGCTCGAGGGCGTTTCTATCGCCTACCAGAACGGTTTCTTGACGATTCGGCATACCGCTGAAGTCCAAAACCAAGTCGCTGATTTCCTCAACTCCCTACGCGACTACAACTCGACAATGGTTACGATTGAGGCCCGCTTCCTCACTATCACAAAAGATTACCTTCGTGAAATCGGTGTAGATTGGCGCGGCTTGGGTGGCGGAACAGGTGCCAATGATTTGGTCAACCTTGATGACCTCACTTCTGGCCTTGAAGACGACACCTCACTTGGTCTCGACAATGATGGCGCGGGTCTTCCTGACGCCGCAGAGAGCAACCCTTCGGCGGGTATGTTCTTGGACGAAGGCGGCGATGGCGACATTCGCGCACGCACAGAAAACATTCTTGGTGAATACGGCGAAAGGCTTACCAATTTTGGTGGGCTTACGATGCAGTTCGCGTTCCTTGACGACCTGCAATACAGCTTCCTTTTACGGGCCGTTGAAAAGAGCCAACACTCAGAAGTCCTACAGTCGACTTCGGTTTCGGCTCAAAACACACAGCGCGCCTACATGACGATGCTCAACCAGGTCACTTATGTCCAAGACTTTGAGATTCAGGTTGCACAAGCTGCATTGATTGCTGACCCTGTGATTGGCGTGATCTCTGATGGCATTGCACTTGATGTGCGCCCCACCATCTCTGAAGATCGTGATTACATCAGCCTTGAGATTCGCCCAACGGTTGCAACATTGTTGCGCCCAATCAGCGAATTCACTTCATCCCTTGCTGGCCTAACGACCCCTGTGACTCTTCAGCTCCCAGAGCTTCAGGTTGCAAGTGTTGAAACAACCGTCAAGGTTCCAGATGGCGGCACAGTTTTGATTGGTGGCCTCAAAAAGCTCATGAACCTTGAGCAACGCGCTGAGGTACCTTTCCTGGCTGATATCCCTGTCCTCTCTATGCTCTTCAAAGCAGAAGGCGAAGCTAGCGAAAGCCAAGACATCATCATCTTGCTTACGGCTCGCATCACTGACGCAAAAGAGGTTGCAGCTAAACTATCTAACTAACTAACCTTTGATAGCCCAAAGCACCCACTCGGGTTTCCGAGTGGGTGCTTTCTTTTTTTGCCTCAGCAGCCGCTAATCTAGGGGCAACTGGAAATCTTCAACGAGCAACTGCCGCAACTCTGATAGGCAAGAGATTCTATAAGTTGGGTTCATTTGCTCTCTCAGCGCATCATATTTCCCGACGCCTCGATGCCAGACCGTTGTCAGACCCGCAGTTTGCGCCGGAATTATGTCATTGAGCGGGTGGTCGCCAACATGCATCGAGTGCTCAGGACTCGCACCCGCACGATCACAAGCTCGGCGATACAACTCAGGATTGCTCTTTGCGATGCCAACTTGATCGGTGATAAAAAGCAAGTCGGGGCGCACGAAACGATCTAAGCCTAATCGCAAGATCTTCTCCATTTGTTTGTGGGCCAAACCTGAAGTAATGACCCCCAGTTCAAGGCCTTCGACCCTCAGCAAGGATGCAAGCAAAGAGCTCGTCTCTTCGGGGATGTGCAGCTCTTGCCACTTTGTTTCGTGATAGGCCATGACCCCTGCGTGCACCAACAGACTTGGGTTTGTACCGCGCAAAGACCTCTTAGGAAGGCGCTGCAACAAGCGGTTGTAGTGCTGCGTATCATTTGAACCAAATTCAAGAACGACTGCGGCCAATTCCGCCAGAATCACATCTTTATCGCCTAAAAGGCCACGGTCAAGCATAGCCTCGACGGCTTTGTCTCTAGCTCTGGCGACAAACTCTGTTGTAGAAAACAAAGTGTCGTCCACATCGAAAAAGAGGGCGGAAAGCTGGGCAGTCACGCCCCTATCCTACCCCAAATCCGCGGCAAGCAAAGCGCGTGTTTGAGAATGTAGGGGTTGATTCAAGACTTCTGAACAAGGCCCCAACTCAACTAGAACCCCGTCTTGAAGCACCCCAACGCGATGAGCGAGGTGCGCAACAGAAGCCAAATCATGCGTGATAAATAAGCAGGCACAACCCGTTTCTTCCTGTAATTGCGCCAGAAGGGCCAAGTGCTGCTGCCGCAGTGGGGCATCAAGGGCAGAAAGGGCTTCATCGCAAACGAGTAGCGATGGCTTGAGAGCAAGGGCACGAGCGAGAGCGACTCTCTGGCATTGGCCTCCGCTCAACTCGCTGGGCAGAGAATCACCTTGAATGGAAGATAGGCCAACCTGCTTGAGCAAATCATTAACTGCAACTCGGAGCTCAACAGCCCCCAATGCAGTATGAATTTCGAGTGGTTCAGCGATTGACTTCCAAACGGGCATCCGTGGATCAAGCGATGCTGCAGGATCTTGAAATACCATCGCGAAGTGTCGCCTCAGGGGTCGCAAGGTCGCACTCTTTTCTCCAAGAACCGGAAAGCCAAGAGTATCGGAAGGCTTAAGCCAAACCTGCCCAGTTGCTTGGGGCAAGAGCCCCATAACAGCACGGCCGATCGTTGATTTACCGCTGCCCGATTCACCAACCAAGGCTAAGACTTCACCGGCTCTTATCTGGAAGCTAACATCGTCCACGGCCGCGGCCCAATCACGCGTTTGCCCAAACCAATTGCGACGAGTGGGGTATTCCACCCGAAGCCCTTTGACCTCTAAGACGACAGGGGCCGATTCTGAGACAGGTCGGCGAGAAGGCAAGTCTATTGCAACAGAAGGCTCCAAGACACGCTCTCCGGGAGCCGCTAAACGAATGACGCGGTCGCAAAGGTTCTGCACCAAAGGCAAATCGTGGCTGATCCAGAGCAGGGCTAAACCTCGCTTGGTGCGGATAGATTGAACCAAACTCATTATTTTTGCCTTTAAGACGGGGTCGAGAGCAGTCGTCGGCTCATCGGCAATTAACAAACTAGGCTCACCGGCCAAAGCAAGAGCCAGCATCACTCGCTGGCGTTGGCCACCGCTCAGCTCAAAGGAATAACGCTGCATCATGGCTGAAGCTTGCTTTAGCCCAACCTCAGTCAGCACATCGCAAGCACGAGTCACTCGCGAGCTGGCATCTAAATCAGGGCAATGCAAGCTTAAGACTTCAAGCAATTGAAAGCCCACGGTCAAAACTGGATTGAGTGCCGTAGAAGGGTCTTGAAAAACCATTGCGACTTGCCCCCCACGAAATGGCAGCCAGGATTTTTCGGACAAACCCAATAATTCTTGGCCTTTCCATTGAACACTCGCACCCGCTGAAATTTGTAAAGATGTGGGCAACAAGCCCAAAAGGCTTAGAGCGGTCAAACTCTTGCCCGAGCCAGAGGGACCCACCAAGGCAACGGCTTCCCCTGGTTCAATCGAGAATCCGGGCATTTCGAGCAGGCACGGTAGCTCGGCAAGCGCGGCATCGCGCACACAGAGATTCTCAACCGTAAGGAGTGGCAGTTCCATCGAAGTTGATTCTAGTCGGACGCGCCCCCTTGCCGCTATCCTGCTCTTGTGGATTGGAGAAAAACCCTGCCCCGAGCTCGTTTTATGGCCTCACTGCTCCTTGTGGTGGGCGCAGGTTCATGCACGCAAGACGCGGCCGTTCTCCGCATCGCGAATGGCGCTGACCCAGCCATCCTTGACCCACAATTGGCCACTGGGCTTGCTGACGCTCGCATCTTGTCGGCTCTCTTCGAAGGGTTAACACGACTTGACGCTTTGACCCTCCAGCCTATCCCAGGGTTGGCCGAGTCTTGGGAATCAAGTCGCCAAAGCCGCCGCTGGGTTTTCCATCTGCGAAAAGAGGCCAAATGGTCAAACGGGCGCACCATCACGGCAGACGACATCTTGCAGTCGTGGCGGCGACTGCAGAATCCAAGCACAGGCGCACCCTACGCCAGCTGGTTAAACGACGCCGCCTTCACCGCCTCGGAGTCTACACTTCAAATTGACTTCCCCCACTCGGCATGGAATTTTGCGGAACAATGCGCTTGGCCAGCCCTCGCACCTATCCCTTCAGAATTACGCGAAGGCCAAGTTTCAGCACTAGCATTTGGCGCCATTGCCTCGGGCCCTTATCGATTGGCCTTTCGCCGTCTTCGAGATCGAGTGCGGCTCGAACGCAACCCACACTACTGGAACACCACATCAACCCAAATTGCGAGCATCGATTTTTTTACCGTTGAATCCGATACGACCGCACTCAATCTATTCCTTGCTGGTGAGGTTGACTATTCGCCTCGCGTCCCGCCGCTAGCCGTTTCGGCGTTAAAGGCAAAACACCCCAATTCCTTCGCTACCACACCTCAGTTTGCGACTTGCTTCCTTCGGTTTCAAACTCAAGATTCGACCCTCAAAGATCCTTTCCTGCGCCAGGCGCTCAGCTTAGCGATTGACCCCATTGCACTGATTCAAGTCCTTGGGGCCGGATGCCGCCCGGCTTCTCGCTTCGTCCCGCCTGATTTGCATGACTACGACGCATCGTGCGGGCTCAAAACAAAACGGCAGACCTTTGACCCAGAAGCCGCGCTCGTCGCCCTTAAACAGTCAAACTACCGACCGGAAGAAGCCCAACCTCTCGCATTTCTTTTTCCTTCCAGCCCACGCAATCGTATTTTGGCTGAATTCCTCCAAGACCAGTGGCGCCGGAATTTAGGGGTTGAGGTTAAGCTCGCAAACCAAGAATGGAAAACATTCCTTACTGCTCAGCGCGGGCTTGAGTACCAAATTTCTCGCTCCTCTTGGGTGGGCGATTATCTCGCGCCTGAGACTTTCCTCGATATTTTTCAAAGTCAAAATGGCAACAATCGCACGGGTTGGCAAAGCCAGGCTTTTGATCAACTGCTCCAGCTTGCAAGAGATGCAACCGACTCCCAAATGCGACTTGACTTACTTACGCAGGCCGAAGACTTACTCTTGCAAGAGCACATCATTCTGCCGCTATATCACGACGAATCTCTTGAGCTAATTTCCCCACGACTCAAAGGCATGCACCAAAACCTCCGAGGCTGGATTGACTGGTCGGCTTTGCATTTCTCCGAGGCGTCTCATGACTAGACCAAAAAGCTCGCCATTCTTGCGACGACTAGGTGCCTTCTTGCTTACCCTTTTGGTTGTACACGCAGCTTCCTTTTTTCTGCTTCATGCCGCGCGTGGTGGCCCATTCGACGCAGAGCGGCAACTTTCACCCGAGGTCGAGCAAGCTCTGCTAGCCCAATACCACTTAGATGAACCCGTCCATCAGCAATACCTGCGAGCCCTACAAGACCTCGTCTTCCATTTCGACCTTGGGCCATCCCTTCGTTATCGCGGCACGGATGTCTCCACCCTCTTAGCACAATCCGCTCCAGTTTCTCTTGCACTTGGCGCAAGCGCATTGGTTATCGCCCTTGTTTTTGGCATACCTCTCGGGCTCTGGGCGGCCTTACGCCGCAATCAATGGCCTGACCGCGGCTTAGGGATTTTGACTTCGATTTTCCTAGCCCTACCCAACTTCGTTCTGGCTGGGCTAGCCATTTCTCTATTTTCCTTTTCACTTGGCCTGCTCCCACCTGCGGGCGCATCTTCGGCTCTGCACTACATCCTGCCGGCCTTCTGCCTCGGGCTGCCCTGTGCGGCTCAACTCGCTCGATTGACACGCACGACAACTCTCGAGACTCTGCATTGCCCAGCAGTGCAAGCTGCGCGCGCTCGTGGCGTACATGGCCTCCCATTACTGTCTCGGCATGTCTTGCAACGAGCGCTCATCCCCGTTTTGGCTTTTCTTGGGCCTGCAGCCGCCGGGATTTTGACCGGCTCCCTTGTCCTTGAACAAGTCTTTGCGCTACCCGGCATGGGCGCGCACTTTGTCCAAGCCGCGCTTAATCGTGACTACACCCTGGCTTTAGGCGCAACCCTTCTCTATACCGCCGTTTTGGGTTTGACAACGCTTCTCGCCGACTGGGGCATCTCTCGATTCGACCCACGCGCAGAGGCTCTCTCTTGATGCAACGCCGCACTTCCATTTCGGCCAAGATCAGTTTAGCCACTCTCTTTATTGTTGCTTTACTAGCTCTCCTTGGCCCCTATTTGCCGATTCAAGACCCCGCAGCTTTTCATCCAGAGCAATCGCTTCAAGCTCCGGCTTGGCTGCAGCAACCCGTCCTCGGCACGGATGCTTATGGCCGAGATTTATTAGCGCGCACGATTTGGGGCGCGCGAGTCTCTCTTTTAGTTGGCCTGCTTGGCACTTTAGTTGCACTTCTCGTTGGAGTGCCCTACGGCGCAATCTCGGGCTTCCTCGGCGGGCGTACCGACCGCATCATGATGCGACTTGCTGACACCATGGAAAGCGTTCCGATGGTTGCCTTTGTCCTTTTTCTATTGAGCATCCTTCAAGAATACCGATCGGAAATGGCCGCTCTAGGCATAGGGCGTTTGCACTTACTCTTTTTTGCCGTGGGGCTCCTCTTTTGGCTGCCCACGGCCCGAGTCGCCCGTTCAGAAGCACTTCGACTCCGCGACACAGCGTTCAGCCAAGCCGCCACAGCCGTGGGTTCCTCGCCAATCCGCACACTCAAAAAGCACATTCTGCCCCACCTCGCCGCGCCCGTCATCGTAATGCTCGGCCTCACCTTGCCCAGAGTCATTCTGATGGAAGCCTTCTTGTCGTTCCTTGGCCTAGGCGTCGAAGCCCCCAATGTCAGCTGGGGCTCACTTGCTAGCGAAGGCCTCGCAAGCATGAACCCCCTCATCGCCGGCCATTGGCTTTTCCTTGTACCAGCGGCCGCGCTTGCCACAACATTGCTCGCCCTGCATACGCTAGGCGATCATTTAAGAGACCGTTTTGAAAAAAGTCGCCGCCTTTAAGGCACGCGAGCGATAACTTCAATTTCAACACGCACATCTAAAGGAAGTCGCGCAACCTCAACCGTGCTTCGCGCCGGGCGATGATCGCCAAAGGCACCGGCATATATTTCATTCACGATGCCGAATTCGCCCATATCGGCCAAGAAAACGGTTGTTTTAACAACATCAGATAAAGTGCAGCCAGCGGCGGCAAGAACAGAGCGCAAGTTGTCAAACACTTGATGAGTCTGTTCGCCCACATCGCCTTGACAGAGATCCCCCGCAGCATTGAGTGCGATTTGGCCGCTGGTGTAAAGGAAATCACCTGTTTGCATGGCTTGACTGTATGGGCCAATTGCAGCGGGCGCTTGATCGGTTGAAATGGTTTTCATGGGATGGAGTGGAACAAAGGAAGCAAAAAGTGCCGTGAAACAGGTACTCAGGACGAGGCCAATTTTTCCGTTAAGAGTCGGTGAACACGGCCGGGCAGAAAGCGTTGGAGCTCGCCGCCTGCTTCATAGACCTCTTTCATCAAGCGACTCGAGACATATGCATATTCTTCATTTGGCATCACGAAAACAGTCTCAACTTCAGGCTCTAAAACCCGATTCGTCATGGCCATTTGATACTCATATTCAAAATCAGACACGGTCCGCACGCCTCGCAAAAGGCGTTGAATCCCACGCTGGCGTGCGTGGTCGACAACTAACCCACGAAAGTACTCAACCTCAACGGCAAGGTCGCCAACCTCGGCGCGAATCATGTCAACTCTTTCCTCAGCGGAAAAGAGGGGGTTTTTATTGGGGTTGTCAGCCACAGCAACGAGAAGAGATCCGAAGAGCTCCACGCCACGACGAATGAGATCAAGATGCCCGTGTGTGACGGGGTCGAATGTACCGGCGTACAGCGCTCCAAGGGTTGGCATGGTCATGCCAGATTGTAGAGTCACCTTTGCCCCGTGAAACCGTCTTCCTGATATGGAAGGCGCTCGCCTCTCTCGGGTTCTCCTCCCCACTACAGCGGCCGCATTTATTTTAGGTGCCGGTTTTCAGCCGACTGTGCAACCTCTCTATTTGCTTTGCTTATGTCTTGCGGCATTAGCGGCGAAACCCAAGCGAGTTCATCTATTCGCGTTGCTTCTCCTGGCATTCCTCTTGGGTGGTGCGCGTGCACAAAAAGCCACAATCAGCCACTCGTCCGCCAGCTCGCCCGTCTGGATTACAGCTCGGGCAATCCGCTTTGACGCCCCACGGGGGGCATGGGAAATGGATGAACTCCGAGATCAACAGAATCGACTCTTGCCCAATCAACCTTACCCTGCTCGAGTTTTCACTTTGAGCGCGACACAAGACATTCTGCCAGGCGATTGGCTGCGCATCCGTGGGCGCCTTGAACAACGAGGGCCTTATCGCAGTGTGCGCGCGGCGAGCTGGGTGCGTATTGGGCACAAATCGATTCCTTGGCTTATGCAACTACGCATGGGCGTTCGCCAGAGGCTCTCTGAGGCCTTGCCGCAACACGAAGCCGCACTTGCCATGGCGTTGCTTCTCGGCGAGAGAAGCGGCCTAGAAACACTGCACAAGGACCATTTTCGGCAATTGGGTCTGCTTCACCTCCTTGCAGTCTCCGGGATGCACCTTTGGCTCTGGAATGCCTTCCTACAGTGCTTACTCCCGAAACGCTTTCAAAAAGCACGCCTGCCCCTTATTTTGCTCGTCGCAGGGATGGCTGGTTTTCAGGCATCTGTCGTAAGGGCTTGCAGCGCACTATTTTTGCGAGAATGGTCTGCAAGGCGTTTTTTCAATCTCTCAAGTTTTAGTATCTGGGGAGGTGCGCTTTGGTGCGAGGTGCTCCTTTTCCCTGAGCGTACAGCGGGGCTGGGTTTACTTTTGTCCTATTCTGCGACGGCAGGCATTCTGCTTGCACCAAGCCTCGGTGACCGCACACGAGTCACGCGTGTTCTTGTGCCTTCGCTTGCCGCATTTCTTGCAACCGCTCCGTGGCTGCATGAGCTGCAAGGCACACTTGAGCCTTGGAGCATTCTTCTGACTCCCGTTTTTGCAATCAGCCTGGCGCCTCGCATCATGCTCAGCTTGCTGTCGTTGGTGCCTTATGCTGAATGGGTCACATCGCCGGCCCTTCAGGGCATCCGCCAAATCGAGGCGGCAATGCTTGAGCAATGCGCGCGATGGCCGGCAAGCCCCTGGCTCGCGACACAATTGCCGACGGCCCTCCTTTTTTTACTCTGTGGGTTGAGTCTGTATTGGCTTCATCGCGCAAAAATCAGTCAGGCCATTCTATGTCTCATCCCGCTCCTGCTCTTCCTTCCAATACCTGGGCTCAGCCACCCCATTCTTCCACGGGCGCGACCGAGTCTGCTCGCACTTCCCGTTGGCCATGGGCTCTCTATTCTTGTTGCAGGCCATCATGAGTCGCTTCTTTTTGATTTTGGCTCGCAACGGCTTTCCCCCATGACCTTGCTCGACCGGCGGCTCATTCCGGAGTTAAGCCGCTATCGCCTTCCGCCACCGAGTCGTGTTCTTTACTCTCACCATGACGCCGATCATATTTCTGGAGCAGAGATTTTGCAGTCTCGACTCAACCCGACGGTCGAAAAAGTTTGGCCTGGCGAAACCATAATGATTGATTTCCCTCGCCCTTGGTCGGCTCGGATTTTGGGGCTCAACGCAGCTGACCCAAGTGTAAGCAATAATCGAGGGGCTGCTCTCGAAGTCACTTACAAAGGGCGCTTTCGAGCCGTTTTGCTGGGCGACGCCTCTGGCTGGACTTTACAAGATTTGCAAAAACGCCTGAAGCCGGGCCCCATCGACATGCTTCTGCTACCCCATCATGGCTTGACCGTGCATGGGTTGGGTCCACTGCTTGATCACCTTAAACCGAGAGTTGCTTGGGTTTCATGTAGCGACGAAGATGAGCCTCTTCCAGCGCGTGGTTTACTTGCAGCTCGTGGCATCCCCGTCAAAACCACAGCGAGCGGTAGTCTGTTTTTTCCTGTTCCGTAATTCATGCGTTACCTTTCTGTGCTGAAACCGTCTACTCCATGTGAAGTGGATCTCTAGCCCCATTCTCGGCGCCTGCCTTCACGGTGGGCGCGCGCACCTTGTCGCAGTTGAAACCCTGCTTGGCCGAGGTCTCAGCCGCACAATCGTTGTCGGCATGGCCGATGCTGCAACCCGAGAGTCTCGAGAGCGATTACCCGCCGCCATGGCGAGTTGTGGCTTTGCTTTCCCCCGAGGCAAGATTTTATTCAATCTCTCCCCCGCTCAATTGCCCAAAGGGGGCTTGCCACTTGATCTTGCGTTAGCCGTCGGCGTAATGATGGAACAAGGGCAAGTCCCCCGCCCCAAACGACCGATTCTCTTCCTTGCTGAGCTCAATCTCGAGGGTCGCCTGCTCCGCCCTGCCAGAGGTTTGCTCCTTGCTGCTCTTGAAGCGAGTCAAGCACACGGCAGCACTCTCATTACAGCAAGCTCAGCCGCGCGCGAGGCCTCAATGGCGCCGGGCATCCAAGTCATCGGCTTTGACGACCTTGGGCAAGTTGCGTCATATTTGCAGTCTGGCGCAACCCCTGATTTGGCCGTTTTACCTCTAGACGATTCCCAACAAGATCCCGGTGCGCCAGCCCTTCCACTGCGACTTGATGATGTCCGAGGCCAAGAGTCAGCGAGGCGCGCTTTGGTCGTCGCGGCAGCAGGGCGCCACAGTTTGCTCCTCCAGGGGCCGCCGGGCACAGGCAAGAGCATGTTGGCGCGACGCCTGCCCACCTTGCTGCCTCCATTAGATGCCGATCAAGCCCTAGAGTTAGCCAAGATTGAAGCACTTCTTGGGCCCTTGGGTCGCCTTCCAAGCACGCCGCCGTTTCGAGCGCCGCATGCTACATCCTCAGCTCAATCCGTTTTAGGTGGTGGTCGTCCTCTACGCCCAGGCGAGATTTCTCGTGCTCATGGCGGGGTTTTATTTTTAGACGAGCTTCCTGAATTCGGGCGCCCCGTTCTCGAGAGTCTCCGCCAACCCCTTGAAGAGCGATTCATTTCTATCCAACGCGCACAGGAAGAAGCACGCTTCCCGGCAGATGCCCTCCTTTTGGCTACACGCAATCCATGCCCTTGTGGGTTTCACACGCACCCCCGTGTTCCTTGCCGGTGCAGCGACACAAAACTCCGTGCCTATTGGGGTCGCACTTCAGGCCCACTCCTTGACCGTTTTGACTTGTTTGTTGAAATGGGGCCTGTGTCCCCCGAGCGCTTGCAGCAGCCCGCAAGCGCACCGCACGATGAAAAGATTCACGCCGAGCTTCAAGTCGCAAGAGAGGTTCAAGCGGCACGCCAGCAGCAAGGGCATTACAAAGTATCTTCTGAGGCGAATTTTGAGCAACTCAAAGAAACGGGCCTTGAATCAAAAGCGCAAGCTGCACTTCAATTAGCCGCCGAGCGCATGGAATTGAGTGGCCGAGGGCTACTCCGCACTCTTCGCGTGGCGCGCACGCTGGCTGACCTCTCGGGGCTCACCACGATTTCGAGAGCCGAAGTACTACAAGCACTTGAGTGGCGACAGCCTATTTTAGATTTGGTAGCCGCCACAACTGCCAGCCCAACTCAGCGGCCAACAGTTCCGCGCCCGAAACAGCGCTCAATGCCTGCACCGTCTTATCTGCCGATTCGTGAGTCATAATCAAAAAGGGTCGATTCGGCAAGAGTGCGCGAGAGAGAGAGAGTGCCTGCTTGGTTTGAATCAAATCATCACCCCAAAGCTGAGCGGATAGATCAAGGCGTTTTTGCAAATCGGCCTGGCGATCATTATGGATTTGAGGCCGGTCCACGAACAAAGAGTGATGAAACAAAGGTGCGAGCACATTACCTTGTGCAACAGCGCCCTTGGCCTGAGTTGCGGGGTGGCTGGGGTGCATCCAGAGCACAGCATCCGGAGCCGCTTCCGCCTCAGCTCGGGCAATAGAATCTGGGAACGGAGAGAGAGGGTGATCTCGTATCTGGAATACTCCGTCTACCGTTTGCAGAGGCAGCGGTGCGGCTTCCTTACCCCACTTAAGATAAGCCTCAATCGTACAGAGCGTCGTGGGCACGCAGAGCAAAGCAAGAGCGATTAGCCCGGCTCGAAACCACCCTCTTAAACTCCAGAACCGAGCCAAAGCCACACCGGCTGGAAGAGCAAGCAATAAAGCGAAAAGTCGCGCAAGCTTGTATTGATTCGCCCAGGGCAAAGGTAAAAAAGCCAACGCGCCAGCCAAGACAAGAGCGCCAAGCAGCGCCGAGCGTGATGCTGCTGGCATTTTGGGAAAGCCCCAGAAGCTCAAAACGATTAACAAAAAAGAGGGGCCAATCAGGCTAAACAACGGGGAGCCGATACCCGCAAAGCCTCCTGTCAAGCTTTGCCCCGTAGGTGCTGCGTGAAAAAGGGGCAGCAATGAAATGCCCGCAAAAACAAAAGCAAGAAACCCGACGAAAGGCCAACGCAAACGCTCAAGTATTGAGCCCGACAGCAAAGTGTGAATCTTCCAGAGAGCAACGACTAAGGCGACATAAGCGCCGACCAAAGGGTTGAGGGCTAGAGCAAAAGCCAGAGGCGCAAAAACCTCAAGGGGGCGGCCTCCGATTCGAATTGCGGCGGCTAATGCGCTTAGACCAAAGGGAAGCGAGATTGCAAAAGAGGAGACATTAAAAAACTTTGGGAGGAAGGCTTGGAGGCGGGCGTCCCATGCGAAGGCTGTATCGGGTAAAACCATCTCGCGCAATGCCATCACCGGGGGCGCACCCGCCAGGCTCTCAGATTGGAGCGCAAGCCAGCCAAGGCCGTGGAAGCCGAGAATCGCCGCCCAAAAAGCGGCGCGGCGAGCATGGAAGCGCAAATCAAGCGCTCGCCCGAGAGCATCGAGTGCTGGGCCAAACAAGAAGGCGGCCATCACATTTATGGCGGCAAAGCCCCAAAGTGAGCCACCCAAGAATGAGCCCAACTTTACTCCTAGCCATGGGTAAAGCGTGTAATAGCGCAAGGGGACACCTGCATGGTATGGATTCTCAGGCAAATAGCCCTGTCGCATAACGGCGTCGCCCAAAGTGCTGTGCAACAAACCGTGGTAAGAGGCACGCACGACTTCGCCGCCAGCAGCGAGCACGCCCAAAACGATGCTAGCCAGAATCAAGCCTTCGACAACTGGAAGAATACGCTCTCGTGAAAAGAGCGAAGCGATCGGCAGTGGTTTTATGGGTTCCATTGCTCTGGGAGCCAAGGCTCAGTCATTTGATTCTCAAAGCTATCGGAATAACCGAGCTCTGCCAACAGCGCTGGGTCGACCCCTTCAGGGATGCCCGGTGAAGCAGGGTTTAAGCCCGCCCACCAAAGCCTCAACTCTCTTAAGAGCCTGCGAGTGACTTCAGGATATTGCGCAGCGACATCTTGCAGCTCGGCGTGGTCAGCCTCTCGGTCGAACAGAGCCACAGCTGGATAAAAAAAGGCCACATCTTCGGGAGGCTCAAGTGGGCCATTGCGATCAAGGGTTGGATTGTGAATCAGTGTCCAGCGATCATCCCGAGCGGCAAAAAACTGCCCCTGCCAACTGGCACATTGCACACCACCCTTGGGAGCCGTACCGTGGATGACTAAAGGCAAGATGTCGCCAAGACCTAAAGATTGACTCTCTCTCGCGGATGATGGAATGCCTGGCCCTGCCAGAATCAAAGGCACCCGAATCACGCCCGAATAAAGACTCTTGGCGTGCATGAAATAGCCATGGTGGTCAGCCAACTCTTCGCCGTGATCACTAAAAAAAACTACGCGGGCATTTTCTAACAATCCACCTCGCCCAGCAGCACGATAATTTGCATCGAGGCCCGCCAGCAGCTCAGCGACACGGGTCGAAGTCATATGGATTTCAGCATCGTATAAAGCTCGCAAACGATGCTTTTCATTCATGGACAAAGAAGCTGGGTCTCGGTGAATACTAGCAAGCAAGGCATTACTCCCAGGAGTTCCGCCAACCTGGTAACGAGCGGCTTCCGCCTCAGGTGGGTCGTAAGGCTGGTGAGGCGCCATAAAATGAGCCCACAAAACGAGCCGCTTCTTGCCGGAAATCGCATCACGAGTGCGGCGGGTCATTTCACTTGCGATCTCTTTTTCTTGCGCACCCCAACGCATGGCATAACCAGCAAAGCCTTGGGCCAAGCCACTTGCAGGCCCTAAAGAGCGGTTGGCCACCATGGCAAGGCCGAGCGCGCCCTGCTCAGCATAGGTTCGCATGCGGGATGGTGCCAAAACCGCATGTTTATTCGACACGCCACCATGCTCAAGTGGGTCAAGCCCAGTCCAGAAAGTGCCCAAGGCCGGCAAGGTCTTCCCGATAGGCGCCCAAGCCTGCTCAAAAGTTGTGCCCTGAGATGCAAGCCAAGCTGGAGTGCCAAATTGAGTAGCCAAACCGTCTGTGTCGCGATCACCACCGTAGAGACTCAGCCGATCTGCACGCATAGTATCAACAGAAACAAGGATTAAATCGCCCGTCCACTCACCCTGGATAGGCCATGCAGCAGGCGTATCGCTGTCAAGTGATGTGCCACAAGAGCCGCAAAGCCAAAGCAAGATGAGACCAGTCGTCTGGAAAGTTCCCCGAATCATGAGAGAAGTATATCTGGAAGAAAAGGATGGAACTAAAATCCTAGGGGTTAGCCCTTTAACATGTCCATCTTCGACCGAATTGCCGCGGCGTCCGTGCCGCTCCTCCCGCGCTTCATTGTGAGCCGCGTAAGCCGCCGCTACATAGCTGGCGAGACCTGTGAAGATGCTCTGCGGGCTGGCGCGCGCCTGCAAGCAAAGGGGTATCGTGTCACTTACGACATTTTGGGCGAATCGGTTTCTTCCTTTCAAGGAGTAGAAAGCATGCTCGCCGAATACGAAGCGCTTTTACAGGCTCTCGTGGATCGCGGCCTTGAGCGCAATGTCTCAACTAAGCCAACACAACTCGGCTTACTGCTTGACCCCTCAAAAAGCCGTGAGGCGACACAACGGCTCACAGACATGGTCGGCGAAGCCGAGGCTTTTTTGCGTTACGAGATGGAAGACTCCCCCACGGTCGACAACACTTTGCAACTTTTTTCAGCTCTTCAAGCCAACAAGCTTGAGCAAGTCGGCTGCGTTTTACAATCGATGCTCTTCCGCACCGAACAAGACGCCCGCAATCTCGTTGCACAACACGGGGCCGTTAATGTGCGGCTGGTCAAAGGCATTTATGTTGAGCCAGCATCCATTGCTTTTCAGTTGCCTGCTGAAGTCAACTCGAGCTATCTCCGCACCGCAAAGATTATCCTTGAGGGCGGAGGTTTCTTGGCCATTGCCACCCACGATGCCGTTCTCGCCAATCAAGTGCTAGAGCTGGCCCGAGAGATTCCAGGCGCGCTTGAGCGTATTGAAATTCAGGTTTTGCTTGGCGTGCAAGAGGCCTTCCGCAGCAAGATGCGTGATCAGGGCATTCCTGTGCGGGTCTATGTGCCTTATGGCGAAATGTGGTATCCCTATGTCACGCGTCGTTTGCGCAAAAATCCGAAACTTGCTCGTTACGCGTTGCTTGGTTTGTTCCGCAAGCGCGAGTCGCTCTCGGGCTAAAGAGCTACGATTGCTTTTGCGCTGAAAAACCGTCAAGCAATGCTTTGCGCACTTGGTGGACGGCATCACTTAAGGCAACGGTGCCGTCAAAAGTGGCACCTGCAGCGCGGGCATGACCACCCCCGCCTAAAGTTTTGGCGATGAGATTTACATCAAGCCAAGTCTTGCTGCGAAAACTCACTTTGGCAACCCCGTTTTTACGCTCAACCACGAGCGCGACAGCTTCAACCGAAGACACAGCACGCATCAAATCGAGGACATCATCTGTATCTTCGAGTGTACCGCCCGATTCTTGCAGATCGCCTTGGCTCACCCAAGCCAAAGCAAGCGAAGGCTCTTGAAGAGATTCATGGTTAGCGAGAGCAGCAGCCACACCACGCGGACGACCCGGCTCATTTTGCTGGTAGATTTGCCGATATATTTTTTCGCTGTCGAGCCCACCCGCAACTAAATCTGCAGCAGCACCCCAGCACCGCGCGTCGGCATTGGAATATTTAAGCCAACCAGTGTCGGTCATCAAAGCCGTAAAAGCAGCCTCGCAAGCGCGCCCATTGAGGGGGACGCCAAGGGTTTGCGCCAATTCGTAAATCAACAAACCCGAAGCGGCGGCCGTGGGGTCATGAATCAGTGCCGTCCAGGGGCTGGGGTCGTCAAGTGGATGATGGTCAATCACAAGCCGAGGTGTAGCAACATTTTGGATGGCTTCCCCCATGCGACCAAGTCGTGGTAAAACGGAGCAATCGCAGACAATGAACAAATCATGCTCTGGAAGCTCGTCTTCAAAAATCAACCAAGGGGTGTGTGCAGCAAGGAAGCCATAGCGCCCATCAGGCTCATCTGGCATCATGATTTGGGGCTCTTTGCCCATATCACGCAGAACCTGGCTCAACGCAATCGCTGAGCCCAAGCAATCGCCATCGGCACGAAGGTGCCCTGCGATAAGCGGAGTTTGACACTCGCGCAAGAGTTGAATTGCTTCAGGTGAGAAGGCCATGAGCCGTCATTCTACCGAAGGCGACCGGCAAATCGGCTCGCGCTGTGAGAGCATCACAAATCTCGGCGGATGTAGTGCCACATTCGCACTGGATCCGCAGAACCTCCGCTTGGAAACCCGGCAACAAGCTTCCGTAACGAGCGGCGTAACCCAGCGCTTTAGCACCCGTCAGCGTCAAGGCATCCCACCAGGCTTCGGGGCCAGGTTGAGGCAAAATTTGCCGTGCCATTCGCGCTTCGTAAAGTGGGTCAAGTCGCGTATTAGACGCCATGGAATCACAGCCAAGAGCAGGCAGGGGTAGACCGTCTTGCACAAAATGATCTGGTGTATCACGCTCAAAATAGTCATGCGCGCCTGGACACCAAACCCGAGCAACGTCTGCCTTTTCGAGACGAATCAAATCACTCACTGACAGAGCAGCCGTGTGAGCAGCAAGCACGCCTGGGCGCATGGCATTGCAGGAATGAAGCCACTCAAGAGGTGAGCGACTTGAACCCATGCAGGCCCGCAGGCCGCGCTCTCGAAACAACTGCGAAAGACCGTTTTCACGCCCTTCAAGGCAATCGAGCTCTTCTTGGTGCTCGCCGAAATGCACACTTAGGAGTAGCCCCTTTTGCTTGCAAAAAGTAGAAAGCGATTCGGCCCAAGGAAGGGAAACCGAATAGGGTGCGTGAAGCGCAAAACCGGAAACGCCCGCAAGGCAAGCTCTCTCTGCACGAGCATGCAGTTGTTCAATAGAGGACAAAGAAGGTGCCTTATGAGTTGGCGCAAAAAACTCTGGAAGTACGCACAGATCCTGCCAGTGCGACCAAGGCCAGGCCTCAACCTCGTCTGGCGCCCAATGGATGTGAGTCGCAAAGCGAGCGCAACCCGCCTGCAATAATCGCTTCGGCACACCGAGATGACTCTGCTTAGAATCATGTAAACCATCGCTATGTGCCGTTTCATTCGCAGACGAGGAGCGCCACGCCAAAAGCGCAGCAAGCCATGCGGAAAACGGCTTCCGTGGCCAAGGAAGCGATGGTGCGTCAAGACTCTCTAAATGCGCATGCGCCAAAATGGGAGCCGCGACCCAAGTCTCACCCGCAAAAACGAATGGCACAGCACCTTGAGGGCAATCAGCCTCAGGGAGAATAGCTCGGATGGAGCCCTTTTCATCAACCAGCAGACCATGCCCACGCAAGGCTACCCGCTTCCCAGTCAGGATGACATCAGGTTGGCAAAAAGAAAATGCCGCCGGTGCCGATCGAAATGCCGGCCTAATCACATGTCCAATCGAGTTGGATATTCGTCACGCGAAGGTAGGAGCCTGCATCACCTTGATTTTGAAATAGCACATCATGAATGATGTCGTGATCAAAGCCAATACGGAAACGCCATGCGCGAACAATTTTGGTACGCAAGATGTCGATGTCAGACGCGTCATTGCGACCTGGAATGGACCAGGGGGTTTCGTTGTAAACGGCATCAGGATTTGCAGAAAGATCTGCGCCGCTAGCTGCATAACCAGCTTGGAATGCAACCCAAAAGGGGCTCGTGCCAGGCGCCATAACTTCAGCGGCTGGAAGGCTTCCGTAATCGAGGTGGGTAAAGCTCTTAGTCAAAACTGGCTCGCCCGTTTTCACACGATACTCGTAGTCAACCGTCCAGCCAAGAAGCGTTGCTGTGGCGTATTGGCTCGGAAAATCATTCAGCCACAGTGACTGCACAGAGCTCGAATTGCCATTAAAGAAAAGCCCCTCGACAGAAATGTCGCCATCATCGCCCCCACCAGATCCGAATTCGCCGGAGAATAAACCCAAATTGGGTTCACCAATGTTTTGCCCCGTCGGAGCTAAATCAACCGAAGCGAGTGGCTGGACAATAAAGGCAAAATCGGCCATGCTTAGGCCAATGGGCGGGTTATTCGTCGAGACGAAATCAGCCACATCGATGTGCAAGACCCCTGCACCACCATCACCGCCTGAATTACCGGCTGAACCTTTGCCTCCCGTACCGCCAAGCAAGCGAATCGAATTAAGATCTAATTGGACGACGGGGGCTTGAATTAAGACCGCGCCTCCGGAACCACCACCGCCGCCAGCATCTCCTGGAGGGGTCATCAAAATTGCAGCTTCTTCCGCAAAAGGGATTGCCTGCATAAATGCTGAAAGGCCCCCATTGCCGCCTCGAGCATCAATCACGCCGTTTAGAACAAAGTTAGAGCCAGCATGAAGTTGAATGGCACCACCACCCGCACCACCGCCTGCACCATCACAGCTGCGGAAGGTATCAATTTCGCCGTTACTGCCACCAATTGGGTGAGGCTCTTTTGCATAGGACCCATGGTCGCTATTGCCTGCACCACCACCACCCGCACCGCCGAGAAGGAAGCCCGATTCTGGGTTGAGTGATTCTTGGCCTACCGGGACATCGTAGACACCGTGAGCGCCATCAACGATCGGAGTGGATGCGGGCGAGAAGGCATTCCATACGAACAAGTCAGCGTTTAGACCATCGCCATTGAACTCGTGAAGCCCGCTCGGGGCATCAATGTTAGGCTCTTGATTGATAGCGATTAAATCTTCGCCGAGTGGGTTGATGGCACCCAGCTCAAAGACCTCTCCTCGGACACCGGCTGTCCAGTAACTTGCGCCACCGCCACCACGCGCGCGGTGGATGGAAAATTGGGAATATACATCAGCTTCACCCGTTTCATGTGTTTTGATGCGACCGGCTCCGATTGGAATCTGGCAAGCAAATGGCGGCCAGGCCCAAGTGCCCATGCCCGCGCCATTACCTGCTGGAAGCCCGGCACCATCAAAAAAGTTGAGGTGGATGGAGGAAGCGTCATCAACGGGCGAGCCAATAGCTGCTCCACCACCAACGGGCCCACCATTTTGCCCACAAACATCGTCAAGGTATAAGCCTTCGTTATACCGAGTCGGGTCAGCTAAATTGCCGTTATTGGGATCTTCGTAATCGACCCAGTTATTCTTATCGAGATAAAAATATTTATTGCTGGCGTTGGGGTCATAACTGAACCCATTTGCGCGACCATAAAACCAAGCCTCACCACCATGCCCGCCAGAACCCGCCGCGAGTTGCCCCATGCCAGGGATACCGCCCTGCGCTTGCACCTCAAACATATTTGTAGAGGGCTCACCCAAAGCCGACTCCGTCAAGGGGCGAAACTTACCGATATTGATGGCGCCATCGGCACCTGCCACATCAATCAGGCCGTCAACGAGGAATTCGCCCGACGATACCAAGCGTAGCGGTTGCTCACCTTGTGCAAAGAGGATGCCTTCTGCGCCGACATAAATATCAGAGAACTGGAAACATCCACCTAGGACTGAGACATTCGCTCCTAAAAAGGGAGAGAAGAAGGTTGATGAGTCAGTGTCAAAAGTAACAGAACTCGATAAGAAAAGAGGACCTAATGCACCGTGCCCGCCTCCGTGATGCAATTGAGTTATAGGGTCGAGACCCGAATCAAGGCCAGGCCCCTCTTCAGCCCAAAGCCCTTGCGCACTCGCAATTGAGTCGAAAGCCGCGCGGTCGGTAAATGCTTCCGCAAGTTGAATCTCAGCCTTAGGGTAATAGGGTAACGGCAGAGAAAAAGAGCCGGCGTTTGTGATGCTGTTTCCGTAAACATCTGAAGCCAGAGCGGAGACGCTGATGATTAAATTCCGCTTGGGCTCAGCTTGAGCATCGTCTGCGCCATTACCTGGCAAAGGCGTCGCTGGGGTAAAAATGGCCGTTGTTGTCAAGAGGTCTCGATCAACGACGACCTCCCAGGTGCCAACGACATCAACGGTCCAGCCCGCTTGATCGAACAGAGTGACAGAAAAGACCGAGCTGCTGCCGCTTTGAGGATTAGCCAAAGCGCATACCTGCATGACATCATTAAAATAAACGGGGATCCGCAACTCGCGATCATTTCCGGAATCAGAAAAGAGATCGCCGATTTCAACGGAAGGCGCGCCCGGAGATAAATCGTTGATGCCAGATGTTGTGATTGAGCCTTCGATTTGTGTTTCATTAGGACGCCCCGCCAAGGAGTGAACGGCATTAGGTGCTGGCGCGCCTGCAAACGCAGGGCGTTGCAAGTAAATCTCATATGTCTTGCCCTCAGTAAACCCATAACCCATCGCTGAGTCGCAAGGGAATGTGGTCGGGCGAAAAATGACACGCTTACCGCGAACCAGAAACTCTCCTGATGGAGTCGCGCCGTTATCGAGGCTTGTGATCGAAATACTTGTCAAGTTGACAGTAGTCGGGTCAACGAAATCATTAAACACGAACTCAATGTCTTGATTGACTGACCATGAAGTGATTGCGAACCGCCCCCCCGAAGCGCCAAGAGAACTGCTCTCAAGCCCAAAGTGATCCACGGCAGATTTAGGGTTCTCGTTTACTGTGGACAAACAACCACCCATCCCAAAAGAGACGAGCAGCAGAGCGAAGATTAGAATGCGTGTGTTCATTGATGGCGAGAGACTACTAGGCCAAGTCGGCCAAGTTCCGTCAAGTGTGAAAGTTTACCAAAGCATGCAACCGCAGACAGGAAAACAACCCTCAGAAGGTGCCGAAAAAGCGCCTTGGCTAAGGCTTTTATTACCAATTCTATGCCTTAGCATTTTTGCTCAATGGCTTGACGAGCCGACCGGCAGTCTTTATCGACTTAGGGTTTTCATAAACAGCGTAAACCCTCTCCACAAAGGGCTTTATCGAAGCGACCTGCCTGTTCAGGATTTGCTCCAACAAAAAGAGACTCATCTTGCGTGGGTGCGCTGCCGCACACTCAACGAGCAAATCCGCACGGCCACTAGTGAGCCCGCTCGGCTCACACTTGAGAAACAATGGCGGCACGAGGTTTTGTTTTTTGCAAATCAAGTGAACTGGGGTTCTCTGGTTTGGCAAGAACGAATACTAAGTGTTTCTCAAACAGCCCCAGAGTTGAGTGAGCAGCTTCTCCCCCATGCCATGCTCAGAATGAATAAGCAGCATGCAACCGAATTGCTGCGCAAGCTAGATCAGCGCACGACGCCTGCCGGCCTCCGCACGGCCGCCCTTCACTTCTTGTGGCACTTCGACCCCCAAGAAACGCAAATGAGAGTTCTCAATCTTGTGCTTCATGAGCGTGGCCGGGGCAATCACCAACTTCACGCTCAAATAGTAGAGAGGGTCCTTTCGCCAAGAGTAAACGACCCATTGGCCGGTGAGGCTCTACTTGAGTGCGCCATGGCCAAATCCGTCCCTAGCCCGGCACGCTTATTGGCCTTGCGCGCACTCCGCAGCCACAGTGCAAAAGGTTTGAGTGCGCAGGCAGAGGCAATATTCCTATCTGAAAGTACCGACCTCTCCATAAAGCACGAGGCACTCAAGCTTGTACTTGCGCTAGACAAAGCGCGCGGGCATTTCTTGCTATTAAATCAGGTGCCGCCAGCTTCAAATTTGCCAGCGACCTATCGCCTCTTCCGCATCTTGCGCAAACAAGAGGGGCTACCTTCCCTTCCCCCAGGGCCAATGAGCCCTAATGACCCCCGTTAGCATGAAACCGCAACTCTTTGATACGCACTGCCATCTCACCTGGAAAGAAAGTGGCGACTCTGCAGAAAATCAATGGCGAGAGGCACGCGAATCGGGCGTGACTTCCATGACGACAATCGGTATTGGTTTGCCCGATTCTTTGCGCGCGCGTGAGCTGAGTCGATCTTTCGAAGGCGTGCACGCAACGGTTGGCATTCATCCAAACGACCTTGGGCCGCGTGAAGAATTACCGACGCTTTTGGCGGATCTTGCCGCCCATGCACGCTCGGGAGGTTGGGCCGGAATCGGCGAAACCGGTTTGGATTTTTATCGCGATTGGTGTGCAGCGGATATCCAGTTTGAGGGGCTGCAGGCTCATCTGGCTCTAGCTTCTGAGCTTGGTTTGCCGGTTGTCTTGCACTGCCGCGATGCGGGTAAAGAGTTGCTGAGTGAGCTTAATAACTTCAACCAACCCTTTTCTGGAGTCATGCATTGCTTTTCGGATGGCCCCGAAAGGCTAGACGACTTTTTAGCCCTTGGCTTGCACATCTCATTTGCAGGCAACCTAACTTACCCAAACGCCAGCCCATTGCGAGACGCTGCGCTCCGAGTTCCGGAAGAGCGTTTACTCATCGAAACAGATGCACCTTTTTTGGCGCCTCAACCCGTGCGTGGCAAAAGAAATCGGCCATCCTGGGTGCGGCATACATTTGATGCCCTCGTCGAGTTGCGCAAGGCTGACCCAACAGAGTTGGCTAGCTCACTCTACCGCAACGCCGAAACGCTCTTCGGCTGCTCAAAGAGCGCTAATTAGTTCGACCTTTGCACCAGGCTCAAACGCGATTTCGTAGTGCGCTCGCCCAGAATAGCCCTGTGAAGTCGGGCGAGCTCTACAGCCGACCCAGCGCCCCCCTATGTCTTGAAGCGTGAAGGCATAGCCTTGATGCTCAAGCCGCTCTTGCGTGCCCGCTCGAAAAGCCCAATGCGGCATGAGTGGATGCCTTAGAGCTGCTGTTTCTTCGCCTACGCGAAGCGGCGCCGACGAAAAAGCCTGAAAGCCCGCAGGCTCAGAACCAAGCCGAGACCAAGCCGCATAGCTCGAAGCAAACATCGCCAAGCTCTCTTGGGCCGCAAGCTCGTTTTGCACCAAACGCGCCTCTAAACCGCGTGGAAGAAGGATGGCAGCCCCAAGAGTTAGAGCTGCCACCACAAAGACCAATTCGAGTAGGGTAAACCCCCTAGTGTTCATCTTGAGAGCCAAGCTCACTGACAATTTTCTCTTGTAGATGAGATGGCACCCGATCGTAGTGATCGAAAGCCATTGTGAAACTGCCCTCACCATGGGTCATGGATCGCAACGGCGTGCCGTATGTTTGCATTTCAACTAGAGGCACATTGGCTTTGATGACCTGAAAATCACCATCGGCTTCCATGCCTAGAATCTGCCCTCGGCGGTTATTCAAATCGCCGGAAACATCTCCGAAGTAGCGCGAGGGCACCGTGATCTCAACCGACATCAAAGGCTCGAGCAAAATAGGCTGCGCTTTGAGGAAAGCATCACGCAGCGCCCGTGCGCCAGCCTGCTTGAATGAGTGCTCGTCGGAGTCAACGGCGTGAAATTTACCATCGTAAAGCTCGACGCAAACATCTTCGACGCGTGAGCCCGCAATGATTCCATTCATCATTTGTTCATTCATGCCTTTTTCAACGGCAGGGATGAAATTGCGAGGAATCGAGCCACCGACAATCTTGTCTTGAAAGTCAAAGCCTGTCCCGCGACCTGTCGGGCGAATGCGGATGTAACACTCTGCAAACTGGCCTTTACCGCCTGTTTGCTTCTTGTGCCTGTGATGCCCGTCAGCTGGTGTGGTCACCGTTTCCTTGTATGGAATACGCGGCAAGGAAGTCTCGACTTCAACTCCCCTATCCGACAAACGGTGGAGCAAAGTTGAGACATGCAAATCGGAAAGACCATCAACAATGGCTTCGTGAGTGTCGGCATCGCGACGATAATGAAATGTCGGGTCTTCGTGAGTGAGCTTTTGTAATTCAGAACCAATTTTCTGCTCATCCGCGCGGCTCGCAGGACGCACTGCCAAAGAGAAGAAAGGCTCAGGCAAAGGAAAGTGATAGGCCTCTGCGGTGCCTTCGGAAACTAAGACATCGCCGATTTCAAGGTCGTCGATTCGCGTCACGGCAATGATGTCGCCTGGGATACCCGTTTCGGTTTTAATCAACTCTTTGCCATCAATGTAATGGATGCCATTGAGCTTCACGGACTTTTCTGTGTGAGGATCAATTAAGAGGCTGTCAGGTTTAATCGTGCCTTGAAGCACGCGCAAATAAGTAATTTGCCCGAGGTGCTTGTCGACCAGAACCTTCCAGACACGCGCAACGACGCGCTCATCTTTTGTGCCACCTTCAATGTTGACTGAGTGCATGGCCTTTAACTGCATCGTTGCCGTTGGAAACTCGTCGACCATAAATTCGGCGAACTCGCTCACGCCAATGTCACGAAGTGGGTCGACGCAGAAAAGGGGCGCAAATGTGCCTCGAGCCATTGCCATCGGCATGAACTCTTCGAGCTCTGCATCTGAGATGTCGCCCTCTTCGAGGTAGCGCTCCATGAGACTGTCGTCGGCCTCGACGACCGATTCAACAAGTGTTGTACGAGCATCGCCTTCGGCCTTTTCCATGACTTGCACGGAGGTGAAGGCTTCGCCCACACCATCTGCCATTGTGAAAGGCACCACGCGCTGCCCTAGAGCACTCTGCACATTGCTAATAATCGTATCTAAATCGAGGTTGTCACCATCAAGCTTGGTCAGAACCACCGCACGCGCCAGGCCGGCAGCACCAGCCATTTTCCAGAGACGAATCGCATGAAAAGGCACTCCGTTTTGAGGTGCAGCCAAAGTAATAACAGCCGTGCCAGCAGCGCCCATGGCCGTAATGGCGTCAGCGCAGAAATCAGGGTAGCCGGGTGTATCAATAATATTTAACTTGCCGTGGGAAGACTCGGTATGGACGACAGCTGCAAGAAGGGAATGCTTCTTGGCTTTTTCTTCGGCTGTGAAATCGCAAAGCGATGTACCCTCAGAGACACTGCCGAGTCGAGAGATCGCACCAAAATGGAATGCGACGGCCTCAGCAAGAGAGGTTTTCCCGGCATCAGAAGACCCAAGGAAAGCGATGTTGTGGAGATCGTTGGCGGACATGAAGAGGGATAGCCGTTATTCGGCTATTAACAAGGGGGAAAAGAGAGACGCGCCAGTATTGCCTAGGCAACACTGACGCGTCAGCCTAGCACAGTTTGACTAGCCTAGGAGGATGATCTCAACGCGGCGATTGCTGGCCTTGCCCTTTTTAGTATTGTTGTCTGACTTAGGGCTCCACTCACCATGCCCCGCGACGCGAAAGGAACCCCAATCGAGGCCCATATCTTTTGTGAGGTAAGTGATGACAGCCATCGAGCGAGCGACAGAAAGCTGAAGGTTAGATGACCACTTTGACTTCTTAATGGGGTCGTTGTCGGTGTGGCCTTCGACCCAAAAGATTTTGTCAGCATAATCAGCCTGCAAAGTAGCAGCCACGACCTTGAGAGCTGCCTTGCCCTTAGCCGTCAATTTATCACGGCCAGAATCAAAGGAAAGAGCCGATGGTAAATCGAGCACGAGGTAATCACCACGGCGCTCTACGCCAACGCCAGTGCCATCGAAGGCGGAACGCAAAGTGTCGACTTCGGCATCGCGAGCGGCCAAGTCGGCTTCCATAACGCCAACGCGTTGCGAGAGGTCGCTGGCGCGCTGGTGCTCAAAAGACAGCTGCTCTGTAAGAGATGCGTTTTCGGCGCGAACGCGCTCACGCTCAGTGAGCAACTGATTGTTTACCGTTTGATAGGATTCGAGTTGACGATCGGCATCAGCAAGTTGCTGATTGACGCCAGTTTGGCAAGCTGGCAAAAGAGCCAGAAGAACGAGGAGCAAGGATGTCTTCATCATGATGGAAGGGCGAGAGTGCTAGGACAGAAGTTGACTAAGAAGCCCGGGCCAGTCTTCCGTAAAGAAGGAATGAACCTGAGCAGGTGCCATGAGGAAAATCAAAATCCCCATAACCAAAGGCGGGCCAAATGGGATGACGCGACCAATCCGATAACCTCGAGAAATCGCCTTTGCGACGGAGTAAGCACCCCCTCGCCGTTGATGGCGAAATGCGAGAAAACAGATCAGCGCGGAAATGCGCATGAGACCCAAAACGGAACCAAGAAAGACGGCTATGAGAAAGGCCCACAGTGTGGCCTCCAAGCCGAGGAGAGCGCCTGTTGCAGTAAGGAGTTTGACATCGCCTAGCCCCAGTGCTTCCTGCCTTAAAAGATAAGAAAAAACTTGGCGGATTCCAAATAGGAAAACGAAAGAAAGTAGCGCACTGACGCAGGATGAGGCAATAGAAAGAGTTAGGAGCGCGTCTTTTTCAGAAAAACCTAAAAGTGCCGCCCCCCAAGGCGTGTGTTGGGGCAAATCCCACACTTGAAAGCTTGGGGCTAGCCAAGCGACCAAGATGCCGAATGGGATCCCGCCGAGTGTAATTCCGTCTGGGAGGATGAAATGTTGCCAGTCAATCGCAGCCGCAATAAACAAAGCTGTAATCGTCACCACCATAAATAAAAGTGGAAACGGCGAATGCGCCTGTGCGGCCCAAGTCAAGCTCGTCAAGCCTATTAGAACCGCCAGCGACAATTCGCAGCCCAGATACTGAAACCCATAGCTCTCTTTGCAATGCCGGCAACGACCAAGTGAAAAGAGCCAACTAAGAATCGGAATGTTTTCAAACCAAGCCAATTGGGTCTCGCACAGTGGACAAAAAGAGCGCTTCGGACGCAACAGGCTGATGCCCTCTTGTGGAATGCGCCAAATTGCTGCTGAGGCAAATGAACCAAGAATCATTCCTAAGAGAATGAGAATAGCCAAAAGCAACCCAGGTTGGCTTTGAAGGTGAAGCCAAAGCATCATGGTGCGAGAAGGACCTTCACTCGAAATTGACGGAAAGGCTCAGCCAAGGGCTCGCCACTAGCTGAAACAATTGAAAGCGGTAATTCAAAAACGCCCCACCCCATTTCTACGCCGAGTTGCGCTTCAAGAACAGATCCATAAAAATTGTTGGAGGCCAAAGTGAGCGAGACCACTCGCTCACTTCCATCCGAGGCGCGAACCCAACGCGCGCCTTCTTTTAGGCTTCGCGGATCGAAGGCGCCGTCAAACGGGATGCGAAGAAGACCTCCCTTAGCCCACAAAGGCGCCATGGCCGGCAGCTTCGGACGCAAAGGCACGCCACCGAGGCCTGAAAGCGCTCGAGGAGAATTTAAGGGAGCTGTGCGAAAGTGAAGCTGCTGCGTTTCCAGGAAAGCCGCACCCGAATGTGATCGAAGAGATGCAAGCGCGGGAAGTGCCGCAAAATGAAGAATGTAATCTGAATCTGGAAGAAAAGAGCCTCCGCTAAGGTCAATACAATTGGGCAACCGCGGGTGCAAACGCAATTCTGAACGGCTGCTCTCTACCCGGAGCCCCTCTACAGGAATACCAGTAGCCGTTGCAAGAGACCAAGAAAAGGGAACAGGCGCCAAAATGGGTTCACTGAATAGAATCTGAACGGGCTGGTCTAGCGGAAGCACAGGAACCAGCGCCCCAGACCAGCCTGTAATCATTAAAGGCTGCGGCTCGCTAGCATTCTCTTGCGAGCATGAAAGGGCTGACAAAAAGAGTGCCCCCACGCAATAAGACAAAGCGCGGGGGCACCGAAAGGCAAGCATGGCTTACCAGCCAAATGGTACTTTTATATACCCCAAAGATGGCTCTTCATAGTTTAAGTCAACGCTGACGCCTTGAGCATCAAGGTCGAATGTCACGCGGTACCGGAAGAAGCGGCTGCCATCAAGAGCACTCATATCAGTGACCCATGCGGTCAAGGCATCTGGCGAGTTTGTCCCGGCTGCCGATTCAGCGGCCCCCTGGAACTCGATTTTCACATTCACATCATCAGGCAAACGATCTTTTACGCCACTCGTGTCGAGGCGGAAGAACTTAGCACGAATTTCCCAGTCGGGTGTTGGCCCAGCGAGCAAGGCCATGGAACCGTCAGTAATTAAAGTACTAAGGGTCATGGTCTGGCTGGATGAGTCATATAAGGCAGAGGTAATCTCATATGAAGCATCTGGCGCGACCGCTGCGGATGGGTAAAAGTCATACCCAACCAAGAGATTTGGGGTACGCAAGAATCGCTTGGGGACAGCAAACAAGAGATCATCTGTAGGCAAAGTAACCTCAAAGGCAGAAACGGAGCCGACGCCCTGCGAAGACATGACGACTGCGCCAGGTACAACGAAATTGCCTTGGCCACTACCTCGGTCTTCTCGGCTAATCAACCCCGCAGGATCAATGCCGACAAAACTTGAGTTAGCCTCAGAGAAGATTGGGTAATCCAACAAGGCGTTTGGTGCACGCAAATAGGCCAAGCCCGTGTCGATCCATTCACTCTGGAACTGACTCTCAGCTGAATACATCGGGACAAGAGAAAATGACTGAGGAACACTGAAAAGCCCCAACACCTCGCTCAAGCGGTCGGTAAAGGCAAAAGGTGCCGTCGGATCACCTGCCGTCAGGTAATTGTTAATATCTACTTCCACGGAAGGGTGGTAGATAATGTCGGTAAGAGGATTTGGGACATGGATTTGAATCACGCCATTACCACCTGCACCACCACGCCCGGCCTGATATGTACCGTTACCGTCGTAGCCATCTTTGCCACCAATAAGGTCACTATTAGCCGATGAGAAAGCCCAGCCCCTACGGCCGCCAATGGCACGCAACGCAAAGGATGAAGCTGAGGCGTCGGCTAAAAAGTTGTCTGGGTCAGCCCAGTTGCCAAGACCAGCTAAAGGGATTGCAGAAAAATCTATACCCGTTGAAGAGTGCAGGACGATGTGCCCACCTGAACCACCGCCAGAGCCTGAGATCTGGGTGGTTGTACCCAAACCAGGGCCGTCGGAAGTCGATTCACCACCAGCACCTGAGCCTCCACAAGCCAAAAGTGAGGAGGATTCGCCAAAGACGATACCACCAAGAGACATGAGCAGGAGTTGCCCCCCGCCACCGCCACCAGGGGCACCCTTGTAATAATCACCCGTCGTGCCAGTTGGAAATTCTGGGTCTGGCCAGAAATTGCCGACATCATCAAGAACGGTATCGCCATCAAGGTCTTTGCGAATCACTGTATGCGAATCACCCGAAGCGCCGCCACCTGCACCCGCCCATGGAGTGAGCAATGCGCCGTCTTTGACGCTCTGAACAGCTTGACCGCTCTGCTCGTCAAGCAAGTAAATGAATTGCCGCCCAAAGAAGCAATCCTCGGCGCTGGCATAGTCGACACCGCCTGCACCACCGTCGGGGCCATCTGTTGGGTGACCCAATTCGAATGGAGGGGTCGGGTCAGCAGAAGTCCAGGCAGGATCCCAAGTATCATCGTCGTCTGCTGGGTCTTGCATACGATCGCCGAGTTCCATTCCGTAAGTGCCACCCGCACCACCCATAGGGCCGATATCTAAGAGACCACCAGCGCCACGCAAGCCCTGTTCTGCACCTTGGAACATCGCAAAACTGCGAGCGTCATTATGCAAGAAGGCCGTATGGCGTTGAGAATTGAGGTCAGGGCCTGCGTTGTCGAAAGTGTCTGGGTTTAAAGCCCCAAACCATCCCGCGAAGAAAACAGCCTCATTGGGGCCGCCAGCGAAAGCACCGCCACCTCCACCACCAACAAGCAAGTTAGAAGTAGAAGGCGTAGCAAGTTGGTCGTATCTCTGATAACCGCCCTCACCGCCTTGCCCGCCTTGGGAAAGAGTAAGGCCAAAGGGTGAAAAACCATTCTCGCCAAAGAATGTCTCTTGGGAAATGTCTAAGGAAGCAGAACCGCCTGCACCACCACCACATTGGCCGCTGGCGCCATATTCGGGTTGGTCAGGGCGATTACCGGTCACAGTAGAAGGAGCGGGGTCACCGCTAACATCAATTGTGCCATAGACAAAAATATCGCCGACAACATAAATTTGAAGCGGATTGGAGCCCTGGCCTCGCAAAGTGGCGCCGGCTTCAATAGTCAAGTTGTTCAGATACAGGACACCATCGTTGACAGGGAAAACCTCTTGATTGGAATCCGTTACAGTCTTTACCCCATCAGTATCAATGTATTTCACTTCATTGTTGCCGAGCCAGAAATTTTTATCTTGCGCAACGGCCTCTCCGGGAAAACTCATCGAAGCATGCATTGCACCATCGCGAGGTGAAGCTTGCGGTGCATAAAGCGTGGCAGAAAGATCAATATGCGAGGTATCTAGGAAGTTATCCATAAACTCGTCAACCATGCTTTCATCGCCCACGGGCGCTGTAGTGTTGTAAAGGTCTAATAGCGATTCCGATCGAGACTCCGCCGAAAAGGAGAAAAGGGAATTGGTTTCACCCGACAAATCACGGAGTGTCGGAGCCATGACAACACGAAATAAAGCGTCAGGAGGCAAAATGCCGAGAGGTCGCATCACGACCTGAACAGCCGTAGGCGCACAATTGCCTAACAAGAAATAACGAACGGGGACACGCTTGGTCTCATCTGGTGAGCTCCCAAACGCAGCATCAAGTGTATATTCCAGCCATAGTGAATCCGAATTAAGATTGCTGATGCCAGGCTCTAAATCTTGGTCGAAAGTAACAACGACATCTGAAGGCTCACCCTCAGTGAAGAGGTTTAAACGCTCAGGGAAGTCTACGGCCAAAATATGGAGCGGCCCCAAAGCCAAATCGAGATATGTCTCTTCGGCTGGAGGAATAGGGGTACGGAAAGTACGGCGAAGGCCAAGCGACAAGGGGTGCCCAGCCGTATCACGAAGTACTGCGGAAGCATCCGAAGAAGTGGGCAGAAGCAACTCATAGTCAACACCACCCGCAATGAGCCCACCATCACCTCCACTCTCAGAATGTGAAGCACAGGCAGGCCAGAAACGAATCGCCTGATCTGCGTTGCCGTAGCCGTCTGCCAACAACTCAAACATGCCTGTCACAGGTTGACCCGAGACTTGATTATTATCAAGTGGGCGTATCACCACCGAGTGAAACCCGACGGAATCAGGGTCGATGGGATTATTGAATGTAAGTGTGATGGACCGATTTAAGGCCCAAACATCGTCATCATTTAAATCTGTCGCGAGCACCTGAAAGTTGCCACTGTCAGGAGAAAGATCGACTTGCTCCGAGAGGCATGAAGTACCAACACCTGCGAAAAGGAGTAAAGCGGGAAGGATGAATTTGTACATGTCTGTTGTAGGGGGTGCAATCAGCTGCTTGGGACTAGCGTACAGTCCAAGCCAAGCCGAGCGCATCAAGTTCAGGTTCTAATTCCGTCTCTAACGACGAAACGAAGGTCAGGCGAATCTGGAACGCCGTGGAGCCAAGGCTCTCGAGTAGAGCCAAATCTGTGGACCATTCGGAGGGGTTACTAATCGAGCCACAGGCACCTTGAAAATCACCGTAGGCGTCAAGGTCAATGACAGAGTTGAAGGCATTGACTTCACAATTAGTAATATCGACCAACTCAGCGCCACGGAAATCTAGAACCATTTCTGTACCGGGGTTGGAAACTTCTTCTACTGTCAAGCTAGAGATATCATCGACTTGGCCACCGAAAGTAAACCAGTGGGTGTAAACGCGCGAAACACGAACGGAAAAATCAACTTGAGCCCAATAAAGCTCAGGGCCAAACTTCTTTGTCTTTGCTCCTGTTGCCGTATTGTAGCCGCCAGTGGGTTTTGTTCCGTCGTCGCCGACATCTGGCACGACCAGCTTCCACTCATCAGAGGCATTCAAGCCGCCTGAAGAGAAAACGCGAAATGCGGGCAGAGCCGAAGAGCCAACCATAATCTGGATTTGAAACCCATTTTGCCCATGAAAACCACCCATGGGGTAAGAACGGAAGCGCATCAAGAGCGGTAAGCCAATCGACGGGATTTCGCCAGGAGCAAAAATTTCATCTTGCCCGGTTACCTCTGGTGGGGCACCACGCTTATCTTGGCCTGCAGTATTTCCGCCCAGGATGGTTTGCGGTATCGAAGTGTCACGCCAAGTGTAAAACTGAGTGAAGTCGGGCCATGGCATCATTTGAGTGCCGCTAGCAGCTACGAACATGTTCATTGCGCTAATGTAGTACTTCGTATCAAAGACAATCTTTTCTTCTATCCCCTCATTACGGCCCAAAATATTATTATCGAAGGTGCCTTGATATTTGAGCCCCGACTTATAGTACTTGGGGTACCCATTTGACGGGTTGATGTAATCGTCTGGGAAGCGCTCGGCGTGAGAGAGCGCCAAAGAATAACGGTCGAAAGTTGCATCGTAGACGGAACCACCAAAAGGAGCCCAGTTTAGACCAACGATGTCGAGGTTGTAGGAATCAGGTGCCAAGAGACCAAACCCTAAGTGGTGATAGGAAAGCTCCGTCATCAAAACGGCACCTGCAGGCGTCAAGGGGGTCATAATCCCTTGGCCAAACTTCAACCTTTGACCGATGTAGGTATTCGAGGCATCAGCCATGCGTGAGAACTGTCGCAGTTCTCGGCCGCTCATATAACCCGTTCGCGGAAGTGTGTATTGCCCAGAATACTCAACATGACCATCTCGGTTTTCGTCAAGGCTCGTAAAACGCAAAGCGAAATACCTGGAGCTAGGCCAGCTAGAAGGTGCCCCCTGCAAAGTCAGGATTTCGACTTGGTCATCATTGCCAGCAACAAAGCCACTCATAGCAATTGGATTACCAGCAAGATCTCGAATCCCTTCTGACCCATCACGCAGAGCAACACACATCCGCAAGTTAGTCGCCTCAGCATGTGCATCTGAGATACCCGCGACAGGTGCGATAGTGAAACTGCGTGCATCTTGCGAAGGGCTAATTGGACCAAAGCGAATCCGGCCAGAGCCTGTAGCACTTAATGGGTAAGTGCCATATCCGATCAAACTATCGATATAGTCGCCAACGGACTCAGCACCAGATTGATATGGCCCCTCGGCGCCAGAAGAACCGAGTGCATAAGAGGCAAAGACAAAGGTATCTAATGCTCTCACGGTTTCTGCGCCAATGGCTTCATCGAAATGAATCGTCAAAGTGGCCATTGGGTCAACCCCAGTAGCAGGCAAGGCAGCTGGCTCAGGCAAAAACTTCACCCAGCACATCTGCAAGCTGTAATTCTCTGAGGCATACGAGGCGGTTAGCTCTGCAAACAATGGCGCTCCGGTGTAATCGCCTTCGAAAGAAGCACCAGAAAGCAAAGTTGCAATGACCTCATATGCGGCCGGGTCGTTCGATGAAATGGCGGCAGCAAATTGAAAAACAGTATCGCCTAGAACGAGAACATCGCCCTCTTTAGGGGCAATCCCGTTGCAACCATCTGCTTGAATCGAATAAGTCAGCAAGAAGGAGCGCGACGAGGCTGTAGGGTCTGGATTATCAAGGACCTTAATCAAGTCAACCCCCAACTCTGTAATCAAAGTCGGGCGGGTAAGGTCAAGAAGATACCCATTATTAGGGTCGAGCAAATTACCTGAACGAAAAGCACGGACGATAACATCAGGCTTGCCCGAGCTATTGCCAGTGGAATACTCAGCCGGCTCGGCGGGCACCCCCGCAGAATTGACTCGAACACGAATCTGTCGCAGACCTTTTTTGCTGCGCAGCACTTCATTTTGCCCGAAAAGGAAATCGATTCGTGTCGGGATGCGAAGACACATGCTAGGAGCTTGTTGGTCCGCAGAAGCTGGATAACCAACACCATTAATAGGAAGGCCAAGCGCGGCACTCTCACGGGAGGAAATCGTGCTGTCAACAACGACTACGCCTAAGGGCTCACCATGTGCGTCATACTCGTCGCGAACGATATAGCGGACCTCATTACTCTTCGTGGCCGGGTTGCCACTCATAACCTGAAGCGTTTGGCGGTTAACGCTCAACGGGTCGAGATGCTCAGAAAATTCTAAGCGTAAAGCACCGTTACGCGCGATGCGTGAGAACACGGGCATTTCATCCATACCCTTGATTTGAACAGACGACAAGCCAGAGCGAGCTTGTGCGACTGCTGCAGCAAACTGTGACGAATCACGGTGATGCAAGACCTTAAGGTTTTCGGCCTGAGTGAGAATGTTATTAGAAAACTCATAAGTCACAAAGTCAGACAACAAACTCTCACGAACCACTACATCTGTATAAACAAGAGTACCCTCGGCATCAATCACATCGACCAAACGACCCCATGTGGCCTGTTGAAGGTAGAAATCGCTTTCGGTCGGCTCAACTGACGGCTCGCTGATGCAAGACGTAAGGGTTAGGCCGAACAGTAGAGCAGTAAGGTAGGAGTAGTATTTCATGACAGAATCAATTAGCAAACACTGTGCCAAGCACGAATGACGGCAAGACCCGTAAAAGCAAAGGCCTCAAGCGCGCGTGTGCTAAATCGCACAGCTCGGTATTAAGCCCCCCCCCACACGATCCCGACAGCGTCTAGATTAGGCGCGACTCCAGCATCTGGGTCGGAGACAATGGTCAAACGCACTTGAAAATAGCGGTATTGCTGCCCTTCGATTTCATGCACATTTGTGCTCCATTCACTTGGTGAAGAAACGCTACCCTTGGCATTTGGCGCAAGGTTGCCCCATGCATCAAAAGGTGTGGCGGCAGAAGTTAAAGGACCTGGCGCTGTTGCGCTGTTAGGGTGGCCAACCTGAGCAGCACCACGATAATCGACTTGAATATCAGTGCCGACAGGAAGCAAGCTCAAGCTGGGCTCAATCATGACGGCTTTAATGCCACCGGTGGGAATTGCTGAACCCGTATCGAACCAGTGCGAGTACACACGCGAGACACGAACGGCGAAGTCAATGTTCATCCAGTAGAGGTAGGTATCCATCTGAGCCGTTTTCAGGCCGGCTGCATCGAAACCACCACTTGGAATCGTGCCACCCGCCTCAGTGTTATCAGGGATGACTTCACGCCACTTGCCACCGGCATCACGCCCGCCTGAGGAAAAGATCCGCCAAGCAGGAAGCGCCGACAGGTTCACCATATCGGTCGCCTGAAAAGTGTTCAGGGGCAAAGAGTGCGCAAGCTGCTGCGGGTAGCAACGGAATCGAGTCAGCAAGCCCAAATCAGTCGCTGGCACCATGCCAGGGCCATAGTTGGGGTCGTCTCCAGGTTGAATTGCGTTAGCGGGTGGAGAGCCAAGCGAATCTAGAGCGCCACCCGTAATGAGAGGATTAATTCCAGTATCTCGCCATGTAAACGACTCGTTAAAAGTCGGCCATGGAATAAACATTGCCCCTGAAGGAACAGCAAACATATTAACCCCACGCATTGTGTAGCCGCTACGAAAGACTTCCGTTTCAGGCAATTCGGGCTGGCCTAATACATTTTCGTTGAAGGTGGCTGTCGAAAGGCCCGAGCCAGGAAATATTGGCAAGTTGTTCTGCGGGTTAAGAACTTCGTCGGGAAGAACATTGGCATGCGCGAAAGAAACCGAAATGTCTTGGTAGAAATCGTCATAAAGTTTGGCACCAAAAGGAGCCCAAGAAGCGCCGTCAATGTCCAAGTTAAACTCAAGCGGGAAGTTGTATGAAAAACCAAAGTCTTGTGGGCGGTGCACCGTCATCAAGACCGAACCGGATGGAACGAGAGGTTCGGGCAAGCCCAGCCCAAGAGCGATTTTTGCACCGACATACTCATTTCCGGAATCTGCAGAGCGCGAGAAACGCTCAGGAGCACGCCCCGACATTGCGCCAGCGCCCCAAGTAACCTGGCCTGCGAACTCAGGCTGACCGTCATTGTTGTCATCTAGGCCATTTGCGACTCGAAGGCAGAAATAAGAATCATGGCTCGCTGCAGTGACGCCACCGCCGCCGGCAACAGTGATCGGAATCGTAGAACCCGCAAAGAACTGTGCAAAGCCCAGGCCATTACCGGCTAAATCTTGGATGCCATCTTGACCATCGCGCAAAGCGACTAAGAAGTTCAAATAATCGTCAGTGTTTGTTTCGGAGAAACCCTGAACAGGAGACAAAGTGAATTCACGGCTTCCGTCTCCGACCTCAATGGGACCGAAGTAGACGCGGCCAGCAAACTCGGATCGGTCTTGAGTATTATTCCGAATGACAGCCAAATCGTAACCAGGAAGACGGTCGATATAGTCTGCGCTCGTCTCAGTTTGAGCATATTGGTAATCGGCCACGACTGACGCGTCGTCGACATCTTTAAAGTTAGGCATATACAAAGAAAGCGCACCGTTGCGATAATCGACAAAAGATTCGTCTGCGCCATCTGAAAACTCGTATCGGAAATCAATCAGAACAGAAGAATCAACGATGACACCCTCTGTGACACTCAAGGTGAGTGAGTAAGTGGTGCCGCTGCCAGTCAACTGCGAACCTGCGCCAATTCCATCGCCCAGCAATTCTTGCGTGGCAGGGTCATAAGCAAAAAGCAACTCTTTATCTGTACCCAGGACGGTAGTGGTCACCGAACCGCGAACCGACTCGAAGATAATGTCGTTTTCAGCTGTAACATCAGCGGTTAGCACACCACCGTTTACAGCAACATTAGCAGGGGCGGTATCCTCAGAAAAACCTCGGACATAACCAACAGATGCATTGATTGGCTCGTCGACCACAGAATGCTTCTGGGTGCTACCCACGGCCTTAAGACTGCTGCGGAAAAGCCCAGGAAGTGGAGGATAAGCGCAGACCCCTTCAAATGGGTCTTGATCTGTGACTCCCTCAGAGTAGTCAAAGCTGACAACAGCATCGCTACTGACGGCCAAGCCACCAGAGAGAGTGATACGAATCTCTTGAGGTGAGGAGTAGCTAATCGTCGAAGTGGATGCGTCGATCCTGCTTCCACCGCCAACCTCAACAATGCCACCCGTGCCATCGTCTACAAAATAGACCTCAGGGGGCGTTAGCGCATTGGCAATCAGGACACCCTGCAAAGAGCCGGGTAAAACATTCGCTGAGAAAGTAACACCACCGTCTGTAAGCCGAGCGACATAAGGCTGCTGAGTACCGCCGCCGTTAAGAGACTCATTGCTGACAGACACCAGCGTATTTACGGGATTGAGATCTTCATCGTAAGTCAAGCGAGCCCCTGGAGGAGTTGCCCCCACTGGGCCAAAGAAGTCAACATTGCTGGGGTCTTCTACGCTTGTCACGACAAAAGAGTGCATCGACAAAACGGTCAAAGGGTCGATCGCTTCATCAAAGCGAATCGTAACCGTAGAGTTTGGGTCAATACTCGTGGAAGGAAAGCCACCAAGCGGTGGCGGCTGAATATCTAGGAAGCAGGCCTGATAGGCGCTGTCCTGCGCGCGGTATACAGTCGTAAGGCGAGCGTCAACATTAGCGGAACCGCCGACCAAGCCTCCGAGACCCGTCAACTCGTCATAGGTCAAAACATTAAGTGCCACTTCCCAGACATTGCCACCCTTTGGCTCAGGTGTTTGATTCACGACAGCTAAGACAGAGCCAACCTCGAAAACATCGCCCCGTTTCGCATCAATTCCTTGGCAATTTAACTCAACGATGTGAAATTGCGCTATGGCCGTTGGGCCCGTGGAAGAGATCACGCTATCAAATACGGCATCAAAGCGACCCACAAGGTTGGGCGGGGTGTTGTCGCGCATAAAACCGTGCGACTCGTCCATGTCACCGCCTGCCCTAGCAACAAGGTTAACCGCTGGCCCAGAAGCCAAAGTGCGGAGACTGCCTAAAGAGGAAGCCGTGATTTTGCGCAGACCATTCAGGCTCTTAATCACTACGGGTTGTCCAATCTCTGGGGCTAGCACCGTAGGCAAGTCAACCTGCAAAGAATAATCAACCGCATCAAGAGCAGCTGGGAAGCCTGTTGCATTCTGGGGAAGACCGAGTTCAGCCGATTGACGAGAAGAAATCGTTGGGTCAAAGATGACAGAGCCGACCCCCCTCTCGAGGTCATTGCTAACGTAATAGAGCCCTGTAATTGCAGCTACTGGGGGGTTGCCAGCGGTTATCTGCAAGGACTCCTTCGTTACGGTATTTGGGTCAAGAGGCTCAGAAAACTCGAAAACTAAAGCAGCGTTTCTGGCCACCATCTCATAGGGTGGCGGGTACTTATAGCCTTTAGTGGAGAAAGAGGGCAAGTCGGCCTTTGCCTGTGAAAGTAGCAAAGTTGCAGAAGGAGAGCCTGCCGGCTGAAGAATCGTAAGGACTTCATCTTGCGTCACTGGGTTTGTTGACAAAAGATAAGAGACTCCGTCAGAAACCAGCTCGGGGTTTATCACAACCTTAGACTCCATGGGCATGCCGTCTTGATCGACGACATCAACCAAACGACCCCAGTTAGCAGCTTCTAAAACTAGAGCGTCGCCAACCTCGCCACCCAGCTGGTCTGCATTGAAGCAGCCCAAAGGAGAAAGCGCGAGAATGATTGCAGCGGGCAGAAAAAGCCAGCTGGAAGGAAATGTAAGGAGGTTTTTTTTCACGAAATGAAACGCAAGAGGTACCGAAGGAGGTCCGGTGCACAAGGGGAACCACATCCTAAGGGCGCGAGAGGATGCCCGCACCCCTGCAGAGTGCAAAATCTATGCCGCCCGATTGGTCGAGAAACCCACTTTATATGGGCTATTTCGAATCACATCGTGCGAAAAGGCACGGCTAGCTGCCCCAAGAGTATGATTCTCGCTCTGCATCTTCGCGGGAAACAAATGGCCTTAAATTTTCTGGCCGGATACTCTGCGCTTTAGGCGAATGAATCGGGTGAACTTTTCGAGACGAGCAGCAGCCGATGTAATCAATCGGAAGCAATGCATCGCAATAAGCGCACAAAAAACGGCGGCGGCTTCTGCCCTCCGTGCGCCAAGGCGCTCTAAGCTTTTGGCTATGCGTAATGCACCCTGTGTTGGGGCAAGTGCCCAAGTCATGATCTCGGCACCCTGACGGTAGAGGCTGAAGGGTCGGCAAAGGCCAAAGGTCTGGGCGCAAAAAGGCCAGAAACACCCCCATTCGCACGAGCGGCCCCATTTTGGCCTGTTCGAAATAAAGCGCGCGAGGATCTGAATCGAGAGTTGGCGGCAACTCACCACGACGAGGGAGCGGGTGCAAAAGCAGGCAATCACTCAAGAGTGGGTCAGCCATAACCTCTGGCGTTACCCCTGGATAAGGAGCACCACCTTGACGCGCGCCTCGCTCATCTTGAAGACGCGTGAGATACATGGCGTCGATTTTATGAAGTGCCGCAGACTGTTCGGGGAACAAGTCACCCTGCGCGACACCGCGCGGCTCTAGGAGAAAAGCCTCATCCGAGCCAATCCAACTACGGAACAAAGGGTGCCGCGCTTGAACCAGTCGGTAGTCGAAGCGGTCGAGAATGCGCCTCTCAAAAGAGCTCTCCCAGTTTAGTGAAGGGCTCGGCAGCAACACGATACGAACGCCCAGAACAGCCAAAGCCCATGCGAGAGAGCGGGCAGTGCGCCCATTTTTTAAGTCTCCCATCAACGCAACAGTGCGCCCCCGAAAATCACCCCACTCGCGCGACAGCGTGTAAAGATCAAGCAAAGTTTGCGTCGGGTGCCCCAAACGGCCATCGCCGCCATTCACGATCGGCACTCCTGCCGCCTGAGATGCTAAGCGCGAGGCACCATCGCTGGCATGCCGCCAAACGATTAAATCAGCATAGCCGCCGAGGACTTTTGCCATGTCATGGAGAGTCTCTCCTTTTGCCGCGCTCGTTGTTTTAGGGTCGGCCACGGTAATGACCTGACCGCCAAGACGCTTTGCTGCCGCCTCAAAAGAAAGCCGCGTGCGGGTAGATGGCTCTTCAAAAACAGTGGCTATTAACTTGCCGCGCAGAGCATCTTGATATGCGCCAGGGTCTTGCTCTAATTCTCTGACTCGCTCGAAAAAAGAAGTCAAAAAAGCGGGATGAAATGCCTCTGCCGAGTGCAGGCCCTCAAGCACGGGAAGAAGATTCATGGGCGCAAAGGATAACGGTGCGGGATTATCTTTGCACCGCATGAGACGCCAGCTCAGGAAACACATCAAGCAAAGCTGTCAATCGTTCCGAGCCAAAAGGCAAGCAGCTGCCCGGCTTGGGCAAAGGAGGCAATGAGCTTAAAAGGTTTGATTCAAGTTCTTCCAGCAGCATCTGAGGATCAAGATGAATTGAACCAGAGATGGCTTTTCGGGCGCCAAAAAAATCTTGGTAACGCCACTGTGCCGCTAAATCGCCTCGATTCACCAAGAAAATGTCAGCCGGCGAGCTGTCAAGAGCCATCCGTAAAAAATCGGTCGTGGGCTCTGTTGCTGCATCAAAAACCCAAATGCGTCGCCAGGCCGTGCGCGCAGACTCTTGCGCTATAGCCTGAGCCTTGGCATCCGCCCCGGAAAGAGATGAATCTACCCCCGCGGTATCAAGCAAGCGGCAGACCCATGAATCGGGCCCTTGGCCAATTTGAATGCGAGCCTCAACCGTATCGCGTGTTGTGCCTGGAGAAGGTGAGACCGTCGCGCGCTGGGATGCAACCCAACTGTTGAAGAGGGTTGATTTGCCCGCATTCGTGGGACCGAACAAAGCGACACGAGGAGGGCAAGCGAGGATGGAAGCCCAAGCAAGCCGCGCCACCCACTCGTCGAGGCGCGCGAGTCTTTGCTGCTTAGAATAACCCGACAACTGGCTCAACTCATTCGCCCAAGTCAATTCTGAAAGCTGGGCTAAAAAGCGTGCAGCCAAAGGGGATTGCGCCGAGGCTAGACCTGGGCAATGGTCTTGTTTTTCATTAAATTCACTAGCTTTTGCCTGCCATCCATGATTACGCGCCCAATCGCGAAATGCTGCTGCGACACCGCTACCGCCGTGAAGGTGCAATTCAGCTGAAACAAGATGCTCATCGCCTCCTTGATACCAAAACAGCCCCTGATCGAAGGTGCGCTTCCCGCCGACGGAAAGAAGAGTGGCTTGCTGCGTGGCGGGGAAGGATTCAAGGCCGAACAAATGGAGCAAATCAGCGGGAGGCGAATCAAGGCGCCAAATAGACAAGGCCGAAGGGCCCGCCGCAGACAAAAGAGAATAAAACTTCACTCTTTACAGCCGATTTTATGCCACCATGCAGCGAGACCCCTGAGCACTAGATCGGGCTCAAATCGCCATTCGGAAGTCATCCAGGGCTGCATGGTCGCGGCGTCGCCACCGGTCAAAACTCGAACGGCGTCAGGTGCAAAGCGAGAGGCCAGCCCCTCAAGGGAGGCAGCAAGAGCAGCCAATGTGCCAAAAGCCGTGGCCTGAGCAGTCGTGCGTGGCTCATCAGCGGGCAGAGCGCTTGGGGCGGCCAAATGTGGGCAAGCGCCAGCAAGTGCTTGCTGCTGCACACCCAGGCCTGGCCCAATCGCACCGCCACAAAAACATCCCTGCTCATCGACGACATCAAGCGTAAAGGCCGTGCCAAGGTCAGCCACGACCACGGCTTCTTTGCAAAAAGAAAATGCAGCCCATCCAGCCAAAAGGCGGTCAATGCCGCTACCGGAAGACTTAACCACCATTGGGATGTTATGAGATGTGACCACGCGCAAGGAACACGGTGCAAAACAAGCAGACAAAGCGCGCCATGCCACAGGGTTTACGGAAGCCAGCACCACAGACAGACCTGCTGCGTTTTCGCCAGCCCATTCGGCGAACTGAGCCAACCCGATATCTGTGGCAGGAAAACGACTCACGCACGGCTGCCAATCAAGCACACATGCGGGTAAAGGCCCCGAAGGAAAAATTGCGGCCTTGAGCGCGCGATTGCCCAAGTCAACGAGTAGCGCCGCCTCGGTCATTTACCGCGGTAAACGATAACTCAAAGTGCGTGGCGCGCCGTAACGCTCGACCTCAACGGTAATCGTTTCTAGGCTATCCTGTTTTCGCAGCCATCGCAAAAGCTCAGAACGATCGGTTGTTGCATACCCGTTAATCGAAAGAAGGATGTCATCCGCCTGCAAACCTTGTCGCGCAAAGATCGAATTGTCTTTGAGGGACGCCACGCGCAAACCACGAACCTTGCCTTTATCATCTCGCTCAACACGCAGAGGAACTGCCGCGAAGAGCTCATCTTGAGGCATTTCGCTCAAAGTTTGAATATCATTTGTGCCGACATCAAAATGCCCAGGCGTAATCATTTGAGTCTCGACCGCATGCTCTCGCCACGAGGATGATTCCGCAGAGCCCGCCGTATTAAGCCGCGAAAGGTCAACATCAAATGAAGCTGTGCTTAAAGTAAACATCGGCTCCTCGCCATCCATGAGCAGAAGGTCGACCTCGGTAGCGCGAATCGCAATGACCTCAACTTGAGCGCCAGGCTTGCTTGCTATGGAAACGGTGTCGCCCAAAGCATAAAGGTTGCCAATCGGCATGCCATCTTGCGAAACAGCTTCACCGGCTGGGCGAAGAAAAACAGCTGAAGCATTTGAGTCGCTGGGGTCAAATTGGACCAAGGCCAGCACAAGATCATCTGGACCTATGCGCGGAGGCGGGGCGGCCTCAGTCGCCGCATTATCGTCAAGGATGACCTCTTTCTTGCCGGCCACCTCTAATTTATGGAGCACATCGTAAGCAGAGTAAGCGCGCAAATGCCCCTCATCTTCATGCTCAGGCACATCAAAAGAGCGCTCGTATTTACGCACATCAAAGGCGGCCAAGTACTCTGTATCTTTATGAAGCCAGAAGTCATAAATCGTAAAGCCAGCGCCCGCGAGGGCACCTAGGCCGACGAGGACGAAAATCGCGCGCAGTAGCTTGTAACTCACCATGGAATCTTACACCTAATTGGTTCTGATTACGACGACCGAGTGCGGAAGGTTCTTCCTAGAAATCGCTGACTTCGGGATAGGTCAATGCGAAAAGCCTGTGGCGTAACGCTTCAAGCCCCCGCCCCGTGACTGAGGAAATCATCAAACCATCCGTCAAGCCTGCAGCTTCGAAAAGGGCCTGAGCTCGTTTTTCGGATTCTTCCGACTCAACCTTGGTCGCAACGAGCAGCGTGTCGCGCTCTTCGAGGCCTTCGCCGTAGGAGGCAAGCTCATCACGGATGATGCGCCATTGTGTAACGGGGTCTTCGTCGGGTAGAGAAACATCGACTAGATGCAATAAAGCGCGTGTGCGCTCAACATGCCGCAAGAACTGAAAGCCAAGCCCCTTACCATCGCTCGCACCCTCAATGATGCCGGGGATGTCAGCGATAATCAAAGTCGGCGGATCGCCACCCGTTTCCATGATGCCTAAACCAGGGTCAAGCGTGGTGAATGGATACTCGGCGACCTTGGGGCGCGCTGCTGTTACGCGGCGCAAAAAAGTACTTTTTCCGGCATTCGGCAAGCCGAGCAAGCCGATGTCGGCAACCAACTTAAGCTCAAGGCGCAAGTCACGACGCTCGCCTTCGAGGCCCTCTTCACTGTGTGTCGGCGCCTGCTGTGTGGCAGAAGTAAATCGAGCATTGCCACGACCACCCTTGCCACCCTCAGCAATGACGACCTCGTCGCCAAGTTTCGCAAGGTCAGCCAACAAGTTGCCGAACTCAGCGTCACGGATTTGTGTGCCAACCGGCAAGTCAATTATCGTTGAAGATCCGCCGCGGCCCGTGCGGTTTCGCGGCCCACCCGGCTGGCCATTTTCAGCGCGGATTAATCGCATACGAGCAATTCGGAAAAGCGAATTTTCATGAGGTATTGCACGAAAAACAATATGGCCGCCAGCACCGCCATCACCCCCATCAGGGCCGCCTTGGATTACATATTTTTCACGCCGCATGGACGAGCAGCCGGGGCCGCCACTTCCGGCGGTTACCGAAACAATGGCCTCGTCGCGAAACATGCCTTGGGAGGTTGAAGTCATAAGAAAAGAATTAACGGAGAGCGAGAGCCCTCCGTTAATTGGGTGCGCGTAAGGCGCGCGGGCTTAACCCTCAATAGGAACAATACGAATGCGGCGACGAGTTTGAAACTCAACCACCCCATCTTGCAAGGCGAACAAAGTGTAATCTTTGCCCATGCCTACTCCACGACCTGCGTGAAACTTGGTGCCACATTGACGAACGAGAATTTCGCCCGAGCGCACCGTTTGACCACCGTAGCGCTTAATGCCGCGCATCTGTGGATTGGAATCGCGACCGTTACGAGTCGAGCCGCCACCTTTCTTATGTGCCATAGTTCAGTACCTCTTAGGCGTCGATAGCCTTCACGCGAATGCGTGTATAAGTTTGACGGTGACCGCGCTGCGTACGGCTAGACTTGCGACGACGGAAAAAGGAAACAAGGATTTTCTTGTCTTTTTCCTCGCCGAGAATCTCAGCTGTGACAGAAGCGCCATCTACTTTGGGAGTGCCAACAGAAACAGAGCCGTCTTCTTTTTTGAGAAGACTAACCTGATCGAAGACAAGATCGCTGCCGACTTCTGCGCCGGGCATGCGGTCAATCCACAGCTCTTGACCAACGGTAAGTTGGATGCTGCGGGAACGGTCGCGGACGATTGCGTACATGTTTTACAATTCTCTACCGTTCGCGACATCGCGAAACGGGCGCAACAGTTTAACGACCATCTGAGCCCGCGGCAAGCATTATTGCCGCTCGATTACAGGTTCACCTGCCGGGACCTGCGAATCTTCCTTATAAGTCAATTGAATCGGCAGGGTGCGGACGATTTGCGCGTAGTGAGCCTTAAACTCAGCGACCACACCAGGCTGCCCGCGCAAAACCCAATCGCCCTCGGTCTCGGCGCGCAAACGCCGCAAGACTCGCATGGCGCCCGCGCCATGGTGCCCCACACTGCCTGAGCCACCACAGCCGCGGCACATCGCCTCGCTTGCCCGCGGCAAGCCCGTGCCGCGGCGGCGCCGCGTCAGAGACATCAAGCCGAAGGAACCCAAATGCCCCGCACGCATCCGTGAACGATTCTCTCGCAATAAGCTGCGGAACGCCCCCTCGACCTCGCGGCGATGCTCAGCCTTTGTCATGTCAATGAAATCGACGACAATAATCCCGCCTAAATCCCGCAAGTGAATCTGGCGCGCGATTTCACGGGCGGCGAGCATATTGGTGTCACGCGCCGTTTCTTCTAGAGAAGACCGACCAAGCCGGCCACTGTTCACATCAATCGCGCAAAGTGCTTCGGTCTCATGAATCACGATCGAGGCCCCCGAACCGATTGGAACGCGAGCACGGAATAGGGTTTGGTAATCACGCTCAATATCAAGGCTCTCGAACAAAGGGCGCGTACGCTCGTAATGCTCAACTTGCAAATCCGCATGAGGCGCCCACTCAGCCAAAAAATCTGCCACTTGTTTGGCCGTCTGCGGCTCATCGACCACAACGCGCCCCACATCGTTTGTGAACATTTCTCGCACGGCACGGACAGCAGGTGAATCTTCGGCGAGCAGCAAGCCAGGCTTGTCCGCCAGGCGAGCGCCCTCTTCGAGAGTCGTCCACCGTTTTTGCAAATGACGCAAATCTTTTTGCAACTCGCGCTTTGGCAGCCCCTCGCCCGCAGTACGGACGATGACCCCACCAGGCGACTCGCCAAGTGCCTCAATCAAACGCTTCCGCTCGTCTTGATCTTGAATGCGTCGACTAACACCAACTCGCGCCAAGGATGGCATCGAAACCAGTAAACGGCCTGCCAGCGATAAAAAAGTAGTCAGAGTCGCGCCCTTGCCTCGATTGGGGTCGCGCAAGACTTGCACCAGAACGAGTTGGCCCTGTGTAAGCATCTTGTGAATCGCCAAAGGCAAAGTCTCGTCAGAATCTGGAACTGTGGATTTACCCCCCGTCGCCGAATCGCTCTCGCACTCTGCGGCTGGTGCATCGGGCGCCACCGCAGCAGCGCCCGCCGTGGGTGTAGTTGCGACGGCAAACGGGTTGGCTTCGGCATCGGCATAACCCTTATGCACATTTCCTGAGTGCAAAAAGCCTGACCGCCCAGCACCAAAATCAATGAAAGCCGCATCAAGCCCCTTTTCAATCTGCTTGACGCGACCAAGATGAATGCTGCCAACTTGCGAAGCTCGATCCGTGCAAGAATAACGAATGTCTTGCAACTCTTTCCCCTGCGCAATTGCAACGCGAACCTCTTCGGCATCGCGTGCATTAATCGCTAGGACGAATGGCGGGTCTTGGGTCATGCGCTGTTTTGTTTGTGGGCAAGATGATGGCGGTGGACAACCAAAGTAGCAAATGCCTCCTCTTGAACGCCCAACATCCTTAAGACTTTTTTTAGCGACAAGGGCTGACCGATTTGGGCGACGCTTAGCAAAAACCTATAACCGCCGGGGATGACCGTTAATTGGACTTTTGACACCTCGTCATCAGCAACAGGGAATGCATCAGGCACACGATCAATCAAGTCGCTGGGCAAATCGCCCACGGCCTCGTAAAGACGGATGGCAACGGGGCGTGGTTTTGCTGGCGACAGGTAGACGCGTTGAACCGTCAGCCCCGGCGGCACCATCGCATTCAGGCGAAGATGGAATTCGCGCGCTGGATAGGAGGCCACAAGCTCAACCCAAAATCGCTCTTGATCGGAAGACCAACCTAGCGGGAGTGGGTCTTCGAATTGCATCCGGACGCGAGGGTGGAAGCCTTGAGAAAATGCTAACGGCAAGCCTGCACGACGCAAGGCGCGCTCAACACCCGCCTGCAAATCAAGGTGCGACAAGAAACAAGCCGAGCCGGTCTTGGCATATTCGACGCAATAGCGGATGCCTGGCTCAGGGTCAGCGGTCATGAACCTTCACCAAAGTCAGATTCAATCAGCGCGACCATGGCATCAACGGCTTCTTGGGCGCCTTTGCCTGATGCGCGAACTTGCACCTCGGCGCCCGTAACCGCACCGAGAGTCATCACCGACAAAACGCTATTGGCGTCAGCGATGCGACCATCGACCTCGAGCTCGATTTCTAGATCAAAGCCCATCGCTAACGAAACCACGGCATGAGAAGGGCGCGCGTGCAAACCATGTAAGGATTGCACGCGCGCCATGCGAGATGCCGTTTGGGCGGCCACAGAAAAGTGTTACGCCGTAGCCAACTCAGAAAGCAACTCGAGAATCGACTTGCCGTCTTGAGCCTGGAGTGCAAAGGAAACGAAATCTTCGTGCTGAGCAATACCAGCAATCCAGCGGAGGAGGTCAATGTGCTCTTCGGGGCCGTCTTCAGGGCGAAGCACCGAAAAGAAAACATGCACGGGCTCACCATCAAGGGCAGCAAAATCAATGCCGCCTTGGTGCACGCCAAGAATCGCGTAAGCCTTGTCGATACCTGGAAGCTTGACATGAGGGATACCCACGCCATCAGTGCCTGTAGAGCCACGCTGCTCGCGCGCGCTCAAAGCCTGGTAAATCTCGTCGCGCCGAGAGGCCAACGAAGAATCCATGCTGACTAGGCCGTCAGCCAAAGATTGGAGGATGCCATCAGCATCATTGGATTCCATGTTCAAAAGAATGGAATCAGCCTGGAATAGATTGGAGTGAGTCATGAGGGGTTTGCCAGATTAATGACCGTGGTTGCGGTCGACTTGTTTTTCTTTGAGCTTAAGGAACTGGCGCTCAAGTTTAGAGGCTACGCCATCAACAGCAGAGCGGCCGTCTTCGGCGGAGTCTGTTGCCACGATTGGCGTGCCTTTCACGCGATGCAAGATGACCTCGCACTCAACCGTGTTGGCATGGTGATCAAAAACGACCTCGCTGCGTTGGAATTCTTCCCCGAAGCGTTCGATGTTAGAGATGCGCTCGCTTGCGTAAGTGCGCAGTGCATCAGGGATGTCTTGGTGACGACTAGTGACTTCAATGTTCATGATGAATCAAGGGCGTGCTGCCCATACTTTAGTTTAGGCTATCCTGGCTATGTAATACAGGGGGGAAAGGGTGCTTTGCGTAAAGAACTTTTAAAAGGTACAGACCCTCTGGCGCGGCAGTTGGGCCGGCCTTCTTTCGGTCAGCGGCACTCAAAACGGCGTCGACCCATTCAGGCGCCCGTTTACCACGACCGACTTCGAGCAAAGTACCCACCATGTTGCGCACCATTCGGTACAAGAAGCCATCACCCTGGACTACGAAATGCAGCCCTCCACGCGTGGGATAAATATGAAATGCCCGAATCGTGCGAACCGTAGAATCCATTTCTCGACCAGATGCGGCCATCGACGCAAAATCACGGGTGCCCAAAAAATGCGTCGCCGCCTCACGCATTTTTTTCAAATTGAGCGGCTTTTTCTCCCAGGCCACCAGGCCAGCCTGCAAGACCGGGCGTGTAGAGCCAACGGCAAGCCGATAGAGGTAGCGCTTGCCAACGGTGGAAAATCGCGAATGAAAATCGAGAGAAACCTCGCGCGCCTTGGTGACGACAAGCTCGGGCGGAAGATAGGCATTCATGGCCATCCGCACTTTTTCCGCAGGGAAGCCTGTGAGCGTTGTGATGTGCACCACTTGAGCGTAAGCATGGACACCACTATCGGTACGACCCGAGCCATGGACGACCTCTCGCTCGCCAGTTATGCAAACCCATGCCAACTCGAGCTCTTCTTGCACAGATGGAAAGCCAGGCTGCCGCTGAAACCCGTAAAAGGCATCACCCCGGTAGCGCACCGACATGGCAATGCGGCGCTGAGTTTGATCCGCGGCGCAATCGGAAGCCCCCGCTGTCAGCTCAGGCATCGTTCCGACGACCTCGGTAGGCCTCGGCGAGGATTTCACTGTGCAGGTATTCCAAGCGCGCGCCAGCCGGGACACCACGCGCCAACCGAGACACCGAGACAGCTGTCCCTTGAAGGGCTTCAAGCACCAAAGCTGCAGCCCCCTCGCCTTCGCGGTCAGGCGCAGTCGCCAAGATTATTTCTTGCACGAGACCGTCATCAACACGACGCCGGAGAGTTTGCAATGCAGACGGGTCGGGCTCGGCACCTTCGCGAGGCGCATAGCCGTCAAGCAAGACATGATAGATGCCGCCATGAACGCCAGCGCTTTCCATTTTGGCCACCTCGCGCGGGCCTTCGACAACACAAACGGAAGTCGAGTCGCGCGTGTCGTCTGCGCAAATGGCACAGGGCGAATCAAGCGTCACATTGCCGCAAGTGGTGCAGCGTTGAGTTTGCATGCGGGCATCGCGCAAAGCGAGTGCAAGCTCAGCGACCTCGTCTGTGGATGAGCGGAGCACATGCAAAGCAATCCGTTCAGCGCTACGCGGACCGATTCCAGGCAGCCGCTCGAGTGACTGAACGAGCCGTTCGAGTGGTTCAGGAAAAGCCAACCGATTTACATCCCGGGGAGGCCAGGCATACCCGGAAGACCCATGCCACCCGTCACGCCCTTCATGGAATCTTCTGCGTCTGCACTGCATTTAGCGAACGCATCTTTGAGAGCGGCCATGATGGCATCTTGCAACATTTCGGCGTCTTCGGGCGTGCAGGCATCAGGCTCAATGACGAGACTCAAGATATCGCGCGAACCATTCACGGTAACTTTGGCCACCCCCCCTGCCGTGCCTTCGTAGGTGCGAGTGCCGAGCTCTTCTTGCAGGTCTTGGACCTGGCGTTGCATTTTTTGGGCTTGCTTGAGCAGGCCACCGAGGTCTCCGAGAGATCCAGCCATGATGATTAAGGGGTTTCCTCGTTGCCATCAAAGGCTTCGAGTAGGTTTTGAAGGTTTTGGTCAGTAGGGCCTTTCTGGACGGATTGATACTCAATCTGCCAAGCGCCGGGTGAGCCATGAAGTTGGCCAAGCGATGAGCGCTCAAGCGGGTCGTCAATAACCGCGCGTTCACGGTCTGAGGGTGGACGAAGCACGACGCGGACGCCATCTTGCGAGAGATTACCTGTGACTAGATTCTCTCGGATCAAACGCCCTAGGGTTGGGCGAGCCTTTTCAAGAGTTGCGAGCAAATCTGGGAATGTTTCAGCAACCGGGACCATCAGCTCTGGAGTCAAAGTCGGTGGAGTTGGGGCAACGGAAGCCGAGCGGGCGGGCGCTGTGGCTGGCTTTGGCGCTGCGGCTGGCACGGGCGTGCGTGCGGGTGGCGAAGCAGCGACTGGGGCAGGCCTAGAGACGGGTGGCACAGAAACAGGTGTGGGCCTAGCCGAGATGGAGGCCCCATCAGCTTGACCGGCCAAACTTTTCAGAGAATCCACGAGCAACCCTAACTCAAATAATTCGCCAAGGCGAGCGGCTCGCAAGAGCGTCCATTCGAGTAAAGCTCGCGCGGCTAAAGGAGCTGCATTCATCCGACTCTCAAGGCCGAATAAAAGACCCATCGTGGCTTCGAGACGATCTCGCCCCATCGAACGCGCCAATTCTTTCATGCGCTGCATACGATCGGGCGAAGGCTCAACACCGAGAGCATCTTCGCCCAAGAGTGCAACATGAAGCAAATCGCGCAGAGCATCAGAAGCTTGCTCGATAAAGTCACGCTCCGTGCCGCCGTGAGTTAAAAAATCGTCAATCTCACGCAAGATGGCAGGTGCGTCATCTTGGGTCACGGCTTCGAAAAGGGAAAGCCAACGCTCTGGGCGAGCTAGGCCGGCAATCCATTCGAGATCTTGAAGAGTAACCTTTTGAGTGGAAACAGCAACGACTTGGTCGAGCATCGACTCAGCATCGCGCATGCCACCACGACAACCGCGCGCAATGGCGGCGAGGACATCAGGCTCAACATCTGCCCCCTCTTTGTCGACAATCTGCTGCAACTTAGCCGCCACATCAACCTCTCGAAGACGGCGGAACTCAAAGACCTGGCAACGCGACACAATCGTGTCTGGGATTTTGTGCGGGTCGGTCGTTGCGAAGAGGAACATCGCATGGCTTGGCGGTTCTTCGAGCGTCTTGAGCAAAGCGTCAAATGCAGATGCCGTCAATCGCTGGACTTCGTCAATGATGTAAATCTTGCGCCTATCACGCATAGGCCGAGCGTAAATCGCATCACGAATCGCACGGACATCTTCTACGCCGTTGTTGCTCGCACCGTCAATTTCGATGACATCAATATCGTTGCCTTGCTCGATTTCATGGCAGGCATCGCATTCGAGGCAGGGCATGATCGTTGGGCCAGCTTCACAGTTCAGTGATTTGGCAATAATGCGCGCGGTGGTCGTTTTGCCGACACCACGTGGCCCTGAAAGCAGATAAGCCTGGGCAATGCGCTGGTGCTCAAAAGCACCGGAAAGGGCACGCACAATGTGGTCTTGACCAATGACCTCAGCAAAAGTGCGGGGGCGGTACTTGCGCGCGAAAATACGGTATGGGGCTGGGTCGGACACGCGCTTATCGTAGCAGGAAAGGAGACACCCACGAGGCTGGAGGCCCGGACATTCACGGCACCCGAAAAGTTCTTCTTAGGGCTGCTCCGTTCCCGGCCTGACCCAATTCAAAGGCAATTCGCTGCGCGACGCCGAACCCCCAGCCTCGGGGGCGCTTTCAAATGGCGGAGAGGGAGGGATTCGAACCCTCGGTGCCTTGCGACACACACGCTTTCCAAGCGTGCTCCTTCGGCCACTCGGACACCTCTCCACTTATTCGAAAAAAGAGCTCGCCAAGCCGAAGCTTGGTGACCCCAAAATTTGGCGGAGAGGGAGGGATTCGAACCCTCGGAGGCCTTGCGACCTCACTGGTTTTCGAAACCAGCCCGTTCGGCCAGCTCCGGCACCTCTCCGTTCTGGGGCCGAGAATCATACAAGCCGCAAGCCCAGCGGGAAAGGGCTAGCTAGGAGAAGCTTTGCGTTTTGCTCGAAAAAAATCACGGAGAAGGCTGGCTGACTCATCAGCGAACAGGCCGCCCTCATGCAAGACACGATGATTCAGGCCATCTAGCTCAAAAATCTGGGTGAGCGAAACCACCCCACCAAATTTTGGGTCGGTCGCGCCAAACACCACCCTGGCGAGGCGTGCATGCAAAATGGCGCCGGCACATTGAATGCACGGCTCAAGCGTCACGAACAACTCAGCATCAACAAGGCGCTTCTCTCCGGCGGCTTCAAAGGCGGAAGTGAGCGCCAACATTTCGGCATGAGCCGTTGCGTCTTTAAGCTCTTCTACACGATTGCCTGCTCGTGCAAGGATTTCATTGCCTCGGACGACAACGGCCCCGACAGGGACTTCATCGCGGTCAGCTGCCAGCTGCGCCTCGCGGAGGGCTAATTCCATGATGCGTTGGTCGCGCTCTTGAGGCGACGCTGGAGGACGCAATGGAAACAATAGTGCCATAAGTGGATGGCGCGCTCGGGAGGATTCGAACCCCCAACCTCCTGATCCGTAGTCAGGTGCTCTATCCAGTTGAGCTACGAGCGCATTTGAGCCGCAAATTTCACTCTCTCCGAGCCCTGCCGTCAAGCATAATCCTGAATTTCCTGACAATAATAGATTCTGTTGAATGCGACTGCCCCTCATGACCTTGGCTCAGCTAGGGTATCGAAATCCCCCATGGAACCCTTCGTCCACTTACATGTCCACACGGAATACTCTCTACTAGACGGCGCCAATCGCATTGATCGATTAGTCGACGCTGCAGTGGAAGATGGCCACAAATCACTCGCCATTACAGACCACGGCAATCTTTTCGGCGCGATTGAGTTTTACAAAGCCTGCAAGGCCCGCGACATCAAGCCAATCTTAGGGTGCGAAGCATATGTTGCCCTGGGATCGATGCATGAGAAGCATCACCGCCAAGACAACCCTTATACGCACCTGACTCTATTGGCTCGTGATTTAGAGGGTTGGCATAATCTGATGCGCATGACTTCTGCATCTTATTTGGATGGCTTTTCTTTTCGTCCTCGTGTTGATTTCGATTTTCTATCTCGGCACGCAAAGGGTTTAACTTGCCTCTCTGGTTGCATGAGTGGCCCCGTAAATCGTATGTTGCGCCGAGACGATAAAGCTGGCGCCGTTCAGATGGCTGGCAAACTGCAAGACATGTTTGGGCGAGAGCATTTCTATCTAGAAGTCATGCGCAATGGCATCAAAGAGCAAGACAATCTCACCGATGCCATGAAGGTGCTTCAACCCACCATTGAAGCACCACTTGTTGCGACAAATGATATTCATTACTTGAGGCACGAAGATTGCGCAACGCAAGACGCAATGTTGTGTTTAGCGCAAGGTGCAAAACTGAATGATGAAAATCGCTGGAAGTTTGACACCGACTCTCTCTTCTTCCGCACACAGTCTGACATGAATCGCGTTTTTAGTGATTTGCCTGAAGCACTGCGCACGACCCTTGATGTTGCCGAACAGGTCGATGTTGAGATTGAATTAGGGAATCACCGCCTTCCGCATTTTGACTCGGACGACGGCACTCCGCCAGATGAGCTTTTCCGCAAACTCTGCGAAGAGGGCTTTGCCGCGCGTTATCCAGGCAACCCCACTGAGCCGCGTGAGCGCATGGAGTTTGAGATGAAAGTCATTTCAAAGATGGGGTTCACATCCTATTTCTTGATTGTCTGGGATTTAATTCGCTATGCACATGAACAGGGTATTCCTGTTGGCCCAGGCCGTGGTTCTGCCGCTGGTTCGATCGTTGCGTACTGCATGAATATCACGCGCATCGACCCCATTAAGTATGATTTGATTTTTGAAAGGTTCTTGAACCCTGATCGCGTTTCGATGCCTGATATTGATATCGATTTCTGCAAAGATCGTCGAGAAGAAATGATCCTTTATACGCGAAAGCGCTACGGTGATGAAAATGTTTGCCAGATCATTACCTTTGGCAAATTGAAAGCAAAAAACGCATTGCGCGACACAGGGCGCATCATGGATATACCACTCAATGTGGTTGACCGTGTAGCCAAGAAAATTCCTGATACTCTTGGTATCACATTGAGCGAGGCGCTAGACCAAGGTGCTGAGCTCGCCGCTGAACGCGACGCCACGGATGAGTCAAAGAAATGGTTTGATTTGGCACTCAGCGTAGAGGGGCTTTCCCGTAACGCTGGCGTTCATGCTGCGGGCGTCATCATTGCGGATGAGCCTTTAAGAGATATCGTCCCGCTGGCCAAATTTAACGATAACACGGTCACGCAATGGGATATGAATGTGTGTGAAGCCTATGGCTTACTCAAGATGGATTTCTTGGGTTTGCGTACGCTTTCCATTCTCAACGAGGGCGTTAAGCTCGTAAAAAAAGTGAAAGGGCTCGACATTGATTTAGATGCCATCTCTCTTGAAGACGAAGCCGTTTTTTCGTTGCTCCAAAAAGCAGATACCGAGGGTATTTTCCAACTTGAATCTGGCGGCATGCGCAACTTGCTCGCGCAACTCAAGCCAAGTTGCTACGAAGATGTGATTGCCGTACTGGCACTTTTCCGCCCAGGCCCACTGGGGTCTGGCCTGCATGAAATGTATGCCCGCCGCAAGCACGGATTAGAGGCCGTGGTCTACCCCCATCCGATCCTGGAAGACATCCTGAAAGAGACTTACGGGCTGCTCATTTATCAAGAGCAGATTATGCGAGTGAGTCAAGTGATGGGCGGATTTACGCTGGCCCAAGCCGACTCTCTTCGAAAGGCGATGGGTAAAAAGATCATTAAAATGATGGAGGCCTTCCAAGGTCAATTCATTTCCGGTGCTCTTGAGCGTGATGTCCCCGAGTCTGTGGCTGAAAGCGTCTGGAAAACCATGCTCGAATTTGCAAAGTATGGCTTCAATAAGAGCCACTCTGCAGGCTACGCAATGGTGACCTTTCAAGCAGCTTGGCTCAAGGCACATCATCCAGAGGCTTTTTATGCTGCGAGCTGCACTTATGAAGCAGCCGACTCGAAAAAATTGGCCATCTTAATTGAAGATTCGCGCCGACATGGCATCTCGGTGCTGCCGCCTTGCATCAATGAAAGCAATGCAAAGTTCACGGTTCTTGATGAGAAACGAATCCGATTCGGTCTTGAAGCAATCAAGGGCGTGGGCACGGGTGCTGCTGAGGCCGTCGTCAAATCGCGCGAAGGGCAAGATGATGGGGTCTTCCCCAGCATCATGGAATGCTTCATCGCTGGTGTCGCAGAGGGTGTTAATAAATCAACCTACGAATGTCTAACCAAAGGGGGTGCCTTTGATTCGTTCGCTCAAAGAAGGGTCGATTTGCTTCCAACGATCGAAGATAAAGTTCGCGATGCGGCCGGTAAAGCAAAGGATCGAGCGAGTGGCCAAGCTTCTTTGTTTGACATGCTCAGCGGCACAGGGCCTGGCATTTCCGAGTCGAGCGGGGGCGACGCCAGCAACGAGCTCGAGTTGCGCAAACTCACAAAAGATGAGCTGCGCCTTACGCTGACGATGGAAAAAGAAGTGCTCGGCCTCTACCTTTCGCGTCACCCCCTCGACCCCTACCGCGCACTCTTAGGGGGTATTTCTCGCCACAATTCGGCCAACATGCACGAGACTTCTGATGAATCGATGGTCACCCTCGCTGGTATCATTTCTCAATGCACGATTCGTGGTACTCGAAAAGATCCGAATCGGAAATTCGCTAAGTTTCGCATTGAAGACCTCTTTGGCTCAACAGGCGCAGTCGTCTTCCCTCGCGACCTAGAAAGGCTTCGCGACTCAGTAGAAGAAGACTTCATCGGTATCTTTACAGGGCGCGTTAGCATCAATCGCGATGAGCCAGAGCTCTTGGTGGAAGACATCAAGCCCATGAAAGATCGCGATAATATGCAGCTTAAAGGTTACCTGCAAGTTCGCTTAACCGCAGATTCACCTCCTCTCCAAGAACTTGGGGCTGTCCTGCAAAAGCACAAAGGCAACGCGATGGTCCGTTTCATCTACCAAGACCCCCAAGGTAAAAAGCATGTCGTTCGTGCAGGTTCTTCTTGGAAAGTGCGCCTCCGCACTGAGCTTGTTGACGAGTTAAATCAGCTATTAGGCACAGGGAGCGCATTCGTCAGGATGGACCCTAGCACAAGCCAAAATTCTGACGATGGTGGGCGAAAGCGCCGCCGCTTTACAAAGAAGTCCTCAGGCTAACAGACTTTACAAGCCAGTTTTTCGCCGAAGATGTTGCTGAGCGCAGTGCTGGCTGACCGTCCAGAAACAGGAAAGCAGTCGCAAAAAAAGGCGGGGTGGCTCATATTTGAGCCACCCCGCAAAAGGAATGTACCTTAGCTTTTACTACTCGGCAGTAGCTTCAGAAACAAGTGCCTCTTCGGTCTCAGAGCGCTCAACGAATTCCCAGAGGGCGCGAGGAGCTGCATCGCCAAGGCGAGGCTTAGAGAACTTGAGAATACGAGTGTAGCCACCTGGACGCTCTTGGAAACGAGGGCCAAGGACATCAAAGAGTTTGGCCGTGGCTGCCTTGTTGTTGCCAAGAATAGCCAAAGCGCGGCGGTAGTTAGAAAGATTCTTAACCTTGGCAAGAGTAACCAACTTCTCTACGAAAGAGCGATGGGCCTTTGCTTTAGTAAGAGTTGTTTCAATTCGCTCGTGCTCAATGAGAGCAGCAGCAAGGTTGCGCGCAAGAGCGCGACGGTGAGACCCTGTGCGGGAAAGCTTGTTTGTTTTAACGCGGTGTCGCATGTGTAAATCCTTTAGTTGGCGTCGCCGAAAACAGTTTCGCGATCCATGCCAACGCCGAGCTCAATTTCACTCAGTTTGGCTTCAATTTCTTTTAGAACAGTTTGGCCAAGATTCTTAATGGCCAAGAGCTCGTCGGTGTTAAGGAAGACAAGGTCGCCCAATGTGCGAATCTGTGCGACTTCCAGACAATTGCGAGCGCGAGTTGAAAGCTCAAGACGATCTGTAGACTCAGCTAGCAGACTATTCATGCGCTCGCGGCGACGCTCAGCAGCAGCATCTACCGTGCGGACCTCTTCCGAAACAGGAACCCCATGCACAACTTCGCTGAAGTGAACGAATGGGTTGAGGTGCTTACGATAAATTTTAGCTGCTTCAACCAGAGCTAAGTCTGGCGAAACCGTGCCGTCTGTCCAGATTTCGAGAACCAGGCGGTCGTAGTTGGTGAACTTACCGACACGAGTGGCTTCGATACCGTAACGCACGCGCGTCACAGGTGAGTAGGCTGCATCAAGCGGGATAAGACCAATTTGATCCATTGGCTCGCCAGTTTCATCGGCAGCAACATATCCGCGACCACGGCGAACCGTCATTGTCGCTACAAAAGAAGAACTCGCTGCAGTCAGAGTAGCCAACTTAAGCTCAGGATTCTTAATCGTGACGCCTGTTGGGCACTCAATGTCAGCTGCTGTTACAACACATTCGCCTTGGGCGGAGATGGTCAGCACAACAGTGGCTTCGGTCTCAACCATGATGCGAAGGCGCTTGCAAGCCAAGACGATTTCAGTGACATCTTCAAGGATGCCATCCATCGACTTGAACTCGTGCTCAATGCCATCGATTTCAAGTGAAGTGACAGCAGTGCCCTCAATCGAGCCCAAAAGGACGCGACGCAGACCATTGCCAATCGTGTGGCCAAAGCCACGCTCAAACGGCTCAATGGTGTACTTGCCGTATGTGTCGTTAGAGGCTGCCTCGTCCCGAAGGACATCGGATGGTAGCTCAAAATCTCGCCAGCGAATGCGCATGATGTTTTCCTAGGGCCTGGGTTACTTCGAGCAAAGCTCGACGATGAATTGCTCCTGGATGTCTTGAAACCGGAGCTCTTCGCGCGTGGGTAGCGCGACAATTGTGATTGTGGCAGAAGCGCGATCGGCTTCGAACCATTTGGGTGCTTCCTTGTCGCCAGCCATCTCAACGATGTCTTTCAGCAAAGCCTTTGATTTGTCATGCTCACGCACGGTGATAACATCACCAACGCGAACCATGTAACTTGCGATATCAACCTTGCGGCCGTTTACAGCGAAGTGGCCATGGCAAATCAACTGGCGTGCGTGCGGACGAGAAAGTGACAAGCCACCAGCGTCGACGACATTGTCAAGGCGACGCTCGAGAATCTGCAAGAGGTTCTCACCCGTGTTGCCTTTCATGCGATCGGCCATGGTGAAGTAGCGCTTAAATTGACGCTCCATTACACCATAAATCCGCTTAACTTTTTGCTTCTCGCGCAAGTGCACACCATAGTCAGAAAGACGGCGTGGGCGTGAGCGAATGTTCATGCCTGGAGGCACATTTCGGCGGTCAACGGCGCACTTTTCGCTTTCGCAGCGAACACCCTTGAGAAAAAGTTTATGCCCCTCTCGGCGGCACAAACGACAGACATTTCCGTGATAACGGGCCATGATCAGACGCGGCGTTTCTTAGGTGGACGACAGCCGTTATGCGGAAGCGGCGTGACATCAGAGATGAGGGTAACCCGAAGGCCCCCTTGGTGAAGACCGCGAATCGCAGCTTCGCGACCAGGGCCTGGGCCCTTGATGCGAATTTCGATTTCGCGTAAACCCATCTTGTATGCGGCTTCAGCGGCGCGCATCGCAGACTGCTGAGCAGCAAACGGTGTAGATTTACGGGAGCCTTTGTAGCCGACCATGCCACCCGAGCCCGTCAGGATGGTATTCCCTTTGGTGTCGGTCAGTGTGGTCAGCGTGTTGTTGAAAGTCGAGCGAATAAAGCCAATGCCTCGAGCAGCGACTTTGCGACCTTTCTTGTTAGATTTTGCAGCACTCATATTGAATTACCAGATTACTTCAGCGACTTGACAGACTGCTTACCGGCGACCGTCTTCTTAGGACCTTTACGGCCCCGAGCATTGGTGCGGGTACGCTGACCCCTTACGGGCAAGCCACGGCGATGGCGCAGACCTCGGTAGCAAGCAATGTCACGCAAACGATTAATCGCTTGGGTGCGCTCGCGACGCAAGGCGCCCTCGACATTGAAATTGTCTTGAAGATAAGACGAGATAGAACCCAATTCTTCGTCGGAGAGCTCTTTGGCTCTGCGATCGGGATCTAAGTTGAGAGCTTCACAAACTTGAGCTGCACGAGTGCTACCTACCCCAAAGAGGTAAGTAAGCGCGATAATCGTGCGCTTGTCGTTAGGAATGTCGACACCAATGAGACGTGGCATGTACTACTTATGGTTCAGGATTTAGCCTTGACGCTGTTTATGGCGAGGGTTGCGACTGCAGATGATACGCACCACACCACGGCGGCGGATAACTCGGCAGGACTCACACATGCGTCGAACGGAAGAGCGGACTTTCATGATTTTTAGAAGTCGGCGGAAGGGTTAGCGTGCCCCGCCAGGCGCACGGCGTTTGCGATGATCGCCTCTGTAGACGATGCGGCAACGCGTGAGATCGTATGGGGACATTTCAACTGTGACCGTATCTCCAGGGGTGATGCGTATGTAAAACTTACGCATTTTCCCAGAAATATGGGCGAGGATGACATGACCATTAGGAAGTTCAACTTGGAAGGTGGCGTTAGGGAGTGCTTCCCGTACCGTCGCCTGCAAGGTTAAAGGTTCTTCTTTAGCCATGAATTAGGAAGGATCAGAACCATCAAGGTGAGTGCGGACAAGGTTGACCGTATCGACTTGAATGGCTTCGACAGATCGATCGGAATCGATTTCAGAGAGAACACCTAGAGCCAGGTAAAACGCGACTAGAGGTGCCGTGGTTTTGTGGTAGATACCCAAGCGGTGAGTGATCACCTCTTTTGTATCGTCTTTGCGACCACGCCCCAGTAAACGGCTTGTTAGCACCGAATCGGGAGCCGAGAAGTATAACGCAAGCCGGATAGAACCGCTAGGAGCCTTTGCAGAAAGTGCATCTGCTTGCTCAAAAGTGCGAGGAAATCCGTCGAGAAGCAAGACATCTTTGTCGTCGATTGCATTTACGCGAGCAACGACCATGTCAAGCATCAAATCGTCAGGGACAAGATCGCCGCGACTCATGTAGCCGTCAGCAGCTTGGCCGAGTTCAGTACCTCGCGCGACTTCGTCACGGAGGAGCTCGCCAGTAGAAAGGTGCTTCCAACCATTGGCAGCCGCAGCCAATTTGGCTTGCGTGCCTTTACCAACGCCCGGAGGACCTAAAAGAATGGCGATCATGACTTCTTCTTAGCCCAACCAGAGCCCCCACCTTTCATGAAACCTTCGTAGTTTCTGGAAAGGAGCTGAGCATTAAGGCGATCAACAATGTCAAGTGCTACACCAACTACAATCAAGATAGAGGTGCCGCCCAAGAAGTAAGCGACCATTGGGTCAACATGCAAACGGGAAGTCAGCATTGTTGGCAAGACGGCAATGATGGCGAGGAAACCCGCACCAGCAAGAGTCACTCGATCAAGGACAAAGGAGAGATACTCACTTGTGGCCTTGCCTGGGCGAATCCCGGGGATAAAGGAGCCTTGCTCTTTAAGATTGTTTGCAATGTCTTCAGGCTGGAACATTAAACGCACCCAGAAGAAAGAAAAGAAAACAATCAATGTGATGTACAAAGAAATGTACACGAAGCCAGCATTAGAGAAAATCTCGCGGAGCCAGCCAAAGCCCGGCATAGAGCCAAGGACATTAGGGACAATAAAGAGAGCCGATGCAAAAATGATTGGCATCACGCCCGCTTGATTGACCTTGAGAGGCAAATAATGACGCTGGCCACCCATCACCTTACGGCCACGAGTGAATTTAGCTTGCTGAATGGGAATGCGTCGTTGACCTCGAGTCAGGTAGACCACGACCAGAACAACGGCAATCCACATCAGACCGAGCGTGACAGCCATTTGATGGGCGTCATCACGGAAGGAAAGGGCCTTAGCCAAGTTAGTTGGGAGCCGCGCAACAATACCGCACATGATGATCATGGATACGCCATTGCCAATGCCATGCTCAGAAATCTGCTCGCCGATCCACATGATGAACATCGTGCCCGCCGTCAATGCGACGAGAACTGTCACTGAGTAGAGCAAAGACCCACCACCTGCCGGCATCAATTGATACTGCGGGTTGTAAATCACGCCATACAGAACAAAAATGCCCTGAAGGACACAGATTGGAACTGTAGCCAAGCGAGTAAGCTGACTGATTTTTTTCTGCCCAGCGGCACCTTCTTTTGAAAGGGACTCTAGAGCGGGGACAACTTTTACGAGCAAACTAAAAATAATGCTCGCGGAGATGTAAGGCATTACGCCTAACGAAAACAAAACTGCGCTACCAATTCCGGCGCCAGTAAAGGCATTCATGATGCCAAACAAAGCACTTTCATCAGCCTTCTTTGCCGCTGCGAAGACTTGATCAAGATCAATGCCTGGAAGCGGGATTTGAAAACCAAGACGATAAACACCGAGCAGCAGGAAGGTTAAAAGAACCTTCTTGCGTAGCTCAGGAATCCGAAAAATCGCGACGAGTTGTTCCACTTTAAGTTGTTACTTGATGATTTCTACGGTGCCACCGGCAGCTTCAATTTTCTCAACAGCAGAGGCTGAGAACTTGTGTGCGCGCACGGTCACTTTTTGAGTTAACTCACCCATACCCAAGACCTTGAGCATATCGCCCGTCTTTGCAGCCAAGTGGGCGTCAAGTACACCAGCCAAGTCAATGACCACATCTTCAGCAAAGCCGCTTAGCGACTCAACATTAATTAAGGTGTAGTGCTTCTTAAAACGAGCATTTGTAAAGCCTCGTTTTGGCATGCGGCGATAGATGGGCATTTGACCACCCTCAAAACCGATACGCGTATTGTCGCCAGAGCGAGAGCGCTGCCCCTTGTGACCACGACCTGCAGTCTTGCCGGAGCCAGAACCGACACCGCGGCCAATCCGCTTGCGTTTACGATTCTTCTTGCCCTTTGCGGTTACATCATGAATTTGCATTAGATTTTCACCTCACGGAGCTCTTCGATCTGCTCTTTTGTGCGGAGCTGACCCAGTGCAACAATCGTTGCTTTAACTAGGTTGATGGGCGTAGTAGAGCCATAACTTTTGGTTAGGACATCTTTCACACCAGCAAGCTCGAGGACGGCACGAACCGTACCACCAGCAATAATACCGGTACCAGGCGACGCTGGCAAAAGGCGCACGCGAGCACTGCAATATTCGGCTTCAACTTCGTGGGGAATGGTAGTGCCCACGCGAGGAACGCGAATGAGATGCTTGCGGCCATCTTTGAATGCTTTTTGCATGGCCAAAGGAATCTCCTTAGCCTTACCGAAACCGTAACCAACGACACCTTCTTGATTGCCGACGACAGTCAAAGCAGAGAAAGAGAAACGACGGCCACCCTTAACGACCTTTGCAGACCGGTTGACCTTAACGCGCTCTTCTTTGAGCTCACCGAGGCGTTCCGCTTCGGTGCGGTCCATGAATTCTGGGAGTTGTTTTGCCATAATTAGAACTTCAAGCCTCCTTCGCGGGCTGCATCGCCAAGAGCGCGAACGCGCCCGTGGTAGAGGCACCAGCCTCGGTCAAACTTGACATCCGTTATGCCTGCGGCAATCGCGCGCTCGGCAATAACGCGGCCCACGATTTGGGCCTTTTCGGTTTTAGTTTTGCCCGTAAGCTCATCTTTAAGGATGGGGTCTTGCGAACTAACTGCAGCAAGCGTCGACATGGCCAAGTCGTCAATGACCTGAACAGAGATGTGCTTGCTACTGCGGTATACGCAGAGACGAGGGCGATCGGAAGAAGCGCGAAGCCGACGACGCACACCCATGACTTTGCGGGTGCGACGCTTCCATTTTTTCTTTTGCTGGAGATGGTCCATGATTGATTACGCCAGTGATTTACCGACCTTGCGGCGAACTTGCTCGCCCTTGTAACGAATGCCTTTGCCCTTGTAAGGCTCTGGCGGCCGTACCCGACGAATGTTTGCTGCAAACTGGCCGACTTGATGCTTGTCAGCGCCAGCGACAACGATTTCAGTTGGGGACGTGAGAGAAACCTCAACACCTTCAGGTGGATCACACTGAACAGGGTGGCAAAAGCCAATCTGCAGCTCAATCCCCTTACCCATGGGCTTGGCGTTCCAGCCAGTACCTAGGATTTGAAGTGTTTTGGTGTAGCCGTTTGTGACACCCTCAACCATATTGGCAAGGTGCGCACGGACGAGGCCATGAAAGGCAGAAGCCTTAGAAGAACTGCCAGCGCCAGTACGGACGACGCGAACGACATTATCTTCTTGCTCAATTGCGATTTCAGTGAAAAGTGGGAAAGTCAGAGAGCCTTTCGCCCCCTTAACCTCAAACTTATCAGCACTGACCTCGACGCTAACGCCTGAGGGCAGAACTACTGCTTGTACTCCGATTCGTGACATAGAAAGTCTCCTAGAAAACGCTGCAGAGGACTTCGCCACCGACACCGGCTTCGACAGCTTGCTTGCCTGTCATCAAACCCTTTGCGGTAGTCATGATGGTCGTACCCAAACCCCTACGGACGAGTGGAATGTCGCGACTAGCGGCATAAACTCGGCACCCTGGCTTGGAGACGCGTTTGATTTCAGAGATGGCACAAATGCCATCACGGTCATATTTGAGATGCAGGCGGAGGAGCGGAAACTTAGTTTCGCTCTCAACAACCTCGACATCTGAGATGTAACCAGAATCCTTGAGCACAAGAGCGATACTGCTCTTCATGCGTGAGGTAGGAACATCAACAGTGCGCTTGCGGACCTGAATACCATTACGGATTCGAGTCAACATGTCTGCGATTGGATCAGTCATAGTCATGATTCTTACCCCCTACCAAGAAGACTTGCGAACGCCTGGAAGGGCGCCGGCATGGGCGAGACGGCGAAACACCAAACGGGAAACGCCGAAGCGGCGATAAAACGCCTGCGGGCGACCCGTGATGGAGCAACGATTGTGAAGGCGAGCAGTACAGGCATCGCGTGGCATCTTAGAGATGGCACGATACGCCTCATACTTATCCTCGAGGCCTGCCTCGGGATCGCGGGTGATTTTTAGAAGAGCCGCACGCTTTTCAGCATGCTGAGCGACAAGACGCTGACGCTTCTTTTCGCGGTGGATTGCACTTTTCTTAGCCATTTCTACTGATCCTCACTCTTGCGACGGAAAGGGAAACCGAAACCTTCGAGAAGGGCACGCCCTTCTTCATCAGACTTTGCGTCGGTCACGATGGTGATGTTCATGCCTTGGACATGATCCACCTTGTCGAGGTCAATCTCAGGGAAAAGTGATTGCTCGGTAAGGCCAACGCTGAAGTTGCCGCGGCCGTCAAAGTTATCTTTAATTCCACGGAAGTCACGGACTCGCGGGAAGACAACAGAAATCAAACGATCGAGGAACTCGTACATACGAGGGCCGCGAAGAGTGGTCATGCAACCAACAGCAAGACCTTCACGCAAACGGAAACCCGAAATGGACTTCTTAGCGTGGGTCACCATTGGCTTCTGGCCAGTGATGCGAGACAAATCTTTGACGGCAGAATCCATCGCAGCTTTATTCTCAACAGCTTTGCCAACACCCATGGAGACAACGACCTTTCGGATCTTTGGCACCTCATGCATGTTGGTGTAAGAGAAACGCTCTTTCAGACCAGGAATGATGGTCTCGGCGTATTTTTCAGTGAGTCGTGACATAACTTTAGAACTTGGTACCGCAAGGAATGCCTACGCGCACTTTAGATTTACCTTCACCCTCGATGCGAGTGCGAACGCCTTTGCCAGCTTTTTCGCTCCAGAGCAGGACACTAGAAGCCGCAATGGATGTGGCGACATCAACAGAGCCACCCTGGGGGTTGGCCTGAGTTTTGGGAATGCGCTTCTCGCGCACATTCACGCCTTCGATGGTCACGCGACCTTTGACTTTATCGAGAGCCTGAACTTGGCCGCGTTGGCCTTTATGGTTGCCGGAAATGACAACGACATCGTCTCCTTTCTTAAGATGCATCAGACGACCTCCTGGGCAAGCGAGACAATTTTCATGAAGTTGCGCTCACGCAACTCACGAGCTACAGCACCAAAGATGCGTGTACCGCGCGGATTGCCTTCGCCATCGACAAGGCAAAGAGCATTGCCATCGAAACGGACATATGAGCCATCAGCACGACGAAGGCGCTGGCGTGTGCGAACAATCACACCACGGACGACCTCGCCGGTTTTGATTTCACTGCCAGGAAGGGCCTTCTTGACTGAGGCGACGATTACATCGCCAACAGATGCAAAATGACGACCCGAGCCGCCCAGCACCTTAATGCACATAACCTCTTTCGCGCCACTGTTATCAGCGACTTTGAGGCGAGTTTGTACTTGAATCATGGTTCCTCCTCCTGTTAATTCTGAGCGGCCTCGAGAACTTTCACGAGACGCCAGCGTTTAGTCTTACTCATGGGCCGAACGCCCATGATTTCGACGAAATCCCCCTCACGGGCCTCATTGGCGCCGTCGTGGGCATAAAACTTCTTCCGAATCTTGATGGTCTTCTTGTAAAGAGGGTGACGCGCTGTGCGCTCAACCTGCACCACAATGGTGCCATCCATCTTGTCGGACATCACTGTACCGCGCATCACCTTGCGGGTGCCGCGCTCGCCAGTGTTTTCCATGGTGTTATTAGTCATGATGGGTTCTCTAACGGGCCTCTTGGCCACGGATTCCGATCTCGCGCTCGCGCAAAATCGTTTTCATGCGGGCGATGTCGCGACGGACAAGACGAATCTTGGCCGGGCTAGCATTACCCTCGGTGAGCTGGCGAAAGTTCATTTCGAAAAGCTCTTTTTCAAGGTTTGCGAGATCGAAAAAAATCTCTTCGTTCTCTTTACCGCGTACTTCTTTTACTTTCATGTTAAATCTCTCTAGATGTGCTTGCGAGAAATCATGCGGACGCGCATGGGCATTTTGTGAGCCACGCGATTAAACGCTTTGCGGGCAAGCGCTTCATCGACTCCGCCGACTTCATAGACAACAGTGCCGGGGCGAACAACCGCAACCCAGCGATCGACATCGCCTTTACCAGAACCCATCCGAACCTCAAGAGGCTTGGCCGTTACAGGTTTATGTGGAAAGACGCGAATCCAGATTTTGCCGTCGCCAGCAACACGGTTGCAAGCAATACGACCAGCCTCGATTGTGCGAGCGCTCAACCAAGCCCACTCAGTGGCTTGGAGACCATACTCACCGAAAGAAACTCGGTTTCCGCGGGAAGCGACTTCACTGCAGATGCGTTTCTTGGGGGTAATGACACCGTGGCGGTGCATGTTGCGACCCGCTGGGCCTTTACCGTCTGGCTTCTGGCACTTGTATGTACCTTTTAATTTACCGCGCTGTGCTTTGCGGTACTTGACTCGTTTTGGCATTAACATTGCAAAAACTCCTTAAAAACGACCTTGGTCTTCGCCTTTGTAGATCCAGACTTTTACTCCGATAATGCCGTATGTAGTTTCGGCAATGGAGAACCCGTAATCACAACGAGCAGACAAAGTTTGGAGTGGGATTCGACCCTGACGCTGCGTCAAGGTGCGGCTCATTTCAGCACCGTCGATACGGCCAGAAACCTGCACACGAATACCCTCTGCACCTGCGTTCATGGCATTTTCAACGATGCGCTTAACTTGGTAGCGAGGAGAAACGCGCCGCTCAACAGCAGCAGCGAGGTTTTCAGCGATCGTTTGGGAATCTAAATCCCAGTGACGGACTTCCTGAATGTCTAGCTTAACCTCGCCGCCAGTGATGGCTTCAAGATCACAAACAAGCAAGTCACGGTTGGCATAGCCCTTACCGATAACCTCGCCCTTGCGCGTGACCAATAGCATGACTGTGGTGCGACCACCACGCTGCTGAATATCAATGCGAGAAACGATGCCCTTACGGTGACGAGTCTTAATCAACTCGCGCACTTTGTAATCAAGCAAGACTTGCTTTGCGTAATCGTTGCCACGAGCAAACCAGCGCGAACGCCAAGGCTCACTAACGCCAATGCGAAAGCCAATTGGGTGAATTTTTTGACCCATCTTTTAGGCCTCCTTTTGGGTTACAGAAACCTTAATGTGGGAAGTGCGCTTGCGGATAGGCATTGCACGACCCATTGGGCCTGGACGAAAACGGGCACGGCCACCGAGAAGTGGGCCGCCATCCACGCGTGCGTCAGAAACGAAAAGCGTGTTGACATCAACCGAATCGTTTTGAGCCGCGTTAGCGACGGCAGATCGCAAAACCTTTATAAAAAAGGATGCGCCACGAGTTGGGGTGTGATCCAACAGGTCAAGGGCACGGCTCACACTTAGACCACGAATAAGATCAGCAGCTGGCCGAGCCTTGGTCGGAGAGATACGCGCGTAGCGATGAGAAGCTCTGTATTGCATCATTAAGCCCTACTTCTTCTTATCGTGACCACGGAAAGTACGCGTCGGCGAAAACTCGCCTAAACGGTGACCCACCATGTCTTCAGTAACGAAGACCTTGGTGAACTGACGGCCATTATGAACCATAAAGGTAATGCCGACATAGTCAGGAATGATTGTGGATGCGCGCGCCCATGTTTTAATAGGATTGCGATCACCAGAGTCTTTTGCCTTAACGACCTTGCGGTGTACGCGAGGGTCAATCCAAGGGCCTTTCTTGAGACTGCGTGCCATGGTTTACTTTGCCCCCTTACGACGGCGAACAATGAACTTGGAGGTCGTTTTACGCTTATTACGCGTCTTCTGGCCTTTAGCAGGCTTACCCCAAGGAGAGACTGGGTGCTTACCCATGGTGCGGCCTTCGCCACCACCGTGCGGGTGAGCTGCCGGGTACATCGCAGCACCACGAACATGTGGACGACGCCCCATATGACGGGAACGACCCGCCTTGCCCAGCTTCACGTTTTTGTGGTCGGCATTACCAACCACGCCAATCGTGGCGCGACAAGTTACATGGATGCGGCGCAACTCGCCAGAAGGCATGATCAATAGAGCGTAATCACCCTCACGAGCAGCCAAACGAGCAGAAGAGCCAGCAGAGCGAGCCATCTTGGCACCCTGCCCAGGACGGAGCTCAACATTGTGAATCTCCATGCCCAAGGGGATGTCCGACAAGAGTTTGGCACAACCCGGCTTAGGCTCAGACTCAGAGCCAGACATAACAGTGTCGCCCTGACTCAAGCCCTCTGGCCAAATAATGTAACTCTTAGCGCCATCAACATAGTGCAAAAGCGCGATGTAGGCGGAGCGGTTTGGATCGTATTCGATGTGAGCGACCTTGGCCGGAACGCCATCTTTGAGCCGCTTAAAATCAATAATCCGATAACGCCGTTTCGCGCCACCACCACGGTGACGAGCCGTAACCCGTCCGCGATTATTCCGGCCGCCGCTCTTCTTCAGAGGAGCCAAAAGGCTCTTCTCTGGAGTCTGGCGAGTCAGCTCGGCACGATCCAACACAGAACCGCCTCGGCGACCTGGTGATGTTGGCTTGTAGTACTTAATTCCCATGACGGTCTCTCTTAGTAGAGGTCGATGCGCTCGCCTTCAGCCAAATGAATGATGGCAATCTTGCGGGCTGGAGTACGGAAGAGTTGCATGCCGCGGCGACGCATTTTGCCGGGACGCAAGAGAGTGTTCACCTTGACGACCTTAACCTCGAAGATATCTTCGACGGCTTGGGCAATCTCGATGCGATTGGAGCCAGAAGCGACCTCAAAGCGATAAGAGTTGCAACGCTCTTGCTCTTCGGTTGATTTTTCGGTAAGAACCGGCTTCAGCACAATCTGGTAGGACGCAGTGGACTTAACCATCTATCGAACCTCCTTGGAGATTTTTGAGAAACGAGCAACAATGCCCTCGAGCGCGCCATCTTGAGCCAAAATCCACTTATGAGCCAAAAGGTCATAGGCGTTTGCCTCAGCAGCTGTCACAACTTGGACGCGAGGGAAGTTACGGAACGACTTGTAGACAGCCATATCACGGTTAGCCGTCACGACAAGGACACTGTCCTTACCACAACCGCAACCCGACATGATGCCACGAGCCTGCTTCGAGGAAGGCGCTTCGAAATCAAAGCTGGTCAACTCAAAGACCTCGCTATCTTGAAGCTTGCCCATCAAAGCGGAGCGCAAAGCGACAAGGCGCTGCTTGCGTGGGTAGTGGAAACCCCAATTCCGCTTATTGCGGGGGCCGAAAACAGTTGCGCCACCAACCCAAAGAGGGCTACGACGGTCACCCGCGCGAGCGCGGCCTGTCTTCTTTTGCTTCCATGGCTTTTGCTTTGCGCGAGCCAATTCTGTACGAATCTTAGTATGGGCATCACCTTGACGGTTGTTTGCCTGATACTGAACGATCATGTCTTTGAGCGTGCGGTAGAGAATTTTCTCACCGAGGTCGGCTGAGAAATCTTTCTCGCCTGCCTTACCACTCTGGACATCGTATGTTGAGAGATTGGCCATGATTATTTCTTGACTCCCGTTTTGGCGGTAACGACCTGAACCAAACCGTTAGGAGGCCCCGGAACACCACCGCGAACGAGGATCAAACCGAGATCGGCATGCACACCCTCAACGATAGAGTTTTTAACCGTAATGCGCTTAGCACCGAAGTGACCAGGCATACGCTGCCCCTTAAAGACGCGACCCGGATAAGCACACTGGCCAATCGAGCCTGGAGCACGGACGTTGCGCGAACCGTGCGTTTCTGGGCCACGAGAAAAACCGTGACGCTTAATAGTGCCTGCAAAACCGCGGCCCTTTGAGTTGGCGGTCACATCGACCATATCGCCAATCTCGAAAAGATCTGCCGTCAACTCGCCGCCCACCTCAAAGCCTTCGAGGTCATCCACGCGGAACTCGCGCAGAACCCGAAACGCCTTGGTGCCGTTTTTCTCAAACGACTTAAGCTGAGGTTTGTTGACATGCTTGCCGTTTTCGCGTGCAGGAACGAAGCCCAGCTGCACTGCGGTGTAGGCGTCGCGCTCAGTTGTGCGCAAATCCGTTACCGTGCAGGGGCCTGCCTCAAGGACAGTCACGGGTACAACCGTGCCGTCTTCGCGAAAGAATTGGGTCATGCCCTTCTTCCGAGCCAAGATGAATTTAGTAGAAGCCATTGTTCTGTTAGGTGCCCCGGGTCCATGCGGGAAAGTCGCAGAGGTTCAGGTGAACTTGCGGGATGAAAGATGTTGAATCTAAAGTTTGATCCGGACATCCACACCGGCGGAAAGGACCAACCGGTTGAGAGCGTCGATGGTCTGCGGAGTTGCCTCGAGCAGGTACATCAGGCGCTTGTGCGTGCGAATTTCGAATTGCTCGCGCGCTTTCTTGTTAACGTGAGGGCTACGGAGAACCGTGTACTTCTCGATACGGGTAGGCAAAGGAATGGGGCCCGAAACTTTAACGCCGGTAAGACGTGCAGCTTCGACGATCGACTCAGTTGCCTGGTCGATAGCCTCGTGATCGTAAGCCTCTAAACGAATTTGGATGCGGTCTGACATGTTATTACGCACTTTTAGCCTCGTTTCTTCCATCCGCTGCGAATGCAGTTAGGTCCAGATTCCACGAGGCTTTCCCGAATTGGGTCAAGTATTCTAGGGATTTAAGCGAGAAGGTCAAGCCGGAAATCCTTATTCCTTGTGGAATAACGACTTATTTTCAATAAAGCCCGCGAAGTAGCTCTTTCGCTCTAGCTTCAGGAATGGCGGCATAGCCCTGCGGAATCATTGTAAACGAGCCACGCCCCTGGGTCAGCGAGCGCAGGCGCGTCGAGTATGAGAATAGATTGGCCAATGGAGCCGTGACTTTGAGGCGGCAAAGCGATTGCCCAACCTGCAAATCGACTACTTCCCCACCGCGGCTCTGCAAATCGCCGAGAACTCCGCTCAAGAACTCTTCTGGGACCTCAATCACGACCTCAACGACAGGCTCTAGGAGGGTCATGCCTTCCTCGAAAGCCTTTGATAGAGCATGACTTAGGACACCCCCAACAGCCTCAGGGCGAATATGTGCATCTGCTGGCCTTGCCGTCAGTGAAAGGATTTCGACCTGAGTATTGGAGACAGGATGACCGTACTCCCCCATGACGCCGCGCAAATCAAGTCGGCGCATTGCATCGGACACGCCGCCGCTGAAGGCATCAAGCTCAGGCAGGTGAAGCTGGTTTACGGAATTCTCTTGCGGCGAGACTCGGATACTCATCGTTAGTTGCACCGAAGTTTTATCCCCATGCAACTCAATGGAAGCCTCAACTTCGGTTGCTGTTGTGATTCGCTCGCGATAAGCCACCAATGGGCTGCCAGCTCTAGCGGTAAGGCCAAACTCTCGCTCCAATCTATGGGCAATGACTTCGAGATGGAGTTCGCCCATGCCCGAAACTAAGAAAACACCTGATTCTTCGTCCTCTACCGCAGTCAGAGTGGGGTCTTCTCGTGCCATCATGGCGAGCACTTGACCTAGCTGATCACGCTCAGCGGGGTCGAGTGGCTCAAACGCTTGCCGAATGACGGGTTCAGGAAACTTCATCTTTTCAAGCTCGAGCGGCTGATCTTGCGAACAGAGTGTGTCTCCGGTACCTGCAAGCTTAAGCCCCCCAATCAGCGCGATGTCGCCAGGCCCTGCGACTTTGATTCTTTCATGATGCTCTGCATGTACTTGAAAAAGCCCTGCGATACGCTCTCGCTTACCGAGGCGAGGTATCCAGACGACATCGCCATCATGGAGTTGCCCGGAGTAGATGCGTACAAATGCCTGTGCGCCAAAACGATCGTGATGAATCTTGAACACCAAAGCAGCGAGTGGCGCATCCGGCTCGGGGCGGCAAACCCAGGAGGCTTCTCCTGGTGGATCAATCTTGACATGAGCGCATTGAGGCGCGCGCTCATGCGGAGAAGGCATCCAGTCGAGGATGGCGTCAAGCAAAGGTTGAACCCCTTGATTACGAAGGGCAGCGCCAACGAGAACAGGCGCCAACCGCCGCTCACAAACCGCAATCCGCAAACCCGCCTGAAGCTGGGCCTCAGAAAGGTCACCCTCTTCCAGGAAGGCGTCCGTCAGTTCTTCGCTGAGCTCGGCGACTGCTCCACAAAGTTCTTCGCGCGCCGCTCGGGCTATCGCCTCATGCTCAGTTGGAATATCCGCGATCTGCATATCTGCCCCATCACCGCCTTTGGGCCAGCGGTAAACGCACATGTGAACGAGGTCAAGAACCGCATCAAATTCACCGGCGACAATCAATGGCAGCTGCACAGGGACGGCAGGCAAATCAAGCTTGCCCTGCAAGCTGGAGAGAGCCGCTTGGTAATCGGCGCCCATGCGGTCCATTTTGTTGACAAACACGAGCAATGGCACTTTGAGGCGTGTAGCTTGGCGCAGAACAGCTTCCGTTTGAGCTTGCACTCCAGCAACGGCACAAAGCACGACGACCGCACCATCTAAAACACGGAGTGAACGCTGGACTTCCGCCGTAAAGTCGACGTGGCCAGGAGTATCGATAATTTGAATCGAGTGGTCTCGCCAAGGGCAGCGAGTTGCGGCAGCGGTAATAGTGATGCCCCGCTCTCTCTCTTCTTCCATCCAGTCCATGACGGCATTCCCGTCGTGGACCTCGCCCATGCGGTGCTCTACACCGGTGTAAAACAAAATGCGCTCGGTCACAGTCGTTTTGCCCGCATCAATATGGGCAATAATGCCGACATTACGAAGTTTGTCAGGATTCATCGCCGCTCCCTTGATGGATGCTGGCCAACAAATCAGCATTTTGTGCCAAGTATTGGTCGGCCCAGTAATAGCCCTTGAGCAAAGAATCGTCGCGTAAGCCAAGGCAAGCCCACGCAGCGTGCAAAGCCTCGATTGTGGCCAGACCGGCTTCGGGGTCTTCGAATAAAGACGACTTGCGCGGATAGGCCGTCTGCAAGCCCTTGGGCAAAGAGCGCAAATGCATCTCACCCAAAACACCACGCATGACACGCGGCAAATCACGCCAAGAGGAATCAATCAAGCAAAGCGGGAGCTCGCTGTCTTGCGGAGACAGAGGTAGCCCATCAGGGTGCAAGAGGATGACCTCGCCGACCGAGACCTCGTCGCCCAAACTGACGCGATGCCAAGTCAGAGGCAAATCAACACGGCCCCGCAAAGGCGTCAAAGAACATTTCTTTGGCGACTCCTTATCGAGACGGATGAGGATGGTGCGGTGCGGCATGGCGCACCACTAGAGTAAGCCAAGCGAGGCCAAAGAAAAACGGGTCGTCTCAAAAAGAGACGACCCGTGAACGAAAAAAGTAAATTACCAAGCAAAGTGGCTGAAAGCTTTGTTGGCTTCGGCCATCTTGTGGACATTATCTTTCCATTGAACCGATGCGCCTGTGTTGTTGCAGGCATCAGCAAACTCAGCAGCCAAACGGTTTGCCATTGGCATACCTTTGCGCTTGCGAGCATTGTTGACCAACCAGCGAATTGCGAGAGCTTGCGCCCGCTTGGGGTTCACTGGGATAGGCACTTGATAGTTGGAACCACCGACTCGCTTAGAACGAACTTCGACGGATGGCTTGACATTTTCAAGAGCTGTCAAGAAGACATCTTTAGACTCAACCTCTTTGAGCTTTTTCGAGGCCATATCGCAGGCGCTGTAAAAAATATCAATCGCGATTGACTTCTTGCCATCGAGCATGATGGCGTTGATGAACTTAGTAGCGACCATCGACTCAAAGCGAGGGTCTACTTTTTGGAAGCGTGCTGTGGGCTTGTAACTGCGTGGCATGATTTAAATCTCTATTTACGACGGCAGCCGTACTTGGAACGGGATTGCTTACGATCATCAACGCCTGCACAGTCAAGAGTGCCGCGGACAACATGGTAGCGGACACCAGGTAGGTCACGCACGCGACCACCGCGGACGAGAACGATACTGTGCTCTTGAAGGTTGTGGCCTTCGCCGCCAATATAAGCGGTGATTTCTTTCCCGTTGGAAAGGCGGACACGAGCCACTTTACGAAGAGCCGAGTTAGGCTTTTTCGGGGTCATGGTCTTGACCTGGACGCACACACCGCGTTTTTGCGGGCAAGCGTCAAGAGCTTGACTCTTGGACTTTTTAACGACGGGGCGACGGCCCTTACGCACGAGTTGATTGATGGTCGGCATTCGATTCAGTTTCCCCGGTAGTCCGGGAAGAATTGGGCGTAACAGTCTAGCGGATACGCCGTCAGGGTCAAGTTCCGGAGCCCAATAAAGGGCTCCGATTAAAATTAGGCGTCAGCCTCCTCTTCTGGCATGGGCAAAGCACCCCCTGCAACCGCACTCTCAAACTGGGAGAAATCAACTTTCTTGTCTAGAGATTTGCGGAGCAAGCCACGGAAACCCGTACCTGCAGGGATGAGATTGCCAAGGATGACATTTTCTTTGAGGCCGCAAAGCTCGTCTTCTACACCGCCAAGGGCAGCTTGAGTCAAAACTTTAGTGGTCTCTTGGAAGGACGCAGCAGAAATGAATGAGTCAGACCGCACAGACGCCTTAGTGATACCCATGATGATGGATTTCTTTGTCGGCGGTATCTTGTCTTGCTCAACGAGCGCATCGTGAATTTGGCGGAAAGCATGACGGTCGATGAGTGATTTAGGAAGCAAATCAGAATCACCAGCAGTGGCGACCTCGACCTTGCGCATCATTTGGCCAAGGATGACCTCAACATGCTTATCGTCAATGTTTACACCCTGCGCACGGTAAACCTTTTGAATCTCGGTGAGCATGTAGCGTTGCACCACATCTTCGCCTTGAATGTCAAGGATGTCATGCGGAGGTAAAGCACCTTCGATGAGCTTATCGCCCGACTTCACGCGGTCACCAGCAGCAACCAAAAGGTGCTTGGATTGAGGGACCAAGTGCTCAACAATCAAAGGCTCTTCTGAACCTTGAATTTGCTGAATCACCTTAATCACTCGCTTCGCACGCTTTTTGTCACCCAGCTCAACGATACCGTCAATTTTCGAAAGTACGGATGGCTGCTTAGGTGTACGAGCTTCGAAGAGCTCCGTAACGCGTGGAAGACCGCCCGTAATGTCTTGGGTATCGCCTGCGCCACGAGGTGATTTAGCAAGCAAGTGACCAGGCTTAACCTTAGCGCCTTCTTTGACTTCAAGGTAAGCGTTGTCAGGAAGAGATGTGTAGAAAAGCACACCTTCTGTTTTTGGATCGATGATGAGCAATTGAGGGTGCTTATCAGTCTTAGAGTCAACAATTTTGCGACGCTTGACGCCGGTCTGCTCATCGACCTCAATGACAAGTGTGCTGCCCTCTTCTACATCTTCGAAGCGGATGACACCTTGGCTTTCAGCCAAAATCGGCAAGAAGTAAGCGTCCCAGTCGAAGAGCTTTCCGCCCTTCTTGACTTTGCCGCCCTCGGAAACAAACACGCGTGAGCCAGCTTGAATCGGATAGCGGTCAAGCTCGCGGCCACGGGAGTCGCACACGACCATTTCGCCGGTACGGGAGAGAACGACTTCGTCGCCATCTTTGTTTTTGACTGTTTCAAGGTCACGGAAAGCGATTGTTCCCCCACGCTTTGCTTTGGCAGAGCTCTCTTCAATCGTACGACTAGCCGTACCACCAATGTGGAAAGTACGCATAGTCAACTGCGTGCCAGGCTCACCGATGGACTGGGCCGCCAGAATACCTGCAGCCAAGCCAAGCTCAACCAACTGACCACGGGATAGATCTTCGCCGTAACAACGGCGGCAAACACCAGTCGCCTCTTCGCAAGTAAGTGGGCTGCGCACACGGATTTTGGTATAGCCCATGCCCTCGATGGTCAAAGAGATGTCGCCAGTGATTAGTTCACCAGATGCAACAACAGTCTCGTCGGTCACGCGGTCGACAATCGTATCAAGCGCAACACGGCCACGGATGACCTGTGCAAGCGGCTTGGTCTGCTTATCGCCTTGCCAAACAGCCGTCTTACTTACGCCACGAATCGTGCCGCAGTCTTCGGAACCAACAATGACATTTTGAGCAACATCTGCCAACTTACGAGTCAGGTAGCCTGAGTCAGCCGTTTTAAGAGCTGTGTCAGCCAAACCCTTACGAGCACCGTGTGTGGATGAGAAATACTCAAGCACATGGAGGCCCTCGCGGAAGTTAGCGCGAATCGGAGTCTCGATAATCTCACCGGACGGCTTGGCCATCAGACCACGCATACCGGAGAGCTGGCGAATCTGATCTCGGCCACCACGCGCACCTGAGTGTGACATCACGAAGACTGGGTTCAGGTAAGGCTTACCGTCTCTCTTTTCGTCACGGAGCCCCGCAATTAGAGATTCAGTGACCTCGTCACGGGCGGTCGTCCAGAGGTCGAGGACCTTGGAATAGCGCTCGTTGCCAGTAACCAAACCATCTTCAAATTTCTTTTGGATATCATCGACCTCTTTTTGAGTGGCCGCGATGATGTCCCATTTGTCGGGCGGGATAAGCATGTCGTCTTTACCGAAAGACATACCTGAACGAGTCGCGCCTTTGTAACCAAGACTCTTAAGCGAGTCAAGCAACTCAAGAGTTGCAGGACGCCCGCAATAGCGGTAGCAGTCATGAATCAGACCGTGAATTGCTTTTTTGTCGAGGATATAGTTGTAGTAGGGCATGCCTTCTGGCATGACATCCCATACAAGTGCGCGACCAGGAGTAGTCACGATGACTTCATCGCTAGCCAGTGTGCGGAGGTCTTCACCGCGTGCGACAGCGAGGAAGCTACCTTTAGGCATCAAGACCTTAACTTTGGAATGCGTCTGCAAATGGCCGCATGAATAGGCCAGAAGAAGTTCATCCATTGAACCAAAAACAGAACGGAAAGGAGCTTTCTCGACCCATTCATTCCGACTCTTGGCACGGTCAGCGGTCATGTAGTACATGCCAAGAATGATGTCTTGGTGTGGCGAAATAATCGGTGAGCCGTCTGATGGCGAGAACACATTATTGGTCGACAGCATCAAAGTCGCCGTCTCAACCTGTGCTTCAAGCGAGAGGGGCAGGTGAACCGCCATTTGGTCACCATCAAAGTCAGCGTTGTAGCCAGCGCAAACAAGAGGGTGAATCTGAATCGCGTTGCCCTCGATCAAAACGGGCTCAAAGGCTTGCATACCCATACGGTGCAAAGTTGGAGCACGGTTGAGCATGACAGGGTGGCCTTGGATCACCGTTTCGAGGATGTCCCAAACGACTTCTTCTTGGCGCTCAAGCATCTTCTTGGCGGCCTTGATGGTTTCAGCCAATTTGAGCTCTTTCATGCGACGGATGATGAAAGGCTGGAACAACTCAAGTGCGATGACCTTAGGCAAGCCACACTGATGTAGCTGCAACTCAGGGCCAACGACAATCACAGAACGAGCAGAATAGTCAACACGCTTGCCAAGCAAGTTTAGGCGGAAACGGCCCTGCTTGCCCTTAATCATGTCAGTGAGTGACTTGAGAGGCTGATTGCTAGTCGACATAACCGGGCGTTTGCAGCGGCCATTATCGAAGAGTGCGTCAACCGATTGCTGAAGCATTCGCTTCTCGTTACGGATGATGACCTCAGGAGCATTTAGCTCAATCAGGCGCATCAAACGGTTGTTGCGGTTAATCAAACGACGGTAAAGGTCGTTTAGGTCAGAGCTAGCAAAGTTGCCAGAATCAAGACGAACCAGCGGGCGCAATTCTGGTGGAATCACAGGGACGACCTCTAAGATCATCCAGGCAGGGTCGTTTGGCGAATCAATGAGCATTTCGACCGTACGCAAACGCTTGATGATGTCACCCATGCGCTGCTTTGACTTTGTGGTCGTCATCTCTTCGCGAAGTTGAAGCGCCGTTGCCTTGAGGTCAAGCGTCTGCAAGAGCTCTTTGACAGCTTCGGCCCCCATCTGGGCACGGAAGGTCTCACCAAACTTACTGCGATAGCGGCGGTACTCTTCTTCGGAGACGAGCTCACCTTTTTTCTTATCACTCTCACCTGGGTCAAGAACAACATAGTCTTGGAAATAGACTACGCGCTCAAGCTCGGTCTTCTTCATAGCGAGCAAGTTGCCCATGCGACTAGGTGTCACACTGAAGAACCAAATGTGTGCACAAGGGGCAGCCAACTTAATGTGGCCCATCCGCTTGCGGCGCTCACGGCTCGTAGTGACCATAACGCCACACTTGTCGCAAACAATGCCCATGTGCTTTTGACCACGATACTTGCCGCAATGGCACTCGTAATCACGCTCAGGGCCAAAAATGCGCTCGCAGAAGAGGCCGTCTTTTTCCGGACGGAATGTGCGGTAGTTGATGGTCTCAGGCTTTTTCACCTCACCGTGAGACGCCTTAAGGAAGTCGTCTGGAGCGGCTAGACGGATGCTAACGGCCCGGTTTTCGCACTCGTCAACGACGGGTGCTGCAGGGACTGGGATTTGAGCGTCTGAAGTTTGAGTTGGATTCATCGGGATGCACCTCGACTAACGGGCTGAGTTTCCAATTGGATGTTGAGCCCTAGGCCACGAATTTCATTCATGAGTACCTCGAAGGACACGGGAGTGCCGGGGTTCAGGATGTTTTTGCCTTTGACCATCGACTCGTAAATTGCCGTACGGCCATCGACATCGTCAGACTTCACAGTCAAAAGTTCTTGGAGGGTGTAGGCCGCGCCATAAGCTTCGAGCGCCCAAACTTCCATCTCGCCTAATCGCTGGCCACCGAATCGGGCTTTACCACCCAAAGGCTGCTGCGTAATGAGGCTGTATGGGCCAGTTGAACGAGCGTGAACCTTGGCGTCAACCAAGTGGTGCAACTTGAGGCAATACATGTAGCCGACGGTGACATCTTGCTCGAAAGCAGAGCCTGTGCGGCCATCCATGATTTGCGTGGCGCCACTTATAGGCAAGCCGGCTTCTTCGAGAACTTTCTCGATATCAGCTTCATTGGCCCCATCAAATGCCCCTGTCATGGCTCGGAAACCGCCATTGGCAGCCGCCCAGCCGAGGTGGGTTTCAAGGATCTGCCCGACATTCATACGACTTGGAACACCAAGTGGGTTGAGAATGATGTCGCAAGGCGTGCCGTCTTCAAGGTAGGGCATGTCTTCTTCAGGGAGGATGACCGAAATCACACCCTTGTTACCGTGACGCCCAGCCATCTTGTCACCAACGGACAAGTTTCGCTTGGTTGCCATGTGAATCTTGACCATTTCCAAAACGCCGTTTGGCAAATCATCGCCACGCGACAAGCGACTGGACATCTTGATTTTCCAGGCTTCCTTATCTGCGATGCGATTGAAATGGGCGCGAACAATACCTTCTGCCTTGGCGCGGCGCGAAGGCTGTTCAAGGCCCTCTGCGTATTTACGAACGAATTCTTGAATCCGCTGCAAATCACCAAACAGAGTCGCTTCGGTAACTTTGAGTTCTTTTTTGGTCTCTGGATCTTTAATCGTTTCAGCGACATAGCCAGAGAGCTCTTCGATGCAATGCTGCAGCTCACCCCGTAAGACAACATCGAATTCCATCTCGATATCGCGAATTTGAATCGCAACTTCGCGACGCTCTTTAGCATCCATGTTGACTTTGCGTGTGTAGCGCTCGGCACCAATTACGATACCGCGTACACCTGCTGGCAACTTGAGAGAGACATTTTTTACATCTTCGCCAGCACGGCCAAAAATGGCATGTAGCAGACGCTCTTCTGGAGTGAGCTCAGTTTTGCTCTTTGGAGCAATTTTGCCGACCAAAATATCATTTGGGCCAACGCGAGTACCGACACGAACAATGCCTGCCTCATCAAGATGCTTAAGCGCACGCTCACCCGCATTTGGGATGTCACGCGTAAACTCTTCCTTGCCAAGAGTCGTCTCGCGAATCTCAGCTTGGTAATGAACGATGTGTATTGAAGTGAAAGCGTCGTCTTTCACGAGACGCTCACTCACGATAATCGCATCTTCATAGTTGTAGCCTTCCCAGGACATGAAGGCGACGAGGAGGTTCTTGCCGATGGCAAGCTCGCCGTTTTTAGTTGCTGGGCCGTCTGCTAGAACTTCACCAGACTTAACCTTTTGCCCGACCTTAACGATTGGCTTTTGGTTTAAGCAGGTGTGCTCGTTGGTGCCATCAAACTTGCGTAAGTAATAAGCCTCGGGGTCGTCTTTAATGCGGACGACATTTGCGTCAACATATTCGACGACGCCTGGCTTGCGGGCCTTGACGACCCAGCCAGAGTTGTGGGCGACAGCTTTTTCCATGCCTGTACCGACCAAGACGGGCTCGGTCTCAATCAAAGGCACAGCCTGACGCTGCATGTTTGCACCCATCAAAGCACGGTTTGCATCGTCATGCTCAAGGAATGGAATCAAGGATGCGCTAATACCGAGAATTTGACCTGGGTCAATGTCAAGGTACTCAACATCATCGAGAGCTTTACGGTTGAACTCGCCATGGTAGCGGCAAAGGACTTGACCAGCATCATCGCACTCGATTTTGCCTTTTGTAATGCTGGAATCGGCCGGGACGAATACTTTTTCGTATTCTTGATCGGCACGCAAGTAAGAAATCTCCTCGGTTGGCTTACCTTTTTTAACCACACGATAAGGCGTAACTAAGAAGCCATAATCATCAACTACCGCATAGAGCGATAGGGATGAAATGAGACCAATGTTTGCACCCTCAGGGGTTTCAATTGGGCACAGACGCCCGTAGTGGCTGATATGAACATCTCGCTCTTGGAAGCCCGCGCGCTTGCGGTTAAGACCCCCAGGGCCAAGTGCCGAAAGGCGACGCTCGTGAGCCAACTGCGAAAGCGGGTTAGTTTGGTCAACGACTTGTGATAATTCGCCGCGAGAATAGAACTGGTCTACGCTTGTGGAGAACGCTTTTGCGTTAATCAGACTGCGAGGCGTAAGCGTCTCGGTATCGTTTTGCTGCGCCATACGGTCGGTGACTGCGCGAGCGACCTTTAGCAAGCCTTTGCGGAAATCTTCCGCTGCCAGCTCAGAAATCGTACGAACGCGGCGATTACCGAGGTGGTCAATATCATCTGTTTCACCAATGCCTGCGCGTAGACGCAGCAAGTAGCGAATAGAGTCGATAATGTCATCGGGGAGCAAGGTGCGAGGCGCCTTGTCACCCTGAAAAGGGCGGTTGAACTTGCGGTTAATCCGGAAACGGCCCACACGACCGAGGCTATAACGCGCTTGGTCGAAAAAGCGATCGTGAAGCAATTCGCGAGCTTTCTCTAGTTGCACGGGGTTGCCCGGGCGCAGACGCGCATAAATCGCGGCAAGCGCTTCTTCGTGAGAAGTGGCGGTGTCTTCTTTGAGAGAATTCACAATCAACATATCGCCAACCCAAGGATACTCTTCGCGTGCCTTTGGATCGGAAGAAAGAACTTCGATCTCAGCGATTTCAGAAGTGGCAATACGCTCAGCACTTTCGGCTGTGATTATTTGGCCAGCCTCAACCCAAACCTCGCCTGTGCGAGAATCGCGCAAAGCATCAACCGAAACACGGTTTTCAAGAGCTGCGGAGAACTTGCCTTTGCTCTGCTTAGCGCGCTTAAGAACCTCAGCTGGGTAGAAAAGTTTGAGGAGCTGTGCATCACTGCCCCACTCTGGCTTGAGCGCACGAATTAAAGTGAGCGCACTAAATTTGCCCTGCTGGTCGATACGCACTTGAAGCATACCTTTGCCAGAAACGGTGAGATCCATCCAGGAGCCACGCTCAGGAATCACACGCGCCGAGTGCAAGTTTTTATCACCCGTACCTTTTTCTACGGAGAAATCGATACCCGGTGAACGGTGCAACTGAGCAACAATTACACGCTCTGAACCGTTAATGACGAATTCGCCACCACCCAGCATGATTGGGACTTCGCCTAGGTAAATCTCTTCTTCGAGGAGCTCATCACCATTGCGCAAAGCGACACGAACCTTGAGAGGATAAGCGTAGCTATATTTCAAAGCGCGGCACTCTGCAGGCGTGTAGCGAGGACGACCCAAGCTATAGCCCAAAAACTCAAGGGCCATGGACTTATCGCCACTTTCAATAGGGAACACCTCTTGAAAGAGGGCCTCTAAGCCGTGAGCCTTGCGGCGTTTCTGAGCTGTATCAACCTGCAAAAATTCTGCGTATGCGCGGAATTGCAGGTCAGAAAGCCCAGGAAGGAGACTATCGTCTTTAAATTGAAAGGAACGGTAGTCGCGGACTTCGAAATCTTGAATGGCTTGACGATCAAATGTCATCGCTATCACCCTCGGTAGGAGTGGACATGGCAATTACCAACTTTGCTTCCGCGTGCACGGCGAAACTCAAAGTCGGCGAGGTGGCGCCCTCCCACAGCAAAACTGTGGGGCGGGCAGACCGGCATGCGACCATAGTCCGCAGTCGCCCAGGCGACTGCGGACCGTGGTTGGCCGGTTGCAAAATCAACAACGAGTCGTTGATCTTTACTAGTCAATCTTGACGGTAGCGCCAGCGTCCTCAAGTTGTTTCTTGAGATCTTCGGCTTCTTCTTTGCTTGCGCCTTCCTTAACGGCTTTAGGCGCACTTTCGACAAGGGCTTTGGCTTCTTTCAGACCAAGGCCAGTGATGGCGCGGACGGTCTTAATAACATTGATTTTCTTCTCGCCAAAGTTCTCAAGGATGACATCAAAAGCTGTCTTCTCTTCGACTGCTTCTTCTGCAACGGCAGGGCCAGCAGCAGCAACAGGAGCAGCGGCAGAAACGCCCCAGCGCTCTTCCATTGCTTTAACAAGTGTGGCGGCCTGGCCGAGAGGCAAGGCATCAAGTTGGGTAAAGAGCGACTCGAGGTCTGAGTCAAGCTCAACGGTTTGGGTTTCTTCGGTCATCTAGTAGTACCTGGGTTTGCGATTATTCGCGGTGTTTTTTTATTGGGATAGGCAAACGACGCGTTAAGCGTTGTCGCCCTGATCGGCCCGTGCCTGTACGACGCGAGCAGTGGAAGCTGGGACCTCTTTGAGGAGCATGGCAATTGCACGCGCCGGGCCAGAGATTGCGCCACAGATTTGTGCGCGCAAGGTGTCTTTGTCAGCCATGTTTGGAATCTGAGCAGCAGCTGCAGAATCCATTGGGCTACCGTCTAGGAAGGCACCCTGAAAAATGACTTTGCGCTCATCTGCCTTTTTCCAAGCCTTTTCAATGGCTTTAGCAGCAGCGAGAGTCGCATCGACATCACCTACCAAGAATGCACACGAGCCATTCCAGGAGTCAGCGGGGATTTCGACACCAACCTCTGCCAAAGCCGTCTTAGCGAGACGCTTTTTGGTGAGGATGAGCTCAGCACCAGCCGAGCGGATGTCATTACGAAGAGCAAGTGACTCTTCGGAATCAAGTGCAGCAAGGCCGAGAACAACAACGCCTTCTTTATCTTGAAGAAGCGTCGCGTATTCGCGGACCATCCATTTATTTAAGTTGCTTACCATGTCGTATGCCTCGTATTAATGCTTAACCTCAACGCGAAGGCCAGGCCCCATCGTCGTGGTCACAGTTACATTGCGGAAGTAAGCACCCTTGGCCGTAGCAGGACGAAGCCCAGCAACATAGTCAATGAATGCAGTTGCATTTTCTGTCAGCTTTTCAGCGCTGAAAGAAATTTTGCCGACGGGAACATGAATGTTGCCCGCAGCGTCAACCCGGAACTCAACCTTGCCTGCCTTAAACTCGGAAACAGCTTGCCCAACATTGGGGGTCACCGTGCCAGATTTAGGCGAAGGCATCTTGCCGGAAGGGCCTAAAACGCGACCCAATTTACCGACATGGCGCATCATCGACGGATGAGCGATGACAATGTCAAAGGCCATCCAGCCGCCAGCGATTTTGTCAGCCAAATCAGAAGAGCCAACTTCAATGGCGCCAGCTTCACGAGCGGCATCGGCCATATCGCCCTCAGCAAAAGCAATGACGCGAACATCTTTGCCTAGACCGTGAGGAAGCGAAACCGCACCACGCACCATCTGATCAGACTTTTTAGGATCAACACCCAAACGGGTGTGAACCTCAACGGTCTCGTCAAACTTAGCAGCACGCAAGCCCTTTAGTATCTCAAGGGCACCCGAAACGGAATGCACTTGAACAGGATCCAACCCTTCGCGGTTGGCCAAATAGCGACGACTATGCTTCATCTAATTGCCCTCCACGGTTACGCCCATCGAGCGAGCTGTGCCGGCGATAATACGCTCGGCAGCCTCAATCGAAGCAGCATTAAGGTCAGACATCTTCATCTCGGCGACTTCGCGCAATTGAGTTGCGGTCAAGTTGCCCACAATCTCAGTGCCGATTTCGCTTGCACCCTTTTCAAGACCAGCGGCCTTGAGGATGAGGACGGCAGCCGGTGGCTGCTTGTATTCGAGTGAAAAACTACGGTCTTTGTAAACCGTTATAATGACGGGAATGATGTAGCCACGCTTATCAGCGGTCGCATCGTTGAACTGCTTGACGAAATCGCCAATAGGCACGCCGTGTGCACCCAAAGCCGGACCGACCGGGGGCGCAGGAGTTGCCTGCCCAGCGGGGCATTGCAGTTTGATTTTTGCAGTAATTTCTTTTGCCATTTTTTACCCTCCCACGAATGTGGTACGGACGGGAGTGCTAGCTGGCAGGATTGCCAACCAACGGGGCTGACCTAAATTGGATCGACCAGCCAGTGTTCGATCTCAACAGTTGTGGCACGACCAAAAATCGTAACCGCAATCCGAAGGAGACCCTTGTCGTCGAGAACTTCCTCGACCGAACCATCAAAGCCCTCGAAAGGACCTTCTTTGATTTGAACCATATCACCACGCTTGATGCGAATGGCCATACGGGGTGAATCTTCTGTTTCTTCCATCCGCTCTAGGATGGGCTCGACTTCGCCAGGCTCCATTGGAGCGGGCGGCATGTCTACGCCCATGAAACGAATGCCTCTTACTGATTTCAAAGCGAACCAAACATTTTGGTCTTCTTCCTGGACAGGAAGAACCTCGCCACCCCAGTCACCCAAATCAGCATTCACGAGAATGTAGCCTGGATAGATTTTGCGGCGAACCACTTTTTTCTTGCCCGACTTAATTTCAGTCACGCGCTCAGCAGGAACAACCACGCGCGGAATGCGGTGCTCAAGACCATCAGCCTTGACGCGCAAGGTGAGTTTCTCACCTGTGCTGTCTTCCCGGTTAACCGGAACGCGAAGGATGTACCAAGAGGCAGACATGATTTACTGGAACAGGAGGAAATTGAAAAGTCGGCCCAAGCCCCAATCCGCAACAGACAAAAAGCCCATTAGGATAAGAATGGTAACCACCACGACAATAGATGAATTGGTCGCCTCAGAGAAAGAAGGCCAAACCACTTTATTAAGCTCGCCCTCGACCTCGATAAGGTGATCAGCGATTTTAGGTTGACCTAACCAGCGCACCCAGAAAAAGCTACCCAGCACAAAGGCAAGGAAAGCAATAAGGAACGCCCCCGTTAGAGAAATGCCCAAGAAAGGCAATTCACCGAACGAGCCGCGCAAGGCTACATTTTGCCCAAGCGTACCGCTCAGGGCATAACAGCCAAACGCCAGCATGCCTTCGCCTGCCCAGAACGAAGCCTGGCGGGCGTTACGACCTTCCTCGGATTTGTGACGGTAAAGCATGATGCGATCAGACCGCAGAGCGACCTAGAGTTTCTTCTCCCGATGGACCTGGTGGCCGCGGCAGAAGCGACAGAACTTTTTCTTCTCTAATTTGTACTCAGCCCGCTGACGCTTATGCGTCGTGTAATTGCGGTTTTTGCACTCAGTGCACTCGAGAAAGACGTAGCGTTCTTTGTTTTTCATGATGAAAGGGGTTCTGGTCGCCCCACCAAAAAGGCAGGGCGACCAAGTGGATTACTCAATGACCTTGGCTACAACACCAGCGCCAACCGTGCGGCCACCTTCGCGAATCGCGAAGCGAAGCTGCTCGTCCATGGCAATTGGAGTGTGGAGCGTAACGATCATCTTGACATTGTCGCCTGGCATGACCATTTCGACATCGCCCGGCAACTCGATGGTGCCCGTAACATCAGTTGTACGGAAGTAGAACTGTGGACGGTAACCGTTAAAGAATGGCTTGTGACGACCGCCCTCTTCCTTCTTAAGGATGTAGACTTCCGACTCAAACTTGGTGTGAGGCGTGATGGAGCCCGGCTTGGCCAAAACTTGACCGCGCTGAACTTCGTCTTTCTTGACGCCACGGAGAAGAATACCGCAGTTGTCACCAGCGCGACCCTCACTGAGAGTCTTCTGGAACATCTCGACACCCGTGCAGGTGGTCGTAACGGTCTCTTTCATGCCAACGATCTCAATGGAATCACTAACATTAACGATGCCACACTCGACACGGCCGGTCACAACCGTGCCGCGACCTTCGATTGAGAAGACATCCTCAACAGGCATGAGGAAGTCTTTGTCGACATCACGCTCTGGCTCAGGAATGTGAGTATCAACAGCTTCCATTAGCTCGTTGATGCAAGCGTAGCGTGGGTCATCCACGCCAGCGCCTTCTTCCATGGCTTGCATGGCGCCAAGTGCGGAACCAGAAACGATGGCAATGTTGTCGCCGTCAAAGTCGTACTCGGAGAGCAACTCGCGAATTTCCATTTCGACGAGCTCGAGGAGCTCTTCGTCGTCAACAAGGTCGGCCTTGTTCATGAAAATCACGAGGGCTGGCACATTAACCTGCTTGGCAAGCAGAATGTGCTCACGAGTTTGAGGCATAGGGCCGTCGTTAGCCGCCACGACCAAGATGCCGCCATCCATTTGAGCGGCGCCAGTGATCATGTTTTTAACATAGTCAGCGTGACCCGGGCAGTCAACGTGAGCGTAGTGACGATTATCAGTCTCGTACTCAACGTGAGCCGTCGAAATCGTGATACCCCGAGCTTTTTCCTCAGGGGCCTTGTCGATCTCGTCGAAGGCTTTGGCGGTACCGCCTGATTTTTGGGCGAGATAGCCCGTGATTGCTGCGGTTAGCGTTGTCTTACCGTGGTCGACGTGACCAATGGTGCCAACGTTAACGTGCGGCTTTGTGCGTTCGAAGACTTCTTTGGCCATCGTAATTGTTCCGCTTAACGGTAGTAGGTTTGAAGTGAGTTTGAATCGGCTAAGCCGATGATGAGAGTTGCGAAAAGCCGTAAGCCTGACGCGGGACGACCCAAAGGGCCATGAGCTGGAGCTGCTGTCGGGATTTGAACCCGAGACCTCTTCCTTACCAAGGAAGTGCTCTACCCCTGAGCTACAGCAGCGATCTCGCTAGGCGAGAGCGCTTGAGTGGATGCCATGGAATGGAGCGGGTGATGGGAATCGAACCCACGTGACCAGCTTGGAAGGCTGGGGCTCTACCATTGAGCTACACCCGCCCAAGTGTGAGTAGAGGCTGGTGGGGAGGAGAGGATTCGAACCTCTGAAGGCTGAGCCAATGGATTTACAGTCCATCCCGTTTGACCGCTTCGGTACCTCCCCGAAAAACCCAGCAGGTTTCCAGAAGCATCCAGTTGAATTCAAAGAGAACACCCCAACGATTAGGCCCAAACATGGAGCTAGCGAAGGGACTCGAACCCTTGACCACCGGTTTACAAAACCGGAGCTCTACCAACTGAGCCACGCTAGCCTTGTCATGCCTGTGCGAAAGGGGTCGAATATCATACGGACCGAGCCGCCGTAGTCAACCATAGGATGCCGAAAAATCCGCCCAAAAGTAGCTTTTTTCAGATTTCTTAAGACTCGGGCCAATCTGCGATGGCATCCGTCGAACCAAGGAAAGAAAATCTCTCGAGGCATTCTTGAAGGGTCAGCCCTCCTAGCCTCGCGATCAGTGCAGATGCCAACTCAAGGCACAAGACCGCTTCCCCCACCACTGCGGCGGCCTCAATGACGCAAACATCGCTGCGTTCATAAGTTGCGCGCGATGCCAGCCCCGTAGACAAGTCAACAGAAGCCACGCCGTGGCGCAAGGTCGGAATCGGTTTGCAAACAGCGCGCAAAGAAATAGGCTGTGCGTTGGTCAAGCCACCCTCGATACCGCCGGATCGGTTGGTCTCACGGCTTAGCCCGGCCCACCCATCTGGCGCGGTGATGATCGCATCGTGGTAGTTTGCGCCAGAAACGCTCGCTCCAGCAAAGCCCAGGCCGATTTCGACCCCTTTCACAGAAGGAATCGTCGCCACCGCTCCTAATAAGCGTGCATCAAGACGATCTGCCGGCTGGGCATAACCACCGAGACCTGGCGGACACCCCGTTGCTGTGAGCGAAAAGATACCCCCAAGAGAATCGCCGGCTTCTTTTGCGTGCGCAATACGCTCGAGACAGGCCGCGGAATCGGAAAAAGGCACATCGGCCACGCTTTCGACCCGGCTCGACACCTCAACTCCGAAAATCTGCAAGAGTTGGCGCGCGACCTCTCCGAGCGCTGTGCGGGCGGCTGTCTCTCTTGCAGAAGCACGCTCAAGAATCGCACGCACATCACGGTTTTTGTGCCGCAACACGCCCGGCAAATCAGCATGACCCGGGCGCGGGGACGACAACTGCGGCAAGACATCGATCTGCGTATCACTATTATTAAGGCTCAAAACAAGGGGCGTGCCAAGAGTGACACCTGACTTGAGACCCGCCAACACACTCAACTCATCTTTTTCGAACCCCGCCCGCAAACCCCGGCCTGGACCAGCCCAACGACTCTTAAGCCCATCACGGATGGCACCCAAATCGACTTTGAGTCCATAAGGCAAGCCCTCAAGAGTGGCGAGCAATGCAGGGCCATGCGACTCACCCGCCGTCTGCCAGGACAAACCGTGAATCCGTGGTGATTGCTTGGCGCCGCTCATCGCTTCACAAAACGGTTGTAGACCCGGAAGACCTCAGAGGCCATGCCCAGCACATCAAAAGGCTTCCCGATGATTCTTTGGAAGCCCGGCAGAGCGTCTAAGCCCGCGGCCATCGGATCATCTGGGGTGCCTGTGACCACCCAAAAGGCCGGAAGCAAATCTCGAGCGGCCCAATCGCGTGCGCAATCGGCGCCCGTGCGCCCGCCACCGAGGTGCAAATCGAGTAGCAAGCAAACGACATTACCTTGGAGCAAGAAGGCCTCGGCCTCTTGGGCGGTGGCAGCCACCACAACATTTGCGCCGGTGGTTGAAACCGCCAGCTCAATCAAATCGCGCAAAGACGCGTCATTATCGAAGACTAAAACTTGTGTCATGATTAGGAAGGAGGGCGATCTGCCCAAGTAATTTCGCGCATCGGAATCTCAATTTCAAGGGTGCCATGCCGCACAAAAACGACTTCTTTGCGGCGGTTCACTTTGAGGATCATCATCTGCTCTCGGTAGCGGGGCACCCAAATTGTCGACCCCTTTTTCAGTGAACGCAAAAATTCGTCTTGCCGTTGGGCAAAGGGTGTCGTGGCCATCAACTGTCGTAACTGCTCTAAAAAGCCATGAAAGCGGCTTGCATCGGCATCTTTGAAGGAACGATACATGGCTGAGCCTTCGTTGGCCAGCAGAGATTCAAGGTTGCGATTGAGCTCAAGATAGGCCTGCTCTGACTCACCTTCCCGCAATCCTTGTCGACGACGCGAATCGCTCTCTTCGACATGCATGCGTTTAGAGGTCTCTCGCAAATCGGCTTCTTGCACCGCAGCCTGTTCACGCATTAATTCAGCATCACGGCGCACGCGACCGACATCAGCTAAGAGTTGGTCAGCGCCACCACCACGCGCAGAAAGTTTTTTCGCGCGTTCTAAGACATGGGATTGCAGACCTAGACGCTCGGCGACCTCAACCGCATGAGAAGCACCAGGCACGCCGACCAAAAGTCGATACTTGGGTGATAGCGTGGCCGGGTCAAACTCCATGGAGGCGTTTTCAGCGCGGGCCAAGTCAAGAGAAAATAATTTCAAGGCACCAAGGTGAGTGTTTGCAATCACTCGCGCGCCCGAATCGAGCAAGGCTTCCAGAACGGCTTGACCGAGAGCAGCGCCTTCTTCGGGGTCAGTGCCTGTGCCAAGCTCATCCAGCAAAACGAGGTAGCCCTTGCTTGCGTTTTTTAAAATGCGACAAATGCGGGTGAGATGCCCTGAAAAAGTAGACAAACTGGTTTCAAGAGATTGGGCATCACCGATGTCGGCATCAAGGCCGTGCAGCATCGGCAAGCGTGTGCCCTCGCTTGCAGAGACAGGAAGCCCCGCGCGCGCCATCGCAGCCAAAAGACCCACCGTTTTAAGGACGACCGTTTTGCCGCCCGTGTTTGGCCCCGTAACCACGAGCAAGTCGTATGCATCACCCAGCTCAAGACCAAGAGGTTGAATGTCTTCGCGCGACATCGATTGCAGCAACAAAGGATGGCGCGCCTCGCGAAAGGTCAGGGGGGCATCCGCGCTGAGCAACTCAGGCCAACTGCCGCCCACCAAGCGCAGCCATTGAACCGAAGTAAAGGCGACATCCGTCTCAGCAAGGGCAAGAATTGCGAACTCAATTTCGGTGCGCGCACGAAAGACCTCAGTCGTGAGGCGATGCAAAACCGCATCAACCATGCGCCGCTCTCGTGCATGGGCGGATGTCAACTCATTGGCGACCTGCAAAACCGACGAGGGCTCAAGAAACAAAGTGTCGCCCGATTGAGATTGGTCATGCACCACGCCTGCGCCCCGGCCCTGTGGAGTAGCCTTAACCGCAAGCAAGAGTCGCGCACCTCGCCGGACGGGCTGAGTTTGCCTCAACAGCCCTCGCCGCGATAATTTTTCGATGGCTTCATCGAGGGCAGAAGCTCGTTTCTTTCGTAGATTGCGAATGCCCGCACGCGCAGAGGCCAAGCCAGGGTCGGCTTCATCGTTAACCTCGCCTCTCGAATTTAGGCAGTTGCGCAACTGCTGAAGCAAAGCCTCAGGAAAATTGACCTCTTGCAAGAGAGTGGAAAGCGCGGCGAACTCAGGATGAGCAATCGCCCATCGGCGCAGCTCGCGCAAACGCTCTAGCGTGCTCGCAACAGCATTTAATTCAGGTCCGTCTAACCCTTGGTCGCAACGGGCAAGGACTTCAAGCGGGTCGCCTACACCACCAAAACCAGGTGCGACATCGGCCTCGATTGCTTGGAGAGCTTCTCGACCACGCGCATGGCGGGCTTGCGCAAGGGCAAGGTCATCGCTCGGATGCATGGCCCGGATCTGATTCGCGCCCGGCACAGTCTGTGCCAAAGAGGCCATCCATTCGATGGTTTTGGGCCAACCCAAGACTTCTAAAGATGCCTCGGGAAAGGCATTCTCAAAAGGTCGGGGGTCGGGGGAGGAATCGAGCACCCCGAAATCCTAGAATTGCGGTTCATGAAAGCGACAAAGGAATGCAAGACCGAGATTCTCGGCACCATCCTTGAGGCCGTTGGCAACACCCCTTTGGTGCGTTTGCCCGATGGCTTCGACCCTGAGGTCAAGTGCGAGGTCTTACTCAAACTTGAATCTCTTAACCCAGGTGGCTCGGTAAAAGACCGCATCGCCTTGCGCATGGTTGAGATTGCTGAACAAGACGGTGCACTAGAGCCAGGCGGCACTATTGTCGAGGGCACTTCAGGCAACACTGGTGTTGGCCTCTGCATGGTTGCCGCCGCTCGTGGCTATTCATGCATCATTGTGATGCCTGACAAAATGTCGCAAGAGAAAATCCAGATGATGCAAGCTTATGGTGCGACTGTCGTCACCGTCCCGACGAATGTCCCTGCTGACCACCCCGACTCCTATGGGAGCACCGCGCAACGCATCGCCAAAGAAACCGAAGGCGCATGGTTAGCTGATCAATTCTTTAACCCCGAAAACCCCAAGGCGCACTACCTCACCACTGGCCCCGAAATCTGGTCACAATGCGGTGGCAAGCTTGACCTCTTTGTGGGCGGATGTGGCACCGGCGGCACCGTTACCGGGATTTCACGCTATCTCAAAGAGCAAGATGATGCTGTACGCGTGGTCGGCGTTGACCCACCGGGCTCCGCATTCGCATCTTTCTGGAAAAACGGTGAGATTGGTGAGCTTGGCCCTTACGCCGTAGAAGGCGTGGGTGACGACATCATCCCCGGCACTTGGTCGCGAGAACTCATTGATGGCTATCAAGTGGTCGAAGACACTGAATCTTTCGCCATGACGCAACGGCTGGCGCGCGAGCTAGGCCTTTTTGCTGGCGGCTCATCTGGCCTGGCTTTGGTGGCCGCTTTGAGAGAGGCTCGCTCCTTGCCTGAAGACGCGCGCGCTGTTGTTTTAATCCCTGATTCAGGGAATCGTTACCTGTCAAAAGTTTATTCTCAAGACTGGTTAAAAAACCATCAATTTGTTGGTTCCACTTCGGCTAGCACGGCACTTATTTCTGATTTGTTTCAGCCAAAAACGCGCGGGTTTGTCACGAGTGATCAGCCCGCATCGGTAGCGCTCAACCTCATGGACCAGCGCGGGATTACAGTCATTCCTATTTTGGCGGGTGAAGACGGGGTTGCTGCGCCAAGCAATACTGTCCAAGGCGTGGTCGATTTGATGGGCTTGGCCAATTACCTTTCCGAAGGAGCAAACTTTGATGGCTTCCAATGTGCGAATTTACGCCTTGACGCACCGCCAATCCTTGATTCAAGTGATCCTTGGTTTGCTTTGCGTGGCCCATTTCAAGACCACGCCACTCTTCTCATTCGCGACGCAGATGGCGTTGCACCTTTCCGCCGTGAAGACTGGGTTCTCAGTCTTGGCCGCCTTTCGTTTTAGGCAATCCCCCTTCGACTTTTTCGAAAAATGACTTCCTCCAAAGATTCTTTCGGCACGCGTGCCGTCCATGCTGGCTGGGTTCCTGATGAGCAGACCGGCGCCGTAATGCCTCCGATTTGCATGACTAGCACTTATGTACAAGATGCGCCCGCACAACCTCGCAATGGGTTTGAATATTCCCGCACCCAAAATGTGACTCGCTTTGCTTTGCAAGACGCGCTTGCAGACCTTGAAGGTGCCGCGGCTGGTTTTACTTTCACATCAGGCATGGCCGCCATCCACACTTTGATGTTGATGCTCAAGCCAGGCGACCGAATCGTTGCGGGCAATGACCTCTATGGAGGCACGCACCGTTTGTTCACAAAAATCGCGGCTCGATTTGGGCTGATTTTTGATTTCGTTGATACGACGGATCCAGCGGTTTTGGCTAGCTTGCCCAGCGACACTCGCTTGCTTTACATTGAGACGCCCTCCAACCCTTTGCTGAATGTGACTTCTATAGAAGCCGCAGTCAAAGGCGCAAAGCGAGTTGGTGCAGAAGTCGCTGTCGACAACACTTTTGCGACGCCGGCTCTGCAAAACCCATTTGACTTTGGGGTTGACTACATCATTCATTCGACCACAAAGTACATTTCAGGGCATTCCGATGTGGTTGGCGGCGCCTTGCTTGTGCGCGAAGAGGGCAAAAAAGAAGATGTCTGGTTTCACCAAAACTCTGCAGGCACCGTCAATTCGCCATTTGACGCGTTTTTGACACTACGGGGTGTCCGCACTTTGGCCCTACGCATGGAGCGGCATTGCGAATCGGCGCAAATGCTTGCTGAGTTCCTCCAAGACCATTCGAGCATTTCCAAGGTCATTTACCCGGGCTTGGCTTCGCACCCTCACCACGCAATTGCCAAAGATCAGATGCGTGCCTTTGGCGGCATGGTTTGCTGTGAGTTGCCGGGTGGCATCCCTCAAGCGACGGCTTTTGTCAAGCACTTGCGACTCTTCACGCTTGCCGAGTCTCTTGGTGGTGTCGAATCGCTCATCGAATTGCCCGCACCGATGACCCACGCGAGTGTGCCTGCTGCCCATCGTCGCGCAATCGGAATCGAAGACGGCCTCGTGCGTCTATCGGTTGGTATCGAAAACGCAGAAGACCTGCGCCGCGACCTTGAACAGGCGCTTGCGCAGGTCTCGTAGCTGACTCTCTAAAAGAGTCGGCGACGACCCTAAAGCTTAATAACTAGAAGGGCCACCAAAGCCGCCACTTTGTGGTGGCTCTTGGTTTGTTGGAGGCGCTGGAGCGACTTCATCAATTGGGGCTGCGGGAGCTACACCAACTTCGACGCGTTTCTTAAGCACATTGCCCACCTTAAACTTGACCACGCGCTTTGCAGGAACAATGACTTTTTCGAGAGTCTTTGGATTTTGAGCAACGCGACCAGGGCGGTTGCGAACCTCAAAGACACCGAACTTGCGGAACTCAAGGCGATTGCCGGCAATCAACTCGTTGGCAACCTCGTCGAGAAAGAGTTGGATGACATCACGAACTAAGACTTTGGTCTGACCGGTTTGATCAGCAATGCGTTGGACTAACTCGCGTTTGGTAACGGTATGGGACATGAACGATGTGGAGGGCGAGAAGGGTCGGGGGGCGCCCCTTAGTTCTTTAAGTATCGGGAGTTGAGCGGATTCGTCAAGCCCTAGAAGAGCGATTCTGATGCTTTTATTATTTATTGGCTCGCAAGCACTTCCAAAAAGTAAGTTGCGGGCCCCGTATTCACGAGAGCGACATCCATCTTGGCGCCAAACACGCCCGTGGCCACAGTGACGCCAGCCACTCGCAAATGCTCGACGACTTCCGCGACTAGAGGTTGGGCAAGCTCGGGTGCCATGGCCGTTGAAAAGGAGGGTCGCGTCCCTTTGCGTGTATCGGCGCATAGCGTAAATTGACTCACGAGAAGAAGACTTCCGCCGACTTGCAGAATGTTGAGATTCGTTAGGCCATCGGCGTCTTCAAAAACACGATAACTCAAAATCCGCTTAGCCATCTTTGCGGCAGCCGCACTCGTGTCACCCCGCGCGCAACCCAACAGCACGAGCAGGCCCCCATCGATTGCACCAACGATTTTTCTGTCGACCTCAACAGAAGCTTTACGGACGCGTTGCAAGAGGGCCTTCATCTCAAATCACTCGCCCATGCCTCGACCTGCATGCGACGGACAAATGGAATGGCTTGACCCTCATGAGCCTTGACAAGAATGAGCTCAAACCACGCGAGAGCAAGTTTGGGGTGCTGCAGTCGCTGCATCTCGATTAGGCCTAGATTAAATAAAACTCGCATGTCGTTAGGCTCAATCTCGTGAAGCGCCTCCATGGCATGCAAAGCTTTGAGGTGTTGCCCTGACTCTCCGAGCGCACAGGCGTGAAGGAGGCGGCCCTCAAAATCACTCGGAGGCAAAGTACCAAGTTGACTTAACGCGCGGCGCGGATCTTGCGCCTTGAGATAACGAACGGCTGAATAATGAGTCGCCCACTGATTTAGCTCAGCGCCTGACCACGGCTCAAGGACGGCTGCGCGGCGGGCCAAGTCGGGCCGTGCATAAAGGGGTGCGACCATCCCAAGAAGTCGCCAAGCCTCTGCACAGCCTGGGTGCTCAGCGAGCAGACGGCGCAATGGGTCGAGCATTGCGTAGTAGCCTGAATCAGACTGCAATGACAATTGCAAGACCTGGGCCAATACAAAATCTGGATCTGCTTGAAGCGCTTCGTCAAGCCATTCTTTAGCTTGAGTGGGAGAGTCGCACAATCGAGCGGCAAGGAATAAATGCAATGGACTGCGATCGTCAACCAACTGAGCTTGTGCGTCAGCCCAAGCCAATTCACGCCCTTCATCGATTAAGCGGAGATCTTGCACGAGAGCATGGAGTCGAACCGATGTTGGTTCGGCAATGAGCCAAGGCAAAATCGACTTCCAGCCCGAGCTTTGAGCCAGCAAGTAGGCCGCATCGAGCATAGCCCATTCCTCGGCATTGGCCTCGCGAGCGAATGTAACTTCATCGTGATCGGGCAGCGTCACTTGCCCCGCCAAGGCCCCGCAAGCGAGCGGGACGAGGCTTGAGACCGCAAGAATGGCGAATGCACAAAACGCAGAAGCTCGGCGCAACAGGGAGGAAAGCATGAGCCAAAGTGTAGCGGCGTAAGGGCATTCGTTGAGACATTGATGGCTTTACAATCAGCCCATGCTCACTCGGTGTATCCCCCCTGCCCTTTTGTTGGCTCTGGTGGTTTCCTGCGCATCCCCCGCATCCGAAATCCACCTCGCGCCCTTTGCCTCAACGCAAAGCTTGCCGGGGTGGTCGCATGCAGAGGCTCTTGGCGGGGCATTCCAATACACAAGTGATGCCGAGGGCACCGAATGGGCGGCTTCACCCTTTTGGTGGCAGCGCACGGAAGCAGATGGCCACTTTGCAAGCGAAACTCTGCTTGCTTTTGGCCGGCACGAGTTTGACCCCCACCGCCCACGCACGATGACGCGTATTTTCCCTTTGGGCTGGGTGGAAGAAGAAACTAAATCCAACGGTGTGACTGAGGTCGATTGGGCCATCCCTTTCCTTGGCATGATCGGCTCTTCATCGAGCGATGACTCCGAAAACGCATTTGCTCTCTTCCCATTTTTCGGCAAAGTCAAAGGCTTCCTCACTTATGACGAAGTCAACTTTTTCTTGTGGCCCCTCTGGATCCGCAACACAAAGGGCGACCGCACGAGCAGCCATTTTCTCTGGCCCCTCTTTCACTGGAAAACGGGCAACGAACGCGCCTTTCAATTCTTCCCATTTTTTGGCTGGAGCGAGTCGCCCGGCAAATGGCGGAAGTCTTTTTGGCTGTACCCTTTTTACACCGAGTCGGAAGAGTTTCTAGACCAGGCTCACCCGCGTAAATCGATGCTTCTGCTACCGCTGTTTGGGCATACCACGCAAGATGATTACTCTGCTTGGGTCGTCCTTCCGCCCCTCTTTGGCTATGCACAACGCCCTTCAACAGGTTTTCGCTCTGGGCAAATTTGGCCTTTGGTCAAATTTGAAACGGGCGGCAAAAACGAGGCGCGTAAGCTAAACCGATTCATCCCGTTCTACCTTCACTACGAAGACGAGACGACGGAATACACTTCTATTTTGTGGCCGATTTTCTGGAGTCGCCATGACCAAATCGAAGGCTTCCGCAAAGATGCGATTTATGCACTGCCCGTTTTCTATAGCGCACGCACCAAAGATTTTGACGGCAAAGAGGAACATAGCTGGCAGATTTGGCCCTTAGCTGGCGCAGATGATAAGGGCTTTCAAGCGTTTGACTTTGGCGTACCCGGCATGATTGACGGTGGCGCACTCAAACGACACCTTGGCTTTGCTTGGGAATGGGCCAAAGTAAAAAACCATCCTCAGGGCGTTGTTGAGCAACGAGCTTGGCTTGGGCTTTGGCATCGCACAAAAGGAGGTGGGCATTCACGCTGGTCAGTCCCTATTCTGGGGGGCGCTTGGGAAGAGCCCGACGGCACCACCCACCACTCACACTTGTTTGGGTTGATTCGTTGGTCGTCGAGTGATTCAGGTGTCTCTTTTGAGGCGCCGGCATTCCCGGGCCCAGGTTGGCCGTCCTTACAAGACCTCTAATGAATTTCTTTACCCGCTTTGGCAACCGCATCTTGGCCCCTTTGGTCTCGACGGCAGGTTTTGGCATGCGCATTGCTGGCGAGACGATTTATCGTATCCCGCAGTTGCCCAAACGCTGGGTCACTTTCCGTGAGCAGTTTTACTTGAGCTGCGTGCGCACCCTGCATGTTGTCGTTTTTGTGGCTTTCTTTATCGGCATGATTGTGGCGCTGCAAGTTGGCCTTGAATTGGCTCGCTACGGGCAGCAAGAAGCGATCGGCTACGGCGTTTCCCTCATGATGGTGCGCGAGATGGGCCCTTTCGTGACGGCGATTTTGATGGCCGCAAGTGTGGGGTCGGCGATGGCCGCTGAGTTGGGCACCATGAAAGTCCAAGAAGAAATCACAGCTCTCGAAGTCATGAGTGTTGATGTGATTAGCCTCTTGGTTTTGCCGCGCGTTTTGGCACTGACTTTGGCTATGCCGATTTTGACCATCTTGGCAAATTATGTCGGCACGATTGGTGGTGGTGTTATCGCGGTGACCCAGCTGAATCTTGACTTTGGCGCCTACACTACAAATGCTTTGACATCTTTGCGTGACATTGGCGACTGGATTCCTCTACCCATAAGCCTCTTTGGCGGCCTTTTGAAATCACTCATCTTTGGGTTTGTCATAGGCGTCATTGGCTGTGCGAGTGGGCTGTCTGCATCGCGAGGTGCAGCAGGCGTGGGTCGCACCACACGGGCGGCGGTGCGCGATTCGATCATCTTGGTTATCGTCCTTAACTTTTTCCTCGGTAAATTCTTATTCCAATGATTCACCTCGAAAAAGTATGCAAGACTTTTGGCGATCTCAAGGTGCTAGACGAGCTTGACCTTCATGTGCCTCGTGGATCGGCCTTTGTCATCATGGGCCCTTCCGGCGCAGGTAAAAGTGTGATTTTGAAGCACATTATTGGCTTGCTCAGACCTGATTCGGGTGTCATCCGCGTCGACAATATGTCTGTGCCTGATTTAAAGGGCGAGCCTCTGCGTGATTTGCGGCGTGATATGGGCTACTTGTTCCAGCATTCTGCTTTGATTAATTGGCTTAATGTTTTCGACAACATCGCTCTGCCTTTACGCGAAACCATGGATTTGCCCGAAGACGAAATCCTCGACCGCGTCCATCATGTTTTAGGCTTGGTGAGTTTGAGCCAAGCCGACCATAAATTCCCATCTGAAATATCAGGTGGCATGCAAAAACGAGTTGGCCTGGCCAGAGCGCTCGTCACCCGCCCACGCATCATTCTTTACGATGAGCCTGAAGCCGGCCTTGACCCGGGCATGTCGGTTGATATTGCCCGCATGATTCGAGAAATCGGTCAAGAGCTCGGGATGACATCCGTAACAGTCACCCACAGTGTTGATTGCGCACGCACGGTCGGCGACCATCTCGCTTTATTCATCGGTGGCCGCATTGCTCTTCAGGGCACGCCTACCGAAGTTCTCGATTCGGGCCACGCCCTTGTCCACGACTTCCTCCAAGGAAGCTCAAAATCATAATCATGGATCAATCACCCCGCCGCGATTTCCTGCTTGGCTTAGTGTTCTTCGGAGCCATCAGCCTTCTGCTCTACTACACCGTTGTTTTAACGGGCTTCTCTCTTGACCAAGGTTCTCATGGTTATGTTTGGTTTGAGAGCGCGAGCGGCCTCAAAACGGGTGATGCCGTTTTCGTGGCAGGCCGCCAAACAGGCAAGGTGAGCATGGTCGACTATTACGACGGCAACCCCCTCGACAAGCGCATTGGGGTTTCCATTGCTTACGACGAAAAAGTGACTTTGCGCGAAGGCTATGCCATCCGTATTGCTGAGTTCACGATGCTGGGTGGCCGCGTGATTGAAATTGATCCTGGGCCTTTTGGGTCGCCGAACCTGCCGCCAAACAGCGAATTAAAAGGCGCGGTCACGGGTGCTGCACTTGCGGCGATTGGCGCTTTCCTCGAAGACAACCGCGACGATGTTGAACAGATATTGGCGAACATCCGCAAATCGACCGATGACATTGCGAGTGGCCAGGGGCTTCTGGGCGCTTTGCTGACTGATACCCAAATGCGTGATGATGCGACGAGCGCGATTCAATCGGTCAAAAATATTACGCTTGACATCCAAGAGGGCACAGGGGTTTTGGGCATGCTTATTTCTGATTCAGGCCAGCGAGATCGCTTGCTGAATATGCTCGAAGAAACTGAGATTGTCCTCGTGGCCACCCGCAAAATTGTCGAAGACCTCGAGGCCGGCCGTGGCGCGTTTGGCGCGATGCTGCAAGACGAAAACATGCGCGAGCGGGCTTTGAGCATCACAGACAACCTGGCTTTTGTTTCTTCACGCGTGCGCTTGATGGTAAGTCAGGCTGAGCAAGGTCATGGCATCCTTGGGCGTATTCTTTCGCGTGAAAACTTGGCGATTGAAGCCGAGCAGTTCATCCATGACTTAGCTCTGATGACGCGCAAGATTGCTGAAGGAGAGGGTTCTGTCGGCAAATTCCTCATGGAAGCCGAGGCCTACGACGAAATGATTTTGGCTTTGCGCTCATTAAATGGGCAATTAGAAGACGCGAGAGAGGCACAGCCTGTATCCTCTTTCGCCCAAATGCTACTTGGCGGCCTCTAGGCCAACATCCTGCCCACCCATCCATCGTGAATCAAAAACTACGCAATGTGGCCATCGTGGCCCACGTTGACCACGGCAAAACGTCCTTGGTCGATTGTCTCTTTCAAAAAGCCGGCGCACTTGACCGCTCGCAGACCGGCACCGACCGCCTCATGGATCGCAATGATCTTGAGCGTGAGCGTGGCATCACCATCCTTTCCAAGCACGCTTCCGTGACTTGGGAAGACACCTGCATTAACCTCATTGACACCCCCGGCCACGCCGACTTTGGTGGTCAGGTTGAGCGGGTTTTGGCGATGGCTGACGGCGTGCTACTCGTGGTCGATGCCTTTGAAGGCGTGATGCCGCAGACGCGCTTTGTGCTCACCAAAGCTTTTGAGCACGGCCTGCACCCTCTAGTTGTCATCAACAAAATGGATCGCCAAGATGCGCGTGCGCCCGAAGTCATCGGTGAGGTCTTTGATCTTTTTGTTGACCTTGGCGCGGAAGACATGGCTCTTGACTTCCCTGTTGTCTATGCGAGTGCGCGTGATGGTTGGTCGAGCCTAGAAGAAAACATCCAAGAGGGTGACATGGGCCCACTTCTTGATTCGATTTTGAAGCATGTCCCCGCCCCTGATGTCGACGAGTCAGGGCCCTTGCAGGTTCAAGTCGCCACCCTCGACTGGGATAACTTTGTCGGACGACTAGGCATCGGGCGAGTCAAAAGAGGCGTTCTGCGCCAAGGAGACAACTTGGCTTGGCTCAAAAATGATGGCTCCAAAGGGCGTGGCAAAATAAAAGAGCTCTTTCGCTACGCGGGCATGAGTCGTGTGGCCGCCGATTCGGTTGTTGCCGGCGACATCGCTTGCATTTCTGGCATCGAAGGCATTGGCCTCGGCGACACGCTTTGCGACCCCAACCACCCTGAGCCTCTTGCACCAATTACGGTCGAGAAGCCCACGATTGAAATGGCCTTTTTAGTCAATGACTCCCCTCTCGCAGGCCGCGAAGGTGAATTTGTCACTTCCAGGCAAGTGCTCGAAAGGCTTCAACGCGCGGCCATGATCGACCCCGCACTTCGTGTCGATACTGGCAAAGATGGCGGCTGGGTTGTCGCTGGTCGTGGCGTGATGCATATCGGTATTTTGATCGAGAACATGCGCCGCGAAGGCTTTGAATTTGCTGTCGGCAAACCCCGGGTTTTAACTCAAGAGGTCGACGGGAAAACGCTTGAGCCCTGGGAGGCCGTCCAAGTTGAGCTACCCGAAGACACGCTAGGTCGTGTCATTGAATTTTTCGGCAAACGCTCGGCGGAAATCCGCGAAATGGATCGTATGGGCAGCCGCACGGTCTTGCACATGCGAGTGCCGACACGCGGCATGATTGGCGCACGCACCCATGTGCTCACGCTCACTCGCGGCGAAGGCGTTGTCCATTCTTTGACCGATGGTTATGACAAAGTTGATGTTGATATTTCAACTCGACACGCTGGAGTTTTGGTTTCTAGTGACACAGGCACTTGCACAGCTTATGCCCTACGCGCACTCGAAGACCGTGGTGAATTCTTTATTGCGCCAGGTGATGTCATCTACGAAGGCATGGTCTGCGGTGAAAACAATAAAGATACCGATCTCGTCTTAAATGTTGTCAAAGGGCGGAAGCACACCAATGTCCGGTCGGCCAACAAAGATGTTGACGAAAAAATCCGTGCTCCACGCGACATTAGCCTCGAAGGCTTCCTTGAGTATCTTGACTCTGACGAGCTACTCGAAGTCACGCCGCAGTCTTTGCGTTTGCGTAAGCGCTATCTCAACGAGAAAGACCGCCGCAAGCACCTCAAGGGCATTATTGACTAAGGTAGGTCTTGGTCAAATAGGCGCGCATTTCATCGTTGAGCTTTGAGAAAACATCCTCGCCTGGGGCGGGTTTGAAAATCTCATTCATGACTGTGCGCAGGCGTGGTAGATAACCTTCTGGCCCGACCGTTGCCTCTTTAGCGAGTGCACGCAAGAACAGTTGTGCGTTTTTGCCTTGAGTGTGAAACAAGTAGTCCAGGAACGCCCAAGAAACGGCGACATCAGGGCTTTTCATCCCCCAAAGGGTTAATTGAAACAAAGAGTGCAAAGGCCGCCCTTGCTTCAAGACGGTCTCGGCCATGCGGGCACGCCCCCCCTTGTAACGAACTTGCCTATATGCACTTTCATCTTTCTTTTCAGGGCCGCGCGCAACGGTATGCCCAGCATCTTTGGGCCGGAACGCGACGCACGATGTGCGATTACTATCAAGATGGTGAAAGGAAACCCAATAGCCCATCCCTTCGGAAAGCCAAGCATGGGGTGCTGTTGCATAGAGAAGGTCTAAATGCTTGACCGCCAACAGATGCCCAACTCGATGAGTCAAGATGTCACGCACGCGGACGCCAGGCGTCAAGCGCCAATAATCAATCCATAAGAGGTCACCCGGCGCGAGGACCGTTTGCCCAACCAACTGCAGTTTGACATCTTTTTCTGGGCCCCAATCCATGAGGTAATACTCGGTGTACATCTGCTCATAGACTTGCATTTGGTTCGGCCCAAAAAAGAACTCGGCGATTAACTTATCGGGAATCAAATCGACAAAGTCTGGGCCGACAAAGGGGTCGATGAATTGCCGCCGAAAGTCTTCGAGGATGTACTCGGCAAACTTAATGTAATCGATTGCGTTTTTGTCGGAGGTTCGACTAATTTCATAAACAAAACGGAAGTGCAAACTCTCGACAACATGAAATTGAAGTGGCTTTGCGATGGCCGCACCAACGACCTGAATCGCAGCATCCAGAGACTCTGGGTTGGGAACGATATGGGCGCTAGCTTGGGCCTCAAGCAGGCGCATTTCAGATTCGCCACCAAGAGTTTTCTTTTCTTTACGAATCGTGCGTGTCAATTTTTCAGCGGCCTCTTTGTAGCCATGAGAACGGAGCCAACGATCAAGAGAATCGAGCTCACGCAAAATCCGAAGCGTCTGGTGGGCGAAATCTTCAGAGTCTTTTTCCATGCGGCGGCGTGCGCGCACCAGATCGGCAACCCCTTGCTTCTTGCGCGTATAAATAACCGACAATGTGTACCAACTCTCGCGTGACATCATCGGAGTGATCTCTTTGACTTTGGCTTGCTCGATGGTCAGCACATACTTCCGCACGCCTTTGCCTCGAGTGCCGTCTTCATTCATCTTGTATGGCAACTGAAGCGGGTCTTTTCTGTTTTGAATAAAGAAATTCAAAACGCCGTCTTCTTCTTTTTCATAAATGACATTGCCGTTATCATCGATTTCGCAACCGGCCGCAATCTCGACCAGCAAAACGGGGCCCGAGGGTAGCTCATGCATCACCTTGGCAAATTGCTTCTCTAACTTTTTATTGGCGAGCTGAACAGAATAAATCTGAGCCGGCGCCACTGCTGAAAGCAGAAGAAAAAAAGCGACAAACTGGAGGAAGAACCGCATGTCTTTATCCTACTTTCGCCATGACCCGCACCGACGATAAACTACTCTCTTGTGAGCCTGTTCCAAACTCCACTTCTGCGGCCAAAACGACTTGGTCACCTCTTCGGCGTGCCTATCAAAGTGGCGCCCGCAGCGGGTTTGGTTTTCTTACTGCCCCTATTTCTTGCAGCTGATTGGCAAAATGCGGGCTGGCTTTCTCTAGCCCTCCTCACTTTATTCCTTTCACTGCTCGGTCATGAAATCGCGCATGCCCTTATGGCAAAGAGACTTGGCTTACATGTCGTCGACATCACCATCTGGCCCCTAGTCGGGATGGCTCGCATCGAAGAGATGTCGCAACACCCCACACTCGAAGCCCCAGTGGCCGCAGCGGGGCCGATTTTCAATCTACTCATCGCACCCATTGGCCTTCTTTTGCCACCAAGCATCGGTTCGGTTTTCCTGACGATTAATCTTATTTTTGGCTTAGGCAATTTAATTCCTGCTTTCCCAATGGATGGCGGGCGCCTACTCCGCGCGTGGTTTGCCCGGCGCCTTCCTCTTCCTGAAGCGACCAAACGAGCCATTAAAATCTCAGATACTTTAATTTTGCTCGCACTTATTCCTGCAGCGGCATCTGGCTATCTTTTATTAACCATCTTGACGGGTGTCTATATTTGGATTTCTGGCCGCTGGGAACTAGCCCAACTTTTTTTACGCCCGCCTGGTTTTGCCGCCGATGCGCCAACGATGCAAGGGCAAACAGCCCAAAGCCCAACGAATCGCTCTAAGCCACCTGCCGACGAGGGCGACCTCGAAAACTTCAAGGGCAGCATGAAAGAATTCTTTCATGCTCGTAAAAAAAACAAGTCATAGCAGAAGGGCTTTACTCGTCGCTTGCTGACTCAAGTCGAATTAAGACTTGGCCACTATCAACGGCTTGCCCGGTTTCGACCATAACCTCGGCCACGACCCCACCGTGTGGTGCCGAAACTTCATTTTGCATTTTCATGGCCTCAAGGATGCCAACAGCTTGGCCCTCTTGTAAAACATCTCCGGGTGACACGGTCAAACTGACCACAATTCCGGGCATGCTGGCCTTGATGACCTCAGCCACTGGGCGAGCCGTTGCGAGCTCACCCGCCGTGCGTTCTCTTTCGTCTTGCGCATGAGCAGAAAAGCTTTCGCCGCCAATGGTGACATCGAGTGTTTGGCTGTCTTGCTCAGCAATGGAAGCTGCATAAGATCGACCATCAAGCAAGCAAGCGTATTGCCCGTGAGCATCAACCGCATGAAAATCAGCCTCGATTACGCGGTCGCCGATTTTCAAAGAGTAGTGGCCATTGCCTAAATCGGTCAGGTCAACCTCAAAATCGGCATGCGCCATTTTGACGAAGTATTTCATGAGCGCACCCCCTTGCCAAGCCGCTTGAAACGGTCAGCCGCAACCCAAGGCGACAAAGATGAATCAGCGTCGCCGGCAAATTGCAGTGCATTTTGATGAGCTGAATGATGCCGATGCATCGCAGCGACCAAGGCAGCGACCTCTTCGAAATCATCGTCGACTTCACGAGAAGTCTCAGGGTCGCTTTCTCTCCAGGCTTCAAGGAAGCCCGTGTCATAATCACCCGCAATGAATTCCGGCGTTTGCAAAATCTGCAAAGCCAAACTGGCAGAAGTCTTGACCCCGCCAACAAAGAGCTCTTGCAAAACACGCAACATGCGACGCCTAGCCTGCTCACGGTCAGAACCGTAAGTAATCAATTTGGCCAGCATCGAATCGTAATACGGGGTAACTTCCATGCCGCGATACATTGCAGAATCGACGCGCACGCCTGGGCCGCCTGGAATCCGCAAGTCTTGAATCGTGCCCAATGACGGGACAAAGCCCATATCGGGGTCTTCCGCATTGAGGCGCACCTCAAAGGCATGGCCGCGCGGAGTCAGGTTGTCGGGTAGAGTCAGTTTTTCGCCAGCAGCAATTCGAATCATCCAGGCGATGAGGTCGACGCCATAAACTTCTTCTGTGATGGCATGTTCGACTTGAATGCGAGTGTTCATCTCAAGGAAGTAATACTCGCCATTGCTCCATAGAAACTCAACCGTGCCCGCGGAAAAATAATCAACTGCCTTGGCTGCGGCAACAGCCATCGCACCCATTTTTGCGCGAGTGGCATCATCGACCACGGTGCAAGGCGCCTCTTCGATGAGCTTTTGATGCCGCCTCTGAATCGAACATTCACGCTCGCCAACATGGATGACCTTGCCGTGCTGGTCGCCCAAGATTTGCACCTCGACATGGCGAGGCCGCTCAAGGAATTTTTCAATGTACATGCGGCCATCGCCGAACGCACTCAGAGACTCACCACTCGCTGTAGTAAAGGCTGCCTCAATTTCGTCAGCCGAGCGCACCACGCGAATGCCTTTGCCTCCGCCGCCTGCCGAAGCCTTAAGCATGACGGGGTAGCCAACTTCATTTGCCGTTTTTAGGGCCGCCGCCGCATCAGCAAGGGGCTCAGTCGTGCCGGGCACAACGGCAACACCTGCGGCAACCATGGCCGCACGAGAAGCCAACTTATCGCCCATGACTTCCATGCTTGCGGGCGGTGGGCCGATGAAGGCAAAGCCAGCTTCAGTCACCGCACGAGCAAAAGCAGCGTTTTCGGCCAAGAAGCCAAAACCCGGGTGAATCGCCTCTGCGCCCGTTTCTTTAGCAATCTCAAGAATGCGGTCGATGCGCAAGTAACTCTCGGATGGTGCGGGTGGGCCAAGCAAACGCGCTTCATTTGCATAACGGACATGCAAGCTATTGCGATCGGCTTCGCTGTAAACCGCGACCGTTTCAATGCCGAGATCACGGCAAGAGCGCAAAATGCGCACAGCGATTTCGCCACGATTTGCGACAAGGATTTTGCGAAAGGGGCGGCTCATCTTTACAAAGGAATGGAGCCGTGCTTCTTGGCTGGCATCGAATCACGCTTAGTCGAATACAACTCAAGCGCACGAATTAAACGAGCCCGCGTCTCACTTGGCTGAATGATGTCGTCAATCAAGCCACGCTCGGCCGCAGAAAATGGGTTGTCAAATCGTTGCTTGTAATCGGCGATTTTGTCGGCCTCGGCTTTTGCTGGATCATCTGCAGCAGCGATTTCTCGGCGGAAAATAATCTTGGCCGCACCCTCAGCGCCCATCACAGCGATTTGCGCACTCGGCCAAGCGACATTCCAGTCGCCACGAGTCGCTTTTGACGACAGAACGCAATACGCTCCACCGTAGGCTTTGCGGGTAATGACCGTCAATTTAGGTACGGTCGCCTCACAATAGGCATAAAGCAACTTTGCGCCACGGCGGATGATGCCACCATGCTCTTGCTGTGTGCCAGGCATGAAACCAGGGACATCTTCAAAAGTGACAATCGGAATATTAAAGGCATCGCAAAAGCGAATAAAACGAGCGCCCTTTTCGGAAGAATTACTGTCTAAGACACCCGCTAAAACAGAAGGCTGGTTGGCTACAAGGCCGACAGAGCGACCGCCTAGTCGTGCTAAGCCAATCACCATGTTGGCTGCATAATTCTCTTGGATTTCAAAGAAATCTCCGTCGTCAACAATAGCCTCGATGACAGTTTTCATATCGTAAGGCTGATTGGGCGACTCCGGAATAATCGAATCGAGCAAAACCTCGGCGCGGTCTGCAGAATCATCTGTTGGCTTCCGTGGAGCGTCTTCTGCATTGTTAGATGGCAAGAAAGACATCAAGCGGCGAATGCGCGACAAGCACTCAGCATCATCGGCGCAAGTGAAATGGGAACAACCGCTCACCTCTTCGTGCACGCGCGCGCCACCTAGATCTTCGGAAGTGACATCTTCGTGGGTGACGGTTTTAACGACATCGGGGCCAGTGATGTGCATGTAGCTCGTGCCCTCGACCATGAAAATAAAATCAGTCAAAGCAGGCGAATAAACCGCACCGCCTGCACAAGGGCCCATGATGGCCGAAATCTGAGGAATCACACCCGACGCCATCGTATTACGCGAAAACAACTCGCTATACGCCGAAAGCGAAACCACGCCCTCTTGGATGCGAGCACCACCCGAATCGTTGAGCCCGATCATCGGAATGCCCAGCTTCATAGCGGCATCCATGACCTTGCAGATTTTTGCGCCGTATGCCTCACTTAATGAGCCACCAAACACGGTGAAGTCTTGACTAAACACCGCAACGGGGCGGCCTTGAATCAATCCCGTGCCAACGACAACGCCATCACCGGGGTGTATCTGTTCGTCGAGACCAAAGTTGGTGCAGCGGTGTGTGACGAAGGCGTCGATCTCTTCGAAAGAGCCTTGGTCGAGCAATAAATCAATGCGCTCTCGTGCGGTCAATTTGCCCTTGGCGTGTTGGGCGTCAATACGCGCCTGGCCGCCACCGAGCGTTGCCTGCTCGCGGCGGGCATCTATGCGTGCTTGGATGTCTTTCGTCATTTAATCATCTGTTGGGGCATCGGCGAAACCTTCTCCGCCTTCGACCATTTCGGTGAGCACGCCGCCGGTAGAAGCGGGGTGCACAAATGCGATACGGGTGCCGTGGGCGCCCTCTCGCGGTTGTTTGTCAATCATGCGCGCGCCCTTTTGCTGAGCGTGCTGAATTGCCCCCTCGCACTGCGAAACGGCAAAAGCGAGGTGATGCAAACCAGGGCCTCGCTTGGCAAGGAAGCCAGCTATCGGCGAATCATCTCGAATGGGGCAAACCAGCTCAATCCGAGTCTCGCCGGCATACATCATTTGCACCTCAACACCTTGAGATTCAATAATCTCACGAGAGCCCGCGCGCAAGCCCATGGTCTCAGACCAATAAGAGGTCGCCTCATCGAGGTCGGGCACCGCAATCGCGATGTGATCAATGCCGAGGGGGGGCTGCATGGACATGGGGTGAAAGCAAGGAATCTTGCTGCCAAAGTATAGTCCACCCCACCCACCATGCTTGCACCCCAGCTCCCTGACTCTTCTGACTTTCGATTCACGGCCCACGCCACCACGCGCTGGTCCGATGAAGACAACATGAAAGTCGTCAATCACACCGTTTTGCTCACCCTCATTGAAGAGGCAAGATGGCAATACGGTAAACACCTTGGCCTCATCGATGCCAACACGCCGTTTGCATTTGTGCTTGGCCAGACCTGCATTCGCTTCCTTGCCCCGGGGCACGGCCCTGCACCCGTAAAAATCGCGTTGCGCACGACTCGCCTAGGTCGTTCCAGCTTTGAGCAGGCCTATCGCATTTCTTGCGCCGAGACAGGCACCGTTTGGGCAGAAGCCACGGCAACCCTTGTCATGTGGAACGGCGAAAACCGCTGCAGCTGCGAGATGCCAGATGACTTCCGCGCAGCACTTGCGGGCTTTGAAGGCCTCTAAGCCTTCTTAGATTTTTTAGCCTTCTTAGGCTGATTCGATGGCTTAGGTTTCCAACCGCTCTTGAGCCCAATCGTTTGATTTAGGACGGGCGCATCTGCCGTTGAATCAAAGCGATCAATGCAGAAATAACCCAACCGCTCAAACTGTACGACCGTTTCAGCGGGCAAGTCAACCGTGTTAGGCTCAACGACGGCATGAATCACTTTGATGCTATCAGGGTTAACGGCATCCATGAAATCGCCGTCGGCTTCGGGGTCTTCGGCGGCAAAGAGATGGTCAAGGATGCGGATCTCAGTCGGGTTGCCATGCCGTGCTGATACCCAATGCAAAAAGCCTTTGACCTTGCGATCCGTGGGCAAGCAAGCGCGCGTCTCAAGGTCATGGCTGCAGCGCAACTCGATGACCTTGCCGTCAGAATCTTGGATGACTTCATCGCAAGTAATGCAATAAGCGTGGCGCAACTTCACCTCACGACCAGGGCCCAAGCGGAAAAACTTTTTGGGTGGGTCGAGCATGAAGTCATCGCGATCAATCCAGACTTCGCGACCAAAGGCGATTTGACGGACGCCCGATTCAGGGTCACCCGGTAAAACGGGAGCTTCGAATGACTCTTCGTGGTCTTCGGGCAAGGTTGCGATGACGACTTTAATTGGGTCAAGCACCCCCATACGCCGCGGCGCGACTCGGTTTAGCTCATCACGGACGCAATGCTCAAGAAGAGCGAAATCAACCGTACTCGCAGCCTTGGAAATGCCAATGCGCTGGCAAAACTCGCGGATCGCGGAGGCCGGATAACCTCGGCGGCGCATACCCGACAAGGTGGGCATACGAGGGTCACTCCAGCCCGAAACCAAGCCCTCGGCAACCAAGCGAGTCAGCTTTCTTTTCGACATGACTGTGTGCGTTAAATTCAAGCGCGCAAACTCAATTTGTCGAGGCTGGCTAGGCACAGGAAGGTTCTCGATGAACCACTCATATAAAGGCCGATGATTCTCAAACTCAAGTGAGCAAAGAGAGTGCGTGATGCCTTCGATTGCATCGCATTGCCCATGAGTGAAATCATACATGGGGTAAATGCACCAATCGTCGCCCGTGCGCGGATGCGTTGCGCGCAGAATGCGATACAAAACGGGGTCGCGCAAATTCAGATTAGCGGCCGCCATATCGATGCGAGCCCGCAAGACCATCTTGCCGTCATCAAAATCACCTGCACGCATTTTGCGAAACAAGTCAAGACTCTCGTCAGAAGGCCGGTCACGAAAAGGGCTATCTAACCCAGGCTCGGTCACGCCATCGGCATTCAGGCGGCCACGGCCAGCACGGATTTCATCGCCCGACTGCTCATCAACATAAGCTTTGCCTTCTTGGATTAAATATTCAGCCCATGCATAGAGCTGCTCAAAACAATCACTTGCATGGTAAAGATGCTCGCCCCAATCAAAGCCCATCCAGCGGACATCTTCTTGGATGGCGGACGCAAATCGCGCCTCTTCTTTTTCAGGGTTTGTGTCGTCAAAGCGCAAATGACAACGCGCGCCAGGATTTTCTTGAGCAATACCAAAGCTCAAACAAAATGCCTTTGCGTGGCCAATATGCAAATAGCCATTAGGCTCAGGTGGGAAGCGCGTCACAATTGTTTCGTGCTTGTTGGAAGCCAAATCACTCGCAACAATATCGCGAATGAAATCAGAAGGCTGCTCTGTTGTTTCTTGTGTCATTTTTATTCTCTAAAACGAGCTGGGTGCTTCATAGGGCGGGAACACCTGCTCTAGCACGCCACAAATCTCACCGACTGTGCAGTAAGCCTCGACCGCGACCAAAACAGCTGGGCCAAGTGGCGCGTCAGTTTTAGCCACTGTACCCAAAACCTCAAGCGCGGCCTCTGCAGCGACAGAATCGCGGGTTTGGCGGACATCAGCTAAAGTCGTCAAGATCTCTTTGCGCGCCTTGGGGTCGGGGCGAAAGACCTCAGGGGTCGGCTCGTCAGCTAGCACATGCGTGTTGACACCGACGACTGGGCGACTGCCATCTTCGACGGACTTTTGGTGACTCATTGCAGTGCGGTGAATTTCGCTTTGCACAAAACCAGCCGCAACGGCGCCAACCATGCCACCGTAATCTGCCTCAACTTGCTGAAGCAGAGTTTCCGCTTCAGCTTGAATGCGGTCGGTCATCGTTTCGATCAAAGGGCAGCCACCAAGCGGGTCAGCGACATCGGCGACACCACTCTCTTTGGCGATGACCTGTTGTGTGCGCAAGGCCAAAAGAGCCGATTGCTCGCTCGGCAAACCTAACGCCTCATCAAAAGAATTTGTATGCAAAGATTGAGTGCCACCCATGATTGCGGCAAGGGCTTGCACTGTTACGCGCACAGCGTTGACTAAAGGCTGTTGCGAAGTAAGGGTCGAACCCCCCGTTTGCGTGTGAAAACGGAGCTTTTGAGCATTTTCATCTTGGACGCCAAATCGGTCGCGCACGATGCCGGCCCACATCCGACGAGCTGCGCGAAACTTGGAGACCTCTTCGAATAGCTCATTGTGGCCATTAAAAAAGAAGCTCATGCGGCGTGCTGTTTCGGCGACATCGAGGCCTGCATCACGAGCGGCTTCAAGATAGGCCACGCCGTCGCCAAGGGTAAAGGCGACCTCTTGCACAGCTGTGCAGCCAGCCTCGCGCATGTGATAACCCGAGACAGAAATAGGATTAAAGCGAGGGGCAACCTCTTGTTGAAAGCGAAACAAATCAGTCGTCAAGCGCATCGAAGCCTCAACGCCGAATCTAAAGTTGCCACGAGCAACAAACTCTTTCAAAATGTCATTTTGAACCGTGCCCAAAATGCGCTCTGGCGCAACCCCCTGTCGCTTACAGAGAGCCACATACATCGCAAAAACCACAAGGGCGGTTGCGTTGATAGTCATTGAGGTCGAGACCTCGCCAAGCGGGATGCCATCAAACATGACTTCCATATCTCTTAGTGAGTTAATCGCGACACCGACCATGCCCGCCTCGGGTGCAGCCAACTCGTGGTCGGACTCGTAGCCGATCTGAGTGGGTAAATCAAAAGCGACGGAAAGCCCCGTTTGCCCTTGAGCGAGCAAATAGCGAAAACGCTCGTTGGTCAATTTGGCGGATGAAAAGCCCGCATATTGCCGCATCGTCCAGAAACGACCACGATGCATGGATGGATGGATACCCCGTGTAAAGGGAAAAACACCTGGGCCCGCTTCATCGGCGGTGAAGTAGGCGGCATCAAGCGCAAGGCCTGAAGCCGTCACGAATTCGGGCTTCCGCTCAGGTCGTTTGGCCACAAAGGGGGCATGCACAGCGTTGCGCCACTTTTCCGCGTGATTATCGCTCATATCGGCAGATTCTACCCTTGCGCGGGGCATTCTTTAGTCGCAAAAGATGCAACTTCCTGCTACGCTGGACGGAATCCACTTGGATTCAGATTCCCCCCTTCTTCCCACCAATCCCTAGATTCAAACGCAATGTTGAAATTCCCCTCCCTTACGGCTTTGAGCGTAGCCCTGCTCGTCATCGCCCCTGCCACAGCTCAAGATAGCGCCGTCATGTCTTATGGCGATTCCATTGGCGCCGTTTCCGTTCTTGAAGTTCGCGGCATCCCAGCGGGCCTAGACGGCTACTTGATCCCCGCCATGACAACCGGTGGCTCGCCTTACTTGGTCAGCCTCTCTGGCGATAGCAATGACATGCTTACGATCGACCTTGGCTTGGCGATGGCTGGCACTTATTTTACTGGGCGCATCCCAAACAATGGTCTCTGGAAGGTTAATGTGCCACTCCCCAACATCCCAAGCTATGTGGATGTGCGTGTCTATTGGCAAGCTTTCTCGCGCCAAAACGCGGCGGGTGCCGATATGTTCCAGCACTTTTCACCGGTGCGCACGATGAGCATGAACACCCCAGATCGCTGGCAGTCAAGCAACAACAATGGGCCGGCTCCTTCCGCCAACCTCTCTTTCTGCACAGCCTCAACAGGCGGACGCGGTGGCATCACTGAGGTTTTCATCTCTGGCGGTGGCCCAGCTTTGCTGACAGACACCTCAACCCCATACCCAACCATTAACCGGGCCTGGATGTACGACTGCATGAGCGACACGCACCAGCTCTTGCCTGGTGCTATGACAGACGGCCGAGCCTTCCACAACTCAGTCAAGTTGCAAGATGGGCGCTTCATGGTCATTGGTGGCATTCAAGGCCCTTATGGCTCGGGTAACAGCTACTACAGCAAGGTCTTGAATACTTGCGAGATTTACGACCCTGCCACGGGCACCTGGACGGCGACCGCCACCATGAGCAAATACCGCGCGGGCTCTTGCTCCATGGTTTTGCCAGATGGCCGCGTATTTGTCGCGGGTGGTACCGAGGGCAACAACCAGCACAATGTTGGCGATGTTGCCGACCTCCTCACGACTTCTTTGAAGACAAGTGAGATTTACAACCCAGCGACCAACTCCTGGAGCTCGGGTCCAAATATCCAAGAGCCTAAAGCAGGCGCTACAGGTCTCGTATTAGATGACGGCCGTTTTGCTTTGATTGGCGGAATTACTTTCACTACTTTCCTGGGCATTCCGATCCCTGACTTCTCTGAAAAGATTTGTGTTTACGATCCAGTCGCAAACAGTTTCAATTCGCAAATCACGATGAAAGACAAGCGCGGTCTTGGCTGTGCTGCACAACTCACTAATGGCCAGGTTTACATTGCTGGTGGTGCGGGTGGCGACATCCTCAACATCGGGCCAATCAAAAAGACCGAAGTCTGGAACCCAGCCAACAACTCAACAACTCGCAAAAATGATTTGTCGGTTGGCGTGGCCTTCTCAGGCTGTGTTGCCATGGAAAACGGCTCGGCTATCGTGATCGGTGGCGCACGCGGCGACTTGGATGACCCCATCCCGGTCAATAATGTTTGGCTATTCAACCCTTCAAACGGAAGCCAGACATCCTTGGCTGCAATGCCTGAAACTCATGGCGGTGGCGTAGTGTCACTTCTTGATGACGGCACGATTCTTGTGAGCGGTGGCGAGTCAAATAACGGCTCTGCGACCAACGCTGCAATCACTTACTCACCGTAAACTCGGCCGTTGAGCTTGGCGCGAGTTTTACCAGCGCCAAGACAGCCCGAGAGCCAGTGAGCCATGCCACTGGCTATAGCGATCACCCGAAAGGTCGGAGAGAACTAGGTTCTCTCCGGCGTTTTCTTTTTGGGGCAGAGCGATGACAGTCGAGATAAAAAAGTCGGGCATCCCCTTTGAACTTGCGCGGTAGGCCAAACCACCCGCAAGGTGCAATTCATTGAAAGGTGTAGATGACGCCATCCAAGAACCCTGCATCGGGTTGCGGCTCCAGCCCAAGCCACTACGAAGCGTTAATTGCGATGAGAGATTCCGTTCCCAGCCTAGCGACATCGACACGGTGTCGCGCCACTTCATGTCCATGTCCATGGTGAGTGTGCCATCGCCACCAATAAAACCCGCGAACTGCTCGTTGCTTGGGTTGCTCAATGTGGCGACCCAGCCATCAAAAGACTGTGACCAATCCGTCCAGACTGCGGAAAAGTGCATGATGTCGCCATTATTTAGTTGGCTCGAAGTCGACAGGCCCGCTTGCTGAGGAAGCCGAATATCGCGCACACGGAAGTCAAAATCACTGGTTGGATCGTCTAAATAATAGCCATCCTCTAGACCCAACATATCTTCTAGCACAGAAGTAAAGGCGCCAAGATCTGCTGACATATCGACAGTCGTTTGACCAACGATGTCAGACATATTTGACATGGGGCGATACCAAAAGCCCAAGCGTGTCTGCGGATTAACTTGCCATGCGCCGCCAAATTTGAGGAACACTTGCATGGCTGCGTTGCTCGCATCGGCCAAAAAATCGACATGGTAATCATCGATAGCGCGATCACCCCCGCTGAGAAAGCCCTCGAGCGCATCTCCCCAAGTGTCATAACCGAAAATGGTGCGCAAAGGGTCATCGTCAGGCAGAAAACCCTTTAGATCGCTAAAAGGTGAATCGGTGCCGCCGGACATATTGAGAGTCGTAGTGCGGAGTGAAAGCCCAAAGCCAAAAGAAAAATCAGGGCTCAACTGCCAGGCCAAGGAAGGCTCAAGTGCGACCTGCTGGATGTCAACCGATTGATTCACCAAGTGTCGCACGGCTGGGTCTTCGGTCAAAGGGTCGCCATCGTCTTCAAGCATAATATTGAGGTCGACCATGCGGTCGATCGAGCCCTTAGCGCCCGAAGTCGGAACGACAGCGAAAGAAAACCACATGGCGTCGTCGATGCGGTGCCCAATGGCTAACCATGGTGCAGCCACCAAAGTGTCGTCGAGGGAATAAGAGCCACCATCTAAAGCTGAAATGCGCGCATCTGTTTTGAGCAAACGCAAAACAGAATCAACTTGCCAATCGTCAGCACCCACCGGAAGGACAAACGGTAAAACAGCCGGGTTTTTTGTCGTGTTTAAAATGGAAGCGCCAAGCAAATCAGCACCAGCCGTCGCAACAGCCTGCATGGAATCGCCCGTTGGTTCACCGCCCAATTGGGCGATTGCAGGGCTAGAAAGGCAAAAAAAGAAGAATGTGGTGGTCAGAAAAAAACGAATCATGTGCCAGATTGGGCAAAAAGCGCAGTGAGAAAATCTTGAATGACTATCGCTGGCTCGGAGCGATAAGTATGCCGACCACCCAGCTCAGGATGCTCAAAAGTAATCGCATGCGCATGCAGCAAAGTGCGCCGAACTTCGGGTGCGCCCGGTGGGAACATCCCTGGGCCGAAATTTTTTGCTCGATAATGCGGGTCTCCGACGAGTGGGAGAAAGATTGATGCGAGATGCACTCGAATCTGATGCTTCCGCCCCGTGTGCGGCTTTACGCTAAGCCAGCAAAACTTATCAAACTGCTCAAGGACTTCCCAGTAGGTGCGGGCATCACGCGTGCCGTGAACCTCAGAGCGAGTCGTGCGGACGCGATCCATGCGGCGCGGGTCGGCTTTTAAGCGAGTGTTGATCCAGTCGGATTGAAAACGCGGCTTGCCGTAGCAAAGAGCGCGATACTCTTTATCAATGGACCGATCCCGGAATTGCGCCACGAGGTCTTCGAAGGTATTTTTCTGAAAAGCAACGAGGCAAACACCTGAAGTGTCTTTGTCAAGACGATGCACAATACCTGGCCGCTCAGCACCTTGGCCGATTGGCAAATTATCGCCGTAACGATCAACCAGCCAAGAAGCAACAGTAGCCTGATGGTCGCCAGCCGTGCGCCCATGCATAGTTAGACCAGACGGCTTATCAATCACGGCGAGGTATTCGTCTTCGAACAAAACCGTCGGCTCAAGCGGCGAGCCTGGCTCGGGCACTTCAAGAACCGGCACCTCAAGGTCAAGTCGCTGCTCAGCTTCGACAAGAAAGCCCGGCTTATCAACGGGGACACCATCAATACGCAAACGCCCCTCACGAATCCAGGCTTGCATCCGTGAGCGAGAAACCCCATTTGACAATAAAGTCGTGGCTACGCGATCAAGGCGTAAACCATCGCAATCTTGGGGGACGACTGCGGCTGTGGGGGGATTCGTATCAGGCATCATGAAACCAGTGGCTCGGCACAGTCTATAGGAAGTGCGCGCGCTTCCAAGCCATTGAGTGGCGCGTTTGGCTGTTTTCTCGGGTGACGCTAACCTATTCAGCCATTCTTCATGATGACTCCCTGAATAACATGCTCCCATTCGCACCCCTGCTGCTTGCTCTCGCCCCCATGCAAGCCCCTTCCTTTGACGGCCTCATTGAGATCCCGGCCGGCACTGCTCTTATTGGTAGCACCAAAAAAGACATCGTTAAGCGCATCGAAGCTGGCGCTAGTGCCGGTGATGCCCAGTATCTGGGTGCTGAAACGCCCCAGTATCAAGCTAAACTCGTCCGCTTTGGCATCACGCCCACGGAAGTCACCAATGAGATGTACCTCCAGTTCGTTGAAGACGCGGGTTACGCACCCCCTGCGACTTGGGCTAAATTTTCTCGTGAGATGCGAGCCGCGATTATCCACACGGGCCAAAAGCAACATGGGCGCGCTTGGTCCTTTAATGAGCTAACCCAGGGTGCTTGGTGGGTTGAGCACCACCTAGACGGCACCTGGCAAGGAACCCTCCCTAATGGCGAGACACAAGAGTTTCCAATCGAATGGGAAATGCCCGCATCAAGTGCACTTGAGCCTGTCGTTTTTGTCAGCTACAAAGATGCGCGCGCTTATTGCCGCTGGGCCGGGTTGCGCCTCCCCACAGAAGAAGAATGGGTCCGCGCAGGTCGCGGTGACAACAAATGGGATTACCCCTTTGGCAAAAAATGGGACCCAAGCAAAGTTGCCTGCAAGGTGACAAAGAGCAGCAAACGATTGGCCTTTAAGCGCTTGCCCGTAAATTCACTAGACAACGCCTCGCCCTTTGGCGTGGTTGACCTCGTCGGCAATGTCTGGGAATGGGTTGACACTCCTTTTAGCGCATACCCGGGGTTTAAGACTTTCGCAGTCGGCAAAGGTGACTCAAAAATCGATGTCGCTCCTAACTGGGACACCTCCTACGGTGTCATCAAGGGTGCAGCCTTCCAAAACGGCGCAGATTTCTGTCGCCTGACGACACGCATCGGCATTGACCGTTCAGCCCGCACAGGCATCGTAGGCTTCCGCGCGGCTAGCTCAGGTATCCCATGCCAAGACGCCATGACACTTTATGGAGCCGATACTCCTTCCAAACTCATTGGCGGCTTGCCACATCGCATCTTTGATTTCCAAGGCACGCTTGGCCTTGAAAAGCACCTAATGGCAGACCTAAGCCAGATTGCGAGCAAGCGCGAAAAGCCCAAGAAAGGCATCCCGGAAACGACACCGCCAGAGGGCTATGGCGTTTTTGGTCGTTACGAGATGTTGGCTATTGCACCATTGCGAGAGTTAGATTTCCAAAACGACCGCAAGATGAACACTTTGTGCAAAGACGAAAAGCGGCCCATTCCAATTGGGCTTCTTGTTAGCACAGAAAACCTTGCTGAGCCAAACTCTACACCCGGGCAATTTATCCTGGCCTACTTGCGCCCAATGAAGAAAGAAGAAATTCTTCTCGCGGGTGGCATTGTGCCCAAGATTTTTATGCCCAAAGAGATACCAGAGCCAAACGGCGAAGGCATCGACCTCAAGGGTTATCTTTACAAGCCAGGCGACGCCCATCTCGTCATCCTAGATTCAAAAGGTGTGATTCAAGGCGTCATCCCTATGGTTAACGCACCTAAGCTTGAGCGCGCTGGTGCGGCTAAGCATGAGGTTAGCATCAATCTTGACAAAGACGCCGTTGAGTTCCGGCTTGCTGTTGCTGGGCCTCGTGGCAAAGCATGGTCGTTCCGCTTCCGCCTCAAGCCACTCGGCAATCAAGGGTCACTCGCCATTGCCGACTACTGGAGCGGCGATTACTACGGCGTGATTCAGCCCAAGGAATAGTTCGACTCTTCCGCCAAACTCTGGCTTGGCCTCTCAAATCTGAGTGCACTTAAGAAAGTGCGCTCAGATTTGCTTTTAGAGTCGAGTGCTCGATTTCAAGCTCTACACGCCGCTGCCGCTCGCTCTCGACCACATCATCACCAGCATTCTGAATGAAACGCTCGTTGGCCAATTTGCCATCAATCGCTTGAATGCCTTTGCTTATTTTCAGAGCCTTCTTTTCAAGTGAATCACGCAATTTGCTCGCATCCGTTTCAGCCGTGAATGGCAAGAAGACCGAACCACCAACAAACAAATCGGTGCCTGAATCGGCAGGCCGTTGCCCACCCGTTTGCACTTGAAGCTCAGACAGGCCAGCGAGATAACTCAGCAAGTCGCCGTTAGCCCGCATGGATTGAGCCATCGCTTCATCGTTGGCAAGGATTGTGCCCACGGGCTTATCACTCGCTGCGATTTCAAGCAGTGCCCTCACATTACGGAAGCCACGCACAGCGTCTTGTAATGCCGCATAATCAACCTCGGCCGGCGTCTCACACTTGTCTTGCACGACAGGCCACTCAGCACCCATCAGCATGCCTTCAACTGAGCGGAAGGTCGATGGTAAGTGTTCCCAGAGTCGCTCAGTCAGGAACGGAGTAAACGGGTGCAGCAACTTCAGTAGCTGCGCCAAAGTATTGCCTAGAGTGCGACGGACGCGAGCAGCGTCAGCGGCTTCAGCAGAATCAAGGCCAGCGTCTTCGGCAAGGCGTAAGCGGCGCTTGGCCGATTCGACATACCAATCACAAAAGTCGTCCCAGGTGAAACGATAAAGCGCCTGCGCGGCATCATGAAAATCATATTGGCCCAAAGCGGTCGTTACTTCAGCCGTGACGGAATCAAGCCGTGCTTGGATCCAGCGGTCTTCGAGCGCATCACCACAATCTTCGGCAATGTCGCCCTCAAGGTGGCCAAGAGCAAATCGTGAGACATTCCAGATTTTATTGCAGAATCGCTGCCCAAGCTCAAAGCGGTTTGCCGCAAGTTTCACATCTTGCCCTTCGCGCGTCAAAATCATGAGTGAATAGCGCACAGCATCGGCACCATATTTTTCGATCATCTCAACGGGGTCGATGCCGTTGCCTGCCGACTTACTCATGCGGCGACCCTTGCCATCTAAGACGGTCGCATGGATGTAACAAGTCGAGAACGGGCATCGCTCTTGAATGGGCAGCTCTTTGCGGAAGGCATAACCAGCCATCACCATGCGAGCAACCCAAAGGTAAATGATGTCGCGCGCCGTCGACAGAAACTGAGTCGGGTAAAAGCGATTAAGATCAGTGGCCTCTTCGTTAGGCCAGCCCAGCGTTGCAAATGGCCACAACCAAGAGCTAGCCCATGTATCAAGCACATCAGGGTCTTGGCGCACAATGGGCTTGCCCGTATCCGGATGAAGCGAGCCAATCTCGACATCAACACGGGAAGGAAAAGGCGTGTCGTCTTCGTCATACCAAACTGGGATGCGATGCCCCCACCAAAGCTGACGAGAGATGCACCAATCATGTACATTTTCTAGCCAATCGAGATAAACCTTTTTCCAACGAGCCTGCTTAAACTCAAGCGAGCCATCATGGACGGCTTCAATTGCAGGCTCAGCGAGTGGTTGCATTTTGACGAACCATTGCTCGCTCACGAGTGGCTCGATGGGTGTTTTCGAACGATCGCTAATCGAAATATTATGCGTGATATCTTCGATGTGATCAAGAAGCTCATTGGCTTCAAACCACTCAATAACGGCCTTTCGGGCGGCTTCCTTGGTCAAGCCGGCAAAAGGGCCGCCGACATCTGTAAGCTTGCCGTCTTTCTCAAGTAGATTCAAAATTGGCAAGTTGTTGCGGCGACCGCGCTCATAGTCAGCGGGGTCGTGACCGGGCGTAACTTTCACAGCGCCCGTGCCGAGCTCGCGCTCAACGCTTTCGTCTGCGACAATTGGGATCTCGCGATTAACAATCGGCAACAAAAGAGTCTTGCCAATCAAATCGGCATAACGCGCATCATCAGGATGCACAGCAACACCCGTATCGGCGAGCATTGTTTCTGGTCGTGTCGTGCCAACCGTGACAAACTGACCTGAGTCTTTAACCGGATAGCGCAAATACCACATGTGGCCCTTTTGCTGTTTGTACTCGATTTCATCATCAGAAATTGCAGTCTGTAATTTGCAATCCCAGTTGACCAAACGCGCGCCGCGATACACCAACCCACGCTCATAAAGCGAAACAAAAGCCTCACGGACCGCCGTGGACATATCGTCATCTAAAGTAAATTTGGTGCGCGTCCAATCGCAAGATGCACCCAAGCGACGCAACTGGCCCAAAATCACATTGCCGTGATGCTCTTTCCAACTCCAGATTTCTGACAAGAATGCCTCGCGGCCCATGCTCTCTCGAGTTAAGCCTTTTTCTTGGAAGAGCCGTTTTTCGACAACAGCTTGAGTCGCAATGCCCGCATGGTCAGTGCCTGGCACCCAAAGGGTATCGAAGCCACTCATGCGTTTATGCCGCGCAATCACATCTTGCAGAGTGTTGTTAAGCGCATGGCCCATATGCAAAACGCCCGTCACATTGGGTGGCGGAATCATGATAGTGAAAGTTGGCTTATCGCTCCCCTTTTCAGCGGGGGTCAAAAGGCCGGCTGTTTGCCATGCGTCATAGACACCAGCCTCAATTTCAGAGGGGGTGTAGCGCGTGGTCAATTCTGGTTGGGCGGTTTCACTCATAAGAGCGGGGATTATCGCAGAATTTCGTTAATCTATCCCCCATGAAAATCGAAATCCTCGTCAATCCGAAGTCGGGTCGCGGTCGTGGCCCACGGCGCGCGGGCTTGATTGCCGCTGAGCTGGCCAACCGAGGTTACGCATCCCAGATTTCAACGGGCATTTGCCTCGCAGACACACTGCGTTGGGCCAAAGAAAAGGCTAAAACGGCAGATCGCCTTGTGGTCTTGGGTGGTGACGGCACTTTAAACGCGGTTTTGCAAACCTTGCCATCCGCCCCGCCGCCGATTGTGTTCATCCCGCTCGGCACAGCCAATGTTTTAGCGCGTGAATTAAAGCTGCCACGCACGATTGCCAAGATGGTCGATCTCATCGAGCAAGGCGAGGTGTTGCAGCTTGACACGGGCGTGCTGCAGGTCCACGGCGAATCCATGCGCGAGAGCCCGAAACAGCGCAGTTTCATGGGGTGGGGTTTCGGGCTCGACGGTGAGCTGATGCGCCTCATGGATGCCCACCGATCCGGCGGGACGGTCAAGATGTCTGAGTATGTCCCGCTGTTTCTGCAGTTGGTGCGCGACTGGCGACCCACCCCTCAACGCGTTTGGGTTGACGGCAAAGACATGGGCGTCTTTGAATATGGTGTGGTTTATGGCATCCGTAATTATGGTGGGCAGGCGCTCAAGCTGGGGCCCGCCACCTACGACGACGGTCTCTGGGAGGTCTACCTCTTCCCAAAAATCAATCTTGCTACGGGTTCGGCTCTTGCACTAGCCGCGGCGACTCGACAGTTAACCAAAGCACCGGGCGTCGTGTCGCTCACCGCCAAAGCTGTGCGAATCGAGCCCCTCTCAGGCGAGGATGGTAGCCCCGTCCAAGTCGATGGCGAGTATGTCGGCACAACCCCCGTAGAATTTGCACTCGACGGCAAGAGTTTGCCACTGCTTGTCCCAGATAAACTAATTCCATGAGTTCCTTCTTAGACCCCACTGCCGCTGACTCGACTCAACCCGTTTTGTTGGCTGGCCCCTGCGTGCTTGAAGGCCGCGTTTCGGTAGACGAGGCTCAAAGCATTGCAGAAGTGATTGCCGAGCTGCCCTTTCGATGGGCTTATAAAGCGAGTTTCGACAAGGCCAATCGCACTTCAGCCAGCTCGGGTCGGGGGCCCGGCTTGACAGAGGGCATCGACTTGCTGGCTGAGATTAAAGAAAAGCTGCAAGTGCCCATCGTCACCGATGTGCATCTACCCGAGCAATGCGCACCTGCCGCAGAAGTCGCTGACATCTTGCAGATTCCTGCATTCCTATGCCGCCAGACTGATTTACTCTTAGCAGCAGCCGCGACAGGTCGAGTCGTGAACATTAAAAAAGGGCAATTCCTCCCCCCCGCTGATGTCGTCCGCGCGGCGACCAAAATCACTTCAGCGGGCAACCCAAATGTGATGCTGACCGAGCGCGGGTCTTTCTTTGGCTACGGCCGCTTAGTTGTCGACATGACGGGCCTGCCTGAAATGCAAGCTTCGGGTTACCCCGTGTTGCTCGATGCGACCCACGCCGTCCAGCGGCCATCTGGCTCTGACGGCACGACCGGCGGCGACTGGACTCTCGCGCCGCTCTTACTTCGGGCAGGAGCCGCGGCAGGCTACGACGGCTTCTTTATCGAGACGCCCCCCGAGCCACTTCGCTCGCCCTCTGACGGCCCCAACATGATCCCGCTGCACGAGCTACGCCCTGTACTCGAGCAAATGCTCGCGATTCAAGCCGCGCTGTAAAGACCGCTTAGCGGCTAAACCTTGCTGCCGAAGCGCTCTTTCAGGCGATCGACGATGTGCCCATGAATTTTGCACACACGCGAAAGTGAGAGATCGAGCTCTTGACCGATTTCTTTCAGTGAATAGCCAAGGAAATACTTCATAAAAAGGATTTCGCGCGCCTCAGGCTCGATGTGACAACGAATGAGCTCAAGCATCTCGCGCACATGGATGGGGTCGGGGTGATCCTCGGCGCGTGGGTCTTCGAGGAAGTCAAGCCCATGCTGCCCCTCTTGACCGCCGTTGGCTGGTCGGCCACCTGCAAGCACAGGCGTATCTTTGCCGTTGCCAAAATAATGTCGGTAATCTTGGAGGCTCATCTCTAGGGCCACGGCGATTTCTTCTTCGAGCGGGTCTCGGCCTAATTCTTGGCTCAATTCAGAGACGGCCACTTTGCGAGCTTTAAGACGCTTACGAACAGGCCGCGGCAACCAATCATGACGGCGCAACTCATCAAGAATCGCACCCCGGACTCGTTGTGAGCAGAAAGCCTCGAAAGGCACGCCACGCTCTGGCTCAAAACGCTCGACAGCCTGAATCAAACCGATGTCGCCAGCGCCTTCGAGGTCACCCATATCAACTGTGCGAGGCAATCGTTTTTTAACGCTGCGCGCAACGGCAACAGCGACGGGTCGATAATGCTCGACCAACTCGTTGCGCGATTCCGTGCACTCTTGCTGGAAATAATTGTCCCACAAAAGCGCTATGGCTTTTTCTTCTTCGGGAGTAAGTTTTGCTCGGCGGACCATGATGAAAGACAGGCGGAGGGGGCTCCGCAAACGGCTTGCAAAGATTGGAATAGAAATAGGCCCGCGCTTCAAGGAAAAAACGCATGGCTACAAGGAAATTCAAATTTGCAAAACCTTGTTTTCAGCATCGCGCATCTTTTTACGATCGTCGTCGCAGTGGTCATCGAAGCCCAAAAGATGCAAACAACCATGCACAATGTAAAGTCGCAGTTCATCGCCAAAAGCAAGACCGCGTGTCTCAGCCTGAAGGCGAGCCATGTCAACATTGACGAGCAACTCGCCGAAAAGGTCGGCGTCGCCATAAGGAAAGGCCATCACATCGGTCTCTGTAGAGTCGTCGAGGAATTGCTTATGCAGAAGCGTGTGATCTTTCACCCCCATCAAAACGACTTCAACGCGCGCGCCGTCTTGACCGTCAAACAGCCCCCAGGCCTTTGAAATGAGTGTTTTGACCTCGTCTTCAGAAATCGGGGCGTCGACGAGGATCTGGCAATCTGTTGTAACGGCCATGGGTCAGTCGCCCTCGTATGCTTCGACGATACGCTGCACCAACTTGCTTCGCTGGACATCATTTTTGTGGAAGACCACAGTTGCAATTTTGGGGATGCCCGCCAATCGATCCATCGCATCGACTAAGCCACTGCGACCCGATGGCAAATCACTCTGAGTATGGTCGCCCGTTACGACTGCGACCGTGCCCTCGCCCAACCGAGTCAGGAACATTTTGAGCTGCGAAACGGTTGCATTTTGCGCTTCATCTAAAATAACAAAAGACTGATTTAATGTGCGCCCACGCATAAAAGCAAGCGGCGCAATCTCGACGACATCAAGTTCTTTCATGCGCAAGGCCGTGGCAGGGCCGAACAAATCGTTAAGCGCATCAAAGAGCGGGCGCAAATAGGGGTCGACTTTGTCGTGTAAATCACCCGGCAGGAAACCCAAATGCTCGCCCGCTTCCACGGCAGGTCGAGTGAGCACAATGCGCTTTACGCGCCCTTCGCGCAAAGCAGAAACAGCGGCTGCAACGGCAAGATAAGTCTTGCCCGTGCCAGCAGGGCCAGCGCCCAAAACCAAGCTGTTGTCTTGCATGGCCTGCATGTATTGCGCTTGATTGTCAGTACGCGGTCGTGGCATACGCGGGTGGCGCCCCACCGGAGTGCTCACACTTTCTGAACGAGCGACGGATTTAGGCTCATGACAATCACCTGATATTGCCTCTGTTGCCGCGGCATGGAGAGCTTCGGATTGGCCATCAAATAACAAGCTGTTTGCTTCGCCGGGGTTGTAAGTTTTGCCCTTGCGTAAACCTGCCAACAACATCCGGACGCGCTCGCCCATCAATGCGACTGCATCCCCCTCGCCAATCAAGCGCAACACACCGTCCCGAGAGGCAAAGCGAACCCCAAATCGTTGCAAGGATGCCTTGGCATGGCAATCGTAAGGGCCAAAGAGTTGCTGCTCTTCATCGAGCGACATCAATGGAATCGGTAGCTCCATGCTAAGCGTGCGCGATCAACAACCAAGCGGCCAGCGCAGGAGATGCCAGCAGGAAGGAATCAACCAAATCGTAAAAGCCGCCCATCACAGGGATGAGCCCCGCAGAATCTTTTGTGTTGCAGCCACGCTTCAGCAAACTCTCAGAGAGGTCGCCAAATTGGCCACCCAAATTAACGAGAACCGCTGCGACCACCCAAAGTTGGGTGTCGGCAAAAAGCTCGGGCGGGAATGCAGCAGAGGCCACCCACCAAGCGACAAGCAACGAGCCGATTACGGAAGCCACAGCGCCCTCCCAGCTCTTGTTGGGGCTCACCTTTGGGATGAGTTTGTGCCGCCCCATTGCTGTGCCTGCAAAATAGGCGCAAGAGTCACCGGCTTTGGCGACAGCGATTAAAAAGACAAGCCAATGCCATCCGTATTCGAGTCGGAGCCAGCCCGCCAAGCCAAGCATGAGCGGGATGGTTAGCAAACCCAAAAGACTCACGCCCAAGACCGCGGGCGAATCTTTGGTATCGCTCCGGAGAACGCCAGCCAACAAAAGTGCGGCGACGGAAGCTGTGACGGCAGCGCCCAAGTTGTATTCAGGGCAAAAGAAAGAGCCGTAAATTAAAAAGCCAAGGCCCGCCGACATTAAGGCATAAAACTTTTCGCGCCCCTTGAGCAAGCCCGCCATGCCGTAGAACTCGAGTTGTGCGGCCATTGCGGCTAGGGGTAAGAGAAGCAAGCTCAGGGGCTTCCAGTCTTTGTCGGCCCAGAACATACCCGCGACAAGCAAAGTCATCAGCGAGCCAAAGCGTAAACGGGTGGTTAATGCACTCATGATGTTGGGGGTCGGGCAGCAGGGTCGTCTTTGAGGACGGCACCAAATCGGCGCACTCGCCCATCGTATTCGCGCAAGGCCTGCAAGAAATGCGCGCGGCGGAAGTCAGGCCAAAGGACCTCTGTGAAATAAAACTCTGCGTAGCTAGCTTGCCACAACAGGAAATTCGACAAGCGGATTTCGCCTGCTGTGCGAATGATTAAGTCAGGGTCAGGCATGCTTGGGTCAAACATATGCCCCATCAAAGCTTGGTCGTCAATTGCACTTGGCTGCAAAGTGCCAGCCTGCACCTGCTCAGCCAAATCACGCACAGATTTCATGATTTCTTGACGACCGCCGTAACTCAAAGCCAGGCGTAGGGTCATTCGTTTGCCGCCCGCCGTCGCCAACTCGGTCTCGCGCAAAACAGCCAAGACATCAGAGGGCAAATCATCAAGTTGCCCAAGGCCACGCAGAGCGATTCCGTGCTCAAGCATGAGCGGCAATTCTTTGCGCAAAAAGCTCTTTAAGAATCGCATCAAGCCCGCAACTTCTAATTTTGGGCGCGCCCAATTCTCGACGGAAAAAGCATAAAGAGTGAGATGCTCAATGCCCCATTCGGAGGCCGCCGTAACGACATCACGAACCGACTCAACGCCCATCTCATGGCCCCGCAATCGAATCATGCCCCCTCTTTTTGCCCAGCGACCGTTGCCGTCCATGATGAGGGCGACATGATGCGGAACAGGGAAGTCAGGGCGCAGGTCTGTCATCGACAGGCTAAGTTGCCGAAACGAGTGACGACTCGCCCGGGAAGAGTTGATTGCGATCGGGGCCAACAGAAATCTGCACCGCTGGCACGCCTAGCTCAACTTCAAGAGCGCGGATGTAAGTTTGGCAATTTGTCGGCAAATCAGCAAAGCAGCGCACCTCGGTAATGTCTTCCGCCCAACCTGGGAACTCTGTGTAGACAGGCTCAAGGTCACCCAAGACACCGGCTTCAGCAGGGAAATCGGTTACGGTCTCGCCACCTAAACGATAAGCAGTCGCCATTTTGATGGTCTCAAAGCCCGACAAAACATCAAGCTTAGTCAAATAAACGCCATCAAGACCGTTGAGCTGCGTGGCATACCGAGCCTGCACGGCATCAAACCACCCACATCGCCGCGGACGCCCTGTAGTCGCGCCAAACTCATGACCGACTTTGGCCATCATGTCACCATCTGCATCAAACAGCTCAGTTGGGAATGGGCCCTCGCCCACGCGAGTGCAGTAAGCCTTAGTCACGGCCAATGCCCGCTCAAGTTGATTCGGCGGGAAGCCTGTGCCGCCGGCAATGCCCCAAACACCCGTCCAGGAACTGGTCACGAAAGGGTAAGTGCCGGCATCTAAATCAAGCATGGTTCCTTGAGCGCCCTCGAACAAAACGGATTTGCCCTGTGCGTAAGCCTCGCGAGCAAGCGCGCCACCATCAACCACCAAAGGCCGGATGCGCTCAACCATCTCAAGCATCTGCTCAAAGAGGCCGTCGACATCTTGTAGCTCTTGCCCATAAACTTTTTCGGCAAGGGATTGCTTTTCGGCGAGAGCCACGCGAAAACGCTTCTCGAAATGCTCGCGGTGCAAAAGATCAACAACGCGAAGGCCCGTGCGAGCGACTTTGTCTGAATAGGCTGGCCCAATGCCACGCCCAGTTGTGCCGATTTTGGCGTCTCCGCGGCACAACTCAGACATGGCATCAAGTTGGCGGTGATAAGGGAAAATCACATGAGCCCGGCCATCAATACGCAAGCGGTCAGCGATGGGCACGCCGCGCGCAATGAGGCCGTCCATCTCTTCGAGCAGTGCAGCGAGATCAACCACAAGGCCACGACCAATGATATTGAGCGTGCCTTCGTGCAAGATACCCCCGGGGATGAGATGTAGGACATACTTTTCATCGCCAACGATGACCGTATGGCCGGCGTTATTTCCGCCAGCGAAACGAATAACCACATCCGCTTTAGCGGCGAGGTGGTCGATTATTTTACCTTTTCCTTCGTCTCCCCATTGGAGACCGACGACTGCAGTGGAAGTCATGATTCTTTGTTGATGGCCTGATGGTTGCAGGTTTACGCAACAGAGTCATTGCGTAATAAGCAGGAAGTATTGTCCCACGGCCGAGGATTCTTTGCTACTCTCGCAACGCACAAGTATGGCAAGAATCCACACCACCAATTCAAACAAACAACTTCTGCCCGATAATCTCGAGCAACTCCGCCCCCGATTAATTCGGCGAGTGGCCAAATATCTCTCTTATACGGGCTATCGAAGGCCTAGTGATGCCGAGTTGGTACTCGAAACCATCCTTGGCGAAGTCTGGATTGGCCTGGCCGAGCTCACGGAACCGGGTGATGACCCAAACTGGAAACCCGCACTGCGGCGCGCCCTTTATCGAGAATTTGAGCAAGGCCGACGGAATCGCGCTATGAGCCTTGATCAAATGGAATTCCCCGAATCCTTTGCGCCTACAACCGATTCTTTCGTGGAAAGCCCACAACAGTTATTTGAAATTGAGCAAATAGCCGACGGCCTAGGAAGTGGCGATTGCAAGCCACTAAAATTAACTGCAACGACCCGAAGGAATGGCCTTTCTCGCCGAGAGCTTCGCATTGAGTGCACAAAGCTCTGGATGGAGCTCACGCACGGTAAGGGCCCCGAGAACTTGACTCGGCGCTTTTCTCGGGTATTCAATTACATCATTCTGGAGAGCGACAGCAAGCACACAATGCGAGAAACTCGCCGCATTTTGCGATACACCACGATGCTAAAACTGCCGCACGCCCTTGCGTCGGCCCGCACGATACTCACCAGATGGGCGGTTCGTAGAGGGGCAGATCGTATTGAAAATCAGGAATCTTCCAGCGACTCGCTGGCACTTCTTGCCAAGGCTGAATCGGAATCAACTTAGTCTCACCGGCGCCGCCACGACGCCACACAATCGTGCGCAGGCGCAAAACGGGCCCGAGTGGCTCTTCGTAGCGCGTTTCTTGCTCCCAACCTTCCGGCAAGATACGCACGGTTGCGTAGACCGAAAAAGTATCCGATTGCACCGAAAGCAAGCTTTCAAACTTTTGGCGCGCTTCTTCGGAAGCACCCATTTCGTAGCCATCGACATTTTTCAAGTCATCAAGGGATGAGAAAAACTGGAGCGGGTCGGTGCTTTGCTCACCATATAAAGACTGCTCAAGTTCGGCCAAATCACGGTTGCCATCTTCTTGGTCTTGCGACTCAAGTGCGGCCTCATCGACTTCATTGCGATGCTCAAGAATCTGGCGAATCACAGAGCCAGACAACTCAAAAGGCGGCACTAAGCCCTCGAGGACAGACTGCGGCGCGGTGTTGAGATTAATGCCAAGACCAAGGGGCGGGTCACCTTCAAGGACATCATCTAAACCACCAACCGGAGTAGATGCCGTGCTCTCAGTTTCAGCGTCGCCGCCGAGCAATGACTCAACCTGATTGAGCGCGTCGTCTTGAGTTGCGGCGTCTTGGGCGGGGTCATCCCCAAAGGCCGCCTCATCGGCCTGCTCTGTGCCAGATCCCTCTTCGGGAGGCTCAAAACCAGGGGTAGTGTAAATGGTGCATATTGACTCAAGGCCTGGCGCAATTAGATCATCAGTGCGGACTTGATCGTAATAGAGATCTTCTGTGATGTGCTCAAGAAGCATCAATTCTTCGAGAGCATACGGAAGATAAAGCGGCATCTCGGCTTCCGGGTCATCAGAAAATCGCGGTGCGCGCGGCATTTCCATTTCGATGAAATCGCCTTTTAGATAGCGAACAATGTCTTCGACGATGAGATTGCCAGCGTGCTGATCAATGTCATCGTCGAAATCGGCGCGCATATGATCGAGGATGCGAGCAAATCGACGGCGCGATTCTTCCTGCTCTTCTTCTGTGCCAGCAACGAGCTGAAAGAGAGGGAATTTTCCGTTTTCATCTTCTGCCCAGATTGTTATTTCGAAATCACCCACCATAATGCGCATGGGTTTTGCCCAGACATCTTGCAAGTAATCCGCGGATGAGCCGTCGGGCTGGCCCTCGCCCTCTTCCCCGTCTTCGCCAAAAGAATCATCGAGAGAATCAGTGCCCCCTACGGCAGAATCGAACCCCACATCGCCGGCGAGATCGCCAAGGTCAGACCCGCCCATGCCGCCCAGCATGCCTTCAAGCCCAGAGGAGCCGCCCGAACCACTAGCATCGCCAATGAGCGCTTCCATGAATTGGTCGGCAGCGGCAACCACGGCCATTTCCATGCGGATGCGATTTGCCCGGTTTTGTGTGGTTTGGAAAGCCACAGAAGTGCTCACGGTTAGCTCAGTCACGAGAGCAAAAGTGATGAGCAAAACAAATAGTGTAAGAATCAACACGACCCCACGCTCAGTAGAACGCGTGTGATTGGTTTGCCCAAGTCGAGCGGGCGCAAAGTGAGGCTTCAACAGCATCTCAGGAAAGTCTAGCGGTCGTGCCGCATACTTTCATGACGCAAACGCGCCTATTCTTCTTCCCAGGGGTCAAAGATATCGCCAAAGCGCGAAATACTTGCCGCACGGGTTTTGATGACAGGAGTCAGAATGAAAAGGACCTCGGTCTTAACTGTTTGCTCAGACTTACTCGAGAAGAGCCAGCCAAGGCCTGGGATATCGCCCAACAGCGGAATCTTGCGCTCAACAATGCGAGTCTCAAGAGTATTAAGGCCACCAATCACAACAGACTGCCCTGAGCGAACCGAGACTTCGGTTTTAACATCGCGCGTAGCGACAACGGGGATGGCAATCGCACCACCACCACCCCCTGCACCGCCATCACTGATAGTGACCGAACGCCCCTCTTTGCTGACATTGCCTTGAAAGCTGAGGTGGATTGTGTCGGCACCCACGATAACGGGTAGAACCTGAAGCGTTACACCGACCTTGCGATAGTCCACCCCGAAAGTGGGGTTGCCATTGGCGTAGGCCGTTAGTTTTTGATAAGGAATGCTTTCTTGCGAACTCAAGTAGGCTGTGCGCCCATTGCGAGTAATTGCGCGTGGTCTCGAAACAATGTCGGCAGCGTTGCTTGAATCGACCAGCTGAAGAAAGGCAGACAAAGAATAGTTGTCACGAATCAAGCCCAGCGAAAATTGACCGGCAAACCCCTCGGCTTCAAGGCCAGTGCCGGACATACTGCGAGCGAAAGGCCCTGGGCTGCCATCAGCAAACGCCGCGCTGTCACGAAGGTTGAACAGATTCAGATCTTTGACGCCACGCTCAAAAGCCTTGGTGTCGGCGACTTCGATGATCTGAGCCTGAATTTCGATTTGCGGACTAGAATTAAAATAGAAGTCAATGAAGTCAAGAAGCTCAGCGACATCAGATTGAGCCCCACTTAGAAGCAGTAGGTCTTCGACAGGAATCATCGAGGCTTGCGTCAGCCAGGGGTCGACCTTTGGGTCACCTTGTACGGCGTAACCTTGCTTCACATCAATCGTCGCAGGTGCCTCTGTGCGCGCGAGAGAAGGGCAATTCGCGACCAAGACATCTTTAACAATCGTGCCTCCTCCAAGTGCAACAGGCACGAGCGCCTTGTATTGACCATCACCAAAATCAGTAAAGCGAACAAATGGGTAGGTCTCTTCGAGCGTTGGCGGAAAAGACTCCGTAGCAATTGCCAACTCAGGGGCCGCTTCTTGAGACTCTACCTCTAAGGAATCGACCTCAGAGCTACTGCACGAAAAAGCCCCCGCGCAAAGGCCCAGGAGGAGCAAAAAGCGCGGGGGGAGCGTCGACAAAACGAGCGTTTACAAAATTGCGATGACGCCCGCTGTGACATCAGTCACGGAATAATCAGAAATGCCACCTTGCTCGACAAGGATGACATATGCGCCTGAAATTGCGACAGACTTTAAAGCTTTGCGGTAAACCTTTGTGGCCTCGCCCATAAGCTTGGTGTATTGAGCACTTCCTTTTTTGATATTGCCTTTTTCAATCTTTTGAAATGCTGGAATCGCACGATAAATCTCTTTGGAGCGTATCGTGCCGACTTTGTCTTGGCGCTCGGCGTCAAAGGAAGCTGGGTTGCCATAACGCACCTTAGACTTGTCAAGTGAAACCGCACCGAAAGCGGCAACCGAAAAGCCAGAGCCATAGTGAAGGTTTGCAGACAATGCCACAGGCATAGAAAGCAAGAGTGCGGTGAGTATTAGTAGAAGACGCATTTGTGTAACTCCTTTCGGCAGAACAGCCTAATCGTAATTATATAGCGTCCTAAAACCAAGTGGGTTGGACATTTTCTTCGGTTATTTTCTTATAAAGCATAAAATGTAGTCAAAAGGGCTCTTTCCACCCCATATTTAGTGGCACAAAGAAAGGCGGCCCCATCGAAATGGAGCCGCCTTTATCAAGAAGAAGCGCGATTAGCGACGATCGCGACCGCCGCCGCCACCACGGCGGTCATCACGACGACCACCTCGGCCTCCGCGTGGGCCGCCACCTTGTGGTTTTTGAGCAGCAGCCATGGCCTCTTCGACCTCGTCTTCTGCCATCAAAGCGATACGGCGTGAGAGACGCACCTTGCCGGAACGCTCGTCAACATTGACCACGATGACTTCAATTTCATCGCCTTCTTTGCAGACGCTCTCGACATCTTCGGTGCGACCTTCTTCGAGCTCAGAGATGTGGCACATGCCTTCTTGGCCACCGCCAAGATCGACAAAGCAACCAAAGTCTTTGACCGAAGTCACAGCGCCATTGAAACGCTCACCAATTTTGATGACGCGCGTTTGTGAAGCGATGCGAGCAATGCAAGCCTCGACCTGGCTGACTGGGTTGCCCGAAACCTGGACATTGCCGTTATCGTCAACGATGTTGACATTAACGCCAAAGGTCTCTTGCAGCTCTTTGATGTTGGCGCCTTTAGGGCCAATCAAGAAGCCAATCTTTGAAGGAGGAATCTTAACGCTCATGTTGCATGGCGCGTAAGCCGACAACTCAGTTGCTGGGCCTTCTTGAACCTCAGCCATCTTGCCGAGGATGTGAACACGACCCTCACGAGCCTGTTGAATCGCCTCTTCAAGAATTTCTTGGCTAAGGCCTTTAACCTTGATGTCCATTTGCAAAGCCGTGACACCTTTATCGGTACCCGTTACTTTGAAATCCATGTCGCCATGGTGGTCTTCGGAGCCAAGGATGTCAGACAAGATGGCGTATTGGCCAGTCGTCTCATCCATGATTAGGCCCATTGCGATGCCCGCGACAGATGCCTTCATGGGCACGCCTGCGTCAAGCATCGACAAGCAACCACCGCAAACCGAAGCCATCGAGCTTGAGCCATTAGACTCAGTGATGTCAGAAACGATACGAATGGTGTAAGGGAACTCATTGTGGTCAGGCAACATCGCGCGCAATGCACGCTCAGCCAAAGCACCGTGGCCCTGCTCACGACGGGATGTACCGCGCAGTGGCTTAGCCTCACCTGTGCAGAATGGCGGGAAGTTGTAGTGCAGATAGAACGCCTGCTTTGACTTGTCGGACTCAATGCCGTCAATCATCATTTCGTCATCGGATGCACCAAGCGTGCAAGTCACAATTGCTTGTGTCTCACCGCGAGTGAACAAACTTGAGCCGTGTGCGCGTGGCAAGAAACGATTCTCGATGTTAATCGGGCGAATCGTCTTGGTATCGCGGCCATCAACGCGGCGACCGTTTAGGGTCATGTCGCGCTCAACCTTATTGACAACCTTTTTCGCGGCTTTCTTGACGCGCTTTTGATCGTCTTCGTCTTCGCCACCCATTTCGGCAATAACGGAAGCAACCCATGCGTCGATGGCGTCGTAACGCTCGAACTTGCCTTGGGTCAGCAAGACAGCCTCGATAGCCTCTTGGCCATACTTCTCAAGGATGGCAGCCGGTGTTTCGGCGTCAACCTCTGGTGCAGTTACGGCAATCTTTTCTTTGCCGCACTGTGCCCGAAGCTCTTCAACCATTTCGCAGAGGCTTTGGATGATCTTATGGCCCTCGTTAAGCGCGCGCGACACCTCGGCGTCAGGTAGCTCTTGAGCGCCAGCTTCAACCATGCAGACCGCATCTTTGTGGCCAGACATAGTTAGGTCAAGCATATTGTCATCGCGCTCAACGATGGTCTTGGTTGGGTTAACGATGACATTGCCATCGATGTAGCCCAAACGCACTGCAGACATCGCACACTCAAACGGGATGTTTGAAATATGGACGGCAGCCATGCCAGCGACCATGTGCAAAATCTCAGGTGAGTTTTCTTGGTCGTAAGAAAGCACCGAGGACATAATTTGAACCTCGTTGCCGTAACCGCTTGGGAACATTGGCCGCACAGAGCGATCAAGCAAACGCATCGCCAAGACTTCCTTGAGAGAAGGGCGTGCTTCGCGCTTAAAGAAACCACCCGGGATCTTGCCCGCAGCGTATGTCTTTTCGCGGTAATCCACGGTCAGTGGGAAGAAAGGCAAATCGCGTGGGCCACCATCAACTGCGGTGGACATAACGACGGTTTCGCCATAGGTTGCGATAACAGAGCCGGATGCCTGTTTGGCAATCCAACCGGTCTCGAGAGTAAGTGTGCGCCCCGCAATCTCGCGTGAGACTGAGACGACTTTTTCGTTTTTAGAGATGGTCATGATGATTCAATCTTTGTTTCAATCCGCTATTCCGCATGAACCGCCTAGTGTTAATTTCAGAAAACGCAACGAGTGCTGCGCGGCGATTGTCCGCATTGGGGGATGTCCCCTTCGGCAACGGTGCCGAAAATGAGTTGGGGGCACAACCGCAGTTGTACCCCCTGTACGCTCTAGCCTCGGATGCCGAGCTTTTTGACAATCGCGCGATAGCGCGTAATGTCTTGGCCCTTGAGATATTTCATGAGCCGTGAGCGTTTAGACACCATGCCGATCAAACCACGGCGTGTCGAGTTATCTTTCTTGTTAGCACGAAGGTGCTCGGTAAGGTTGGCAATACGCTGTGTAAGCACGGCGACTTGGACCTCAACGGAACCGGTATCACCCTGAGATTGGGCGTTATCGGCAATAATTTCTGTTTTTTCTGCTTTTGTGACAGACATGATTTTGACTCTGTTCGATGTGTCGGTGAGGCGAGATTGCCTCTACGCCAGATTTCTAGACCAGAGAGCCCGGAAAAAAGGACGCGACAGTATAGCGGCAGACTCTAGGTCTCGCCAGACAAGATTTGCAGCTCTAGAGTGGCTCTGGCTGGGGAAACCCGGCCAAGACCTCGTCGACAAGTTGTTCAAGCACGGCCTCGACTCGCCCGTCTGGGCTGAGAGATGCCTGCTGCCCAGCGCTCAACCGAATCTCAAGCAAGCCCGCACCACGATATTGCACCACCCCATCAGGGCTATACATCACAAAGTCAACCTGAGCATTGAGCTGCCCGCGGCTTGCGAGATGGGTGTCTTTCCAGGACAAGACCTGCATCGACATTACGGCCGCGCCAGGAACTCTGACATCGGCAGCCACCTGCTGACGCACAGAGTAGCTGTCGACATATTGCATCGAAAGAGGTGTAAAGCCCTCGTCCAAGAGCCAGCTACGCGTCAATTTCCGCAAATCACCAGTCGGCACCAATGCGCCTTGAGTTGAATTCACGACATCAAGGACAGCGACTTCGGCCGCGATCGTATCGACAGCGAAGGCGATTTGAAAGGCAGGAGCTTGCGCCCCAGGGGCTTGACAAGCGGCCAACGGGAGCAGCAAAAACAGGGCGAGAGCAGTGCGCATGAGAAGTCAGAGTGGCTAGTTCCAGTCGGAACCGACCCAGAATAAACAATCCCGGCGGAGACTGGAAAAGAAGAAACCTTGGTCATCAAAACCAGCGGGCATGCCGTAGGCGTCTAGACGAACTTTCCAGTTGCCTGGGTCAGGCAATGGAGCCGTGCCGCCTGCTGTCGGCAAAGTAATCGTGCCAGATTGAGCGGATGAGGACGGTAGGTAGATGTCCCATTGCAGGGTTAAGTTTGCGTTGCTCAAATCTTCGAGTTTGGCGCGGTACCACCCCTGCCCTGATGCCAGAGTTGTAGCGTCAAAGCCAGTAATTGTTGCCGTCGTTGCACCCAAACTTGTTGTTGAGTTGAGATCGGTAGGCATCGACAAACTCACGGTATTGGGTGTTGTAGTCAGGTCTGCCTCGGCTTGCACCCAAAAGCTAGAGCCCGTTGAAGTGTTATAGTCTGCGTAAAGCCCAACGAAACAAGTTTCGGCCGGCGCGCCAAGAGAAGCTGCAGCCGAAACCAAGATTGGCTCATAGCGAATGACATAATCATTGTGTGCTTTGGGCTCGATATTGCCAAAGCCAAGCCAGGCGCGGCCATCTAAGCCCGGGACAACTGTGGTTGCGGCCAAGAACGGGTCTGACAAGTCAGCGGGAGTCACGCCGCTGACTGTAATTTCATAAGGGTTGAGCGGACGCTCAGAAGGCGTCTCTAGAACGAACTGAGCTGTTTCGAGACTGCTTGAAGTCGGCCCGAGCAAGAAGGTTGGGTCTAAAGCAAAATGGCTCCAGCGCCCATCGCCACTATCAATGATGCCCTCATTAAAGTAGAAACCGGACCACCACCCCAAGCGAGTCGTGCGTACATGCACTTGGTAAGCACCAAAAAGTTGGATGTCTTGCAGCTTGCCGCCAAAGAAATCGACTTCGCCAGAATTCTCGCCCACGGCAAGAGAAGTAAACACCCGCATATCACCGTCAATCACAAAGTCGCCAGCAGGGTCGAGAACTACAGGGAAACTTGTTAAGGCCTGATTTGAGACACTACGCATGGGAACACTCACGACAGAAGCATCAACATCAAGAAGGCTTACTGGGTGATAGAGAGCTACACCGGCACCATCAATGCAGCGGAGCGTAATCGTCTGCTCACCAGTCAAGCCATCAAAGACGACCGAGCCATCTGAGCGAGTGAATTCTGGAGTGCTGAGCCCATCGATATCGACCTGGGCCTCAACGATGGGCTGGAGAGTATCTGCATCAAAAGCAATGACCCTTAATTGATTACCCGCTTCGCTGAGACTGCGCCCACTCACAAAACCGCGAAATGTGGCATAGCCAGGCTCGGCAGCGGTCATTGTGTTTCCGACGACATCCGTCAGCGTCGTCGAGAAGTTGAACCCCTCAGCCAGGAAATCACCGCCTGCGAAGGGGTCAACGAATGCAGGGCCAGTGAAGAAAGAATTGTCGTAAAGGAAATTGCGAGTCTCACTTAAAGAATCAAACTCAATCGCCGCCGCAGAAAGCACCTCGGTGCCAAAGCCATACGGGCGCAACTCAGGCAAATCGGTAACGAAATCGCCTTCGAAGTAAGGAGGCCCGTAATAGGAAAAACGGGGAGGCTGGGTATCTTGCAACAAGGTGCTCTCTGCGACGACCGTGGTGCGACGCCCATCTCGCTCTGCAAAAGCCGTCAGGGTCAAAGACCCGTCATTCATTAAGGGAGTACCGAATTCGGGCTCTTGCAAGTCAAAGGCGTAAATGGAATAACCACCTAATGGCTCAGACTCTTGCGCAAAATAAGTTTGCCCAAAAGTTTCATGAAGCTCAAGGTGCACCTGGTCGCCAGGCAAAAAAGCGAGTGGCCAATCTACGCCAACTTCGTAGTGAGACAAAGTCGCCAAATGTACGGGAGCGGCGCTAGAGCCAGGGGAAACAACGCCGCCAACGACATCGACAAAACCAACGGGCGGCGTCATATCAAGGGTATGCCAGTTTGCGGTAAAGGCTTCTGCGAGAGGCTGACGACCTGCACCTGCACCTTCGAGAGTCGTTTCGATGGAAAGACTTAGCTGAGAATCAACATCGGAAGTGGCATTGTTTTGATGGCGAAAGCGAACGATTCGGTCATCAGCAAAAAAATCGCTCGACACACCGAGAGTGTTGAAGTCGGCATCAAGGCCGGAGTCAATGTTGAACAAAGACACGGCCCCAGAAAGTGTTGAAGGACGAATCGATGAGGAAAAGGCCACAACGACGGCGTGATCATTCGGCTGATAAGTGGAGCCTTCTGGCGGAAAAGAACCAATCACTCGGGGTGCCTGAAGCGTGCTTGTTGCCGCAGTAGAAAAAGTCATAACGACCTCGCTGTCTGCTGCGTGGTAACGCTCGCCACGCAAATCAGTGAGCTCTTGATTCAGCCACACCTCGTAAACCATGTCTGGCGCCAAAGACCCTTTCGGTACTAGCGCAATCAAGCGATCGCCGCAAAAACTCTCAAGGTCATAGGAAATAGACGCCAGAGAATCTTTAACCCGCAAGCTCACCGATGCAGGATTACCGCCAACAGTTGTGGAGCTCACCGTGCCCGTATGGATGCTCTCACTAAACCAAAGCAAGATCGGAGTGCGGACATCAACATCAACCGAGCCATTCAATGGCCCCGTTGCGTCGAGCGAGGGGCGCCCGTCGACAATCAGTTGACCTGTAATCGCCGCCGTAATATCGCCGGGGTCTTTCACCTCAGTTCCGCCTCCGCCTCCGCCGCCGCCACCGCTACCGCCTCCGCCTCCGCCAAAAACATCACCGGGGTTACTTGTAGACCAACAACCGCCTGCTAAAAGCAAAGCGAAAAGCAGGGCGCGAGCGGCCCATGTGGATGTGCGGAGGTTCTGCATACCTATGCCTATAATGACGCAACCAACCGCAAGTTTCCGCCCGAAAAATGAACATCCTTAAAAAATGTTGCAAAAACGCCTCCAACTGTTTCGCTTTGCCCTGCTGGCCTCGTGCTGTGCATGTACCACCACGAGCACTCCTATCGAGCCTATTGCCGTAACCGCAGAGAGCTGGGAGGCGGCTTCAGAGTCCATTGTGGAAACAGCTCGCAGCCATGATTTTGACCGCGCTTTGCTGCTCCTAGAAGAGATCGAGTGCGATTGGGCCGATGATTACCGCTGGCAATTCCTGTACAGCCACTATTCGCTCTCCCTTTTTGAAAGCGGGCTTCGCAATGGCGGGCTTGACGCGAGCGTCATGGACGGGCTGCTTGCCGACTGTGTGGGTGCCGCGCAGTTGTCACTTTCTAAAACAGAGTTGCTGCAGACACGCATCATCTTGACTAAAGCACTCCGTTTTGCGGGACGCACTGCCGAAGCAATCGCCGAAAGTCGCCCATTGCAGTTTTTCCTCAAGCTAGCCCCCATTGCTGAACCGCAGAGTGATTGGCTCAAAGTGCAAGACGAAATGACCGACTCGATGCGCGTTTCGACTTTGCACGAACTGGGGCAAATTGCTTTGGCGGCCAGCGCCGAAGCCGTTCGGGCAAATCAGCCGATGCCGCGTTTTTGTCTCGACGCCGTACTTTGGCTCAAGGGAGCCGTCAGGGAGATGCACGCGAACGGTTTGCCGCACTCACCTGATGTCGTGATTGCTCTCGCTGACTTGCATGCTTGGGCAGGCCGCATTCAACCCGCCCGCGAGGTTTTCATTGCGGCATTGATTTCTAAACCGGCCACAACAAGTTACTACGAAAGGCTAACTCGTCTCGGCGCTCAAGACCCCATCGCAACGGCCAAGGCCTTAGAGCGTGTCCGTCTCGCCCACCCGACCGACGCACTTGTTTTGTGGCATACCGGCGAGGCCCGTTACTACGAAGCACGCACTCGACGCTCAGCGGCTGACTTCCGTCGCGCCTTTGAAGCTCTCGCCCGCGCCGAAGAATGCTTTCATCAAGCCATCGCTCAAAACCCAGCCTACGAGGCCAGTTGCCGCACTTGGCTGCACATTGTGCGCACTCAACGCGGATGGTGTTGGCGCGAAGACGGTGAGCTCGACAAAGCCGCCGAGGCTTTCTTGACTGCACTCGCCGCCGATGAAAACCAACTTGAAGCCGAAAGCACGGCCGAAACTTTGCGACTTGGCATTGACGCAATCGTCTGGGATTATTTCACTGCAGATGGCGGCGACGATCGGCATCCATCCTTGAAACGCTTGGATGATGGCAAAGCTTTTTTGGAGCGTGTCCTTGCTTTGCATCAGCAAAACCCAAGTTGGTTTAACAACCTCGGGTTTGCCTGCCGCGATTTGGGAACGACTGCTGAAGCTGCGGGCCGTGTTGAAGATGCGCGCGACTACTTTGAGCAAAGTTGGGTCGCTTACGGTGATTGCGTGGCTTTGGCGCCAAATGATGTCCGCCTCATCAATGACCGCGCGCTGATCGCGGTTTACTACCTTGGGCGCGAATGGGTTACTGCCGAGAGTGAACTGTATAGAGCGATTAGCTTGGGCGAGCGACAAATGGCCGAGATGGCTGATGATGCTTCTGCCGAATCAAGACAGTTACTCGACGAGGCCATTGGCGACGCTTGGGAAAACCTCGCTTACCACAATTTGCACAATCTAAAACAACTCGGACCTGTCGATGGGTTTCTCTTAAAGAGTGTGCGACACTACCCTTTTGAGCGGCGTGACGGGGTTGCCCGCATGCGCGCCATTCTGAAAGATCTCTCGACCCCATAACGAGGTCGCCCGACTTCACCACCCGCCGCCTCCTGACTCAATCATGCTTGCCTCCATCGCCCTACTCCTTTGCCTTCAATCTGACCTTGATGCTGCAATGGCTTCCGCCGAAGCCTTCGCAGCCAAAAATGATTGGTCGGCCGCTGTTTCTGTTTTGCGTGAAGCGGGCGCCGAAGATGTCACCGATGCCAAAGTGCTCGGCACTCTAGGTCGTTTTATTTTGCGCGAAACCGAGGCGGGCATTGCTTCTGGTGCGATTTCGGGTTTTGACATCAACGATGCGTTTTCAGATGCCGCTTGGGTTTTAGAAAAGGCATGCGGGTCAAAAGGCGCTCTTGCGATTGATTTCGTGAACTGGTCCGAAGCTCAACTCAACGCAGGTGATGCCGAGCTGGCAATCGCCCCCATCAGCGACGGCCTATCCGCTTACCCAAACTCTGCCGCTTTGTATCTGCAAAAAGCACGCATCGTGGGTTCCATGTCGCGCGATGCAAAAGAAGGTGGCAATGTTAAAAAAGCCGCCAAACTTGAAGCCGAAGCAAGCGCAGCCTTGGTCAAAGCCGCCGAAGTTGAGCCCAAAAACGCAATGCCGTGGGTGCGGATGGGCGAGCAAGCCATTTTGGCAAATGAACGAGAAACAGCCGTTTCAAACTGGCTTGAGGCCGTTAAGCGTGATGCGACTGGTGTCGATTTGGGTGGCGCAGTTCAATGGCTTCAAGGAGATGCCGGTACCGTAGTTGATGCTGTCATTGCCGACCTCGGCTCTGATGCCACGCGCGAGTGGTATCGAGGCACGGCCTATTTCGCAGCTGACCCGATGCCATGGGATAGCGTCCGTGATGCATTCAAAAAGGTACTTGAGCTAAACCCTCAGTTTTTGAACGCCTACTATTACTTGTCGCAAGGTGCGATGCGCGAAGCCACTCGATTGCAAAGCAATGGCGATACGCGACGGGCAGACAAAGGCTTTTATATTGCGGCAAAATACCTTGGGCTATACATCGACAATTTTGGCCCCAGTTACCTCGCGAGTGCGCAATCTGCAGCAGACGCAGGGGAAGGCATGGTGGCTAGTGCAAAGTGGCTTGCGGGTCACGCGGTCATGAACAGTGATTACCAAGCGGCCATTTCACTTATGAATTTTGCAACGCAAGCTGCACCCAACGATGTCGAAGCCTGGAACAATTTAGGCTTCTTTCACCGCGAGGCTGGTCATGCCATCCAAGCCGAGGCAGGTTATGCCAAAGCAGCTGAGTTGTCCCCCAACGACCCGCAGGTGCTCAACGACTGGGCGGTCATTTATCACTATTACTTGCAGACCGAAGATGCCAAGGCTCTTGGCCTCTATGAGCAGTCCATTGACTTGGCCAACAAACTCTTGACCGAGGGTGGGCTCGAAGCCAAGGAAGAAGCGCGTGTCCGCGTGGCCTTGCGAGATGCCACAAACAACCAGGCCAAGCTTAAAAAGGGCAACCGCCGCAACGGCTGATTGCCCTACAGTTGTCGTATGGCATTTGAAATCCAAGCCGGTGGGCGCAGAAGCTTCTGGCTTCGCCCGCCCGCTTTGGTCGCACTTGGTTTCGCTGGTGCCATCCTCTTCGGCACGATTTTGCTGCATTTAGATGCGGCCGCTAACACGAGCCATCACGCCCCATTAACTTGGCTTGAGGCTTTCTTCACAGCGACATCGGCGGCCTGCGTTACAGGCCTGATCGTTGTAGATACGGCACACGATTTGTCTATGTTTGGGCAAGGGGTTGTGCTGGTTTTATTCCAACTTGGCGGGCTTGGTGTCATGACGCTTGCGCTTCTGGTGCTCCACTCTCTCAGCAATCGTGTGCGCAATGTTGCGGGCAATACGGCAAGCTCCACTCTAATGAGCAGTTTCTTCCGGGGCCACCCGAAACGCACTTTAGCTTTGGTTTTGGGCGGCACACTGATGCTTGAAGCCGCCGGCGCAATCAGTTTGTTTGGCGCCATCACTGAGCCAAATGCGGGCTGGAAGAGCGTCTTCTTGTCTGTATCTGCCTTTTGCAACGCTGGCTTCGACAACCTTGATGTCGGGCTTGAACCTTATGCAGGCCATTGGGGCTTCGGCTTGCCGCTCATGCTTTTGTGGCTTTTTGGTGGTCTTGGTTTTTTAGTCCCTGCAGCAATTTGGGCCAACCGCTTTGACCCAGAAGTGCGTTTGGTCTTATGGGCCTCTGCTCTTCTAATTCCCCTTGGCGCACTCCTTTTTTGGGTCTTTGAAAAAGAGGGGCTACTTCAAGATCACAGCGCGCCAAGTCGTTGGCTACTTTCATTTTTCCAGGGTAACACCTCTCGCACAGCGGGCTTCAGCATGCTTGATTTGGGCGATGCAAGGCGCGTGACGCTCTTAACGATGATTCCGCTCATGCTTATTGGTGGCGCAAGTGGCGGCACAGCTGGCGGAATGAAAATCGGCACTGTGCTCGTTTTCCTTGCCGGCCTTTGGGCCTACTTGCGTGGGCACAAACGCGTGCATTTCATGAAGCACACTTTGCCCATGATTGTGGTGCGTCGCGCATTCCTTGTCGTCACTCTCATGCTGCTCTCGCAAGGCGTTTTAGCCACGGCGCTGACGCTATTTGAATCTGGCGGCGCGGCAAGCCTTGAAGCCATCCTCTTTGAGTCGGCCTCAGCATTGGGCACAGTCGGGCTCTCGACAGGCATCACGGCTTCCCTTTCGCCTGCATCTCAAATCGCCCTCGCAATCGGAATGTTTTTGGGGCGGCTCGGGCCACTCACTTTAATATGGGCTTTGGTTCGGCAAACGAAAGACCGCACGATTTCGTACCCTGAGCGCGACTTCCCCATCGGATAGACATGACAAAAGACATTTTGATTTTAGGGCTCGGCAAATTTGGCGGGCAGCTTGCTAAAGCACTCAACGAAAAGGGTGTTCGCGTTCATGGTGTTGATTGCGAAGAAACACTCGCGGCTCATAACGACCACCTTTACGCAAAAGCCTCGGTTGATTTGACGACGCTCGATTGCGAAAAAGCCGTGCAAGATCTGTTTTCTGAATTTGACGCCAACTTCAGCGCGGCCGTAGTTTCGCTTGGGTCTCAAGAGGCTTTGGCGACTTCCACGGCGATGGCTTTGTCTGACATCCGCGAGTTGCCGCATGTGCTGGTTAAGGCTGTCGACGCCATGCACGAATCCGTTTTATTGCGCTTGGCCGAGAGTTCGACCAATCGTTTTGAGGTCATCATCCCAGAGCGATTCGCGGCGACACGCAAGGCTACATCCCTTGCCGATGACGGCATCGAAGAAGATGTGCGGATTAACGATTTGGTGGGCATCCGCGAGATTCATTGCCCTGCAAGTTTGGTGGGCAAATCGTTGCGAGATTCTGGTTTGCGCGACGACCGCCAGCTCAATGTTGTCGCGGTGCGCTTCCCTGGTGCTGAAACAGAGATTTGCCTCCCGACGGCGGAAACCCTGCTGACGGAAGATTGCATGCTCTTTGTTGCGGGCTTGATTGAGCATCTTGACGCCCTGAGCTAAAACGCTTTAAAGGCGGGGCTAGTCTACGCACCTACGCCGCTTTACGATGCGCGTATGAGAATTCTCGTCGGTGGCGAAGATGATGTAGCCGTCCGCCTCGTTGAGCGGCTGATGCAAGAGCATGATGTATCTTTGATTGCGCCCGAAGACGCGCGCGGAGGCATAGTCGATCAACTTGAGGTCCAGCCTTTCTTTGGCTCATGCACATCGGCCAATTTGTTGAGTGAAGCCGAGGTCGAAAAGACCGATTTGTTCATCGCCTGCACAGTCGTCGATGAGCGCAACTTGCTCGCTTGTGCCGAAGCCAAACAAATGGGCGCAAAAAAGGCCATCTGTTTTTTGCGGCGGCTCGATGTGCGCTCCAATGAAGCCGAAGCTAAAAAACTGGCTTTGGCGATGGGCATCGATGATGTCATTTTGCCCTCCGAGCGATTGGCACAAGAAATCTTGCGCGTTGTATTGGTGCCTGACGCTCTCGATGTCGAGATTTTCGCAGATGGCGCTGTTGAGCTGATTAAGCGCGCTATCCCTGAGCATGCCCCGATTACGGGTGGACCACTGCAAAAGATTGGGCTGCCCAAAAATGTGATTTTGGTGCAAGCCAAGCGCAACGGCAAGCGTTTCATCCCTAAGGGTTCCACTGAATTCCAAGCGGGCGATCAAATTACGGCGATGGGCACGCGCAAGGGTTTGGGTAAATTGAGCAATCGGTTCTTAAAAGCAAAACGACTCGCGACCTCGGCAAGAAGAGCAACCATTGTTGGCGGCGGTGTTGTGGGCTACGAAGTCGCGCGCGGCATGCTTGCAAACGGCTGGAAGATTCGCATCATCGAAGCCGACGGCACGCGCGCGCAACAGCTTTGCGATTCTTTGCCCGTTGATTGCGTTTTGCATTGCGATGGCACAGACCTTCAAGTGCTCGAAGACAACGCAATCGCAGATGACCCCGTTTTGATTGCCGTCACAAACAATGACGAGCGCAACCTCTTGGTTTCCATGCTTGCCAAGCAAATGGGCGTGCCACGCATCATCACGCGGGCTGACAAGACTGACCACGGTCGCTTATTTGAATCGGTCGGCATTGATGTCGTCCGCTCGACTCGTGGTGCTGCAATTGCCGCGGTTTTACAGCACGCCAATGTAGGCGTCCGTGATGTGCAAAGCGAGTTCGAGCATGGTGAGGTCAAGGTCTTGCAACTTCGCGTCCCCGATTCGATGCCTGAGGTTGAGCTACGCAATCTCAACGCACCTGTTTTTGCAATTGTTGGTGCAATCTTGGCGGGCGACAAAGTCACAATCCCATCGGGTAAAGACATCCTCAAGGGTGGTGACCAGGTTTTGGTTTTCTGTTCTGACAAAGACGAAGCCAACACGCGCACCTTCTTCGAAGATTTTATTGCCGGCTCAAAAGGCGGCACCGAGACACAAACTGCGCACGACTAAATGAGGCTTGCCATCGTCATCGGGGTCATCGGCAAACTCCTGCGGATGTTTTGGGCCGCGTTTTTGCCCCCCGCACTTCTAGCCCTCTGGGATGGCTTCCATGGTGTCCCGGGGCAATTCGATGTCGCCGGGCATTTCGCGATTTCCTCGGTGATTACTTTTATCGGCGGCACGATTCTGTCGCGGGGCTTCCCTGAAAACCCGCATTTCCGCCGCGTTGAGGCCCTTGCAGTCGTCGCTGGCACCTGGATGGCCGCCGCACACTTTTCGGCAATCCCTTACTTGTTTGCTGGCCTGGGCTATGTCGACGCCATTTTCGAATCGATGTCGGGCTTTACCACCACGGGCGCGACGATTCTCTCCGACTTCACGCAATATGGTCGCGCGTTTTTCCTCTGGCGCTCCATGACGCAATGGTTTGGCGGCTTAGGCGTTATTGCGCTTTTCGTGGTCGTTTTGCCGCAACTAGGCATTGCGGGCCGACAGTTGTTTTTCGCCGAAGCCTCGGGCGCACCCAGCGAAGCCATTAGCGCACGCGTTCAAGACTCAGCACGCCGACTGTGGATCCTTTATTGCATCTTATCTCTGGTCCAACTCGCTCTCTTGTGGGTTTGGTCCGGGATGCCTTTTTACGAAAGCATTTGCCACACTCTCACGACCATGGCTGCTGGCGGTTTCTCCCCCCACGGCATGTCCATAAGTGGCTACGCCGACCCCACCACGCTCGCCACATATGCGGGGTCTGCGGCTGAAGCTTTCTCTCGATACAACCCAGCACGAGCCGAATGGGTTTTTGTTGTATTCATGATGCTGGCGGGCACGAGCTTCCCATTGCTATGGGTCATCTTCAGTCGCCGCCCTCGACAACTCTTCCGTGATGACGAATTCCGTTTTTACTTCTTAAGTTTTGCCACGATTGCAGTGGCCTGTGCCTGGATTTTGACCGACGGGCAAATCGATACGGAAGCCCTCCGCATGGGCGCGTTCCAATCCGCCTCTCTGATTTCATCCACCGGCTACGCGAGCGTCGACTACAACCTCTGGCCAGCCAGCGCAAAGGCTCTCTTAATTGTGGTCATGTTTGTAGGCGGATGCGCGGGGTCAGCAGCCGGCGGCGCAAAGGCCATCCGCAACTTGCTTGTTTTTCGATTTATGCACCGCGAATTAAAACGAGCGGCCACTCCAGACGCCGTGATTTCACTGCGCTACAAGGGGCGCTCTGTACCTGACCCCATCATCCGCAGCTTGGTCAATGTTGTCGGCCTATATCTGCTGACCTACGCCTTTATCGGTGTGGTGCTGGTTTTGCTCGGCTCAGATTTAATTACGGGCTTTACGGCTTCGCTTGCTTGCGTGGGCAATATCGGGCCTGGCTTTGAAGCCGTCGGCCCAATGGCAAATTTTGCAGAATTGTCGCCACTTGCCAAAATCGTCCTGACTTTCGGCATGTGGGCGGGCCGCCTTGAAATGGTGACCGTTTTGGCATTGCTACAGCCCATCATCTGGAAGCGCCTGCGTTGGCGCGGTATAGAATCAAGGATAAACTCCTAAAACGCAATTCCACGCGGCCTTGGCTGTTGCGAAGTTAAACTAGAGCCATGTCTAACAACTCAAACGACTGGATGGCAACGCCCATCCCTGAGATTCTCGACCGCTTGGCTTCTGACCACGAATGGATGCGCGAGAATCTTCCTCAACTTTGGCACTTCATGGAAAAGGTGCAAGAAGTTCACGGCGAGCATCACCCTGAGTTTTTTAAGCTCGCTGAGGTGGTTGGCCCGATGTTTCAAGACCTTGAGTCTCACATGCATAAAGAAGAGAACATCCTTTTCCCAATGCTGCGCAAGATGACCGACCCAAACTGGGATGGCGATGTCGCAAGTTGTGGCGGCTGCGCCCCAGGCCCCGCTGGCCCGATGGCTCGTATGCAAATTGAGCACGGCATGGCAAATGATGCCTTGGCTAAATGTCGCTCGATTGCAATGGATTACAACTTGCCTTCAGATGCGTGCAAAGCCTACACGACCCTTTACCAAGGGCTGGCCAAACTAGAGACGCTAATTAGCGAACACACGCAGATTCAGGAACAGGCCGTGCACCCACGGATTACTGAGCTTGCAGCTCAATAAGATAGCCCTCTGAGTATTCATACTGAGCAGAAGTTACCTTTGCAGCAGAAGGTTCTCGGCTATCAAGGGTCAATAGGCAAGGATCAATCGGCGGAAAGATGTCAGCAGCACCGCTTGAATCTAGGCGAACAACCGCTTCCGCGATGTAGTCTCTGAGGCTTTTCTGCGGAAGCAGGCGATAAAAATGGACAACGATTTCGGCAAAAGCAAACTCGCTGCCGAGTCTCAAACGGGCAGGTGCGACTGGTTTCAGGAAAAGCGTTTGCTTCGCAGACAAACGGCCTGGATGGATAACTGCTTTGGATTCGTAGCCTGCCGCTGACACGCGAAGCTTGGCCACGGAATCGCAAGAGACCCATTTATGTTGCCGAAACCCCGAAAAGTCATGTCGCATAACATCGCCGCTCTGCTCAAAAGAAGTCTCTGTTATTTCGAGACTTGCGTGTTTAATGGGTCGCTTTGTTGCAGCATCGTATATTTCTAGATCAAGGAGATAGATGCTTGGAAGTGTAAGCAAGAGTTCACCATTAACGGGCAAGTACACATACGAATGAATCGCCTTTAAACCAAACGGAATACCCATATTGACATTTCCAGGTCTTGAAAATTCAGTTAAATAATCGCCGACAGGGATTGAATCGATCTGATATTTTCCGTCTAAACCGGAGCATGTCTCAAATGCCCTATATGCAGAAGAAAGAACCCAGGCTGGATGACTTGTTGGAACATCCCCAAAAAGGGAGGGGTGAAGAGTTAGATTATCTAACTGTTGTCGCAATGGAATTGCCCGGAACTGCAGCAAAGCAAAAGGAACGAAGCGCCCTTGCTGATCTTGAATACTGCCACGAACAGAACAAGTCGGAATCATCTCTAATTCGACTGCGCCACTAAATCTGTTTGACGCAAAATCGACAAAGAGAGCCTCGGGCGCTAGCCAATCTTTCCTTTTTCTCAACTCAGCATAGCCACGCCCGGTCGCGCGAACTGTCAGCTTGTCTAACAATGATGGGAAAGGCACCAGAACGGTGCTCTCATCAAGCTGGCGCCACTCAACATCTTCAGTAATCATCGAGTCGGTGGTAACCTGCAAATCTCCGATTGCTGTTTCCCCATTCAAATGAATCAGAAGAGGTTTTTGCTTTAGTAGAAGAATGCGAACTTCTGACATAGGCCGAGACACGATCAACTCATGGGTGGCCATTCCTGAGTGGGATCTCCAAGCGAGCAAAGCTACATCGTCGCCGTCATGGAAAGAAAAACGACAATGACCTTTTGAATCAGCTTCCTTGGTTGACAAGTGAACCATGCCGTTGGGCGTGCGCAAAAAAGCAGCTACGGTCGCACCAGTGGCTTGGCGGAGGCCTTGGCTCTCTACGACCTGAACTGTTAAATCAACCTCAGGCTGCAAGTAAAGAGTTGGGCCTCCATCATCAAGAGGAACGAGTTGCTTGCCATAGCCGTCGGCGGACAACTCGATTAAATCAATGTTCTTTGTACGCGGAGGAAAGCGGAGAAGGCCTAATGAATCGGAAGAAAACGACTCAATGCTTTGCCCGCTCCATTCAATATGAGCCATAGAGATCGGGTCGTGGGTGACAGAATCAGCGACCGTAAAAACTTCATGCGGAAAAGTGTCGCCGATGGGCAAAGAGACAACTCGATTGCTGACCCCAAATCCGTCGGGAAAGGACCATTTAGCCAAGACATCAGGATGCGCTAAAAAAACATGCAGGGGAGAAGGTGAGATGCCTGGAAAAGTCGCATTGCCAGCTTGATCCGTCAACCCACGAATGGACACCTCACTCTCAAATGAGCTTAAAAAAACATGAGCCATAGAAAGCGATAGCCCATCTTGTTCGAAATGAAACGACAATGAGCGAGGAGGGAAAAGCTCAATATATACAGGATCAGCGTTCGCGCAAACATCGTAGCTTGATGCGGTCCAGCCATCTTGCAGGCGAAGCGTAAAGGAAGAAAGAGGAAGCCTTAGCGGAATGGATACTTGCCCCTGTTTTTGAGAAAAAGGCACACTTTGCAATCCAGATCCGTCCTCGAAATGACCCGAAACGACCGAATCATGCGAACCCCGAATGAGTAAAACGACCTCAATCGAAGAAACCGTCGCAAGGGTAGATCGACTTGGGGTCGCAGTCGTTGGGATCAAATCGAGTGCCAAAGATTTACGCTGAGTGCTAGACAGGTCAAGGTCTTGCGTATATTCTGCCGCATTCGTATCAAATATATTTGTTGGAGAAAGTAAAAGAATTAAAGCAAGAAAAACGGATGTGACGAGTATGAATAAATTGAAATTTCTATTTTTTCGCATAGTCTAGTATAGGTTTGGAAAAAGTAGAAAGCGACAGAATGCAGCTCGAGGCTACAACAAAAACAAACGAGGCTAAGAGGCAAAGTAGCAACCCGTTTACTCCTTGCCCAGCAAGCTGAAAAAGCCATCCGGACAAAATCGTTCCGACGAGACGACCGGCTGCGTTGGCGGAATAGTAAAAACCGATATCCGCGGCAACCTTGTCTTGCTGTGCCCAGTGAACCACCAAAAAAGAATGGATGGCACTGTTCATAGCAAAGACAAAACCAAAAAGGCCAAGCCCGCCGGCTAGTGTGAGAATCATGGAACGCGCTGTAGCCTCGGCACCCAAATACCACAGAGCTATAAGCAATAAAGCCAAAATCGGAGCTAGGCATGTCGTCCAGCGAGCGGCTGTTTTTGCACTGGGTGGGCTCTGAGCAGTCTTGAGCACGCGCGGAGTCAAACTTTGAGCAAAGCCGTAGCCCACAACCCAAAGCGCCAAAAAAGCGCCCGTCTGAGCATGAGTTAGACCTAGTGTCGCCGTCAGAAAAACGGGAAGTGCGACGACAAACCACGCATCGCGCGAGCCAAACAAAAAGAAACGCGCAAGTGATAAACGGTTTAAGCGCGTATCTCGCGAGAGCATCTGTTTGACCTTCACTTTAGCCGTAGATTTGCCTGCACCGCCCGGCAATAGCAGCAAACTCAAAACGGTGGCCAAGGTGAGGAAGGCGGCCATCCCGAAGTTGGCTTGAGCAAAGCCGACGGCCGTGAGCAAAGCGCCGCCTAAGAAAAACCCGAAGCCCTTAAGTGCATTTTTTGAACCCGTCAAAACGGAGACCCAGTACATGAGCCGAGATGCATCTCCTGGGGTGACAGCCAACTTAACCCAGGATTTACTCGCCATCTTGACAAGGTCTTTCGCGATGCCACTGGCAGCTTGAGCCACCATGACAAATGGGATGCTGAGGGCGGCGGCTTGCCAACCCAATGCGACGAGCGCAACAATTTGAAGCGTCAGGCCAGCGACTAAAGCCGCCTTTAGCCCGATTTGGGTGGCGAGTAAACCACCAAAGAAATTCGTGAGAATTCCGAAGAACTCATAAAACAAAAATAGCGAAGCCAGCGCGAGAGGCCCGTAACCCTGCTCGTGCAAGAACAGAAGCACAAGCATGCGCAAGGCCCCATCGGTGAGCGTAAATGCCCAATAGGCCATCGAAACGACTGCGTAATCACGCACGCGCCGCGCGCCCCACCTTTTCGGTCAGCTCAATCATGCGGTTGGCGTAGCCCCACTCGTTGTCATACCAAACCAATACATGCGCCATGTGTTCGCCCATCACGCGCGTGCTTACTGCGTCAACAATGCCAGAACGCGCATCGCCTAGGAAATCACTTGAGACAAGCGGGCGTGTCTCATAACCCAAAATGCCCGCGAGGCGCGGTGATTCAGATGCCGTCAGCAAAGCGTGATTGACCAGCTCGACGGTGAGTGGCTTTTCCGTCGTGATGACGAGCTCAACAAGCGAACTATTCATCACGGGAACGCGCACCGCGATTGCATCAAGCCGCCCCCTCAATTCAGGGATGACCCGCGTGACGGCAACGGCCGAATTTGTACTCGTCGGCACCAAATTCACCATCGAAGCCCGCGCCCGTCGCAAATCAGGGTGCGCGCCATCGACCACCACTTGCGTTGCAGTCGGGTCATGGATTGTCGTGAAGAACCCATGCTCAATCCTAAAAGCATCATGCAAAACGCGCACAACAGGCGCGATGCAATTGGTGGTGCAAGATGCCGCCGTCACGATAGGCTCAGCCGCCAAATCAAAAGCATCATCATTGACCCCCATCACGATGTCAGGAGTGTCGCCAGGAACCGGCGCCGAGACCACCACGCGCTGCGCCCCACGGTCGAGATGCTTTTGCACAATCGCGCGATCACGGAACTGCCCGGAGCATTCCAGGACCACTTCGACTCCATACTCAGCCCAATCAATATCTGCCGGGTCGCCGTGCTGGGTAAAGGACAAATCGACCGAAGAAGCCAAAGGCCACCGACCTTGCACGGAATCAAATTCAAGTAAATGCAGAAAATCCGCCTCGCTTGCGCTTGGATCGTTAACGGCAACAAATTCTAAATCGCTACGGCCCCAACCCGCACGCAAAGCAAGCCGCCCCATCCGCCCGAAACCGTTTATTCCTACTCGTGTCATGCACGGATTCTAATGCGCCTTTATGTGTTTTCCGTGAATTTCCCTAAAAGCGCCTGCGGTCGCCTAGCCTGCGAGCGCGATGTAGTCTTTCATTTCATCGACTTGATCGAGGATTAAATCTCGGATGCTTAAGACCGCGATTAAGCGACCCTCTGCGTCGAGCACCGGCAGATGTCGAATTTCTTGCGTAGTGATCAAATGCAAAGCCTCACGCGCGGTCATTTCATCTTGGGCGGTTACGATTTCGGTGGTCATCACATCTTTGACTAAGACATCATCGGTGTGCAGGTTTTTCAACAAAACCCGTTTCAGCACATCTCGCTCAGTAAACAAGCCGACGATGCGGCCGCCGTCTAAGATCGCGCACGCACCGACATTGGCTTCTGCCATTGATTTGCAAGCATCGCGCACAGTGGCGCGGTCACTAATGGAAACCACTCGTTTTTGACGGGCGGCAAGATCGCTTAGGTGAGTCATTTTTTCCTCTCGTTTGGGTGACGGATTTCGATTATCAGTCCACTAGGACAAGAAAGCGGAAGAATAAAATGTCCGTATTATCTTTTTTCGGGCGGCGTTTCGTCGAAATCGTCGTGGAGCATTCGACTCGCAGGCGTATCAAGGTCATCAAATTGGCCCCGTTTGGCGGCCCATGCGAAACCTGCAAGGGCAAGGCCAGCCAGGAGCAGGGCTAAAGGAAAGATGATGTAGAGGACATCCACAGGGCTATTCTAGAGTTTCAAAAACGCGGGCGCGCCAACTCAGGCTGACAATCGTCAAAGAAGAAATCGGCATCAAGACAGCGGCCCAAACTGGGGTTAAGACTCCGGCAAAAGCCAAGCTCACGCCGATTAAATTGTAGGCTAATGAAACGGCTAGATTACGGCGGATGACCCTCATGACTCGCTGAGAGCCCTCGGCTAAATCGGCAATACGATGCAGACCCGGGCGATTGAGAAAAATATCGGCTGCTGCAAGACTAGCTTCCGCCCCGCCATGGACGGCGATGCCGACATCAGAGGCGGCCAGCGCAGCGGCATCATTGACACCATCGCCAACCATGACAACGAGCCCTGTCGTTTGCTCGACTTCCTTCAACTTGTCTTCGGGAGTCATTGCTCCGAGGCAGTCTTGCGCAGGCAGGCCAAGTTCGGCACCAATCGCAACGGCCACTTGCGGATGATCGCCAGAAAGGATTCGCATTTTCCAGCCCATGTCCCGCAATCTTTGCATGGCTTGCGCGGCATCCGCTTTTAGAGGGTCACCTAAGCCTGCAAGCGCGACAACGACACCATCCTGAGCAATGGCGACGGGTGTGAGCGCGCGTTTCAAAACTTCTGCAAGAGCTGTCTCCATGTCTGGCGAAAAGAATGACTTCTTCGACAGTAAATATTCTGGGGCGCCAATCAAGAAACTACGTTTGTCGATCCGACCGCGGATACCGTGCCCCGTAATCTCTTTTACACCACGCGCCGTTGGAAAAAATTCGCACTCTTCCGACCAAGACGACCGTAAGGCTTCAGCGTACAAATGCGCTGAATGGGCCTCAATAGCCAGAATGTCGGCCTTGAGTTGATGTTCGACCACGGCATCAATCGTCTGCCAGCGCACTAACGAAACGGCACCTTGCGTAAGTGTCCCCGTCTTATCCAAGAGCAAAGTGCCAGGCTTTGATAGGCGCTCAAGTGCATCGCCCCCTTTAATCAGGATGCCCTGGCGTGCCGCCCGCCCCACCGCTGCAACGAGTGCCAGAGGCGTTGCCAAACCCAAAGCGCAGGGGCATGCAACGATCAAAAGTGCAACAGCATTGCCCAACGCCTGAGATGGGTCTTGCCAATGCCAGTAAAACCAAGACATCCCAGCCAAAGACAAAACGATAAGCGTAAACCAGCCGGCCATGCGGTCGGCGAGCTGCACGACGGCAGCAGGGCGGCGTGCGTATTGCTCGACTAATTTCATCAAGCGTCCGACACGCGTATCTGCACCAGCCGAGACGACCTCAAGGATGACCCGAGCGCGCAAGTTCGTTGTGCCCGCATGAAGGGTGTCGCCCTCCCGACAAGAAACGGGCTGACTTTCACCGGTCAACATCGACAAATCAAAGTCAGAAGCCCCTTCGACAATCACGCCATCAGCCGACACTGAATCACCTGCCCGGATTTCAAGTTGCATACCTGGCTGAAGTGTGGCAAGTGGCACCTCTTGAATGCTGCCGTCTTTGAGTAGGCGAGCCGCACCAGGTGTGATGGAGTAGAGAAGGGCTAAGGCATCCCAAGCGGCTCGCTGCTGACGCTGCTGTAAGAAGCGACCGATGAGCAAAAAGAAAACGAGGGCGGTAACCGATTCGAAGTAGACATGGCCCGAGTCGGTGAATGTATGGAATGCACCGCCCAAAAGGCCAGCACCAAGTCCGAGAGCAATCGGCAAATCCATGTGCGGCGTGCGCGTGCGGATGGCACTCAATGCACCACGAAAAAAAGTTGCGCCCGGCCAAGAGACCGCAATCACCGCAAGCAACAAAGAGGCCCAGCGAAACATCTGGCGATAGCCCTCTTGAATTTTCATGCCATCACCTTCGCCGTAAAGTGCAAAGGCGATCGCCATCACATTGCCTGCGAGTGCGCCCGCAGCCGCAATGCGCAATAACAAGCGGCGGTCTTCGATTCGGCGGCGTTCGAATTCTTCACCGCCCCGATATGGGTGCGGTGGATAGCCCAATCGATCGAGCGTTTGCGCAATCGCCGAACAAGCGACTTGCTGGTCATCCCAAGTGATGCAAACGACTGAGCGCCCCATGTCAAGGCGACTCTCGACAACGCCAGGCAACACTCGGGGCAACTTTTCGACTAGCCAAACGCAAGCAGCGCAGTGGACGCCCTCAAGATAAAACCTCATCTCGTGCAAGGAACCAATCGTTCGCCCTTGCTCGGCTAAAAACTCAGGGTCATCTAGTTCTGCGAATGATCGCCCCGTCGTACGAGCACTCTCCGCTTGAAAATCATCGCCTTCACGCAACTGGTAAAAACCAGCGAGACCCGCACCATGAATGGCTTCGTAGACTGTGCGGCATCCGTGGCAACAAAACTGCAACTCATCGCCGTCGACCACTAAACCAGCTGGAACGGGCAAACCGCAATGGGCGCAAAGGATGGCGGGCGTAAGGCTCACAACCGCAGTCTAATCGGTTGGAGCGGCCTCTTCACTCGCACAGCAAGGTGGCTCGGCAGCATCAGGTGCACTCAACTTGCGGATGCCCTCTTCTGCTGTAGTTGGAGTAGCAAACTTAGCAGCAAATGACGGGACGCTCAAACGGCCCGAGAGTGTCAGCAGGCCAATGAGAACCAATAAAAGAGAAGTTAATGTCGGAATTTTAGAGCGAATGGGTGCCGCGATTTTTTGAATGCTCGCCCCCAGGATGGCTAACACCGGAACCGTGCCGAGCCAAAAGACAAGCATAGTCAGGGCGCCGTCAAAAGGGTGACCGGATGCGGCGGCGGTCGCGGCAAAAACATAAAGCCATCCGCAGGGGAGCAGCACACTTAAGAGGCCAATAGAAAGCCCGCGCGCCCATGGCCCTCGCTGAGTGCTTGACCGCATGCCTTTTTGGAACCAGGAATCAAGGAAACTCAACCAAGGGATGCGAGGAAGGCTAAGCCCCCGCGCTTGGAGGAAAGTCGAAAGGCCATAGAGAATCATGATGACTCCTGCGGCCGTCATCGCCACGCGCCCAACGCCGAGCGACTCACCACCTAAATCAAGCACCCCACCCAACCCACCGCAGAGGGCGCCCATAGTGGAATATGAAATCGCTCGCCCCAAGTGGTAACTTATTTGGGTCATGCCACGATGACTTGAGCCAGCGATAAAAGCGACAACACCACCGCACATCCCGGCGCAATGAAGAGAGCCGAGAAAACTTGTAGCGAGAACGGCCCAGAGAAGTTCCATGGTTATTGGACGAGGGTGCGGCGCTTCAAAGTGAAGAGCTCATCATCGCGGTGTACGACCCAGCGCCATTCCCATTGGCCCGCTGGCTGAAGACGTAAAGTGGCCTTAAAACGGCTCTGTTGGCCGTTAGAGTCAGATGCGGCGATGGGTTTAAAATCAACTTCTTGAGGGAATTTCGAGTGCGCGACATGGAAAGCCTCAAGGTGAATGCTCGCTCCGGTGAGCGCCTTTCCCTGAGCATCAAGAAGCTCAACCTCAACAAGGTGGTTGTCTGCACCACGCTTAGAGCGATGAATCGTTTGGACTAATTGCCACCCCAAATCAGCGTTTGCTTTTTGTTGAGCTAGATGTAAATCCCAGTCAAGGCCCTTTTGGTAATAATCTTTTTCGATTGCATAGGAAGCGTCGTCGGAGACGGCAATCCAGGTGGCCGTGCCCCACATGATGACGGACATCGTCAATAGCGCGATGGGAACAGACATCCAGAATTTGGGTGAGGCGATTAAACGCTGCAACATGATTAATGAAGTGGCCCCAGCAAAACTTTATCAAGAGTGAAATCGAAATCAACACCATCGGAAAATTGAATCGCGACGACATGGCGCCCTGACTTAAAATTGGCACGCGGGACAATCACATGCAAAAACGCCGTTGCTGATTCTCCTGGTGCAATCGTTACGGGGTTAAGCGGAATGATGGCTTCAACATTTATTGGGAGTGAGATGGTGTAATCTCGCTCGTCAATCGTGCGATTATCTATGCGGACACGCACCAAATTACGGACGCGCTGATCGCCCATGACGATAAAGGGCGAATCACTTAACCGTAAGTCTTGCACCATCGCCGACTGCCTGCCTGCCACTCCGCGAAGCAGTAAGGCCAAGACGAAAATCAACAGCACGGGGTAAATCATCGTGCGAGGGCGCAGCCACTTTGTGGGCGCACCACTCAATGATTCTTGTGATGCATATCGAATCAGCCCACGAGGCCGATCGAGTTTATCCATGACTGCGTCACAGGCATCAATGCACTCACCACACGCGATGCATTCCATTTGCAAGCCATCACGGATATCAATACCTGTTGGGCAAGTCACCACGCAAAGCGAACAATCGACGCAATCACCCGTTGAAGCCGCTTCTTGGCCTTTGCGCAAACGCCCGCGTGGCTCAGCGCGCGACTCATCGTAGCCAACGATGAGTGAATTTCGGTCGAGCAAGACCGACTGGAATCGGCCATACGGGCAGGCCAGAGTACACATCTGCTCACGAAACCAAGCGAAGTCGAGGAACATCATTGCGGCCGTCCCCCAGACGATGAGGAAGCCCGCCAGATGCTCAGTTGGCAAGTTCATTGACCAACTTAAGACTGTGGTTGGCCCTACAAAATACGAAAGGAAAATATGAGACAAATGAACGGATACGATGCCGAACAAGACATATTTAATCACTCGACGCCACAACGAAACCTGCCCCCTTGCAGCGGACTTCCCTTCGGCTAGGCGCTCTATAGGGCGGTATAGATATTCCATGTAAACCGTTTGTGGGCATGCCCAACCACACCAACCTCGGCCAAACAAACTGGTCACCAAAAAGACACCAAGGAAAATAACGAGCAACAGCAAGACCAAGAGCAGAGTCTCGGTCGGCCGAAACATCACGCCTGCAAGCGTGAATTCGCGATGGACAACATCGAGCAGAACCAGTGGGCGCCCCCCCATGCTGAGCCAAGGCAAAACATTAAAGAGAAGCATCAAGGCGTAAGCGACCCAGCGGCGGCGGCGCCAGAAACGCCCCTTAGAAAGCCGAGGGAATAACCACTTCCGCGACCCATCCGGGTTCATCGTGGAGAGGACCTCTTCAGGCGCCTCAAGAAATGGGGAATCACTCATGCGATGGCCAAGCTGGGATGACTTCCCCTTCGGCCGCTTTTGGAGTCGCAGGCGTTGTGCCTCGGAGTGTGGCCACATAGGCAGCCATCCGAATGATGTCTGCTTGTGTTTTCAGCCCATTAATCGCACCCGCGGTCATGCCCTTTTCGGGGATGCCATCACGGATAATTGGAACAAAATCAACGAGTGCATTTATGCGGAGATATTGGTCGTCTGTCAAATTAGGGCCCACGAGACCACCGCCATCTGAGAGATGGCAAGCACCGCAAAGAGTGAATTGCGCCTTAGCTTTTTCCATTGCGACGGGGTCAGCCATGAGGGCTAGAATCGTTGCCTCATCGGCAAGCAGCGGTGTTTCAGGCTCGACTGGAGCATGAGCGGCCATATCAGCTTCATAGGCCGCGATGATGCTCTGCCCAGGCCATATATGAAACCAGCCCCAATAGCCAACACTGAAGACCAATGACCCCCAAAAAACTAATTTCCACCAACCGGGTAGAGGATTATCAAATTCTTGGATGCCGTCATAACTGTGATCGGTAAGCTCAGGCTCGGTCGAATCTTGATGAAGTGGTTCGTTCATCGTGCTTCCTCCTTGTCTTGGAATGGAAGTTGCGCATCAGCGTCAAAGCGCTGGCGCGGGTTAAGGAGAAAGACCCAGGCCAGCACTGCGAAAAAGAACAGCATGAAAAAGCCGAGAGCAATCTCTTTGGAATGAATGAGAAGAGTATTCATTTTAAATGTCAGTACCGAGTCGTTTTAGATAAGCAATCATGGCTGTGATCTTTTTGTCGGCTAAGCCGGCACCGTCGGCGCCCATTTCTTTTTCGATCAACTGTGCCTGCACCTTGGCAGCGACAATGGAAAGGTCGCCCTCTTTCACATCATCGTAAGGCACACCCAAGAAGGCCATCGCGCGAATACGCGTAGGAATGACAGAATAGGGCGTGTCTTCCGTAAGCAAATGCGGGTAAGCGGGCATGATGGAATCAGATGAAGTATCACGCGGGTTATTCATGTGGCGGAGGTGCCAAAGCGCAGATGGCTTCAAAACGCCCTCTCGGTGCAAATCTGGGCCAATGCGGCGCGAGCCCCACTGGAACGGATGGTCATAAACAAACTCGCCCGCCTTGGAATACTCACCAAAACGCTCGGTTTCAAAACGCAAGGGCCTCACCATTTGAGAGTGGCAGTTGTAGCACCCCTCTTCGAGGTATATATCGCGACCATAAAGTTCAAGCGGCGTGTAAGGCTTGACGCTTGCAATGGTCGGGACATTGGCCTCAATTGCAAAGAGCGGAATGATTTCAAACAAAGATGCAGCCGCGATCGAGAGAGTAACCCAAATAGTGAAACGCATTGCACGCGCCTCAAGCCATCGGTGCCACTGGAGACGCCCAAAAATTTCAAGCGTCATGACCGTCAGGCCAATGCCAGCGACTAGGGTCAAAAGACTTGAGATCGTGTCGCTATCGGTGATGCCAGGAACTAAAGCGGCTGCCCCCGCAACGCCAGTCAAAGCAATGCCACCCCAAAACAGAGGTGTAACGGGCTTGTGTTCCGCTGGCATAGGCGTTTTATCAAGAACCAATGGAGGGGCTTCACCCATGCTCTCGGCATATTTAGCCGGACGCATCTTCCAGGTCATCACAAAGTTAAACAGTGAAAGCACCACACCCGCGAGATAGAGCGTGCCACCAATCACTCGCACCCAATACATCGGGATGAGAATACTGACCGTCTCCATGAAATCAGGGTAAGCCAGCGTGCCGTCTGGGTTGAAATCACGCCACATCAAACCCTGCGTCAAACCTGCGCCGTATATGGCAATGATATAAAGCAAAATGCCAATCGTTCCAAGCCAAAAATGCAGCTCGGCCCACTTGGGCTTGGCCATGCCTTTCGTCTGAAACAAACGCGGAGCAAGCCAATAAAGCATGCCGAAAGTAATAAAGCCATTCCAGCCAAGCGCACCAGCATGAACATGAGCAATCGTCCAGTCTGTGTAGTGGCTGAGCGAATTGACCGCCTTAATCGAAAGCAAAGGACCCTCGAATGTCGACATGCCATAAAAGGTGACCCCCACGACAAAGAACTTCAGGACGGGATCTTTCGCTACACGATCCCAGGCACCTCGCAAAGTAAGCAAGCCGTTGAGCATGCCACCCCAGGATGGCATCCAGAGCATGATTGAGAACAACATGCCGAGGGTTGAGGCCCACTCGGGGAGAGCTGTGTAATGTAAGTGGTGTGGACCAGCCCAGAGGTAGATAAACACCAATGACCAAAAGTGAATAATGGAAAGGCGATAGCTAAAGACCGGTCGGTTGGCGGCCTTGGGTAAGAAGTAATACATCAAGCCCAAGAACGGCGTCGTCAAGAAAAACGCCACGGCATTGTGCCCATACCACCATTGCATGAACGCGTCTTGCACGCCTGCGTAAACGGAATAAGACTTCATCGGGCCAGCGACAACCCAGATATTGTTAAAGATATGCAAGACGGCCACGGCCAGGATGGAGGCCACAAAGAACCAAATCGCGACATAAAGGTGCTTTTCGCGGCGTTTCGCCATCGTGCCGAAAAAGTTGATTGCGAACACAACCCAAACCAAGGCGATTGCGATGTCAATAGGCCATTCAAGCTCTGCGTATTCGCGGCCTTGAGTAAAGCCCAATGGCAAAGTAATCGCCGCCGCAACAATGATCGCTTGCCAACCCCAAAAGTGAATGCGGCTAAGCGCGTCAGAGAACATCCGCGTTTTGAGAAGGCGTTGGCTAGAGTAATAACAGCCCGTAAAAATAGCATTGCCAGAGAATGCAAAAATCACCGCGTTGGTGTGGAGAGGGCGCAGGCGACCGAAAGACAGAATCTTTAACCATCCGGCCTCAAGACCAAAGCGATTGAACCAAGGCTCGGCAAGTTGAAGGGCGATGATGACACCCACCAACATGCCAACAAACCCCCAAAGGACTGTGGCGAAAGCGAATTTGCGGACGATTGCATCGTCATAAGCAAACCGCTCTACACCTGACGAAGCCGAAGTGTCTGATGAACTCATAGCGATATTATGACAACATCAAGCAAGGCATAACAGGCTTGCGCGTGTGAGCGAAAAGAAGATGCGTCTCAAGATGCTCCACCTCTTTGCGCGCGGTGAAAGCGTCGAGGGCGAGGTCACGCAGATGGTCGGCATCGCGGACGGCAACCTGCACGAGATAGTCATACGCCCCAGCTACATGGCTTAGCGCGACAACTTCCGGCAAAGCAAGAGCGTGCTCAGCAAAGTCTTCGACCTGCTCGCGCGAATGTCGGGCCAGCCGCACATGAATCATGGCCTGAAGCCCAATTCCGAGAGCAGCCATATCCACCTCGGCATGGGCGCCCTTAAGGACGCCCTCTTCGGTCAACCGCTTGACCCGCGCAAAGCAACTAGATGGGGCAAGCCCCACGCGAGACGCGAGTTGTTTATTCGGAAGGCGCGCATCATTCTGCAATTCTTGCAAAATGGCGAAGTCGATTCGGTCGAGGTCGTTTTTCATGGGTTATAGAGCGTTTTTCCGCCCTACACAGAATACACGCCTATTTATGGTCGCCTTGACAATAAGCGCAGCCCAGCCTCAATTGACTCAAGACGCGAGTCGCCTTCTGGCAGCGAAGAGGCAAGGTCTCTCAACATAGCCTCAAGCCTCTCGCCATCAGGCTTCTTAGATAACCAATCATCTTGCAAAATTGCTGCTGCAAGCGTATCGAGCGAAAGCCCCGCAGCCGAATGACCTGCCCACAACATCTCTTCGACGATTACCTGAGTCTCCAGGAACCGCCCAGCGCGACAGAGATCAGGCAAAATCAAGGTATGCGTCAAGACTTCCGACTCTGGATCGGCGATGAACTTTGCGACCTGATTTAGAAAATCTAAATCTTGCCCCTCTTCGCCTTGCAGGATGCGCTCACGGCAAACCACGCTCATTTCCAAAGAAATATGCTGCTGCTTCATCATCTGCAATATGCTGAAGAACATATCGCCTTCGCCCTCTGAGTATCGCTCGAAAAATGGCTTACCCCAATCATATAAAGCAGGGAGCCACCTATATTCTCGCACACTCAGCAGCTCGAGCAATAATTCATAGACCGAACGCGGATCAAGCTCTCCCCAAGATGTGAGGCCAAGGAGAGCCGCAAGGTGCACATATTCGAGGCTGCTACACTCCCGATACAGAGCGCAATCCAGCCTATCGCGCACGCTAGAATCTGAACCATAACGAGCAGAAATCATCAGAGCGGCCAAATTCACCTCAACGAAAGCCAAGGCCGATTTTTGCGGCACCTGCTCAAGAACTCGCTCAGCCAAAGCAAGAAAAGAGGGGTGAGTGACACGCCCAAGCCGCCCAGTCAGGAAAGGCCAACCGCCAAAAAGGTGTTGCTGCATTTCGGCAAGGTCAACTTGCCCCCGGGGCTGAGACATGATCCCATACATCAAACCAAGCCTTACACCTTGAGGCGGAAAGCCCGTGCCCTCAAGAAAAGACAGCGCCCAGTCTTCCCAAAGAAAAGGCTGTACTTCTTTCGCGAAAGCGAAAACAAGCGCTTGGGGTAAAGGCTGCAAGTGCTCAAGCACCCACTTTTTATTGGGCAATCCAGGGCAAGCGTGAGATGCTGAAAAACGAGAAATTCGCTTTTGAATTGGATCGAGACTAGGGTCGCCATTGTCGAACATATCCCACCCAAGTTCATCACTAGCGACTTGCACAAGTAATACAAAATCAGCCCAATAATCAGTCGTGCCTATCAATAAAGGCTTGGGTGACGACGCATCGAGCTGGGGCGCCTCGCCCTGCACACTGGGCGAAAGTTTGACCCGCTCAGGAAGAATGGAGTGAGCTAGCGGCTCGGCCTGAGCATCTAGAAGACCTGAGCGCGCACTCAAATGCGCCTCGGGCGACACATCGTATTGCCAAGCAAGAACTGCAATGCCCACTAAAGCAAATAGAATAAGAATAAGGCGATGCATCAATTATTACCAGCAAGGCACAAATCTCGAATCGCAACGCATGCTTCTTGGCAGGCATCCATAGTTTCCCGGGCGTCAGAGATACAGTCCGAAAGCTCTTCTTGGTCACACCCGCTCCACCAAGAGCAATGGTCATCTCGACACGTTTTATAATTGCGCACCCTTTGATTAAAGCAGTCCTGCATGCAGACATTGTATTGCTCCCAACATTCGGTAGGCGTGGGGTCGACGCCTTGCTGTGGGAAGGCGCTCAGTAAGAAAACACTGCATAACAGTAAAGAAAAAGTTCGACATCGTTTTAACATACGTGCAGTATAAGCCCCCCCCCACACACACATTGAAGTTCAACGCAAAGCGCGATGCCGCCATCTGTTCGAAAATCACTCGATTAAAACGAAGTCGATTCGGCCGAGGTCGTTTTTCATGGATGTTATACGCAAATGATTCGCTGGGCAGAATAACCGATTTCGGGTTTAATAGATAGCATGACCCATCGCCCAGACACCCAAGCCGTTCATGCAGGCCGCGAAGATTTTGTCTCGCTCGGCGTGCATGCATCCCCCATTGACTTGTCGAGCACTTACCCCGTGCCAGATTTAGATGAGGGGGTTGCGAGCATTGACGCGCTTGCTGCTGGCGATGCCACGGCCGCCAATCCGATTTATGCGCGGCTCTACAACCCGACCGTTGCGAGATACGAAAGCGCGCTGGCTTCGCTCGAGGGCGTGGATGCGGCGATTGCATTTGCATCCGGCATGGCTGCGGTTACGGCTATTTTGATGGCTGCAAAAATCAAATGCCCCGACAAGAGCAATGTGGTTGCCGTCCGCCCGCTTTATGGCGGCACGGATCACTTGCTGGCTTCAGGCTTGACCGGTTGGGATATGAAATGGGCCACGCCCGAAACCGTGAGTGAGTTGGTGGATGAGCAGACCGCGCTGGTTTGGGTAGAAACTCCGGCTAACCCGACTTTGCAGTTGGTTGATATTGCGGCCGTATGCAAAGCGGCCGGTGATGTTGCCGTTGTGGTCGACAACACTTTTGCGACGCCAATTTTGCAAAACCCCGCCAAGCTTGGCGCGAGCATGGTGCTGCATTCCGGCACCAAGTATTTGGGTGGCCACGGCGATGTGCTTTCGGGCCTTGTCGCCTGCAATGAAGATTGGGCCGCGCCGATTCGCCAGGTGCGTATTTTGACCGGTGCTGTTTTGCATCCGCTCGGCGCGTTCTTGCTTCACCGCGCGATGCCCACTTTGCCCTTACGGGTGCGCAAGGCACAAGAAAACGCAATCGAGTTGGTTGAGTTTTTAGACAAGCACGCCGCTGTCAGCGAGGTCTTTTACCCCGGCCATGGCGACAATGACCCGACTGGGCTTGTCGGCACGCAAATGGCCGGGCCGGGCGGTATCCTAGCTTTTGAGGTCGGTTCTTACAAAGTGGCTGCACGGGTTTTGGCCAAGGTAAAAGTGTTTACGAGTGCCGTCAGTCTCGGCGCAACCGACTCGCTGATTCAGCACCCCGCCGGCCTTACGCATCGCATTGTTTCGGAAGAGGCTCGCAAAGGCGCGGGAATCACCGATGGCTTGATGCGCATTTCGGTCGGCATTGAAGATGTCGCCGACTTGATTGACGATTTGTCGCAGGCTTTGAGTTAAGCCAAATCAAGAAGGCTTAGCCTTTTCAATCAACCACATATCCGTGCCAATTTCGGTACGCGTAGCAAGTGCGCATTTGCGCGAGCTCAACGACTCTGTGAATTCCTCGTCAGACATACCGGGGTCGCGCAGATCGGTAAAAATCTTGCAGGGGAAGTCGGGGCAAAGGCCACAATGCTCTAACTCTTTTTTGTTACAGCAGCAGTCATGGATTGGGCAAACTCCGCCCGGCACCTGGTCAGCCCAGAAGGGCTTGCCCTGCACAAGACCGCAGCCCTCGCACTGCTTCCCAAGGTATTCGCAATCACCGCAGTAAATCCCGCAAGCGGGCGCATAGGCTCTGTTGATGTCCATGAGAGACATCATAGCCCGAAAGAAAATTACGCTTACGCCGAAACGCAGAGCAAGCCGTCAATGATGCCATTGAGCGTCGCACTCGGGCGCATCGCGGCGGATGCCTTGACCACATCAACATGGTAATAACCGCCGAGATCGACAGTTTGACCTTGTGCGGCAAGAAGCTCAGCGCAAATGATTGCTTCGTTATCAACGAGTGCGGTTGCGATGGGCGCGAAACGCTGTTTTAACTCGGCGTCAGCATCTTGCGCGGCCAAGGCTTCCGCCCAATAGCGTGCCAAGAAATAGGTCGCACCGCGGTTATCGATTTCGTTGACCTTGCGTGAAGGAGCGCGGCCGTTTTCGAGATATTGACCGACGGCGGCATCAAGCGTTTGGGCCAAAACAGTGATGCGCTCATTGCCACTGCTTGCGGCGACTTGCTCAAACGACGGCACCAACGCGCAGTATTCGCCAAGTGAATCCCAGCGCAAGTGGCCCTCGTTGACGAGTTGCTGCACATGCTTTGGCGCAGAACCGCCCGCGCCCGTTTCGAATAGACCACCACCTTGCAACAGGGGCACAATCGACAACATCCGCGCGGAAGTGCCTAGCTCAAGAATCGGAAACAAATCGGTGAGGTAGTCACGCAAAACATTACCTGTAACGGCAATCGTGTCTTCGCCGCGGCGAATGCGTTCGAGCGAATAGAGCATCGCGTCGACTGGGGTCATAATTTTTAGCTCAAGACCCGTCGTGTCGTGCTCAGGCAAATAAGCCTCGACCTTTTTGATGATTTCAGCATCATGGCCGCGCGCTGCATCAAGCCAGAAAAGCGCGGGAGTACCCGCGGCACGCGCACGCGTAACGGCAAGCTTGACCCAATCGCGAATCGACTCATCTTTGGTTTGGCACATGCGGAAAATATCGCCAGCCTTTACCGACTGATTGAGCAAAGTTGCGCCATCGGCATCGAGCACGCGGATGACGCCATCAGCAGTAGCCGTGAAAGTCTTGTCGTGCGAACCGTACTCTTCGGCTTTTTTAGCCATCAGGCCAACATTCGCGACACTACCCATCGTGGATGGATCGAACTGACCGTGCTGCTGACAATCTTCCATGACGGCCTGATACATCGTCGCGTAACAGCGATCAGGAACCATCGCCAAAGTGTCTTGCAACTCATCGTTCAAGTTCCACATGCGGCCCCCATCACGGACGACCACAGGCATCGACGCATCAATGATGACATCGTTTGGCACATGCAAATTAGTGATACCTTTGCGTGAATCGACCATCGCGAGTGCGGGGCCGTTTCCGTAGCAAGCGTTGATGTCGGCCTCGACCTCCGCCTTTTTCTCAGCAGGAAGGCGGTCAAGCTTGGAAAGCACATCGGCCAAGCCGTTGTTGACATTGGCGCCGATTTCAGAAAGCGAGTCGGCGTGCTTATCAAGTGCATCGGCGAAGTAGACCGAAACGCAATGCCCAAAGAGCTGCGGGTCGGAGATTTTCATCATCGTCGCTTTGAGGTGTAACGAAAGCAAAACGCCCTCGGCCTTGGCTGCGGCAATTTGCTCGGCATAAAACGCGCGCAATGCAGAAACGCTCATGACGGAAGAATCAATCACTTCTCCGGCCAATAAAGGCAACTCAGATTTGAGCACTTCAACAGGGCCATCGGCGGTGGCAAACTCAATGCGTGCGGTCGTCGCGGCCACAAGAGTCGTGGAAGTTTCACTAGCAAAGAAATCGCCCTCGGTCATGTGAGCCACGCGGGTCTTGGAACCCGACTCGGGCCAATCTTTCATCATGCGGTGTGGTCTCTTCTGCGCAAAAGATTTCACGGCAGCAGCGGGGCGACGATCGGAGTTGCCCTCACGCAAAACGGGGTTTACAGCCGAACCCAAAACCACAGCGAAGCGACCCTGCAACTCGCGCTCTGAATCGCTGCTTGGCTCTTCGGGGTAGCTCGGCACATCGAAACCCTGAGACTGCAACTCGGCAATGGCTTCTTGCAGCTGCGGAATCGACGCACTGATATTAGGCAACTTAATAATGTTTGCCGCAGATGTCTTAGCCAACTCGCCCAAACGCGCCAACTCGTCAGGGATGCGTTGCTCATCGGTCAAAGCTTCAGGGAAATTCGCCAAAATACGGCCGGCCAATGAAATATCGGCGGTCTCAATTTCGAGACCCGTATTTTGCGTAAATGCTTGCAGGACAGGGAGAAGCGAGAACGAAGCGAGGGCTGGAGCCTCATCAACGATGGTCCAAGTGATTTTGGAGGATGACATTTTTGGAGTTGGGGATGTAAGAGCGTGGCGGGGCGAGATTATACGGGCATTTCCGCTATTTTTTCACGGTATAGACTGTGTCAGCCTTGGGGCGTTTGTTCGTCACTTTCTTACTCCCAGGCCAGCGGACTTCCACCTCGCAGCGCCCGAAGTAATCGCCTAAACCAAAATGCAAAAGAGGCTCATCTTGCGAGGATGTCCCGCGCGTATTGAAGAGTTGCCGCACCCATGTGCGCGGGGTTGCTGTTTCGGGATCGATATCGGCTTCAGTAACAGTCACGATGGCACCAAAACCCGCTGTGTTTTGGCGTCGTGCGCTAAGTGAAACGCGTAGGTAGTGATTATCATTCCCTGAATTCATGAAAGCCCGCACGCCGGCGCCTGAGGCATAAATCACATCTAAGAAACCATCTTGATTGATATCCAACCAAGTTTGCCCCCAGCCATGAAAGGCAACGGCTCCTGCGCGAAATGTAATCGGCGAAAACTTGCCCGTGCCGTCATTCTGAAACAAAGCGGACGGCACGCCCTCATAAACGCAAGTGATCGACAAATCTAAATCACCGTCATTGTCAATGTCGATTAGCGCGGGGTCAGAATGTGTTTCTTGAAAACGAATACCAGAATCGTTGAATGTGTCTTCAAAAACGCCTTCTTCATTTTGAATACCCAAGAACGATAAATTCGAAAAGCCCTGGCGCACAAAACGCGGGTGTGCCAAATTTGCCGAAAACAAATCGATACGCCCGTCGTTATTTACATCACCCCAACAAGAGCCGATCGTGTGGCCGTAATACTTGCCGTCGTCAGGCTCTAGCTTGCCTTTCACATTGAGACCAGCGGCGGTGTCAGTAAACTTGCCTTTGCGATAGGAAAGCAGCAGATTGGGGTCTAAACGGTAGTTTGAGACGAAAACTTCCTGATCACCATCGGCGTCGATATCACAAGCTGATACGCCACGACCGCACAAATTATCACTCTGCATCTGCACCTTGAATTTGCCTTTGCCATTGTTCAGCAGAAGCGCATCAGGGTGGCCGTCACCACCATTTTCGTAAACGGCAATGTAGATATCTAAATCACCATCGTTGTCAACATCGACCCACGAAATGCCCTCAGGCCCAGCGGCAAGATTTACATCTGCAAAGCCACACGAATCCGTGACATTTTCAAACCGATACTTCCCTTTTTTACCAAGATTACGATACAAAAAAGGCGAGGGGCTGGCGGCGATGAGCAAATCGAAATAACCATCACCATCGTAATCTCCAAAAGCAGAGCCTGAGCCTTTGTGAGTGATTCCGCGTTCTTTCCCAACTTCAACAAAGACTCCTTTTTGATTTTCAAACAACCGCCCACCAAAAGAAAGATCCGGGTCACCGTCTTTGTCAAAATCGCAGGCAGCCACTCGTGTTTCTTTGAGGTCGGCCAAACCAATGTTTGCTGTTACATCATCAAATGTAACAGTCGGCTCGGCTTCCATCGCAAACAAAGGGTTGTTGCTCTGCAGGCCCGACTCATGCAAAACCGTCGCCATACTCAAAGCACTAAACGCCTTGTCGGTGTCCAACTCGCACTCAATGTGGTTGCCGTTGTGCTTTTCATCGGCTGTACTCCAAGACGCATCCCAGGCTTCGATGGCGAGCCGCAACACCTTGTCGTTGGAAATGGCCGCCTTGAGGTAAGCATCAACATAACGACGCTTTACATCTGGGGTCTGTTCTGCTTTCGAGAAAAACTTTTCGAAACGCGTGATTTCATTCGCCACATCGTCTTTTAAGCCGGCCATCAACAAACGCGAGGCGGCGACCGTGGCATATTGACTATCGGGGAAAGCATCAAACATGCTCAACCAACACTTGCGATTGAACTCAGGGTTAAAGTTCGCCCAGCATTTTTCGTAAATTGCATTGACGACATCCTTCATTGGCGATCCCGTGCCATCTAGGTCGTCTTCAAGCGCGACGCCAGTTGCCGCCAACTCCTGAAGTGAGGCCACCGCCGCATCAAACTCTTTCGCCTTGGCCTGCGCGACGGCCTGTTGCGCAAGGTCTACCTGAGAGGACGGCGACTGAAACGCCAGCAGAAGGATGACAAGTGCTGCATGCATAAAGGCATGATAGCCCAGCACGAATTCAAGCGCGTTCTTCTGGCTTGAGCCTGGCGAAAAGATACGCGTCTTGATGCTTGCCCTCATGCAAAATCACACCGCGCGAGATGCCTTCCTTTTGGTAGCCTGCTTTTTCTGCAACGCGTTGGCTGGCTTTGTTTTTCTTGAGCGTCAGCAATTCAATTCGGTGGACGCCATGCTTTTCGAAGACTTCTTGTTCGAGTAACTGCAAAGCTTTCGTTGCAAAGCCTCGCCCCCAGTAAGCGCGGTCAATGAAATAACCAATTTCGCCAACACAACGGCGCTCGGGATGAAAACGGAAACCAACCGCCCCCACAACTTGCTTGCGGTACAAAATGCTGCAGCCAAGAGCCTTGCCCTCTTTCCGATCTTGGACGACCTTGCGCAAGAATACTTTTTCCTGTTCAATGGACTGAATCGATACAGGGAAGTAAATGAAATCTTTATGGTTCAAGATTTCAAAGAAACGCTTGGCGTCGCCGACCTGCTGAGGGCGAATGCGAATCATTGCCACCAGCAGACGCCTCTAAAGATTTTGATTTGCTGAGCATCAAAAAAGTGGCGCAAACTGTGGCGCGAAAATGGCGCAAGGCAACGCAACTCTTTATACCAAAACATATTGCGTTGCAGACGAACCACCATGAGCCTGGAACACATGCTTCGTAACAAGCGTCTGCAAATCTGGTTGAAGGCTCCGCCGAGCGACATCTGGGCATAAGCCTTGAAAGTCTGCAATCGACATTTTTCCGTGGGTCAACACATAACTAAGAGCAATACTCTGGCGGGCAGAGAGCCCATTTCCAAGAACAATAGAGTCCTTGCGAATCGACGACTCACCATGAGATTTTACTTCATGAAGTTGAGTCGCAAGCCCCTCAACGAAATATTCAAGCCAGTGCGACAAATCCATATCATTCGCTCGAACACTTTGAATCGCTTCATAAAAAGCAGGGCGATTGCGATCGTAATATTCGCTTATTGTGAGCAGGCGTTTGAAATCATAGCCCGCACGGAATAAACAAAGAGTCGACAACAGACGGGAGACTCGACCATTGCCGTCTAGAAAAGGATGAATGTGCACCAATTGAAACTGAGCTATGCCACTCAGCAAAACTGGATGAACTTCTTCAGCCGTATTCAGCCAGTGAACGAGCTCTTGCATCAATATCGGCAAATCGTGAACAGGTGGCGGCGTATAAACCGTTTCGCCCGTGGATGAATTCACAACATAATTTTGAACGCTGCGGTAATTTCCTGGGTCTGCAGCACCTCCACGAACATCGGCTACAAGACACTTGTGGATTTCACGAACCAAGCCTTCTGTGATAGGGCCGCCATCATTGAGATACTGACTCACAAAATCAAATGCACGACGATAATTCAGAAGCTCTTGCGCGTCATTGGGGTCAACATGCGCAAGTTCCTGGCCCGCAAGCAATTTTTTTGAATCACTCACACTCAATTGAGTGCCTTCGATGTGGGTTGTGTGGTGGGCTTCGAGAAGGAAAGCTCGCGATTGCATCTCGGCAAGCCAAGCCTCTGAAAAACGAGTCGCCTCAAGAAAACCACGCGCACGCTCAATACGAGTCAATTCCGACGCAATAGAGTTCGTAATTGTAAAGCGCGGCTTGAAAATCATAAACTCAAGATACCATCAGGGCGAAAAAACTCAAGCGCCTCGGGATTAGCCAAAGCCTCAGTGTTTTTTACGGGACGACCGTGCAAAACATGGCGGACGGCAATCTCGGAGATTTTGCCTGAGCGCGTGCGCGGGATGTCGGGCACGGCGGCAATGACTGCCGGCACATGGCGCGGAGTTGCGTTTTGGCGAACTTGAGTGCGGATTTCTTTTTGTAGGTCGTCGGTGAATGCAACGCCCTCAGCCAAACGCACGAACAAAACCACGCGCTGGTCGCCGTCGCCCGTGTCTTGCCCGACAACAACGGCTTCTTCAATCGCAGCCAACTGCTCGACCTGACGATAAATCTCAGCCGTGCCAATGCGCACCCCACCAGGGTTAAGCGTGGCATCGGAGCGCCCGTAGATAATCATCCCGCCGCGCTCAGTGAGCTCGACCCAATCGCCATGTCGCCAGACATTGTCGAAGTAATCGAAATAGGCGCTGAAGTATTTCGAGCCATCGGCATCGCCCCAAAAGCCAATCGGCATCGACGGGAATGGTTTTGTGCAAACCAACTCGCCGGGCTCACCCACCAGCGACTCGCCCTCATCGCCCCAGACCTCAACCGCCATGCCTAAACCGCGACATTGAATCTCGCCGCGGTAAACGGGCAGAGTGGGGTTGCCCAAGATGAAACACGAAACCAAATCGGTGCCGCCACAGATACTTGCGACTTGCACGCCTGGCACATTTTCTTCGAGCCAATCAAAGCTCTCGGGCACAAGTGGGCTGCCCGTCGAAAGGATGGCTTTGAGATGAGGTAGCTCTGGCGGCACATAACCCGCTTTTTTGCACGCATCGACAAACTTAGCTGAAGTGCCGAGCCAACCCGCGCACTCTTCACGAGCCATTTCCCAAATCGCTTCGGGGCCTGGATGGAATGGGTTGCCGTCCCACAAAATGGTGGTTGCGCCCGTGGCCATCGCAGTCACGAGCCAGTTCCACATCATCCAGCCGGTGGTGGTGAAGTAAAAAATGCGATCGCCAGCGCGCAAATCGCAATGCAACTGATGCTCTTTTAAATGCTGCAAGAGCGTGCCACCCTGGCCATGCGTGATGCACTTGGGCTTGCCGGTCGTGCCGCTTGAAAACATCACATAAAGCGGATGATCAAAAGGCAGACGCAAAAACTCGGGCTCGTCGCGGCCAAATGTAGAGGCGACATCTGATGGCCGCTGGCTTGCACCCAAGGCAAGGAAGTCATTCCACAAATCGGCGCCAGCAAAACTAGCTGATTCATCTGCGTAAGGAACCATCACGACCTTTACGACTGTTGGCAACCCCGCGACGACTTCCGCTAACTTTGGCCGCACATCGTGCAGGCGGTCTTTGTACAAATAACCATCTGCCGCAAACAAAACTTTGGGCTCGACTTGGCCGAAGCGATCGAGAATGCCCGGCACTCCGAAATCTGGGGAAGCACTCGACCACACCGCACCCAAACTATTGGCGGCAAGCATCGCAATAACCGCCTCAGGGATGTTGGGCAGGTAACCGACCACGCGGTCGCCGCATTCGACACCTACAGCCCTTAAAGCTCGTTGCAGATGCGCAACCTGCCGCGCGACATCATCGAAGCTTAGCTCGCGGCGCTGACCGTCTTCGCGACGGAAAACCAAAGCTGGAGCATCTCCGCGCCTTTGCAGCATATTTTCAGCGAAACTAAGCCGCGCATCAGCGAACCACTTGGAACCTGGCATCTTGTCGCCATCTTGAAGAGCACTTGGCGCGTCGGCCACCCCGTCTTCGAAGACCGCGCCTTTGTCGCCGACCACGCCACACTTATCCCAAACGGCATTCCAGAAAGCAGCCGGCTCATTCACGGACCAAGCATGGAAGGCATCGTAGGTTTCAAAACCCGCATCGAGCATCCAACGGCCAATCGCGGAATCAGCCGCTGCCTCAGCAGAAGGCTGCCACTGCAATTTCGACTCAAAGACCGCGCTCATTGAATCACACCATGCACGCGACCCACCTTGATAAACGCTGCCACGGCCTTTTCTAGATGCTCACGCGTGTGCGCCGCCGAAATCTGCACGCGAATGCGCGCTTGACCTTTCGGCACCACAGGGAAACTGAAACCAATCACATAAATCCCTTCGGCCAGCATATCGCTCGCCATGTCGGCGGCCAGCTTGGCGTCCCCCAGCATAATCGGTGCAATCGGATGCACACTCGGCTTGATGTCAAACCCAGCCGCCGTCATTTGCTCACGAAACCACATCGTGTTTTCTTCGAGTTGATCACGCAACTCAGTCGTCGCGCTCAAACGATCAAACACCGCAATCGAAGCCGCCACAATCGGAGGCGCCACCGAATTCGAAAACAGATAAGGCCGCGACTTATTCCGCAAGAAATCCACCACTGTTTTACTCGCCACGGTGTAGCCGCCACTCGCACCACCCAGCGCCTTGCCAAGCGTCGAAGTAATGATGTCGACCCGCCCCATCACGCCACAATGCTCATGCGTGCCTTTGCCGTGTTTGCCCATAAAACCAGTCGAATGGCTGTCGTCAACATGCACCATCGCTCCATACTTTTCAGCCAAGTCACAAATCTCATCGAGCTTGGCCACAAAGCCGTCCATGGAAAACACGCCGTCGGTCGAGACCAAAATCCGCCGCGCGCCACCCTCGACCGCCTGTTGCAGACATTGCTCAAGCTCGGCCATATCACTGTTTGCATAACGAAAACGCTTAGCCTTGCTCAGACGGATGCCATCAATAATGCTCGCGTGGTTGAGCGCGTCAGAAATCACTGCGTCTTCGGCGCCGAGCAAAGTCTCGTACAAGCCGCCGTTGGCATCAAAACATGAGGTATAAAGGATGCAATCTTCAAAACCTAAAAAATCAGAAATCTTGGCCTCAAGCGTTTTATGAATATCTTGCGTGCCACAAATAAACCGCACACTCGACATCCCGAAACCGTGCGACTGCAAACAATCACTCGCCGCCTGAATCAGCGCAGGGTCATCGCTCAGCCCAAGATAATTATTCGCGCAAAAATTCACGACCGATTCACCCGTCGAAACACGAATGTCGGCCTTTTGCGGGGTCGTGATGATGCGCTCTTCTTTCCAAAGACCCGCATCACGGATGGCATCGAGCTCGAGGTTTAACCCGTCGAGAAAGGACTGCTTGGAGGCTTGACTCATGGGCAAGATTTTATCCTTGCTCGCTCAACCACCCACGCAAATACGCCTCACTTTCCTCTAAATTAGTTGCAGCGACTGGCGTGACCCCCAAAAATAGGGCCACCCGCAAAGAGACAAATCTGTCAAACTACAGACTAATCCTATGCGTAAATCCCGCTACACCGAAGAACAAATTGTCCGCATCCTCAGCGAAGCTGAGGCCGGCATTAAGGTCGACGACCTGCTCCGCAAACACGGCATTGCCCGTGGCACTTTTTACCGCTGGCGCTCTAAATACAGCGGCTTACAAGTCAGTGATCTAACGAGATTGAAAGAACTCGAAGACGAAAACCGCCGCTTGAAACAAATGGTGGCTAATCAAGCTTTAGAAATCGAAGCTGTGAAAGACGTGCTTAAAAAAAAGTGGTAACTCCAAAATCTAAAAAATCAATTTTGGAATACTTACAAACTAAACACAATCTTAGTCAGCGACGCAGCTGCCAGTTACTAGATTTGTCACGATCAGTGGCGCAATATGATTGCAAAACTCCGTCACCGCAAAAACTAATCGATCGCCTTTTGGAGCTGGCTATTGAAAGACCGCGTTTCGGTTACCGCCGCTTGCATGTAATGCTGTGCCGCGAAGGCAGGCAGATAAATCATAAACGGGTATTCAGGATTTACAGTTTACTCGGCTTACAAGTACGCCGTAAAAAACGTCGCCAGATATCGCGTGCATCACGCAAACCGCACATCCTGCCGACCAAAGTGAACGATACCTGGTCGATGGATTTCATGTCGGACACCTTGTTTGATGGTCGCGGCATTCGCGTGTTTAATGTAGTCGATAACTTAAGCCGCGAAGCGGTGGCGATGACGGTAGATTTTTCATTGCCGGCATCTAGAGTGATTCGATCACTAGACGAAGCGATTGAGGTGCGCGGGAAACCGCAACGTATTTTGATGGATAACGGCCCAGAGTTTACCGGTAATGCACTCGATGCTTGGGCTTATAAAAACGGTATCGAATTACATTTCATTGCTCCGGGCAAACCGACAGAAAATGCTTTCGCCGAATCATTTAATTCTCGAGTGCGTGAAGAATGTTTGAATCAACATTGCTTTTCCAGCATGGCTGAGGCCCGTGAAATAATCGCTGATTGGCAGCGTGATTACAACACTGTGCGTCCGCATAGCTCTTTGAAATATTTAACTCCGCAAGAATTTGTGGATAATTTAGAGGAGGGGTACCCCTCCTCTAATCCAGTGCGGGTAATACCCTGCGTTTCTTTAACTCAAACCACATTAACTTGATACACTAATAGTCTCTTTGTGCTTGGCCCTAATTTGGGGTGCACGCCAATACGGTGATGATTCCCTTGAAGCAATCCAACTTTTTGATTCAATCCTACAAATTCGGCATACCATCAAAAATTGGGCATGCTTCTGGGGTTTTAAACGCACAAGGCGACGCTTCTGGTGGTTTCGTACTTGCTCCTGGGTATCTGACACAATGGGTTGGCAGGAGTTGTGACTTTGTTGCCGTCACGCATGACATCACCGGCTTGGTGAGTCAATCGAGTTGCATTGCAACGGTTAAAATAACGCCTTAAGCCTCGGTCAACCACCCACGCAAATACGCCTCACTTTCCTCTAAATTAGCTGCAGCGACTTCCGTCAGCCCTTCTTCGAAACTCTCGAAGTCATAACCCCGCATACCCAGCACATAAAGCAAGCCTTCCGCCTGGAAAAACTCGCGGGCGATAGACAAAATCGACGGAGGCAGAATCAAATGCGTCGAAAACTCTTTCGCGGGGTCAGGCTCGACTTCCTCGAAAGTAAAAGCGCCGTCACCCTTTGCCGAGGCATCGAGGATGACGACCTTTTCGTACTCACTTAATGTGCAGGCGTCTTCGAGAGAGAGTTGATAGTTTGCGTCAACATCTACCCCCTCGGGGCAATCCGCCTCAAAGCGTGCCGCTAGAGCGGGGCCCAAGCCGTCGTCTTTTCGGCTTGGGTTCCCTATCCCTAGCAGCAGCACTTTGCCTTTCATGATCAAAACCAATCGGGAAAGAAAACCCTAATCTTTCACCTTGCGATCTAATTGTTTGCCGTCAGCGCCCACCAACTCGACCTCAAGCGGCATGCGGCCCATGGCGTGCGTTGCACAAGACAAGCACGGGTCATAAGCGCGGATAGCCACTTCAATGTGATTAAGTAAACCTTCGGTTATTTCAACGCCTGAGAGGTAATCGTTGGCGACCTTGGCCACGGAACGGTTCATCCCCTCGTTGTTGTGAGTCGTCGAAACAATCAAGTTGGCCATGGTGACCATGTCGTTATCGTCGACTTCGTAATGATGAATCAAAGTGCCGCGCGGCGCTTCAATCACGCCGACCGCCTCACTGCGACGCTCGCCAGTGCGCACAAGCTCATCGCCCTGCAAATCAGGGTCGTTGAGCAAGCGCTCCATTTCTTCGAGCGAGTGCAGCAATTCAATCATGCGGGCCCAGTGGTAACCCATCGTGACATGCACTGGAGCGCCAGCACCCAGCGCGACAAACTCTTGACGCGCGACTTCGGCGAGAGGTGTGTCAATGAAATCAACCACATTCATGCGAGCGAGTGGCCCGACACGATACCATCCGTCTTCGGTGCCCATGTTTTTCATGAATGGGAACTTCATGTAAGACCAGTTACGCACCTCTTCGGCAATGTGATCGAGGTAGCCTGAATAAGGCGCACCATCAATCAGCTTGTCGCCATTGTGATCAATCGCGCGCAACTTGCCGTGATACAAATCCATGGCGCCATCGTCGCGCACCAGAGACATATAATTTGACGGGAAAGTGCCGAAATCAGCGACGGTCGACAAATTCTCAACCGTGTAGTTTTTGGCAATGGCGACCGCACTCAACGCCCATTCTTTCATCTGAGGAATCTCAGCCAAGAACTTATCGCGCTCTTCAATCGTTAGGTTCTTATTCACACCACCAGGGATGGCCCCCGTGCCGTGAATTTTTTTACCCGCCGTCGCCAAGATGATTTCTTGACCGAATCGGCGCATGTTCACCCCTTGCACAGCCAAATCAGGGTGCGCTGCGGCCACGCCCAAAACATTGCGCTGTTTTGGATCACTGCCAAAACCAAACAATAAATCGGGGCTGCAAAGATGGAAAAAGTGCAAAGCGTGCGACTGGAACATCTGGCCGTAGTGCATCAAACGACGCATCTTGTCGGCTGTTGGTGAAAGCTCGTCAACGCCGACAATTATGTCCATTGCTTTTGCTGCCGCCAAGTGATGACTCACGGGGCAAATCCCGCAAAGACGCTGAACGATTACCGGCACTTCCCAGAACGGGCGCCCCTGGATGAATCGCTCAAAACCGCGGAACTCAACGATGTGCAAACGCGCTTGCTGCACCTTGCCATCGTCATCTAAAAGAATCGTCACTTTGCCGTGGCCCTCGACCCGCGTCACGGGCTCGATGGTAATTTTGCGGGCACTTGTTTCTACAGGAATACTCATGGTTTCGCCTCCTAATCGTATTTGACGAGCTCGTAAGGCAAGCTCACAGGGTTATCGCTAAGCAGGGCGACCAGGGCCTCCCAGATGGTGTCGGCAGACGGTGGGCAGCCAGGCAGGTGATAATCGATTTTCACGACCTCGTGCGCACAGTACACCTTATTAAGTAAGAGCGGAATCTCAGGGTCATCTGGCACTCGCCCGCCTGGGTTGTAAACCGAAGGCCCATTGAGATAAGCCTCGTCGAGGCACTCTTTCAGGTCAATCGTGTTACGCATCGCAGGGATGCCCCCCATGATGGCGCACTCGCCAACAGAAACCAAGACATCGCAGTGCTTGCGGAAATCGCGCAAGACATGCACATTTTCTTCGTTGCAACACCCGCCCTCAATCAAGCCAACGCGGCAATGCCCTTGGAACTCTTTGTAATCATTAATAGGCGAGCGATCAAATTCGACAATTTCAGCAAGTTGCAGGATGCGCGCGTCGATGTCCAGCAACGACATATGGCAGCCAAAGCAACCAGCCAGCGAACAAGTCGCAACTTTAGGTTTTGAAGTATGTGGCATGTTTAGACCTCCAGAGAGCCGTTTCCGCCCTCAACTGATGTGCCAATCGGAGTGTGGTCAAACTCACGCGCACCAACGGGTGCAACATAACCTTGACGCTTAGGCAGGATGGCGCCCACAGGGCAGACGCCAACAGCTTTGTCGGTCAAGTCAACATCCGTGCGACTGAGTTTCGCATCGGAGTTAACCGCGACTCGTTTTTCAGGCCCGCGCTCGACAAACTGGAAAACCCGCTTGCCGTCCACATCGCGGGAAGCACGCACGCAACGCCCGCAAAGGACGCAACGGTTGTGATCGACCATGATGTCAGGGTGCGTGGCGTCAATTTCGCGACGAGGAAATAAGTGCGGGTGTTGCGTCGCGGTCAAGCCGTGGCGATAACCCAACGCTTGCAACTCGCAGCCACCCGACTTTTCGCAGAAAGGGCAAAAGTGATTGCCTTCGACGAACAGCATCTCGATGAGCTGCTTACGCCACATCTCGACCTGTGGGTGATTGTTTTGCACTTCCATGTCTGGCTCGGCAGGTTGCGTGCAAGAGGTGCAAGAACGACCATTAGCAATCACCGTGCAAATGCGGCAACTACCGTGAGGCTTCAGCTCAGGATGGTGGCAAAGCCGAGGGATGTAAATCCCGGCGGCTTCCGCGGCTTCAAGGATGGTTTGACCTTTCGTAGCCTGAATGTCACGACCATCAACATTGATTGTGAAGGAATCGGTCATTTATTTGCCCTCTTGGTTGTGGACGCTCTTGCGGCCCGTGGCTAACTCGGCATCTTTAAGTGCAGAATCCAAGTCAAAGGATGCGCGTAAATTACGATCTTGGTCGCCGATGCGCGATTCAAGAAGTGGGCGGAAGTGACGGAGCAAATCCAAAACAATGTTTGGAGAAGTCTGCCCCAAACCACAACGGCTTGTGCCCTTGATAGAGTTGGCAAGGTCGGCGAGGTATTCGTAATCACCGGTTTCGCCACGGCCATTTTGAATGCGCTTCATCCGCTCGAGCAACAGCACATTGCCCGCACGACATGGAGTGCAATAGCCACAACTTTCTTCGACAAAGAAATCAAGGAAGTCAACCGCGACATCAATTAAGTCAACTTCAGGCCCAAAGACCATCATCGACCCGCCAGTAGCCAAGTCGTCAAAAGTCAAACGACGACCAAACTCGGTTGGATGAATCAAATGGCCCGCAGCCCCACCAACTTGGACGGCCTGCGCATCACGCCCACCGCACATGTCGAGGAACTCATAAAGCGTGACGCCATTCGGGATTTCATACACGCCTGGTTTTTCGCAATCGCCCGAAACGGAAAGCACCTTGGTGCCGGTTGAGCGCGCTTCGCCAAAGCCAGCAAACCACTCCGCGCCATGTTCAAGGATGCGCGCAGCCGCACACAAACTCTCAACATTATTGACCGAGGTTGGGCACTGCTTGTAACCCTTTTGAGCTGGGAATGGCGGCCGGTTTTTCGGGTCGCCGCGCAAACCTTCGCAGGAAGAAATCAAAGCCGATTCTTCGCCACAAACATAAGCGCCCGCGCCGAGCTGAATGCGGATGTCAAAATCAAAGCCGTCATGGCCAAGGATGTTTTTGCCCAACAAACCAGACTTCCGCCGCAACTCGAGCGCGTGCTCAAGGAATGCCTTGAGGTAAAAATACTCGCCGCGCAAGTAAACCAAACCCTCGCTCGCCCCAATGGCGTAAGCGGCAATCGTCATGCCTTCAAACATGAGCTCGGGCATTTCGGTCAGCAAAACACGGTCTTTGAATGTGCCTGGCTCACCTTCGTCAGCGTTACAAAGGACATAGCGCTGCTCACCCTCTGCGGCTGCCGTGAAATCCCATTTGAGACCTGTCGGGAAACCTGCCCCACCGCGACCTCGCAAACCGGAATCTTTCACGATCTGGCGGACATCTTTGGGCGTCTGCTTCAAGGCCGACTCAAGACCGCGACCCGTAACGGGGCCGCTAAACAAAACGGGGCCGCGCAGTTGCAGATTATTGTTAACCATCGACTTGATGAGGTCATTGCTGTTACGACCGTCGCCAAATTCTTTGACCAACTTGTAAGGGTTGCCTGTCTCGATTAACTGCCGCGCCATCTTGCGCGCGCTATCGGGAGTGAGGCTGGTGATGATGATTTCATTCACCATGACCGCAGGCGCTTGGTCACTCATGCCGATGCAAGGCGTGCGCAATAAAGTGAATTGACCATCTTCACTTGTTTCGTCAAAATCGAGCCCTAATTCACATGAAAGAGCAACGGCGACTTCCTCGCTGCCGGCAAGTTTGTCGGGAACATCGTTGCACAAACGCACAACAATCTTGCCCGTTTCTTCCTCGGTCAAGAACGAGTAAAAAGTCACGAGACTCTGCACATCGACCACATCCATTTGCAGGAACTGGGCGACATCGAGTTGCACTTCGGGGGAAACACACCGGTAGGCATGTTGGATGTCAATGGCAATGTCCATCAAGCGATCTGGCGAATTTTTGTACTTTTTGCAGATGCTTCCGACACTTTCAGGTAGGGATTTTTCGATCATGTTGGGTCCTCCGTACGAGTATTAAGCCTTTGTTTTACGGGTGATATAGAGAAACTCTAGATTTCTGAAAATTGGGAAATAGACCGCCAAGTTTTGCTTTTTTGGACACATTTACTTCCCTATTAACCAGTCTATCCAGGCCTTCATGCCCTCGCCGGAGCGAGCGCTGACACTTAAATGCTTGCCATGATGCGCCACTTGATGCAAGGCTTGATGGCACTTTTCAGCGTCCCAATCAAGATGCGGGATGAGGTCGATTTTTGTTAAAAGCACCATGGCCGCGTCGTGAAATAGGAGCGGGTATTTCACCGGTTTGTCTTCACCCTCACAGACGGAAAGTAGCGCGACCTTAGCTGTTTCGCCAAGATCAAAAGCCGCTGGGCAAACGAGATTGCCAATGTTTTCGATAAGCAGAAGCTCAGTATCCTCTTCAATAATTTCGGGTAGAAGGTTTCCGATTTGCTGAGCATTTAAGTGGCAACTCGCCCCCGTTTCGATTTGGATGACCGGCGCGCCTTTGCCTTGCAGGCGCTGGGCGTCATTGTCAGTTTGTTGATCCCCGACTATGACTGCAACTTTAACGCCTCGCTGTGCAAGCCTTTCAAGTGTGCGCTCAAGGAGTTGCGTTTTGCCCGAGCCAGGCGACGAAATAATGTTGAGCGTTTTAATGCCGCGCTCAGTCAGCCATGCGCGATTTTTCGCGGCGGCTTCGTCGTTAACTGCAAGCACGCGCGTTTCTAGGTCCAAATGTCGATGACCATGTACGGCCACTGCATTTGCTGTTTCACATCCACAATCTTTACACATTACAAAACCTCCAAACCGGTCAACAAAAAGTCACGCCCTGAGATGATGTCGACCGCGGCATCTAGGCATTTTTCGCACCGCATCAAATGCGGCACACATTTAGTGTCGGCCCCGCATGCATTGCAATGCACGCGCAGGGGCACTTCTTCGATTTCAAAGACCGCGCCTTCGGCCAAGGTGTGCCGCGCGGCTTCAGGAAACGCAAACTCCATTGGTTCACGCTCAACTCCACTCATCGCACCAATCGATACTTTTACCGATAGGATGCGCGTAGCCTTTTCACGCTCGCAGATTTTTTCAATCTGCGCGATTAAGTCAACGGCTAATGAGAGTTCGTGCATTTTGCTTTACTTATTCATTTCCATCAAACCTGAGCTCAACAAATCCGAGGCAGCAATTCACCCTGCGGCACATCGACCAAGCGGCGGCCACCCATGCAGGTTTCGAGCAACACACGGCCAGCGTCATCATTGGTAACCGCGCCAACTGCTGTGGCGCCGTTGCCTTCTGGAATGGCACGCCAAGCATCAAGAATCAAACCTGCGACATCAGGAGCGCAGGCCATAAGCATCCGACCCTCGCACGCGGAATGAAGCAAATCAAAGCCAAGGGTTTCGGCAATGGCACGAGCGCCAGTCGACCACGGAAGGTCGTCTTCCTGCAAAATAATGCCGAGCGGGGCATCTTCGACAAGTTCGTTCAAAACGGCAGCCACTCCCCCGCGAGTTGGGTCGCGCATGAAACGGACTTCAGTGGCAAATGGTCGCGCGGCCTGCACCAAACGATGCACAGGGCCCGTATCGCTCACGGGGCCGCCCGCCATCTCAATGCCCTCACGCGCCGCCATAACGGCCATCCCGTGATCTCCTAGCGTGCCCGAAGCCAAAATCACATCACCCGTTTGCAAACGAGCCGCGCCCAAATCAAATTCAGGCATGCGCTCGCCGATGCCAGCGGTGTTGAGGTACATACCATCACACAAACCACGCGGGACGACTTTTGTATCGCCCGTGACCACTTGCACACCGCAATCAGCCGCTGCCTCGGCCACAGAATCGAGCACGCGCCCGACTACATCTTGCTCAATGCCCTCTTCCAGAATCATGCCCAGCGAAAGCCAGCGTGGGATGCCCCCTGAAACCGCGACATCGTTTACCGTGCCATGCACAGCTAAATCGCCGATGTTGCCGCCCGGAAAAAACATGGGATGCACCACAAAACTATCCGTGGAAAAGATGATGCCGTTTTCAAGCGCGGGAAGCGTCGCGCCATCTGGCAAACCCTCAAGCGGGCCAGTCGCAAAACGCGGCACCACATGCCGGTCAAGGAATTCGCGAGTCAACAAACCGCCGCCACCATGACCAAGTTGAATGTTCGTTTCTGTTTTTGTTCTCACTTTGAGACCTCCATTGTTTCAGCACCCGCCTCGCGACGGACATATTTGTAGTAAGCCGCGCAACTGCCTTCACTCGAAACCATGCAAGGCCCAAGCGGATGCGTTGGCGTACAGCCCTTGTCAAATGCAGGGCATTGTTGAGGTGTAATCTTGCCTTTCAAGACTTCACCGCACTGACAACCAGGGTGCGGACGCCCTGGCTCAAGCTTCAATCCAAAGCGTTTCACCGCATCAAATGCAGCGTAAGCCTCGCGCAGTTGCATTCCGGATTCTGGGATCACGCCGATACCGCGCCATGGCTCATCGCAGAGTTCTAGCAATTCGGCGACAACGGCTTGCGCAACTTTATTACCGCCTGGCTTGACCACGCGGTTGTACTGATTCACCAATTCCGCACGACCATCCGCTGCTTGTTCAGCCAGCTCAACTGCCGCGTAAAGCACATCGAGTGGCTCAAAGCCAGCAACAACGCAAGGAACGCCTCTAGGGCCTACGAAAGGTTTGTAGGCATCGGCGCCGATAATCGCGCTGACATGGGCTGGGCAAATGAAACCATCAAGATTAATTTCTGGGTCAGAGCCAAGGGCGGCCAATGCAGGAGGCACCAATTTAAAAGCACATAAAACCGTTAAGTTATCGAGGCCTTTTTCCGCTGCTATTTTCACCAAACTAATGCCAGGCACCATGGTAGTTTCAAAACCAATCGCTAAAAAGACAATCTGCTTTTCGGGGTTATCTTGCGCAAGGGCAACCGCGCCTTCGGGTGAATACACCACTTCAACTCGTGCGCCTTCTGCGCGGATTTGTGCAAGCGTTTCATCCGAACCAGGAACACGAACCAAATCGCCGAAGGTCGCCAAAATATGCCCTTGCTTGCCCAAGTCAATCGCCGCATCAATGTAGCCCGTGTCAGTTACGCAAACTGGGCAACCTGGGCCGCTGATTAATTTCACACAATCAGGGAGCAGGTCACGAATGCCATAACGCGCAATCGCCATCGTGTGCGAACCGCAAACTTCCATGAATTGCACTGTTTTACCCTGAGCATCTAAACGCTCGCCAGCGGCCTTTAATCGGGCAGTTAAAGCCTTTGCCGCTTTGCCGTTCCGGAAGCCATCGAGGTATTTCATAGCCCTGCCTCGTCTGCTTCTTCGCCCATCTGCTCAAACAAAGCGATGCGTTTATCCGCCTCGGCTGTATCTAGTATTTCAATTGCAAAGCCCGCATGAACGATCAGCATATCGCCCAACTTGGCGTCGGGCACGAGCGAAAGATTGCAGGCTGTGGTCGCACCGCTGAGCCCGGCCAAGCCAGACCCGTCGTCGCGGATTTCTAAAAGCTCCATGGGAACTGCTAAACACATGAGAAAAGCCCTCCGGCTATGGCGAGTTGGCCGAGTGCGACCCCACCATCGTTAGGTGGCACTTGACGATGCAAATGCACACGGAAGCCGGCTTCGCGTAATGCGGGCACGGCGAGTTGATTGAGTAGACGGTTCATCCAGACACCGCCAGTTAAGACCAAGTCGCGCACGCCCGTTTGAGCGCACCCATGCTCAGCCATGGCAACCGCAGCGCGGGCCATCGCCTGGTGAAAGCCGAGTGCAAAACTTTGCTCATCGGCCTCTGAAAATCGACCACCACGGGCCATCAAACCACGAGCCTCGGAAAGAGCTCCGAAGGCTTCTTGCCAATCAATCAGCAAGAGACCTTCGTCGTCGGAACGAACGGCAAAAGGTACAGCGGAGGCGCTTGCTGCCCCTCTCGCCGCGAGCCCACGCCAAGCGCGATCTTCTAATCGCACCGCGGGCTGACCTTCGTATGTGGTGAACTCGGGGCTCAACCCAAGCAAAGTAGAGTAAGAATCAAAAACGCGGCCGGCCGCATGAGTCAAAGGTGCATTCAAACCGCGCGCGCATTGCATCCGCCACATGCTGGCCTCTTTGCAAGTCGTGCCCATCGCATCGCAAAGACAATCACCGACTTGGCAACCCGCTTCGGCCAAACGCGCAATCACCTGGCGGACGGGGTGCTGCACAGCCGCGTCACCGCCAGGTAGTGGCGCGGGGTCAAATGTGCCGAGTCGCTTCCAGGGAAATGAAGACGCGCTAACCGCACTCGGCGTTGAATGCCCACCAAGGTGCAACAACTCAGCACCCCAAATTGTGCCATCTGTACCGAGGCCAGTTCCGTCGAATGCAAGTGCGAGCGTTTCATCAAGACCATGCTCGGCCATGGCCGCAGCCGCATGGGCCACATGGTGCTGCACCTCGACTACGGGCACTCCTAATTCACCGGCCACGCGCCGACCCATGCGAGTCGCGTGCATATCGGGATGAGCATCAACCGCGATCACTTCCGGCTGTTGGCGAAAGTAATCTGGCAAGGTCTCGACGACTTGCTCAAGGCCGTCAAGTGCCTCGGGAGTGGCCAAATCGCCAACATGAGGGCTGAAGACAGCCTCGCAACCAAAACCAATTGCAATCGCGTTTTTTAGCTCTGCGCCCATCGCAAGGACATTGCGTTGAAGGGCGCGATGCAACGGAAAACTATCGGGAGCAAACCCACGCCCGCGCCGCCACACTTGCGGTAAATGATTCACGATTGCGCAAAGCGAATCATCGCATCGCAAGTTGATTTCGCGGTTGTGAGTTAAAAACAAATCAGCGATGCCGCGTAACCGCTCAAGCGCTTCATTGGTTTTGATGCAAATCGGCTCGCCCCCGCGATTGCCACTTGTCATCACTAGCAAATCAAACGCAGGGGTATCGTCACCAGGCAAAGGCTGAAACAGCAACTCATGAATCGGCGTGGTCGGCAACATCATGCCGAGCGTTTGCCCATCGGGACTCAGGGCGGAATGAGTGGTGAGAGTTTCGAGCGCCTCGCGCTTGACGGGAGCAATGCAAATCGGCGACGACGGGCTAGTCATCTGCTCGACGGCACTATCAGGCAAATCGCAATATTGCTGCGCGACTTCTAGATTGCGCGCCATCACGGCAAAGGGCTTGTCGGGTCGATTCTTGCGAGCGCGCAAAGTGGCAATCGCGACTTCATCAAAAGCATCGACGGCCAACAAAAAACCTCCGATTCCACGGATGGCGACCACATCACCAAAACTCAAAGCTGCGCGTGTCTTTTTTAGGATACACGCCTGGTCTTGAGATAAATACTTGTACGGCCACGGCTCGGAACAGGGTTGATTGACGCAACTACGAGCGCAACAACGCTGCCCATCTGTAATCGGCTCGCCATCTGCGTCGAGCAAGCTCAACTGCGGGCCGCACTCAGGGCAGGCGATGCTCTCGGCATGAAAGCGGCGGTCACGCACATCGCGATAACCCTCGAGACAAGTCTCACATAGAGGGAAGTCGCGCAAAGTGCTTTTTGCTCGGTCATACGGCATATCAGTAACAACCGAATAGCGCGGGCCGCAATTCGTGCACGCCGTAAACGCATAACCAAAATATCGACTCGCCGAGTCAAAAACCTCAGCGCGGCAATCCTCGCACAGCGCCAAGTCAGCAGGAATCGAAATACGGTAAGCCTCGGCGGCATGCTTGTCGTCAGCACCATCTATGGGGCTCTCTAGGATTTCAAAAGAAGGAGCCACTCCCCCCTCAGAGAGTGGCTCACTTTCCAGAACATCCAGTTGATCGAGGCGCGCGCGTTTCGGCAATCGCGTGGGCAAGGTTTGGAAGAAGCTTTCAATGGCCTCTGTACTCCCCTCAAGTGACATCCGCACCGTACCCGAACGATTTTGCACCCAGCCAGTTAATCCGGCCCGCTCTGCAAGCACCAACATTTTGGGACGGAAGCCAACGCCCTGGAGGATGCCCCCCATGTCGACCAAAACCCGTGTGTAAGTGATTGCCATTTGCGCCTCCGGAAGGGATGGCTTCCCTTTCCGTAGACAAGTTAGACCAAAAATCGCGCACGCGCAAGGTTTCAAATAGTGAAAACTATGGGTTTTCTATATATCCAGCAAAAATAGGGCATTTTGCTGCATTGAGTTGCGGGGTAATGGGAAATAGAGTGCCCTATCAGCGGCTAGCGCTATAGATTTCAGATAAGAAAGTGAGGTGCGAAGAGATGTCGTAAATCAGCCGCGCGTAAACACTAAATTGTCGCCATCAGACAACTCAGCGGAATAGGCATAGCCATTGATCGCAAAGGCATGCAAATCGCTCGCCTCGGTGATGCGATTCTCGAGCACCCAACGGGTGAAATGCCCGCGTGCCTGCTTGGCGAAAATGCCGAGCATGCGATAGCCGTCGCCTTTGCGCTCTTTGAATTGAGGGGTCAAAACGCGACCCGCCAATAGCTTGGGTTGAGTCGCTTTGAAATACTCAGCAGAGGCCAAATTCAAAACCAAACCACTGCCTTCCGCCTTGAGGTCTTTTTCTAGTAGGCGGCAGATAAGCTCACCCCAAAACGCATAAAGATTGGCGCCGCGTTGTGTTTTAAGGCGCGTGCCCATTTCTAAACGATGGCCCATAATCTTGTCAAAGGGGCGCAACAACCCGTAAAGGCCCGACAGCAAGCGCAAATGCTCTTGCGCGTATTGCAAAGTTGCGTCGTCAAAGCCACGCGGCCCCATCGAAGCAAAAACCGCGCCCCGAAAAGAAAATAATGCCGGGCCAGAATCTTGCTTGGGGTGGCACACCCAGGCAGCATTTCGCTCAATACCCAACTCGGCTAACGCGGGGCTAAGTTTCATCAAGGCAGCCAACTCATCTTGCGACAACGCCGACAGCACCCCCATCAACTCGCTTGAATCTTGAAGCAAACGCGGCTTCGTCAAACGGAGCCCACGCGCGGGCGCATCAAAGCCCATTTTTTTCGCCGGAGAAAGTAGCAGTAACATCGCTTACAACTGTAAGACAGCAGCAGCCAAAATCTAATCAGCAAATGGGTCAAGCACGACTTTGTGGGCGTCGCCAGCGTCGAGCAAAGCAATGCCGTCGGCGAAACCACGCAAAGGCAAACGATGCGTCACGATATGGCGCACATCAAGCCCACGCCCGAGCAAAGAAAGCATCTCATGCCAAGTCGCAAACATCTGACGCCCCAAGACTCCGCGGAGAGTCAGGCCCTTAAAAATCACATTGCGCGAAAAACCATCAAGCGTCAAGGCTTGGCCATTGGGGATGCCCAGCATCACCATCTCGCCACCAGGGTAAAGCAACTCAAGCGCCGCATTAATCGCGGGTTTGGCGCCTGACATTTCGAGGACCACATCAACGCCACCCGAAGTCGTATCGCGAACACTCTCGAGGAAGCCCTCGTCAGCTGGATGCACCACCTTGACCGGGACCCGACCACTCAACTGACTTGCCCACTCACGCGCGCGGTCGAGATGCCCAGGGGCAACTTCGGTAATCGTCAGGCTCGCCGCGCCTTCAAATTCGACGACAGCGGCCGCCATCGCACCAATCGCACCATAACCCGAAACGAGCACATGGCGCCCCGCAATCGAAGTTGCGGACTGGACGGTGTGCACGGCATTGCCCAAGGCATCTAAAAACGACCCAATCTCTTCGGGGACGATATCGGCGTCAAGGGCGACCAAATTGCTGGTCGGCAAAACCACAAACTCTGTGAAACAACCCGACTCGTGCAAACCTTTGATGCGTGTGTTTTCGCAAATATGCTGATTGGCGGCACGACAGGCGCGGCATGTGCCACAGACCAAATGCATCTCTGCAGAAACATAATCACCCGTAGCCCAACCATCTACGCCAGGGCCAAGTGCGTCGATGTAGCCGCAAAACTCATGGCCGATAATCACCGGCGGGGTGAGCATATGTGAAACGGAATCATCCCAATGAAAAATATGCCGGTCGGTTCCGCAAATGGCTGTGCGGGCCACACGCACACGCACCTCACCCGCCCCTGGTTCAGGAACAGGCAACCCGGTAACTAACTTTGCCGCCCCTGCTTCAGGGCGCACCATTTGGATGCCACGCATAAGTAAAGTTTAAGCCAGCCTCGCGGCAATAGCAGGCTAATCCTCCCAGGCGCGGGAAGTAAAAACGGGGCCGCGTGATGCAGAAAGAGCGAGCCCCACACCAATCATGACCCCTGCCATCGCCATCGAACTGCCACCAAAGCTCACCATCGGCAAAGGCAAGCCCGTCGTAGGCCAAACGCCAAGCGTGACGCCAACATTCAGGATGAGATGCACCAAAAAATGCAAGCCCATGCCGCCCAAATAAAGCCGTGTGAACGGGTCGCGATGTTTCACCGCTAGTGCAATCGCAGCCGCACCCAAAGCCGCGTATAGCAAGAGGAACAAACTCGCGCCGACAAAACCGTGTTCTTCTGCGATAACGGGGAAAACAAAGTCATTGTGTCTTTCGGGTAAACGGTCAAGCCGATTTTCAGGGCCACGCGCCCAGCCAAAACCATGCATACCACCCGACCCAACGGCCATCTTGGAGTGCCAAAGGTGAAAACCGACATCGGCTTTTTCTTCGAGGGTTAATTCGCTTTGCTTCCACCAACTCATCACGCGCTCTTGTTGATAGTCTTGAATGAAAAGCAATGCAATCGGCGCGAGCAAAACAGGCAAAATCAAAACCCAACGCAACACACGCCAGGGTGTGCCAGCGAGCCAAGCCACACCCAAAAACATGGGGACAAAGGTGAGTGCCGTGCCTAAATCGGGCGCGAGTAAAACTAGAATTGCAGGAACTGCAACAAGGAGTGCGGGGCGATAAAGATCGGCCATGCGCCTAGGTTTAGGGTGGTCTCCGAACCATTTAGCAAGGGCAAGAATCACCGCGAACTTCATGGTTTCGCTTGGCTGCAATTTGAAACCGCCAAACAAATCAATCCAGCGGCGCGCGTTGTTTGTGGAACGCCCCGTGAGCAGAACCAAAACGAGCAACGCAAGGCAGATGCCGTAAACCAGCCACGGGCTTTTCCGCCAGCGGCGCTCACCCCAGGCGGCGCAAAGCACACACGCCAGCCCCGCGACAACCATGCGGATAACATGCGACGGCGGATAGCGCACCCCTCCAGAAACACTGCCTTGAACGGTTAGACCAACCCACATAATGCCGAGGGCCAAAGGAATAATCGGCCAATCGGTTTTTTTCAGAAACCGCATCAAAGAGCGAATGGGCTGAATGCGTGTAAACCTCACCGAACACCCCCATCGCCGCGGCTTTCGGGCACATCAGCCGAGTCGGCAAAAACAGAAACCAACGGCTCGGCAGCTGCGGATGACAAAAACTCATGCAGCACCACAGTCGCGATTTGGCCGCCGTGCAGGCCTGCGTTTTCGCACATGACAGCCACGGCGTAACGCGGCTCATCCCACGGGAAATAGCCTGTAAACCATGCATGGGTGCGCCCGTGCTTTCCTTTGCCACCGACCTGCGCTGTGCCCGTTTTCCCGGCGACACGGAAGTCACGCAAAGAAAAGCTCTCGCTGTAGGCGGTACCGCCTGGCTCATTGGTCACGGCCTGCAAAGCTTCACGGATACGATTTAATTGCGTTTTGGCCAGAGGCATCGGCTGACTCTTTTGCACTGCGGGAGTCGCTCCGCGGCCTTCGAGGACTAAACGCGGGGCCCACAATTTGCCGGTGGCCAGCCATCCGAAAAAGCGTGCCATCTGTAGAGGGCTGGCCGTGATGTGCGTCTGGCCAATCGCGAATCGCATGGTGGAAATCACTCCGTAAACCCCGCTGGCCTTGGTCGTGCTATTGGCGCCCCGCTCTAGCCACGGGTCGGCTTGAGTCACTTCGATACCTGTTGCTGAACCAAACCCAAGACTATGGGCGCGGTTGAGCAAAGCGCTGTAGCCCAGCTTTTCAGCGAGCCTGTAAAAATAAACATTACAAGAATGCTGAATGGCCTCGCGCATGGAGATCTCGCCGTGCCCCCATCGAGAGTCGCATTTCAGGGCTCGCGTGGCGCCTGGCGCTTGATAGCTGCCCTCGCAAAGATAAACCGTTTCCCAGGCTTCGGGGTCTTGCGCCAAAGCCTCAGCAGAGGCCACCAATTTGAAGGTAGAGCCCGGATAGGGCGTTTGCCACCCCGCAAAGCCACCTGCCAATGCGCGGTGTCGCAGCGGCGCGCCCTCTTGGTCGTCGGCTAAAGTGGAATAATCCGCACGGAAATCAGCCGCTTCATAAGAGGGAGCGGTCGCCAACACGGGAGTCGTGCCATCTTGTAAATCGATTATTGCGATAGCCGCTCTCGGTGTTTTAAGCCCCTCAATCACCGCCCATTGGGGCTTACTTTCTTGGCTTAATTGTCGGCGCACCTCTCGATAACCCGAGGAAATTGCGGCTTCAGCGGCCTTTTGTAAAGATGCGTCAATCGCAAGACGGATGTCTTCCCCATGCCGAGGTGGTGCGAAGGCCAACTCAAGCGGGCCCTCATCTTCGTCGCCGACCTCAAGCACCTGGAGATAACCTCGCGTGCCTTTTAAGACATCTTCGAAAGCCAACTCAAGGCCACGGCGACCACGAGAATCTCCGGGCCGCAAAACCTGCGTCCAGAGCCGATTGCGCAAATCTTGATAGCGAGCTTCTTGGTGAGGCTCAAGGTGAAGCAAACGCGCGAGCGACAAATACTCTTCGCGCAAATCTTGATACTCGCGCAAATCTTTTTCACTTGCTGCACGCACCGTGCCCAACAATTGAGGAACCACCGAATCAGGGTAAACGCGAATGGGGCTTTCTTGCACAAACAACCCGGGGTGACGCTCCGGCAATCGCGCCAAACGATCGACGACCTCGAAAGGCAAGTTGCGCTTCAATCGCACCTGGCGCGCGCTGTGAATATCGCGCACCAAGCCACGGCGCAAACCACGGACATCAGCAGGCTGGTATTTTTCAGCATGACGAAGAAGAGCGCCCAAAGTCTCAAAGGCCAGCTCGCCATCGGCAAGCATGGAAGCTGCAAGTGCTTCAAGATCACGAGGCATCTGCCAACGGGTGGCGACATCTTTCAAAAAGGCCGTACGCTCAATCTGCCATCTCTCAGGTGCCTCGCCCTCACCGCGCCAGAGAAGTTGCTCTCGAACCTGAAATGATGACCAATCCAACGGACGCCCCGCGGCCGCCAAAACCGCTCGTCTTCGGATGAGAAACTCTAAGCGCAGACGCTCCTTTTCGATGCGCGGGAGCAACGCACCCTTCCACTCATCGCCAAGCGCGACCTCAAGAACGCGGAGGTCAATCAAAGACTGCGAGAATCTCGATTCGAAGGAAGCAAACGCGTGCGGAAAAGCCTCTTGAAAAGGCTGCCCCTCTCGCGCCATCCAGGCTTGGATGTCACTCCAGTCGGGCTTACCGCCAAGTCTGCGTAAGTAATAAACAAAATCTCCTTTTGAGCCAGAATCTAAGGATTCGAGGTCGTTAGGGCTCTTTGCAAACAAACCAGCCGCCAAGCTCAGGCCTTGATTTGCACACGCGTCTAGCCCACCAGGAGCGTAACCTAAAAGCGCCCAAGCTTCGAGTAATTGCGCGATAGGATTGCCTCGGCGAAACGAGCGGTACTCAAACAAAAAATCATAGGAAATACGATCTTCGGCTAAAACGATGCCTGTCTTGTCGAGTATGCGCCCTCGATAAAAAGGCAGTGAGCGTTTGCTCAGGCGAGAGCGACGGGCTTCCTCGGCCCAATCTTGATGCTGAACGACTTGAAGCTGAAAGAGGCGCCCAATCAGCAAAGCTAAAAAAGCCAAGCAAACCAAGATCAAGCGGATGTGGCGGCTGGATCTCATCCGCCAAGTCTCCAACGACGCCCCACGCGCTGCCCAAGAAAGAAGGCCCAAAAAAGGCCCACCCAAACAACTCGCCAAGCCAAAACCGAGTATGAAATATCTAAGCCCAAAAGCCCGGCGGATCGCGCGTCAAAAATAGCAAGCGGAAGGGCGGATGCCGTGCCGACTAAAAAGCGCAAAAAGTAATCGTGGGAAGAAATGCGGCGGTGCAAATGATGCCTCACTACGAGAGCCAGGCCCAAACCCGCAAGCCCCGAAAAGAAAGAGGCCGCGCTCACGCAAGCCCGAAAAAACGCACACCAAATGACTAGGCTAACGGGCCTGCGGAGAGATTCAGATGTCGGCACGGCAACCGTCGCCAATAAAAAAAGCAACCAAGGGTCAGGAAAAACAGCAAAAATCGAAAACCCTCGAAGGGCTGGAACAGCCAGCGAAAGGACCAAAACCCCCGGCACCAATATGCGCAGACGCGGTTCTTTCATCTCAAGACCTCGGGCGGTGACACTCGCGTCAAAGCCTCAAAGGCAAGCCCACGGGGTGGCGAAGGGAGCTCAGCATCAAAAAGCGGCAAGCCCCTTGGGATGTCATCCGAACCGCGTGTGTAATAGAAAAAATCACTCGCTGATGCCTGAGGGGGAAGCTCTGACAATAACTGAAGAGGCTTGGGGCGTAGCAAAACCACCTCGCCTGGGTTCCAATCATTGCGCGAACGAGGCACGGCCCAGACGACCGAGCCGCGCTGTTTGACCACGCGGGCAATGACGGAACCCGCCGTGCCTGCGCCTCCAGCCCAAGCGATTACTGCGGCAGGGCGTGCGCCCGCTAAATGATAGGCCGCAACGGCTTGGCCAAAAACGGCATCGGCAGGAATCGCGGCCCAAGCCTTCATGCGAGTCACGGGCGGCTCGGCCACCAGAGAATGCCCAACAGCACCCGCTGCCACCCACACGCGACCCTCAGCGCCAGAAGGCAAATCGCTAGCGATGGCCCAGACCTGTTCGCCACGGTCGGCGTCTCCTTCACGAACAAGGAAGCCCAGCTTTAACCCCAAACGCTGCATGGCAGGAGGGTCTTCGACCAAAGGGCGCCAAAAGACCTCGGCGCCGACCAATGCTTCTTGCCCCGGTGCAAGCCAGCGCACGACAGGAAGGCCTGACGCGCCACGCCCGACGCTCACGGCGGCAGCAGCGGAGCCATCAGGATTGTGAAGGGATACCCCGGTGCGCTCATTTGTAGCCTGCCAGAGCGATACGCGCGCGGCCGACTCACTGACCGCCACAACCCGACCCAGCCAGCGATTACCAAAGACAACAGGTTGCCCAATGGCTAGGCCATGAGAATGACCCGCCGCCAGAATCAAAGAACCGCGGGTAGCTTGGTACTGAAAAACTGGAACCTCAAGCCAAGCCAAACTTGGAACGGAAGCGGGTTGCCCCGTGCGCCGCTCGGCAGTCGCTAGCTCGGCTAATACCCCTGGACGGGCAGATGACTGCCAAGCATCGCCAGAGAGTTGTTGTGCAGCCGTCGCCACGCGACCAGCGGGTGCTGCCATCAATCGAGCAGGGGTGGCGAGCAAATGCCCCATCACGGTCTCAACAGCCGTTTGCGGCCACCAAGCTAAACCCACGACCACAGTCAAAACTGCAGTCAGATACAGAAACCGCCGGTAGCGCTCGGCGCCCGGCAGGAGGAACACTAGAGCAGATCCTCGCCGTCAGATAAGAACGAGGAGTAAAGGTCGAGGTCTTCGAGGAAGCGAGCCGTGCCACGGACAACCGCAGTGAGCGGCTCATCATCGATGGCGCAAGGCAAACTAGTCTGGTCTTGAATGAAAGAATCAAGGCCAGGCAAGAGCGCACCACCGCCCACGACTACGATGCCTTGCTCAAGCAAGTCAGAGCCGATTTCAGGGGGCGCCGTCGTTAAGCAATCGTTAATCGCGCGCATAATGCCACGGAGAGGCTCTTGGAGGGCTTCGCGGATTTCTTCGGAGTTGATGACTGCTTTGCGAGGCATCAAAGTCAAAGTGTCGCGCCCAGCAATCTCAAGAGTCTTTTCTTGCTCGAGAGCAACCGCCGAGCCAATGGTTTTTTTCAATTCTTCGGCAGTCTGTGGGCCAATCTGCAAATTATGAGTCTTGCGGATGTGACTCATAATCGCCTCGTCCATGTTGTCGCCTGCGACCTTAACGGAAGTGACTGCAACTGCGCCACCCAAAGACATGATCGCAACCTCGGTTGTGCCACCGCCAATATCAACCACCATGGAACCCTGCGAATCAGTAATCGGCAAATCAACGCCAAGACCGGCAGCCATAGGCTCGTCAACCAAATAAACTTTGCGTGCACCCGCCCGCTCTGCCGAATTAATTACGGCTCTTTTTTCAACGGTTGTAATGCCTGAAGGAACCGCAATGACTACGCGTGGGCGAACCCAAGAACGACCCTCGTGGGCCTTGTGCAAGAAGTAACGAAGCAGCTTTTCGGTGATCTCAAAATCAGCGATCACACCACCCTTGAGTGGGCGGATAGCCTCGATGTTGGAGGGCGTTTTGCCCAGCATGTCGTAAGCCTCATCACCCACGCCCATGCCATCGAGAATCACCTCGTTGGTGCCTTTGTAAACCGCAACCACAGAAGGCTCGTCAAGAATGATGCCACGCTCTTGTGAGGCCACAAGAGTGTTAGCGGTACCAAGGTCAATGCCAAGGTCTTCCGTAAGGGAAAAACGACCGAAAAGCCTGTCTAACATGAGGATTAGGGAGTCAAGGGTTGCGCAAGCGAAATGCGCTCGCAAGAGAGTATAGGCAACCAGTGGGCACTAGAAAAGCCTGAGCCAAAGAGAAAGGCGCCTCCTGAATCAGGAAGCGCCTTAAAGCCAAAATCGACTCGATTAATTGGCGGATGAGCTTTGGTATGCGTCTTTAAAGAACATGCCAGTGCCATAGTGCGTGCCCTTTTCGTAATCGACAACAAGAAGTGCCGCAAAGAGAGCGATGCCGGTAACAATGGCCAATACCGTTTCAACGGGAGGCCCTGGCTTGATTTCCTTTTCAGGCTTAACTACTTTGACCTTTTTGGCCTTTTTAGCCGGCTTAGCGGTTTTGCCCTTTTTCGGGGGACGACGACGAGGTGCTGCCATGATGAAACCTGGGCTTAGAGGCGAGTAGAGATGCGGTCGCCAGCTGTTACGCGAGCGTTACCAGCGAGCTGAACCATAGCCGAAGCAACCGATTCGTTGACGGTCTCAACATGGATGCGACCCTTGTAGGTGCCACCACGGTAGACATCGAAAGTGTAGCCAGCCTGCAGGCCATCTTTCTTACCGAGGTTGATGGTCACATAGCCAGTATCGCCAACATACTCAGATGAGAGGATGGACCCCTCGAGCATAGGCTGAGCGCCAATATCAGAAAGGTCGACACGATAAATCGCAACGACTTGCTGAAGTTGCGCATCGAGCTTGTCAGCGCGCTCATTGACGCGGCGAAGCTCAACCGTTAGGTCAGAAGCTTGACGCACGGCGCCGTCTTTGTCAGACATGGCTGCTGTGCTTGCGGCAACGGCATCGTCGCGGACGGTCATGGCCGAATTGCGCTCTTGGCGAAGATTTGCATTTTCTTCGGTGACGCGAGCGAGGGCCTGACCCTGAGACCGGTTAGTGTCTTCGAGGTTGCCCAAAGCGACCTGAATCTGCGAGAGACGCTCACGCATATCAGCGTTTTGGCGACGCTCGGTTTCGAGGTCATCGGTTAGAGCACTGACATCAGCGACTGTTTGGTCTTTGAGTGCGCCCACACGATCACGCTCGCCGCTGGCCTGGTCAAGGCGAGCTTGGAGCTCATTGAGGGCAGACTCGTGCTCGGTTGCAGCCGCTGCAGCAGATGCAGTGGAAGCTTCGAACTTGGCGCGGAAATCACCGCTAGTACCGATGAGGTTGGCAGCTGAGCCGACAAAAAGTGCGGCTAGAACCAAATTGAGGACGACGAACAACTTTCCGACGGGGCTCATGTTTAATGGGAGCAGGTTGAGGACAAAGGAGGGCCGCAAAAGCGCGGTGACACAGTGTAGGACTGCCGCAGAGGGCGGTTTCCAAATGAGTTGAAAAAAACTGTAGCCCTCCCGACGAGAGTGGTCAAGCAAAGGGGACGCCTTCTTGGGCATCAAATTTGCGCTTGGGCAAAAGAGCGAGAAGCAAAAGGAGCAGAGACAAGCCTGGGAAAAAGGCCCAAGCCCCTCTTAAGTAGGGAGTTGTTCGAGCAGAATCTACTCGTGGCAGGCGAATTGGCCAAGCCCGAGGCGTGTTATGCGGCAAGGTGCGCACATGCGCGCCACCCGCATGAATCAACGCCGAGACACCTGTATTTGTCACACGCAGGATATACCGCTGTGTTTCGGCAGCACGCCATTGCGTCGCGGCCAGCATCTGATCAAACTCAGCGCTTGTGCCGTACCAGGCTTCATTCGAAAGCACGACAAAGGCTTCTGCACCGTCAAGAGCCTGTTGGCGAAAAACGCCGGGGAATACATTTTCCCAGCATACGGCGACACCGATTTTTGCTGGCGGCCCCTCAGCCAGAGGAATCGTCAATGGCCCGCGCCGATCAGTAAAAGTAAAATTCGGCAATAAACCTGACGCAGCAAAAACGCCCATGGCCACACTCTCAGAGCCTGGAAATGCCCCTTTAAGCGGCAACCGCTCACCGAACGGCACCAATTCGCTCTTACTCATTTGGCTCAGGATCGTGCCGGATTGAGAGAAAAGAAGAACCTCAGATGTGCGCTCGCTCATCACCTCAGCCGGAGCATTAGGCTGAACGGCTTGATAAAAATGAGAACCAATCAAGAAGGTCGTGCTTGGCGGCGCGGGGCTCATCACCTGAGCAACCGCCATCTGCTGCAAGTCAAGTAACTCGCGGGCCGGGACGACTTCCGTGGGCTGATTTGGCCAAGGGCGGCGCATCTCTCCGACGGCCTCATTAGGTAGGGCGGGAAAAGGCCACATCGTTTCGGCCCAGATCACGACATCGGGGTCGGGACCGTCTTGAAGCCCTGCATGAGTTAGCTCAAGGTGGCGCTTGTAAATCTCACCGGCCAATTCGGGTTCGTGCTTTTCGTTGAGGCCAATATTGGCCTGAATCCCGAGGCATTGCAGATCTGGGGGTGCTGGCTTGCGTGCCCAAGTGATAAAGGTCTGAGGCAAAATCAAAGCCAACGTCACGATAAAAGGCAAAAGGGCCAGGCGTGGGCCACGGGTCGACAAAGTGAAAAGGCAGCCCGCTCCAAAGACCAAAACCGCAGAGGCGCCAAGCTCACCCACAATGGAGCCCATCGAGAGGACGGCCGGCACATCAGCCAAGCCCAAGGCATAAGATGCCCACGGTGAGCCACCCATAGGAAACCACTGATGCGCCCAAGCCATGATGAGTAAAGCACCGGGGCCGGCCAGACCGGCGGGCATCCATGGGCGAAGGCGACGGAAAAGCACTCCGCCAGCGACCCAGAACCAACCCATGATGAGCCCGACGGGGATTGGCATCAGAGGGTGAATGTTGCCAAGGAAAGAAAAGGCGAGCGACCAAAAAACGACACCGCCTAGATAATCGCCTTTTTTATTGCCCCCCCGCTCCCAGTAAAGGATGCGAAAAAGAATCGCCGGCAGGACTAAACCGCCCCAAAGCCAACCCGGCAAAGCAACTGCGCGCAAAACGGCGGCTAGGAGTACGAGAAGCAAACTCATACCGATTCGTTTGGAACCTCGCCTGACACTCCTAAGTGAGTCGCACCGCTAATCGTCAAGCACTCGGCCATCTCGCCAGCCGCAAGAGTCAAGCCAGCCGAGACATGCAAAAGAGCATCTGCGCCTGCAAGAGATGTCCAATCGCCCGACCCCTGCTCGGGGCGCGGCGTGATAACCAACTGCCCCAGAGAATTGATCTTTAAATCGGCGGGTAAAAAACGCTCTCGTTTTTTGGCACGCGCCGGTGCGCCAAGAATGCCGGCCTGATACGGTCGCATCTGAGCCTGCCCGCCCATCATGCGTTGCAGAAGTGGCACAGCAAGAGTTTCAAGCATGACAAAAGAAGACACCGGGTTGCCCGGAAGCCCCAAGACAAACTTCTCTCCAAGGTGCCCCGCCCAAACTGGCTTGCCTGGCTGAACGCTCACACCGTGAAAAAGTTTGGCCACACCGCAAGCCTCAAAAGTCGAAGGCAAGTGATCTTTGTCGCCCATGCTGACCCCGCCAATCGTGACAAGTAAATCAGCACGCCCAAGAGCTGACTCAACGGCCGCACGCAACGCTTCAGGGTCGTCTGGAACATGCAAGTGGTCAATGACATCTGCGCCTGCGGCGATGAGTTGAGCGATCGAGCCGAGTCGATTGGAATCACGGACTTGATGCGGCTCAGGCTCAGTTGCCCACGGCACGACCTCGTCGCCAGTTGACATGACAATGACGCGTGGGCGGGCGGCGACAAAAACGGGGTCGGCGCCGCATCCGGCGGCGGCAGACAAATCAGCAGAGGATAAAACACGGCCCGCTTCGAGCAGCACGCGCCCGGCATCGCCCATTTCGCCGAGCTGACGCACATGACGGCCCGCTTGTGGCTCTTGAGAAAAACTCACGACATCGCCCTTGCGCTCGGTGTGCTCAACGGGGATGACCGTATCGGCCCCATCTGGCACCACACCACCCGTCATGACAGCAACCGTTTCACCCGCCCCAACAGATGGAATCACGGATGTGCCCGCATAAACCGCACCACAAACTTTGCGATCGTTACTGCCATCGCATGAACAAACGGCCCAGCCATCCATCGCGGAACGGCGAGTTGGTGGCTCGGCGCGCGTCATCATGATGGGCTCAGCCAAGACGCTGCCCAAAGCGTGGGCAAGAGGGATGGCTTCCGCGTCGGCGGAAAGTGGCTTTGCAGCGGCAACGAGCTGCTGAATCGCAGTCGAAAATGGCAGCAAAGAATGGCCCCGGTGTTGGGTGTCGCAGGTGTCGGCAGACATGAGTGGAAGAATGCGCTTTCGTGGCTTAAGAATGTCACGGAAATGTCACAAGGAAAAGACATAATACTCTCCCGATTCCTTCGTAACCCCTGTCATGTCTCGCGCATCTTTGCTCCCCCTTCTTTTCTTGCTTGCTTGCTCAACCAGCGACAAGCCAAGCGACTCCTCCTCTGACTCCGCAACCGTCGTTGATCTCAACGCCAAAGCGCAAGCAGACAACGCTGGCGATGAGCCAACCGAGCCCGAGCTCGAAACGCGATTGGTGCGCGTGGCGGCCGTCACTCAAGGCGATATCTTGCGCACCCTTGAGGCTGTCGCCAATGTGGTTTCGCTCGACTCCGTCGACATCATGCCGGAGCGCGCCGAAACCGTCGTAGAGATTTTGGCCGAAGAAGGTGATGTCGTCCAAATGGGCCAAGCATTGGCTCGACTGCGCGACTCTGTGGCTCAGCTTGAATACCAAGAAGCCAAAGTTCGCATCGAAGAAGCCAAAACAGGCCTTGAGAGCGCTCACAAAGATTATGAGCGAAATCAAGAATTGGCTAGTGGCAAAACGGTCGGCATTTCTTTATTGAGTGAGCGCGAGCTCGAAACAAGCAAGCAAACTTGGCTCACGGCTCGCACAACTCTTGAGTCGGGCAAGGTGGCACTCGACCGTGCAAAGCTTGAGCTCGAACGCTGCACTTTGACAAGCCCGATAGCAGGCACCGTAGCCGCGCGCGATTTATCTGTTGGCGACTTGGCGACCGTTAGCACTCGCGCTTTCCAAGTGGTTGATTTGGCACACCCTCGCGTCGAGATTCACCGCCCTCAACGAGAGCTGGCCTTCCTGAAAGCTGGCCTTCCCCTATCCGCCACAGCGGAAGCCATGCCTGGCCTAGACATCCCTGGCGTGATTGAGCGCGTGAGCCCGACCGTTGACCCAGAAACGGGCACTGTAAAAGTCACGGCACGACTCACTCCTGCGCAAGGAATTCTGCCTGTTGGTATTTTGGTGTCCTTAACTATCGAGCTTGAGCGACATGACTCAGCTTTGCTCTTGCCCAAAAAAGCACTCCTCTTTGAGGGTGGCGTCCAGTATGGCTTTAAAATTGTTGACGGTAAAGCCGTCCGTTTTGATCTTGCCCCTGGCTTCGAGAATGCAAATCAAATCGAAGCTCTGCCTGAATCCGGGCTTGAGCTAGGCGACACCGTTGTGGTGATTGGCGCAGACCGACTCGAACAGGGCACCCCCGTCGAAATCATCGGCTCATGAGCGACTCCGACATCCAACGCGGCATCCTGAGTTATGGGGTCCGCAGGCCCGTGGGCATGTTGATGCTCGTTTTGGCCGCCGTCGTTTTTGGCGTGGTCTCTCTAGGCAAACTGCCTGTCGATTTGCTGCCTGCCATGGATTACCCATCCTTGACGGTCCGCACGGCTTACCCTGGCGCGGCACCCTCTGATGTCGAAGAACGAGTCACCGAACGACTCGAAGATGTGCTTTCAACCGTTGGTTCCGTTGTTTCCATGCGCTCTAGTTCACGCGCAGAGTTAAGCGAAATTCAACTTGAGTTTGAGTGGGGTTCTAATCTGCCATTCTTGGTGCAAGATGTGCGTGAGCGACTCGACCGAGTTTTCTTGCCGCAGGGTGCGGAAAAGCCGCTCATCCTTCGATACGACCCCGGCCTTGACCCCATTTTGCGCATTGCGATTTCGGGCGACACCAACCTGACACGATTGCGTGACTTGGCCGAACGAAAAGTCGAACGCGAATTAGAGAGCATCGCCGGTGTGGCTGCCGTCCGCGTTAGGGGTGGCCTCGAAGAAGAAATCGTCGTGATGCTCGACACGCATCGAATGGCGAATTTAAAACTGACTCCTGAGTTGGTCAAAGCGCGCCTAGCCGAAGAAAATCTCAATGTCCCAGGCGGCACTCTCGAAGAAGGTTCCGTGGAATATGTCGTCCGCACCTTAAATGAGTTTCGCACGATTGATGAGATTTCCGAATTGCCTCTCGTTACGCGGGGCGGTGTTGCGATTAAATTGCACGAAGTCGCCAAGGTGCAGCGCTTCCATAAAGACCGCGATGTCATTCTGAGAGTCGCTGGTGCCGAGGCCGTTGAGATTGACATTTTCCGTGAGGCGGGCGCCAATCTCGTTGAAGTTTCTGAGCTCGTTCGCGAGCGTTTATTCGGTGAGGAAGCGACAACCGTTTCAGGCGGCGGAAAAAAGAAACGGCGTGGCGAGACTAATGGGCCAAGTTTTCGCACGCGTAAAAGTGTAAAAGACTCCCTCCCCTCCGGGATTACGCTTACCCTTTTGAGCGACCAGTCACGCTTCGTCAAAGAGGCCATCGACGAGGTCAAGTCGGCAGCCATCCTTGGCGGCCTGATGGCCATTTTGGTGTGCTACTTTTTCTTGAGGCGCTTTTCAGCAACGATGCTCATTGGGCTCGCTGTCCCCGTTTCCGTCATCGCAACATTTGGCGCGATGTACTCAAGCGGCATCACCATGAACATCATGTCTCTAGGTGGGCTCGCGCTCGGTATCGGGATGTTGGTCGACAACACGATTGTGGTACTTGAATCCATTGCGAGGCGTCGTGAAATGGGCGATTCTCCCAAAGTTGCTGCTGTGCGTGGTGTCCAAGAAGTCGGCTCTGCCGTGACGGCATCGACTTTAACGACGGTTGCTGTTTTTGCTCCAATCATTTTTGTCGAAGGCGTCGCAGGCCAAACTTTCGGCGACCAAGCCTTGACGGTTGTTGCGTCTCTTTCGCTTTCTTTGGCTGTTGCTCTTTTCTTCTTGCCTGGCTTGGCTGCGCGAGTCGATTTGAGCCCCCAATCGCAACCCACACCCAAGCGTAAGCAGCTTGCCGATCTCTCGCAAGGCCTGTTGCCTAGACTCCGCGCTTTCCTGAATCGTTCTGCTGCCGGTCCTGGCAAGCAAAGTCGAGCGGCTCTCTTCCTCGAGTTGCTTTTGGTTCCAATTCAAGCGCTACGCAAAAAGAGCGTTTGGCTGGCCCTAGCTTTAAGTGGCGGCGCAGGGTGGTGCTTTGCGCATCGCGCAGCTTTATTGGCGGCTAGCCTTGCAGAAAACGCCGGCAAAATGCCAGGCGGCGGCGGGCGCAGCGGCATGGGCGCCATGGTTTCCGCCGCAACCGAACAAGCCGCTGCGGGTTGGCTTATTGCTGGCATTCTGCTTGCGCTACCCTTGATGTGGGTCTTAGGCGAGCCGATTCTTCGCTTTCTCGGAGCTGTTTTAGCCGATTTACTTTCCTTGGTTTTGGTTCTCCTTTCAGGGCTTGCGGGTCTAGCCCTCATCGTTTTCCAAATGCTTGCTTGGCTTCCATCAAAAGCGGTTAGCGGCATTCAAACTGGGCTTGAGCGCGCCTACCCCCATTTATTGCGCCGTGCCTTGCAAGCCCCAGCAGCTGTTCTATTGATTGCAGCCATCTTCGCCGCGATGGCATGGAATAGCGCGGGTTCTCTTGGTCGCGAATTGCTCCCTGAGGTCAAACAGGGCGAATTGACGGCCGAGCTTTTCTTCCCGGCGGGCTACCCCCTTAGCGAGACTGACCGCATTTCGCGTGAGCTAACTCTCTTGACGGCGCAGATTCAAGGTGTTGCCGAAACAGCTGTTCTTTCAGGTGCAGATGCTGAATCAATTTCCTCCGAAGAAACCGGCCCACACCGCGCGAGCTTAACTGTGCGTACCGAGCAAGACGGTGATGCCCGCGCAACCGAAATGCGAGTGGAAACCGAGCTTCGCCATATCCTTGAGCGAGAACCAGCTTTGGCGCGCTATTACATTCGGCGACCAACGCTGCTCGCCCTCAATGCACCCCTTGAAATTGAAGTGTTTGCAGACGACCTCTCCCTTCTGGGCGAAGCGACGGCCAAGGCTGCAAATGCATTGCGAGAGGTTCCGGGCATTACCGACCTCCGCTCTTCATTGCGGCGCGGCAACCCTGAAGTGCGCATCACGCTCGACCGTGAAAAACTAGCACGCCACAATTTAACGGTTGGCTCCGTGGCCAGTCGTTTGCGCTTGGCCGTTGAAGGCGAGGCGGCATCCACCTTCCCGGGCTTGGATGAACGCATTGACATTCGCGTGCGAGCCGACTTGTCTCAGCTCAAGCATGTCGAGCAACTTCGTGAATTACCCGTCAACCCTGAGGCTGACAAGCCGTTGCCGTTGGGTGCGATTGCTACATTTACGATTGCCGATGGCCCAAGCGAAATCCGCCATGTTGACAATCGCCGTGCAGCCGTCTTATCGGCTTCGATTGCAGGGTTTGACCTCGGAGCGACTTCCGAAGCGGTTATCGCGGCCCTCGAAGAGATGCCCAAACTTCCAGGCGTGCGCTTTGATGTCAGTGGGCAGAAAAAAGAAATGGACGAAGCCCTCGGCTCTCTAAACTTTGCACTCTTGCTGGCTATCTTTTTGGTTTACGCGGTAATGGCCGCGCAATTCGAGAGTTTGCTCCAGCCCTTGTTGATTTTATTCTCCGTCCCTCTCGCCGGCATTGGTGCCGTTTTCGGTCTTTCCTTGACCGGTACTCCGCTCTCTATTGTGGCTTTACTTGGTGCTGTGATTCTTGCGGGCATTGTGGTCAATAATGCCATTGTGCTAGTCGATCGCATCAATCGAAACCGAGACGAGGGCATGGAGCTCAACGAAGCCATCATTCAAGGTGGCAAAACGCGGTTGCGGCCGATTTTGATGACCACGACGACTACGGTATTGGGCATGCTTCCTCTCACGGGTTGGCTGGCTATTGCAGGTGCTGCCGAAGGCACCGAGCTTCGCGCGCCCATGGCGTTGGTGGTGATTTGCGGTTTGGTTGCATCGACTCTCTTGACTCTTGTGGTCATCCCAGCGGGTTACCGCTTGTTGGCTCAGTTCACTTCGAAGACTCACAATGCCTGAGCCTCACCCTGACGACCAACGAGATCTAGGCAACCCCACTCTGCAACGGTTCTTCCAGGGTTTGGTGCGTCGGCCGATTGCGGTCTTGATGGCCTGCCTAGCCCTCGCCGGCATGAGCTTAATCGCCGCGGGGCGCATCCCGGTCGAGCTGATTCCGTCGGGGTTTGGCTCAAGCAGTGTCACGGTAAATGCACCTTGGGTGGGCGCGAACCCAGGCGAAATTGAGCAGAGGGTCATTCTGCCTCTCGAAGATGAATTGCGCACTCTGCCCGGGGTGCAAGACATCTTGGCTGTTGCAAGCGCTGGTTCCGCAACCGTCGTCCTGAATTTTCCGGGCAACTACGACATGGAGCAGGCGCATGCCGAAGTGAGCGATCGCATCGAGCGTGTGCGGCCATTGTTGCCACGCGAGGTTGATCGCATCACCATTCGCCGCTGGAATTCTGGCGACATGCCCATCATGTGGATGGGCGTACGCTACCCCGTTACCGACCGCGAAAGATCCCAAGAGATCTTGGCCGAAGTTTTGCAGCCGCGCATCGAGGCCATTGAAGGCGTGGCCTCTGCACGGGTCAATGGCATCCCGCCATCGTCGGTGCGTATTTTGCTTGACGAAGATCGCGTTGCCGCCAACCGCGTTGATATTGGCGCTTTGGTTCGGCAACTGCAAGCCGACAACATCGCCTCACCCTTAGGCGACCTTGACGCCGCCGGCTCTCGCTTCCTGATTCGCATGGACGCGCGGTTTGAGTCACTCGAAGAAATCGAAAACTTTGTCGTGCGGCCAGGGCTAAAGCTCAAAGATATTGGGCGCGTAGCCAAAGTGCGATCGGCTCCTGAGCATTTCTTTCGCGTTGACGGCGACTACACCTTAGGCGTCGCAATCAGCAAAGAAACTTCAGCGAATACTTTTGAAGTTTGCAAGCGCATTCAAGAAGTCGTTGAAAATGAATTTGCCAATGATGCGCAATTGGGTCGTTTTGAATATTCCATTTTCTGGAACGAAGGCGACAACATCCGCGAGATTTTGACGAATCTTGTCAGAGATGCTGCACTGGGTGGTTTAATCGCCAGTTTGGTCTTGTTTGCATTCCTGCGGCGTGTCGGCCTGACTTTATTGATTTCGGTTTCCATTCCCTTTTCCGTTTTGGTTACGCTTACTTGGATTTGGGCAAGCGGCGAGAGTTTCAACCTCTTCACCATGACCGGCATTGCCATCGCCATCGGGATGCTCGTCGACAATGCGGTCGTGATTGTCGAATCGATTTTCACTCGTTTGATGCGTAAAGAATCACTCGAAGACGCCTGCACAAAAGGGCCGTCTGAAGTCATGCTTGCGGTAACCACTGCGACTTTGACCACGGTTGTGGTTTTCCTTCCGCTCATTTTCATGTCGGAAGAGCGCAACACGCGCTTGGTCAGTTCAGCCATGGGTATCCCACTCTGCATCAGTTTGATTGGTGCTTTGATTTTGGCCATTTTCATCGTGCCTGTTTTCTCACGCAATGTGATGAAAGAAGACTCGATGCAAGAGCTAGCCATCCGCATGCGAGAGCGCGAAAAACGAGGGGGTGGCTTGCTGAGTAAGTTACAAAACTTTTTCACTCGCCTCGTGGGCTGGAGTTTAGATCACCGCTTCCGCGCTTTCACTTTGGCGGGTTTGTTTTTGGCGTCGGGCGCTTTTGCGCGGGCCGGCAATTCATTCTCAGGCGGCGAGATGATGGGCGGAAGTCAACTCTCGATCAAATTTAGTCTTTCCGAAGGCACAACCCTTTACGATGCCGACCAAGCCATCGCTGAGCTTGAAAAAACGATTCTTGCTAAGCCTTTCAAAGAGGCCATCGACGACCCGGTCATCGGCATTCAATATGACCGCTCAGGTGGCACGGTCAATATGTGGCATGACAGCAAACCATCCCCAGACGAAGAAAAAGTCATTCGTGAATACTTCAAAGAAAATGCGCCGGCCACAGCGATCTTTGATTTTCAATTCGAGCGCAGCTTTGATGAACGCAACTCGACTGACGAGCATTGGGTTCGTGTACAACTTTCTGGCCCCGACAGTTTGAGCGTCGAGCAATACGCGGCGTCTTTGCGCGAGATTGCTAGGGCCGATTCGGCGATTAAAGAAGTCGCCGACCCCGCCCGCACGACTCGCGAAATGCGTGTCAGTCTCGACCGCGACCGCATGAGTCGTCTTGGCATTAGCAGCCAAGCTGTGTTGGGCACGATTGAGTGGGGCTTACGCGGCTTTATGGTTTCGCGGTTTGAGACCGAGCGCAGTGACATCCCTTTGATTCTTGAATTCGACGACCCCGATGTCCCTGACCGCGAACGATTAAAAGAAATGATGCTCATGCTTCCCACGGGTGGCGTTGTGCCGCTTGACACCATTGCCGACTTCAAATCTGCACGCGCGCCTGCCAGCATCTCACGCCGCAATGGCCTGACATCCGCCATCGTTGGGTTATTGCCCTTCAATGAAGACATCCGTGAGCGGCGCGTTTTGCTTGAGCAACTCACCGAACAACTTGAGCTACCTGAGGGTTACAGTTGGAAACAAGTCGGCGGATGGAGTGGCTTCTCGCAAGACATGGGCGAAATGAAAACGGCTTTTACTTTGAGCATTGCGCTTGTCTTCTTGCTCATGGGTTTGTTGTTCAACTCTCTCGTCTTACCGCTTTCAGTGCTAAGCACGATTTGGTTTGCTGTCACCGGAGCAAATTGGGCTTTCAAACTCACGGGCACGCCAATGGATCTCATGGGAATGGTAGGCATGATTGTGCTCGCTGGCGTAGTCGTCAATAACGGCATCGTTTTGGTTGACCGCATCTTGCAACATGAAGCATCAGGGCTCCCCCGCCGAGATGCCATCCTGCAAGCAACTCGCGACCGTTTACGCCCTGTCTTAATGACGGCCTTAACCACCATCTTCGGGCTTCTGCCAATCGCACTCAGTGAAGAAACGGGCATGGGGTTTTCTTTCAAGGGGCTCGCCATTGGTGTTGCAGGTGGTTTGGCATTTACGACCTTCTTCACCCTCTGGATCGTGCCGCTTCTTTACGCCACCTTTAACGATTTCGGCGCGCTTGTTGCACGCCGATTCAATAAGGCTTAAGGCGTTACTGCAATCTCAACCGAAACCGTTGAAACGAGTTCACTTGCCGTTTCGACGACGACAGCTGCAAACATCGACTGCCCTACAAAAGGCATCCATGCCCCAGCTGGCAAATCAAACTGGACGCTCCCTTCACCAAAAGTATTCAAGTGACCTACGGCAAATGACACACCCCCGGGGACAAAACCTTGGGAAGTTGCCAGAGTTAGGGAATCAAAGGTTAATGGAACATAAAGACCGCCATTCCAAAAACCTGAATGCCCGTGTTTGGAGAGAAGCAGGCGATACTTTGCATGGGCGAAACGACCAGGCGGCATTTCAAGTTTGAAATCAGTCGAGCCGCCAATTGCAGCACTTACTTCGACTCGTTGGGGAGAAATACCCGGCCAGTATTTCCAAATTTCGACAAACCCCTCTTCTGTCGTGTCTTTGACCGAAGAAGAATAGGAACCCACCGCAAAAGTCGGTGAATCAGCCTCGCTAGAGTCGCTCAAACAAACAGCATCTGCACCGAAATTGTAAGTGTCAAAAATGGGGATAAGGGCTCGGTTAAATGGTGCGCCAGTCGCGCCACAGTAAAGTTCAAGAGCCCCAGTCCAGCCATTCCTTTGGTCGGAATTTACAAATAGACGACCGTCATTAACTACGGCAAAATCAGCACAGCCATCGCCATCGAAGTCAGTGGATGGAATAAGGAAAGATGCGCGCGACCTTTCGCCATATTTGCTCGATATCTGCGAAGGCTCGTAATGCCACAAAACCGATCCGTCCAAACCCGAAAAAGCTTTTGCCTCATGTATGGCCTCAAATTCGTTCAGCCCTTCAACAACAAAATCTAGAATACCATCACAATTAAAATCACCCGTAAAGAGATTGAAGTCAGCAGATGTCAGCATACTGGTGCGCAAACCCGTTAGAAAAGAAGCCAGGCAATTTCCAGTAGCAAGCGAATAAACCCTCACAACGACCTCTCCCGCGAACCACGCAAAATCTCGCCGAGCCAGAATAAAGCAATCGGGCAGACCATCGCCATCCCAATCACCGGCATTCGCTACCTTTTGCCCGAAATTAGCCGTGATGCTATATGAGTTTTCGATAGTAGAAAGAAGCACTCCACTCGCACCAGAAAGGACACTCACATAACCGGAAAGAGGCGGGCCTGGGTCGTGGCCTCGGGTGCCGACAATAAGTTCTGGTATGTTATCATCGTCTAAATCTGCGACACTATCTACCGAGCAGCCGAATTTATCCCCAACTGCACCAGAATGCTCTACTGTATACAAGAGTGATCCAGTCTTGCCTGAGACAACTGCAATTCCGCCCTTGTCGTTTAAACTAGTTGCGGAAACGACAAGATCTCGATGACCGTCAGCATCCAAATCATCGACCGCAACCAAAAACACCCCCGCAAAAGACATGTAGCCCCAAATAGGCATCAAATCCAAAGTCCACAAACCGGTTCCGAGCTCAGAAGAAATGCACGACAGAGAGCACGAACCATAGAAAAGCGACACTTCATAATCTTTGTTTACCGTAACGACATCCAATAGCCCACCACCGTCTAAATCGTCTATTGCAGTCATAAAATAGGTATTGCCTCTGCTTAGCCAGTTGGGCTGTAAGCCCACAAATCCAGAAGGCGCGCAAACTAAATCCCAAACCCCACCAGGGTTTTCAGGGATTTGCTGAGGAATGATGGCGAAAAGTAAAGAAACAAAACAAAACATTACTGAATCTCCTGTAGTTCAAATGCGCCCATATCTTTGGCCCAAAAAAGAGCATCGGGTCGTGGCAAGCCACGATAATCTTGAGTTGAATTGGGTGTGGTCATGAGAAGACCAGCATTAACAATCGAGGAACCGACTGATTGCATGATTCCACCACACCAGCGCCAATCTGTCCAATAATAATCTAACACGGTATGCACTATATTTGCATGGAAAGCTGGATAGTTGCTGTTGGGAGTCAGGCAAGAATTCCATGTAGAGTTCAGCATCTCGTATCCCAGAACAGTCGTTGGGTCAGGGCTGAAAGACGCGTCCCAATAGCGAATGGATGTGCCAGCTGGGAGCACAAGAGGGTAAGTTTCTTTGGCGCTATACGGGTCATTAGCACCCGCAACATATATCGTGCATCCAGAGTCTCCGTCTACAGAATCAAGCGCTTTGGTTACAGAAGAAAAGGGATCTAGCTGACTACCGGCACCACCAGGACCACGATCGGCAGCAACCCAATAAGTTGTTTGCGACAAAAGTGTCGAGGTGAACGCAGCAACAAACAGAAACACAAAAGAAAGAGACCATTTTAACCATGACTCCCTGTAGCCCCCCCCCCAGCACAATTACAACCCACAAATCGCCTTCAGCCTTCAACCAGTTTGAAGTAGTCAATACACATCAAACTCCGACTCATTCATGCGTCGGAGTTGAGTTCTTCCGTCCGCCGCGAGTTTCGTACTGAGTTGTCGCGGCTTCGCCGCGACAACTCAGGCGAATGCCTGAGCGCCGGATGGAAAACTCAACGACGCCACAACAGATAGCAGAAACAACGATACAATACGCCGATGGCATCGTTCCTTGACGGCTCAACAAATCCCACGGCTCCTCGTCGCTTCGCAATTGCGGTTTCGCGTTTTAACGCACCGATTACTGAGGCTCTCCTAGAGGGTGCGACACGCACATTTGTTGACCACGGCATCCCTGCTGATGCTGTCGATGTGGCTCGCGTGCCAGGCGCTTTTGAGTTGCCCCTAGTGTGCGACAAGCTGGCCGCTACCGGCAAATACAATGCGGTCGTTGCGCTCGGATGTGTTGTCCGTGGCGACACCCCTCACTTTGATTATGTTTGCGGCGAGTGCGGCCGCGGCTTAATGGATGTCGGCCTTAAGCATCAACTGCCCATTATTTTTGGGGTCTTGACCACCGACACGATGCAGCAAGCACTTCATCGCGCCGACGCAAGCTCGCTCAACTCAAGCGATGGCGCTGCCGATGGCGACACCGAAAAACACACTCCTAAATGCAATAAAGGTGCCGAAGCTGCCCTTTGCGCACTTGAAATGACAGCCCTTCTCCCGGCCATCTCTTAGTTATGAATTCCCCCATCCGACGGCGCACTCGTGCGCGAGAGCTTGCTCTTCAATTTCTCTACACCATCGAAATCCGCGGCACCGAAGCCATGGACGACCTGCCCGAGTTTGCCAAGCATCACAGCAAAGGCGTCGGCAGTGCAAAAGACCGTCGTGAGATATCAGCCTATCTCAATGACCTCTGCCACGGGGTCTACGACCACTACGCCGATCTAAACGACTGGATCGAAGCCATCGCTCGCAACTGGAAACTCGAGCGCATGGCCCTCATCGACCGGAACATTCTGCGGATGGCCATCTACGAGCTGCTCTTCAGCACAGAGGTGCCTTTTAAGGTCGTGATCAACGAGGCCATCGATGTTGCCAAGCGGTTTTCCGGGCCGCAGTCGGGCGGTTTTGTGAATGGCATCCTTGACCGTGCTCGCATTATTATTCAAGAGGCGCGTGAAAACGGCGAAGAAATCCCTGCGCCTCCTGTGGGTGACATCAGCGCGGCGGCCCCTTTGCCTGAGACCGAAAAGGTCGCTCCAAAGGTCGATGAAATCATCAAAGGCGAAGAGACAACAACGGCCTGGGAGTCCCCTCCTGAGCGTGCGCCTGTCGAGGCTGACCCTGTCGCCGACGCTGCTGCTGCACCCGCTCGTCGTCGCCGTCGCCGTCGCACTGACCCGAGTGAAGCCCCGCAACTTGCCGAAGACAATTTCGACGAAATGGCTCAGCCAAGCATGCCCTCTGACTACGATTTAGTCGCCGATGATGCGGTTGTTGGCTCTGCAGATACCGAAAGTGCAGACTCTACCGAAAGCCTGGCATCCGCCAAGTTCGACCTGCCGTCTGAAGAATAATGGTCTTCTCCAAACTGCGTGCTAGTCTTTCCCGCACGCGCAATCGCATCTCTCATGCTTTGCGGCGTTTATCTGGCGACGCAACCATGAGCGAAGCCCTTGAGGCCCTCGAAGAAGTCCTCTACACGGCCGATGTGGGCGCACTCGCGGGTGAGCTGATTGAGCAGGCCGAGCAAGAAGCCGCTCGCGGCAGCTTTGATTCACCCGCCGATTTAAGCCCATGGCTACATGAGCGTTTAAGCGAATGGGTGCAGGGCCCTTCTGGCGACCCACTTCCACCTCAGCCTAATGGCGGTCCGCGAGTCTTGATGATTGTCGGCGTTAATGGCGCGGGCAAGACCACAAGCATCGCCAAAATGGTTCAGTGGCTTCGCGACCGTGGCGATTCAGTCTTGGTCGGTGCGGGCGATACTTTTCGAGCCGCCGCTGTTGAGCAGTTGCAGGTTTGGTGTGACCGCGCTGATGTGCAGCTCGTTAAAGGCGCTCAAGGCGCCGACCCCGCGGCTGTGGCACACGATGCCGCTTCAGCCGCTGTTGCACGAGGCGTTGATTACCTTGTGCTTGATACGGCCGGCCGTTTGCACACTCAAAAAAACTTGATGAGTGAGCTCGAAAAGATCTCGCGGGTCTTGGGCAAAATCATTCCTGATGCTCCGCACGAAACCATTTTGATTCTCGACGCGACAACGGGCCAAAATGCCGTACAACAAGCGCGACTCTTTGGGCAGAGTGTTCCGCTCTCTGGGGTCGTCCTTGCCAAACTCGACGGCACGGCAAAAGGTGGTGCCGTCCTGAGCATTGGCCGCGAGTTGCAACTGCCCGTTAAATTTGCAGGTTTGGGCGAAGGCATCCACGACCTTGAGGTGTTCGACCCCACCGCCTATGTCAACGCCCTGCTCGACCTCGACGAAGCCCCCACCCGTTAATGGCCGTCGCATTCCTGGCCGCCCTTGCTTTTCTCTTACCCCTGTGGGGTTGGTCGCCGCACATTCTCGACGATGCCAGGTTCGACAGTTTCGGGATGGCAACCGCAGTCAGTTTGCTCTTCGGCGTCTGCTTCTTCAAGCGCACATCGCTTCGCGTCCCGAAAGGTATCTACTGGATTACAGCCGGTTACGCATGCGGCTTGATTGCACTTTTCTTCGCGGCTAACGACCCGGCCCCACTCAGCTCGACGGCCTTCTCTAAATCGAGCGCACAGGGTTTACTCGATCGCGCACCTCTTGCAGGTGCTCTTGCTTTGGTCGCTCTTGTTGGGGTCATTCGCACTGAAAAGCAATTGCGAGTCTTGCTGGGCGCGATCCTAGCCGGAACGGCTGCAGCCGTTTGGTATGGCCTAGCGCAGTCGATTGGCTTAGGGCCAGAGGTTTTTGGGCCCCAAGATTACGCACCGCCTGTTTTGCCTTTCCCAGGCACCAATCACGCAGCGACTGTGTTGGCTCCTTTGATTGTCGGCACGCTGGCTTGGCTCTTTCAGAAGCAACGCGCGACCAAAGAAACGCGCTGGCTCTGGTTTGCGTTTTTGCTTCCTGCAGTTTTCCTGCTTGGGCAATTCGGAGTTTCAGCAGCTCGGATATCCCTCCCACTTGGTTTAGCATGGCTGATTTGGCGTCAAGGTAAAGCGCGGCGCAAAGGCATCCTGATGGCTTCTTGCGCGCTTCTTGCTTTGATGACTCTCGGTGAGGGCGCTCGAGAATGGCGCATGAGCGATTCTGCGCATCCTGATGGCATCCGCCCCGCTTGGTCGACCTTGCTTGGGCGCATCGACATGGCCGAGGCCTCGCTGCTACGCAGTTTTGACGAGCCGCTGGGCATTGGCCTGGGCCGATTCGAAGTCGATTACCCCAGTTGGCGGGGCGACTTTGAGGCCTGGACATCATCAGGGTTTTGGTCGAGCCCGACTTTTGGCCACCCCAAAACACCGCACAATGAAGTTGTGCTGGCTCTCGTTGAAAATGGGTTTTTAGGCGCGATTTTGCTCGCGATTGGGGTCATCCTGCTACTGCGAAACAAGCAACGGCCAAGCTGGGCGACCGGAGCCCTGCTCACTATGGGGGTTCACGCCCTAAGTCATGCGCCGCTGAGCGACCACTCGTCGGCTCTTATCCTGCTTGCCATCCTGCTCGGCCTGCGTGAACCTGGGCGTGCCGCGGAAGCCAGCCTTGCGCCCACTTCCACAAAGCTGCTCCCTTTTCGGCCGTTCACTATTTCAACGGTTGCCGTAGGCGCACTTTGCTTCACGGCTCTTGTACCCGCTTGGTCACAAAGCTACGGCGAATGGCTACTCTCGCGGCGTTTTGCCGCCATTCAAATCGACCCCGATGGTTCTGCAAAGCTTGACCCCCAAATTTCGGTTGACCTCTTAGCTCATGCGGCTGAAATCCGGCCAGGAAACGCACTCACCTGGGCATTGATGGCGACTGACTTCCGTGAGACGGGGCAACATGAAACGGCAGCGCAGCTATGGCAAGAAACGCTCTTGCGCAGCCCCTACAGCATGGCCGCGCGTCTTGGCTCTTTCCGTGCGCATCTATCGCTTGAGCAAGAATCAACCGCCTTGCTCCATCTCGAATCTGCCGAGCTGCTTGAGCCGCGCTTTCGCCTCGTGCGCGATTACCGCACGCAATGGCTCCATGGCCGCGCGAGTGATTGGCTCACGCGCAACCCGCCGCTCTTTCAAGAAGGCCTCCTCTTTCGCGCCATGGCTTATGCCCGCGAAAACGAGTTTGACGAGACTCGCAACACACTCAAAGCCTTAGGGCCGTTCGCGGAGGGCCACCGTGCGGTCGTGGAGCGCGTGCGACTTGACGCTAATCTCGACGAAGGTCTCATGCGCACCCTTGTTCTAAGAATCCACCCAGACTGGGAACCATTACTTGGCCCGGCCTGGGTGGGTTATCGCGGTTTTGAGCCCGCGGCTGCTCGTTGAGCTAGATGGCGCTTAAAGGCCCGCTTCTTCGCTAGAGTCTGGGAAGATGACCTTGGTCAGCTCGTAACTCTTGGCCAAGCCAGAAAAGTTGAGTTGCTCAAGTTGGAAGTTGCGTTGCAATTCAGCGGTAGCTTGTTGGCGTGCACGATCGAGCTCGCCAGGCCACATGCCCTGCGCGTCGGCCTCGCGGCGCTCAATCAATCGAATCACGACATAGGTTTCGCCCATGCCTTGCTCAAGTGGGCCGATGACTTGGCCATCGAGAGTCTCGTCGAGCTGGCGCCCAAGCATCGAACGCAACCAAGGGCCCTGGCTGTCGTCTTTTGCCCATACGGGGTCAACGGTTGGGCGAATTTCGCGTGAAACCCAGTCTTGGGTTTGAAGCTCAAGCCCATCGGCAAGGAAAGCATCTGCACCAACGACGGCGGGATCGCCCTCGACGGCATCGTCGGCTTGAGGCAAGTTTGCGACAAAAGCCTCGGCAGCTTCGCGGGCCATCACGACTTGGCGATGTTCGCGCCAGTAATCGACCACAGAGTCGTGCACCTCGGCTAGCTCAGGCATCGCACGATCGCGCTGCTCAGTAGGTCGGGCGACAATCGCCATGCCATCGCTCAGCAAAATCACATTGGCCATCCAGGAACCAGTTTCGGTTTGAAACAACTGCGCCAACTCAGGAGTGCCGATGCGGTCTAGATCAGCCAATGCGGCGCGCCCCACGGGGCTCGTCTCGGCAAGGAACTCGACGCCACGCTCACTCGCGTAAACCGACAAGTCAGCGACCTCGCGCGCGCCATCAAGCAGAGCTTGGGCCGCGCGTTGCAGTTGGAAATCACGCAGCAAACGCTCACCCACCTCTTCGCGGGTCAAGACAATGCCGTTTTCAGGCGTGCGCTCGTCGGCTGGGCGTTGGTAAAGCGAATAGCGACGGAAGTCATAAAACCCCTGCAGGGCCTCTTCTTCTGGAACTGTGGCGTCGGCCCAACCTTTAACGGCATCACTGCCGAGAGCTTCGGCGGAAAGGACGAGAGCCTCAAAAGCAATGGCCTCTTCGTTTTCGAGGACGCGCTTTTGCTGAAGAGTCAAGTCAGCCTCAAAGAAGGCAGACAAGACATCGATCTCTGGAGTCTCGCCAGCTGCAGCATCGGCAAAATCGTCGGAAGACCAAACAAGATAGTCATAGCGCATCTCGGAATAACGCTTGGACCAGCTGGCCAAGACATCGTCGTCGGTCGGGACGGCGCCTGAAGCAAGCATCGTGCCCAGCTTTTGGATGCGCATCAATTCGCGCAACAATGACTCAAGGTCGAGCGCGCGCGAGAAGCCCATGCGCTGATAGAAGGTTTGATAATCTTGGCGTGTTTGAGCGAGAATCATCTGCAGAAAACTGCTGAGCTCTTCGTCGACGACCTCGATATCGAAAGCATCGGCCAACTTAACCAAAGCGGCATAAGCCAGAATGCTCTCTGTGTCTTCTTCTGGGGTGCGTGCCCCAAAAAAGCGAGCTTCCCAGGTCAAGCTGCGGCGCGCGGCTTGGTAGTCAGGCAAAGTAATTGCAGCGGTCGAACCGTCAGGCAGAAGCATCGTGGCTTGCGCTTGAGGGCCGCCCGAAAACAGGTTGCCAAACATTTGGGTCATCTGAGGGGTTACTGAAAAAATCACGAGGCAAAAAATCGCCACGAGAATCAGGCCCCAACGCTTCATAGCCGACATGGGCTCTGCGTGTGAAAGTTGCTCGGCGGCCGTTTCAAGGTGGCCGTCGGGCGTGGAATGATGCTGCTTTTTCTTGCTCATCTAAAATGGGTTTCGACGAAATCGAGGGTCGAAGAGTTTACTCGGTTTCTGCCTCTGGCGCAGGGTCTGGAGTCGGGCTTTCTTGGGAAACCACATCAGGGGTGGTTGTCGGTGCGGGTGCTGCTTCGGCTGGCGAAGATAAACGCCCTGCCTCAGGGAGGTCTTTCAGGTCTTTCAGGCCAAATCGATCTAAGAACTCACGCGTTGTGCCATACAAGAACGGGCGGCCGGGCAATTCAGCGCGACCTAAAATGCGGATCACCCGTAAATCGAGCAAATGTCGCAAATGCGGCCCCGATTTGACACCCCGAATCGCATCGATGTCAGCCTTGAGTAGAGGTTGGCGATAGGCCACAAGTGCCAAGACCTCAAGCGCCGCTGGGCCTAGCTTTTCGGCATGAACCTTTTTGCGCACCGAGGATAAATCTTCGGCGACCTCTTCGTTTGTCAAGATACGGAAGGCCTTGCCAACGCGTTGCACGACGAGAGGTAAGTCACGCTCGGTCATCCAGATTTCAAGGGCTTCGATGTGCTGGCGCGGCGAAAGTTGCTCTGCATCAGGTTCGGGGGCCGGAGGACTATCTGGAGTGCCCGTTTCAGGCACGAGTGCATACAAAACCTCACGAATGCGGTCTTGCGAAACGGGGTCAGGCGACGAAAAAAGCAACGCAAAGAGTAAGCGTAGCTTTTCGTGCGAAACCGTGGGCTCAGTTGGGGCGGTTGGGGACAAAGGGAGAGGATAGGGCTGAAATCCCAGGCAAATTGCCATGCGCATTGTAGCGGCGTGACATCTCTTCAAACCAAGCTCGTGCCTCAAGTGGGCTAATCGGTTCGGATGAAAGGCCATCTAGCAAAACAGAGCGCGGGGGCAAATCAACATGCGGCTCGAAAACCTCACTCAAGCGGACGACATGCCACGCGGAATCGCCTTGGAAGCGGAAAGGCCCCAGCACTTCATGGACATGTGCGGCATCAAGCCACTCACCGAGCGGATTGGGCAAATAACGCGCCATCGGTGAGAAACTGGCGTCAGGCATCTGCCCCACGACGAGGCTTTCTCCTGCCAAAAGGCGCGGGTTGGCGCCATAGCTCAAATCGCTCGCCCACTTTTGGGCTTTGGCCTCATCGCGTGAAACCAAAATGTGCAGACGCACTCGCCCCGAAAGCCAGGCATCGGCGCGGACGACCATCTGATAGAGCCACTGGTCATGCAAACGGGCCTTCATAGCAGCCTGGACGCTCGCCCAAGATTGGCCATATCTCGCGGCAGACCAATCGTTAAGAGAAGTCTCGCCTAACCCCAAGCGCATGACCTCGATATTTTCGGCGAGTTTTGCGGCGAGGAAATCAGGAGGGAGCATGAGGCCCAATCGCTCAGCCTCGCGCTTAGCGAAGGCCGCTCGCTTCAAACTGCGCACCAACTCACGGCTCTCTGCTGGAAACAAGAATGCGGCTTCGGCAACAAAGGCTTGAGCATTGAGAGGCGCTCCAGCAAGCTGCACCTCGTTTAAATCGCGGTCAGAATCAGCCCAAGCAGCGCCAGGAAACGAGACTTTAGGCTCACTTGCGCAGGCACCCAAGACAAGAAGGCAAACGGCAAAAGCGCGCATGATTATTGAAACGAAACTTTACGCCGCACGCCAATTCCTTGGCAAGTGGTGCACTTCCTTTTCTTTTCTTTGCCACCTTCTGCACCGACCTCGATGGTTTTTAAGACCCCGGAGCCTGTGCAAGTATTGCAGGAAGCAAAGGATGCCAAGCGCAAAATGTAGTCGCCACTAAACTCAGCGTAGTAAGCCAGCAAGAACTGGAATCGCTCCGTAACGGCGGCCTGACGCCACCAATCTTCTGGCGTGGCTTCATTTGAACCTGCAGCGGAGCTGCGACGCGCACGATCTTGATTTTCTTGAAAACGACGCATGCGCTCTTCCATTTCGCGTTGCTGCGGTGTCTTGCCGTCATCTTCCTCTTCTTCGTCTCCCAAACCGGCACGAGCGCGATCTTCGCCAAGAACCCAAGTGCCATCACCGTAGCCAGCCGAATGGGGCTTGGCGCGGTATTCGATTCGATTCGCCCAAAGGGCATCAAGCTCTTCAACCGTGAGATCGGCCTTCATTTCTTTCAGCTCATCGAGCAGTCGCATACGAACCAAAAGTGGGGCCTCGCCTTCGACAAAGGACATCAAGCTTTCCATGGAAGCCTCGCGATCTAGGGCTTTGCGCTTTAAAAGTGCAACCACGCGATTGAACCAGCTACGCGCCAGATACTTGCCTAAGGAAGCCGCTCGACTCGTTTCGATTTTATCGACTAAATCGGAAAAATCACTCGCCAAAGCAGGTGAAGGGAACTGCGATTGAAACTCAGCCATCGACAACTCTGCGGCCTCGTAAGACTCACGATAAATCAAATGACGGATGTGCTCAATGGCCTCTGCCTCTGCCCGGTTGGCAATCGTAATCGCTAAACGAGCTTGCATGACTTCCACCCGCCGAAGGAGGGCTGTATCGCTTGGCGCCAAAGCGACGCATTGCGCCAAAGTTTGCTCCGCGAATTCGAGGGCGAAAACCTGCTCAAGATCTTGAGCGAAGGCAAAAAGTGCCAAAGGGTCGGTAGCGTCAATCGAAGTGACGCGCTCGCTGTAAAACTGCTCGGGTGTCAAGATGGTCGCGGCTTCAACCAGCACGGTCTCGGGCGGCCCTGCCAGACGAGACAGCGGAATCACCGAAGTGATGCCACGAACGCGAAACTCAAGGTTGCGGTTGTCTTTGCGCAAAACACGGCCCGTCAATTCGAGCCCATTAGTGAGCAAGATGCGATCACCTTGAACCATGGGCACGACCGATTCGAACTTATAACCAAAAGTCGTCTGAAGGCGCTCCATTTCAGTAGGAAATAAATCAGCCCAGTCGAGTGCGAAACGCCCGCCACTTTCGGCGGACACAACGACGAGACCATCTAAATTATGCTCGACGATTTCACCGACAATGATGCGGCCATTGCGCAGGCAAACAATCTCGTCAAGACCTGCATCTTGAGCGCAAAGACAAGGAAAGGCAGCTAAAAAGAGAGGGAGAAACATCATTGTGGGAGCTCCGCAAGGCGGCGAGCGACAGGGATACGCCGCGGAAGAAGGAAGGTTACACGAGCTGCGACTCGTTCGGGGGTGCCGCGCCAAATGCGCAACTCAGCTCGCTGCCCGGCAGGGAAAACCTCGGCGGGAAGAACGAACAAATCAAATGAATATGCGGGCGCATGAGGGACGGGCTCGCCAACATATTCGTGTAGGCCGACAAATGCACCCGAAGAATCGGTACGCCAGGCTTCGGCTTTTAACGACTCAACGAGGGGTTGAATCACGGGTGCCAACTCAGCGTGAGACCTAGCGGAGCGCTCCATGCCCCCACCAAATTGGAACATGCCCAAGATGGCCGTAATGCCCGTGATGAAAATAGCCATTGCCAACATGACCTCGACTAAAGTGAAACCGCTACGCTTCATCGATTGAGTCTCCGGCCTGACGATGGAAGAGGCCATTGGCCTTGGAAAGTATCAGGTAACCAAACGATTGCGCCGCGCTCATGGGCGGCGGCATTTGAGTTACGCAAACCACGCAATGAGGCCTGATAGGTTGGCCACTGGCCTGATAAGCGCATCCATTCGCCCTCAATGAGCACGAAACCTAAATCATGGGTGGGCGCTTGACCTCGCAAAGTGAGTGGAGTCGGCGAAGCTGAAATGGCATCATCGAGGTGGTGCGGTTTTCGGCGGGATGCGGCATCGACTCGTTCGAGCTGCAAGCCCACCCACTGCGGAAAATCAACCGGCTCTCGAGGCGCAATGAATGCCGTGCTCGCTGAAGATTGAGTCAAGCCCTCGGTCGTAAAGGCGCACCATGCCACGCTATCGACAACGGTCATCCCAGCGCCACCTCGAAGCAATGCCGTGAAGTAAGAGTCGTTTTGGAAACTCATCGAGGAATCGATCTTGTTTTCAGGTTGGCTTAATCTCACTAGCCGGCGCAGGCTACCGTAGTCGTCTGTTTCAGGCATTAGTACCCATGCAAGCTCGACGGCGCCACGCTCAGGTGAGCCATCAAAATCGACCGCTTCACCGCGCGCCAAAAACCGCAACCGTGGCAATATCTGCGCAGGGTTTTGCTCATTGGCCGGCGAGGCCTCCCAGGTGTCGAGAATCAACCAGCCGCGGCGACCCAAGTGGATGGCATCAAGGTCACTGGCAAAACGCGACGCCGTTGCGGCCCACACCAAATCGCCTCGACCACGCCGCTCACCGGCTTGCCAAATGCCAAGCACAGAAGAAATTGTCTGCGTCAAAAAGACGGACATCAATGCAAATAAGCCTAATGCAAGAATGACTTCAATCAAAGTCATTCCGCTATTTTGGGTGGAGCATCGAGGCCACATCATGGGTGCACCTCTTGAAAGCTTTCGATGCGTGGCTCAGCGATGGAATCAATCAACAAACTGCGCAAGCGGGGGGCGGTTGTCCAGCCCGTCGAGCGGAATTCGATGGGGTCAAATGCCCCCGGGCCCCAATCAAACATAACGCGGAACTCTGCCGAGTCTGCGGTGAAGCGCAACGGCATTGGGTCGCCGCCTGGCAGATGGCCTTGGTCAAACAAGCGCAAGCCAGGCGTCAAAAACGGGTCGGCTTCCCAATCAGTTTGACCTGAGCGAGCGAGCAAAAAGACCTGCTGCGACGCGTCGCGCAACTCGGCGTCAAAGAGCAAGCTGCGCCAATGCGCGTTGGGGTCTTCTAGCCCGAACTGGAAATACGCTGATGCTGGAGAATCGCATTGTGGCGTGTATAAGTCTGCAAACCGAGTCGGCCAGGCGTAAGCCATCTCACCCATCGCGTGATTTGCTGGTGCTGTGCCAAACCGCCCCCGTAAAGCGCCCGCGCCATAGTCTTCTTCGGACTGGGGTGCGGCTCGAAGGCGGGGCATTAAGAAGTCGCCACTCATCGATCGCATCGGCGCGTGCAGCAACTCGTCGCCGATGAGTATCGCGCCGTACTCTGCAAAACCGGCATCAGATTCAAGACGAAATTCGCTGCCTTGCGCCTCGAGGTCTGAATCTAGAGCGGATGCCGCGCGACCATCTACAACCCAAACCGTTGTGTTGTTGTCATGACTACGACGCTCTGTGCCGTGAAGGCCACGCCCCTCGGGAGAAAGGTAAAGCCAAATCGCAGTCGAATCAACCTCGACACGGTAATACGCGACGCGCTCGCCATCGATATCAATAATGCCACTCGATTTGAGAAGACTCGAGAACATGCCCGCAACCGTAGCCCAGTAAATACGCCCATCGACATTTAGTTTATTGAGGTTAAGGGCGAGCCGCCTCTCTTCTAGATCAGAAAGCTCTTGGTCAAGAACAAAAGACCCTCTCGCAAACATGGCGGACGGCGTGCCCATACCGCCAACCGTGTGCACTGAGAGCTCATCGACCATGCCCGCAAATGGAATGCTCGTGCTCGCAACATCTTGGCCGACGACCAAAGTGTCAAGATCAGCTGGTCGCTCACCCGAAGGGAATTTGCACAATCGAGCATAAGTGCGCATGTCGAAATCAGGCGCCATTGGATCCCAGGTTGAGAGATCTGTTGCGAGATAAGGCATCATCGGCGGCTTGTCGAATGCGACATAAGTCACATTGGAACGGACACGAGTATCTGTTTGCGCCAGCGATGGTGCTGCCCCCCACTGCACCGTAAACCAATCAGGGGCGACATTGCTGCCCCCAGTCGTTGCGGCTGGCGGCTGCATCACGGCCACTCGATCGAGACGGCCGACATAACCGCTGGACGAATCCATTGCTGCTCGAGTCGTGCGGAAAACAGGAATCAAATCAGATTCTTGTTCTTGATAGTGATCGAAAGTGCCGAGTACACCACGGAAATCAAATTGCCGACGAATCTCTTCGATGACTAAATCTCGAGTCGGCTCTCGCTCGCCCAGAGTATGAGTGAAGACATCCCAGGCTGCGCTCTGCGAGGCTGCTGGCGTGCGAATCGTAACTTGAGGTGTTGAAGCGTCTGCGCTCAAACCCGATATCGGAATCGCACTTGGGTCTTGCGGAATATTTGCCCCGACCTCGCGCAGTAGGTGAAAGACCGCCGATGAGAGAGCACCCCAATGGTCTCGCATGAAGTTGCCATTGAAAATCGAATCGTAGCGAACCCACTCTGTCTTGCCCGCATCACCGAAAGGAGCAACTTGCACAAACTCTGAGAACTCAACTGTTGGGTTGAGGTAAGACACATCAAAAACGCCCGTGCCTTTGACCGAAATTGGCATGATGAAAACGCGATAAAGCGGGTCGTCTTCGAAGGCTTGACCGAGTGCCTCGCCGAAGCCTGGCTCCCAATCTGTGATAAAGCTCGAGCCCTCATCATCAAAGGCGTAATCGGGGACATCGGCGGCGGCTGTGCCTGGAGATTGCACGGCGCGCTCGGAAAGGACGATGCCCGTATCGGTGCGCTCGCTATATCGGACAATCTCAAAACCACCAATCATGAAGCCGTCTTTGTCGCGCCAAACTTCTCCGGAGCCATCGCGAAACCAGCTCTGGAAAATCAAGGCGTAACCGCCCTTACTTTGAAAAGCTTCGAGGTAATGCGGGTCGCCGACTTCCATGACGGCCAACTCAATCGGGCCGATATAGCCGCCCTCAATGCCATCGCCAAGAGTCAGCGTGTCACCGCTCAACAACATGACATCAATAGTGTCTTCGCCCTCAACAGCCGTCGCCACGGACCATGGCCCCATCGTGCCGTCAAGCTGGCCGAGCCCCGGCGGGATATCCGATTCAAGCAAAGCGCTGTAACCGTAGAGCTCAACACCTGCACCCGACGGATGGGTGGAATCAACGATGCCCATTGCAGTATCTGAAGACTCACGCGCAGCACGGCCGCCAATATGCGCATTGGGTGCAAGAGAGCGCGCCAAGTCAAAACTCGTCTCGGTCTTACTGGAGTATTCCATCAGCTCTTCGCCAACTTTCAACACGCCTCGACTCGGAAAACCGTTGGTGCTCTCAACGGCAAGAATGCCATCTGGGTCACCCGGCGCCCAAGATGCCGACTGCTGAGTAAGCCAAGTCAAACAGTTTGATGTGCCCCTAGGGATGCCATCAACCGCCAACTGTGCCCCTCTCGGATGCGCTGTTCTTAAAAGTACGGCTAGGTGCACCCAACGATCGCTCAGTGCGTATTCAGCTGGATCGAGCGACCACTCAACGGCTTGCACGATGTTGTCTTCGTCGCCTGGGTCGTCGCCAGCATTATCGAAAACGCGCAACTTAAGCATGCCCTGCTGGATGCCCATCGACACCCGCTGCCGATCAATCTCAAGGCCTGACAAATCAAACAAAGTCGCATCGCCCAAGCCGGGAGGCATTTCAAACCAACCCTGTAAATGAATCGGTTGCGTGCTGCTGAAGCCATTTGAATCGTCAATCGACCAGTCGGCGGCCGTCGTGCGAATTGGGCCACGGCTCGCCAAATCGCGGCCAAACGGGTGGGTCTCAAAATCAAAATGCTCAACTTCACCGATCACGCCAGAACCTTCGATGGGTTGATCTCGCACCGTTTCGGGACGAATCGAAGAAAGCTCAAGATCACCCTCTGGCGACATGCGGCCGATTTCTGAGAAAGTGCCCAACTGCAGCGTCAGCGCCGTCGGCGAATCCGAATTGTCGGATGTCTGCAAATGCCCAACATTAGATGGAAAGGACACCACACGATGCATGCCTCTCGACCACCGCGCGAGGTCTTCGAATGTCTCTTGCGATTGCCACATCTGCAACAGCAAACCTGCCGGCGCAGCGAATGTCTGCAAAATGCGACGATAGCGACTCAAAGTATTACCCAGTCGAGAGCGCACAGCCGCCTCGACTCGAGTGAGGTAGCGCTCGCCACTGCGGTAGGCAAAACCCGTCGTGCTTTGAGACAACAAGCCATGTGATGAGTCCATGCCATTGAGCCAAACCGCCCAAGCCTCATAATCGGTCAGCTCGTTGGCAACCGCCATCGGCCGCAACACACGCAGCCATAAATCTTCGGGGCCAGTCAGCGGCCGCGAATCAATCACTCTTTGCGCAAACTGCTGCGCCTGGGACGGCGAGACCCAATCGCTCGTGGGCGAACCCGTCGGTGGGATGTCAATCACCATGGATGGAGCATTCCGAAAACGAACGCCCGTAACTAAAGCCGCCAGAATATCTGGGTGTGCGGCATTAAGGTCAACCGGCTCACGGCGCATGGGGTAAACGCGTGTACGCCACGAGAGCAAATCAAGCGGTGCTGGATTTGCAATGCGCAAAACGCCCATGTTGGACTCAACAGCAAGCACAATGGTGTCAAAGGGGTCGCCGACCTCAGGCTGGATGCGGATGACCGTGCCAGGCGCAAAAGCATTGGCGTCAGAGACAAAGAGAATATCGGGGTTGTCAGCCGACACCTCTCGTGTAAGCCATTCGGGGGGCATCCAGAGAGGTGAGCCGAAACTGCCCGTGCTGAGCCAGGTGCGGTCGGCCAATAGCTGGCGGTCTTGCTCAGGAAAAAGCTCGATGGCCTCGTCATCAAAATCGAATGCGAAAGCATCATCGAAAAACTCTGGCGTTTCGAAATGGCCCTCTTGGAATCGACTCAGCGCCAAATACCAAACCCTTGGATCGAGCAAAGCTGTGCCAGAGCGGAAACGCTTAGAGGAAGTGTCGTCAGGTGCGTTTTCTGCAGGCACCAACTCTAAAAAGGCCTGCGCGGAAATCGAGCCGTATTGAACCCATTCGCCATTTACAAAAAGTAGCCCCGACTCAGGAAAGCCAGCTGTGGAATTGACTCGTAATGAATCGCTGTCGTGCGTGGCATCGCTCGTCAAAAAACACGGGTGCAACAAATTCTGCAAAAGCAACGGCGATGCAGACGCTAACGAAACACGAGACTGCAAAGATTCAACTTCGAGCCCCCAACTCTCGGGAGTATCTGCCCAAGCATCGCCTAAAGATTGCGGCAATGGGTCATCGTGCGTGGCGTCCCATTCGGTGGAAGAGTCGTAAAGAGGCGTCGCATCGGCAGCAGGATGGCTTGCGCCCTGAATGAGAATCGCGTAATCGCTTGCACTCGAAACGGCAATTTGAGCCTGCACTCGATCAAAACTTTGCCGTGAACTTTCGGAGCGCAAGCGGCTCGTCATGAGGAAAGGCACCCCAAGCGAAAAGAGCAAAGCGAGGGCAAGCAAAACAGCAATCAACGCCGAGCCACTCTCGCGGCTGGATTGGGCGGATGCCGTCGGTCGCTTTTGATTGCGGAGGAAACTCATAGTGCGACCTCTTCCGTGAAACGGCCAACGACCAAAGAACCGACTTCGTCACCCATTGCCACGATATGCAACTCAACTTCAGCTGGGTGCGCCACTCGGTCGAGCAGGCCATCGCGATCAAACGACAATAAAGTTTGTGGGTTGCCCTGGCTGTCTAGTGGGCCCTCCCAGACGACGAGCAAATCATCTCGCAACTCAGGGCCGGCCTCTTGCATCACGACCCAAGCAGAAAACTCATCGAAACGGCCCTGAAAACGACCCGTAGGGTCGCCGAGGAAAGGTGCCGATTCTGGCTCAGCCAAAAGCCTGCCCGAGTCGCCAGACAAAACAAGCTTGCCGTTTAGCCAGAGCGTGATGCGTGCATTTTCGGCATCGAGACGGATGTGATGCCAACGATTAGGCTCAAGCGCAGAAGGTGCGCTTTGCACGCGATGCAAAACAAATTGATCGCCGTCGCCTGCGTGCAAATCAACATGGAGCGAGCCATCTTGCCGCACTCGCATGCTTAACAAACCAGGCCATTCGAGCAGACTGCCCGCAGTGCCCAATTCAGGGAGGACATCAAAAGTCAGCGACAACCCATATCGCGGGCGCAAAACACCTCCGCGCCCCTCAAGAGTGGCACCACCGCCTTGCCGTGCATCTAAACCCGCCCCACATCGACCCGAACCACCCGCCGTTGCTGGATCAGCAAGCAAAATGTTTTCGCGGACAGCAGCGGCGTCTTCGAAGGTTGCCTCAAGTCGCCGACGCCAAATGCGACGCACCAAACGCGCAGGGTCGGTTTCGGTTGGGGGCTGAACCGTAATCGAAACGGGTCGGCCCGTGGCTCGAGCGCGATCACGACTCGACTCAACAAAAGCAATCAACGAGCTCTGCAACCCACGAGAGCCTGGGTCCATGCGGTCGATGCCGTACATCCCTAGGCCCATCATCACGCCGATGACGAGCAACACGAGCATCAGCTCAACTAAAGTGAAGCCGCGCTGGGTTTTTGAGAGGGAAGTTGGCAAGGCAGTCAGCTCTAGCGCGAATGGGTAATGTCGTCTTCGGTGCCGAAAAAGCCGTCCATGCCAGCGGAGATCAACTGGAAGCGATTCGGTTGTTGCCAGTCGCCTGTGGTTTCGTTGCGTAGGGCATCAACGAATTGCTCTTCGAACAGCTCATCGGGCCCCGCCATCAAGGTCGCTTGTCGTGAATAATGGAGGCTTTCTGCGTAGTAAACTGGGTTGCCCCAAACATCTGTTATCTCAAAAAGCTCTTGCCCCGCAAAGGTCGTAAGTTTCTTTTGGCTGCTATCGTCATCGGTGTTTCCGAGCCACGCTTGAGAGGGTTTGCTGCCCGTGTAACCCGGCGCGAAAAAGGCGAGAACAAGGGCTTCAGAGCCCGTATTGACGGCATTAGCCGACAAGCTCTTGGGCAAGCGGTCGTCAGGGTAATCGCCTTCGATTTGCGCAAACTGCTCGACCATTGCAGCCAGTTGCGTCAAGCGCACGGCCGTTTCTTTGCGGGCAGAATCTTGAAACATCTTTCCGCCAGTCACGATGAAGGCGCCAGCCAAAATGGAAATGATTACGAGCACGACCATCAACTCTAAAAGAGTGAATCCAGCGCGCGAGGCTTGTCGAGAGAAGGAAGAGTGAGGCATCTTTAGAGTTGCGAGTGAATCACTTCGACGGAATCAAGGCTTACATCAACAGGTAAGGCAAGACTGGTTTCGGCAAAAACGCCCATGGAAACTTTGCCACTGGAAGACCGTAAAGCAGGAACTGGGCCTTGCCATAGAATTGCGCCATCGGCGTGCACACTTAAAACGGGTGGCAAAGACTCTCGGTTTAGTGTGAAACTCAAATCAAGGCTCTCTTCGGCAGCGAGCGTCAGAGGCAGGCGTTTAGAGTCATTTTTAGCACCCTGCTTCCAGGCCCAATTCAACGCACCTTCGCGGTCGCGGAAAACGCGGAAGTACCAGGTTTCGGCACGGCGATTTGCAAGTGAGATGAAGAGACCGGCCGTGCCTTTATGGTTGGAGCCTGTCGTCAGCTCGCCCGCGAATTTACGGAAGGCAAGAGCAGGAGTTTGGCGGTAAGCACGCGTTTGCCCAGCACCACTATGGTCGCCCTTGATGCGCAACACACCATCAATCACGCGCGGCTCAACGCCTAGACGCGCATCAGTTTGCGCATCCCAGCCGGGACGAAAACGATTGCCCTCGAAGGGGTCAAGCCAACGACGCAATCGCGAATGGGCTTCCACTCGCTCTTGCCAAAGCTTGGCGTAAACGGCTTGAGCATGCAGCTCATTAGAGCGCAAACTGTCTTGGAGATAGCCCCACTCTGCAATCGCGGCAGGCAAATCACCTTGGGCGTAAAAAGTTAAAGCGGTTGCATTGCGTGCGGCAAACAGGTCTTCATCTAAAGAAATCGCACGGGCAAAAGAGGCTTGTGAAGTCTCATAATCTCGTTGGGCGTTTTGATTTAAGCCGCGGCGAAGGACGACATTGGCCCATTGAGGGGCGTCAGGGGCGTTTTGCACCCATTGCGGAAGCCCAGCTTCGGCACGAGCCATTGCGACTTCTGCCGCGTCAAGAGAGCCCGCTTCCGCCAACAAGGCAGCTAGGTCAGCTAACGCTGCAGAGCAATCTGGGAATTCCGAAACGAAATCGAGCAAACCCGCACGAGCCGCATCGACATCGCCATTGCGAGAGGCCCATCGCGCCTGCAAATAGCGGGAGTAAGGCAACACGGGGTTTAATTCGATGGATGCATCAAGCGCCATTTGAGCCTCAGCCGCGTCACCGAGGACATCAAGCCAAAATGCAAGTGCCGAATAAGCCAAAGCCGCATCAAGTGGTGCGCCAGAAATAGAGGCACGCAAATCGCGGACGACTTCGGCGGCTGGGCCACCCATCGCAGCAACCGTGATGCCGCGAAGATAAAGCAACTGAGGGTCTGAGCCGAACTCGGTCACAGCTTCTTGCGCAAGAGTCGAAGCCTTTTCAAAATCGCCAGAGAGGTAAGCCGCGGCCGTAATGCCAGCGCTGGCGCGAATGGCTTCAGGGGCTTCAATCGAGCGAGCCGTGCGCAAGCTTGAACTAAAGCTAGATGATGCCTTTGGCCAATTACCTTGCGCGAGATAAGCGCGGCCTAAAGCCAATCCGGCCTCAAGCGCGACCGATACATCGCGGCGTGGAAAGAGCGCATCGGCACGCACAAGAAGTGGGGTGGCCTCGATGGCGCGCCCGGTGTCGAGCAACAAAATGCCCAATGCCGCCAACGACTCGGCGTCGGTCGCCAAAGTGGCCACGGCGAGGCGTAATTGTTGTTCGGCCTCAGCATTAAGCCCGAAGCGGCGCAAAATACGAGCCATCCCGATGCGTGGTGCTGGGTAGCCGCGGAATGGACCGTTCAGCAATTTTTGGTAATGCGAAAAGGCCTGGTCGAGTGCGAAAGTATCTTCGTAAACCCGCCCCATGATCAAAGCGTTTTGCACATCGTCGGGTGCAAGCTGCTGAAGCCGTGTGGCGATCTCGGCCGCGTATTCAAATGCGACTGGCTCGTTTAAGCCTTGAGCGAGCAACTCAATCACGGCAGCGCGCAAAAGGATGGTGTCGCCCGCACCCAACTTACGACGCTCAACCATGAGCATCTCAATTTGATTGCGCGGGGTCGAGGCAAAAGAAAAGCCCTCGTATTGATCCGCAGTAAGCGTGCGCTCACCAAAATTTGCATCCACTCCGGTTACTGGGTTCACTTGCAAAAAGCGCAATTCAGCACCTGCCGCTAATTCAAATCGGTTTGGATTTAAAATGCGCCCCCAAAGCGTGGTCATTTCATTGACACGGATGGAGTCCCAGGTTTTTGCGTAATCTTGGTCGGTATCAAACGCACTCGCAATGTCACCATCGTCAGTTACCATGCCGGCCGACGCGAGCTCAGTCTCATCATCAAGAAAAGTCGAAGTGTCGAGTAACTCATCGAGGCCGCCTATCGGTGCTTGCGGCGTCAGATAAAGGTGTTCGCTCCAGAAATCGGCGCCCGCATCAGGTGATGGCGGCGGCAAGAGCAAAGCTAAAGCTGGCAAAGGTGGTAGGTCGACCGGCAAAGGAGCCAACTCGGAATCAGCCGTCGGCTTACGAAGCAAATCACGCCGCTGACCTTGGCCATGCAGCTCAAAAACGGGGTCGCCAAACGATGCACCAGCAAGCTCAAGCGGCAAATCGCGCGGGCGGCCCTTGCGAATTTTCGCCTGCGAATCGTCAAACAAGCTCAGGCTCAACAAGGCCAAAAGGCCGAGCACCGACAAAAATAATATCAACTCTCGTTTCATGATTGACCCCCCTCTTCAAGAGGAAGTTCGCCCGCGGCAAAGCTCAAAATGACGCGGCGCTCCTTTTTCTTGGAGCGGATTTCTTGGACCTCAAGCCCGACTAAGCCAAGCGGCCCATCAGCGGACTCACCGCTTTCAGCAAGGATGGCGCGCAAAAAGCCCGTCGCCAAACCAGGTTCAAAAACGACCTCGATTGAAATGGGAATCGTATCTAAAAGAGAACCGCCCTTTTTCGATTTTGATCGCCGCGCGCGAGAACCAATTGAAATATTTTCGATGCTCTGAGCCCCAGAAAGGACACCAAGCTGTACGACGCGCTCGACCACATCAAGGCCACGCAAAATACGCGCAATCATCGCCGGCTGAGTGGGCGAGACATTAGGTAAACCCAAACTCTCATCGACTTCGCAATTTTGTCGCAAAGCCCAAGACCGCAACTCATTGCGCAAACGACCCGTTTCTTGGATGTAGTGCTGAGCAGGAGATGCGCTAGCAGGGACCGCAAAGCGTGCGCGCAAAGGCGGCAAAGCCTGTTGCGCCAAAGATTGAGACCATGCCTCTAAATCGGTTGATCGCTGCCGCAATTCAGCGACCTGAGAGGCGCCATATCGCTGTTTAGCCAACTGCGAACTTGACGCCCGAATCTTTTGCTGAGACGCGGCCCATTCGCTTTGAATCGTCGCACCAAGAATCATCTCAGCCACGAAAAAAACCACCACACCACCCATTATTCCGGTCAAAAACCGGCGATGGGTCTGCCAAAATGCATCAAAATTCATGATTGGCCCTCGCTGTTGTCATCAAGCTCATCAGTATCGAGCGAAGACGGGTTGTCTTGCAACACCGCGCGCAACGACCAAGTAAATTGCCCGCCGCGATTCGACGAACTCGGAAGAACACTATGCTCACCATCTGGAAAGAGAGTTTGCAATCGACTCGCAAATGCAGCGAAAACGGCGGATGGCATCCGTGCGCCCTCTTCGCCACGCCCATTCATTTCAAGGACGGCGATTGATTCGCCTGGCCGATTGAAGTCATCACCTTTGTCAAGCTGCATGCGGCAACTCTCCATCCATAAAGTCGCTGGGAGCTCGGCTTCTAGGAAAATCATCATGCGCGACGCGCTGGCCCGAACCGATGCGCGGGAAGCGAGGTCGGCGGCCAAGGTTTGCTGCCACGAAACCGACTCTTGCAAATCGAGTGCTTGCCGGTGAGAGCTTTCTGCAGCGCGCACTTGCCGTTGCATCGTTTTCGCCACGCGAGCCGCTTCTTCCGCTCGACCGGAAGTCACGATGAAATCCATTACGATGAAAACAATCGCTGCCAACCCTGCAAGGACCACCCAAATGCCGCGCTCATTAAAATCGCGCTTTTTACGGGCATCGGAGGGCAAAATCTCAAGAGCGTAAAGGTCGGGGTCGGCCACCGATAAGGCAAGGCCAATTGCAACGGCCGAAGCGGTTGTGTCTTGAGCGAGCTCAGCTGCATCGGCAGCGGACAAGCCCGAAGGGTCAAGCATGTCGGCTGGGTTCCAGAGATTGCAGGTCACACGCATGCGTGCCGCCAAAAACTCAGCTAAGCCATTGGTGCCTGCCGATGGCCCCGTGAGCAACACGCGCTCAAGGGCTAGATCGTGCAGTCGGGCCTGCGCTTTGCACAGAGTGACCACCCCACTCAAGAGAGTCGGCAACGGCTCAAATAGATGCAAAATGGGTCGCGTTACGCGCTCGCTATCGGGGCCCGATCGCTCACCCAGGGCCAAACGCAAATCGAGATGCTTGCGCATGACGGCACAAGCTCGCGCACGATCGGTACCGAGGGTTTGAGCAAGCACATCAGCAGCGCTCCCTAATTCAGTCGAAACGGAACGGGCAAAATAGAGTGCGGAGCCACGCACCAAAGCCAAATCTAGAGTGCCGCCATCAAAGTTGGCCAACAAGGTCGTTGAGTTTTCGTGATCACCCAGAGCCAAATAAGCATTGTATAAAGCAACGGCATTGGGGCTAAAGCCCTGCACATCGAGGCCGCCCAACTCGCCGATGGTCGCTGTCAACAAATCTTCGCGGACGACGGACAGCAACATCGTGTCTTCATCATCAACTTCGCGGGGCACTGGCAACAAGTTGTAGGAAGTCGCCAATGAGCCGCCAGAGCGAGACTCTAATTCACGAATCTCAAATTCCATGAGGCGCTCAAGGCGCCAGTCTTCGACCTCTGGCACAGGCAAGTAGCGCATCATCACATCAGAGCCAGTCAGGCCCACGCGCACGGCAGTCGACTTTTTCTTTTGCTGCCCTAACAGTAGAGCCGCGGCCTGCGCCGCCGATTCGCCACTCTCTCGAGTCGTCGATAAATACCGCGTCAGCTTGTGGTTGCCCTTACGGGAATCAAGCTCAACAAATCGCACCCCGCGGGCGCCCAAATCTAGGCCAGAGGCACGGGTCATGATTGCTTCTCCTGATTGATGAGCCACGCGCCCAACTGAGGGTAAGTGCGATTTAAGGCACTCTGTAGTCGATCTCGCCAACGCTGGCGGACGGCACGCTGATCGGCACTAATGACCGATGCGTCTGACTGTAAGGCTTGCGCCAAGATGGTGGCATCACTCGAAAGAGATGTGCCTGGATAGTTAGCGGCCAGCTCTCGCGCACTCGTTTCGATGCGCTTCATTTCTCGCACACTGCGCAAAAAAGTCGCCTCGCCAGCGGCAAGCTTGAGCTGCGACAATGTTGTGCGACCAAATTGAATCGACTTGTCGACCTCTGATTTGGCATACTCGACATGGGCATCTGAAAATGGGTAATCACGCAAAAGAGTGGCCGATGCGGCAAGCAACTCTGCAGATTGCCGATCACGGACAGTGCGGTGCACGAGACGGTCGGCCTTAGATGCCGCACCCAATTCTTCGCGTAAATCCCATATCAAACGGGCTTGCAGGCTCTGCACACGAAGACCACCATCGATTGCCTTGACTTGAGCAGGGGTATCCCAGCGGACAATCATGCGCTGAGCATCTGCGCCCACGAAAAAACCGGGTGACGACTCAACGGAAGCGCCTTTTACGATTTCAATTGGGCCACCGTCAGCAAGAACAGAAACCAAGCCCGTTTCGAGGACGCGATCTGTAAAGCGCAACCAGAGGCCGGCATCGGAAGCGCCCTGCCATTGCAAGCCGCCTTCTGCCTCAGACCATGTGCCAGCACCTTGGGTATGCATCAATTCGCGGCCCAACCTCGACAGAATCAAATTGCCGCCCGAATGAATCCACTTACGGTCAGCCGAAACCACTTCTGCGGCGGAAGCATCGGTGGGTTCAACATGAAGTGGCCCCAATGTGCCCGAGCCCTCAATGAGCAAGGCCAACTCAAACCAGTCAGCTTGCTCTGGCAAAGCCAACTCGACGCCTTGCGCTGTCAATGGGCTGCACCGCCACCAGGCCGACGGCGTCTCGGCATCATCGAAGCCCCAGCCGATGACGGGAACCACTTTTAGGCCATCAACATCGGCCACGAGCCGAAGCCCACCGCCATCTAAATCAAATTGTCTAGCGAGATGAACACGCTGCTGCCCCCCCTCAAAGCGGAGTTTGCCATCTGTGATTGTGAGGGTGGCCGGAAGTTGCCAATCAGCAGCGACATCTTCACGGAAGTCGCCGAGGTTATCGATTGCATCGAGAACAATTTGCGGACCCTTTGCGGAAAGAGCCTGATCGCCACCAGCAGTTGAAGCCGCCGGTGACGAAAAAAACCACCAAGCCCCACCTGCACCAATTGCGGCGACCATCGACAAAACCAATAATGGGCCACCTTTGCGTTTGGCGCTCATGGCTTGTTGGCGAGCGGCCTGACTGGCGCCTGCGTCAAGGCTGATTCCTTCTTCGATTTCAATCTCGACAGCTTGTCGATTTGCCGAAGTGGACGAGCCCACCAGCCTCAATTCAAGGTCGCCCAGCTTGAGCGTTGCCCCGAGAGACCACTCGCCTTCTTGGACTTTCATTCCGCCCGCCCAAGTGCCATTGGTCGAGCCTAGGTCGCGGAAATGCACCGAGTCAGAATCGCTCACCTTTAATTCAAGGTGGCGACCAGAAACGGCGATGGAATTCAGTGGCAAATCAGCATCTTTCCGCCGCCCAAGCGTGGTGGTGCCGGGCGAAAGTGAAAGCAACTGGCCAGCCTCTGAACCGTTGAGGATTTCAATCTGGAGCATACGGGGAAGGTCGGGAAAACCGGGCTTGCAGTCTACGGTGTTAGTCAAGTTCTCCGAAACAGTAACCTAGGCAGCCATGAGGTTTTTTCTCCTCGACTCTCTCCCCGATTGCGCCCCCGGCCCGTGGCTTCCTCCGCGCGGATTAGCGGCTCACATGAAAGCGCTGCGCTTGGCGGCAGGTGAGGCCTTTTTGCTCTTAACGGACGACTCGTGCCGCGTGGCTCATTGGTCTGGTTCTGAGATCACAATCGGCGCCCACGCCCCTCGGCCCACTCTTAACTTGCGACCCGTAACTTTGGCCACAGCCTGGCCCAAAGGAGCAAGAGCCGATGAGCTAATCACACGCATCGCTGAAGCCGGCGTAATGACAGTGCAGCCTTTAGTCTGTGAGCGCAGCGTATCTGGCCGCAAGCCATTGCCTGACAACAAGTTAAAACGATTCAATCGCCGCATGCGCGAGGTTTGCCAGCAATGCCGCAACCCCCACGCGCCCGAGCTAATGAGCCAACCCATATCGGCGATTGAGGCCATACAAGAGCGAAAAGATGCACTTGCGCTGTTGCTGCAACCGGGTGCCCGGCCTCTGATTGAGGTTTTAAGCCGTGAATTGCCAACGGCAGACGGCCACCAGCGCGAGATTTTATTGCTCGTTGGCCCCGAAGGTGGCTTTAGCCAACAAGAAGAAACCGATCTGCTCGCTGCAGGTGCGGTGGCTACAGGCCTTTTGCCAACGGTATTGAGAATCGAAGCGGCTGGCCCCCTAGCCGCTGCCCTCTGCCAGCACGACCGATGAGTTTTGATTGCAAAACATGGCAAAAGCCAACCCAAGGCTAAAGCCAGCCCTTTTCTAAGAAACTAACCCAGCCACCACTTGCCAAAATGAGGTGGTCAAGCAGCTCGATGCCAAGCAGCTTGCCGGCGCGCTGCAAACGGCGGGTGGTGGCTCGATCTTGCGCGGATGGCTCAGGGTCACCCGAAGGGTGATTATGAGCCACAACAATTGAAGCCGCTCGGTGTAACACGGCCGAAGAAAACACCTCTCGCGGGTGCACCAAAGAGCTGGTCAATGTGCCTTTGGAAACGCACTCTTCCCAGAGTAAATGCCCTTTGGCATCGAGGCACAATACCCAAAAGGCCTCAACTCTTTTGCCGGCCATGCGCGGAGCGAGGTAACGATAAACATCAAGCCCACCTGAAAAGGCACGCCCCATTGCCTTGGCCTCGCACACCGCATCTCGCCTGCCCAACTCAAGGGCGGCGGCAATCACCGTAGCCCTTGGCGTGCTGAGGCCTAGCCTGCGCTCAATCTCAAGCGGAGGCACACCCAGCCAATTTGGCATCGCAAGCGAAACCGGGGCCAAGCCCTCGGCCTGACAGAGTAATGAAAAAAGCGCATCGTCACTTAAGCAAGCTAAGGGGCAGTCCGTCAAAGTTGTTTCCACGACAGGTAGACGGGTTCACACCTAAAAGGTAACGCCCTAACTCCAGAAAACCTAAAGCTTCTAAAACGGCGCCGGGCCACCGCAAAACGCCGAGCTACATGCTCAACAACCAAGCTCGATGCTCGGCCTCAAGAGCACTCAAGCTCTTTCCAAAAGTCGAGCCCACAGCCTTATCGAAACCTTGCGACGGCACGCGCTCAAACAAAAGCCGCGGGCTCGAATCGCCAAATTGACTTTGTAGCCAGGATAAAAATGAAGTCGCGTAAGAATAAGCCATACGGACGCGATCCGCATCCGACCAAGTCGTCCAGCGCGAGCGCAACTCGGCTGGGGTCGGCAAAACCTGCCCCGCACTGAGCGCATCTGCCAAATAAGCTCGCGCGCGATCGATCGAAGCGCCGGCGGCAATTTCAGCACAGCCTTCGTTTATCCAAGTTGGCAGGGTTAGCCCAAGCCGATGAAAAGCCGCATGCGTGTGCTCATGGCGCATCGTGCGCGAAAGTGCCACTTCACGAGTTTCATCGTCAAGAATCAAACGAATCCGCCCGTCATAGAGACCCGAAGCCCACCCCACCGCGTCTGATTCGCCGCGACGCAACACCAAAACCTCAGTGCGCTGGCTTGGGTGCAGCCCCCAAAGCGCAGAAACCGCGTCATAGGCTTGGTCAAGCGCCTGTTCGATGGCCGGGATGCGTGCCGCCATCCCCACATCAAGAGGGTTGTAGCGCAGATCAAAATGAGAAGTCGACTTCAATAGGTAGCTCGCCCTCGCAGCAATCTCAGCGCGGGCGGCATCTAAATGAGGCTGCAGATTCTCAGCAAAGGCCGCATCTAGCTCGATTGCCCGGGACCAATCACTTACGGCTTGATCTAAATGGCCAAAAGCACGGGCGCAAGAACCCGAAATCTGCCAAACCAGAGCGCGATTAGGGAACTCTTGTTTCAAGTCGGCAAGGATGGCATCCGCCTCGTCTAAGCGGCCTAAATCGAAAAGAAGTCGGGCTCGTGAAGCGGCTGGTCGACCGCCATTTGCATCATATTCGGCGGCTTCGAGATAGTGGGCCAAGGCCAGCTCTGAATCGCCGGCTCTGGCGATGGCATGAGCCTGAGTGGTTAAAACCGTAGAGAGATTGCGGCGAATCGTTGGGTCGTCGGGCTCGGCCACCAAAGCCTTTCGGCAAAGCGAAACGGCACGCGCATAATCAGAATTTGAGAGAGCAACCCGCGCCTGCTCCGTGAGACTCGGCTTCTTGTCCTGCCCCTGCTCAGCCGCCACACCATCTTCGGCGCAACCGATTTCATCAAGACTGTGTCGCTCAAAAGTAGCGCCAAGCGGCTCAATCGCTTCTTGCTTTGGCTCAACAACGCCAGCCCCGTCGAAGTAACCCGTGAGCCATCCGAAAATTAAAACTAGTGCGCCAAAGAAAGTGGCCGTCATGCCACGGACGGCACCCATCGAAAGTGGTTTTTCTCGACTCATTGAATTGGTAAGGGGCTAAACATCTAATTCGGGCTCATTCCGCCGCAAGCCCGGGCAGTATCGCATCGCGGCATCAAGCCCCTCGCCGCCCTCTAAAATCGCAGGCCAATTCGGAAATGCGCGGCATTGCTCAGGGCGAGCCGTGTAAACGCCACATTCATTGAGCCCCTCTAAAAGCGAGCAGCGCCCATGCGCCCCCTCGAGAATGCTCAATCGATCGCCCACGCGGCGTAAATGCATGGTGACGAAAGCCTTTTCCGTCATCCCACGCGCTTGAGCCATCGCAGGGATGTCGTGTTGTTTGATCCAAACCTGCCCATGCCCCGTGCGGCAGCAGTTGCCGGAGCGTTGGCATTGGAATGTGAAGGGTGGGTTTGGCATGTGTTTATCGTAGCTCTGTCGGGCCCCCCGACTCGCTCGCTGCCTTCGCCGTTGCTCGCGGCGTGATGCTTGGAGTTGGGGATTTGCTGAGCGGCAACAGAGGCGGCAGAGAGCGAGTCGGGTGAGTCTAATCCGAATATCGCTTCAGATGACATTAAGCTGCTCACGGTTGATCCGCTTCTCGAGGGTGGCACGGCCACATTCCATTTCTTTGGATGTGCACCGAAGAGTTCGATGTATTTGGCCTATTCACTCGTCGGGCCGGGCCCAACAAGCGTTGGCACTTACGGGATCATTATGGATTTGAGTGACCCAATTCATATGAGTCGCCCCTTCCAGATCAACGCGCAAGGGCGTGCCATTTACGGCCCCGTCACGATTCCGTCGGTCATCACTATGGGCACATCGCTTTGGTTCCAGGGGCTATCTTTTGACCCCATGGGCGCCGTGCAACTTGACATCACGAACATGGTGCCGACGGTCGTGCAATAGAATAATTAATTACGAATTCTTGTCCGAAATTTGAATTCAGCACTCTTTAAGGGTGGGAAGAGAGAAGACGCTCTTCCCACCCTTAATCATGAAATATACTCTCATTTTCTCTCTCGTTGCTTTGGTGAGCAGTTCACTCACTGCCCAAACAACTTTCAATGTACCTGACGATTTCAACACAATCCAAGGTGCGATTTCTGCCGCGGCAACAGGTGACACGATTCTTGTCGCTCCGGGCGACTACCCTGAAAACCTCGATTTTCTTGGCAAAGGCCTTACGGTTCAATCGAAAGCTGGCCCAGAGCTGACGACCATTTCTGGTGGTGCCAGTGCCACCATCATCTACATCGTCGGGTGCCCAGCCGGCACGACGGTTGACGGGTTTACGCTAACTGGCGGCACGGGCGACCCCCACCCATCTTCTTACGGTTTTGATTACTACGGAGGTGCTGTTTACGCAAATGGTGGCACACAAGCGCTCATTCGCAATTGCTACCTCTTGCGCAACGCTGTCTCGACAGGCACATTTGCAGGTGGTGCCTACTCTGGCGGCTCCGGCACGCATATCACTCTCGAGCATTGCGTCATTGCGCACAATCAAGCTTGGGCTTCCGGTGGCGCAACTCTTGTTGACCACTCGGGGCAAATGACTTTGAATCGCTGCACTGTTTATGGCAACCATTCCGACAATTTCTTTGGCCACCAAGGCGGCATTTCAGGCGCAAATGGTGGCGACACTTGGGTAAATGACTGCATCGTCTGGGGCAACGACGGCAACGATATTGGCGCTTTTTCTGCACCCTACAATGCAGGAGTCGACTTCTATGTCACTTACTCCAATGTAGATGGTGGTTGGTGAGGCAACGGCAACATTAACAGCAACCCACTTTTTGTCGATTCTGCAAATGACGACTTCCGTCTGCAAGCAAATTCACCCTGCATCGACGCCGGAAACCCTGCTTCAGCCCCAGACCCTGATGGGTCGCAGGCTGACATGGGCGCTCATCCTTTGCCTATTTTGGCGAGCCTCTTGCTAAGCGTTGATCCACTCGTTTCAGGCACAACAGGTCGAGTGGCGCTTGAAAATGGTGTTCCTGGCTCACGAGGTATCTTGTGGTACTCCACTTTTGGCTATGGGTTAACGCGCCACAGTCGAGGGCCTGTTTCTGACATTGGCTTCCCCAAGTCTCTCGGTCAATTTGTCCTGTCAAGCACCGGCGAGTCACAAATCTTCGCGCCGATTCTTGCGGGCCGCTCCGGCACCCTGCTATTCGTCCAGGCAGGCTTCTACGATGCTGCAAAAGGCAAATGGCGAAGAAGTAATGTTGTCGAAACCGTCCTTCAATAAGGGCAACACCCACACTCTCACAGCCGACCTCTATCGAGGTCGGCTACTTTTTTAGAAAAAACAAAACTCTTTTCCGGAGACCTCAGCCTACGGCTCTAACTGCATGAACCCGGAAACAACTGCACCCGGGACAACCTCAAAACAAACAACCTCTCATCATCATGAAACGCTCCCTCGCCCTCTCTGCTCTTCTCGTCCTTACTTTTGCATTAGTCGGAAACTCGACCACCCCAGGCGCCGGCAATGGCCCCCAGCTCAAAGTCACAAATTTGATTGCAGGCCAAACCGCCTCTGCACGCGTCAATAACGCAACACCACTCAAAAGCGTTTCTTTTTTCTACACCAGCCAAGGTGTGGCTCGCACTCGAATCCAGCACCCAACGGCCAACATCGTGCTCGAACTGGCGCACCCCCGCTTCCTTGGCAAAAGCTATGCCGACGCCAACGGGACGGCAAGTCTCTCTTTCAGCATCTCTTCTAAGTTAGTTGGCCGCACGATGTGGCTTCAAGCCGTCGGCCGCCCTGAGCACCATGCCGACCTCTTTCCACGCACTCAGCTGGTCAAGATGAAAATTCAATAAGACTCTTCCCGACAACAACCCTCTGCGCCGAAAGGCCAGGGGGTTTTCTCATAGACCGTAACTCTGTCGGGCCCCCCGACTCGCTCGCTGCCTTCGCCGTTGCTCGCGGCGTGATGCCAGGGGTTGGGGATTTACTGAGCGGCAAGTTTCCCGTAGCGAGCCTCTTAAAGCGAGCAACGGCGAAGGCGAGAGAGTGAGTCGAGCGACCGATACCCAACTAACCAGACGACCCCAACCCACCCTGAGCCGCCAAATGCGCCTGGATATCTTCCACCAAATCAGCAGGCGTTGCGTAACGCACATCGCGATCTTTGGCCATCATCTTTTCGATAAAGAAATGAAGACTCGGCGAAATACTGGAGCCCTTTAGAGACGAGCCATCAAGGCTCATCAAAATCTGTTTGCGCAGCATTTCTTGATCATCACTCGCTTCAAAAGGCAGCTTGCCCAAAACGAGGTGATAAAGCGTGGCGCCAAGAGAGTAAATATCAGCCCGCACATCAAGTCCGTCTTCGCCTCTTGCTTGCTCGGGCGCGAGATAAGCCGGCGTGCCCAGCGTCGATTCGGTGTCAGCGCGACCTTGCATGCCAGCGCCGGCAAAACCGAGGTCAATCAACATAAAGTGCCCCGCGTCATCAAGCATGAGGTTGCCCGGCTTTAAGTCACGGTGCTGCACGCCAGCCTCGCGCATTTCTTCCAGGACTTGCGCCGTCGCGATAATGAGCTTGAGGGCTTCGTTTTCAGGAAGCGTTTTGCCATCGTCGAGCAATTCTTCGAGCGTATGGCCAGGCACCCAATCCATTTCGATCACATAAGTGCCTGCAAACTTAAAAGTGCGGTGGCCTTTTACGATGCGGTCGATTTCGAGTCGCTGGATGAGCTTGCCCTCTTCGATGAAGTTTTTCACGGCAAAGGCATCATCGGCAAATTTCGGTTGCAGCACTTTGAGCGCAACCTTTTTGAAATCTGTTTTGCGCTGCATACCGTAGACCCACGCCGTGCCGCCCTCGCCGAGTGGCTTCACGAACTGGTAGCCAGGCACCTCAAGCGTGTGCATGGCATCGGTGCGACGCAAAAAGGCCATATATTTAGGCTCGCACTCAAGAAGAGCTATCAAAGCCTCGTCGAGGCCGATTTCGGCGGCGGCCTCGAGAGCTGCGCGCGCCAAATCACGGTCTAGAAAACCGCGATGCACAAGATGAGCAAGAAACTCTTGGTCTGCAGGGGTGATAGATGCGCCAGACATGGCGGGCATATTAGCGATTTCTGCTTAAGTCGCCGCCGCATACAGCCGAAAGATATCTGGCGCAACACGGCCGGGGCCTCTCTTGAAGCACCCGGCCAGCCGCAACCTCGCGGAAACCGCTGCAGCACCACTTCCTTGCAGCAAGCCACATCCCCAACAGAACCAACCATGACTCAAGAAATCGGCATCCTGTACAAGTACTTCGACCTGATCGACGGCTTTATCCGCGTCAAGGTCGTCCCGATGGATGAGCCGCTCGCTGCTTTGGCGAATGATGCCACACCACCGAGTCGCCGCGATTATCGCAAGCTTGTTGTCGAAAACTGTGTGTTAAATCTAGAGGAGCAAGTTTTGAAACAAGTGCAGCGCCTCTACCCCGAAGATCTCGCCGCTGCGGAAGATTTGCTTTACCAAATCTGCATTGATGTGAACCCAGCACTTGAGATCCATTCGGTCTCATTGCCTGCCTCAATGACTGCTGAAGAAGTGACTCAGCAGCCAGAAAAGCAAACCGAAGGCCAAGAGCAATTCACCATGGCCGCACCCACACTTGAGCAAACCGTTTTGCAAGAAGTCGTCGGTCAAGATGATGCCGTCCGTCAAATTTGTAGAAGTGTGCGAAAGGCCGCAAGTTGCCTAAACGACCCGAATCGCCCGATTGGGACTTATTTGTTGGTGGGCCGTACGGGAACGGGCAAGACTGAGTTGGCAAAATCTGTGGCGCGAAATCTATACGGTGCAAAAAATCTTGTACGGCTCGATTGCTCTGAATTTGCTCTACCGCACGAAACGGCAAAGCTCATTGGCGCCCCTCCTGGCTATGTCGGCCACAATGAGGGCGGCACTCTAACTGAGGCTCTCAAACGCGATCCGTATTGCGTCGTGCTTTTTGACGAGATCGAAAAGGGCCATGAAAAACTGCACAACATGTTGCTGCAAATTCTTGATGAAGGTCGTCTCACAGATTCCAAAGGTGAAACGGTAAGCTTCTCAAATGCGATTGTCTTGATGACATCAAATGTTGGCACCGCCGATTACGCCCAAGCCACCAACCGCGTCGGTTTCGGCGAGGATGTGCTGGAAGATGCCGATTATCAGCAACTCACCCAGGCCGCCCTGCGCCGCAACTTTAAACCTGAATTGCTCAACCGCCTCGACGGTGTGCTGACCTTCCGCGCTCTTCAAAAAGACGCTTGCGCCAAGATTGCTGATATGCAATTGAAGCAAATCCGCGAGCGCGTGATTCGCGCCGGGCTCATGATCCGCTGGACGCCAAGCCTGTGCAAAGCCATGGCCGAAAAAGGCTACAGCGAAGAATACGGCGCGCGAGAAGTCCGCCGCACTGTGTCGCAACTTGTCGAAGAACCACTTGGTGATGCAATCCTGGACGGCACCCTTGCGCAAGGCGAAATCACAATCCGCTGGCGCGCTGGGAAGGTTGTGTTTGAGCCGCGCAAACAAACGGCGGCATAGTATCCTTCGCGAATGATTTGCGCAGGACTCCTCCTTTCATTCGCCATTCAGGCTCAATCCACCCCCACTCAGGCCCCGGTTCTCGAACCAGGGCTTTCAGCCGTTTGGCATGGTGCGCACGGTTCACCCGAAGGCTCGATTTCGCATGAGCGTTTTGAGCGTTTCCTGGGGCGCACTTTCAAGAGCAAACTTGTTGGCCAAGATGCGCTCAAGCACATCTTGCAAATTGAGCTCATTGAAACGGCAGCCAACGAAGCTGGGCTGACTGCAGATGCCGATGAGCTAGATTCTCGTATTCGCGCGGCAAGAGAGGCCGCAAAAGAAGCGGGTTACGAGCTAGAGGTTTTGGTCATCGAGCGGGGGCTTTCAATGGATGAATTCTCACGCCTCATGCGCAATAGCCTCTTGCATGAAATGCTGGTGCGTCAAGAGCTTGCCATCCCTGCCGAGCAACCGGTAACGGGTGCACAACTCCAAGACTGGAGCCAAGCTCACATGCAGGCCCTGCTCCAACTGGCCAAAAATGCACCCGCCGGTTTAGCGCTTGACGCACCGCCTTACCATGTCACCGAAGCCGAAATTGGCAAAGTGTTGCGCCGCTCTTTAGGCCCAACACGCCTACACGAATATCTAGAGCAGCTCGTCTTACAAGAAGCCATGCCTGCTTGGGCAGCCGTGCAAAGCCTCACACTAACAGACGACATTCTAGAAGCCGAAATCAACTGGCGTCGGCAAACTGTTACTGACAACCCCGCCTACGCAGGTGCCACTTACGAAGGACTTCTCGGCACGCAAGGCGCCACAGTCGAAAGTGTAAGGAAGTCATCCGAGCTGCGCGTTGCGGCCTATCTGCGACTCTATTCCGAGCGCGAATACCCTGATTCTTGGTTCGCTTCACTCAGCGAAAAAGAACTTGCTGATTATGATTTAAAGTTCGGCCCAAGTCGATTTGTTTCATGGTTTCTTCTACGCACAGTCGATAAAAAAATGACCGAGCTCGATCGCGATTCCACCATGGCCATCGCTGAGCTCGAGGCCTACAAAGCTCGCGCCAAAACCGAGGGCTTCCACACCCTAGCCGGCAAATTCTCAGAAGACGACCCAACCCGCCGCCGCAAAGGTGCCTTAGGCTGGCTTCACAAAATAGAAGCCGGAATCGACCCCAGCGTCTGCGCCAGCGCCTTCGCCGCACCACTCAACCAAGTCATCGGCCCCATCCCCGTAAAAGGCGGCCAGGCCCTCTTAATCGTAGAAAACGAGCGCCCCGGCCTCCCTCAAGCCGATTTCCAAAAGGAAGTGCGCCGGTCTTTTCACAAGTCGTTACGGAAGCAGTTTCTTCAAGAGATTGGTTTTCTGTCCGCCTACTCCCCTCTCTAGCCGTCCTCTGCCCACAAGTGGGTCTGTTATCCACCAGCGAGTGTGTCTGGGAGGCTACAACAAAAACCTAACGCGGGGAACCCGCGTTAGGTTTTCAGCTACGCCTCCCAGACACACTCGCTGGTGGAATGGGTTAGGGAGATATTTAGATGGAATGGGTTAAGTATAATTTATTTATGGTTGATTATTTTACATCAACCTTTTTCAACTCTCTTCCCCCGCTCACGGAGTTTTCTCTGGGCGAGTCTGGTTTCTTAGCGAGCTTCGCTCGCTAAGAAATTGTTGCCGCCCAAGAGAAAAGCTCCGTGAGCGACAATAAGAAATAGATAAAAAAGAAAATCCCCGTGAGCGACAATGAGAAATAGATGAAAAAAAACTTAACAGGAAAGCGAGAATGTCTCGCGATCAGAAAGCAACGCCTGAATTCTTTCTGCATTCTCTTCGAACCCTGCAACACCCATGAGAGAAAGGGCTGCGATTTTTCCGGCTTCGACACCGGGTTGGTCGAAGGGGTCGATTTCCATGATTCCACCCGCGATGGCCGTGGCGATTTCGAAGAAGGCGAAGAATTGGCCGACATGGAATGCATCGAGTTTGCAGAGTTCCATGACGCAAACGGGGCGCCCTGCGTCAAGTAGCGCAACCTCGGTGCCTTGCCGCTCGGCTTCGAGGATGTCAGCGTACGAGCGCGCACGCAAATGTCGGAATGCGGCAGAATCGGCGAATGGCTCTGGCACTTCGGTCGTGCGTGCAAAACGCCCGAGCTTAACCATCGTGTAGACCTTGTCGTCGGGCCCTTCGGTGAAGAGCTGAACCTGGCTGTGCTGATCGGTTGCGCCAACGGCTGTCACTGGAGTTGGGCCGACATGAACCGTTTCGCCCGCCAGGTTGAACTTTTTACCGAGCGACTCGGCCCAAAGCTGCGCGAACCAATCGCCCATCAATCGCAAGCGATGTGCATACGGGAAATGTACATGAATCGGCTTGCCCGACTCCATGTAAAGCACATGAGCAAGAGCCCAGGCCGCCGCAGAGTCATCTTGAATCGCACAGTCAGCACGCAAATTACGATCAACTCGCGCCGCGCCCTCAAGCATGGATTGAGTATCAATCCCGGCCATCTCGGTCATGAAAAGGCCCACGGGCGATAAAACAGAAAAACGCCCACCCACGCCATCAGGCACAGGCAGAGTAGCAAAACCCATATCGTCAGCTAACTCGCGAAAATGCCCGGCTTCAGGGTCAGTTGTCAGCGTGAATTGCTCGACGGCATCGGCATCAGAATCGACGCAGGCGCGAACTGCGCTCCAGGCGAGCAAGAAAGCAGCCGATGTTTCGATGGTGCCGCCAGACTTACTGATGACATTGAAATGTGTGCGGGCAGGGTCGATCGTCTCAAAGAACTCAGCGAACCAATCAGGGTCAACATTGTCAAGAATATGCACACGAGGGTGGCCCGCCTGCGGCACGGTATCTTGAAAAATCGGAGCCAAGGCAGCCAACATCGCAGAATTGCCTAGCGCCGACCCACCGATACCGAGCACGACGAAGTCGTCAACATCACCTCGCTCAAGCAAAGTGGCCGCGCGCGAACGGCAAGCCGAAAGCAGCTCGCTACGCTCGTGCAATGTGCGCCATTTGGGCATTTGGGCCAAATGGGCCTCACGAGCGGCAGCCGCGCGAGGGAGTGCGGCATCAAAAGCCGCGCGAGTCAAGCGACCGTCAGAGCCGTCGCCGAAAAAACCAGTTAAATCGAGGTGGAGTGCCATGTTTTCATGTTGCCCGCAAAAAAAGACGGGCGCTAGACAAAAGCGTAACGGAGCCACGCTTCGGGGTATGCTAACGGAAGCCATCCGCAAAAGTCTTCCTTTATATAGGGATGTTTTTCGTGGCCAAACTCGTCCGAAACTCGATGCCCTCCCCCCACTCCAAACACGCATCTCGCGGCGTATCCTCTCAAAGAGGCGGCGCATCTCTTCTGGTCTTGGTTGCCGTCATTGCCCTATTGGCAGCGGCCGCCTTCCTGCTGTTCTCCGACTCGCCACCCACGCCTCGCCCACAGTTTCCCGACGCGCAATTGGAAACCCCAGCACCCGAGCGCCCTGTGCCAACAGTTGCTGAATTTCAGGCTGAAGATTTACCTGTCAAAGAGCGCAACGATATTGAAGTTGCAACAGAGAGCGGTCAAATTGCTGGTGGTTTGATTCTTGGCCGAGTCGTTGACGACCTCGGCAACCCCGTGCCTGACGCGATGGTCGTCCTGAGTGAACGCTTTGGCTTAGGCCAGTCGTTTTTGGGCAACATGCCTCAAGAGAGCGACAAAAAGCACCCAGGCTCGCAAAAACGCACCGATGCAAATGGCGTCTACCGTTTTCACCGCATGCCTTCCGGCAAGATTTTTGAGATGTGGGTGCGCCACGACGATTTTGCACCAACTGCCGGCCCGACTGTTGTCGTGCAAAAAGACCAAAAGCAAGAGCTTCCGCCTGTCGTCCTGAAGAGTGGTTTTGTTTTGCGTGGTTATGTGACCGACATTGGCGGCAACCCCCTGCAAGCGCTCGTGCAGATTACGATGCAGCAGGCTTCGCTATCTTCACCGGGCAGCAACATCGCCAAAAATCTT
>JABHIE010000002.1 GCA_018671175.1 Planctomycetota bacterium | reverse complement strand
CGACTTCAATGTCGCCCTTTTCGATGAGCGCGATAACAGGCGGATGCTCAAGCGCTTTCGCCGCAATGCTAGCCGTTGCGTTTGGCCCAAGGAATAGCTTTTTGCCTTGAGGAAGGCTCACTTTAAGCGGCCGCTTGGTCGTGTTTCTGATTTCCATGTCAACTACAGCATAACGCGCAGGCAAGGCCAACGCCGCTCTTACTGAATCACATTCGCCAGCACATTGGAAACTTGGCCGAATTGCGCAGCTTGTAGCCAGATAGAGAGCCCGGCTGCTTGCTGCGGCACGGACATCGACCACATCACTTGGCCGCTGGCATCTGCCGCCGTCGGCCCAGCCAGTTGAGTGGGGCGGTTTAAGCCAAGCGTGACTTGCAATGCCGCAACATAAGTCGAGCCCAGGCCGCTCAGGCTGTAGCCCAAGTAAGTCGCGCGATTTGGCGTAGCATTTGCCACGGAGAATGTGACAAATTGCCCTGCAGCAATGGGGTCAGGGTTTACCGAAAGCTGAAAACCACCGCTTTGGTTTTGGTCAAAGTAAAAAGCACCTACATCTAAAACGGTGCCGTCGGGGTCTTGGCCACCAGTTGGGTCGCCCGCATCAATGCATGGTGAATTCGCATCTAAGTGGAAATCTCCAGAAGCCACATCTACAAAACGAGGGTCGGCATCAAAATTCGCCGTGCCGTAAAAACCGCCGCGCACATCGCAATAACTCACACGCGGTGTCGTGAAGAAAGTGTAAATCTCTTGCGCACCACTATTACCCCAAAGGATGCAATTCGTCACCGTTGGTGCACTGTCATAATCGCACCATAGCGCACCACCTTCGCTGGCTTCATTTTGCGTAATGGTGCATTGAGTGATCAAAGCATCGCAGTTGTAGAGGTAACACATGACGCCACCGCCTCCGTAGCCTGCTTTGTTGTTGCTGATCACGCAGTTTTGCAAAGTGGGCGCAGAGTATTGATCGCAGAAAACGCCTCCGCCGCCAAAACCGCGAGCTTCATTAAATCGAATGGTGCATTGATATAGCGTGGGTGAGGAATAATTAATGCAACTTACGCCGCCGCCACTTTCGACCGCAGTATTGCCTTGAATGATGCAGTCGGCAATCATCAGGCTCGCATTGTCGAGATAAAAAGCGCCGCCGTTGCTATGCGTGCCCGCGCCTCGAGCATGACCGCCAGTAATCGTAAAACCACTGACTTCGGTGCCCATGTGCAGCCCCCGACAAGAAAAGACATATTTTTGTGAACCCGACGCATCAATGATGGGTGTGCTCGCCGCCGACGCGCGCGTGAGGCAAACACCATTTTTCATGGTCAGCGGGAAAGTCTCGCCACTTGCAAGAGAATAAGTGCCGGTCGCAACAAGGATGTCATCTCCGGCGCTTGCGTTGGCGAGTGCCTCTGTGATGGTGCCATAATCAAAACCCGCGCCAGGGCCCACCGTAATGTCGAGGGCAAAGCTAGGGGTAGAAAGCAGGAAAAGGCCAATGAGAGAGGGGAGGATTTTCATGGGATTCACTTGCCTAATTGTAACTCAAAAAAGCCGAATCCGTAAGCCGCGGAATTCAATCTTCGCACCTTCGGATTCCAGAGCGAGGTAGCCCGTGGCGGGTGAGCACATCTTCGCGCCATTCACCTCAAGCCCATTCACCCACAGGCGCACGGCAGCATCGACCGCCACAATCCGATAGTGATTCCATTCGCCCGCAGGTTTTGTCAATCGCTCGGTCGGAAAACTGCGGCGACTGTTTGCTTTGCCGACTTTGACATCGGACAACCTCGCATTGTCATGCCTGCCGCCGTCAAAATAATCGGCGTAAGTGACTTCAGGGTGAACCGCTGCCATGTCAGATTCGCCGACCGGAAAAATATCGCCGTGGCTCGTGAACCAGTCAGACGGCTCGTTGTTTTGTTTGCCCCAATTTTCTTCATAACCGAGGTCGAGCACCTGCACCTCAATACCGCTGCGGGGGAGTTGCCCGGCAGGTAAATCCGTAAACGCCGATTCGGGGCACCAAATGAAAATGCCAGAATTGCCCGCGTGTTGATGATGCCTCCATTCGACTTCGAGCTCAAAATCAGTCAGCTCAAATGTCGTGCGCGCACCGCCGAGTGGTTTACCGCTGCAAGTAATCACGCCATTGGATTCACTCCAAGTTTCATCGGTGCCGTTGACATTGACAAAATCACTGAGCGTAAGCGCGCGCCACTCAGAATCGTTGGTTGCGGGTTGCACAACCGCACAGGCGGATAACGCAGAGAGGGAGAGAAGCGTGAGAATGAATCGGTACATGATGCAGCCACGATTCTATCCTTGAGTCACCGTGATTCGATACCTCTCTCTTACAGCCCTCGTTTTACTGCCCGCCTGCGCAAGCGTGCAATCACCGCCCGTCGTCCGTGTCGCCATTAGTGTTGATTGGGAAGGCCGCGAAATCAGTGAGCAAAATCTGATTGCCTTTGAAAATATCCGCGCCGCACACCCCGATGTGCCGCTGACGCAATTCATTAACGCCGCTTATTTCGTAAAGCCCGATGCAGATGCGGCGCAGTTGCGTGAAAAGATGGCGCGCGTTTTGCAATCACAAGATGAGCTGGGTTTGCATATCCACCCATGGCGCTCTCTCGCGCAAGCAAGTGGGGTTGAGTTTCGCGCCGAGCCAACAGTTTGGGGTTTTGTGCGAGAGGATCGCGCGGGATGGCCTGACCCGGGGCATGATGTTTCGGTTGAGGCGTATACGGTCGATGAGTTTCAGGCCTTTGTGAAAACATCCAAGCGCATTTTGGCCGAAAACGGTTTTGCGTTAAGTCAATCGTTCCGCGCGGGTGCGTGGCTTGCAGGGCCCCATGTGCGTGAGGCTATTCGCCGCGAGGGTTTTGTTGTTGATTCGTCAGCGACCGATACCAAGTGGCATGATGAGATTGATCAGTACGCATTGCCGTCGATGATGCGCGAGATTTGGCCTGATGTCACTTGTGAGACCCAGCCATTTACGATTCAAACGCCCGCAGGTGAGTTGCTAGAAATGCCCGATACAGGCGCACTCGCCGATTACATCACTGCAGTCGAAATGATTGACCACATCGCCGCTGCCGTTGGGCGGCTTGATGAAAGCGGCACGCAATTCGTCCATATCGGTTTCCATCTGGAAACATCTGCAAAATATGGCCAGCGCATTATCGATACGATTTCGGGCGTAAAAAGTGTTTACGGCGATCAAGTTATATTTGAGACTCTCGAAGATTCGGCTGCGCTAGCTCGCAAGATGAAATAACCATTTTCATGCCCTAAAGTCTGGTGATGGAATTCCTCACCACTCTTTGGCTCCCCATTCTGCTTGCAGCATTTTTTGTTTTTGGCGTGAGCAGTGTCTTGCACATGGTGCTTTCGCTCCATAAATCGGATTATCGCAAACTTCCTAATGAAGCATCTCTTCTGAATGAAATGCGCAATGGCGGGCTCACTCCCGGTTCCTATATGTTCCCTGGAGTCGATTCAAAGGAAGACTGTACCCCCCCCGAAATGGCCGAGAAATATGCAAAAGGGCCGGTCGGGCAGATTTTGATTCGCGCCAACAATTCTTGCAACATGGGTTTGAGCCTGATCCAGTGGTTCGTGCTGTCGATCGTGATTAGCCTGTTGACCGCCTATTTGGCGTGGATTACGCTTGGCGCAGGTGCCGACAGCTCGATCTTGTTCCGAGTCGTCTTCACCACGGCATGGATGGCCTATGGTTTTGGCTCAATCCAAGAGTCAATCTGGAAAGGCAACAGCTGGAAATCAACATCTGTTTACCTTTTTGACGCAGCGCTCTACGCTTTGGCGACGGCTTCCACCTTTCAACAGTTTTGGCCGCCTAACCTTTTGGGGTAGACGGCAAGGTAGGGCGGCCAAAAAAGTGAGCGATCGTGCGCCGGGGTTTAGACCTCGGCTACTTCAAGCTTTGGCTTAGCGTCGCCCGTCATCAAGAAACGGTGCATCGCCTCAGCGGCTTGACGGCCAGCGCCCATAGCCAAAATCACAGTCGCGCCACCCGTCACGATGTCGCCGCCGGCGAAAACATCGGGATAAGAGGTCTGGAAAGTGACTTCGTCGGCCTCAATCGTGCCTTTGCGGTCATTCAACTTAAGGTCTGGGCAGTCGTTGATGAGCAAGGGGTTTGGCCCTTGACCAATCGAAATCACAGCGGTGTCGACATCAAGCGTCTTAACTGCACCTTCAATCGGCACAGGGCGACGACGGCCAGAATCATCAGGCTCGCCGAGCTCCATCTCTTGCACTTTCATGGCGCAGAGGTTGCCTTTGCCATCACCGATAAACTCAAGAGGTGAGTGCAAGGTGTAAAAATTGACACCCTCTTGGTCAGCGTGATGAATCTCTTCTTGACGCGCTGGCATCTCAAGGCGGCTACGGCGATAAACCAAGTTGACCGTCTCAATGCCCATGCGCTTGGCAGTACGCGATGAATCCATCGCAGTATTACCCGCACCAATGACGGCAATGCTTTTGATCTTTTTAACAGGAGTGTCAGCTTTGTGGGGGAATTGATAACCACCCATCAAATTTACCCGCGTCAAAAACTCGTTGGCGCTATAAACACCATTTAAGTTTTCGCCAGGGATGTTCAAGAACCAAGGCAAGCCTGCGCCCGTGCCGACAAAAGTGGCATCAAAGCGATCGCGAATCGAATCGAGAGATTCAGCCTTACCGACTGGGTAGTTCATGACAAACTTGACGCCCATGTCTTTGAGGCCTTCGATCTCTTCCATCAAAGTCGCTTTAGGCAGACGGAACTCAGGGATGCCGTAAAACAGCACACCACCTGGTTTATGAAGAGCTTCAAAAACCGTGACATCGTGGCCAAGCTGAATCAAATCACTGGCGGCAGTCAAACCCGCAGGCCCAGAACCAATCACAGCCACTTTTTTGCCGGTAGCTGGAGCAATGTCAGGAACGATACGGATGTCATTATTCATCGCGTAATCGCCGATAAAACGCTCAACTCGGCCGATAGCGCTCGATTCGCGGCCTTTGTCGGGTTTGTTAAGCGTGCAGACCAACTCGCACTGGTCTTCTTGGGGGCACACGCGGCCACAAATCGAAGGCAGGAAGTTTTTCTCTTTGATCTTGCGGTAAGCACCCTCAATATCGCCCGCGCCCAGCTTGAGCATGAAAGCAGGGATGTCGATACCCACGGGGCAGCCATGCTGACACGGCTTGTCTTTGCACTGAATGCATCGCTGCGCTTCAGAAACGGCTTCTTCTACGGAGTAACCCAGAGGCACTTCTTCGTAGTTGTAGATACGCGCCTCAGGAGTCTGCTCGCGCATCGGCGTCTTGACCTTTGATTTGTTCATCAAGCGCTTTTTCTTTTTAGGTTTTTCGTCAGTCATCGTTTAGGCCTCAAGTTTTTCGCCGCATGCGCAGGCGTGTTCTAGTGCTTCGGCTTCTTCTTCTTTGTAGTAAGAAAGCCGTGTAATCAATTCATCAAAGTCAACATGATGCCCGTTAAATTCAGGGCCTTCCACGCAAGCGAATCGCGTCTTGCCGTCGACCGTAACGCGGCAAGCGCCGCACATGCCTGTGCCATCAATCATGATGGGGTTAAGCGAAGCCTGCGTCGGGATGCCATGAGGCTCAGTCGTCTTGCAGACAAATTTCATCATGATGACGGGGCCAATCGTGATGACTTCATCAATCTTTTTGCCAGACTGAATCAGATCTTCGAGAGCGTGCGTCACCAAACCTTTGCGGCCGTGAGAGCCATCGTCGGTCGTGATGATGAGCTCGTCAGCCTCGGCACGAATTTCGTCTTCGAGGATGAAGAGGTCTTTATTGCGTGCGCCCAAAATGACAATGACTTCATTGCCAGCTTCTTTGAGCGCGGTGACTTGAGGCCAAACCACAGCATTGCCGATGCCGCCACCGACGCAAACCACAGTCTTGCCGCCTTCCGGGATGTCGGTCGGCTTGCCAAGTGGGCCAGCCAGATCCAAAATCTCGTCGCCCTCTTTCAGAGCATTGAGGTCACGCGTGGTTTTGCCGACTTCTTGAGCAACCAGCGTGATGGTGCCTGTGTCAGTGTTGCGGTTAGCGATCGTGAGGGGGATGCGCTCACCCTCGTCGCAAGTGCGCAAAATGATGAATTGCCCGGCGCGCCCGCGCTCGGCAATATGAGGAGCTTCGACCTCGAAGAGCATGGTCTTCGGTGCGAGCTCGCGTGTGGTAACGATCTTGTTGGGCATGACCTAATTTTTAACCCGTGCAGCGGCCCTGACAAGTTGCAAATATAGGGGAAACGCTAGGCATTTTACCCTTGTTGACAAGCGGTCTCATTTGACCGCTTGATTGCATTCACACCCCTTGAGTTAAGTCGCTTGCGGAGCCATCTGCCGCAACGCAAATTCCCACTCTTTCAACACCCGCTTGGCCTGTTTGCGAGCCATACGGAATGCCCGCTTCCGCTCTTTCATAGCCGTTTTGTGGTCGGCCACTCGCTGCTCTTGAAACTCGCGCATAGAAACGAGCATGTCTTTTCGAGCCTGCTGCAATTCATCAAGAGAGTATTCAAGCTTTTCGCGCAAGGACGCCATGCTCGGCAGGGGTGAGAACCGATCAAGGCTTTCGGTGAACCGGCGTCGATAAATCACATCATGCCCGACGCGTTTGAGATGCGATGCGAGGCCGAGCCACTGTAGACACCAAATCAACCACTTGCCGGGGTCGAAATTATAGGCCTTGGGGCCGTTGCGATAATCGGCACCATAGGCGTGGTGGTAGTTGTGATACCCCTCGCCAAAAGTAAAAAAGGAAAGCAGCCAATTGTCTTTACTGGTATTGGCGATGCTCCAGGGTTGGCTTCCTGAAATGTGAGCGAGCGAATTGATGAAAAAAGTGCAATGGTGCAGTAAGACCACTTTGACGAGGCATCCGAAAAGAAGCATGCCCCAGAGATCGCCGGTAAACCAGCCGATAAGGGCAGGAACCCCCAGATTGAAGCCCGTTGAGAGTGGCATGTACCAGCGATGTTGCCAACGGCAGATGGCGTCCTTTTTTAGATCGGGGACATTTTCAAAATCGTCGTCGATGGAGTTTTTAAAGAAAATCCAGCCGATGTGCGACCACCAGAAGCCTCGTTTGGCGTTGTAAGGGTCGCCGTCAGTATCAACTTTGCCGTGGTGGTGGCGATGCCCCGATGACCACCGAATCACACTGCCTTGCCAGGCTGCGCCGCCAAGAATTGCAGAGAGCAGGCGAATGATTGCGGGCGCCTCAAAGGAGCGATGCGAGAACAGGCGGTGATAGCCAACCGTGATGCCAAGGCCTGAAATGCCCCAAAGCAAAAACATAACGAGTATTTCCGCGCCCGTGATGCCGTGAGTCATCGCCCACCAGGGCACCAAAATCGCCATAGCCAAAGGGGTAAGAGTCAAAAAAAGGATGTGCAGCCAGATCGGCTTGCCGCGATTTGGGTTGGGGCGGGTTTGGGGCATGAGAGTAGCGAATTGGGCGCAGGATGTGCCGGGCGATTGACCGTCTCATTCTAGTTTGGCAGAGAGTAAAATACTCGGTTCATGCCACTTCTAACCCTCTCTGGTGTAGCGAAAACATACGACGAGCAACGGCCGCTTTTTGCGGGCGTTGACTTGACCGTGACTTCAACCGACCGCATTGGCCTCATCGGCCCAAATGGTGCCGGGAAGTCCACTTTGCTCAAAATTATGGCGGGCATCGAGATCGCCGATGCGGGCGAGCGCGTGATGCGCCGAGGCGTTCGCGTAGGTTATCTTGAGCAAGAGCCTCATTTCCCAAGCGAGATGACGATTGAAGAGGCCGTCCGTGCGGGGCTTGAGGGTCGTGAAGCTTTGTTGGCCGACCTAGAGGCTTTGTATACCGAGCTAGCCGACCCTGATTTGAGCGAGAAGCGGCTAGGTACGCTTTCGCGGCGGCAAGAAGAGATGGAGCATCGCCTAGAGGAAATGGGCGGTCATGATGTCGAGCACCGCATTTCAGCGGCGATCACAGGGGTTGGTTTGGCAGATGCCTCGGCAAAGTGTGGCACTCTTTCCGGTGGGGAAGCCCGGCGTGTGGCGCTGGCTCGCTTGCTCGTAGATGGGCCCGACATTATGTTGCTTGACGAGCCGACAAACCACCTCGACGCCTTCGTGATTGCTTGGCTTGAAAAACAGCTTGCTGCATTAAAGGTGCCTCTGATTTTGGTGACGCACGATCGTTTTTTGCTCGACCGCGTCGTGAATCGCATTGTCGAGGTCGACCGCGGCTCGATTTATTCCTACCCCGGAAGTTATCACACTTATGTCGAGCGCCGCGCGGAGCGATTGGCGTCCGAACAAAAATCGGAAAGCTCGCGATTGGCTTTACTGAAGCGCGAAACGGCCTGGATGCGCGCAGGTGTTTTAGGGCGCGGCACCAAGGCAAAGGCGCGTCAAGATCGATTTCACGCTTTGGCGAGTGTCGATAAATTGACGGATGACGCACACCTCGAAATGGCAATTCCACGCGGCCCTCGCCTGGGCAATAAAGTGGTCGAAGTCGAAGGGCTCAGTTTTGCGTATGGCGACCAGCCGATTTTGCGCAATCTTGATTTGAAAATCGAGCGCAATATGCGTCTCGGCATTGTTGGGCCAAACGGTGTGGGCAAGACGACTCTTATCCGTCTTTTGCTGGGTCAATTGGCAGCTGATGCTGGCACCGTAACGGTAGGCGAAACGGTCGCATTTGGCACTTTAGACCAAAAACGAGAAGACCTAGATCCCGAGGCCACAGTCGCCGAAGAGGTCGCTGGCAAGAGTAGCCATGTGCGTGTTGGCGATAGGGATATTCATGTCGTTAGTTTTCTCGATCAGTTTTTGTTTCCGGGCAATCTTAAATTTGTCAAAGTCGGCTCGCTGTCTGGCGGAGAACGCGGCCGCGTTTTGCTCGCTAAATTATTGCTGCAAGATTGCAACTTGTTGGTGCTTGATGAGCCGACCAACGATCTTGACTTGAATACTTTGCGCGCGCTCGAAGAGGCACTCTGCGCGTTCCACGGTAGCGTTTTACTCGTCAGTCACGACCGCTGGTTTCTCGACCGAGTGGCCACTCATGTTTTGTACCTTGACGGCTTGGGCGGCGCGTTTTTGCACACGGGCGATGTGAGCAGCCTGATGGAGCGGTGGTCGCCACCGTCGGCAAGTGACAAACCTTCGCGGGTGGGGGCGTCGGCTCGAAAAACTTCAGATGCAAAACCAGCACAAGTTGAAGCCAGTGGGCCGTTGAGTCAGTCGTCCGAAAAGGTGGTTAAATTGTCGTTTAAAGAAAAGGAAGAGCTCAAGCAACTTTGGGCGCAAATCGAAATTCATGAAGCGCAGTTATCCGAGGTCGATGCAAAGCTGGCTGACCCGTCGATCTATCAAGACGCCGGCGAAACGGTGCCATCATTGCAAAAAGAGCGTGCTGTTTTAGACGATCAGTTAGTCACCAAGATGTCTCGTTGGGAAGAATTGGCCGCGCGAGAATAGATGTGCAAATGTTCGTGTTCCTTCAAGCCGCACAAACCGCGCGGCTGATTGGATAGACTCATCTTGTGCGTATCTGCCTGCTTACCAATCAAGAGCTAGACACTGTGCCATTTCCGGCCGATGACTGGCCTTGCGACCCACGCCCCTTTCTGCCTGATGCAGAATGGGTATTGGCAACTTTGACAGATAAGGCTTCTGCGCCGATCGAGCTTGAGCCGCTGATTCAATCGGGTGAGTTTGATTTGTTTTTCAATCTATGCGACGGCGCCGCCGATCAGGACGACATGCCCGGGATTGAAGTCATCGAAATGCTTGAGCGTTACGGGGTTCCGTTTACGGGCGCGACATCCAATTATTACGAACCGACGCGCATGCAAATGAAAGAGGCCTGCGCTCGTGCCGGCATCGCATCGCCAGCCGGGATTCACGCGCGCACAATTGCCGATGTTGCGCGAGCCGCGGATGAATTGCGTTTCCCACTTTTTGTAAAGCATTACAGCAGTTACGCGAGTGTGGATTTGACTCCCGAATCAAAAGTCGAGACAGCAGCTGAATTGATGATGCAGGCCGGTCGCATCATGCAAAAGCATGGTGGGGCGTTGATTGAGGAATATATCGACGGTATCGAATGCACGGTTTTGGTGGTCGAAAACGCCAACGACGCTTCGGCGCCGCTGGCTTACACACCGATTCAATATCGCTTCCCTGAGGGTGAGGCGTTTAAGCACGAAGATCTGAAATGGGTGGATTACGATGGGTTGTCTAGTTTTCCTGTCATCGACGAAAATTTAGCCGCACGACTTCGCGATGAATCCGCGCGTTTTTTCACGGCATTAGGCGGCGCGGGTTTCGGGCGGTGCGACATCCGTGTCGATAAAAGGGGCACACCTTTTATGCTCGAGATTAACCCTAACTGTGGGGTGTTTTATCCGCCGACTGACCCTGGCAGCGCCGACATTATTTTGGCTCTGGAAGAAAACGGGCATGCGCGTTTTGCCGAACGGTTGGCTCACGCCGCCGTCCAGCGGCACTAATAAATCATTCACCCTCACGGCGGGTTGACTTGGAGTTATTTGAGAGTTAATCTGCGAGAGAAGGACCCAGATTCGTTCCCATGAAATCCGTTCCCATGAAATCCGCTCTTCTTTCCTTTGTCTCTTTTTTATTATTTTCAACAAGCCCTATTATTCCCCAAGATGATGCAGGCTCGTCTGAGATCAATCAGCATTACTGTGATTCATGCAACCATTCTTTCACCGTCGATGTACCTGTTGGTTATCGTAAAGTTCTTGAAGTTCAATTAGAGTGTAGAGAAGAAAAGGACTTTTTGGGTGATTGCAGTTGGCATTGTGAACCAACTCAGAATCATCGTTTTCTGAGTGAGGCTCTTTCGGATGGAGATTGCCCATAACTATGAAACGCATTGTCGCCCTTGCTACAGTGATTGGGATAGCTGGCATAGTTGCCCTTTTGTTTGCGCCGTGGTCATCGCCCCGTGATTTAGAGAGTGAAGTCGCGAATGCTTCCGCTGTGTCTCGAGAGAATACTCCCAAACATTTATTTGGTGAGCGCGGGCTGCTTCGCAATAGCCCTCATGCACTTAGTGGATCATTTATTGTTAATCCTGTCGAGTGGCTTGGGGCATTATTGGTCCCTATCACCTATACAGTCTCTCAAGATGGAGAGTTGCACACATCAGCTCAATTGTGCGATAACAAAATCATGCTAGCCGGCGTTCCTGACGAGGCTCTCGTTGTGTTCGGCGACGACCTACATTGGCAGAAGAGTGTTCAAACGATGGCCAGACTGCGCGAGTCTCAAAGCACAATTCACATTCAATCCGTTCGTACTTTTCGCTTTCTTTTTTTCGACAATACCAATAATCTACTGTCTGAAAAAATAGAGGTTGCCGTCCGCTCTAGGTCTATTTTCGAGGGTGACTGGATGGAAACTGGCTGGGGTAACTTTATGTCGGAAGTTGCAAGTGAGTGGAGCCTGGGCGGGTTGCCAGAGAGTGAGCTTGAATATCAATTTCGGTTCCGCTGCCAAGGTTATATGCCGTTCATCTCGCAATGGGAGCAGCGACCCTCAGTAAATCAAACTCGTGCGATTGATGTGCAGCTTTCCAGGGTTGGTTCAGGGCTTGTTTCGGGGACAATCTTTGATGCGAATCAGCAACCCATGCCGAGTGTGCGCTATTGTTTACTTAAACGACAAGGGGTGCGTTCGCGTGCCCTCACGCGGCAAGAGGGAGAAGTTTTGCTTCCGCTGCCACAGGATCCCTTTTTGAGCACCGTGTCTGAAATCCAATTTCAGCAAGCATCACCAGAAGGTTATTACGAAGCTAATATCGAGTCACCTGGGTATTTTGATTTGCTCGTCGCCCCACGATTTGAATCACCGATTGCCGCTGATGTGGGGGAATTAATTTCATCCTCTCAAATAAAGAAGGATATATATCTTGGGCATAGCGCCCAACTTAATATTGAGATTCGGCTAATTCCATCAGCGAATCCAAGTGATTATTATTTGTCATTAGAGTCGGATGCTCTTTCCGATTTATATTCTTTAGATAAGATGGCTTTGGGTGATGATGGTCAATATCTAAGGACAATATCTAAATTGATACCAGGTGATTACTCGCTGGAATTGCGTCAAAAAGTTTATCGAAAAGATCTCCTTTCAACAGGGAGTACGATTCTGCTTGATAGTCAGTCTTTGGTTCTTCAACAGGCAGCAACTGGTTTTGCTCGAATAGATTTACTCGGAGAGAGTTACGGCCGATCTTTTCATGGGCAAATCTATGCCCCGGATTGCTCGAGTGAGATGAATTGGTCGATCATAATCTTGAATGCTACGACGGGCACCCTTGTGCGCACGGGGTTGCCTAATGAAGAGTTGTATGCGTTTGAGGCCGGTTTGCCGTCTGATGCACTTGAGGTGCTTGTGATTGGCTACGAGCCCCAGGCGGGGGAGCTTTGCTTGATTCGACACTCTCTGCCTGAGGGGAATCATGATGTTGATGAACCGAAGTTGGCCCCCTTTCCGACCCGCGTCAAGGTTCAGTCCTATCCGGCCGCCGGAGATTTTCGGTATCTTGAATTTATGATGGGAAAAGACTTTGTTTTGCAGGATTGGTTTGACAATCACCCCTTCCCTAGGGCAATGCAGCCCAGCCGTTTGCGCATTTTTGGTCTCCCCTTTGGCCAATACGCTCTTTGGTCTGAAAATGACTGGTATTGCGACTTCGAGCTCACGCCCTCAAACAGTCAAATAGTCACCGCGATGGGCGTTAATTAGACAGTTGCAAAGGCTTGGAATAGGCCGTTTGTGGCTTATTTTATGCCCATGTTGCAGAACCTCCCTCACGAGCCCCACAAAATCAAGACCATCCGCCGCGTAGATTTCTCTACGCTCGAAGAACGCCGCAAGTCCTTGTCCCAGGTGCACTTCAATGTGTTTCATGTGCCTTCATCACAGGTGGCGTTTGACATGTGCTCGCTTGGCACCAGCGCCATGACGCAAGAGCAGCTTTCGGGTCAGCTCATCGGCGACGAGGCCTACGCGGGCGCGCGCAACTTTGAGGCTCTTGAGTCAGCCGTTTCGGCGGTTTTGGGTTTTGAGAAAATTTGCCCCGTACACAATATTTTGGGTGCGGCAAAGTTGGTGGGCGCGACCATGGCGCTTAAGGGCAGTGATATGCCAAGTAATGCCCGCACGCGCAGCGATGTTTTGAGCCCTCAGGGCGTAAATGTCATCGACATCCGCGATCATGGATTTGAGACTTTCACGGGCAATGTTGATTTGGCTAAGCTCCAAGACATCTTGCAAGCGGGGCAGGTTTCGGTGGTGGGCCTTCAGCTTTTTGCGGATGGCATGCACCCAATCAGTCTTGAAAATCTGGCCGCGACTCACGCGCTTTGCCAGGAGCACGGCAAGCGTTTGGTGATTGATACTTCGCGTGTCATCGAAAACGCTTGGTACATCCAGCACTTCGAAAAGGGTCAAGCAGAGCGAGCAATTGCCGAGCTCGTTAAAGAGATGGCGCAGTTTGCCGATGTCCTGCTCATGGATGCCGCGCAAGACCCAAAGTGCCCATCCGGAGGTTTGATAGCTTCCCACGACGACAAAGACATGGAAGCCTTCCGCAACGAGGTTGTGGTTTACGAAGGCCTTCACACATACGGCGGGATGGCCGGCCGCACCATGGAAATGTTTGCGCGTGGTCTAAATGAAATGTGCATCGAAGAAGAGGTGCAATGGGTGATGCAAGAGACACTGCGTTTTTGCAATCGCATGCGTGATGCGGGCGTGCCACTTGAGCGCGGTTGCGACGGTGCTTACATTGATGCGATTGAGTTTTTCCCGCATTTAAACCATCATCACCAAGATGCTTTTTCAGCCTCGTTGTATTTGATTTCAGGCGTGCGTGCTTTTGCGCATGGGCGCGTCGGGCGCGACAGCTTGGTTGCCGTCCAGATCCCTCGTCTTGCGATGACGAGCCGCCAGCTTGACCAAGTGGGTGACGCCATTATTAGTTTGTACAACCAGCGCGATTTAGTCTCGACTTTAGAGCCCATGAAAACGGGTGCTTGGCGCGATCAAATGCAGTATCGCTGGGTGTTCCCTCAACTCGATCGTTTTGAGTTTGATACTTATCCATTTACGATTCACACGATTGAGCGCATTTCGACGCTAAACCGCGAGCAACGCCAAGCTGCGATTGAAGCGGCAGGTTACAACACCTTCTTACTTCGCTCCGCTGATGTCACAATCGATTTGTTAACCGATTCAGGCACGACTGCGATGAGCACCGACCAGTGGGCCGCTTACAACGCGGCGCAAGCAACACCTGCCACTTCAGACGATTACCTTTGGTTGGTCGATGTTTTGCGCGACGCCACTGGTTATCAGCATATTTTGCCGACACACCAAGGGCGCGCTGCTGAGCAAATTTTGTCTGAAATTATGATTAAGCCCGGGCAGTATGTTCCTGGCAATATGTATTTCACAACGACAAAACTCCACCAAGAAATCCCGGGTGGCATTTTTGCCGACATTATTTGCGATGAAGCTTCTCAACCGCAAAGTGAGTTCCCCTGGAAAGGCAACATTGATCTCGACAAGTTAAAAGTCATCGTTGATGAGCATGGCGCAGAAAAAGTCTCTTACATTTCGTTTGAGTTTTCGGTCAACATGGCCGGCGGTCAGCCCGTCTCCATAGACAACATGCGCGAGGTCTACGCGTATTGCAACCCGCTGGGCATCCCCGTTTTCTTTGATGCCACGCGCATGGTCGAAAATGCTTACATGATTCAAGTGCGAGACGACCGCTATGCCCAAACTGCTGTGCGTGATATTTTGCTCGAGATGCTAATGTACGGCGACGGCATGACGGTTTCTGGCAAGAAAGATTTCCTCATTAATATTGGTGGCTTACTTGCATTCAAAGATAACGCCGAGTGGGCGGAAGCCGCGCAAGACAAACTGCGTTTATATGAGGGCTCGATTACCGATGGCGGTTTGGCGACTTCTGATTTGGCCGCCATCGCGGTGGGTGTCGAGGAAATGCTCGAAGACGATTACATCCGCTCGCGTGTGCGCCAAACGGCGGCATTGGGCCAGATGCTGATTGACGCGGGTGTGCCGATTGTGACACCCCCAGGCTCTCACGCCATTTTTGTGGATGTAAAGCAATTCCTTCCGCATGTCTCGCAAGATGAGTTCCCGGCGCAACGATTGGCCAGTGAGCTTTATGTTGAAACGGGCGTCCGTGCGATGGAGCGCGGGATTGTTTCTAAGGGGCGTAATGCTGAAACCGGCGAAAACTATCACCCAGAGCTTGAGCTTATTCGTCTGACGATTCCTCGTCGCGCCTACACGCGTGACCACATGCGCGAGGTGGCTAATGGGATTATCCGTCTATACGAAAAACGCGAAACAATCGGAGGCTTGAAGTTTGTGTATGAGCCTGAAAAACTGCGCTTTTTCCAAAGTCGCTTTTCCGTTTTGCCCGTTGCTGCCGCCGTTGTTTCGTAGTTGATGCATGCTGGGTACTGGTGCGTTAAGAAAACGGCCCGGGGTGAGGATTCATGCTAGGGTGGAAGAATGCTCCTCCTCGCTACCCTCCTTTCCTTTTCGCTCATTCAAGAAACACCTCTCTTTATAGAAAAGAGCGGCGAGCTTGAGTTTTCCGGTCAAATGATTGCGCGCCCATTGCATCGTGATGATGCAGCGTTAGCCGCGTCGCTTGCATCGCAGACCTTGCGTTACATCCCTGCCACCGACGAGTTTATTTTGACCGTGCCCGAGGGCATGACCGAAAATAGCTACGCCGCAGAATTACTGCGTGCTGGTGCGTTTGAATATGTACACCCCGACTGGATTTGCTACCCATTGGGCGACCCCAACGACCCGCGGTTTTCAGATCAATGGCACCATGACAACATGGAGTCTTCCGCCGGCTGGGATTTGCTCACCGGCGATTCCAACCAAATTGCCGCTTGGTGCGATACCGGTGTCGATCATGGGCACGAAGATCTAGCCGCAAATTTGATTCCTGGATATAACTCGGTTGATTACATCGAAGAAATTAATGGTGGTGACACTTCTGACATCAACGGCCACGGCACTCATGTCGCTGGCTGCATCGGCGCCATAGGCAATAATGGTGTCGGGCTTGCTGGTGTTACCTGGGGCATGAAAATGATGCCAATCCGCGTCAGTAACTCGAGTAGCGGTGGCGCTTATCTTTCTTCCATCCTTGACGGCGCTCGTTGGGCTGCGGATCACGGTGCCAAAACAGTGAGCGCGAGTTATTCAGGCGTAGACAATGCCGCGGTTGGCACGACTGGCACCGATGTGAAAAATAGCGGTGCACTGTTCTTTTACGCTGCAGGTAATGGCGGCCAAACCTGGTCGAGTTTTGATTACCCAGATACGATTGTCGTGGGCGCTTCTGATTCAGGTGATGGCCTAGCAAGCTTTTCTGGTCGCGGCCTAGGCATTGATTTGGTTGCACCCGGTGTTGGTGTTTGGTCAACCACAATGAATGACAACTACGCCGCCTGGAGTGGCACGAGCATGGCGACCCCTGTTGCCAATGGTGTTGCAGCTATGATTTTTGCGGCTAATCCAAACCTGACGGCGGATGAAGTCCAAGAGCGTCTTTATTCCTCTTGCGATGACCTCGGCACGACTGGCAACGATAACACTTACGGCTGGGGCAGAGTTAATGTCCGCAGGGCAATTGAGGCCGCCCTTCACGGAAACATGTCGATGACCATGACAAACTTGATGGCTGGCCAAGCCGTGACGGTATCGATCACATCTGCTAATTCCAATGCTGCACTTTATGTGGCTTACTCGTCGACTGGCCTCGCTGTTAATTCCAATGCTAGCCTCGGTGTGGTTTACGGTCTTGCCAACCCTTCTCTCTTACGCGTGCTATCGTCCAATGCCGTCGGCACTGCATCCATGACCATGGTGGTGCCAAATTCTCTTGCGGGCCAAACTTTTTGGGTGCAAACTCTTGCGATGAATCGCACATCTAACTGGATTCAAGATACGGTTCGATAGGCAAAGATTACGGTTTGCCTTATAGTAGAGTCCGGCGCTTTTGCCGGGCTCTACTTCTTTTTTTTACCGATGAAAATCTTCCTCATCCTGGCCTCTTTCTTCCTCGCTTTTCCTTCAGTCGCTTTGCCTGTTTCTGCAGGCGACCAGCATCTAGATACCCGTTTGGGGTTTAAGATTGACACGCCAAAAAAATGGAAGCAAATCCCACTTGCGACCAACGAGAGGTGGTTGAGCGGTAAATATGAGTCGCTAAAGACTTATTACTACACAGATAAATCTTTCGGCTACACCATGGAAAACCGGCCAACTTTAACCATGATTGCATTTGCCGGGCCGCTCAAGGCTTCGGCCGCCGTTACTGGCGAAGTCGAAGAAGGTGTTGATGATTTAGAAATAACAGTCACGATTAATAATCCATATGATGATTACCTCGATTATTTGCGCACAAAAATGAGCGGCGCGGGGTGGTTCGTTGATTCCGAAAGCGAGAAACTTGTTAAAGAGATTAAGGCAACTTATTACAACATCAAAGTTGAAAAGTCATCCAATGCTCCAATGCGCATTTTGACTTATGTCTACCACTTGCCTGACGCTGATGTAGCTGTGGAATATATGATGTTTGAGAGCGAATATGCAAAACTGAGTAAGGGCTATTTGAAAACATTTAAGAGCTTTCGGCTGATTGAAAAGAAGGCTTCGGCTCTTTCTGGAGCGATTGATTTGTCAGTGCTTTTCACGGAAGCAGACACGCCAAAAGAGCGTAAAGAAGTCCGCATACAAGTCGAAGAAGACCAGCGCGCAAAAGCAGTGGCTAACTTAACCGACGGTTGGGAAGCCGTAGAAATCGGTAAATATCTTGTCCTTAATCACACAGATAAAAGCTTCGCAAAGGCTGTCGTAAAACAGCTCGATTCCTTGCTTTCTTGGGCAAATAAGGCCTTTGATTATGTCGGCCCAGACGAATATGTCCGTACACCAATCGTCAGGATATGCGCCGACTATTCCGAAGAACGCTCGTTTCAGAGCGGCAACTCATGGTCTTTTGTCAATATGGAAATATTGACCCACCGAAGCACGGCTGGCGCGACTAGTTACGAGTGGGGCTACATCAATCGCCGCGGTCTCAGCTTTTGGTTTAGCGATCGCAACCGAGATGTCTGGAACGATATGCCGCCTTGGATGAAAAACGGCCTTAATTTCATGACGCACTCAGGCAAGGCAAAGGGCTCGAAAATGGTATTTGCGCCATCAACAAGAGAGAATAATGTATTACGCGAGCTTAAACGCAGCGATAGTATTCTTGCGCCGAGCGTTTTGTTGCGCTTGCCAATCGAAGATTTTCGTGAGCAAGAGATTGCTTATCAATCATCCTCCTTTATGCGCTGGCTTCTTGTCGGCAAGGGGGCAAAGTTTAAACTTACAAGAGGGCTCGTTGAAGATGTGCTTGTCGGCTTGCAAACGATGCTTATCGAAAAAGAAGCTGCAGATGATTCGGCCGAAGACCAAGAGGAAGACTCTGGGCCAGCAACCGAAGAAGAAGAAGATGCTGCCTTCGCTGAAAATGACAACGCTTATCTAAAAAGACTACAGGCCACACAAGACGAATTATTCGAGCGCGTTTTCTCAAACTGGAAAACTTCTGATTGGGAAAAACTCGACAAGGCCTACCTAAAAACATTATGAAAAGGGCACGATCACTTATCTTTCTCACTCTAAGCTTTTGCTTGAGTGCACCATTCCTTTCAGCGGGTGTTTTGCTCTTGAAAGACGGCCGTTTTTTCGACGACATCCCGATGCAGCAAGTCGCAGGCGGGTATACGGTGCAGTTTGAGCACGGGCAGGTCCTTGTCCCTGAGCGGCTTGTTGAGGCTGCCATTTTAGATTCAGATGAAGTCTCTCCTTATGTGGCAAAGAATGCAGACGAAGAGGCCAAATTAGCCGATGGTTTAGTCCCATTCCAGGGCCGGTGGATGTCCGTGAAAAACCGCGATAAAAAGTTGAAGAAGATTGTCGATGATAAGCGAGCAGAGGTGCTCGACTATGAGTCGCACTTGCTGTGGCGTGACCGCTACAAGGTCAAGACTAAGAACTTTTACTTCGAACACAACATCCCGCCAAATGTATTTGACCGCTACAGCAAAATCTTAGAGGCTTACTTTGATATCTTCCGTAAAGACTGGAAAATCAAACCCAAAAAAGGTTTGGGGAAAGACCCGCGCGATCACCGCTTGCTCATTTGTTTTTACAACGACCGAGATTACTTTCAGCAGGTTGGCGGCGCACCTCGTGGGGCTTTAGGGTATTTCCGTTTTGTGAAACCACTTGAACTCAATGTTTTTTACGACAAGTATTCCGAGCAAGACACGATTGAAGTTATGTTCCACGAAGTCGGCCACTACTTGCATAAGTTGATTGATGTCAATTTTAAATACCCACACTTTCCGGGCGAGTGCCTTGCTGAGTATTACGGCGCATCTTATTGGGATGCCGAATCCGAAACTCTGACAAGCGGGCTCATCTTAGAGGGGCGATTGACTGAGGTTAAAACCGATATCGCAAAAGGCGACATGATGACATTAGCCGAAATGATGAATACGGGCCCATACGAAGATTACACATGGGGCTGGACATTCGTGCATTTTTTAATGAATGATTCTCGCTACGAGAAAAACTTCAAAAAGTTTTTTACAGGCCTAGCCAAAGACAAAAAAATTAAAAGGAAGCCTTTTGGCATCGATAATCTTCAGACCGTCCCGCAGAGAGAGATCATGGCAATCTTTATGAAGTACATGAAACTAAAAAGCCAAGACGACCTCTTGGCCATGCAGCAAGAATGGTACGACTACATCAACAACGACCTGCAGGTAACAAGTGCGTTTGGTCTTGAAAAAGCGGCTGATAATGCGCGACGGCATAGTCGCCACATTCGAGCGCGACGGCTTTATCAAGAGGCTCTTGAAACGGGCGAAGCATCAGCTCAGCTTCATTACAAATATGCTTGGTTCATATTGAAGTCGGCGAAAGACAATAAGAAAGAGAGGTCTAGCGAAGAGCTAGAAGAGGAGCGCACTCTGCTTGAGTTACTTTTTCGCAAAGCGTCAGAGATTGACCCTCTCACCGCGGTTTATCATGCTTGCTTGGGCCACTTCATTAAAGCGGTCAATGATGATTTAGAAGATGGCGAGCGCATGATTCTTCTCGCCAACGATATTGGCCCGAAAGAAGATGTTGCAGATGCCCTGAAGTCTTTGACGCGCTATATCAGCATTGATTGACAGCGTTTCGACCGCGCCGCCATGGCGCGGGCACAAAAAAACACCTGCTGGCCTAAGCCAGCAGGTGTATCGCTTTGTAAAAACTTACCAGCGACGAGGCCGCTCTTCACGAGCTTGTGCCTCATTTACTTTAATCGCGCGACCTTCGAATTCAGTACCGTTAAGTGCCTCGATGGCCTTGGTGGCGCCTTCATCATCAAGCTCGATAAAACCGAAACCGCGGGAGCGGCCAGTTTCGCGATCTTGAATGATCTTGCTATCGGAAACATCGCCATATTCGGCGAAAATGTTACGGAGCTCATCGTCATCGATGCTCCAGGGGAGGTTGCCAACAAATAGGCGCATGTGTTTTCTAATCCGAGAGGAGTAACCGGTGTAGTCTCTCGGAGCAACAGACAACGGGCACGGCCGCAAGTCGGCCTAGCGTAATTATAGTGTTTCCGGCCTTCTGCGCCCTATAAACTCAATAATTCCCCAATGTTGAGGTAAATGCATATTAATGACATGCTGCGGCGACCACACCCAATTGTCGGCTTCTCGCCCCTCAATCTTGCGATATCCACTAGAACTAGCACCATCACGGACGACTTCCCACTCGACTCTAGAGAAGTTTATCCGCCAGCGATCACCATCACTAGGAGGAACTTGCAAATCGGTGTTCGGCGCAATGGCGCTCATCGGGATGGCTATCTCAATCGCCCAGCCTTTGTCCACATCAGAAGAATCATTGAGGCTACCATCGATTTGTATGCCGACGCGAAGGCCCTCGATATCCCAAGAATTGTCAGGCTCGCCGCCGTTGATGTAGCTTTTTGGTAAAAATAAATCCCATTCTGTGCCGAATGCATTGATTTCGAGTTCCATGTAATTTTCGCAGTCTCCGTCTGGGTCTAGGAAGACTTCGAAGTCATTATCGTAAAAAATCACAGAATCGCGTTCGGTGAGAGTGGCCCAAATATCTGGCTCTTCCATTTCCGCACCGATGTAGAGGTACGCATCGTCCCAGGTCATTTTCATACGCGTGCGGAATCGAGGCGCGGGATGCTTGCTGCCCTCAATGTCGATGTAATCATCGCTCCAGGGTGCGTTTTGCCATGCTGGGTCGCTTAGATCGCCGTCGATGGTCATGCCGGGCTCGCTCAGCAGAAAAGAAGCGGCGTATACCCTTGGGCCTGCTTGTATTTCGGTCTGAGTGCAGGCCGCCAGAGAAAGCAAGACAAAGATAAGGAGTTGCCGCATATTGAATCAGCTCTTAGCGGAAGAGAAGTGTCACACTACTTCGTCGATGAAATCGGCGCCCAAGTGCTTGAATGCGGGTTTGCCTTGAAATCGGCAATACCTTGGCGATAAGCCACTTCCCAGAGCATCCAGTGCACGAGATGCACTGGCAGTCTCAGGGGCTGCTTGCGAGTGCGCGCAATTAAATCGCCGAAGCGCCTGAAGAAATTGGCTGAATGCAGCAATTCTGTTTGAACCTGTTTAGACATTTTTTCATTGCCCTTCCAGTATTCCACGAGCTGCAATTCGCCGCGCACGAATCGCTTGCCGGCCTCAAGTAAATCGCCCAATGTCGAAATGTTGTAACCCCAAATACGCGCTGTGGACAAACCAATATTGCGCCCCATCCCGCGAGTGAGCACGGCAAGTGCAAAGTCTTCCGTAGCCGTGTGCGGGACGCCGCCGGATTCGGCGAGCCATTTGGTGTCCCAGATCATCATCCAGCCCGGCAGGCAAAGCTTTTCTTCTTCGGCAGGGACGGGCATCCCCTCAACACGCTTTTGCATCTTGTTGTAAATCGACCCCGGGTGATCGCGAAAAAGTGCAACGGGATGCCCATAAATCATGGCCGTGCCATCGGGTTTGTCGAAAAAGCGGCGTTGCGCATCGCCAAACAAACATGCAAGCGCATCAGGCTCAATCCAGTTGTTGGTATCTTGCGAGCAGGCGACTTGATGGCCGAGTGCAAGCGCAAGTCGGTTGCCGACATTTAAGACATTGGCCTTGCCCGCAGTAGTCGTGTCGAGATGGACAAACTCAAAAGCGCCTGAGCGTATGGCCATGATGGGCTGAGCAATGCCCTCGTCTTGATAAACATCAAAAGGGACTTTGTCGAAAGCGTATGGCTGACCCAACTCGGCAAGGAAATCTTGGACGATCGCAGCACTTGAGTCAGAGCATGCATTGGTCATCAGCGCGACCGTGATGTGAGCCTCTGACGGAATTTCTGATGCGCAAAGCGCCGCAAGAACCGATGGCAAGCTGCGTTCTTCGTTGTGGATTGGAAGCGCAAAAGTAAATGCCGTTTCCGCCGCAGCTACACCTGTGCGTGATTGCCAGACATCAGCGGCAGCCTGATTCGCGAGCACCGCTTGTTTGGACGAGGCATGATTGCCCATGGCAGTTTCTAGCAACGCAGCGTAAGCCACCGATTTGTTTTCGGCTGCAGCTAGGAACAAAGTCGGCGCGCATTCGGCGCTTGGGCGTGTCGGCATGACTAGAGGATAATCTCTACTCGATTGAAATGTCGAAATTCAGCGCGCCGACACCGTTAGAGTTTGTAATCCATGAGCCATCGAGCAAAATGCGTGAAAGATCTTCGCGCACATAACGCAGTCGCAGGCTTGCGCTTGGTCGGTCAAGCTGCAAAATCAAGCGCCTACCACTAACCGTAAGGGAGTCAACTTTTGCGCCATCACTAAGATGGAAGTCAAGCTCCGCATCGGGCTGAGTCACCAACTGCGTGCCTTTTGGGCCCCAAAGTAAAATGATTTCATCTTGAGCGGTGCTGGAATACATGGCCGAAAAAACGGTCGGCGACTCAACCTCGACTCCGATGGATGCTGTGTGATATACATCACGCAAGATGAGGTCGAAGAGTCGCCCGGCCAATTTTTGATAGCCTGAAAAGTGATAATGACAGCCGTCGTAGCCACTTAATGCTGTGGTGGAGACAACTTGCACTTCAGAGTGTGTTGCTGGTAACTGACGGATATTCTCTAGAATCATCGAGCCATCTGGCACGCCACAGCCCTCTCTCACTTGCATGACATAAACGCGCTCTAGTGCAGGGTAGTCTTCTCGCCAGGCCGAAATTAACTTGTCGAAATTAGCCGAGTATTCACCAGGAGCATTTCCGTCGGCCTCGCCTTGATACCAATAAATTGTGCGAATATGCGACTGCAGCTTTGACTCTTTTGCACGCCAAAGAAGTCGACCATAAATCGTGTCGAGGTTTGTTGGGTCGTCGTTGTCGCGTAAGTGCCGGTAAATGGAAGACCCGCCGACAGCACCATTGAGAAATGCAACAGGGGTTTGAAGCTCATGACGAATCAAATCGCCGAGCTGGAAGGCCCAAGCGCCAACCCCGTAAGGCGTGTAGCGTGTCTCGCCGTCGGCTAAACCCCAAGCGCGATGACCGCCAACGGCATAGGGGTTATCGCTTGAGCTACCGAAAGAGCGCACCCACTCGCTTTGCAAATCATTTGCGTGAGGGTCAGAATCGTAATGTCTCTTTGCTAGAGCATTGGATTGCCCCGTGATGAGATAGGCGTCGCCCGCATAAAGGGCTGTGCGCGTTGCAATCGTAAGTAAGTCGCCTTGCCAATTTTCAAGAACCACTTCGGCGCGATAGCGGACTAAAGCGGCGGGCAATTTTTCTTGAAAAAGAAAGCGAGCATGATTGCGCTTATAGGGTAATGGATGCCGTTGAACCGAAAACGGCTCAATCTCATCATTGCGATAAAGGTTGAGTGAAATCGTTTTCCAACCGTATTCGCGGATGGAGCCCGAAATCGACAACGGAGCATAACCCGTTTCGTCTTGTGGAATCAGCTGCCCTGAACTTGGCAGCTGATCAAACTCAAATTGCGCAGAAAGCCCTGAAACAAGCAGGGTTGCAGCAATGAAGCATGAAGCGAGGTGGCGCACATACCCAATATAACCGCTTATTCACCACCAACATAACCCAAAGCCTCAAGCTCACGCGCTTGCTCTGCAGTGAATTGATGGATGGAATTAATCCCAGGCTCAAGGCCCAGCTCGATGCGGCGGGTTACGCAAGCTTGCAGCCACATTTCGAGTTGCTTCTTGCTCTGCATGATGATTGCTGCACCCGTTGGCTCGTTTGATAAATCATGTTGCTCTTGCGGGTCGTTATTTAAATCAAACAAGAAACTCGTTTCGCGTAGTGGCCCTTCGAAAAATGACTTCTGCGAACCGTTCGTCCAGGAAGTTTGGATGTGCGGCAGATTGGCTTGAGCGATGGTCGGGCGTGCAAGCGGTTTTGCGTTTGCATTTGCCAAATCTAAATCTCGGCCAATGGCAGCGGCGGGCGTATCGATTTGGAGCAAGGAAAGAATCGACGGCATCACATCGACCAGCTCGGCGGGGTCAGCTCGTCGGATGCCTTTCGGGCCGCCAGGGACTTGGATGAGCAATGGAATCGAGAGCACCTCTTCGTAAATTTGGTTGTGCCCAAAGCGGCCATGCTCCCAAAACTCTTCACCGTGATCGGATGTAATAATGACCAGAGTGTTGCCCTTTAGCCCCGAGTCTTGAAGATAAGAAAAGAGGCGAGCCGTCTCGTCATCGGTCATGGCGATTTCTGCATCGTAAAGTGCAAAGATAAAATCTTTATCGCGTTGGCTTATGTCTTTATTGTCGAAAAAGGGTTTGAAAAACTTTCGCTGGATGTCGCCAATCGGGTTTTGCACCGGGTTTGAGGCCAGGAAATCGCGCGCCTCTTCTACAGCATCACGGATGGGCCCTTGGTAACCACCAGCAAAACGATTTACATATTTGGCATCTGGTAAATAGGGGTAATGAACCTCGTATGTGTGTAGGAAAAGGAAAAATGGTTGCGATTCATCCCGCTCATCTTTTAACCACTTCAGCGCGCGGTCCATGCGGTTTTTTACCCAGAGCGTTTTTGAATCGAACAATTCAAAACCTTGAGCAAGCCCACGACGATCGGTAAGGAAGCCACCGTCGGCAACTGCGGCCGTTTGATACCCCTCGCGCTGGAGGACTTCCGCAAGCGTGTCGGCCTTTTCGGAAAGAGTCGGAAATGCCTTTGCCTTGCCCGCACCCGGGATTTTGACTCGATTCCATACGCCATGAGTGGCTGGGTAGGTCGAGCTAAACAAGCTGGCATGAGAAGTTGCTGTGTAAGGCGAAGGCGCTTTCGCATTTTCAAAAAGGATGCCCTCATCCGCGAATGCATCGAGGTGTGGCGAGGGCCGTGCATCATTTCCGTAGCAGCCCAGGCGGTCGGCGCGCAGGGTGTCAATGACAAATAAAATGACATTGAGCGGCGGTGCGGCCTCGATTTGAGTGGGGGTGGCATCTTCAGGTTGGCCGCAAGAGGCCAAAATAAAGGTAGAGGCTGCCAAAACCAAGGCAAGTCGTAATCGTGTGCGCATCAGGGGAAGTGTAAGGGGGTGGGGGTCAGTCTTGAAGTAACTTGAGGATGCACGCGGCGGTCTCTTCTGGAGCATCGCTTGTTGTATCGATGGTGAAATCGGCCAGCTTGTACTTGGGCTCGCGCTCATAGAGCAAGGCTTTCATGGCGTCCATGGGTGCTCCGAGGCCTTGCATGGGGCGGTCGTCACCTTGCTGACGAACCCGCCGCATGTGTTCTTCGGGCGTAGTGTGCAGCCAAATCGTCGTGAACATGCGCCTCACATAATCAAAAGTGTCGTCTTGCTGGACGATTCCGCCTGGCAGGGCAAGGACCGAGGCTTGCCCGCGATCGGCGAGCTGCAAGAGAGCCTCAGTGCTCAGATTTCGATAGTAAGATTCGCTATGTAGCGCGAAAATATCAGCCAAATCAAGCCCAGCGCATTGTTGAATATGCTCGTCCAGCTCGACGAATGGTGAATTCATGGGCCCTGAGATGAGATTGCCGATGGTCGTTTTGCCCGCTCCTCGTAGCCCCAGCAACGCGACACCCAGCGGCTTGATTCTTTGCGTTTCACAGAGAAGGTCAGCGAGGGGAGTCTGAAGCGCGCGAGCCAATCCCCATAAGCGGCCAACGGATATATTCCCTTTGCCAGACTCAAGTTGCGCAAGATACCTCTGACTGACTCCGCTGATCTCAGAGAGTCGGGCCACCGACCAGTTGAGTTGAGCGCGTCGACTTCGTACGCGGAAGCCAAGGTCTTTAAGAAAGCGTTCTTGCGTGGGCATATAGCAATATAATGCATAAAATAGACTTTTCAAATATTAATCCGTGCAATATGTTGCGCAATAGCCCAAAGGGAATTCATGGAATCTTCCTTTGACGAAACAACCATCTCTTTCGAGACCCAACCCAGCGATTATCGCCATATTCGACTTTCGGTCAATGGCGCAACGGCTCGCATTGAGCTAGATTTTCACGAAGACGGTCTGCGCCCTGGCTATCAACTCAAGCTCAACTCCTATGACCTTGGTGTTGATATTGAGCTCGCCGATGCCGTGCAGCGTTTGCGCTTCGAGCACCCTGAAGTGGGTGCCGTCCTGATTACGAGTGCGCTTGACGGCGTTTTTAGTTCTGGCGCGAATATTTTCATGCTGGGTTTGTCGACTCACGCGCACAAAGTTAATTTTTGCAAGTACACCAATGAGACTCGGCTTTACATCGAAGATGCGAGTGAGTTTTCGGGGCAGCGCTACATCGCGGGCCTCAACGGAATTGCATCGGGCGGTGGTTATGAGTTACCCATGGCTTGCGAAGAGATTTACCTCGTCGATGATCGACGCTCTGCCGTTTCGCTTCCCGAAGTCCCGTTCCTCGGAGTACTGCCCGGTACCGGCGGTCTCACACGCCTCGTCGATAAACGAAAAGTGCGTCGCGATTTGGCGGATGTCTTTAGCACACTAGCTGAGGGGATCAAAGGCAAGCGCGCGGTTGAGTGGGGCTTGGTTGATGGCATCTACCCAACATCACGGTTTGCTGATGAGGTCGATAACCGACTCAAAGAGGCAGCCCAAGATGCCGATTCGACTCTGAAGGGCATCTCTCTGGATGCGCTTAATCCAAAACTTGACGCTGAAACAGGTTCACTTCAGTATCGCCATGTTTCTCTCAAAGTGAATCGTCAAGAGAGAGTCGCGACCCTGCGGTTAACGGTTCCGAGTGGAATGACTGACTTGCCCTCATCGGTGGGTGATCTCGGTGCCGATTGGTTTGCGCTTCGTGCATTCCGCGAGCTCGATGATGCGATTTTGCGTTTGCGTTTTCATTACCCTGAAGTGGGTCTCGTCCTGATTGAAACCAAAGGTGACGCGCAAGACATGCTTTCGCTTGATGCCGCGATGGATGACCGCAAAGACGATTGGTTTGTGCGCGAGACGCTTTTGTTTATGAAGCGAGTTATGAAGCGAATCGATTGCACTGCCCGTAGTTTCTTCGCAATCATTGATGAAGGGTCGTGTTTCACGGGCTCTTTGTTTGAGTTGGCCCTTGCCGCTGACCGCATCTATATGCTGGAAGAAGAGGGTGTTCAGGTAGAGTGGAATGCTTCCAACCACGGTGCATTTCCAATGGCAAACGGCTTGACGCGCCTTCAAACGCGGTTTCTCGCAGACCCGGCCCATGTCGGAAAGCTCTCGACAATGAGTGGTCCAATTGACACAGATTCTGCAAATGAGCTCGGCCTAGTCACCGTTTCCGCGGATGACATCGACTGGGAAGATGAAGTGCGCTTGGCCATTGAAGAGCGCGTAAGTCTGTCTCCAGATTCACTCACTGGCATGGAAGCCAACCTTCGTTTTGCAGGCCCGGAAACGATGGAAACAAAAATCTTTGGCCGTCTTTCCGCCTGGCAAAACTGGATTTTCCAACGCCCCAACGCTGTTGGTCCATCCGGCGCACTTTCACTTTACGGCCAACCGGCCAGCCCAGAATTCGACTACAACCGGACATAAAATATGGCTATTTCATCAGACATCATCCCTAATAATGTTGACCTTGACAGCAACCGCAAATTGCAAAAAGCGCTCGTCGCATGGCAGCCGCGATTCCTTGAATGGTGGAATGACATGGGCCCGCGCGGTTATCAGCAAGACATGGTTTATTTGCGCACGGCGGTAAGCGTCGAGTCGAGCGGTTGGGCTCATTACGACTATGTTCGTATGCCCGAATATCGGTGGGGCATTTTCTTAACCCCAAACGACCCTAATCGCACGATTGGGTTTGGCGATCAAATGGGCAAGCCCGCATGGCAGCAAGTGCCAGGAGAATACAGAAAAGAGTTGCGTCGCTTAATCGTGACCCAATGTGATACCGAGCCTGCTTCGGTCGAGCAGCAACGGTTGCTCGGCGATACCGCGCCGAGTCTCTATGACATGAGAAATCTTTTTCAGGTCAATGTGGAAGAGGGCCGACATCTGTGGGCGATGGTGCATCTCCTGCATGAATACTTTGGGCGAGATGGCCGTGAAGAGGCGGAAGACATGCTGATGCGCCGCTCTGGTGATGTCGATTCTCCTCGTATTCTTGAGGCCTTTAATAAGCCGATTGATGATTGGTTGGCTTTCTTTTGTTTTACGATGTTTACCGACCGAGACGGGAAGTTTCAGTTAGGCGCATTGGCCGAAAGTGCCTTTGACCCGCTTTCGCGCGCGACTCGTTTCATGTTGACCGAAGAGGCGCACCACTTATTTGTGGGCGACACGGGCATCGGGCGCGTTGTGCGTCGCACGATTGAGTTGATGGCGCAACGCGAAGACCGAGATGTGACTCAGTTGGGTGGCATCCCTTTGACTTTGCTGCAGAAGTACATCAATGAGTGGTACTCCGCATCGATGGATTTGTTTGGTAGCGAAGATTCCTCCAACTCGGCAACCTACTTTTCAGCTGGGTTGAAAGGCCGTTTCGGGGAAACCAACGGGAAGACTTATGAAGACCATGTCGCGCTCGAAACCTATCGCGACCTCAAGTGGATGGAAGAGGGGCGCTTGACAAATCATGAGATTCCGATGCGGCGCGCGATGAACTTAGAGTTGGCTGATTCTTATCGCAAAGATTGCAGTTCAGCCTTGAATCGTTGGAATAAATTCTTGGAAGAGGCGGGTTTGGCCGATCGCCTTTATCTGCCAGAATTGAGCTTTAATCGCAAAGTAGGCGTCTTTTCTGAGCATGATTATGATGTAAGTGGTAACCCCGTTGCCCACAATGATTTCGCTTCAGGTTGTGTGGAATGGCTGCCTAGCGAGGCTGATAAGGCCTATGTGAAGTCTCTTATGGTTCCGTGCCTAGAGCTAGGGAAGTTCGCAAACTGGATTGCCCCACCTCGCAAAGGAATTCAGAGCAACCCAATTGAGTTTCCATATGTCCAATTCCATGACAAGCAAACAACTGAGGCGTAAAGAAATGACAACTCGATTAAAAAGTTATGTTTCAGGTGAGTGGTTCCTCGGCGAGGGTGACGGCACCCCGCTGATTAATCCAAGTACGGGGCAAGAAATTGCGCGAGCCAGCACTGTTGGCCTTGATTGCAAATCGGCTCTTCATTATTCACGGTCGGTGGGTGGCCCGGCCATCCGAGCTATGAGTTTTGCCGATCGAGGCGCGATGTTGCAATCGATGGCTGAAGCTTTGCATGCTCACCGTGAAGAGTTGTTGGCCCTTTCTACTGAGAGTGGCGGTAACACGCGTGGCGATGCCAAGTTTGACATTGATGGCGGCATTCAAACTTTGAGTGCTTACGCAAAGATGGTTGGCAAGTTAGGTGAGGGGAAATTCTTGATTGATGGTGATTCCATTCGACTATCAAGAAGCCCTCGTTTTGTTGGCCGTCATGTCCAGTTGCCCTTGCCAGGTGTTGCGATTCATATTAATGCGTTTAACTTCCCAATTTGGGGTTTTGCTGAAAAAGCTGCTGTTGCACTTGGTGCCGGAATGCCCATTTGCGTGAAGCCTGCTACGAGTACATCTGCTTTGACGGCACGAGCGATGGCGATTTTAATTGAGGCGGGAGTGGCCCCCAATGGCGTTTTATCCATGATTTGCGGAGGTGCAGGAGATTTGCTTGAGCATGTAACTCCTCAAGATGTAGTCGCTTTTACCGGATCTGCCGCTACAGCGGCCATGCTTCGTTCCATGCCATCTATCGTGAATCAATCCGTGCGAGTGAATGTGGAAGCCGACTCGCTTAATGCGGCTGTCCTTGGCCCCGATGTCGAGCCTGGTTCTGTGCTCTGGGATTTATTCCTGATGGAAGTCGGGAAAGACATGACTCAGAAGGCCGGTCAGAAATGTACTGCCATGCGCCGTTTGTTTGTGCCGGCGAATCAAGTCGATCAAATGAAAAGCGACTTGAGCCAAGAGCTCGATTCGCTGCAAATGGGAAATCCAACTGTAAAGGGTGTGCGCGTCGGCCCAGTCGCTACAGCCTCACAATGGAAAGATACTCAAGCTGGAATCGCCGAGTTGATGGAGCATTGTGATTGTGTTCATGGTGAAATCGGGCGAGGTAATCTCGTTGATGAAGAGCTTGCCAATGGGTATTTCCAAACCCCCGTCTTACTTGTTGCGAATGATCCCGATTCGGCGGAAACGGTACATCACCGCGAAGTCTTCGGGCCTGTTGCGACTCTAATGCCTTATGATGGTTTGGCGCAATCCGCGAGCACTTTGGTTCAAAAAGGGGGCGGGACTTTGGTCACTTCGGTTTACTCGGATGACCGCACATTCGCATCAGAAATGATGATGCAATTAGTTCCATATTCTGGCCGTCTAAATTTCGCCAGCCGAAAAGTAGCCGAGCATTCCATGGGCCCAGGCACCGTTTTGCCCACACTTGTCCATGGCGGCCCTGGCCGGGCGGGCGGGGGTGAAGAGCTTGGTGGTTTGCGTGGTCTCAGCTTTTATATGCAACGGACGGCTCTTCAGGGAGACGACCCGATGCTTGCCAAGATGCTAGAACTCGGAACACAGGTTTGAGTCTCCGAGCACCACGCTCAGCAGGAGGCTGGCGCGCAATGCGCTATGCCTTCTCGAAAGCGCGTGAGGCTGGCGGTTTCTTAAAGCTCTACAGAGCCCTCAAATCACCAAATGCGTGCAAAACCTGCGCTCTTGGGATGGGCGGCTCCCGCGGTGGCATGGTTAATGAAAGAGGACACCGATTCGAGGTGTGCAAAAAATCCATCCAGGCAATGGTTGCAGATATGCAAGGTGCCGTCCCTGAAACTTTCTTTGACCGTGTTAGCGTCAAACAAATGCAGCAAATGACTCCAAGGGAACTGGAGCATCTAGGGCGTTTGGCAACACCCGTTTTTCTTCCTGAAGGTGCAACGCATTTTCAGAGCATTTCTTGGGAGGAGGCCTACGGCAAAATAGAGCAAAAAATGAAGACGATCGAGAGTCGTCATGCGTTTTTCTATTTCAGCGGCCGCTCTTCTAATGAAGCGGCCTTTACTTTGCACCGCTTCGCCAAAGCCTGGGGCTGTGCTCATACGAATAACTGCTCTTACTATTGCCATCAGCCGTCAGGTGTTGGGATTAAGAGTATGCTCGGAACAGGCACGGCAACCGTTTCACTTGAAGATCTAAAAGAGTGTGATTTGTTCATTTTGATAGGGGCGAACCCAGCCTCAAATCATCCACGGCTAATGAAGCAATTAGTCGATTTGCGTCGTCGCGGTGGAAAAGTAGTGATCATCAATCCGGCCAAAGAACTTGGCCTGACACATTTTCGAGTGCCTTCTGATTGGCGCAGTTTTCTTTTTGGGTCCAAGATTGCTGATCTTTATTTGCAGCCACACATAGGTGGAGATATTGCCTTGCTCACGGGTGTGGCCAAGTGCATCCTTGAATCAGGTTGCGAAGACATCGACTTCCTTGAAAGACACACTGAGGGATTTGACCTTTGCGCTGACGCAATTCGAGAAACATCATGGGCGCAGATTGAGTCAGATTCTGGTGTTCCTCGTGAGCAGATTGAATCTTGTGCTCAAATCTATTCTCAATCCAAACGCACCGTTTTTTCTTGGGCGATGGGCATCACCCATCACTTGCATGGTGTGAATAATGTACGCGCTATCGGAAATTTAGCCTTACTGCGGGGCATGGTCGGCAAGCCTGGTGCGGGTCTACTACCTTTGCGTGGGCACTCGAATGTCCAGGGGCTAGGTTCTGTTGGGGTCGTGCCTTCTAAGGGCGGTTACGACACCCTGGCTTGCATGGAGGCCGCGGCCAAGGATGAAATGAAGTTGGCCTTTTGTCTCGGCGGTAATTTGTTCGCAAGTAATCCCGACAGTGTTTGGGCGAGTCAATCCTTTTCCAAAATTGATTTGATTGTGCAGGTCAATACAACGCTCAATACGGGGCATGCTCATGGCTGCGGAAAAGAAACACTCATTTTGCCTGCGCTTCCGCGTGATGAAGAAGCGCAATCGACTACGCAAGAATCGATGTTTAACTATGTGAGGTTTAGTGCAGGCGGTAAGCCGCGCCATGCTGGCCCATTGAGCGAGCAAGAAATCATCTGCAAGATTGCTGACCGGGTAATGCCCAATCAAAACTGGGGGGCATTCCTTAATCATGACCATGTGAGGTGTGTGATGGGCGAGAGCTTGAAGACATATCGATCGCTCCCTGACGGGCAGGAGTATCAAATACCGAATCGCGTCTTTCATCAACCCGTCTTCCCAAGGAAAAGTGGGCGTGCGCGATTGCAAGCTATCCCATTGCCTGTCTTGTCAAGTCAGCGAGGGCCGAGTTTGCGTTTGATGACCGTGCGTTCCGAAGGGCAATTCAATTCGGTCGTCTATGAAGAAACCGATTTGTATCGTGGGCAAGAGCGGCGAGATGTTGTTTTGCTGCACCCTAATGACATGCGGAAGTTGGGTTTGAAGCAAGACCAAGTCGTCACGGTAAAAAGTAATACGGGGCAATTGACAAGAATTCATGCGCGTCCTTTTAATGTGCGCGAGGGCAATGCGCTGATGTATTACCCGGAAGCAAATGCTCTATGCCCAAGAGAGGTTGACCCAGAATCTCGCACGCCCGCATTCAAAAATGTGAGCATTACGGTTTTCCCTAGCGGAACCATTCCTTGTTAAGAATCATGAAAGATATAAAAGCAACAGCAGTCCTTGGGGCTGGCACCATGGGCGCCGGAATCGCTCAAGTTTTTGCAACAGCTGGTCTTGATGTGGCGTTGTTTGACATCACGGAAGAGTTTGCTTTAGCGGGCTTGAAGCGAATTCAATCCGATTTAAATCAGGGCGTTGAGCGCGGCAAAGTTACAACTTCAGAGCGTGATGCCACCCTTGCTCGCATTCGGCCTGTTTGGCAACTTTCATCCGCCGCTGAGCAGGCTGACCTCGTAGTGGAAGCCGCCCCAGAAAGGTTAGAGTTAAAGACTCAGATATTTGCTGATTTGTCTCCTCACCTGCTGGCTCACGCAGTCTTGGCCACGAACACCTCATCGATTTCCATCGACAAACTTGCCGCTGGGTTGGCTTTCCCTGAGCGATTTGTCGGGATGCATTTTTTCAATCCGCCGCCTCGCATGCCTTTGCTTGAAATCGTGCGTGGGTCAAAAACTGATCCTGATGTAGTCTCAGGAATCCGCGATTTTGCGGTTAGCCTTGGTAAACAGCCTATCGTCGTTTCTGATGCTCCAGGTTTCGCCTCTTCGCGCCTTGGCCTTGCATTGGGGCTAGAGGCCATGCGCATGGTGGAAGAAGGCGTTGCTTCCGCAGCCGACATCGACACTGCGATGACCCTCGGATATCGCCACCCGATGGGTCCGCTCCAACTCACCGACTTGATTGGCTTAGATGTCCGTCTTGACATTGCGCAGTATCTTGCTGAACATCTAGACGACACACGATTTGCTCCACCTCAAATCTTGATTGACCATGTCTCGGCGGGTCGTCTCGGCGCAAAATCGGGTCAAGGCTTTTACACCTGGAAAGACGGGAAAACCATTTAGATTAGCCATGACTGATTTTCGCGTTACTGACATCCATGTGCATATTCAGCCTTGGAAACAACTCAAACCTGATGTCGCAGAAGTGCTGGCCAATCGTCGTCCTGATATTGACGAGATCAAACGATACATCGATGACAGCGACGCTTTCATTGACTCGCTTGACCGTCAGGGCATTGCTCGCGTGGGTTTGATTAATTATCCATCACAAGATTTGATGGGTTTTCATCACAGCGTAAATGATTATGTCGCGGCCTACAGAAATCGGCACCCTAGTCGCATCCTGGCCTTTGGTGGTCTCCATCCGCGTTTTGTTGAAAATGCTCAACTTGAAGTGGATTATCTTTTAGATGAGTTGAAGTTAGATGGTATTAAAATCCATCCGCCGCACCAACTGCTTGCGCCAAACGACCATATCCATGGTGAGCCCACTTTGCTTGCCCTTTATGATGGCTGCCAAGAGCGCAAAGTGCCAGTGATGGTGCATACAGGAACAAGCGTCTTCCCCGGCGCGCGCGGAAAGTATGGCGACCCCATGCTGTGTGATGATGTCGCAGTTGACTACCCTGAATTGCCACTCATCCTGGCTCACGGTGGGCGCCCTCTTTGGATGGACACCGCTTTCCATCTCATTCGACGCCACAAGAATGTTTATATGGACTTGTCCGGGATACCACCCAAGTTGCTTTTAAAATATTTCCCTCGACTCGAGAGCATCGCAGACCGATGCCTCTTTGGCACGGATTGGCCTTCGCCAGGGGTGAAAACCATCCGTGATAATGTCGATGCCTTTTTAGAGTTGGAAATATCTGATGATGCCAAAGCGCAGATTTTATCTGGCACAGCCGATGCTTTATTTCCATCCGCTTTCTGATATAAAATACAGAAATGAACGCATTCGCCGCCACCGTTTTCTCCCTTCTCCTTTTTGCATGCAGTGCGCCTGAGGCCGTCGTCACTCCTCAATGCCCTTCCGCGCAGGCAGAGCGTGTGATTCCTGAAAAAATGAACGCTCGATTCAAAGACCCAGCCATGAACCCTCTAGATTTTGTGGATCGATTCGAAGGCGAGAGCCGGGAAATCTCGATCCACCGAGAGGCCATCTCTGCCGCGCTTTCCTTCACAAGCGGCATGCATGTCGCCGACATCGGCGCCGGGACGGGCTTGTTTTTGCCTTTCTTGACAGCGGCCGTTGGTGACTCAGGCAAGGTTTATGCTGTCGACATTTCGCCTCGATTTGTCGAATACATGCAAGTGCGTGTCGCCGCTGCCGACATGACTCAGGTTGAAGTCGTAACTTGCACAGAAACCTCAACGGCGCTTGCTGAAAATTCGATCGACCGCGCATTTATTTGCGACACCTACCATCATTTTTCCTACCCTCAACAAACGATGCAAAGTTTGCATCAGGCCCTTCGCGCAAGAGGCGAAGTTGTGATCGTCGATTTCGAGCGCATCCCTGGTGTGAGCCGTGAATGGATTTTGGGGCATGTGCGCGCCAGCAAAGAAGAGGTCATCCTTGAAATCGAAAGCTATGGTTTTACTTTATTGAAAGAGGTCAAAAACCTAGGCCTCAACGAAAACTATTTCCTTGTTTTTCAGAAACGCTAATTAAGGTACAAGCTCAAGCGTGGCCGGGCGAGTGATGCCATGCAGCATAAATTCACCCCAAGTCGTCAATTCGTAACTGGCGGCCGATAAGGCATAAGTGCGACCTGCCAAACCAGGTGGCATACCCGCAGGGAAGATCGCCGTGATAGTCGCATCGCCATTGATGTCAAGCTGGCCCGTACCATTCTGGACGACGCTTGGGTAGTGCCCATTCATAGTAGATGTCAATACACTTCCGGCGGCCAGCGGGATTTGCCAACCATAAGCCCTTGTCATCCCGACTGAATCGGATGCCAAGAGCGCATAGAAAAGACGATCGTATTCATGTACATAGTCAGGTGGGAAATCAAGCGACCAATTGACTGTGCCGCCAGAGCTCAGGGAAACCCAGTTGGCGGAAGCCTCAATCATGGCGCCGAAGCTGTAGAGATAAAGCGCACCTTTTTTCGCACCCGCATCTGTGGCGTGTGACGAACCCAGCACAACATTGAACGACCCGTCACCGTTAATATCGCCAGCATCGGCCACATCAGAGCCTAAAACGGCTGTCCAGCCTTCGCTTTCGAAAATCCAGAGTCGCTCGCCCGTGGCACCAGAATGGAGATAAACCCGCCCACCGAATGGGTCGCCGTCTGCGCCAAAAAGGAAATCAACTGTGCCGTCTTCGTCGAAATCACTTGTCGAGGCCAAACTAGAGCCGAGATGCTCGTAGGCCACGCTGCCTTCCCAGCGGCGCAATTCAGCACCATTGTCGGCGGGGTTGCCAGAAATCAGGCGGACATAGCCAACCTTGTCGCCCGCAACATCGAGCCCCATTTCAGAGCTGATAAGGAAGTCGGGGCTGCCGTCGCCATTGATGTCGCCCGTGCCCGCGATGTCTTGCGGGAAGAACTCGCTATAAGATTCGCCATTAAGGCGCGTCATGAGATAACCCGTGGAGCCAGATCGAACAAAAGCCGAGCCGCAGTCAGGCAGATTCAATAGGTCGGCGCCTGCCGCGCCAATGATGTAGTCGAGGCTGCCGTCAAGGTCGAGGTCGCCTGGGCAACAAACGCTTCCGCCCATGTATTCATAGATCGTTTCGCCGACCCATTCCATCAGGAAGGCACCGCTCGCGCCATCAACCACACGCGCTACACCCGCTGCAAGGAGCGTATTGCCTAGAGCATCTTGCCCTGAAAAATTTGGGTCGCCAATCAGCAGTTCGGGCCAACCATCTGCATTGAGGTCTTGGATGAGATCAAGCGCCGCCCCAAATTCTTTGCCCTCGATCGGACCGCTATAAGTTTTGAGCAACGAGCCGTCTGCGCCCGAAATCAAATACACATGCCCGTCGTCAAGAGAATCGCTATAAGCAAAATCAGGGATGCCATCACCATTGGCGTCACCCGTGGCTAAGAGCGCGATGCCGATTCGGTCAGAGAGTGTGACGCCCGTGAATTCATAAATCACTGCGCCCGTTGCACCCGAATAAAGGCGAACCATGCCAACATTATCAACTGTCGTTGAATCGAACCCTGGAGCGCCACCCAGGATGTCGCCCACGCCATCACCATCAACATCGCCGACGACTGCAACATTTGACCCCATTTGGTCGTAGCTGTTTTCGCCGCGCCATGTGTGGACTTTGTCGAGACCCCCGCCTGCAATTTGAGGTAGGGCGACAAGCAAGAGGGTTGCAAGTGCCATTGTTAGGTACTTGCATTCTATCGGTAGGGAGCAGCTCTAGGTGTATAAAAAGCGGCGACCTCCGAAGAGGCCGCCGCTGGCATGGGCGTGCTTTAATCTAATGCCTTAAAGTTCGCGAGGCGTATTATTTAATTTCAACCGAGATGGCGGTTGACGCAAAATCTACAGGGCTCATTGTGATAAAAGCAAAATCGAGCGTTCTGCCGACCCAGCTTGTGCCTAATGCACCTTGGGTATCCAGAATGGCCATTGCAGCACCATTTGCATCAAGCGTGCCCGTAAAGTCGATAAAATGCGGGTCGGTTGGGTTGTTGTAGATGTAAGTCGTTAGCCAGTCAACATTTAACGGCAGCGTTAGCCCGCCCGGTAGGCCGTAACCTGGGTAAAGCCCGCTCGTCGTTGCGAGCAATAAATAGTTACTTCCCGCATGAGCCCGACCGGCCTGCAAATGTAGCGGCACGCGCGACCCCGTTGAGGCTTGGAATTCATGTTCCCCTGTCCAGAGGAAGTGTTGGTAGCGCTGGACTTTGAAAACCTCATTGTGTCCGGCGCTGCCGTAAGGGTTGAAGTAATCCCAAACGAGTGTGCCGCCGGGGTCGACCTCGAATAAACGCCCATCGTCGCCTTCGCAAATCAAAGTGTTGCCGTTGGGTTGCCGCTGTGCACCTGAAATGAAACTAGAGTAGAAGGTGCCTGGGTCGCTGTAAGTCCAGAGCAAGCTAGGTGGCCCATAGGCAGCTCCGGTGGAGTAAGCGTATTCATGAGTCAGCGGATCTATTGGTGCTTCAAGTTCATCAACAGAGGAATAACCACGGCCATTTCCATTATTGAAAACCAAAATATTTCCAGCACCCGGGCTGCCGTCCACAATCCATTGTGCGTCGTGTTGGCCAAAGAGCATTTGGTCAGCAGTTGTGCCATGGTCGTACGCCGCGGGGTTGCCCCAGCGATAAAGCAAATCGCCGCCACGCCCAGACAGCCCGCCAGTGTGAGTTGCGGCCTCAGCCATTGTTGTGGAATGATCAATCACAATAATCTCATTGCTATTGTGCAAGCTCAACATAATCTGATCGAGTGAGGGGTTGTAGTCGATTCCGTTGATGTGCAACCAATCGCCCTGCATCGGGACGGTAGCGGGGTAGTTCAAATCAAGCAGCTCAGCGTGGTCGCCGACCACGCCATAATTCGCCCGCGACGGGAACAAGTCTTGGACGACATGATCCATTGCTTTCCATTGCCACACAATTGTGTTGGTCGATGGGTCAACTTCAATCACGGTGTCGGGCGCGAAGTAAGTGCCTGACATGTAAGCGCCACTTCGCCCAGCGTTGGCAGCATTGGCGCGCGTGATGTAATCCCAAGCAATCATTAACACATTGCCGTTTGGCAAAACTTCGATGTCGTGGTGCTGCAAGTGAAACGAGTCGCTGTAGATATATTCCCATTCGACTGTGCCGTCCCATGCGAGTCGTTGCACACCTCCGCCGGCGCCACCGATGATGCTTGCGCCAAGGTCAATGGTGCGCATCAAATCGCCATCGGGCAACAAGTAGCAAGCTTGGCCAGGCATATAAGCCGTTGACCAGGTGTGCAAAATCGTGCCATCGTTGTCGAGGAGGTGCGCATCTGTGGTGGAAGTTGGCGAAAAGACGATGAGCCCTTCTTGAGTTTGCGGGTTGAGTAAAGTTGCGAGCAGAATGGTGGTAAGCATGGTGTATGAACACCATCCAAAAAGAAGGGTTGCGTGTTCTTTGAAACGACACGCAGGATTGCGCCGCTAGCTTTATCGCACCACGCGGTAAATCACTGCCGACTGAATCGGCGAAGGTTGGCTACTGCGCTCTGCGGCCTGAAAATAAACAGGTGCGCCCGCCATCGCGTTGGGGACATCAAAACTAAATTGTGCAACACCGTTGCTGTCGGCTTGCCCGAGCCCGACGACTCGCGTGCGAGGGTCTGCGGGTAGGTTCAGGCCGAAATCGACATGCCATCCTTTGCCGCTGAGATTTGTGCGCCCAGCTGTGAGGCTCCAAACAACGGCCACTTGAGCTTGTGGAGTCGCTCCACCGACTTTTAAGATGTGGCTTTGGCCGCTTTGCAATAACGGAACATTGAGCGCGAGCAAGTCTGGGGCGTTCGCTGCAAAGTGCGCGAGCAAATGGACATAGGCCGCTTGATAAGGGATGTGACTTTCAGTGACTTCCCAAGCGTTTTCGGGCCAGCCGGTGTTCCAGTCGCGATAAGACTTTTGGACGGGCTGATTCATTGGCGGCTCAATTGGCGGCCCTGAATAAGAGTTGTCAGGTCGGTAATTCTTGTTTGGCCCACCGACAAGATACCCCGGAGGCGGGCCATATTGAGAGGTTGAAGCGTTATCCCAAGGCGTGTTGTGCCCAAACCACTGGTGATACATTTCGTCCAAGCTTTGGTCAGCACCGAAGTCGCTCATGTTGGTGAGGTAGCAATAACCCGTGGGGTTTACGCCATGGATGTAGTGCAAATAACCTTCGGCGGCATCAACGCAATCTTTGGCATCAGCGGTGGAGAGCCCGTTGCGATTGAGCGCCATGAGCATGAGGCCGACCTGTGATTTTGTGCGGTTGCTTCCCCAAGAGTAATCTTGATCATTCAGGTGCGCGCGGTAAGCGTCGGCTTCATTGCGCGCTTGGCCGAGCCAGCTTGAGCCACTGACCGAGTTGGCAAATGCCGCGCGAATGCGGTCGGCGTGGTTTTCGGTTGCTCCTGGTGATTCGGCGTAGACCAGCAAAGCATCATTGATTTCATTTTCCCAGGGGCTTGCCCAGTTCCATTGAAGTAAATGGATGTTTTCATAGTTGGCGTCAAAATAGTCTCTAAATTTTGACTCGCCCGTAAGTGCAAACAAATGCGCGCTTGCCGCCGTCATATTGGCCTCTTGCCACCAATCGTCATCTTCGTTTGTGGTCGTCAAAAAACCACTGTTGTTGTAGTGCGACGGAATCGCAGACGGATTGGATTCGAGCCAACCCCAAGATTTGCGAGCCGCAGTTTCGAGCGTTGCGGCAAAACTAGATTGCGAGGGGATTAGACTGTAAATGCGTGCTGCGTGGGCGTATGAGCCACATGCCGAAATTGTCGCGCTAGCCGTTGGCTCAGCGTAACGCCGCGCAGCTAGGTCATTGCTGACAGGTGAGCCTGAGCTCCAGTCGGTCGCGCCCATCTTGTGATGCACCGAGCCATCGGACTCTTGCATCTTGAGCATCCACTCTAATTCCCAACGCACTTCATCGAGTAAGTCTGGTACACCATTCCCACTTTCGGGGATGCCAAAATCATCGGTAAAGACAAATGGCTGGTCTTCGTAAGCGCGGAGTAAATCATGAACCGCACCGTCGGCGTAGTTCATGTATTTGTTGTAATCACCTGCGTCATGCCATCCCCCGGAAAGGTCGCGGCTTGTGGATGACGATGGGTTTTGCACAAAACGACAGTCTGTGTCTTGCTGTTGCGCAACATGACACGGCGTGTCGGCCCAGTCGGTGCCCACAACTGCGGCTGACTTTTCGACGCCGCATCTTTGGTAGGTGTACATCCGAACCGCTTGGATTAGGACTTCTCGGTAGACATCTTGAGCAATCCAGAAGGGCTCGCTTTCTGCACCTGTTGAGGGGTCATGCACGACGAATTCGCCAACTTCTTGCAGGGCTGAGAAATCAAACCACCAAGCTTTGTCACCCGATTGCGCGTGTGTTTGACCTTGATTCCATGGTTTGATTGCGGCGGAGTAGGCCACCGAGCCAGTTGTCGTGCGATGCACTTCGTAGGTGCCACTCGGGGTAAAGGCGTCGGGTGCGTCATAGCCCTGTTGGGCGACGCGAATCACCGCGACCTTTTGCGCAAGCGGTCGATATCCAAACTGATCCACACGAATATGAACATCGCCCTGTGGCGCAGCGAGCGCAACGGGGGTGAGTGATGTGATTGCTAAAACAACCGACAAGAGGGTCGGAAGTGGGTTCATGTCTGTCTTTTTCGGCGCGAAAGCCGATCGGCTTAACCAGAAACCGATTATGGCACACATTTTGGCACAATGGGCGCATGCAAACGCCTTCACTCGCACGCGTCGCCCTTATGTTGGGCGCATTGGCCCTAGGCTTTTCCATGATGGAATGGGGCGAGCCGGCCTCAGATGCCGTTGTCGCGCAAAATTCAGCCGAAATGCCGCGGCCTGCATTTACTTGCGATTTTTCGCTGGCGACACCTCAATTAGCCACCGAACACGAAATTGTGCTAGAAGGCGACTATTCCACCGGCAAGAGATTCAAGCTCACTCACGGCCATAAAGCAGGCGTGCGCATTGACGAGATCGTTTCAGCATTGGCGGATGGCATCAACAAGATGATCGACACCACGGTTTCAGCCAATAACGGGCAACTGCATTTCCCAGAGGGGTTCAAGCTCTCTTATGTCCACATATCGAGTGTGGGCCCAGATGGGGTGTTGTCTGCATCTAGCGAGTTGACTTGCAGTGATTGCTTTTAGCCGCTATACTCAACAAACCGACCAGTCGGTATGTTTTAATGGCCACCCAACTCCGAGCAAACGAGACCATCGCCCGCGTTTTTAACGCGGCCGCAAGTCTATTTGTAGACGAAACTTACGCAGTCGTCACAATGGACAGGGTCGCCGTCAAAGCTGGCGTGACCAAAGGCGCGCTTTACCACCACTTTTCATCCAAAGAGGCTCTCTACGAGGCCATCTTGCTGAAAGACCTTGCTGAAAAGGGCGACTTGTTCCGAGCTGCCGCCGGCGAAAAAGGTACGGCTCGCGAGCGTTTACGACGCTTGACATCGGCTTATTTCAAGCTCCCTCAGGCCAAGCGCGAGTGCATCACGCTCGTCCGGCGCGATGCTCATGTCTTCGAGCCCGCAACCCGAGCTCGATTAGTGCGCGCTTATCAGGCCGCACTTCCAGAGTTGATTCAATCTATTCTGACCGACGGCATGGCTCATGATGAGCTTGCACCTGCCGATGCGCGCCTCCTTTCCTGGGATTTCGTCGCGCTCGTTGAGGTGTCGCTATCTCCCCATGCGGGGCGAGTTTTCCCTGGCCCCGTCGCCAAAGTTGATCACGTCCTTCAACTTTTCTTTGATGGCGCGGCTGTCGCGTCTTCCATTCCAACTGGTCCATAACGAGACCCAAAATCATGACTGAACAAGTTCAAGTTTTCGAATCCTGGCGCGGCAAGCCTCTGAGTGAAATCATGCTGCTGTGTCGCGAGCTGACCGAAGATACTACCTTTCCGACCGTCAAAAAGTGGCGTGAAAATGGGGGCAAGGTCGTGGGTCATTTCCAGGTTTACTTCCCTGAAGAGATTGTCCATGCTGCTGGCTTGTTGCCCTTCAAAGTTCGCGGCTCGAATATGGCTCCTGACAAGGCAGACTCGCGTTTTGGCTCTTATCTTTGCTCAATCATTAAGACCTCGCTTGAGGCCGTGCTGAGTGATGAGTTGGTGCTTGATATGTTTGTCACTCACCCCATCTGCGATGCCGCGCGTAACTTGGGCGCGATTTGGGGGCGTAATTACGATTACTCTTGCCAGATTTTGTACTTGCCGCAAAACCCAAACTCAGCATCATCCATTGATTATTTGGCCGGCGAATACGACCGACTCAAGCGTGATGTTGAAGCCCTCACTGGCAATAAAATCACCACAGAGGCTCTTAATCACTCGATTACGGTCTTTAATAAAAATCGCAAGTTGCTTCGCGACCTTTATCGCATCAAGCGCGAGACTCCATGGAAAGTTGCCGCCGATGATGCTTACGCACTTGTTGCACTTGCGGGCATGATGCCGCGCGAGCAGCATAATGATTTGCTCCAAGCCGTCTTGCCCATGATTGAGGCTGTTGAAGCCAAGCAAGAAGACCGCATCCGCGTGGTTTTCGAGGGCGCTTTCTGCGAGCAACCACCGCTTGACTTGATTCGCACCATTGGTCGCAGTTGCTATGTCGTCGATGATGACTTTTTGATTGGTTTGCGTTACTTGCTGAGTGATGTCAAGCAAAGCGACAACCCGCTTTATCAGTTGAGCTGGTCGTACCTTGAAGATTCAAGTTACAGCCCCGTTCAGCATGATTTGCGCAAACGCAAAGAAAATATGTTGATGGCGCGCGTTGCCCGATCGGGCGCCGAGGCGGTCATCGTTACGGCTGCCAAGATGTGCGAGCCTGGTCTCGAAGAGCAGGTCGCTTACATCCATGCGCTTGACAAGATTGATATCCCTCACTTCGTGAGCGAGTTCGAAGAAAACCAATCGAGTTTTGCAGACATGGAATTGCAGCTCGAAACCTTCATGGAAAACATCCTTTTTGCCTAAACCGAGAACAAAATAATGACTCCACAAACAAATGAAATCGTTGGCCGCGGAAATAAAGAGGGCGCTTCTCTTTTTCGCGATTGGTTCAATGGCCTAAATGAAACAGCTAAGCGCGGCGAAGGTGCTGCCTATGTTTTCGTGATGGGTTCTTTTAATGAGATCCTTAAATCATTCGACATGCCCGTCGTCTTCCCTGAGATTAATTCGCTACAGCTTGCGGTTCGCCGTGCAGCGGGCGATTACCTCAACGAGGCCGAAGATTATGGTTATTCGCCTGATATCTGCGGTTATGTCAAAGCCGACATCGCGGTGCAATTGCGCGGTGGCGACCATCCAATGGGGCAAATCCCGAAACCGGCAATGACCGTTTTGACCAACGCTTGCAACACTTATCTCAAGTGGGGCGAGGCCTGGGAGCGCATGTACGAAATGCCCATGGTCACAATTGATGTACCCGGTACACGCATGGCCGGCGGTCAAACCTGGGAAGGCAACCAAGATTTCGCCAATGATCGCAGCTATGTCAAAAAGCAAATCGAAGAGTTGATTGTCGTTTGCGAACAAGTCACGGGTAAAAAGTTCGATATCGACAAACTGCGCGATGTCATGGGGCACACTAACACGGTCAGCCGTTGTTGGAAAGAGCTCATGGATCTCAACATGAGCCGCCCCAGTGTGTTCAACGCACTCACCGACGGCACGATTTATCTTGGCGTCGCAAACGGTTTGCGTGGCGACAAAGCAGGTGCCGATTACTTTGAGCGTCTCGTTGAAGAGATGAAGTATAAAGCGGCAAACGGCATCGGCACTCTCACTGAAGAAGAGTTTCGACTCATCTTTGTGGGTGTCCCTTGCTACCCGATTTTCCGCCGCTTCAATGAGTTGTTTAGTGAGTGGAAAGGCACTTATGTGCATTCGACTTACCTGTGGTTCGCGTCAGGCGGCTCCAACACGGGCTACCAATACGACCTAAGCAACCCTCTTGATTCTCTTGCAGAAGGCACGCTCATCAGTGTGCGAGATGCAATGGACAGTATGTTCCACCACGATCGCGTGGTAGAAGACATGTGCAAAGACTTCGCCATCGATGGCGTCGTGTATCACCCCATCAAGAGTTGCCGCACCGTTTCGACGGGGCTTGCAGACGGCCGTCGCGCGTTCACTGAGCGCGTGGGCATTCCATCCCTCTTCATTGAATCAGACATGATGGATCAGCGTGTCGTAGCCGAAGCGCAGATGAAAAACCGTGCCGACGCTTTCTTTGAAGGCCTCATTAACCGTCGCCTTGTCGAAACAGGCGCTAATCACTAAGGAGATTCTGTTATGGCATACGCAGCAGGAGTAGATGTCGGCTCGACGCAAACGAAAGCCGTCATCATTAACGAAGACCGCGAGATTATTGCGCGTGCTCTCATCGATACGGGCGCCAATGTGGTGGCCGCAGCTGAAAACGCATACAAGTTAGCGATTGAAAGCGAAAGCCTCCTTGAGGAAGAAGTTGAGTGGGTCATCGGCACGGGCTACGGTCGCTACAAAGTGACCTTTGGTAACGACCAGGTGACCGAGATTTCATGTCATGGGCGTGGTGCAGTGCACATGTTCCCTGATGTGCGCACCGTAGTTGACATGGGTGGTCAAGACACCAAGGCGATTCATGTAAACGCCGATGGTGAGATTGACGACTTTTGCATGAATGACAAATGCGCGGCTGGCACGGGGCGTTTCCTCGGTGCGGCAGCTGCGGCGCTTGAAATCCCGCTAGATGATTTGGGCGACACGGCCCTGAAATCCGAAAAAGGTGTTTCAATTTCAACGACTTGCACTGTGTTTGCCGAGTCGGAAGTCTTGGCTTGGTTGGGCAAGGGCAAGAGGGTGCAAGACATCCTTTGGGGTGTGCATCAGTCCATTGCAAAACGCTCAATGGGCCTCATGCGCCGCGTTGGGATCAATGGTGAAGTGGCCTTTACAGGCGGCGTCACTCGTAATTCTGCGATGGTGAAGTCGCTCGAAGATGCGGTCGGTCAAAAGCTACACATCTCCGGCGACAGCCATTACATGGGCGCACTTGGCGCCGCACTTTTCGCCATGGATCACATCGAATCCAGTCGCGAGCCCCACACTCAAGAGGTTCAATCATGATTACTGCAGGCATCGATGTCGGCTCGACCTACACTAAGGCGATTTTGCTCGACGAAAACGACAACATCGTCGGCAAGGCAATGTGCAAGACGGGCTTTCGCTTAACCGAAGCTGCGCGCCGTTGCTTCGACGCTGTTCTGGAAGAAGCCGGTAAAACTGAAAGCGATGTTGAGTATCTCGTCGCAACGGGTTACGGCCGCGACCAAGTCGACTTCAAAGATTTGAAAGTGACTGACTTGACCGCCAGTGCTCGCGGTGCGCGCCTCATGTTCCCTGGCACGCGTTGTGTGTTAGATGTGGGCGGCCAAACCATGAAAGCCATCCGCCTCGAAGAAGATGGCAAGATTAAATCTTTCCGCATGAACGACAAGTGCGCCGCTGGCACGGGCGCGTTTCTGGAAAAGACCGCACGCTACATGGGCTACACCGTGCAAGAGATTTCGAATCTACTTGAAACCTCTCACAACCCAGCTGAGATTTCGGGTGTCTGCGCAGTTTTTGCTGAATCTGAGGTGATTAATCAGCTCAGTCTTGGCACTCCGCCCGCCGACATCATGCAAGGCTCTATCGATTCACTCACCACTCGCGCGGTTCAGCTCATGAAGCGCGTCAAGGCCGAGCCTGAAATCACGCTCATCGGCGGCATCATGCGTTTCCCAACCATGCCTCGCACGGTAGAGGGTCGGATTGATTCGATACCTAATTTGGCAGATGGAGATATGCCGCAATTCCTAACCGCATTAGGTGCCGCTTGGCTTGGTCGGTTGCGGTTCAAAAAATTGCAGGCGGAAACTGTTACAGCCTAAGCATCGAGGCGCGCCAGATAACGGTTTTCGCGTCCCATATATCGGGTGTGGCGTGGCCTCCTGTGGGGTATCGGGCTGATGAGGCAAGGGTCCCTCTTGTCCGTTCATTCCTCTATTCCAGGCGCAAGGTTTTCTGTCGACCTTTCTTCATTTGAAATCGTGGAAACTATCACGAGAGAAGTTGCTGTCATTGACAGGAGAACTGCCTCAAGATTCAGTCGAGATTCAATCGAGCCTCATCATTCCATACTCGCTCAGAGATCAGCCGGGCAACTTGATTATCCAATTGGGGCGATGAGGTTTCTCTCATGGAGGTTTTGGCCTATCTGGGCTCTAATATTGATATGGCTTGCTACTTTTTTTTGGGGCATACTTAGACCAGAGACTTCCTTGGATGCAAGTAATGAAAAGTTATTTCTTTCTGGTAGGGGAGAGGCCGCTGCATCTGTCCCCTTTGCATTAGAGGAGCATGCACTTAACCGGCTTGATATTTCCCTTGAGGATGAGGGGCAACTGAACACCCCGTTGGTTCATCCTAAGAGTATCGAGATAGAAGTGATTTGGGGTGGATGGACGCAACAAACGATCCCCGTAAAGGGTGCCACAGTACTTTGCACGGATGAGAGTGGTGCCTCGCTGAGTAAAGGCATCACCGACCACGAAGGGAAATGCAGTTTTGTGCTCACCCGCGCTAAAGAGCGTTTCATCTTTTCTGTGTCATCACATGGGATCTCGGGTGAAGTTCGCTATGACGGAAGAGCATCCCATCAAAAGGCACAATTGAAGGTGTTTTTGCAGGGGTATGGTGAAGTTGTCTTAAATCTTTATGATGTACCTAAGCAAGTTTTAGGTATTCGAGTTGAGGTGCAGT
>JABHIE010000004.1 GCA_018671175.1 Planctomycetota bacterium | reverse complement strand
GTCGTCTTCGAGCATTTGCTCAAAGTACTCGAGGATTTCTTGGGTCGCCGAAGCCGAAGATTGAATGCGGTTGATCCAGTCGAACATGATTTATTTCCTATTTTTTACTTGTTATGATTTTACGCAATCTTGCGATGTTATTTGAACAAAAGCATGCCCACCAATGGAACTACGATAAACATAATTCCGACATAAGCCAGCACCCATAATTTATTGCGGACGGCAGCTACTGCCAACCCGCGTGCGGCACGAATCGGAATCGCTCGTAATCGTGCAACAGGGAAAATCAAAATCGTGCCCGACAGATTAAACAGCACATGCACGAGTGCGATTTCAAGACCATTAATATCTGTCGCCAATGAAGCGATAAACGCTGTAATGGTCGTACCAATATTTGCACCCAACATCACGGGGAATGCGTTTTCGAGGGTCAAAATACCTGAACCGCACATCGGCACAAGCAGGCTTGTTGTAATACTCGACGACTGGACCATCATTGTAATCACTGCGCCAATCAAAATAGCCGTGACGCCAATACCTCCCAACGCCGCATTCATCGCCTTTTCGACGCGGTTAACGATAAGCTGCTTCATGTTTTTGGTGATCGCAAAAAGCGCGAAAAACACAAGCACTACGCCAAGAAGAAGAACCGATGATGCAGCAAAGCTACCTTGAAAACCGAGCGTGTCTGTCACAAAATGCTTAACGAGATCTGACCCCCAAGTAACGCTGGCCTTAATGGGGCTTTCATATTTTCCACCTACGCCCAACGGCAATCGCAAAGCTAACCAGTGCGCCGTCTTGCTTAAAAAACGCGTGCTTAGCTCAAGCGGCAAAAAGGTGGCCACCATAATCAAATTGAAAAAGTCGTGCACCGTGGCGGCGGCAAACGCGCGGCGGAATTCTCCGGATCGCGCGACATGGCCAATTGAAACCAAGGTATTGGTAATCGTTGTGCCGATGTTAGCCCCCATAATCATCGGGACCGCAGCTTGCACATCCATTGTGCCCGAGCCGACCATAGCCACGATAGTCGAAGTTGTAACGCTTGACGATTGCACCAAAACCGTAGCAAGCACGCCAACAGCAAGTGCTGCGAAAGGGTTGCTGACCCCGTTGAATAAATCTTTTGCCGTGTCTGCGCCAAACATCTTGATGCCACCCGACAACAATTTAATCGCAACCAAGAAAACAAAAAGCAGCAGCAGCAAATAGGCAATGCGATAAAACGCATTGCCTCGATTGCTCGGCGAAGGCAAGCCCGGGGGCTCGGAGAGTTGTTGTTGAGCGAGGTTTGGCATGGAGGATGTCGCTGTGACCTGTTGAAATCGTAGACCTAAACCATGAATCTAATGTGAAGACGGATTGAAATAATGATGTTTATTCATCAGCCGCCATCTCTTGCCCCGGAAGCGGCCGACCAGGGTTAATCGGTAAATCGAGTCGAAAAACAGACCCCTCGCCAGCGGTACTGGACACCGAAATCCGTCCGCCAAGGCGACGAGTCATGTTTTGCACAATCGATAAACCCAAGCCCGTGCCGCCTTTTGCGCGACTATGTGCTGCATCAACTCGAAAAAATCGCTCGAAAATGCGTGAAAGCAAATCGGCTGGAATACCTGGCCCCGTATCGCGGATTTCAAAACACGCTCCAGTTTGACCTGCCGAATGCAACTGGGGTCTCGTTGTTGCGAGAACCACGCGCCCGGATTCCGTGTAGTTGATTGCGTTGCCAACCAAGTTACGCAAAACCGTTTCGAGGCAAACGGGGTCGGCCAAAACCGAGTCGGCAACGAGCGCATGATCAATCTCAAAATCAAGCCCTTTTGCCTCAGCCTTGGAACGAAACTCGTCTGCAAGCCGCGCAATCAAATCATCAAGCGACAGCACCTTAGGAGATGGGCGCCATTCGGGGTCTTCCACTCGCGCCAATGAGAGCAAATCTTCTGCCATATTTGCAAGTGATGCAATATTTGATTGAGCGCGCTTTAGCAAATCAGCGCGCTTTTCTTCTGCGACGACATCGAGCAGATCAAGCAAGCCCATGAGGGCAGCGATCGGCGTTTTTAATTCATGAGAAGCATTGGCTACAAAATCGCGGCGTTTGCGATTGACCGCCTCGTCTCTTTGCAAATCTTGGAGCACCAACAAACGACGAGACTCACCCGCCGGAGCAAGGGTCACTCGCACCATTCGGGTCGAGTCGCCAGCCAACACAACATTGCGGCGAAGCGATTCGGCATGACCCGAGCGCGCAATCAACTCGGTCAGGTTTTGCACACCAGAAAAAGTTGCCCAATAGGGGTAGTGCCCCGGTTCAGGAGCGGCTCGCGCGCTCACCAATAAAGCGGCTGCGTGATTGGCATACAACACACGATCTTCGCGATCGAGCAAAACAACGCCTTCCGCCAAATGCTCAAGGCAGGCACGCATGGCCTCTCGCTTATCAGACATGGCCAGCAAACGCTTTTTATAGGCAAGCCGCTTGTTGCGCTCGTAAAAATACGCCGCACAAAAAAGAAGCGTAAGGGGAAGCCAAATTTCCATGATTTCAGAATAACCCGTCGCCGAGCTCGCTATTCAGCGCGGTCAGAAAAACGATAGCCCACACCCCGCACAGTCTCAAGACGGAAGCCATGCTCGCCGAGTTTTTTGCGCACAGACTTAACATGTGTGTCAATGTTGCGCTCGGTCACAATTGCGCCTGGGCCGACAACTTTGTCGAGCAAATCACCGCGTCGATAAACGCGACCGGGGTTTCCTGCAAGAGTTTGGAGTAATTTGAATTCAGCCGGAGTCAAAACGATTGGCTCAGCCATGTCGTCGCAGCGCACTTCAAAGCGAGTCGGGTCAATGACAAAACCCTCGACGGAAATCATGACGCCGCTCTCGACACCTTTTTTGTCAGCGGATCGGCGCAAAATGTTTCGCACGCGAGCCACCAATTCGCGCGGACGCGCAGGCTTAGTCACATAATCATCTGCGCCGACACCTAGCCCAAGCACGACATCACTCTCTTCGCTGCGAGCGGTCAACATCAAAATCGGCAAGTGCTCAAGCGCGCCATCGCGGCGGATTTCTTGGCACACTTCGATGCCGTCTTTTTTGGGCATCATCACATCAAGCACGAGCAAATCAGGTGCATAGCGGCGCACATATTTCATCGCTTGCTCGCCATCCGCGGCCACGAAAACGCGGAAGCCCTCGGCCTCGAAAGTTAAACGCAAGACCTCTTGGAGGTCGGCGTCGTCTTCTGCAATGAGGATGGTCTTGCTTGCCATGCCTAGATTTTAAGCGCGTGCGTGCGAACCACCCATGAGGGAACCGTGAAGATTACGCGAAGGCCGCGGCGTGGCATAATGTGTGCATGGAGCCCCTCGCACCCGAGTTTCTTGAAATCCTTGTTTGCCCTGTTAGCCATAAGCCGCTCAAGCAGGTCGGCGATTGGCTCGTTTCGACTGATGCCGAAACGCGGCTTCGCTACCCAATCCTGGAAGACGGCATCCCTGTGATGCTGGCCGAAGAAGCGGAAACCATGTCGAAAGACGACTGGAAAGCCGCGCTTGCCTAGCCAAGTAAACCCAATTTAGGCGGTTTTCACCGCACGCTTTTTTCATGGCCGACACCATTTTCAGCAAAATCCTTGCCGGTGAGATTCCGGCGGACATTGTGTGGAGCGACGAGTTTTGCATTGCGTTCCGCGACATTAACCCGCAAGCGCCGGCTCATTTGCTTGTCATTCCGCGTAAGGCGATTGTGAGTTTGGCCGATGCATCAGATGATGACACGGCTCTACTCGGGCATTTAATGCGGGTTTGCGCCAAAGTTGCTGAGCAAGAAAAAATTGCAGACGCGGGCTTTCGCGTCGTCGCAAACACTCGCACGGACGGTGGCCAAGATGTGCCGCATTTGCATTTTCATGTGTTGGGCGGGCGGGCGATGAAGTGGCCTCCTGGCTGAGCGTGGTTTGATGAAAGACCTACTCATCATCGGGGCGGGCGCTTGCGGGCTGTCGTCTGCGCACTTTGCTAAAAAAGCTGGATTAGATGTCGCCGTGTTTGAGTCGAGCGACCGAGTGGGTGGCAAAATTCAAACTAGCTCAATTGAGAATTGTTTTGACGGCAACAATCCCAATGGCGGTGGCCAGCTTATTGCCGAACACGGCCCGTTGGGTTGGCTCGACCACGAACCTTTGCTTCAAGAATTATGTCGCGACCTAGGATTGACCCCCATCGAGTCTCAAGCGGCGGATGAACACCGTTACATTTTGCATAATCAGCGCTTGGTTCCATTGCCGCTTTCGCCAGGAGCCTTTTTACGATCCGCTCTTTTGTCGCTGTCCGGCAAAATTCGTTTTGCGATTGAGCCTTGGGCAAATTTGAGCGACAACGCAAACGAAAGTGTTTGGGCGTTTGCGGCTCGACGCTTTGGAGTAGAGGCGGCAAACACTTTCACGCAAGCGATTTGCGGCGGGCTCTTTGCGGCAAATCCGCGAGAGACTGACATGAACGCTATGTTTGCGCCGCTCGTCGGGGTTGAGCACCGTGATGGGCAAATCACCCGCTCGATGCGAGGTTTTGCACGCCGAGCGGCACAATCGGGCGGTACAGCAATTTGTACCTTTCAAGATGGGCTTGAGGTGCTGCCGCTCGCCATGGCGGAAAGCTTGAGCGGACATGTGCAGCTTGAGTCCCCCATTGATAACGCTCATTTCCACAACGACGCTTGGTCGCTCTATATAGATGGGGAAGAAGTCGGTCGCGGCCGAAATCTACTTTTGACTTGCCCCGCAAAAACCACGGCGACTTTGCTCAGGCACCTCGAGCCAAGCCTTATAGATTTTGCTGATGCGGCCCGAGGTCAAGACTTGACTGTTACAACCTTGGTATATCCAGAAATTGATTTAGCAGCACCGCTGCATGGCTTTGGAATCCTTGGATCGACTGACCCGACATTCCCGATTCAGAGTGTGCAGTTTTTGCACAATTCATTTTCAACGCATACTCCACGCCATTGTGCTGTTTTGCGCGTGATGACAAAAGAACCGCAGTTTGACACCCGCGAGCTACAGGCTTTACTTGGACTTCCTGCAAAGCCTAAATTTGCGGTGACTCACACAACGCCGATGGGCGTGCCTCATTATCGAGTTGGCCACGCTCAACGATTTGAGAAACTCGAAGATCGCTTGGCCGCCTGGCGAGGTCTACATCTTGGCGGAGATTCATTTTCAGGAATCGGAATCAATGCCGCAGTCCGACGAGGCGCGAAAATAATCACGAAAATTCTGTCCGCCGATAGCTGAGCGCGGACTGGGTTTAATGTGAGGGAAAACCAAAGGCTCGAAAGAGCAAAAGGGGATTCAAAAAAAGGGAAATTCAGCGGGGTCGTCGGGGGGCGACTCCGCTACCTTTTTGTATAGAAAGGACTTAGGGCGTGCCTGAACTGGCTAGAGTTGACATGTTGAGAATTCTTTTCTGTTTCCTTGTCCGCTTTACATTCCAATTGGACTTGTTTAGATGTGAGGGAAAACCAAAGGCTCGAAAGAGCAAAAGGGGATTCAAAAAAGGGAAATTCAGCGGGGTCGTCGGGGGGCGACTCCGCTACCTTTTTATTACGCCAACAAAGATTCTATTCCGTTAGAGTAGGCAGTACCGACATGTCTGATTCTGACCCCCAAGACCTCGCTCAAACGATTGTTGAGCTTAATGCCGCCCGCGAAGGCGACGAAGATGCTGCCAACCGACTCTGGGAGCGCTACTACGAAAAACTAATTCCCGCCGTGCGCATTCGGCTTGGGCAAAAACTGCGGGGCAAAGTTGAGACCATGGATATCGTCCAAAATGTTTTTCTTGAGGCTGTGCAATCTGCAGAAAATCGTGAATTCGAAAGTGAGGGGCATTTTCGCGCCTGGATCAATAAGCTGGTTGAAAACCGCATCCGGAAATCCGCGAGGTTTTTTGGGCAGCAAAAGCGCGATACAAACAAGGAGCGACAACTCATGGACGAGTCGGGCAACATCGCCACACCCGCAAAAACAGTTGCGCATCGCCCAATCAGCATCGTCGAAGAATTTGATCAACTTGAGCGCATGGAATCTGCGCTTGAGCTCATGCCGACCGATATTCAAGAAGTTATCACTATGCGCTATTTCGATGAGCTCTCCTTTGCCGAAATCGGGAAAGCCATTGGCAAATCAGAAGAGGCCGCTCGTAAAACCGTCAATCGCGCCGTTGCCTTGTTGGCAAAAGAAATGGGCGACGCTTAATCGCGCGCAACCCATTAAGTGCCGAAACTAGGCCTCAAAGGCCACTTTTCCGTCGCGAATTACGGCAAGTAAGCGACCGGTTTTCAAAGCCTCTTCTCGCAAAATTGCCTCGGCAAGCGGATGGCGCAAGAGTTGGTCAAGGGCGCGTTCAAGAGGGCGGGCGCCAAAGCGTAAGTCGGTTCCGTATTTCAAAACAAGCTGTTCTACTTCGGTGCTGACCTTTAACTGAATTCCTTGTTCGGCAACGCGCTCAACGAGCCTTGAAATAAGCCGCTTTAATATAGCGAGCAAATCGTCCTCTTGAAGCGGCCGAAAAGGGATGACCGCGTCAATGCGATTTATAAATTCGGGGCGAAAGGTTGTCGTTAGCTTTGCTCGCAAATCTACCTCTTCCTCTTTTTGTATCGATGCGCCAAAACCAAGTGCTGGGCCTGGCTCGGAAAGAAGATTGGTGGTTAAAACCAATAGTGCGTGCCTCATATCTGCAACAACACCCGTTGCAGATTGAAGACGGCCTTCATCAAGGACTGGCAAAAGGAGGTCAAAAACATCTGGGTGAGCCTTTTCTAGTTCGTCAAAAAGAACGACCGAATACGGCTGCTTTCGCAAAGCAGAAATCAACACGCCGTCTTGCCCGAAACCGACATAGCCCGGAGGCGCGCCCACAAGCCTCGCCACAGAGTGCGCTTCGGAATATTCCGTCATGTCAAGCCGCACTAGATTGTCTTCCGAGCCAAACCACTCTTCGGCAAGCACTTTTGCTAGTTCCGTTTTTCCAACCCCCGTCGGGCCCGCAAACAAGAGCGTGGCAAGTGGGCGACGAGCATCTGACACTCCCGCGCGCCCAGCGCGAACCGCGGCGGAAACCGCTGCAACGGCCTCGTTTTGCCCAAATAGCCGTGATTGGAGTGTCTCTTCTAAGCCAAGTAATTGTTCTGCCTCTGCCTTTCCGACACGCTCGATAGGAACGCCCGACAACCGCGCGACCACGCGAGCTACATCTTGGGCGTTGACCGTTGGGCGGTCGCCTGACGCCTGCGTGGCTTCTAAATTTGCTTCGCCAGCGACAAGCCCCGCCAACAATAAAGAAGAACACGCCTGGTCTAAAACATCGATTGCCTTTCCAGGAAGCCGCCTGTTTCCTAAATAGCGAACCGAAAGTAAAACCGCTTCTTGCAAGGATTCGGGGACAATTTCAACGCCGTGGAAATTTTCTAGTGCCGGCTGAATGGTCTTTAAAATTTCGAGACTCGTTTCTTCCGAAAGCTCTTGAACCTGAATGCTCTCAAAACGACTCGCCAAATGCGGGTCAGTGATTTGTGCCTGCGCTAAACCCTTTGGGGTCGCCGTGCCCAAAACGCGTAGACCCGGGCGCGACAATGCAGAACGAATCAGGTCAGACAAACCTCGGCCAAACCCGTGCCCAGAGAAGAGCAGATGGAAATCTTCTAAAACCAAAATGGCATCGCCGCCAGGTAGGGCCGCTTGAATAAGTTGACTCACTCTCGACTCAACCTCGGCTTGAGTTGGGGTTCCGCTTAGCAAGACGGCGGCTTCAAGGCGGCACAAACGCATGCCTTGCAAAATTTTGGGTGCCGCATCACTGCACAAAAACAATGCGAGACCATCAATCAACTTTGTTGCGCCAACCCCTGAATCGGCAAGGAGTAAAACTTGGTTGTGGTGCTGTCGGCAAAGCACTTCTACCACAGAGACGATCTCGTCTTGACGCCCCAAAACCTCACCTAAACGCCCAGATTGGGCCATTGCCGACAAGTCGCGCCCCCACAGATATGTCTCGGTCAACTTTTCAGCAAGCTCTTCTGGGGATTGAATAGCTGATGACCCAATTGCACTCTCTTTAGCCAAAGAGTTGTAGCCCAGCTGTGATTCAACCTCTGCAAGAATCGTCGCCGCGGATGGCGAGCCTTGTGCTGACAAGGAGTCAATGAGCCGAGTCGGAGCAGACCGCTCTTCTGCGAGGCACGCCTGAAACAAATGCAACGGCTCAATGAGACCATCGCCAAGGCGAGCGCACAAGAAACCAGCCGAAGATTGCACGCGAGAAAGTCTGGGCGTAAATACAATCTCGCCACGCCTTCCCTTTTTACTTTTTGACTGTCGACGCGACCAAGCTTTTAAAGTTGCCGCAACCCTGATTTGATCGAAGCCAGCGTCTCTGCAAACCGCTTCAACCCTTGGGCAGGGTTCAAGCAGCAAGCCCAAAAATAAGTGTTCAACGCCTAGATAATTATGATTAAAGTCATACATTTCTTGCGCGGCACGATCCATCACTGTGAGTGACGCGGAAGAAAGTGAATGAAGATCCATTCTTAATCAGCGTATCCTGTTTCGCCCAATGCGGCTTCTGCGGCCGATGCGGCGCTTGAATCAAGTTGAAGCAAAAAAGTCGATGGGACGAACGGCGCTGCTGCCTTTCTCCAAGTCGACAGCGCCAATGCTAGTTGCGCTTGTTTTTTTTGATCTAAAAGCGGCGTTTTGTCTATTTGGTCTGCCACCACATCAAAAAGCTGGAGGTCTGCTTCACCTATTGGCAAAGAAGAGTCGTCAAGTGTTTGCGTTTCAATGAGTCGCACTTTTTGCGTCGTCCATGCAAACTGGTTGCGCGAGTATTGCTCACCAAATCGCTCGACGCGCCAGTCGTCCCTGTAAATTTCACTCAAGACTGTGTGCTCCTTGGAATCGTCTAGCAAGGATCGCCCTTGTGTAGGGTGCCCCAATTCGGCGATTGCGTCAAGACCAAGACGCTCAAAAATCGTGGCGGCAAAATCGACATGGTGCACGGGATAATCACGCACGCCAGCTCGGACGCCGTCAGCCTTAGGGTATTTCACCAATAGCGGAATATGTGTCGATGAAGCCGAAACTGTGAAACCATGCCCCACCAAGCCGTGCTCGCCCAAATGCTCACCATGATCGGCCGTGATGATAATTAGAGAATTGTCCCATTGCTCATCGCGCTTGAGGCGATCAAACAACTTGCCGAGATGCTCGTCCATGTATCGAATTTCGGCATCATATTGCGAATGCAGCCATTCTTGCTCGGCGCTCGACAATGTATCTTTACCCGTCGTAATCGCTTTGAATTTATCATTCATTTCCTCTTTGTTAACGGCAAGCTCAGATCCGGGGTAACGATGGCGCGTTTCTTTCACGGGCCAATAAGGGTCGTGCGCGTCAAAATAATTCACAAACAAAAACTGTCGCTCGTTGGGGTGTTGATCAAGCCACTGAAACACATTTTCGTTAACATCTTCGGCGCGCAAATAGCCGTGCCCAAACCGAAAATAATCGGGCTCTAATTCAGCAACGAAACGGTTTAGCAAATAGTAAGCAGTCAATCGTGGCGCGACCGACACATGCATGCGATCGTCGTAAGACTCAAAACCTTGCGCCATGCCAAAGTATGCATAAAGATATGGGCCCGCCACAAATGCTGCGGTGCGATAACCATGAGATAGCATCACCTCAGAGACGGTGCGATGCTCAGGGTCAAGCGGCCGTATTTTTGTGTTGTGGTCGGCAAAGGTCGCGTCTAATTCAGCTTGATGTTCTGCGCTCGTTTTATAACGCGCGCCATGGCTAAACGGAAAGAGCCCCGTCAACATGCTGGCGTGAGATGGCACCGTCCAGGACGATGCGCTCCAGGCGTGGTCGAAACGAATCGCTTCTTTCGCAAACTCTTCTAGGCGCGGGCTCGTATCACGGTCGTATCCGTAAACAGACAAATGGTCTGCGCGCGTCGTGTCGAGCGTAATCAAAACAACATTGGGGCGGGCATCATTTGCGGGCCCGTTTGGCACATCTGCCGCAATTGGCTGAGGGCCTGCTTGCTCGGCCATCACTGCGTTTTGTCGCGGCAAATCAGAATAACTAAAAACGGAGTCAGCTAATAATGTCGGAGCGAGCCAAGCCAAAACGAGTGGAATACACCACGCGAAAAGAGATGAAATACTCCTCTCTTTGGCCACGCGGCTACCGAAAAGATTAGGCAAGGTGGGCAAAAACCATAGCGTCAATAAAGTGGCTGCTAAAACCCATCCAAAGATATTCAGACCCTCGGGTGAAGTAATCGGGAGCCACAAAACGACGCGCACCCAATCGGTTGCCACAACAAGACCAAGCCAAGCAATAAAAACGGCTTTGGGCAGAAGGTTTATTCTCTCGTTGGAGCTGGCTCCAAATCGACGGTGGCTGTGAAGCAGAAGGTAAATCGGAAACGCAAAAAGGCCACCAAGTATTGAAGAGGCGGTAACCCCAAATGGCAAGACAGCCAAATCATGTGCCGTATGCTTGCTCATAGAAAGCAGCCAACTGCTTTCCGCAAAACCAATCCATGCACACGGAATCGCGCCGGCCAAAAAAATCACCAACAGGCGAGGGATGCGTTTATGAATCATGCAAGAATCTCTAACAAGGTTACGCCAATTGAAAATTGAACGCCCGGTGCGACTGGAACCATGGAAAGCACCGGCTCGTCGCCCAAAAAAGTGCCGTTTGTCGAAGACAGGTCTTGGAGCCAGAGCAGGCCTTTGCTTCGTGACAAACGCACATGTTCCCCTGAAATGAGCGGGTCTTCATCAAGAGAAAAATCACATTCAAGAGATCGGCCAACGACCAAGACGCCGTTTGTCGAGAAGTGCGTTTTGCCGTCCATTGGGCCGCCAAGGACTTCGACCTGAATCATGGATGCCGCATCGAACCGCTCATCGGCAAGCAAGCCTGGCTTTAGGTCGCGCACCCTGTTTACAATTGTGCGCGCAAGAGGCGAATCGTCTTTGGGGAAATCAGCTGTCATCTTGAGGAACAAGCAAGCCAACACAGGCCGTCAAACCATGAACATAGGGCAAGCCACAAATAGGGCCTATTTCACCGGCGGCAAAAAAACCGCTGGTCGGTAAATCTGGAAAATACTTTTGCAGAATTTCAATATCATGATCGGATCTCTGAAAAAGACTGAGGCCTCGGCCGGTGCATAAAAACATTAAAGCTCCGGCGGCATCTGGGTAATAAGAATTAGCCATCGCGCAAAGGCTGTCGAAATCTTCGTGAGCCGTCTCGGCATCGCGAGCATGAAACTGCAAGACCGCGCCATCACGGACGACATCCGCTAGAGAAATTGTGCCGCTTTCGGCATCAACACCGACAACGCCGCGAACCAAATAGCTTGGCCCCTTTTCGCCTGTACGGTTGCGCACGGCTTGAATGCCGACTTGGGGGCCGTTCATGAATCGTTGGCGATCAACATCGCTTAAACCCTCAAGGACTTCACGCAAACTTTCATAAGCGGGTCGACCGCCGAGCTCAATGAGTTGATTGCGTTGGCATGAAGTTACGCGGAAGGAATTGCCGACGGGGCGGCATCCGTGCGAAACGAGTGGCTCGATACGAGCGGCGCCCTTTAAAACAAAACCTACGCCGCCCTGTGCATATATTTTGGTGTCGCAAAAAAGCAGATTGCCGCCGGCGCGGTTTGCGCCCGACGCAATGCCGCCGACTAAAGATGGGAATCGCTCGCGTGATCGAAGGGATGCAAAAAAAGGTTCGAGTGGAAAAGAAAAAGGGTCGGCTAAAAAAACAGCACTTGCCTTTTCGCCAACATCGGGCCACCCTGCAACAACGCCCGCATCTTCGTTGAAGGCAACATGAAAAGCTTGGACGCGAGAGCCGGGCATCCTTGCGGCCCAAATGGAAAGCCCCGGGCCTGCTTGATGTTCGCGACCACCACCGACAACGCTCGCCACGGTGCAACCCGTCAAGCAATCGGGGCTCAGCCGCTTATGAATCTCTCGCAAAATGTGGCTTGCCGCGGATGCGTGGTGCGCCGTCAAGAACAAAACCACGGCGTCAGGCGACGGCCCAATCGAAGACATCAACTCGTCAATGACCTCGGCAAGCGCGACGAGCGCATCGGGGTGCGTCGAAGTTGCTTCAGAAGCTCTAAGTGAATGTGGATTTGCCATGTCAATTCAGCGGGCGCGCCATACAAAAACGCCCGTGGTCATTATCGCCATAACTTACCCTATCTAATAGCCGATTTCCCCGCCATTCGGTGGAGCGGCGGTCGGAATCGGGACGGCCCCCTGAAAAGCAGATTGTGGGTCAAACCCAGCTGGTGCGCCGGGGTCAAAATAATCTAGTTCGCGGAGCCCGCCGGGGTCGATGTCTAAGTGGTAAAGGTCAAGCACAATGCCGTCTTCCATCTCAAAAGTGAGGCGCAATGTGCCGCTTAGCTCAAGCGTGTTGTAGGTGTAATCGATGCCTGAATCTTTTGGCAAATGCACCCGCACCAATTCATTAACGCGAGGGGGTGCGCCAAAACAACAACCCCAAAGCGAGCGCACAAGGTGAAAATCGCGGATGTCTTCAAACGCGACATCAGGCAACATGAAGCCCACCATGCGGACTTTTGCGCCATCTACAAATCGGACATGCTTTGGAAATGGGTCGCGCGGCTTATCCGCAGCCAAGGGACGAAGTGATTCTTCAAAACGCCAGGCGCCCAAGAAATCGAAGTCAACTGGGAATGGATCTGCCGCCGTGCCCTCGTGGGCCAAAATCGTGCCGACTAAAGTTTTGTATGCACCCTGCGGAGCTTCGGAAATGAGCTGATTCAAGATGCCGGGCTGCCACCACTGATCTTGAGGGGTCGTCGTCATTGGTAAATCAGCCAGGGATTTCGGGCTCGTAGTTGCTGCAGAGCCATAGTTGCTTTGGCCTTCTGAACACGCGCCCAGGCCGAGCGGCAGCAGCAAAACGGCAGCAGCAAAGCCAAACCCCATACCCGACAAATGACGGGTGGCTTCTGTGCGATAAGCCGAAAGCGCTGGAACAAGCCCGGCTAGCGAGCCGGCTAGAACGACAGCTAAGAACACGAAAAATTGCCGCGCGCCGGGCTGTGGACGAATTGCAATTCCGTATTCGTTTTGCAACCAACCGCCGAGAGACCAAGCCAACAAGGCCGCAAGCGCAAGGCCGAGGAGTGCGCCAAGCCCCGCGATTGCGGCGGATTCGCCGACGATGAGAGTGAGTAAAGTGCGACGAGGCGCACCGAGGGCCCGCAAGACAGCAAACTCTTTTCGCCTGGCCCCCATCGTGTTGTAGATGGCGACCAGAGTGCCGAGCAGCGCAACAACAATGACTAAAACAGCAACCAAACTTAATATTTGATCGACTTTGCCGACAATTGAAAAGAGGTTTCGTATTTCAACGGCTGGCTGCGCGGCTTGCGCATCAAGTCGGGCGTTAATTTCACGCCACGCCTTGATGTGATAAAACCCCGGGCGCGTGCGGAGCAAAACTGCGCTTAGGCCCTTTTCGCTTCCGTGGCCGTCCATCTCGTAAAACGCGGGGGCTGAAATGTAAATCCCGCGATCCAGCGGCGTGCCTGTTGACTGCAAGATGCCGATGACTGTTGTTGCTGCTTCAGTATGTTTTTTGGCGGACGCACCACCCTGTAAATCATGTGCCGGAATGAAGGTTGAGCCTAAGGCAAGCCCCGTATAGTCAGCCGCCTCCGCGCCCAAAACCGCCTGAAACAAGTCGGTGTGCTTGTGGTCGCCGTCGCCAATCGCGGAAAATTCGGCTTGGCTAGCTTCAAAAGCTCGGCCCTCAGCCAAGCGCAACGGCGTGTCATCAGGGGCTAAGCGCAAATCTTCGAAGAAGGCGCTGGTTGTGCCGACAATGCGGCGACCGCGAAAACTATCACCCACCAAAATCGGAATCGCCCATTGCACCCCAGGCTGAGCGGCAGCTTGCTCATACGCCTCGAATGTAAGCAGCCCAGGGCTCTGGCCGATGTGGTAAAGGCTATTCATCACGAGCTGCATGGGCGAGCCCTTGGCGCCTACGACAAGATCGCAAATGCTCGCGGACCGCTCAAAGCCATCCTGGCTAGCTTCGCGCAAAGAGCCAATCGCGGCAAAAAGCCCGACACCGAGCGCAATGGAAAGTGTCGTCAAGCCCGTCGCCAATGGACGGCGGCTTAAATTGCGCGTGATCATGTGAGTTTTTTTCACGGCTGAAACCGCCCAGCTGAAACCGAAACCGAGGCGTCAAAGTGAGTCGCCAAAGCCAAGTCATGCGTCGCGCATACGATTGTGATGTTTTCTTGCTCTGCTGTTTGAAAGAGTATGTCTAAAACCCGCTTGCCAGAATCTATATCTAAACTGCCCGTCGGCTCGTCGGCCAAGAGTAATTTTGGTCGAGTCGCCAAAGCCCTCGCCAAGGCGACTCTCGCCTGCTGCCCCGTTGAGAGTTGCCGGGGGAAAAATTTAGCGTGGTCAATCAAGCCAACTGATTTGAGCAAAAACTCGGCGCGCTCACGGTCAGGCAGCTCGCCAGAAAAGGCAGCACCCAACTCAATATTCTCAAGGGCGGTATAGCAGTCAAGCAAATGAAAGGCCTGAAATACAAACCCAACATTTTGCGCACGAAAGCGATCGCGCTCGACCTCTGACAAAGCGCTTAATTTAACGCCCGCAACCTGAACGAGCCCAGATTCGGGAACGAGCAGCCCAGCCAAAACATTTAGCAAAGTTGACTTGCCAGAACCGCTGGGCCCGCGGAGCGCGATACGGCGGCCGGCGGAGACATCCCACTTAGGCAGGTCGAGCACAACACTGCGCTTGCCGCCCGGATTCGGGAAGCTGACGCGGACATTTTCGAGGTGAATCACGGCGATGCGGCGGTCGCGAGATTGCGACACCCCGATAGAATACTTCCGAGGCCACCTCCTCCCCTACTCCGAAAATGACTTACAACATCCAAACCTACGCCGTGATCGGCGCCGGCAACATGGGCTCCGGCATTGCCCAAAAAATCGCTACGGAAGGCATGCCTGTCGTGCTTGTCGATTTGACCGACGAGCAGGTCGAGCGAGGCATGGGCATCATCAAAACCATGCTTGACCAGGGTGTTGAGCGACGCATTTTCCGCCCTGAGCAAGCCGAGGCGATTTTGGCGCGAATTACGCCCACCTCAAACTGGAACGACCTAGCCAATGTTGACCTAGTCATCGAGGCTGTCTTTGAAAATCTCGATGTTAAGAAAAAAGTGTTTTCTCGTTTAGGTGAGGTCTGCAAACCAAATGCAATTTTAGGCACAAATACTTCATCCTTCTTCGTTAAAGATGTCGCCGCCGCCTGCTCAAACCCAGAGCGTGTCGTAGGCCTTCATTATTTTTTTCACCCAGCCAAAAACCGTTTGGTGGAAGTCATCGGCCACGAGCTCGTTGACGAAAAAGCCATGTCTGCCGCATGGGCCGCGCAAGAGGCGATTGGCAAAACTCCGATTCACTCTGCCGACGCACCGGGCTTTGTGGTGAATCGCTACTTTGTGCCATGGCTTAATGAAGCCGTGCGCTTGCTTGACGAAGGCGTGGCCGATGTTGCTACGATTGATTGGGCCGCAAAAAAGGCTTTTGAAATCGGTATGGGCCCCTTTGAATTAATGAATGTAACGGGCGTCCCGATTGCGATGCATGCCGCCAATACTCTCGGTCAAGAATTGCATGCTTTTTATGCGCCCGCACCTGGGTTGGTTCATCAAGTCAATGAAGTTAAACAAGACTGGGTCCTAAGTGGTACGCCAGACGAAAGCAAATTTGATGCAATCGCAAGTCGCTTGCTCGGTGTTACTTTTTACATCGCAGCCAAGTTGGTTGACGAAGGCGTGGCTAGCGTCGAAGACACCGACATCGGCGCGCGCGTTGGCTTGCGTTGGATTAAGGGCCCATTTCAGCTACTTAACGAAACGGGTATCGGCAAGGCTCAAGAAATGGTGCGGGCTTCCATGGCGCCGCACGGTCTTGAAGTGCCTCCGTTTCTTGCTCAAGCCGACGAGGGCGGTATTCCAATTCGGCTCGTTTCAGTCGGCAAACGCGGCGCATTAACCTCCATCTGGATTGATCGGCCAGACGCCATGAATGCGCTAAATCCAGCCGTTGGCGCTCAATTCGACGCCGCGGTCGAGCATGGAAAAGCTAATGGAGCAGGCATTGTCATTGGCGGTTCCGGTAAAGCTTTTGTTGCGGGCGCAGATATTAAATTTTTCGTCGACAATCTTCGGGCAGACGCCTTCCAAGACATTTACTCCTTCACAAAAGACGGGCAAATGACTTTGCGCAAATTGAGTGGCGGCGACAAAGCTGTGGTCGCTCGCGTTCAAGGGTTGTCGCTTGGCGGCGGCTCTGAACTTGCGCTCGCATGCGACTGGATTGTGGCTTCACCTAAAGCTAGTTTCGGTTTTCCTGAAACAGGCATCGGCATTTACCCTGGCCTTGGTGGCACTCAGCGTTTGCCTCGCCGCGTGGGTTTACCTCTTGCGAAATACCTTATTTTTACAGGTCAAAGTTTAAGTGCGAAAAAGGCATTAAACATTGGTCTTTGTGATGATGTAACCGATTTCGCGTCTCTTGATCAGGCTTGCGAAAAATGGGCCGAAAAGGGTTCGGTTCAGCAACGCGCGGTGCCGACAATTGCGCCCAGTCAAGACTGGGAATTGATTTGGGATTTCTTCTCGCGCTGGACCGTTGAGCAAATTCTTTCCGGCGATGCCGATAGCCTGGGCGAGCCGCAACTTGAAAAAGCCGTCAAATTAATGGGCTTCAAATCAGCCAATGCGCTCAAAATGGCCGAGCGGCTTCTCAACGATGGGGAGGGTCTTGAGCTAAACGCAGCGCTTGACCTTGAGCTTGAACATCTCGAAACGGCTTTCTCTCACCCAGACGCTCTTGAGGGCCTAAGCTCACTTATCGAAGGTCGACGCCCAGCTTTTGTCGTTGGCGTTAGTGCAATATAACGCACACTCCTCGCAAAAATAAGGAAGTCGGTTTCCCTATTTTGTCTTTTAGTTTTTGCTTCCCTGTCATCAAGGGTTGCAGGGTTTATCAAGGGTTGAACAACAATCGCCACACGCGATATTTTTAAAACCCTTCGGGCATAGTCGCTCGCCAAAATAAAAAACAAAACGACATAAGGAGAACCTCCATGAACCCTGTCACCATCTTCTTTTTCCCAAAAAATGCTCCAGCATTTTCACGCGAATGGCCTTCTCGTGAGTCCGTAATCGAAGAAGCCATCCTTGACGAGGCTTGCTACCGTTACTTAATTGCTGAGCTTGGCGGTCTTGACGCTGATTGCGATGACGCGTTTGATTTTCAAGACGCCGTAGAAGCCATCACGCGTGATTACCCTCGATACTTGGTCCGTGAACGCGCTCAAGTACAGTCACAACGCAGGCGAGCAAGATCAGTAAGGCCAACGATGCCGCCTGTTGCAGCATCTCCGTCCGAAAACGAGTTGGCTGGCGCCTAGACGCAGGCCTAGCGCAAATAATTATTTTAAATATTTGCGCACAAACATTAGCCAAGTCGACTCGAACTCATCGAGATCGATTTGGCCCCAAGAGGCCTCCATTGCATCTTTCCAAATCTTGTCTCGATCTGCAACCTGCAGCCATCGAGATGGCGAGGCTTGAAAGCTTTCTAGGCGTTCCCACTCTTTATAATTTTTCTTAGGGTCAAGAAACTTCTGCTCTTCTTTTGCGCCGTCGCGTATCTTTTTATACTCGCGCGCAAAACCATCGTTTAACACTTTAATGTAATTAGGAATGATGTTGCCGTATTCCTTTTTCCAAACCTTCTTTGGAAGATTGCCAAGCGCGCCCTGCCGCAGCATATAAACAATAGACCACGATTGCTCATAGCAGGATGTATTGCCAGGGCCTTGGTTTTGCCAAGTCGGATGGTCAGCATTTAGATGCTGTGCAAGCGGCTTATATGTTTCTTCACGAACGAGCGTTTTGATCCCTTGAAAACGATCAAGCCCGCCAGGCATATGCGCCGTCGCATTTGCCTTTTTGCCTTTGAACTCAAAGCTGCCGTAATAGTCGCCGTGCCCCTCGTCAAACCATCGGTGTGCGGCCGATTGGTCAAAAAGGAAATGACAATATTGATGGAAGGCCTCGTGGCTCATCACGGCAAGAGTTTCGCGCCGGTCGCGATTTTTTGAGTCGTATAAAACAAGCTCGGTTGAACCGGGATTGAAATACCCAGCAGTACCGGGGCTCGTATTTCCATACTTACTAAACTCATCACGATTTTTACAAAGCCTAACGACGGAAACATGAGTCATTTCATCGCTCGGCGGGAAGTCTTTCTCAAAGACCGCGCGCGATTGCTCAAGGCGAGTGATGACATCTTTGATAAAGTTTTTATCATCTGACGAGGTTTTAATAATGTATTTTTTTCCAGGCGTTGGGTGGGCCGTCCAACCCGTGACTTTTTCAGCTAGGGTTTTGTGATACTCAAATTGTTCGGTGTAACTTCCGCCTTGGCCTACTTTTGAAACGGCATCGGTTTGGTCAATAAATTGAAAGCTCTTTACGGATTTTTCAAAGGCCTTAAACCACTTTTTGTTTTTCTTTACTTGGTCTGGCAAGATATAAACAAAACAAAAATCATAATCGTTTGCCGGGATCGTCCAACAATCAATGTAGAGCTCGATAGCGTATTGATTTGGCCCTTTATAAATAAGGTGCTGAGCGATGAGCCCTTTTCTGATTTTCTCATCTTCAGCTTCGAGGTGAGGCTTTTCAAAAACACCCTCCCAGTCTCGGATTGGAGCAAGACTCGGAAGAGCTTTATGGAGGCTGTCTAATGAAGACGATGCCTGTTTATTAACTTTATTGCGCAAAGACCCCGCCTGGCCGCCCGTTGTTGCCGCCCGAGTCGTTTCAAACCTTAAAATATAAAGACCGGATGGCGCAGAGCCCACCTGATTGTTTGGCAGGCGGATATTCAATTCTTTCGCCGACGCAAACCGAGCAATGACGCCCTGGCTCTCAAGGCTAGGCTTAATCGGAATGTTGTTCCAGTCTTTCAGGGGCTTAAAACGATAACCACTTGTCGAGTCAGCAAAATATTTGGTGCCTGCTTTTTGCGCATAAATTGGTGAAGCGCAACAAATAATTGCAAGGGTTAAAAAAAGCCTCCTAATGCTCAAATTGGTCATCATTATTTAGAAATCAGTCGGTGAAAATCAGCACCTGTTGGATTTTGGAAAACGCGTAAGCCAAACTCTGGAATGACTGCAATGATGTGATCAAAGACATCTGAGATGATGGCTTCGTATTGCACCCACCGCTTCTCTGTAGAGAAAACATAAAGTTGAATCGGCACACCCTTTTCGTTGGGCGGCAACTGCCGAACCAAAAAGGTCATCTCTTTACTGATGCTGGGGTGATTTTGAAGATAAAACTCGATGTATGCTCTAAATGTGCCAAGGTTGGTTAGGCGGCGTCCGTTTACCAAGCTTGACTCGTTTACAACCTGTTCCTTGTTCCAGGCGCCAACTTCTTGGGTCTTACGATTAAGGTAATCTTGGATGTAATCAATTTGTTTCAAGCGCGCCAACATATCGCTGTCAACAAATTGCACGCTACGCATGTCTAAAGAAATGCTGCGCTTAATGCGCCGACCGCCCGACTCGCTCATGCCTCGCCAGTTTTTAAAGCCACCCGTTACGAGTGCGGTGGTTGGCAAAGTCGTGATGGTCTTGTCCCAGTTTTGGACTTTAACCGTATGTAAGCTCACCTCAAGCACATCGCCGTCTGCGCCATACGAAGGAACCTCAATCCAATCACCAACACGAACTAAATCGTAGTTGGATAACTGCACGGAAGCGACCAGACCCATAATTGAATCTTTAAAGACCAAAAGCAAAACGGTCATCGCTCCAGCTAGCCCACCTAAGAGAGCCCAGGGAGACTCGTCCATCAAGAAACTTATCGCCAAAATTGCAGCGAACAACCAGGCTGCAATTTTTACGACTTGCACATAAGCTCGAATTGGGCGGGTGCGATTAGACGCATCTTGATTCCAGACAGCGACGACCGCATTTAGAAAAGCATCTAGAACTCTTACTGCAATCCAGGCCATCCAGACCTGTAGAAAACGCATCAACCAGGGTTGGGGCGCGGCGGCATCTGCTGAATCAGCTGGCTCAATCGGACTTGTAGGTGCCACATTTTCATAGAAAAACCCGAGCCCTATATAAATCACTATAGGTAGTGCAATCGTAGCTAACCTAGAAAAAACTTTTGCTGCGATGAGTTCATCATCCCAAATGCTTTTTGTACGCTTCGCTGCGGCCTCAAGCAGGCCTATCAGAACTTTGCTCATTAAGAAACGAGCGATAAAGCCTAAAACAAATAAGCCAGAAACTGAAAGCCAAAGAAGCTCTTGTGGGGTGAATTGATTAAGTTGGATGCCAAACATTACTCTTTACCTTTTTCGCAGACTCCACGGAAATTACACCAATGGCATGCCTGCTCATCGCCATTGGGTGGCCAGTTTTCCATCATCAAATCATCGACATCGGGGTCATAATGGACATCCATCATTTCTCGGATGCCTGATGACATGACATCTTGCGTTTGCGAAAGCTCTTCGATTGACGACGAAATTAAAGTCGTTTCGCCTTTAGCCAAATACGATGCATGCAAGATAATGTCTTCGGGGTCAACCGACCATTTTTCACAAGCGTAAAGTGCGTAAGTACGCAATTGGAAGTGGTCTTCTTGTCGTGGAGTGCCCGTTTTCCAATCCCAGACATGCACCTTATCGCCATCTGAGTAAGCAAAATCTGGCACAGCATAAACTTTTGTGCCAATGTATTGGTAAGTGTCCATGCTTTCGACAGACAACCAACTCTCTGGGGTTGCGGCGCGCACAGGGATTAAATCATCATGCTCGCAAAAATAGTGCGCCGACCGCTCAAGCAGCTCACGCATTTTTTCGGCGCGGTCTTTGCTAATTGGGATCTCATAATGGTGGTCATATAAATGAACCATCTTGTTTGGTTGCGCCTGCCAGCCATCGCTAGAAACTCGCCAACCATCGCGAAATCGCTCTACAGCATCTTCATATAACTCTTTGCCAGACATCACCGTGCCCTCGGCTTTTAATTGGAACCAATGCTCAATTGCATCGTGCATGCAAGTGCCGGTAAATGCCGCAAGCCCGGTGAGATTTTTATGAATCATATATTCATATTTCTTACCCCTCGGTTTTTCCGTCCACCAGCCCCAAGACGCGTAGCGGTTATACCAATACTCGCGCTTGCACCGATCAAACTCTTTGGCCCGCGACGCAGACCAGGATAACTCGCATTGAAACTTAGTTGCCACGATAGTGATTTTAATGTTTAAAGTGCCGTGTTCCCGTATGAATCATGCAAACTTTCTTTGCGTCACATGCGGCCGTTACATCGCCGTCTTTGATTGACCCGCCAGGTTGGCAAATTGCAATCACGCCGGCATCCGCTAAAGATTCAGGGCCATCGGGGAAAGGAAAGAACGCATCTGATCCAGCAACAGACCCTTTTGCTCGAACGCCAGCCTTTTCAACGGCAATGCGGCTCGAATCAACACGACTCATCTGCCCTGCTCCCGCGCCAACCAACATGCCATCGTTAACGAGACAAACGGCGTTAGATTTTAAATGTTTAGCCAAGGTCTGCGCCAAACGGATGTCATCTTCGCGACCCGTTGGAATTGCTGTTGAGCCGACGACCTTTAACTCGGCTTTGAAAGCGGAGACATCATCAGAATGTTGCACTAGAGTCCCGCCCCAAACGCGGCGGCCTTCGGGTTGGTCTCGCAAAGCCCCCATTTCTGGTAAGCGCACCAATCGTACATTTCTACCCCATTTCGGGCCATTGCGCAAACACTCGATTGCTTCCGCATCAAAAGATGGTGCTGCAATAACTTCGACAAAGTGCCCTGGAGCTGCGAGCAATTCGGCACAAGCTAAATCAAAGTTTGCGTGCACGGCAATAACGGACCCGAATGCACTGAGCGGGTCGCCGTCCCAGGCGCGGGAAAGCGCTTCGACCGCAGAAATGCCAAGTGCGGCACCACACGGGTTTGTGTGTTTCACGACAACAGCAGATGGCTGCGGTAAATCGTTTACGGCGGCAACAGCGCCATCTAGGTCAAGCCAGTTGTTGTAGCTCATTGCCTTGCCACCCGGCAAAACTTCTGCTGCGCCCAAGCCGAATCGCCGAGCGTCTGGGAAAAAGCCGGCTGTCTGGTGAGGGTTTTCGCCGTAACGCAAACCTGAGCCGGCGTCTTGAGCAAACCAGCGACCAATGGCCTGGTCGTATTCGCCCGTGCAAGCAAAAACTTTTGCTGCTAGCTTTTGTCGCAAACCAAGCGTTGTGCCGCCTTTGGCAATTTCTTCAGCAACGGCAACATAATCACTTGGGTCGCAAACTACGGCAACCGAATCATGATTTTTTGCTGCCGATCGCAGCATGCTTGGGCCGCCAATATCAATCTTTTCGATAATCTCTTCGCGCGTGCCACCGCCTGCAACCGTCTCGGCAAAAGGGTAAAGATTGACGCAGACCAAATCAATCGGCGCAATACCATGCTCCTTCATAGATGCAGCATGCCCGGCATCATCTCGACGCGCGAGCAAACCGCCGTGAATCATCGGGTGCAAAGTCTTTACGCGGCCATCCATCATTTCAGGAAAGCCTGTGTACTCGGCGACTTCAATCACCGGTAAACCCGCGTCTATTAAAGCGCGCATAGTGCCGCCGGTCGACAGCAACACGGCGCCTTGTGCATGCAAAGCTTTAGCAAGTTCAACAATGCCATCTTTGTAAAATACAGACAAAAGAGCGCGGCGGACAGGAGTGCGGGTAATCGTCACAGTTTCAGTTTGAGTTAAAGTTTGACTCATCGGGATGCTTTGGATCGGAGGTATTCCTCCACGAAGGCGTCCAAGTCGCCGTCTAGAACGGCTTGTGTGTTGCCGGTCTCGTGAGTGGTGCGGTGATCTTTCACCATTTGGTATGGATGCAAAACATACGAACGGATTTGTGAACCCCATGCAATTTCGCCTTTGGAGCCATACATTGCTTTCGTATCGGCGTCTCGCTCGCGTTCGCGCATCTCGTAAAGGCGAGCCGTCAACATGCGGATTGCCTGCGCACGGTTTTTATGTTGCGAGCGTTCGTTTTGACATTGCACAACAATGCCACTTGGGTCGTGCGTCATGCGAACGGCAGAATCTGTTTTATTAACATGCTGGCCGCCCGCGCCGCCCGCGCGATAAGTGTCAACGCGGACTTCATTCATGTCGACCTCAATAGGCGCATCAGCGCCAAAATCAGGCTGAACTTCTACAGCGGCAAATGATGTGTGCCGTCGATTTTGCGAATCGTAAGGAGAAATGCGAACCAGGCGATGCACGCCACGCTCGGCCTTTAACCAGCCATATGCGTGTGGGCCTTTGACTAGATAAGTTGCGTGACGCAAGCCCTCTTCGCCTGATGTGATTTCGATTTCTTCTACACCAAAGTTACGCTTTTCAATCCAGCGTAAATACATGCGGCGCAGCATTTCAGTAAAGTCGGCGGCATCATTTCCGCCCGCGCCAGACTGAATCGTGAGGTAAGCATCACAATGGTCGTTTTCGCCGCCAAGCATCACTTGAAATTCAAGTTTGTCAACCATTGCCGCAAACCGATTGACCGAATCGACTAGATCTTGCTCAATCTCTTCCGGACCCATCTCTTCGCCAAGCTCAACAAGCGTGAGGATTTCTTCGTACACGCCTAGAGCCAAATCAATCGGTTCTGTAACCGACTTGGAAAGTTTCATTTTCCCAATTGTTTCTTGCGCAGCTTCTTGATGGTCCCAAAAATTTGCGCCAGCCATCAAAGCCTCTAGCTTTTCTCGCTTTTCTTGATGCTGCAGGTAGTCAAAGACTCTCTCGAATCTGTTGCAAGCGGCGCTCAAGCTCAACTGTGCGATCGAGATGTTCTTTCATGATTATTCAGGGCAGCCTCTTGCTGTTAATGCATTATTTAATGCATGATAAAGGGCTGTGTTGCAGGCCAAAGTTAAAGGCAACATGCCTTGCCGAGTCGTGGCAAGATAGGCATCGCGATGCTCGTCGCAAAACGCACCTTCGATTGTGGCAATGTTATCGAGTCGGTCGGCGCTTTTTACAATTTGTACATCGCGGTCGTCCCAACGCATGCCTTCGAATAATTTCAAATCATGCTCGCTTCGGTCAACGCCGTCTTTGCGAATGGGCCATGTCATGGCGCGAACAATGTCGCCGACCTTAGGGCCAAAATCATCTTCGATATCGGCATGGTCAGCGTTGGTGTCTTCGACCATGTCATGCAATAAGCCAGCACAAACGAGGTTGGCGTCTTTGAGGCCCGCCACCCCACAAAGATATAGAGCAACGCGAAAAGGGTGCCCGCGAAAATCACTGCCATCTTTGCGCAATTGCCCGCCATGCTTTTCATGAACCATGGCAATCGCTTTTTCAACGGATGGCCAAGTATCGCTGCCCATAATGTCGATCACGCGAGCGGCAAGCGCATCGGCGTCAAGTTTGAGAATTTCTTCCATTTGATTAAAACAGTTCGTTTTTTTCGTGCACGACAAGCGTGCCGTCGGCGCAACCTTCTAAAACCTGATCGCAGAGGCCGATAAATAACCCAATTTCTGCGACGCCAGGAATTTGTGAAAGGCTGGCATGAAGCGACTCGATTTGTTCGAGCCCCTGCGGGAATTTGCAATCAATGATGTAATTGCCGTTGTCGGTCAAAAAGGGCTCGTCATCTTCAGTCATGCGCAAAAAAGGCTGGCAGCCGTGCCGAGCAACTTTTTCGAGCGTAGCAAAATAGCCAAAGGGCATAACCTCTATAGGTAGTAAAAAAGTCGCGCCTAGTCGCTCGACCAATTTATCGCTGCTTACGATAATGACCACCTTACGGCCCGCAGCAGCAACAATTTTTTCTCGCAAAAGCGCACCACCGCCACCCTTTATCAGGCGAAATTGACCGTCGACTTCATCAGCACCATCGACGACCAAGTCTAATTCGGGATGATCGGCCAGTGTTGTGATTTCAATGCCGAGTTTTTCGCATTGCTCCGCCGTGGCCATGGATGTCGCAACGCCCTTAATTACAAGCCCTTGTGATTGTATTCGCCCGGCAAGTGCAGTTAGGAAGTAGTCAACCGTCGTCCCAGTTCCGAGACCCAGGATCATCCCGGACTCAACAAGTGCCGCAGCAGCTTCACCAACGACCTCTTTGGCGGATTTTTGGGGGTTGAGCGGTACCATTCGACCCTATCCTATCCATTCGCGCGCTCGCTTCCGAGAGGTTATAGTGGGGACAATTGGTTTGATACTTTGTCGCAATAAGCGCGTCCAGTCCATGAACCCACTCCACTCTGCCCCCGCAACTCTTGCCGAGCTTAGCCAGGCCGGCGTAGCCCGTATTCGATTCGTCCAAGGCGACGACAATGCGGCTATGCGCTTGCGCGAACTTGGGTTCACGCCCGGCACCGAGGTTTCCTTTTGCCGACAAGCGCCCTTTGGCGGACCCATCGTTGTTGCACTGCGCGGATACCAACTTTGTTTGCGAGTCAACGAGGCCAAACGAGTCTTAATTGAAACTATCGGAGACCAAAAATGAGTCTCCGACTTGCTTTACTAGGAAGCCCTAATTCGGGCAAAACCACACTATTTAACGCGTTGACTGGTCTTCGCGCAAAAACAGGTAACTATCCAGGCGTTACGGTCGATCGGCGACTTGGGGCCGTTGATACAGGCGAAGGCGAAATCACACTCATTGATTTACCCGGCACTTATTCCCTGCACGCCGTTTCTGAAGATGAAGCTGTCGCCGTCCGCGTCTTAAAGGGCGAAATGGGCGAGGCCCCGCCAGACGGCATCGTCATGGTTGCTGATGCCACAACCTTGCAGAGATCGCTCCCCATGCTCGCTGAAATTTTGCAGTTGGGCCGACCAACGCTTTTGGTGCTCACCATGATTGATGAGCTAAAAGCGCGGGGTGGCGACTACGACTTGTTTTTATTCAAAAAGTTGCTCGGCATCCCTGTACTTGGCGTCGTCGGAAACCGCGGCCTCGGCATCACGGATTTGCGTGAAAATCTAGCTGACCCCTCTTCTTGGGCTCGCCCCGCCTCACTACCTGAGCCCAACACGGAAGCGCGCTTTGCCTGGGCCGATGACCTACTCCACCAGGTCGAGCGCCACCCCGTTCAAGAAAGTGGCATGACCCGCGCCATGGATCGCATTTTGCTCCACCCTGTTTTAGGGATGGCCGTGTTCTTCGCATTCCTTGCCATCTTTTTCCAAGCCATCTTTTCATGGGCCGCACCCGCCATGGACTTATTTGCGGGCACAACCGATGCCCTCGCCGACTGGGTACTCCATGTTTTTCCCCCTGGTCTGCTCACAAAACTATTAGCAGACGGCATCATTCGCGGCGTTGGGGCGGTTTTGGTTTTCGTGCCACAAATTGCTCTACTTTTCGCGCTCATCTTTTTCTTTGAGGCTAGTGGGTATATGGCGCGCGCGGCTTTTGTTGTCGACCGCATCATGGGCTGGGCTGGGCTCGAAGGTCGATGTTTTATTGCGCTCTTGTCTTCGTATGCATGTTCCGTCCCGGGCATCATGGCCACGCGCTCGATTCCTTCCCCGCGCGACCGACTCGCCACTATTTTGGTTGCACCCTTTGCAACTTGCTCGGCACGGCTTCCTGTTTACGCATTGCTTATTTCAGCTTTCATCCCAGACACAAAAATCTTGGGGCCTTTCACTTTGCAGGGTCTCGCGTTGATGGGTCTCTATATTCTCGGTGGCGTTAGTGCGATTTTGTTTGCCGCACTTTTCAAACGAGGGTTATTGCGCGGAGCAAGTTTGCCGTTTTACCTTGAACTGCCACCCTATCGCTTTCCCTCCATCAAATCGATTGCAGTGCAGGTTTGGCGACGCTTAAGGGTTTTCTTACAAACGGCAGGGTCAATTATTTTGGTTGGATCCATTCTGTTATGGGTCTTACTCAACTTTCCGCAAACAGAAACGCCGGATCACTACACTCCTGCGCAAGCGCAAGCCCACACTTTAGAAAATAGTTGGGCAGCGGATATCGGGCACAGCATGGAACCTATTTTTGCGCCCCTTGGTTACGACTGGCGCATCAACATTGGGCTTGTCGCTAGCTTTGCCGCACGAGAATTGATGGTATCGACCTTGGCTCAGGTTTACGCCTACCCAGATGACGGTGAAGAATTTGCAGGTCTCGGGCAACTTCTTTCTCGAAATGATCCCATCACCGGCAAGCCACCGTTAACTCTTGCATCTGCAATGAGCCTGTTGGTCTTTTTCGTTTACGCCTTACTTTGTCTTTCGACTTTTGCCGTGGTGAAACGAGAAACAAACACTTGGCGTTGGCCTGTTTTTATGATGACTTATATGTTCGCCGTTGCCTGGGTTGGGGCGTGGGCGACTTATCAAATCTTCATTTAACTGGCGAGCTTAAACCTCAATGTGCACTTCGTGCGCGTGCTCTTCAATGTATTTGCGCCGCGGCTCTGTCTCGTCGCCCATGAGCATCGAGAAAATCCGGTCAGCCTCAAATTCATCTTCGAGGATGACTCGCTTCAACAAACGAGTATCTGGGTTCATCGTTGATTCCCAAAGCTGATCTGGGTTCATTTCACCAAGACCCTTGTAGCGCTGCACCTCGATGGTTTTCATGCCAAGCTCACGCAGTAGTTTCAAAAGATGTGCAGGGTTCATCGTTTCGCGCTCTTCTTTGCCGGATGACATCCGGAAGCCACCAGCCCAATCGACCTCATTACGCGGGATGCCAAGAGCTTGTATCTGACCCAGTGCTTTTTCGACATCATCTCTTTCGTGGTATGTAAAAGAGAGGAAATCTGCATCGTCTTTTAGAATTGCAGAATCTGGGCCATCCCAAAATTTTGCGTCGGATCGCTCGGCGACAAATGCTGACCAATCTGTTTCGTTATAGAACCAATTCTTTTGCTTGCTGCTAGCTTCTAGAACCATATGAGTTGGTGTGCCGTCAACTGTGCCCATGGCTACATAGTCTTCTGGCGTAACGCCACGGCGATTGCCGCGTAGAGCAAACATTGAGCGGTCAAGCAGCTGCAAGGCGGCGACGGCGTTTTGTAATTCTTCGCCCTCAAAAATTTTGCCGCCAGGAACAATCAACTTTGTGTGATCAAGCCCTTGGCCCAAAACGCTTTTGTTTAGCTCACTTTCGTCATGGATATATTTAAATGCCTTTGACCCTTTTTTCTGCACGCGAAAAAGCGGAGGACAAGCAACATAAATACGACCCGTTTCAATGAGCTCACGCATCTGGCGGAAAAAGAATGTCATGATGAGCGTACGAATGTGAGATCCGTCAACATCGGCGTCAGTCATGATGATGATTTTTCCGTAGCGACATTTTTCGACATCAAAGTCATCTGCGTAACCTGCGCCTAATGCTTGAATGATCGTTTGAATTTCATTGTTCGCTAAAATCTTGCTCGCAGTGTGCTTTTCGACATTCAAGATTTTTCCGCGCAAAGGCAAAATAGCTTGGAAGCGACGGTCACGGCCTGTCTTTGCAGAACCACCAGCAGAATCACCTTCCACCAAGTAAAGCTCAGTTGTCGTGTTATTGCGCTGCTGGCAATCTGCAAGCTTCCCAGGTAATGAACCTGAAGAGAGAGCGCCTTTGCGGCGCACTAAATCGCGTTGTTTACGCGCAGCATCGCGAGCATCGCGAGCCAGCAATGCTTTGCGAATAATTAACTTACC
>JABHIE010000005.1 GCA_018671175.1 Planctomycetota bacterium | reverse complement strand
TGGCCTCACCGTGGCCCGCACTTTGCTGTACAGCCGAGCCATCGCGAAAATTTTGAACCAAGGCGTTAACTTCAGAACTCGCACGCATCAGCAACAAGCCGTCAGCCTCGGGGTCTTCGGTCGCCGCGGCGGCATAATCAAGCTGAAACAAATCGGGGTCAACGCGACCACCCATGCCAACGCTCAAAGGAATGCCACAATCAAGCTTGGCGCGCCCCATCAGGCCCGACAACAAAGCAAGGGGCGCACGATCAGGATGCCCCATTCCAGGAATCATCCAATTCAAAACTTTTCGGCTACGCGGCAGCACCGAATCCAAAGCGACATTGCGCTTATTCAAACGACCCTCACTCGGAATACCCTGGCCGTTTTCACCGCGCAGGCCCGACGAAGACGGCAAATGCCCAAACGCGGCCTCAACCAAATCAAGCGCCTCTTTGGGATCCGCTGGGCCGACAATCACAAGCGCCACCCGGTTCGGATGATAATGCTGTTGATAAAAACCACGAATCTGTTCGACCGACAACTCAGGCCCTTTGGTGTGGCCGTTTTCATCACGCAAACCATGCCGATAGGGATGCGTCTGAAAAACCGCATTCTCAAGCTGCTCGTCACGCCCCTCGCTCGGCTGATAGGCATGCTCTTCTTCTTTCTTAAGCCGATAGCGCTCGTGCAAAGTCGGCTCTGGGTCGAGCGACAAATTCACCAAACGATCGGCCTCCATTTGCAAAACTTGCCCGAGTTTGTCGACCGGAAAATTGTGGTCGTAATACATCGTGTAATCTTCGCGTGTGTAGGCGTTAGATTCACCGCCCCACTCGACAATCGTCTTTTCATGCGCATCTGTGCCCGTCGTCGGCGTACCCGCAAACATGGCATGCTCGGTTAAATGCGCCAAACCGGTCGTTTCGGCCGTTTCGTCGCGATTGCCCGCGCCAACCGCTAGGAAAACCGTGACCGATTCACGCTCATCTTGTACAACCGAAGCGCGCAAGCCGTTTGCCAAAACACGGCGATGAAAAGTGTGCTCGCCGATTTTCAACGCAGGCAAATCGGTACTTTGCGCAAGCGAATCAGCAGGAAGCAGGCAAAGCCCAAAGAAACAAGTCAAGAGGAGGACGCGCATTTTCATGGGTAGATTTTAGTTCCTGCACCCCTCGGCGACACGCCGCTATTTCAGCAATCCAGAGCTCAAATGAACTTTGCCGTCGAGGCTGACCAGGATGGCGTCTACACGCTTGATTTTCTCAATCAATGCAAGGCCGCGCTCAACACCCATTACGCACATCGCCGTCGCCAGCGCATCAGCCATCGCAGCATCTGGAGCCACAATCGTCGCGCTCATGCAACCCGTAGCAGGCAAACCCGTAGCCGGATTAAGGATGTGATGAAACCGTTTGCCGTCAACCTCAAAAAACCGTTCATAGTCGCCGGATGTCACGACGCTGCGATTGGAAATCGGAAGTTTTGCTATGAAACGGTCTCGGTTTCGGGGGTGCTTAATGGTGATTTCCCAGAGCGGTGCGGTCTGTTGCTCAGGCGTAGGCGGCTGAGAGTTTGTGCGCGTAGACGGCTTGGCTTTGAGATCACGACCAAGGGCTTTGAGATCACCGCCCGCATTGACGAGGCCATGCTCAATACCGTGCTTGAGCAAAACGGCCATCGCGCGGTCAACTCCGTAACCTTTAGCGACGCCGCCAAGGCCAATTCGCATTCCGGCGGGTAAATGAACCGTCGACTTTTTTAGATCGACTTTTAGGCGCTGCCAACCGACATGTTGCAGAGCAGAATTCAAGTCTTGTGCAGTCGGCACAACAGGAGGGTCGGTTTTAAAATTCCAGAGTCGCCCTACCGAGCCAAAGGTGATGTCAAAGGCGCCATCCGTAATGTTGCCAAATTCAAGCGAGCGAGCAATGAGATGCGTCAACTCTTTGGGGACTATTTGTGGGCCACGACCCGCCGAAGCGTTGAGCGTTTCGAGCGGAGAAGCTCGCCAATCAGTCATGACATCTTCGACGCGGCGGATTTCTTTTTCGGCGGCGGCGACGGCCCGTTTTGCGGTCAATTCATCACGGTGCCATGCTTCAATCACAAGCTCGGTGCCCATCACGGCCGCCTCGATACGAGCATGGTAAAAACCGCCCGTTGGAACTTGAGCAACCGATGGCGCAGGATGCGGAGTTGTTGTTTGCGTATCTACTTGAGCTAGAAAGGCAAGCAGCAGAGGAATCAACATGACCTAGGGTAGTAAATTCGCCCAGTTGCTCGGTGCTTCGTGACCGAAATACAAAACTTGGCCAGCCGCATCGAGCACATAAATAGACGGCGTTGCCTTCACACCAAAAGAGCGAGTGAGCGACAATTCACGGTCTCGAGCGGTGCCGTAATTTAGATGCTGTTGGAATTCGATTTCGCGAATCAAAGCCTCATCAACCGAGTCGTTTGGCCCTGAAACTACACCGATAAAACTCAATTGCCCTTTGTAGCGTGTTGCCGCTTCAACCAAGTCGGGCATCTCGGCGATGCAAGAACCGCACCACGGCTGCCAAAAAACGACGACTGCGTTTTTGCCGCCTTGAGTCAAAGCAGAGAGCGATGTGCTGCCGCCGTTGAGCAAGGGCAACTGCCATGAGTCGGGCGCGGAATCAACCGATGGGGTTGATGAGCAAGACATCAATACAACGAGCAAGGTCAAAACGGGGAAACGCATCATTAAAATTTCCAGGTCTTTGCCACGGAAAACAAAAGATGATTGAGATCATCTGATCGAGTCACATAATCGAGTGCAGCGTGCCAATCGCCAGATTCAAAACCGACACCAACGGTGTGCGAAACCCAATCGCCCAGATCGGAATCTTGCGTCATGAATTCGGCTGTGTCTGAGAACACTAAATCGCTGAAATAATCGGCGGCGGTTTGGTCATACCAGCGGTAACGCAGACGCAAAACTTGGGCATCGCCCAACTCAAGATACAAACGAGGCTCAAGACTCAGCCCTTGCACACCCCAGTCGTCAGAGTAAATTCGACCACCGAGCTCAACGGCTAAATCTTCTTTTAAAGACCAGCGAAGCCGCCCAAACAGCGAATTGCGCAATCGGCTGTCGGGCAACAATTCATCACCCGCGACGGCATTAGCTAAACCCCAATCGGTCCATTCATCTTCACCCGCCCCCGGTTCGCGGAAGAACACTGAGTTATAAGGTGTAGACAAAAACCCCGACTGAGTCGTTATCGACAACCCAAACTCAGCATGGGCTTGAGGGTTCAAAATATGATACGCCTTAGCGGTCAGTGAAAAAGAAGATCGGTTATCGCTGCCATCATCAAGACCCGTAGCGCGGATGACATCGAGCTGGTCAAAATAACCACTCACAGTAAGACTGATTTGAGTTTGACCACCTGAAATATCTTGTGAGACCCCAGCACCTAAACCAATCGATTTGTAATCGTACTCGCCAGAATAACCGAATGTGTAATTCCAGATGCGGTCTGGCGTACTCTGCCATTGAAGCCCGAAATCTAGGCCAATATAAACATCGCCACTCGCGCCGGATTGATTTCCTCGGCTACCAAATCGCTCAACGGATGCACTGGAAACGCGGTCAATTGCGAAGTCGGTTGTCAAAAGCCAATCATCAGCTAGGCGATAATCAAAAACAATCGCTGGCTGAACCACGGCTAAATCTTCGTCAAGGAAAGGGTTGCCCTTTGAGCCATCGCTTGCGTCGTCGCGCGCATAAGTGCCAAGCCTAATGGTGATCGACTCAAAATTGTCGAGCAAACCCTCTTGCGCGGAAGCAACTTGGGTCATTGAGATCGAGGCGACACCAACGACCAGACACGCCTTGAAAATGTGCCGACCTAAGAGCATCCGCAACCTCCGCCGCCTGTATTGCCCATGCCGCCTGACGCGCCCTCGATGGATTGGAAGACTTTTTGCTGAAAGTGCGACTCTGTGCGGTCGCTTTCGAACTGCATTGCTGGGTTTGCCAAGGCGCCGCGATCGTAAAACTCGACCTGCGCGCAGGATGGCAACATGGATGCGGCCAAAGCAAAAACTACGCCCAAGCGTGGGCAAAAACGGAAAGGGCGCTTCAAGCTCATGAACCCAGAATTTTATCCTGGTAGCTGCCGCTTGAAAGTTACAAGAATGTAAGGAAGCATTCTGCCCTACTCAAAGAAAAATGAGGCACCCCGTGCAGAGGTGCCCCACTCGCAAAACCACTATGGGTTTTTGATTTCAGCTTTTGGGCCGAGGTAGTACCAGTAATTCAGCACCGCGCAAACCGCGTAGAACGCAGCGAGGCCGTACATGGCAATCTCTGGAGTCGTTGCCTTCATTTGCTCGCCAATTAACTTGGGGATCAAGAAAGCGCCGTAAGCTGCCACAGCCGAAGTCCAACCCAGCACAGGGCCGGCCTGCTCAGAGTTAAACACCATCGAAATGGTACGGAAGGTCGAGCCGTTGCCCACGCCAGTCGCAGCGAAAAGCACTACGATCAGAACGAAGAATGGCATGAAGAACTCTTCTGGAGTCGCCGACTGGTAAGCCAATGAGCTGTAGTAGCCCACGCCAATTGCACTCAGCGTCATCACGACGGCAACCCATTGAGTCACAATCGCGCCACCCACTTTGTCAGCAATCATGCCGCCAATCGGGCGAATCAAAGCGCCGACAAATGCGCCCACCCAAACGAACATGAATGTCGCTGGGCCATCTGGATTTGCAGTCGTGTGCGTCATGATGCCGTCAGCGCCAATTATGTGCTTGAAGCCAAAGATGAATTTAATCGCAAGACCAACCGCCGCACTAAAGCCAATGAATGAACCAAAAGTCATCGTGTAGATGATGGTCATGAGCCAAGTGTGCTTGTTGTCGAAAATCTTGTATTGACGATCAAGGTTGCCCTTGATTTCACTTGGTGAAAGTGCCTTCATTAAGAAAACTGTGGCAGCAATCACGCAAGGCAAGACAATCCATTTCACCCAAGTTAACTTGATGTAAGTAATGATGAAATAGAGACCGATACCTGCTGTAAGGAAGCCAATGAGCAGCAGCCAGGTCATCCGGCCGAAGCAGACGAGTGGGCTTTTGATGTTTGGCGTAACAGCATCAGTTGTGATGTTGTTCATCTTCGTCCAGCCCAAAATCGCAAGTGGGATGAGCCAGAACATCCAGACCCAACCCGCACTCGAAAGCCAAGTGTCAGAGCCAGCTGGGATGCGCTTGAAGATCGTGCCACTTGTTGATGCCAGCTCCATTGCGTCGCCACTCAGTGGGCCAACGATGGCGAATGTCATGCAAAGTGGAATCAAAATCTGCATCGTCGTTACACCGAAGTTGCCAAGACCCGCGTTCATGCCCAAGGCGTAGCCCTGAACCTTTTTAGGGTAAAAGAAACTGATGTTGGACATCGAAGAGGCAAAGTTGCCGCCGCCGATACCTGACAAGAAAGCCAAGATTTGGAATTTCCAGAATGGCGTGCTTGGGTCTTGCAGCGCAAAGGCTGCACCCAAAGCGGGGATCATCAACAAAGCCGTGGTGAAGAAGATCGTGTTTCGACCCCCAGCCAGGCGAATGAAGAATGTACTCGGGATACGCAAAGTTGCGCCAGTCAAACCCGCAATTGCAGGCAGCATAAACAACATGCCCATCGCCTCTTCAGGAGATTTGCCGAAGTCGAAGCCGAGGTTTTTCATTTGGACCGTAATGATGCCCCACATCAACCATACGGCGAAACCGCATAGCAGTGAAGGGATCGAGATCCAGAGGTTGCGTGTGGCGATGCTCTTGCCCTTGGATTCCCAGAACCCTTGGTCTTCGACATCCCATTTTTCGAGATTGCTCATGGTATTAGTTATGAATGAGGTGACAGTAAGTAGAACCTACGCAGCGTCAACTGCAGGAGCAGGCTCGTCATCGCCGTGCGCGTCAGCAAAGGAGCCCTCTGGCTCTTTGAGGAACAACGAAACGATGAGGCAGAAAATGGCGCAACCGCCAATGACCGAGAAGAATGTTGAACCATCAACACCTTCGAGTGAGAAGACCGTCAAGAAACAAACTGCGCCAACATTGCCGTAGGCGCCAACCATGCCAGCGACCTGGCCTGTTACGCGCTTTTTAACGAGCGGTACGATAGAGAAAACCGCACCTTCGCCAGCCTGGACAAAGAAGGAACAAGTCATCGTGACTAAGATGGCTAAAGGAATCGGCCAAGTTCCATTAAGCTGACTCATGAGCCAATAGCCCACGGCCAAACCCGCCAGCAAAAAGGAAAGTGTGCGACGGCGTGAACCCAAACGATCTGAAAGGAAACCACCCATTGGGCGCGCAAACAAATTCATGAATGCAAAACTCGCGGCAACCAAACCAGCTGCTTGAGGGGTCATCGTGAAAGTCTCTTGGAAAAACTTAGGCAACATCGAAACGACGGCCAACTCAGAACCAAAAGTAACGAAATAGGCGACATCCAAAATCGCCACTTGGCGGAAAGAATACTTATCTTTTTCAGGGATACCTGCGCGAATGTGCGGTGCGTTTACCGTCCAGGCCTTGTAGGCCTGAAAGAGGAAAATCGCAATGAGCACACCGTAAATGACATGAGCCATTTGCGTCAGCACGAACCCGCCGTTGTGCAATTTCCAGTTAAGCAAGCCCAATGCGAAAATCATCGGTAGCTGCATGAAAATCAAGCCATAAAGTGAGCTAAACGAAGTCACTTCCATGGCACCGCCACGCTTAGGCTTAGCGTAGCTCACACCTTCGGGGGTGTCGGTCACATTTGCGTAGTAGATAAACCCGTAAATGAAACACATCGCGCCCGTAAGCATGATTGAGTAACGCCACCCATCATCGCCGCCGAAAACATTGAGCGCGATAACTGGCAAGAGCATCGCCGAAGCGGCAGAACCGAAGTTGCCAAAGCCACCGTAAATGCCCTCGGCCTCACCCACATCTTTAGGTGGGAACCACTCAGCAACCATACGGATGCCAATCACGAAGCCAGCGCCAATTACGCCCAACAGCAATCGTGAAATCACAGCCATTGTCATTGAGTCTGCCCATGCAAAGATAAAGCAAGGAATAGACATGATGACAAGCAAACCCGAATAAACCTTTCGGGGGCCAAACTTATCGAGCAACATTCCGATGATGATTCGCGCTGGAATGGTGAGAGCAACATTACATATCAAAAGGATTTTGATATTTTTGCTCGTCAGCCATTCAAGCTGATCAATCATAGTTGTGGCCAAAGGGGCCATGTTAAACCACGCCATAAAGGTGAGGAAAAACGCAAACCATGTCATGTGAAGGATTTTGTACGGCCCCTGAAAACTCAAGAACTGTAACGGATTGAACTCTTTTTTACTCGTTTGAGCAGCAGTCATTTCTTTTCTCCTAGAGGTGTGGTGGCGGAGTAGAAACTATTGAGGGTTGGTGGCGGGAACTGTTAAGGAATCCGCTTGGTCTTGCGATTATCGTTCCACAAGACGACTTGGCGTTTACGCCAGAGATAAGGAAATGGTGCCACAAGGACATGCAACAACCGAGTGAATGGGAAGTAAGCGATGATCAACCACGCATTGATGATGTGCAGCTTGACCAACAATGGCATCGCAGCGACATAAGCGATATTCGGGTCAAGGCTGAATATCGACCACAAATACGGCGAAGCAGAACTGGCGAACCAAGAGCTACCCCAACCATGATTCACGGCGACCAAAACGCCCAAGAGCATCTGAACCATCGTCATTACCAAAATCACCCAGTCGGATGTGGTTGTCACGACAGCAACGGTACGCACATTTAAGCGGCGCATCATGGCCATCCCGAGACCGACGATGCCGATAAGCGCTAAGGCAAGACCCGTGAGCTCAAGCACGACTAATCGCGCTGGCACGCTGTTCCACCAAAGCAAAGTGTCTGGAATGAGCAAGCCAATCAAGTGAATGATTAAAACGCCAATCAAGCCATAGTGAAATGGAACGGTGCTCCAGAAGTGTTGCTTGTTTTCTAGAAACTGTGAAGACAGGCTCGAAAATACAAAAGCATTTTTGCGGTAGCGTGTGATGCTAACCACGAAAAACAAAGCGAGTGCCACATAAGGCAGGATCGCAAAAAGGAGGTAATCACTCATGATGAAAGACAGCCGTTTTGATTCTGGACATGTTGATTCAAGACCACGAGGACGGCGTCCAGCACCGATTCGTAGGGGTTTTCGTCAGCGGCTAGGCTGATGCAGACCTTGGTTACTGCGGGAACCGCAACTTCTTCTACGAGCTCAAGCGCCAACGATTCATCGGTGCGCCCCAAAACAGGTAGTACATGCACGAGGTGATCAGGCAACTCGCCCGACTCAACCACCCCACACTCGCGGCACAATTGCCGCATACGCACGAGGAAACCCCCGCGCTCATAAGTCTCACCAAAAACATGCCAGCCCGTTTCGAGAGCACCCGAAATGCTATTGTCGAAAGTGCGCGCATAATGCTCTTCGAGCTCAGAAGGACTCTTGCTCGAAAGCATCTCATGGAAGGCGACTAACTTTTCGCCGGCTTGTGAATTTGCCGCAGTAACCACGGCAATCCAGTCTTCGGCACTCTCGTGGAAACCAGCCCTTGGATAGGCAAGCAAGCCCGCGAGAGCATCGTAAACAGCTGTTTCAGGGCGCATAGGGTTAAACGCGAATGGTGTCTTGACGGAAACCAAAACCAGTCGAGCCTTTGTGCTCATGCGTATCACCGCTCATCATTTCGATGGCCATCTCGCGCTGGGCGGGAGGAATAACGAAACGCTTTTGGTGATTTGCCAGCGAGGTCAAACGATAGATATCTTCTGCCTCATCTGGGTTGCAATCGGCCTCGCGCAAAGCACGCATAGCAGTCTCTTCATCGACATCGCCAACAGTCTTGTAGCGACGCCACATACGGACGGCATACTGCTTGCGGAGTGCGTAACGCACAGGCTCAGTATTGCCTGCGCCAAAGAGGCTGGCCATGAATTGAAGCGGCACGCGTGCATCTTCGATTTCGTGGAAGAGCTCGTCACTCTCAAGACTCGTTGGGCCGTGATGTGCGGCCGACAAAACAGGAGAGAGTGGCGGGACATAAAACAGCATCGGCAAAGTGCGGAACTCAGCGTGCAAAGGCAAACCCATTTTCCATTCTTTGACGAAGCGGTAAGTCGGTGACTCTTGGGCTGAAGTGATCACGGAATCCGCAATGCCATTTTTCTTTGCGCCTGCGATAACTTCTGGATCATTTGGATCTAAAATCAAATCGCGTTGAGCCTCAGCGAGACGGTCGTCAGGCAAGGAAGCCAAGCCCTCAATCTTGTCTGCGTCATAAAGCACATTGCCCAAGAAACGAATACGACCAACGCATGAGTGGTGGCAGGCCGGTGGCTGCTGCGTCTCAACGCGTGGGTAGCACAAGATGCACTTTTCAGACTTGCCCGTAGACCAGTTGAAGTAAACCTTTTTGTAAGGGCATGCAGGCACGCAGGAGCGCCAGCCACGGCAACGCTCTTGATTCAAGAGCACGATGCCATCTTCGCCACGCTTATAAAGCGCACCAGATGGGCAAGAAGCCACGCATGCAGGGTTTGCACAGTGGTTGCACATGCGAGGCACATAGAAAAAGGCCAAACGCTGAATCTCAAACATCTGCTGGCGAGTTTCCTCGGGCAGGCCTTCGAGGTTGACATCGTTTTCGGCGTAAACGCGCGAGCCACCCAAGTCGTCATCAAAGTTAGGGCCAGCCTTAACATCGATGTAATCGCCGGTCACCATCGAGATGGGACGAGCGGTTGGCTGGTCGTGCCCCTCTGGAGCATCGAACAGAGTGCTGTACTCGTAAGTCCATGGCTCGTAGTAGTCGTCCATGGTGGGCATGTTGGGGTTGTGGAAAATATTTGCCACCACCCGCTTGCGACCCGTAGAGCGCAAACGCAACTTGCCTTTGTCTAGTTCCCAGCCGCCTTGATACTTATCTTGGTCTTCCCAACGCGATGGGAAACCGGTACCCGGCTTCGTCTCGACATTGTTCCACCACATGTACTCAGTACCTTTGCGGTCAGTCCAGATGTTTTTGCAGGCAACACTGCAGGTGTGACAACCAATGCACTTATCTAAGTGAAAGGTCATCGAAATTTGTGAGCGTACGTCCATTATTTATTACCTATGAATGAGCGATTACCAGCTGAGCTCTGGGAGCTTGCGAACGAGGATGTGGGTGTCGCGGTTACAACCGATCGGGCCCCAGTAATTGAAGTGATAAGTGAATTGACCGTAGCCCCCCACCATCAGGTTTGGTTTGAGGCGCACGCGCGTCAAACTGTTGTGGCCACCCGCGCGGCGTTTTCCGCGAAGTGGTGATTTCGGCACCGAATAGGTGCGTTCAGGTGAGTGATAGATGATGCAAATGCCGCGTGGAATCCGTGAAGAAACTGCTGCGCGCGTTACAACAACACCGTGGTCGTTATGCACTTCAACCCAATCATTGTCAACGATGCCAATCGAATCGGCGTCTTTAACATTGATCCAGAATGGCTCAACACCACGCGACAGAGTTGTCATGCGATGGTTATCACCATAGGTCGAGTGGATGTGCCACTTGCCGTGAGGCGTGAGGTAGTTCAGACACAAGGTGTCGTTGCCACTCTTATCGCCGGCCTTAGCAATGTTAGGGTCACTCATGCGCAAGTCTGCATAATCTGCAGGCTGCGGCTTAGGCTTGTAAGTTGGCAAATGCTCGCCAAACTGAATGTAGCCCTCGTGATCGAGATAGAAGTGCTGACGACCGGTGAGCGTCCGCCATGGCACGAGTTTTTCGACGTTGTAAGTAAACGGGCTGTAAGCGCGACCATCGTCAATCAATGCCGACCACATTGGCGAGTTGTGTAAACGCCGCGGCTGGGATTGAATGTCATTAAAGGTCATGCGAACCGAGCGGCTCTTGCTGCCCAACTCATCAGCCAGTGGTAGGCCCACTTTCTCTTCCATGTTTTTGTAAGAGCGATAAGCGAGCTCACCGTTTGTAACCGACGCGAGATTCAAAATCGCGTTGACCACATTTTTACCCTTCTTTAAAGATGGGTACTTTCCGCCACCCCACTTTTCGACATCACCATGCTCGACCATTTCGTCATAGAAATCATCGATCTGATACGAAGTGCCGTGAGCACCAATGCCATTTGCACGAGCGAGTGGCCCGAAAGAAATGTACTGGTTATAGATGTCTTTGTAATTACGAGTAATCACTTTAAGACCAGGCATCGTCTTGCCAGGGATGGCCTCGCATTGGCCCTTGTCCCAATCGAGCATCTTAGGTTGTGAAACTTCAGCTGGCGAGTCGTGCGCGAGAGGCGATGCAATCAAATCCTCGACCGGATCTGGCAAGTGCGTCTCAGACAATTCAGCAACGGCCTTTGTGATTTCGGCGAAGATGTCCCAGTCAGACTTTGACTCCCAGCAAGGAGGCACGGCCTCACTCAATGGGTGCACGAAAGTGTGCATGTCAGTCGTGTTGATGTCATCTTTCTCGTACCAAGTCGCAGCCGGCAAAACGATGTCGGAATAAAGCGCCGAAGTATCCATGCGGAAGTTCAAGTCGACAACCAAATCCATTTTGCCCTTGGGCGCCTTCTCGAGGAACTCAACCGACTTGACCTGATCTTTGGCGACCTCGTCAGCAATCTTATTGGTGTGCGTGCCGAGATAATGCTCGAGGAAATACTCATGCCCCTTAGCGGATGACATCAAAGCATTGCCGCGCCAGATGAACCACAAGCGTGGCCAGCATTCGGCGTGGTCAGGTTTTTCGATGGCAAACTTCAAGTCCTTAGACTTGAGCGCATCAACCGTGTGCTTAACAATGCCGGCCTCATCAGTCGCACCCGCAGCGCGAGCATCTTTGCAAACTTCGAGCGGGCTCTTGTCAAACTGTGGGTAGAAAGGCAACCAGCCATTCTTGACCGCACGGATATTCACATCGAGTGTGTGGCCCTGCGCAATCGAGCCCTCAGGCTGATTCGGCGGCACCGTGTGGTAATCGGTAAAGGTACGCTCGTAGCGCCACTGGTCGGTATTGACATAGTGCCAAGACGGAGCGTTTTGCAAACGCACACCGCCAACCCAGTCTTTCGCAAACGCGATGTTGCCCCAAGGCTCGCCTGGCGCAAGTTTTTCTTGGCCAACATAGTGAGCCAAGCCACCACCATTGACGCCCACGCAACCGCAGAACATCAAAGCGTTAATCGCCGCGCGATACATCAAGTTAGCGTGGTACCAGTGGTCGATACCCGCACCAATAATGACCGTGCACTTGCCGTTTGTATGCTCGGCAGTCGAGGCCCATTCACGCGCAAACTTAATAATGTTTTTGCGATCCATGCCCGTGTAAAGCTCACCCCATGCTGGCGTGTAAACCGTCTCTTCGTTGTAGTCGGCGGGGTAAGCACCCTCAAGACCACGCGAAACACCGTATTGCGCAAAGAGTAAATCGTAAATCGTCGCAACGCGGGCCTTGGTGCCATCAGCCAACTCAATCGTACGAGTCGGGACGCCACGATAAGTGCTTTCGCCCTCAGCGAAATCGTCAAAGCGCACCTGCATAACACCCTCGTGGTTTTCGAGGAATGTCAGCTCGGCATCAATCTTGGAACCATCTTTGCCGTCTTGCGCCAACATGTTCCATTGGCCCTTTTTGTCTTGCCAACGGTGGCCACTTGAGCCCATTGGCATTTTCGGACGGTTATCGGTCGTGTCCCATTGCAAGAATTTCCACTCGCCGTGCTGCTCATCTGCGTAACCCGCAAGACGACCCGCGCGCAACATCTGACCCGATTCCCAACCCAGCTCGCCCTCAGTCAGCTCGACCAAGAAAGGGCTGTCGGTGTACTTCTTGGCGTAATCCAGGAAGTAAGGGGTCTTTTTCTCGTGGTGGAACTCTTTCAGGATGACATGGTTTACGGCCATCCACCAAGCGCCGTCTTGGCCAGCGTTGATTGAGATCCACTCGTCGGCGTATTTGGCGACCTGGTTGAAGTCAGGCGAGAACACCACCATCTTGGAGCCGTTGTGTCGCGCTTCAGCAGCGAAGTGGACATCAGGCGTGCGTGTCATGTTGAGGTTTGACCCCATGACCGCGAGGAACTTGGCGTTGTACCAGTCAGCCGACTCGTTTACATCAGTTTGCTCGCCCCATGTCTCTGGGGAAGCACTCGGCAGGTCGCAATACCAGTCGTAAAACGACAAAGCCAAGCCACCCATGAGCTGCAGCATCCGCGCGCCAGATGCGTAGGAAATCTGCGACATCGCAGGAATCGGAGAGAAGCCAGCGATGCGGTCAGGGCCGTGCTCCTTAATGGTGTAGACCGTTGAAGCCGCAATGATGGCTTTGGCGGTATCCCATGAAGTGCGGCGGAAGCCACCTTTACCGCGAGCGCGTTGATAACGCTCACGCTTGACGGGGTCTTTCTGAATTGACTTCCAGGCAGCAACCGTGCAGCCGTCGTTTTCGGCAAGCCCGGCATTCCAGAGGTCAAGAAGTGCGCCGCGTACATATGGATACTTGACACGCAGTGGGCTGTAGAGATACCAGCTGTAAGAAATACCGCGCTGGCAGCCGCGTGGCTCGTGCTGCGGCAAGTTTTTGTCGAGCTCAGGGTAATCAAGCGCCTGCATCTCCCAGGTGACGATGCCGTCTTTCACATGAATCTGCCACGAGCAAGAGCCCGTGCAGTTTACGCCGTGAGTCGAGCGGACAACTTTATCGTGTTGCCAGCGGTTGCGATAAAACTCTTCCCAAGCACGAGTGCCTGGCTCAACAGAGTCTTTGATCCAAGGATTTGTATTTTGCTTCATCGTTTGGAGGCCTCCACCATTGGGGTGCGGGTGGCGGTGTAACGGTTTCGCCAGAGGAAGGCGAAGACGAGGAGAATCAGGACAGCGAAAGCCAAGCCTGAGTAAAAGAAAGACGCGGACGCCGTGCCAGCCACTGCAGCGCGGTCGGCCGCAGACTCGCCGTTGACTTGGGCATCAAAGAAAGCCACAAGTGCGTTGATTTCGCCATCGGTCATTTTTGCATCAGCAAAGATGGGCTTCATCGTGTCGGACGCTGGCGAACCGAGCCACGCAGTGAGCGGGCGGCGGCCGTTGAGCGTCGTGAAGACTTCTGTCAAATCTGGGCCGAGGTTGCCGCCGCCAAAGAAACCGCCAACGCCATCGACATTGTGGCAACTAATGCATGCTGGGGAGCCATGCATGAAAGCCTGAGAGCCGACGAAGAGCTCTTCGCCAAGGAAGACATCTGCCGCCGTGAAAGGCACAGCCTCTTCAACGGGGCCTGCCGCAATCGGCGTGCCTGACTTTTCAGCAATGAGGTCAAGCAAAGCGCCAGCCATCGCGGCGTCAAGGCCGGGAAGTTGGGGCATCGGCACCTGATTGGACGCAGCCAGAATCTCTTGCGCGTAAGCATCGCCACTGGCGAGAACCTTGGCAGGATCAACCATGAAGTCGATAAGCCATTCGCGCGTTTGGCGAGTATTGACACCATGGAGGTCAGGCCCAACAAGGCGACCACCGCCAATCGTGTGACAAGCGACGCAATTTGAGTCGAAGAAAGCCTGAGCTTCGGCTGCATCTTGGGCCATAGCCGAAGACGCGCCTGCGAGCAGCAGGATGGGGACGATGAGAGAGGTATTTGTAAACACGGGTATTTCTCCGTACCCGCGCATATCAAGGCGCGTGCCAAGGTTTTGGAAATATATTCGCCCCGACGGCAGGTGAGTGAATTGCCGTAAACCACTTCCCAGTAGTCGGTTAGTGGGTCGCGCTTATGCAGGTTGAGCGCAAGTAAGCCTTATCTGCTGCATTCTGCAAGATGCACTCGGGGTGGCCAAACGCCGGCAAATCAACGCAAGCCCCGGCAAGGCCACGACTTAAAGAGTGCGTCCTGGAGAAAGCACCCTGTGGAAACTCAAGGACTCAATCGCTCGAATAATCGCTACGATCGATGCCTAATTGCTTCAATATTTTTTGAAATGCGGCTCGGGTTAGGCCGAAAGCCGTGGCAGCTTGCGAGACATTGCCCTGACTTCCGGTTAAGGCACGCTCGACAAATTCGCGCTGGAAGGCCTCAACGGCGGCGGCCTTTGCATCACCGTAAGCCGCGACTTCCGCTTGAACTTCGGATGCACTTTGCGCACTCGCCCAACCAGACTGCGCCAAACCGAGGTGGTAAGGCAAAATGCGGTCGCCACCGCAGACGATCATGGCTCTTTGAATTGCGTTTTCGAGCTCGCGCACATTGCCTGGCCAGGCGTGGTTTTGCATCACAGAAATCGTATCGGCGGCAAATTCGGGGAGGCCCTCACCCGCGCAGGCACACTCGGTGGCACAGCCCTTTAGGAAATGCATCGCCAGCGGAAGCACATCGCCCGGGCGATCGCGAAGAGCCGGAATATGGACGCGAACGACCGCAAGTCGGTAAAACAAGTCTTCACGGAAACCGCCATTTGCGACAAGCACCTCTAAATCGCGATTGGTTGCGGCAATAAGTCTGAAATCAACCGGTACATCGCCCGAAGCGCCAACAGGCCGGACAACTTTTTCTTGTAGAACCCGCAGTAGCTTGCCCTGAAATGCCGCCGACATCGAGCTGACTTCGTCAAGAAAAATAGTGCCACCGCCCGCTTCAGCAAAAAGCCCGCGGCGATCTTTATCGGCACCCGTAAACGCGCCGCGCACATGACCAAACAACTCAGATTCGAGGAGGGTATCGGAAAGGGCGGCGCAGTTGACGGCCGCAAACGGCTTGCCGGAAACTTGACTGCGCTCATGCACCGCACGGGCAACGACCTCTTTGCCGGAACCGCTTTCGCCTTCGACCAACACGGGGACAGGCCGAGGAGCGACCATATCGACGAGCTCAATAACTTTGCGCATCGCAGGGTCTTCGGCAATCATAGCCGGCCCGCCAGAGAACTCAGACTCTGCCGTAACTGCCTTGCGGGCAAGGAGTTGACAGCCAAGACGGCGCACAATACTTAGGATTTCTTGATTATCAAAAGGCTTCGTCAAAAAATGTGATGCGCCATTTTGCACGCACTGCACGGCCGTCTGAACCGTGCCAAAGCCCGTCAGCAAAACAACTGCGGTCTCGGGGAAATCTTTTTTGATCTCGGCAAGCAGCTCGGCGCCGGTCATCCCGGGCATCATTAAATCGGTGAGGACCAAATCCCAGTTGCTTTCGTCGAACGCCGCAAGCGCTTCGTGTGCATCGCCTGCCTGCCGCGCCTGAACCCCAAGGGTCGCCAGCAATCGCGTCAGCCCGAGCCGGATGTCAGCCTCGTCATCAACAACCAAAACGCGGAGTTGCGTCAGGTCGGGGGCGGCGATGGGGCGATTCATGGTTTGTAGTTTAAGCTTCTATGCCCACATTCTTCAGCCGCACGCGGAAATGTGTGCCTGATTCAGAGCTCTTCACCAACTCAAGGCCGCCGCCATGCAATTCGGCGATGCGTTTTGCGGTCGGCAAGCCAAGCCCCGTGCCCTCGCCGCGTGGCTTTGTCGTGAAGAACGGCCTGAAAATCTCGCCTTGTGCGGTAGCGGAAATACCTGCGCCGCTATCGATGACATCAATCCAGATTTTCGCACCATCTTCAATCGTGCAAACTAACACGCGCCCGCTGCCTTCAATCGCCTGGATTGCGTTCATGACCAAGTTGACAAAGACTTGGCGCAGTTGAACATCGTCGCCTTCGACCATCGATGACTGGGCTTCGAGCTGCAACTCAATATTTACATTGCTACGGTCAGCAAGCGGCCGCAAGAAACGCGCAACATCTTGCAGGACGACATGCAAATCAGTCAAACTTGACTCTGTGCCCGAATCGGCGGCATACCCGAGCAACTCAGCAATCACTCGTTTGCAAGTTTCAGTATTGCGGGCAATCACTTCCGTGTTTTCACGCATAGGATGACCCTCGTCAAGCGTATCGGTCATCATTTGATTAAACATGCTGATACTTGCGAGTGGGTTATTTAACTCATGGGCCATCACGGCTGCAACTTCACCTAAAACGGCCAAGCGCTCTTGGTGAATTTCTCGCTCATCACGGGCGATGCGATCGGTGACATCGCGCCCAACCAGAATGCGCCCCGTGCCGTCAGCGCCAGCCATAGCGAGCGGTGTGGCATGGACCTCAATGACTCGTTTGTCAATGTCGAGCAAACAAGAACGTGCACCCGCATGTAAATCACTTAAACACGCGCGACAATGAGTACTAATATCGGCATAAGCTTTGCAATCTCGTCGGCTGTCAGAGTAGGCCGAATCAGGATGTGCGCCAAAAACTTTGAGTAGCGGTTCGGCTGCATGGTTGCTGAGCAAAACATCACCGCTCGCACTTAAAACAACAACGCCGTCTTGCATGGCGGAAATGACGCCGTCTAATCGATTGCGTTGAGCGCGAGCTTCAGATTGCCTCTCTTGCATGACAACCGCAGTAGCTTCTAATTCGCGGGTGCGCGACTCGACCGCAGAGGCCATTTGATTAAAAGAAATGGCCAAATCGCCCAACTCATCTGAAGTTTCAACCTCGACACGAGTTGAGAAGTCTCCTTGCCGGATACGCAATGCTGCGTCACGCAAATTAGCAATCGGCCGAGCCAAGAATCGTAAAGGGAAATAAAGGAGTAATATACTCACCAGAGACAAAATAACCCCTAGTAAGAAAAACTCACTCTGCATACCTGAAACAGGCTGTAGCGCACGAGCCGCATGGATAGAAACTTCTGCCGACCAACCTGATGAACCGATTGGGTAACTTTGCTGAAAGAAATCATCAGCCTCACGCAAGGCATCGTTTTCTTTTGCTTCGGCTTGACTGAGCACCAACAAACCACGCCCAAATAAAATCGGAACCGATGAATGAATGGCCCCGCGGTAATTCAAGAACTGAGGTGGAACAATAAGCATCCCCCCAGCAGGGTCGGTTAAACGCAAGCTAACATCTTCGACGGAGCGATCACGGCCGATGCGGTCGGTTTGCATCGCGCCCGCAATCCAGACACCCACGCGGATAGATGCAAGCAAACGACCGATGGGCTCGCTCGAGCGCAAACCATAAATGGGTGTCGCAATGCAAATGGTCGGCGCCTGCCCGACATCCCCCTCGAAAATGCGGCTACAGCTCGATTCTGACCGTTGAATCGCCCATTTTGACAACTCTATCGACATCGGGCTCTCACTATCAACAACCGCAACTACGGGGTTTCCGATTACATCAACAAGGAGTAAATCTTGAAAGGTACTCTCAAGCGGTAATTTATTCACTCGCAAATGACGCTGTAGCTCATCGCGTAATTGCTCGGCATCAACGCCCGACGCGTCACCAATCCGACCAAGGTGATCACGAATGTAACCGTCAGATGCAAAGTCTTCCGAGCGGCGCATCAGCATCTCAAGCTGAGCGTGCAAATCAGTAGCGTAGGCCTGAGATTGAAATTCGAGCCTCTCGTGAATTTCAATCTCAAGGGCCGCTTTTGCTGTGCGTGAGATAAAGAAGCCACCCGCGCCAAATGCCAACAGGCAGAGGCCAACAAAGCCAAACGCCAATTTGTACTTTACCGAGACTCGGTGGAGCGGGTCACGCATGAATTAAATCACAAAAGCGCCAGCGTGAACGAGCTCGTGCATTTTGTCTAATTCAGGGCCCATATAACGGTCGGAACGAATAGGGGGTAAATGTTTGCGAATCAGCGTGAAGGCCTTCTCTGCACCAACGCCCGCCCGCAAGGTCTTATGGAACTCACGCGCTTGAGCGGCAGTGTGTAACTCAATCGCCAACACTCGCTCAGCATTCCAGACGGCGGTGCGCAACTTCCGGGCAGCACTGTTTGCCATCGAGACATGATCTTCTTGATCGGCGCTTGTCGAAACGGTGTCTGCACTCGCGGGGTGGGCCAAGATTTTGTTTTCACTGACCAAGGCGGCCGCGACGACTTGGGGAATCATCAGCCCCGAATTAAGCCCTGGCTTCGGTGTCAAAAAGGCCGGCAAGCCACTCATAGCGGGGTGGATCAAAACCGCAGTGCGGCGCTCGCTAATGTTGCCCCAAGCGCAACAAGCGTTGACGGCATAATCGAGTGGCATTGCGATGGGTTGACCATGAAAATTACCTGCTGAAATCGAATCACCTTGGGCTGGGAATATCAGCGGGTTGTCGGTTGCCGCATTAGCCTCGACCAAAAGTGCGCCTTCGAGCACACCCAAGACATCATGCGCGGCACCGTGAACCTGCGGCATGCAACGGAATGAATACGGGTCTTGAACTCGATCGCAGTTTTTATGGAATTTTGCGACTTCACTGCCTTTTAGTAATCGGCGCAAATTAGCCGAAACCCATCGCGCGCCCGCGTGTGGGCGAACATCTGTTACTCGTTTGTCAAAGGGGCGATGCGAAGCCATTAATGCTTCGACGCTCAACGCGCCAGCAACATCAGCTGTTGAAGCCAAGTTGCGCAAACTCGCCCACGCGCCCAGGCCGATGGCATTGGAAATCTGCACGCCATTAATTAATGCAAGCCCTTCTTTTGCACCAAGCTCAATGGGCTTGAGGCCAATCTCTTTTAGGCCACGCTTAGTCGACATCATCTTGCCTGATGGAGAGACCAATTCGCCTAAACCCGTCACGGGGAGCGCCAAATGGGCCAAAGGAGCCAAATCACCGCAAGCGCCGACACTACCTTTTTCGGGAACGCGCGGTAACCACCCTGAGTGGAAAAGTTGCATAAACCATTTCACAACAGCGGGTCGCACACCCGAAACGCCCTGGCACATCGATTGCAAACGCAGCAATAAAGCCAATCGTTTTTCGGTTGCCGACAAATCATCACCGCAACCCACCGCGTGGCTCATCAACAAATTCTTTTGCAGCTGACCCACATCGGCGGCGTCAATCTGTTCGCTCGCCAATAAACCAAAACCGGTATTCACGCCATAAACGGGCTTGCCCGCTTTGACCATTTTTTCGACCAATGCCCGCGCCGATTTCACTCGCGACTGGGCTTCGCGACCAAAAACAAGTTTGACCGACTCCCCGCGCGCAACGGCGAGTAAATCTTCGGTGGTAAGTGGCGTCCCTAAAGTGATGCGTCGCATGGCGCTATTTTAGACACTCTGCGATGAGGCGTTGCCAGCTAACGAATCGCCAACTCGGTACGTGCGCCAAGATAAACGCGCTTGGCCAAAATATCGTGATCGCCGCGACGGGCTGCGATGGAATACCACCCCGGTAGCAAGTCGCCCAACTGTGGCTCGACCGTTTCGTGCGTTTCACCATCAACGATCCAGAGATACGCTGAAGGCATCGGCCCATCGTCAGCGGCCGTCAACATTAATCGAGCACTACGGATGGCCGGCTTTAAGCGAAGCCTCAAATCAGAGTGCCCCGATCGTATTTCACGCCGAGCAACCTGATAACCATCAGCCTCGACTTTAAGCAGCAATGAGCCTGTTCCTTTCGGGTGGTCGCCCCAAGCAAAATCGAATGCGCCATCGCGCTTAGTGACCGCTTGGCGATGAATTGCGGCAGGGACGGGCAGTCGAACAGTCGCGGGTGCATTGGACAAACCCGGGTAAAGCCTCGCCAATGCTGCCGCAGGATCACTCGCTTTGAGCTCAACTTTTGCACCACGAAGAGGCTTGCCACCAGCGTCTAAAACAACACCAGCAATGCGGGCATCACCTCGCGTCATTGTAAATTCAACAACAGATGCATGAAGAGTGGATGCTCGCAAAGCCCGCACTCTGGGCGACGCAACACCACCCGCATGAAAAACGCGCACATCAACCATGCGGTCGGTCGGCAAACCACGCAACTCAAAAAAACCGTCGGCGCCCACCTCAACCTCTTGCCAAGTTTCCCACACAATCTGAAATGGGCCCGGCTGAATGGCTCTCGGCACAACGGTCACTCGGGGAAGCTCGCCACCCGGCCATGACTTCACTTGACCACGAATCACCGCGCCTTGCGGAAGTGCTGGCATCTGAATCGGCTCGGCAACACGCTGAGGCAATATGTTTAATTCAAAACGCACGGGCACATGCCCCTCACCCTGAATCTGCACCAGCACGCGTGGCCCAGCCGGAGCACCTGCGCACCACGCGACACCATCGGCACCCGTCAAAAAAGTGCGGCCGTCCATCTCGACGGTCGCGCCCATGAGCGGCTTGCCCTTGTGATCAAAAAAAGCCATCGGCAGATCAACGCTCGTGCCAAGTGCAAAATCGCGCTTCGTGCGCCCACGAGACCCAATGCGCTGCATACGCATATAACGCCCACCATCAGAGGTCGCGAGGCGGATGAAGTGCGTGCCAGGAATCAAATCAAGCAGGCGAAAATGCCCCTGCTCATCAGTCTCGCAACTCAAGCCATCTTGCGGCCCCCCCACGATCGTCAAGACAACTTGAGGCAACGGCTCAAACTTGGGCCCCGTGACACGACCCGAGATCGACCCAGGTAAACTTTGCTCAAGTTGCTCATTTGCAAAACCAGCTTCACCATCTTCGCCCAGATAACGCATGGCGATGCGAAGAGGCCCCTCGCCGGGCAGCGGAGGGAAATCATCTGGGTTTAGGAAAACGGGCTTTTTCTCAGTCGCATCGGTCGCATCACTTTCTGCCGAGCCTCCGCCTGACGACTCGCCCGCTAGAGTGGCCTCTGTTGAGTTTGAATTCGAATCGGGAACGAGAATCACCCAAAAAAAACCGAGAATCAACAAACTCACCACCCCAGCCAGCAGTCGCGGGACAGTTTTTTCAGAAGAGTGGGAGCGTTGGCTCATGCGTTCGCTTAGATTATGGACGCGGCGGGTGCGCCGCACCTTCCCATGTCTCATGATTCTCCGATTGACGCTGGTTTTGATTCCAACGGCCCTAGCGCGCAACCGAGTTTGCGCCTGCGCACCGCGCGTTTAAGCATCAGCGTGGTTGCCGGATTGGCTGTTTTCAAAGCCATCACTTTTGCGGCAACGGGCTCATCTGGCGTCCTGGGCTCGGCTCTCGATTCTGCGCTTGACTTGATGACATCCTTGATGGTTTTGATTGCCATCGTGCATGCCGAGCGACCCGCAGACGCCGACCACCCATGGGGGCACGGCAAAGCTGAGGGTCTAGCCTCACTTGCCCAGTCTCTTTTGATTCTCGGTAGTGGGCTTGGGCTCATTTACCACACGATCAACCGTTTCCTAGGCGAAGGCACGCAACTCAACCTACCCTGGCTCGGCATCAGCGTGATGGCCGTTAGCTCAGTCGTGTCTTTTTGGCTGGCTCGGCGAGTCAAAAGCGCGGCAGCCGAGACGCGGTCGCCCGCACTTGACTCTGATAGTCAGCACCACGCGGCTGATGTTTTGGTCAACCTCGCGGCCATCGGGGGCATTGTCCTTTCAAGCCTTCTCGACGGTGTGCTTTGGCCCGACCTAGCTGTGGGCGTAATTATTGGGCTGTTTATCCTGAATACAGCTCGGGTCGTTTTCCTTGAAGCCATCGAAAACCTCATGGATCGCGGGCTCGATTCCATTGAAGCCGCTGCAATTGTCCGCGCGGTTCACGCATACGCCCCTGAGGTCGCTGGCTTTCATGATTTGCGCACACGCCGATCGGGTGCAGATTTATTTGTCGAGCTGCATCTCGACATCCACCGTGAGCTTAGCTTTGTCGAAGCACACGACCTATCAGAAGAAGTAGGTGAAGCCATCGAAAGCGCTCTGCCAAACTGCCGCGTGACGGTTCACGCCGACCCGTTTTAATTCATTCCTATCGAGCATGCTCGGTTGCGCTCAAGTAATCTAGGCAAATGAAGATTGGATTCGACATTCGCCCCGCCTTATTTGATTACGCTGGGGTTGCCCGCTACTCACGAGAGCTGGCGATTGAGCTCTCACGACACCCAAGCGCACCTCAACTTGAGATGTTCGCACCCTCTTGGCGTGGCGGCAGAAACATCCCGCCCGAGTTGGCTAATGCGAGTAATGTTGCAATGAATCGCGGATGGCTTCCAAAGCGCATCATGCATCAATTGCATCACCTTCCAGGGCTTGATGCGGGGCGTCTTCCGAAAAAGGTCGATGTTTTTCACTGGACGGATTACGACTTTCCATCCGTGCGCTCTTGTGCCACATTGATGACTGTTCATGATGCTGCATTTGCCGTCGACCCTAAGTTTCATGGTCGAGATACTACGGCTTTAATTGCAAAAGTGCGTGCCGCCATCAACCGCGCAAACATTGTGGTCGTCGTGTCTGAGCCCTCTGTGCGCGACGCTGAAATGCTCGGAGTAAACCCAGAAGATGTGCGCGTAATTCCAAATGGCGTGAGCCCGTTTTTTCAGCCACCAAAAGACCCAGCTCAAGCTCGTGATTACTTGCTCACGGTCGGCACTTTTGAGCCCCGCAAAAATTATATGCGTATTTTAAAAGCATTAGAGATTGCATGGCAAAAAGATGCGGCACCCGATTGGCACATCATTGGTCGCCCCGGCTGGGATTACGGCGATTTCTTTCGCAAACTTGAAAAATCAAAATTCCGTAAGCGTGTCCACCTTAAAGAAGGTCTCTCCGAAAGTCAGTTGCGGGCTGCTTATCAAGGGGCACTCGCTTTGATCTACCCAAGCCTTCACGAAGGCTTTGGTCTACCTGTGCTTGAAGCCATGGCCTGCGCAACCCCCGTCGTCGTTGGCGACAAAACGGCACCCTCATGGGTCGCCGGAGAAGCCGGTATGCGGGTCGATCCGCGCAATGTCGATTCAATCGCCGAAGGCATTGAACGCATCGTTTCCGAAGGTTCTTGGCGCAAGCAAGCAGCAGCGGTTTTGCACCGGCGCGCTCAAGAATTCTCGTGGGAAAAAGCAGCCGAACAAACGATGGCCGCATATCGAGATGCAATCCAAGCCTTTGCCGAACGCTAATTCAACTTTACCGCTCGCGTGCTAGAGGTTTTGAATTAACCTCCAGAAACGGTATGCGCCATCCAGCGCACTCCAAAAATGACCGCCGCTAAAAAGGCGAGAGCAAAAGTGTATATTAAAAAACGGATTAGCGGTGTCTGTTGCGACAAATCACCCAAGCCTGATGACCGTCGACCGCTCACGGCTTCGCGGCGTAAACGAGCGCGCTCTTCGTCGGCAGCTGTTGGTTGATAGGCGGCGGCACTTGGGGGCGCACTTGGGGCAGGCTCGTCAATCAACGCTCGGTCAAATGGCGCAGCATCAATCACCGTTGCTTTGGCCTCTATTTGTTCAGCAAGTGCATCAAAAACCACGCGCCCGAAAACAACCGTGTCTCCGCCATGTAGCGGCATTTCTTTTTCACGCAAGCCGTTGCAGGTTGTGCCATTTGCCGAATCTAAATCGCACAACACAAAGGCGCCGCCATCAGCTCTAATTTTGGCATGCTTTCGAGAAACAGATGAGTCTGCAATCGTTAAATCAGACGCCGCAACACGCCCGATGGTCAAGCCATCGCGCAGTTCTATTTCAAAACCATCGTCTCTTCGTTTTAGCTTCATGATTTAAAGGGTCGCTTCTTTGTTGCGCCAACGCTTGAGTCTAGCCATTGCGAGCTCAGCATCGAAACGCCCTTTTGCCAATGCGCGACCGGCGTATTCCAAAACAGGAATGGAGCAGCCCCATTTCTTTTCGAGGGCAAGGTCGGATTCAATATTCACGAACTCAAGCATGACATCCCCGGCATCGACCCAGGTTTGCAGCGAACGAATGGCTGAGTCGCATAACGGGCAAACGGGCCGCGTATAAAAAATCACGCGCGCGGGCTCTGATGAGGGCCGAGCGGAATCCCCTTCTTCTGACGAAAGTTCTACCATGTGCCTATTCTCGGTTCTGCCTAAACCATGGACAACCTTCCTCAAGCACTTCTTAGCGTAAGCCATCTTCGTTTGCGGAGGGGCAAACGCCTGCTTGAGCTTGATTTGTCTTTTGAGCTTATGCGTGGGCAAGCCCTGCTGCTCGAAGGGCCAAACGGTTGTGGCAAAACGACACTTGCCCGAGCGCTCGCGGGCTTGCTTGAGCCTGCATCGGGTTCCGTCCGCCGACACGGGGCCTTGGGCTACTGCCCTCAAGAGCCGCAATTTTCACTACTCGCCAAGCCCCTGCCATATTTACAAGAGATCGCCTCCTTGCGACAACCTCGCCATGCCGCACCCGATGCTCGCACACCGCAAGCAATCCTTGAGTCATTTGGTTTTGAACGACAACAACTTCGCACACCAATCGGCAACCTCTCACGCGGATGGAAACAACGACTCAATCTTGCTCGCGCTTGGCTTGGAAGCCCTGACATTGTGTTGCTTGACGAGCCACACACGGCACTTGACCCCATCGGCCTAAACTGCCTCAAACAGGCTCTAAACGCCGAAAACGCGCCTACCGCACTTTTCCTCGCGCCTCCAGAAAGCCCTTGTCTTCCGCTAGCCGCATGGGTGCAACAGATAGGGAGCTCACCCTCATGATGCTCCTCACTCGGCGCTTTCTTTGGCAACTCCTTGATTGGCGCGGACTTCTTTTCCCCGCAGTTCTCTTCCTCGCGGCAGCTCAGCTCTCCTCCAACCACACGCTCGGCACGCAGTCACTTGGCGACTACCTAGCTTTGGCATCACTCGCCCCCATCTGGCTGATCTACCGCGCCTGCGATTTAAGCCATCAGCGACTGCACGCCCAAGGGTGGGCCGACGAAGAGGTTTTGCGAAGCCCAACCAAACGACTGCCGCTGAGCGAATTTCTCGCCGCCTGCCTCGCACTACTTCTGCTTCTCACTCTCGCAGGCGCCGCCAAGTCCATTTCGACACCAACCTCTACAGACTCGCCGCAACTCTCTTACCGCGCACTTCCATTCCAGCCGACTGACGAGGGGCACTTGTTGCGCGCGCAAACTTGGCCAAACGGAAGCCAACTATTCCTCACCCTGCATTGGGCCAATCTCCCTGATCCAGCCGCAACGATTTCGCACCCTGACTTCGGCAGTCTCCGCCCCGGTGAAATGCTCAAAATCAACCCAAAGCTCATCCCGGCAAACGATGACGGCTATTGGGTATTCGACTTTCACAAAATCGGCCTGAGCGACGACCAGTCCGCACCAAAATTGGCGACCGACATGTCACGCATGGCCATCCCCAGACCGAAAGGCCCGCTCGTCCTCCCACTTTCGCTCCTCAGGATGGCCGCCTTTTTCCTACCCCTGCTCGCCGCCGCGCTCGCTTTGGTTCGCCACACCAGCATTCGCCCTTTGCTGGCGACCGCAAGCACCCTCATTTTCGGCTGGATGACAACCTGGCCCGCCCTTGATTCTCCCGCAAGCGCATCACCCATCGCGCGTTTCGTCTGGAGCGCCAGCCAAGCCCTCCCCGATTTAAGCGGCCTCCTCACTCTTGGCCACGACTGGGAGCTCCAATACGGCACAACCCCGCTCTCAGATTTGCTTCTTTGGCTCATCGTGTTCGGCGGAATTGGGCTTGTTTCACTTCTTCAGCCACGGCGGCGACCAAAATCATAATGTCGCGCTTTTTGGCAACCCTATTCGTCCTCGCCGCCGTTTTTGCCCATGCAAACGAGCCACAACTCCGTCTCCCCGCCGAGGACGCCATCCTGAGCTCGCGCCACTGGCTCCTTTTACGCCAACTTGAAGAAAATGTCGTTTCCCAAAATCGCTGGGCGCAAGCTACGGCCGCTAACGAGCTCCTTCTTCGCGCGGGCGACAGCAGCTGGGTGCGTTTTGCGGCCTACTCCCTTGGCGTTGACGAGGCGACAAAACGGTCGCCTCTGAGCTATGAGTTGCGGCAGACCTACGCTCAACGAGCCGTAACTTTGCTTGCGACTTCTCGGAAGGCCCTCCCGCAGCCCTGGTCTTGCGCCCAACTACAAGCCTATATCATTGTGTCGAATGACCTCTTGCAACAAGAAGCTCCCAATTCCGAGCCGCCCAATGATGCCGCATCTGCACTGCTAGCCTGGCTCGCCTGCGGTGGAGGCCCCCATCAACCCGCCCAGGTCGCAGATAGTTATCGCGATTATCTTTCCCTCGCCGAAGGTCCGCGCCGAGATTATCTAATGAACAAGCTCGACTTCTTTCGCACCCTTGAGCTCGACTAACATCTCGCCATGGATACCATCCTCGACCTCCTTGCAACCGCTCCGGGCCTTTGGGCTTTTGGGCTTCTGGTTGCTTGCGGTCTTGGCTTGCCGCCTTGGTCAGAAGAGGTGGTCATCCTTGGCTCGGGCTATTTTATTGCTCAGGGTGATTTGAGCTATTGGGGCGCGCTTTTTGCCTGCACGGCTGGCATTTTGGTTGGCGACTCCATTATTTATGGCCTCGGCCGATTTGCGGGCGATGGCGTAGATCAATGGCCCGTTTTGCGGCGGCACATGCGCCCCATGAAGCGGCATCGATTCAACCGTTTCTTCCTCAAGCACGGCACAAAAGCGGTCTTTTTCGCGCGATTCCTGCCTGGGTTCCGCATGCTGGCTTATTTTGTTGCGGGCAATTTGCGACTGAAATTCTGGAAGTTCATCTTTCTCGACGGCATCGGCGTGGCGATTAGTGTGCCTGTCTCCATCTGGATGGGCTGGAAACTAGCCGACAATCTTGACCACGCCACCCACTTAATGCACAAATTCCAGCTCCCTATCGCTGCAGTTTTGCTGATTGCCCTTGGTCTTTTCCTACGCAATCGCCGCGTCAAAAGGCTCAAGAGGTTGGCGCATATCCGCGAGTTGCGTGCGCAGCGGCAAAAGCCTGCGGACGACGCTGAAATCGGGTAGAATCTGCGACTTGATTCGGGCCACTCTACCCACATTACGGAAGAGGTGTGCCTACCCCCCAACAACATAAAAATTGATGCATCAAACCCTGATGAACCTACCGTGGATCGGTGCCGGCCTCGCTTTGGTCGCAGCCTTCTACTACCAGCGCAAGGTCATGGCTGCCTCCCCAGGCAACGAGACCATGCAAAAACTTGCTAAAGCGATTCAAGATGGCGCAAAAGCCTTCCTGGTCACCGAATACAAAGTTCTTGCTATTTTCGTGGCCATCGCAGCTACTGCCATCTACGCGCTCGGCGCAGATATGGGTGGTGGCATTGATACTACGATTGCCTTCCTTGCTGGCGCTTTCGCCTCCGCCCTTGCTGGCTGGATTGGCATGCACACGGCCACCCGCGCCGCTGTCCGCACCACAGAAGCCGCTCGCATTGGCCTTTCACCGGCCCTAACGATCGCCTTCAGTTCCGGTACCGTCATGGGCTTGACTGTAGTTGGCCTTGGCGTTTTGGGCGTGGCTATTTTCACTGAGCTTTACGGCATCACTGAGCCCGGCTTGCAGAGCGTCCTTGGTTTTAGTTTCGGCGCTTCTTCGATTGCGCTGTTCGCTCGTGTTGGTGGCGGCATCTACACCAAAGCCGCTGATGTTGGCGCTGACCTCGTCGGCAAAGTTGAAGCCGGCATCCCAGAAGACGACCCCCGCAACCCTGCAACCATCGCCGACAATGTTGGCGACAATGTTGGCGATGTAGCTGGAATGGGCGCTGACCTTTTTGAGTCCTATGTGGGTTCAATCATCGCGACCATGACTCTTGGCCTGTTCATGATGGCCGATACTGGCAAAACAGACCTCATCTACTTGCCACTCATGCTTTCTGGTGCTGGCATCCTTGTTTCCATCATCGGCACCTTCTTCGTAAAAACCGAAGACGAAGAAAAAATTCACGGCGCGCTCTTCCGCGGTCTGCTGATTGCTTCTGTACTTTTGGTCGGTATCGCATACTGGCTGACGGGCACGCTTGATTTCACAGGCGTTACTTACGGTAACGGCCAAGCTCTGCTAGGCATCAACCTCTTCTACGCAATTGTTGCGGGTCTTGCGTCTGGCGTCATCATTGGCAAAATCACTGAGTACTACACTGCCTTTGAGTACAAGCCAGTTCAGTCGATTGCTGAGCAATCTGAAATGGGCACAGCCACAAACATCATTACCGGCCTTGGCGTTGGCATGATGTCGACTTGCCTGCCAGTTTTGGTCATCGCTATCGTGATTGCGATTGCACACCACTTTGCAGGTATTTACGGCATCTCACTTGCAGCTGTTGGCATGTTGAGCACTTTGGGCATTTCCCTCGGTGTTGACGCATACGGCCCTGTGGCCGACAACGCGGGCGGCATGGCTGAAATGGCCAAGCTCCCCCCTGAGGTCCGTGAGCGCACCGATGCCCTCGACGCAGTTGGTAACACGACTGCCGCAATTGGCAAAGGCTTCGCGATTGGCTCGGCAGCTTTAACGGCACTTGCTTTCTTCTCGGCCTTTGGCCTCGCAGCACAAAAAGGCATGGGCGACGAGTTCAACCTTGCCATCACAAACCCAGATGTCGTGATTGGCATGCTCATCGGTGGCATGTTGCCATTCCTGTTCGGCGCCATGACCATGAACGCCGTTGGTCGCGCAGCTTTCGCCATGATTGACGAAGTTCGCCGCCAGTTCCGCGAGATGCCAGGCATCCTCGAAGGCACGCAAGACCCTGACTACGAAGCCTGCGTGTCGATTTCGACAAAAGGTGCGATCAAAGAGATGTACCTTCCTGGGCTACTCGCTATTGCGGCACCGATTGTTGTCGGCATGATTAGCGTCAACATGCTTGGTGGCTTGCTTGCAGGCTCACTAACTTGTGGCGTCATGATGGCCATCTTCATGTCCAACGCTGGTGGTGCATGGGACAACGCTAAGAAGTACATCGAAAAGGGCAACTACGGCGGCAAAGGCTCTGAGCCACACGCATCGTCTGTTGTGGGCGACACCGTTGGTGACCCTTTCAAAGACACTTCCGGCCCATCGCTCAACATTCTCATCAAGTTGATGAGCGTTGTGAGCTTGCTCCTCCTCCCTTTCTTCTTGGGTTAAGCGGCGCGAGTCTATGACTCAAAAGATTCAAGAATCAAAGGCCCACGCGCTAGAGCTTGCACAAGCTCTGGCGTGTGAGGCCGATTCCCTTAAGGGCGAAAACATCGACATCCTTGATGTTTCTGACCTGCTTTTTGTCACTGACTTTTTTGTCATGGTGACGACGCGATCCTCCCGCCAAACCAAGGCGCTGAGTGAGTCGCTTAAAGCTGCGGCAAAAACCGACATTGGCCATCATGGCGCAATCGAGGGTTCTGCACGCTCCGAATGGATGCTCTGCGATTTTGGCTCGGTGGTCGTTCACATCCTGACTGAAAGCGCGCGTGAGTTTTACGACCTCGACACGCTTTGGGCTGATGCGCCGCGCATGGAAACGGGCCTTCCGTTAACAAGCAGCGACGAGCCGGTCAACGCTGACGAGCAAGTCGCCGAGATCACCGAAAACGACGAGGCTTAGCCCGCCTAAAATTGGCGCATGCCGCGCCTCGTCCAGCCCCTTGCTGATGGTCCACTCGACCTCATAGGTGATGTGCATGGTGAGCTTGAGGCACTGCAAGAGTTGCTGCACAAGCTTGGCTACGAGGCCGACGGCACTCACCCGCAGGGGCGCAGTTTAGTTTTCTTAGGCGACCTCGTTGACCGCGGCCCAGATAGCGCTGGCGTGGTCGAGTTGATTCGCCCATGGGTTGCGTCAGGCCAAGCCCAGTGTGTTTGCGGAAACCACGAGCTTAATTTGCTGCTTGGCAAGCACCGCAAGGGCAACCAGTGGTTCTACGGCGAAAAGCAAACCATCCACGAAGACGGCATACCCGTGCCGCAAATCTTGGCCGACTCGGCGATTCGCGCAGATTTGGTTTCTTTTTTTGCGACCCTACCCCTCGCCCTTGAGCGGCGCGATTTAGTTGTTACCCACGCATGTTGGCAGCCGATGGCGATTGATCGACTCAGAGGGCTTACCCTGCCTGCTGACGAAGCCTTCCTCCACTTTGAGCAGCAGATTGAGGCGCAATTGCTTGAGCGCAAGACTCCCCGCCCAAGCATCGAGGCTGGCCTGGCTCTGCAAAATGAAAACCCTGTCGGTGTTTGCACGAGCGGCATCGAGCAGCCGACCGAGACTCCCTTCGAAGCTGGCGGCAAGCCCCGCTATGTTGAGCGAGTCGCTTGGTGGAGCGAGTGGCCATCCGGTCTGCCTGATGTTGCCTTTGGGCATTACTGGCGAGCCGTTAATGTCAGTCACCAGCCCGTTCACCGCGGCCCCTATCTTTTCCCGGATTGCCCCGTCGAAGAGCCGCTCGGCCCCGGGCGCAATGCCTGGTGCGTCGATCTCTCTGCCGGCTATCGCAACCAACAAAGGGCGGTCGGCCAACAAACGCCGCCACCAACAGCCCTCGCTGCGCTGCGCTGGCCTGAGCGCAAAATTGTGCAAGTCAACCCCTAGCTCGACCGCTAACCGAGCGACTCGTCCGCAAAAAAAAGAAGGGCGCCCTCAAAATGAGGGCGCCCAATCGCGTAAACGGACTCGCTTAGAAATCCATGCTAAGGACAGCGTAAATCGTCTCGTCAAGCTCGGAAGAGCCATCACGATCGACCATTGACAAACCACCCATTGCTTTGAGACCGCCACCGAGGGTTGTCTCTAGAGTGATGTCGAACTCACTGTAATCGACACCGCCCATGGTGATGTCGTGCATGGAAATGCCACCGTTATAGCCATCAAGAGGCGTGAAGGTAAAACCAAGACTCATTGTTGAGGCTTTGCCAGAACCCCATAGACCACCTGTCATGGTGTCGCTGAGACCAGCCGCATTATGGCGTTGGTTGATTGTGCGCCCAGTGCTTGAGCTGGTGATGACCTCGAAACCATCTTCGGTATCTGAAAAAGCAATCGTAACAAGTGAGCCAAGACCAACTTCTTCGAGAATTTCGAGGTCGAAGGCCGTATCAAAAGCCCAAGCCATTGCGCTGTCAGCGCCATAGGCCTCGTACCAAGCCATTTCGAAATCACAGTCGAAACCGAGGAACAGGCCGTTAAGGCCAAGACCGCGCCAATCGTCGTGGGATGCGTCGGTGCCCATGTCACCTGACTTACGCAGCCAAAAAGGGCTTAAAGCAATCTTACTGCTTTCAGATAAATCAAGTGAGTAGTCGACCGTGACACCGATTAAATCGATGTCAGATTGGAGGACGCCACCCTCAACCATGCTCATGTAAAAGCCTTCGAGAGCAAAGCCATCATGCTCGTTGGAATACCAAACACCCTCGAAGCCTTGAGGGTGGCCGTCCCACTCGTCGGTGCCGAGCAAACGCCCAGAGCCGAAGGTGTAGTAGGAAGCACCGATGCGAGCTGTGCCACCGTCGCCAAGAGCATTGACGGTCTCGACCCAAACTTGGGAGAGCTCGCCGTTGTTGTTGTTGTCAGCGCCGTTGAAAGTAGAGTTGGTGTCTGTAAGAGGGTCAAGCGTTAGTTTAGAACCCCAGTTAGAGTTGCCCGTAAATTGAATGAAAGCCTGTGCGTGATCGTTGATGTTGAAATCAAAGTTCAAGCGGGTGCGGACATCGACATCAACAATGTTGTCGAAAGATGCCATAACATTACGGACACGGGCATCGCCAGTAACCGAAACGCCGGCAGAAGCCATTGGAGCCGTGAGGCCCGAGTTGTATTGAGCTAGAGCACGCTCAAGAGAATCCTCTTGCGCATAAGCAGCAGATGAAAAAGAAAGGGCTGCTAAAAGTGCAGCAAAAGTAGTGAGGTGAATGTTCATTTGGTTTCCCTGTTAGGGGTCGTCTAAAAGCGGGGTCGCTAAGTTTGAATCTCGAGCATTCTACCCTTACCGACTATTCCACTCAATAAAGTAAAAAAAGAAGCAGGCGCACCCGAAGGCGCGCCTGCTTGCTGAGTCAGAGACTCAGACTTAGAAGTCCATGGAAAGGACTGTGTAGAAAGTCTTGTCGTCACCAACAACACCGTCTTCATCTGCAATGGCAAGGCCGAACATGGCTTCGAGACCACCGTTGAAGGTGTGACCCATGGTGAGGTCGATCTCTGTCCAGTCAGCACCATCGACAGTGATGTCGTGG
>JABHIE010000006.1 GCA_018671175.1 Planctomycetota bacterium | reverse complement strand
TCATGATGAATGGCAAGGTGCCCGACGAACAGCACATCGAGCTCGGCCCTGAATACACAATCAGCGGCCGCGTTGTAGACGGGCAAGGGGTTCCTGTAGTAAACGCTCAAGTCAACACGGCACGCTCGCGCCCGCGGCCACCGATGAGCTTTTCGGCCACGACCGATGAGCAAGGCGCGTTTACTCTTAAAGGTCTACCCAATGGCATGTTTGGCATCTATGTCGAAGCCGAGGGTTTTAGTTCTTCGCGTCGTCCCAATGTTGAGTCCAATTCCAAAGACATTGAAATTGTGATGCAGGTCCGAGGTGGCGTCAGCGGGCGGGTCGTCCAACAGAGCGGTGCTCCTGTTTCTGATTTCTCTCTCACCGTCCTAACGACTCATCGCGGCACGCCCCAATACGGTGTTACGGGCAAGAGGTATGCTTTCTCCGATCCGAATGGCAACTTTGAGATTGCAGACCTTGACCCAGGCTCTTATGTCTTGATGGCCGACAACAAGAGTTACGCGCCGTCTTATTCTCCTGGCTTCCGGGTGGATCGCGACATCGTGCAGGGTATCGATATTTCGGTGCGCAAAGGCGCACGCGTATTTGGGCAGGTGGTTGACCTTAGTACAGGCAAAGCGGTTTCTAATGCGAGCGTCAGCGTTCACGGTGTCGACTTCCAAAAAAACAACCTTAACAATCTCTTTGGGGGTGGTTTAGGCGACCCCAACAATGTCCCTAAGACCGAGACGACAACGGGGCGGGATGGCCGTTTCGATCTGCTCAATGTCTACCCAGGTGATGTTGTTTTGCAGGTCAAAACGCGCGACCACATTGCCAGATATATCCCCGTCAACCTCCAGCCTGAAAGTCGCGCCGACATGGGCACGATCAAACTCAATTTGGGTGGGGTTTTAAGTGGCTCGGTGACCGATTCGACTGGGCGACCTTCCGTGGGGTGCACGGTTTACCTCACAAAGCAATCAGCTGCTGGGTTCTTTAACGAGCAACTCACGGTCAATGCCAGGGGTGAATTCCGCTATTCTGGGCTTGCAACGGGCGATTACGACATCGTTGCGATTTCTCCATCGACATCGGGTCTCTTGGCGTTTCCTAACGAAAGCGATGGCAGCCGCAAGCGCATTTACCTCACAGAGGGCAGCGACAACAAAGTCGTTTTGCGTATCCCGTCGTCTGAATAAACGATTCGCGTGGGTTCGGCTAACCTATGCCCATGCTAACCTCCACCACACTTGCGCTTTTTGCTGCCTTTGCGCTACAAGAAACCGACATCGACCCCAATCAATCTGATCTTCGGGTCAGTGATTTACGCTCGCATATTGAATTTTTCTGTTCGGAAGAACTCGAAGGCCGAGAGCGTGGGCATGATGGTGGCATCCGGGCGGGCCAATATGTTGAGGCGCACTTTAAGCAATTGGGGCTCAAGCCGATTGGCGAAGACGATCTTTATCGTTTGCCGTTCACCGCTCAAGATTTGACTTGCTACAACGTTGTCGGTGTGTTGCCTGGCACTAACCCTGAGTTGGCCGATGAATACTTGATGATCGGTGGCCACCACGACCACGCTGGCATCGGCGGCCCTGGTGCGATGGGTTTTGCGGGTGAAATCCACAATGGCGCAGACGACAACGCTTCGGGTGCATCTGGTGTTTTAGAGCTCGCCGAATATTTCGTAGCACACCCCACGACACGCCCAATCATTTTTGCGACCTTCTCTGCTGAAGAAGCTGGGCTATTAGGTTCAAAGGCACTCGCAAATGGCAAAGAATTACCGATTGCTAATATCCGAGCAATGATCAATCTTGACATGATCGGTCGCTCCGTCAAGCGCTATCTTTTTGTTGGCGGCATGGGCACAGCGCGCGAGTTTCACAAACGACTTGACCCTTTGCTCGAAGCAAGCCCCTTCAAAATTGAGGTTAGCGACCAAGGAGAAGCACCGAGCGACAACACTTCTTTTTATGAGGTTGGCATCCCTTCTTTGTTTTTCTTTACCAATGTCCATGACGACTATCACTTGCCGACAGACGATGCTGACAAAATCGAATATGAGGCTGAAATCGGCATTTTAGAGCTAGTCCGCGACATTGCGATTGAGATCAACGACGGAGAAGGAGCGTTCAGCTTCAAGAAAGCACCCGGTATGGGCATGCCAAAAGACTTCTGGAAACGCAACATGGACCACATGAGGCTCGTCCAAAAGCGCACGCAAAATCGTGGCAAATTTGGCATGGGTGTTGAAGTCATGGAAGACGGCCGCATCTCGGTAAACAAAGTTAGTTCCGCTGCAAAAACCGCGCGCGTTAAAGTCGGTGATGTTTTGCTAACTGTCAACGAGCGCGCGATTGCCAGCATTGATGACCTCAGGCGAGCAATGGCTGGCGGCATGAAGGGCGATGCGATTACCCTCACCGTCTCGCGCAAAGGTAAAACAAAAAGCCTCAAAGGCAAGCTCAAGTAATCGAGCCGGCTTTAGGGTGCTTTGATTTCAATCCAAGGCACCCATTCTCGCTTCGGCCATTCCGTGCGCGCAGGGCGATGCCGGACGCGAATGACTTGCCCCGAAGCCAAGCCCTCAATGTGCGCTATTTGCGAAAGCGGGTCTTTAGGGTCGGCCCAAAAAGACACGCGCTGAATATGTTGCTCGATATTGCCTGCGCCAACGGCTTGCCATTCAAGCTCGCCCATCGGGTTGGCTACACGAAACGAAATGGCCACCCAGCCTTCTCCCCACTCGATTTTTCGGGCGTTTTCCCAGGGAGCAAACGAAAGCTGCATCTTGCCTGTGGTGACATCGATCTGAAGTTGACGCTCACCTGGCGCATCGCATGAAAGGGCCGCAGTCGGTTTGGGATGCAAAAATGGCTCAAGCGGATTGCTCTCACCCGTTGGCTTGAGGAATAGGTCAAAGTGCTTCACTAACACGCCGCCATCAACCAGAATAAGGAACTCGTTTTCCGAGGCATCCCATCGAGCTTGAACGGGTTGATTCAGGCCATCTTGGGGTCGAAGCAGCCCCGACAGATTTCCGCTCATGCGCCCCGCCAACAGCGAAATGCTGATGGAAAGAAGTAGGAGAAAAGCACTACGACGATGAAGCATGTCCGTAGCATAAGGCACTTACCATGAAACGACTTGCTCCACTTCTTCTCGTGTTGGTTTTGGCTACTGCAGCCGTGCTCCTTTTTTCGGATTCGTCTCCTGCGCCGCCGCAACTTGATAACCCATCCGAAACAGGTCAAATGGCCACGGAAGCGCCTAATGAGCCATTTGCCGCTCCACTTGCAGCGCCCACAGCAGACGATGCCCACCAAGAGCTTGGCCGCACAGACACTGTTGCGCAGCATTTCATCCGCGTGTTTGATGCTGAGGGTTTGCCTGCTCAAGATGCGCACATCCTCTGGAAAGCTGAAGATGGCCTGCACGGGCTTGACTGCCCAGACGGCACTCTGCACCTTGATGAAGCACGAGGGTATTTAGTTTCTGCTCTTCACAATGGCGCGTGGGCCGAGCCGCTTGCTTTGAGCGAGACTGATTTAGCGAACACAGATTTGCGCCTTGACGCCATCCATACGGCCGCTCAATTACGCGTGCTGGCTTCGGGTGCGCCGGGCAGCGATTCATTGACACTTGACTTGAAATGGCTGGCACCCGTCGACTGGGAAAAAGAGAAGCAGCAGGCCGCCGATATGTGGCGTGAATTCTGGACCGAGCAGCCACGCATCGACGCAGACGGCGTATTGACTTTGGGCGACATTCCACCGGGGCATTGGTCTTTCTTAGTCAGCGCTGATGGCATGCGAGACGAAAGTTTCACGCTTGAATTGCATCCAGGCCAAATCGCCGAGCACACTCTTTCTATGCAAGAAGAGGCCTGGATTACCGCGCGTGTTCTCAACGAACAGGGCAAACCTCTCGCCGATGCCTGGGGCTTTGCGTTCGGTGACTCCTCGACTTTCCAAGACGAATTAGCCAATGCCGATTTGGCTTGGTATGTCATCCCTGCCACGCAGCCAAAACGAGCCGCTGTAACCTCCGAAGACGGCTTATTGCGAGTTAAGCCGCAAGCTCAAGGAACATGGCGACTCGCGTTAACCGCCGATGGCATGCTCCCTGCCGTTTCGGCGGCGGCGACGATTGTGCCTGGCCAAACGGCTGATTTAGGCGACATCACTTTGATTTCTGGCCGTTCTCTTTCCATCCGTATCCTCGCCCCAAATGGCGACACCTTGCCAGAGGCTAGCCTCGAATGGATGGTCGGTTCCACCGATTCTCTGACTGCGGCATCCGCCACTTGGCGACCCGCCGGTGATTCTGACGCTCAAGGCGAAGTGCACCTTACGGGGCTTCCACACAAGGGCGCGATTTCTTTACGCGTCACTCATGCCGAGTTTGCGCGCGCCTCTCTTGAGCATACTTTTCAACCCACTCCACAAGGCAAACGCGGCGACCAGGTTGATGCCGAATGGGTTGAGATGCAAATGGGGCAGCCCTTCCGCGTGACAGGTCGCGTGATTGGCCCCAGTGGCCAGGCCGTTGCGACAGCAAAAGTGCGACTCAGCCCCGGTGGAAGCGATGTTGACTTCTCAGTCTTCCGCGAAGGCGGATCTCAAGCCAGCTTGCGCACAGAGGTCGATGAATCAGGTGCTTGGGTCATCCCGAATGCCCCAGAAGGCAGCTGGAAAGTCGTAGCTCAAGCTGACGATTTTTCCATGTGGCTTGGCGAAGATTTTGCCCTGTCTGCCGACCAGCCCACCCACGACGAGACTTGCACGCTCACGCAAGGTGCTGAGCTCGTCGTCCTTGTCCCAGAAGCTGTTGGCACAAGCGCTGTGGTGCGCATCACCGTCACTCGACTCGCCGGCGAAACCGCCAAAACAGAAACCCTCGATGCCCAAGGCCGGGTCGTGTTCTCTCACTTACCTGCTGGTGAGTATCAAGTGCGCGCCATCTTCCTCGAAGACATGGACGCCGGGGCAAATCGGCTTGATAACCTAAAAATGCTCTATGAAATGATTACGCTTGCTAAGGGTGATTATCAAGAAATCGAGCTTGGAACAAGCGGGCAAGCGGGCATCCTTGAAGGGGTCGTGACTCAGGCGGGCGTACCCGTTGCCGCGCAGACGGTGCTGCTGATTGGCGGCGCAGGCATGAAAACAGGCACGACTGACGAAACTGGGCGGTATCGCATCGAAGATATCGCGCCTGATTTTTATCTCACCATGATTGGCGAAGTCGGTGGCGCATACGGCTCAACGGGCCACACAGTCACGATTGAGGTACTTCCTGGCAACCAAACCCAAGATTTCGAATTACCTGAAGCGACTTTTTCTATTGTGGTTCTCTCCGAAGACGGGACACCGCTTCAAGGTATCCCAGTCAATTTGCGGGGTGAAGACGCACCCATCACGATGGGCGGTGGCACCCGCATCACTAACGCCGAAGGTCTCACTCATTTCTTGTATGTGCGGCCTGGCGCTTGGGTCGTGACCGTTGGCAAGGCAAGCATGCCGATTCTCGGCGAAGACGATGTGCACGGCTCAACCGTTTTACGATTTGTCATTGCCGATACGGGTTCACCTGAGCCGCTCGAGGTGCGACTGCCTGCCGCAGCGACATTCAAAGCACGCGTGCTTGACCCTGATGGGGTTGCCCTCCCAGGCGCGATGCTCTTTTATCTTGACGAGAGCGGCCAGCCGCTGAGCAACCTTGCGATGAAGCCAACCAACAGCAAGGGTGTGGCGCAACTTAAGGGGCTTCCAGCAGGCAAGGGCTTGATCCATGCGCGGCATCCGCAATTTGGTATTGCCGAGATTGCTGTCCAGTTAACGGGCGGCGAAACGACCAAAGCCGAAATCCAACTTGAGCCTGGCACGATTCTAAAAGTTCAGGCGACTAATGCAGATGGTGAGCCCATTACTGGTGTCTTCCCGGTTGCAATCGATGAGCGTGGATCGCCCGTTAGCATGTTGTTTGGTTTGAGCGAGGCGCAGCAATTCAATCTGGGCCTCAGTAAAGCAATGCCAACACCGCTTGGGCCTCTTGCCCCTGGCGAATACAAAATTGTGTTGGGTCGCGCAGGCGGCATTTCGGAAACTCATATCGTTACAGTTCCGCCAGGCGGGGGTGAGATGTCGGTCGATTTGGTTTATACCCACTAAATCACTGTTCGCTAACTCGCGCCGTCAGCAGTCGCGTTTCCCGTAAACTGCGGCGCTATGTTCGCAGCTCTCCCCCAAGTTTCCGTTGCACCTTTTTCAGGTGCGGGCGAGCTTGCTGCATTAATGAGCGCAGTGGTCTGGGCAAGTGCGACCGTCATGTTCACGATCGCCATGAACAAAGGTGCGCGCGCGCGTGACGCCGTTTTATTCAAAAACATGTTTGGCGCCATCGTGCTCGCGGTTTTGGCGTGGTTTCTCGGTGCAGAACGGGGTGGTGGAGCCGCTGCCGAGGGCACGATTGGGTGGCTTTTGCTGAGCGGGTTTTTAGGGCTCAGCCTTGGCGATTTGTTTTACTTTGTCGCGCTGGCGCATATCGGAGTTGGCCGCACACTCATCCTGACGCAAATCACTCCCATCCTTACGGCTCTCTTTGCATGGGTTCTTTTTGACGAAACACTCTCTGCGATGCAATGGGCAGGCGCGGGTCTGGTCATCTGCGGCAGTTTGGTCGCTGAATCTCGGCGAGTCGATCGCACCAAAGCTGACACCATCGGCGTCCTTGCCGCACTGGGTTGCGTACTGACCTTTGCTCTCGGCAACGCATTTACACACGACGGGCTAATAGGGACGGGCCCCGTCACCGCGACATCTTGGCGGCTAGTCGGCGGTGCCCTCGGGCTACTGATTTGGCCCCTACTCACCCGCGATTGGCCTAGCTTAAAAGCCCCATGGCAAGGCCAGACTTGGCGAGCGTTTTTCGTGCCATCCGCCGTGGGCACCTGGACGGGTATGGTCCTGATGATGGGCGGTTTTGCGTGGGCAAAACAAGGGGTCGCCGCTGCAATGGCCTCTTCCACGGTTTTATTCTCCATACCACTCGCCGTTTTATTCCTTCACGAGCGTCCAGGCTTACGCGGATGGCTTGGCGCGGGGCTGTGCGTCTCTGGTGTTGTTGTTATGGGCCTTGCGGTTGGCTCTTAATCCAGCCTCTGTCTGCCCGTGAGTGTTTGGAGATGTTTAGATGGAGATGAGGGGTGGCGCGAGAAAACGCCGTCCCCACAGTCCCGAGTTCAAAGCGCGTGTTGCGCTTGCAGCACTCAAAGAGATTTAGCCTGCGCAAGAATGGCCGGTGGATTGACAATGTGTTTATCGACTACAACACTGTGCGCCCGCATAGCTCTTTGAAATATTTAACTCAAACCACATTGACTCGAGACACTGATAGTCTCTTTGTGCTTGGCCCTAATTTGGGGTGCACGCCATTTGCCGTTCAGCAGCCGGGGCAAGCGAAGCTTGTCGCCCCGGTCTGTCTGCAACGGCTGGTTGGACAGTAGCATGACCTGATCTAAGAATGAGGCTCCAAAAACTCAAGGCGATTGCCAAACGGGTCATTGGCATAGACGCGGTCAAATCCTTGCAAGAGATCATCCTCAATCACTGCAACACCAGCTTCACGCAACTTAACAACCAAATCAGCAAGCCCAAGCACTCGGAAAGCAGGATGAGCCTTCTTGGCCGGACGGAAATCTGAATCTACACCAAGGTGAACTCGCAAATCTCCTGCTTCAAACCACGCACCACCACGAGCAGCAAGAATTGGCGGTTTGGGGACTTCTGGAATGCCGAGCAAACCTGAATAGAACTCTCTCGCTGCCTCCTCTTTCCCAGAAGGCATTGCTAGCTGGACATGATCAATCTGGCAAATAGGCATCACTAGATGTTACCAACTGCTCTGCTGCGAATTGGACGGTAAATAGGACGCTGTTACTCAGTGGGATTATTCAGAAGAAAGATTCTCTCCAACTCCCGAGCATCCAATCTACCCAACACCTCATTCAACTCAACGGCGCATTCTGCCAGGAAGCCCATGGACCACTTGGCATGCGGAGTGCCCTTCTCACCACTACTCACCCATTCAGAGAGTAGATTGCATTCCTCAGTCAAATAGTCTTCGATGAAATCAAATAGCTCATAGTCATCAACCTCAACCACCACGTGGCCAAGATCATTCACGACGACTGCGACATGAGGAAGATTCATTGCTGTTTACTATCTGTCCAACGGGTTTGCCGTTCAGCAGCCGGGGTAAGCGAAGCGTCCGCCCCGGTCTGACTGCAACGGCTGGTTAGCCAGGACACATTATCAACTAGAGGCAAATCGAACTCCGACATTCTGCGAATAAGAAAAAAAGAGGCTCATTATTCCCCCTTCGAAACACCAAAAGCGAGAACAGTGAAAACATAATAAACGGAAAGAAGACAGAACATCGCTCCTGGGATAACGGCTCCATTAAGGACAAGAAATGCACCAGCCCCACCGCAAGCAATAATGCCCCCAACAGGGAGGATGAAATCAAGCCATGACACTGCTCTTCGCTCCTCCTCACCTTCAGGAACTTTTGGATGGAGTTTTTGATAGATGGTCGCAGCAAGCCAAACGACAGCCAATACTGTTGACGATAAGTGCTTATCTTCGAAATCTAGCATCTCTATCAAGTCTCCGGCTAACGGGTCTGCTGCAACGGCTGGTTGGCCAGGAGCAACTTACTTCCAAAACTTAAACGGAACAAGCTTTGTTGGATCAGATTCATCAATTCGCTTCTCCATTTCCTCTGACAAGGATTTGAAACCATGGGCGAAAAAGACCCATAGCTCAAAGCAGGCAAAGGCAACAAAGAACCAACCGAAATAGACTCGGCCGGTAAGAAACGAAAGGACCGCCAGAGCCCCGAAGAGAAGGGCACCAAACGCAAAGATGGGCCATTTCCTATCAAGGCTGTATTTCGTATACCTCTTGCAACTCTCAGGGAATTTCTTCCTAGATATCAACCCAAGAATAAGTCCCACAGGCAATGAGATTGAAACGAGGATGAGCAGCGTGCGTAGTTCTTCATTCATAAACAAAGTCTCTGGCTAACGGGTTTGCCGTTCAGCAGCCACGCGCAGCGTGGTCTGTCTGCAACGGCTGGTTAGGTAGTTTCATATTACAGCTCCTGACATCCTCACCGGAGAAAATCTCGGCTCCATCATGCAGGTACAGAGCTGAATTGGGGAGTCACCGAGTTGGATCTAGGGAAAGCGGACTGGGCAACAATTACAATTCCAACAATTCCCGCAGCTTTGACAAGGCAAAAGGGAATGCGGAGCACGAATCCATGAGCTGGGGATTACGGCAACAACGCAATTGGGAGCCACGCAATTCCTGGCTAGGGAAAAGGGACTGGTGAAAACGAACCAACACGCTGAGCACTTTAGACCGAGCAAAATACGCTCTGGCAATTCTCCGGATTAACCCAGCTCCTCAACTTGAAGCAAGGAAGAGCAACTTCTCTCCCCCCCACCATTTGACCTATCTACCTAACGGGTTTGCCGTTCAGCAGCCGGGGCAAGCGAAGCGGCCGCCCCGGTCTGTCTGCAACGGCTGGTTAGATAGTTCAAACTTACCACTCCCACTTAGAAAGAGAAGTTGGAGTTGTTCAACTCTACAGATTTTGAACAGTAGCTGGATCCAGCTTCTCCAACAAATCGAGGAATTCTGTTTTGCTCATTCCACCTTGTTGCAGCTGCAGGACATTCCCTTTGGGATCCGTAATAATTGTAGTTGGCGTAATGCGAACACCATACTGACTCAATACAGCGGAAGCATTTGAGTTGCCCACATCAATCGTTACTGGAATGAACGCTTCATTGACCGCAGCCATCACCTGGTCATCTGCCCAGACTTGGCGCTTCATAATCTGGCAGGGAGAGCACCATTTCCCAGTGAAGAAGAGAAGAATCGGTTTATCAGATTCGACAGCCTGTTCTTGCGCCGTAGAGTAGTTGGCTGCCCAGGCAATGCGGTTGGATGGTGCATAGAATGAATACCAAGCGTAGGCAAGCGACAGCACAAGGAATGTAAGCCAAAACCATTTCCAAAACCCGCCCGACTTAGCCTTACCGGATTGAGATGCCGGCTCAGTGGATGGCGCTATTGGTGGCTGATTGTCATTCATAGAACACACTATATCTATCTAACGGGTTTGCCGTTCAGCAGCCGGGGTAAGCGAAGCGTCCGCCCCGGTCTGACTGCAACGGCTGGTTAGCCTGCTAGAAATAGAACTCTTACAACACCTAGGTACAGAAAAGAGGCCCGGCATTTGATTCTGGGTGATGCTTGCCATTCAAAATATCCGTGATGTGCTCGAGAATAACCTGAAAGCCAAATGGCGGGATACTCTCACCAATGATTTCCCGAATTGTTTTGTCGCTGACTTGCTTCCCATCCTGGCGGAGCCAATTGAAGTTGTAGTGATCAAGAGAGTGAACCCGGAAGGCTTCTTGGAGAGAGAGAACGCGATTTTGCACAGGGTGGAGTTTTTTATCACTGCATGCATAAGACAAATTCCTGGTCAACGCACTAGCTGGCTTATCGAAGACCATGCGCCTATATGCCGATGTAAAACCCTTCATCAATACACGATTCCCATCTCTTTCGACACTAGGTCTCGGAAGCATTTCTCCACATTCCTGGCAGAATAGCGGAGTCATTAAAGATGCTTTATTAATCCCGTTGGCTCCACGGCTTGCTTTGTGAGCAGGATTTTCAGAATAACCACAAGCAATGCATTGATTGTCAAATGCGCCGCAACCCGGGGGTGTGTGCTTTACCCACCAGTACTTCATGCTATCTAGAACAGGGACCCTATGAAAAGGGACTTCTGAAGTTGCCGTATCTCGCGATTTGGCGTCAAGTTCTGGCAACCCCTTGAGGGCTTCTCGCACCGTAACCCAAGGAAGCGTTCCTCCTTCCCCGCCGCACGAATGCGTGGGTTGAGGAAGAAAAGACCCACCAATCGCTAACCAGGCTTTAAGCTCCGCATTCCTAGAGAAAACAGAAATCAAGCGCTGACGTCTTTGAGGCACTCCATAATCTGCGAACTCTACTTTTTCTGCACATCCCGCGTAATCAGGACCGAGCGCTTTCCGAATGTAATCAACAATATTTATCGGCTCCTCACTTGAATCTTGAATAAAAGTGCTTGCCATTTCAGGCACATTTTCCAGGATGATAACTTCTGGGCGCAGCCGTTTAGCCAATTCCATCGTGGGAATGATGAGCCTATTTCTCAAATCCAAAGGAGGTTTTTTCCCCGCCCGAATCGCATTTAGCAACTTCCCTCTGCCATTCTTTGACATACCCTGACATGGAGGCGTGGCATAAAGAAGGCCAAGGCTCTTGCCATTCAAACGCCTCCGAGTTTCAGCCTCAATTTCATCAAGCTTTTCCCAGATGTCACCAGAAATGCACGAAACCTGCGGGAAGTTATTGTGGAAAACCTCATGCCGATCTTTCAGCAACTCGTTTGAAACCAAAATGTCAAACCCAGCTTGCCGTACAGCAAGGTCACCTAGCCCCCCTGAGGAGAACAAGCTAAGGGTAGATTTCTCGAATCCAGTCATCCTGGTGACTATAGTCCACTACGGTGCAGGGGTCAAGGTACCTCTTTTCTAGACCCACTAAAATTAATTCAGCGCCAAACTAACCAGGAATGAGGGAGCCTTTATTGCGCCGATTCAAGTAGTTGCGGTAACCACCCAGGGTCGAAACGCACAGCCATCCCTCGTACATTTTCGTGATACCTTGTCTATTCATAATCGACACGCTGGTAGTTCGACCTCCACCCTTTTTGGGTTTCACAACATTACCCCAGTCATCCTCTTGAAGAGTATTTGAATAGAACATTGCTACGACCCTTGGGCGGCCATGAATAAAATCCCAAAGGACTCCTAGCAGGTTATTCGTCTCACGGTGGTGCGCTTTCCAATCGTAACCAGTAAGGCAATCAACTCGACTATCACCAAGGGAGGGGCGCGCTATGCCTTTGCGCTTGCAGATTGCAGGAGTTGGCACACTGCCACATGTGGCCTTGAATTCAATGCCGCCAGCCGCAAAGGGACTAAATGGAGCTTTCTCGTTCAACTGCTCCGACAGTCGGTCCCAAACCAATTTCCCCTCTTTATCCATGATAAGCAAGTCCGGGTAGCCATCTTGGTGTGGATTAGAGACGAAAAGGCCCTCGCTCGTTTTCACTGACGCCCTGGCAACCAACTCACCCATAAACGCACTTAAATTTCGCATACCAAGAACTGCAGCAATATCAAGATCCGTAGAATATATCTCATCGATTAGCTCATGAGCATATTCAATCGCAGAGAGAAAGACTGACGTGGGAACTTCAATATCCCCACTTTCCCGACTTAAGATGATTTTTGCCTGGTCCCTGATTACATAATCGTTCGGGAAAGTTGGCCCATACTTAATTTTGGGTTCCTGCAAGAGGGTATGGGCCTGGACTCCAAGGCAATCCGCCAGTTTTTGAAGAGAAGTCAACGTTGGACTCTTTAAACCACGTTCTAACTGACTGACATAAGTGCGATCAAGGTCAGCGATAGCGGCAACTTCCTCCTGGCTCAAGCCAGCCTGCTCCCTGTAGTGCCGGATGGCAAGTGAAAAGATTTTTGTCAGCATCCTGCGTGTAGACTATTGTCTTCTTAACTCAGTATCGACGGACTATAGTCCTAGTCGTGGTTGATCAGGTTTTTGCTATGCATGTACAGATTGGCACCCTGAAAATACGCGCCTCAATAGAGAGCAAGGTCCCCTGTCCTTCACTATTGTCAGGCTAACGGGTTTGCCGTTCAGCAGCCGGGGCAAGCGAAGCTTGTCGCCCCGGTCTGT
>JABHIE010000029.1 GCA_018671175.1 Planctomycetota bacterium | reverse complement strand
CGCCAAAGCCGCCCGTTGCGCCAAAGCCGCCCGTTGCGCCAAAGCCGCCCGTTGCGCCAAAGCCGCCCGTTGCGCCAAAGCCGCCCGTTGCGCCAAAGCCGCCCGTTGCGCCAAAGCCGCCCGTTGCGCCAAAGCCGCCCGTTGCGGACGACGCGCCGAAGAAACCATCTGCCGCTGAAATCATTGCAAAGGCCAAGGCAAAGCGAGCAGCAGAAGCCGCTAGTGCGCCAGCTCCAACCAAACTGACCGCAGCTGAAATCATCGCCAAAGCAAAAGCTAAGCGTGCGGCGGAATCAGGGCCGAGCACCACATCACCCCCTGCCAAGCCCCAACTGGGTTCAAAGCCTGTCCCTCCAAAACCTGCTGCACCTGCGACTCCACCCCAAGGCGCCCGTCGCCGCCGTCCGGCGGCAAAGAAGAGTGACTCTAGTTACCAGCCAGTTGATTCAAAGAAAATCAAGAAGTCAGACGGCCCTCGCCGCTTTGCCGAAGACAAGCCGAAAAAATCTCATCCACTGATCATGGTCGCCTCTCTAGCGGCTCTCGCAGGCGGTGCTTGGGGCGTGATGGAATACCTGAAAGACTCTAAAGAGCAAAATACTGACTCGTTGGCGTCCACTACTGAAGCCGTTGTCGAAACCACCACGCCCGTCACTCCTGAGGCGGCACCTTTGAAAGAATCGCCTGCCGCAGTTTTGGCTGAGACCACAACCGCTACGACTCCACTTGCCGAAACCACTCCGGGCTCAAGCGATTCCACTGATGAAGCTGTAAGCAAAGATGCCGAAAAGCCAAGTGCTCCAGTCACACCTGATGTCGCTTTCGAAGCCCCTGAAGCCGGTCTACCCATCAACTACAAGGGCATTACTGACCCTAACAAGCTCGACCTCAAAGCAGTTAGCCTGCTTCCGCAATGGTCCAACTGCGACGATGAGACTTGGGCATCCGTAAAAGAAGACATCGCACTTTTCCTAGACGACAGTGGCTTACAATCCAACCGCGCTGGTGACCGCTTGATTGCAGACTCCCCACGCGAAGCCTTCCCGGCTATCGTCAACGCCATGCTCCAAGGCGATTACTTCAGCAGAGAGGGCCTTCGCACGGTTGGTGCGCTGAATGACCTCTTAACCAAAATGGGCAAAGGGCAAAACTTCGGCTGGGAATCTATCGGTCAACATAAATTCGGCTCAGAGGGCGCGAATAAAGCCATCATGTTCAATAAAAAGATTGCATGCATTTGGCACAACATGTGGGTTGGCAAGTTGTCTAAAGATGAAAACCAATGGCGCGCTTTCACCAAGACAAAAGACGAAGTCAAGAAAGTGGAAGACCCAATGGAGCAAGCGCCAAACTACGACGACGACCCCTTTGACGATTAAACTGAGTTTAGTCGCCTAGCTCTTCGACATTGACGCCCTTCTCTTTGAGATAGGCCGTCGCCAACTCAACATTTTCTTCTGAGCCCTCGAGCTCTAGAGAAAGGATGGCGATCTCTTCCGTAACGGTTGCGCCTCGGATATTGGGGACAACCTCAAAGGTATTGGCAAGAGTGAAGAGAAGCGGCTCTTTAATGAGTGCTTGCGGGAAAGTGCAGTAGAGTTTGCGTCTCATGGTGTCAAACGGGACGCTCTAGTTTAGCCGCGCGCCTGAGAGCCCGGCGACCGGCGCAAAACCAAGAACAGCATACTGCCCCAGAAAAGTGCGGTTATCCAAGGCAGGGCCACTGAGACTGGGCCGTAAGAGCCCCAAGTCGTATACAACTCGCTGGATAGGAAAGGGTCCCAAGTGGTGGCGACAAAAAGTGAGCCGGGCCAGAAAACGAGCCACCATGAATCGCTAACGACCCAGAAAGGCCAGCACCATGCCAAAGTCCAGAGGGGCAGCCATCCGCCTTTACAGGATTGAGCGGCTTTGGCGAAAAACAGCCCGAGAGTGGCTAGGGTCATTGCAGCCAGAGCGATGGATAGCCCATCAACCCAAATGAGTGGAATCAGGGCCAGCAACCATGCTCGACGGACTCGCCGACATCCCATCGAGAGCATGACTGGAGCCAAAATGGCGACGGCTAAAGAAAGAAGTGGTGGGCTCATACTAGACAAAGGCCGCCGTAGAATCTAAACTTCCGCCCGTTGAAAGCCGGCATCGCCAAGTGGCTAAGGCAATGGATTGCAAATTCATCATCCCCAGTTCGACTCTGGGTGCCGGCTCCAACCCCTGCGGATCGCGCTTGGGGGGTTAGCCCAATCGGCAGAGGCAAAGGACTTAAAATCCTTCCAGTATGGGTTCGAGTCCCATACCCCCTACCACGCGTCCGCAAGAGATTGTGCAGAGTGGTTTTATCCTCGCAAGATTTTGAGGAAAGTGCGCGTGCCTACGCCCGTCCCGCCTTTGCCCCGATAGGGCTTTGCAGGGCAGTTCCAGGCCGTTGCGGCAATATCGAAATGCACCCAAGGCAGGTCGTTGACAAAGTAGCTCAAAAAGCTTGCGCCTGCAATCGTGCCCGCACCCGCGCCGGCGGCGTAGATGTTTTGCAAATCGGCATACTGGCCTTTTGCCATGTCGATGTACTCGCTCCAGAGAGGTAACGGCCAAGCGCGCTCGGCGATGGATTCACCGGCAGCAATTGCGGCATCACGCTGCTTGTCGTCATTACCCATGACGGCCGTCGCAACATGCCCGAGAGAATGAATCGCAGCGCCCGTGAGCGTAGCAATGTCATAAATGCAGTCAGGTTTGATTTTGGTTGCAGTCCAGTAGAGAGCGTCTGCAAGGACCAAGCGGCCCTCAGCGTCAGTATTCAGGATTTCGATCGTCTTGCCATTCATGGCGGTAACGATGTCGCCTGGGCGTTGTGCGTCGCCGCCCGGCATGTTTTCAACACAAGCCAAGACACCGTGCACCTCGTATTTGCACTCGGCGCCAGCAGCAAGCGCACTCATGAGACCAAAGACGGCTGCCCCACCCGACATGTCAAATTTCATTTGATCCATGTTTGCGCCAGGCTTCAGACTGATGCCGCCCGAGTCGAATGTCAGGCCTTTGCCCACAAAAGCAAGACGCCCAGCGGACTTACCCTTTGGCTTGTAGCAAAGATGGACGAGCTGCGCCTCGTTTTTAGCACCCTGAGAAACACCCAGGAGTGAGCCCATGCCCAAGTCAGCCATCTGTTTTTCACCTAAAACTTTGCAGCTCATGGCAGGGCATTTGCGTGCCATAGAACGAGCGCGCTTCGCGAACTCTTTTGGGTTAAGGATGTTTGGCGGGAGGTTTTGAAGCTCGCGTGCTGCCAAGTTGCCCTCGGCTGCAATCGCGCCCTGCTTAGCTGCGCGCTTCATGCTCGCTGCTTCGCCCACGCCCGAAACAGTGATGCGCTTGACACCACCCTTAGTGCGGTCGGCTTTGCACACCCCCGCGTCATAAGAAGCCATGGTTGCCCCCTCGACTGCTGCGAAAGTAAAGGCTTCACTTGATTTGAGCATGCTCAAGTCGAGAGTCAACTGAGCGCGCTCCATTTTTTCTGAGGTTGTACGCGCATTGGCCGCTGCACAACGCACATTTTCATCGGTCAATTCTGCACGCTTTGCCACGCGCAACAAAAGCCAACGAGCGCCAGCAGCGCCGCGGAGCAAGACTTTGTCACCAACGGAATCGCCGAAGTCGTCTTTCCAGAGAGAAGCTGCTGGGGCAGCGGTAGGCAATTTAGGCTTTGCGCCGATGGGCACAAGAAGCACAACAAGGTCATTTCGGCCTGCAATGGCCGCATCTTTCAACTGAGTTCGCATGATTTGTATTTGGAAGGAAAAGTTTTGGGTTACATCCCGGTGTAAACCGGGCCACCCTCGGCGGGCACGACCCAATCAATGATTTGGTAAGGATCAGCAATGTCGCATGTTTTGCAATGCACACAATTGCTGAAATTGACACGGAGGCCTTCGTCGCCGAGCCACTCGTAAACCTCGGCCGGGCAAAAATGTTGGCAAGGATTGCCATACTCTTCGGTGCAGCGCGAGGTGCAAATGTCGGGGTCAGAAATCACAAGGTGACAAGGCTGGTCTTCTTCGTGAATGGAACCCGAGTGAAAAACGCTAGTGAGCCGATCAGACTGCAAATCATTATTGTTGTCAGGTCGCTCAATCGAAACGCTGCGCTTTAACTTGTAACGCTCATGATCACTTTCACAGCCTTTACGACCACCAGGTAATTTACCGCCAGTCACCATAATCATGGCCGCACCCACCGCGCCACTCAGGAAGCCTTTCTGAAACCCCTGCCTAAAGTTACGGACGCCATAAAGCTCTTCAAAAGCCCAGGATGCCCGGAAATTTTGATCGTAAGCAGCCAGCGCTGCATCTGTGCAAGCGTGGTCACCTTCATCTGGCGTTGCCTTAAAAGCAGCAGCCGCAGCATCAGCCGCGAGCATGCCTGATTTCATGGCAAGATGGAGGCCCTTAAGCCGCTGGGCATTCATAAAACCCGCGCTATCACCTAAAAGGACAAAGCCGTCACCGTAAAGTTTTGGCATAGAAAATAGGCCACCCTCGGGGACGGTTTTTGCACCGTACTTAATCATTTTGCCGCCTTTAAGAATTGGGGCAATCATGGGGTGCTTCTTCCAGGACTGCATCACGGCGTGATAATCAAAACTCACATCGCCATGGTCCATGCCACTTACAAAACCTATCGACAGGCGGTTGTTAGGCATACCATAAATCCAAGCGCCACCGTAACAATCTCTCGGCAGAGGCCAGAGACCGGTGTGGATGACTTGCCCCTCTAGGTCGTGCTCAACTTCCCAGATCTCTTTGATGCCAACACCCCACAATTGCGGGTTACAGCCCTTTTCAAGGTCATGCTTGGCCATTAAGCCTTTTGCGAGTGAGCCGCGGGTGCCCTCGGCAAAAACCACTAGGTCGGCTTCGATATCCATGCCTGGCTCAAAATTGCTCTTGGGCTTGCCACTGTTGTCGAGGCCCATATCAACGGTGCGCACGCCACGCACGCGACCGCTGTCGTCGTAGAGGACTTCAGCACCAGATGTTGATGGGTAGACTTCGCAGCACTCGTAGCTGTCGGCTTTTTCGGCCATCCAGGCCACGGCATCGGCGGCGGAGACGATCCATTTGCCTTTATTCTGAAAAGGCTTGGGCGGCTTTGGTGGTGTCATCAGAGACTTGCCCGTTTCGGTGAACATCCAGAACTTATCGCCCAAAACTTTTGCCTCAATCGGGAAGCCATCAGCCTCGGCGCTAGGCAACAACTCAAGCAGTGCGCGAGGGTCAAGAACGGCGCCTGACAGCGTGTGATGACCGAACTCACCAGCTTTATCGATGACGAGAATCATTTTTTCTAGCCCCTGTTCCTCGAAGGATTGGGCAAGAGAAATAGCAAAAGAAAGCCCCGAGGGGCCGGCGCCGACAACAAGTACATCGACAGGAAGGGTTTCGCGTTCCACCATGGTAATTTTTAGATTAACGGCACGCTATGCGCGCACAAAAGGGTTAGTCTGCGCTTCAATGCCTATGGTGGTGGTCGGCCCGTGACCGCAGAAAACACGGGTCTCAGCGGGCAGCGTGTAAAGTTGCTCGCGAATGGAATGTTGGAGTTGCTCCCAGGAGCCGCCCGGTAAATCGGTGCGGCCAATCGAGCCTTTAAAAAGGACATCACCGACAACAATTTGCGCACTGGCTGCGTCATGAAAAACAACATGGCCCAGAGTGTGGCCTGGGCAATGCAAGACGGCGAGCGTGACTTCGCCAATGTGTATCGGATCACCATGCTTTAAGTAGCGAAGTGGTTCAGGCAAAGCTCGGGGAGTCGCCAAGCCATACATCGCAGCAGATTCATTAAGCATGCCAAAGACCAGCTCTTCACCGTCAGGAATCATGAGGTCTGCATCGGGTAGTGCCGCACACAAATCGCCCATTCCGCTGACATGGTCAACATGGCCATGGGTCGCCAATATGGCGACGACCTCAACGCCAAGTTTTTCGATCTGACGCAACACGGGGTGCCATTCGCCACAATCAATGACGGCGGCCTTTTTTGTTTCTGAGCAAACCAAAATCGTGCAGTTTTGCTCAAAGGCCGTAACAGGGATGGTATGAATTTGTAGCATTTCAGGAGCCTTGGCCTTTCCAGATGGAGCCATCGGCATAGCATTCTTTTTTCCAGATCGGGACGCGCTCTTTTAGGGCGTCCATGAAGGCTGTGGAAGCCAGGAAGGCCTCGAGGCGATGCGCGCCAGCAATAGCCACAACGACCGAGCAATCGCCAACCGGCACTGTGCCTATGGAGTGCTCAACCGCAATACGCAAAACACCAAACTGCGCAAACATTTCAGATGCAATGGAGGCAAGCTCGGTTTCAACCATGCGAGGGTAAGCCGAATACTCAAGGCGCAAAACGCTTTGACCACGAGCTTGCTCACGGACGACACCACGGAATTCAATCACGCAACCCGCGTCAGTGCCGAGTACCCGCGCACGAGCCCAATCACTAAGAATCGGGCCCTCAGTGAGGCGAAAAGAAAACGCGGTCGAACTCAACTTTACCCACCAGAGACAGGGGGGATAAACGCCAACTCGCCCGATTCGACGAGGGCAGCATCGTCATTTGCGTAAACCGCGTCAACGGCCACACGAAAAGATGCGCCTCTTAAAGCAGGCAGCAGGTCAATCGCGGCAGACCGCAAATCAGCGACGGTGGCGCCAGCGGGCAAAGTCAGCTCGAGGCTATCTTTGCCCAAGGTGTCGGCCAAGCCGGCGAACAGCAACACTTGGACTTGCACAGTAGACTTAATCTAAAACGGGACGTCGTCCATGGCAGCGGCGCCGCCACCGGAAGATTGGCCACCAAAATCTTGGCGATCGGGGAAGCTTGGCGCGCTTTGACCGTAATCTTGGCCGCCGCCCTGTTGGGAGCTCTGCCCACCACCACCACCTTGGCTAAAGCTCTGGTCGCCACCCTGGCCGCCGCCTTGGTTACCGCCTTCGCGGCCACCTGCAAACTGCCAGTCATCGACGATGACCTCTAGTTTTGAGCGCTTCTTGCCCGTCTCTTTATCTTCCCAGCGAGACTGGCGCAATTTGCCCTCGACCAAAACGGACCGCCCACGGCCAAGATATTTTGCGAAATTTTCGCCGCGACGACCAAAAATAACAAGGTCGATAAAGCTCGGCTCTTCGCGCCAACCGCCATTGCCATCTGGCACGCGGTCATTTACCGCGATGCTGGCTTTGACAATGTGTGTGCCGCTTTGGGCTTGACGAGATTCTGGGTCACGGGTGAGGTTCCCAAGTAGGATGACACGGTTAAATGAAGCCATGATTTGTTTTTCTTGATGGTTTGATGCTTAGCTTTGCGTACTTGTTTTGTATGTTTCGCGCTGCAGAAGGGGTGAGAGACTGGAAACTAGGTTTCCGTGCCGCCATTCTAGTAGCGACGCGGCATACGCCGCACCCCCCAATTCAAAAATGTCTCTCCCCCAACACGAACGCCGCCAACACCCCCGCGCCCAAGCGGAAGAACTCCCCCTCCGCATCGGCGATCAAGCCGAGTCCGCACTCCGCGTGCGCGACCTCAGCCAATCGGGTGTCGCCTTTTTCTGTGACGAAGCCATCCCCATGATGACAGCGGTCAAAGTCGCCATCGAAATGCCAAGCGGCGACCTTATCCAAGCCGAAGGCGTTGTGGTGCGATGCGAGCGCCTATCGCCCGCCATCGGTCATTACGAGATAGCCATTTTCTTCCAAAGTCTCAATCCTGGCGCACTACAGACAATTCAGGCCTATGTAGCCTCAAACCTTTAGTAGCAAGGCTCGCTCGGTGCCGCTCAAATCTTTGCGGCGCCCATGCACTTTGAGCCCATATTCTCGGGCAACGGCCGCCAATGCATCTCCGCGCCCATCACCGATTTCGAGGATGGCCAGCCCATGCGGTGCAAGGTGAACCGCTAGCTCGGCACAAATGGCTCGATAAGCAAACATCGGTTCACCTTGAGGAGTAAAGAGCGCCAAATGGGGCTCACTCTGAGCAACGGAGTGTCCCGTCCATTCGTGAGGCTCAATGTAGGGCGGGTTTGACAGAATGATGTCGAACGCCTCCCCTCGAGCGGCGAGAGGTTCAAACCAAGACCCGCAAACCCACGAGCTGCGAGAGCTAAGCCCACAGCGAGCGGCATTCCGCTTGGCCACGGCTACAGCTTCAGCCGACAAATCAATGCCAACTCCTTTAGCGTCGGGCAACTCGCTCAAGACTGAGAGCAAGAGACACCCCGAGCCCGTGCCCAAATCTAAAACCCTCGACACAGAATTGTCTTTTGCAAAGGCAACCGCGGCTTCGACCAAACACTCACTATCTGCCCGCGGGATGAGCACGGAGGGTGTAACTTCTAGGTCAAGAGACCAGAAGCCTTGCTTTCCTTCGATGTAGGCGAGTGGCTCACCATCAACAAATCGCTCGACCCAATCGCAGTACACGGCGGATTTATCGGAAGAAACGAGATCGTCAAGATCAAGAGGGCGAGAGGAAAAGCGCCGCCAAAAAGTAAGCGCCAGAGCCCTGGGCTCGGGTTCTTCGGGGATGGCAGAAAAGAGTTTCGCCGCCCAGGCCAAGAGAGTGTCGAGGCGAACAGGGCGGCGAAAAGGAGTAGACAATCGATTACTTAGCGGCTTTCTTGGCCGCGCGCGACGCCTTGCGGGAAGCGATTTCTTCTTCTTTGCGCTGCTTATTCAGAGCCACAGCTGCCTTAGCACCATGGAAAAGCAGGTAGAACGCAAAGCAAGCGCCACCAAGAGTCAGGAGTGGGCCACCACCCCACGAGAGGATGCCAGAGCCACCACCCCAGATTTCGTGCGCCCAAGCAAAGGGTACATCAGGGTCTCCTGCGGGGGCACTCTGCCCGATTAAGCCAAATGCAGCAACCAGAATGGCTTCAATTGGTGCTAAGAAAAACACCAAGCCCAGTTTGCCTGTAACGATAGGCATCTGCCATAACTTCCACATGCCGACCCATGAGGCCCACGCGCCCATCAGGACAAAAATCAAAGTCAAAGAGCCAAGCCAAAAATGGACACCAGGCGTACCAGGAGCCCAAGGCATTAATAGACCGACAATGATGAGCAGATAAGCCAAGAGGGTCTGTGAAAACTGAGCGTCAACAGCAATTGGCTCAGCCTTGGGCAATTTAGCATCGGCTTTCTTGCCAAGTGTCGGTCCTGCGACAGCAATCAAACCACCAAGCATTGCGATTGCAGAGCCCGTAGCGTCGCCCTCAAGACCCCAACCAAGGAGAGAATCCATGGAGTCGTTGCCTGTCATAAAGAAGACAAAACGCAAGCCAGCGTAACCCAAAAGAAGAGCCGGCAAAATAGGAGAAATCTTAGAGTGGGTTGCCTGAACTGTGGCCATGCCAGAGCGCATCAGCTGCCAACTAAGAGCCGCAAGCAAGCCACCATGAATCAAATTAGGCACGCCATTAGTGGCCCAGCCGCCCAAAAGGCCAGCCAAACCTAGAGCTAAACCCAAGCTCACCCAACTCTCAACACTGCGAAGTGGCGAAGGAGCCCCACCGCCTGTTGGAGTAGGCTTCTTAGCCTTTTTAGGCTTTTCTTCAATCACCTCAAAAGCATCGCCTAGTGGGACGACATTGGCTTTTGAGTTGTCTAGCTTGCTGGTCTCTTTTTTGTCGGAATCAGTCATGATGGTTAAATGGGTGTTCTCTACAAGCCAAGGAGAAGGCTCTAGTGGTGGTTACAAGTTTGCGAGTTTGGCCTCGCGCTCAGCTGCCTGGAGGTCGTCAAAAATCGCATCAAGACGCCCCTCGATGATTTTCTCAAGAGAGTAGTTTTGATTAATGCGGTGGTCACTCACTCTATTTTGTGGAAAATTGTAAGTACGGATGCGCTGACTGCGGTCGCCAGAGCCGACCTGTGATTTACGATTGGCGTAAAGCTCAGCATCACGCTTATCGCGCTCGATCTGATAAAGGCGCGCGCGCAACAAACCAAGCGCGCGTTCTTTATTGCGCAACTGTGATTTTTCGACCTGGCACTTAACCTGTAGGCCGGAAGGTTTGTGAAAAATCTGAATACAGGAAGAGGTCTTGTTCACACTTTGCCCACCTGGGCCGCCCGAGCGAATCGCTTTAATCTCGAGATCTTCGTCTTTGAGCTTGATGTCGATGTCTTCGACTTCAGGCATAACGGCAACGGTAGCCGCGGAAGTATGGATGCGCCCCTGAGTCTCTGTCGCCGGGACGCGCTGAACACGGTGGCCACCACTTTCCCATTTCATGAGGCGCATTGCGTCTTCGCCCTTGACTTTGAAAACGATCTCTTTGTAGCCACCCGCCTCAGATTCTGAAACATCTTCTTCTTCGACTTTCCAGCCGTGAGCAGCCGCAAAGCGCGTGTACATGCGATAAAGGTCGCCCACGAAAAGAGCCGCCTCATCGCCACCCGCACCAGCACGGATTTCTACGATGGCGGGCTTATCTGCATCGGGGTCGTCTTCGAGGACGCGATCTAGGATGTCTTTTTCAAGAGTGACCATTTCCGCTTCAAGCTCAGGAATCTCTTCCTTGGCAAGCTCGGCCATCTCGGGGTCATCACCCGCAATCATTTCGCGTGCTTCTTGAATCGCTTCATCGGCCTGGACATAACGCAACCATGGCTCAAGCACCTTTTGCAAGGAGCCCAATTCTCGGAGATAACCAGGGTAGGTTGCTTTGCCCGCTTCGCCTGGATCAGAGACGAGCGTTTCGAGGTCTTTTTGCCGCTGTTTCAGCTCATCGACCCGGCCTCGCAGGGTCTCGACAAGACTCATAGCGGACAGATTACGGTATAGCCAAAGGCGCTAAGCCTTTTTGCCACCGTAACGCTTCATATAGCGATCGACACGACCTGCGGTGTCAACAAACTTTTGCTTACCCGTAAAAAACGGGTGACAAGCAGAGCAAATCTCGACGTGAATCTCTTTCACGCAAGCACGCGTGGTGAAGAGGTTTCCACAACCACATTTCACTTCGCATTCGATGTAATCCGGATGGATGTCCTTTTTCATGATGTCACTCGACCGGCTTTAGCGCCGAATCTGGCCGAGCATTGTACCCGTTTCGCCCCCATGAGAAAGCCCTGCTTCAAGAAACAATGCAGAAACTGCCTCAGATGCCAAGCCAACAACGGTTCCGTGCCACCCAGTGAGCAATTTTGTACGAGAAGCGGCCCAACCCTGGATGCCATATGCCCCAGCCTTATCGCACCATTCGGTTGTCTTAAGGTAGGCCTCAATCTCAGAGTCGAGCAAGATGTCGAATTGAACACATGCGCAATCAGCCCTCTGAGCCAAAACTTGCCCGCCTTTGATCAGGCAAGCGCCTGTCCAGACTTGGTGCTCGACTCCGGAAAGTCGATGCAGCATTCGAGCGGCATCGGCTCGGTCAACAGGCTTTGGCAGAAAATGGCCCCGACACCAAACCAAGGTGTCGGCCGCCAAGATAACCGCGGTTGGTTCAACAGCAGCAATCTCGCTTGCCTTATGTAGCGCATGACCTAAAACTCGCTCGCCCGGCTCTTCTGATGTTGGGGGGCCGTCTGTCTGGGCTGGCTTAACCTGAAAGCTCAACCCCATTTCACGCAATAAGTCCTGGCGTCGGGGTGAGCCGCTAGCCAGGACTAAGTTTGTGGCGGATGAAACCGGCACGGGTTGCCTATTTACCTTTTGTCGCCTTGCTAGCAGCCTTTTTCTTAGCAACCTTCTTTTTGGCTGGTTTCTTACCGTAGCCCTTATTGGACAGTGGGTAGTGATAGCCAAGCTCTGCCATCTCTAGTGAAAAGGCTTCATCGCTAAGAGTCTTGCGACCCTTGAATGCGTTGAGCAAAGCCGCCGTGCGCTTACAGTTGGGGCGCTTAGCGTGGGGAATCAACTCGGAGATGACCGAAAGGGCAACGAAGTTGGGGTAAAGCAACTTGTCAGCGAGCAACGGCTCGAAGACCTCACGCATCGCAGAATCTTTCGGGTTGCTCGAAACAAAGCCCAAACGCGAAAAGAGTCGCTTCATAGCGGCCGACACTGGGATAGGCTCGTCGCCGTCTTCAAAATAGGCGTCGAGATCTAGTGCGAACTGTGCGAAGAATGGCGTGATGCCAAGAGCATCAAGTTCTTTGAGGCGCCGCTCAGATGAAGCGTCAAAGATCCAGTCAAAATCGAGATGGTTTTGCAAGCCGAAAACCCGGCGTAAAAACTCTTGCGCGAACGCTGCGCGCTCTTCTGCGTTGCCCACTCGGCGATCAGAAAAGGCGTTGCGAATCTCATAGAGTCGAGCAACTCTGACTTCATTAGGTGTAATGAAAGCTTCATCGAGTGCTTTAATAGCTTTTTCAGCGGCAAGAGGGCCGCTGTCTTCGCCCTGAAGGACGAAGGCCAAAACGCGCATTAAGCCACCCACCCCACCCATCGGGCGCGGAGTAATGTGAAAGACAGGTGAATCAAGCCGCTCGAGAAACTCGAGCAGCTCTTTTACCTTTGTGGACGCGGTTGCGGCCATCCGAGGAGCCTTTAAGCCTCTGCCTGTGCGGCGAGGGCTTCTTTAGCGGTCAAAGGGACGCTCTTCTGGCGAAGAAGACTTGCGACGGTGCCGGAAGGCTGCGCACCCTGGCTAATCCAGTAGGCAGCACGCTCGGCGTTGAGCTCAAAGTGCTCACCATCACCCTTTTTGATTGGGTCATACCAACCCAACTCTTCGATTGCACGGCCGTCACGACGAGTCTGACGATCCATGACACAAATGCGGTAGAAGGGACGGTTTTTCCGGCCCAGACGCTTAAGACGCAGAACGACTGCCATCTATTTATTTTTTTAATTTATTGGAACTAACGTGGAAGTCCAGGCATGCCTGGCAAACCGCCTTTTTGACCAAGTTGCTTGAGGAGGCGTTTTTTAGAACGCCCACCCGAAAACATCTTGTTCATCGAGCGCATCTGCTTTTGCATTTGCTGGAATGATTTGTACAAACGATTGACATCAGAGACCTGCTGACCACACCCAGTAGCGATGCGGCGGCGGCGACTGCCGTCGAGCAGCTCGGGATGGAGCCGCTCCTTGGGGGTCATGGAAAGCACGATTGCTTCCATGCGAGCCATTTGACGGTCGTCAATCTGGTCGACAAGGCCGGACATTTTACCCATTCCGGGCATCATACCCATGAGCTTTTTCATAGAACCCATTTTTTTCATCATGCGGAACTGCCCGAGCAGGTCTTCCATGGTGAAACGACCCTGCATCATGCGCATGTAGTCGTCCATGGCGGCTTCTTCGTCGACGGCTTCTTGAGCCTTTTCGACCAAGCCCACGATATCGCCCATGTCAAGAATGCGCCCCGCCATGCGGTCTGCGGTGAATTCTTCGAAATCGCCGGGGTTCTCGCCAACGCCGAGGAAGCATATTTGGCGGCCAGTAACCTCACGCACACTAAGTGCAGCGCCACCGCGAGCATCGCCATCCATCTTGGTCAGAATGACGCCGTGCAAATCGAGCCTATCTGAAAAAGCTCGCGCAGATTCGACGGCGTCTTGCCCTGTCATGGCATCAAGCACCAAATAGGATGCATCGGGCTTGACCGCTTTAGCAACCGATTCAATCTCGCCCATGAGGTCATCATCAACATGAAGACGACCCGCGGAGTCAACAATGAGGACATCGTATCGCTCGGCTTTGGCTTTTTGGAGCGCACGCTTTGCCACACCAACTGGGTCAACACCAGGGCCAGGCTGCTCAGCGTGGACATCAACATCGAGCTGCTTGCCGAGCGTTTGCAGTTGATCCACCGCGCCAGGGCGCTGGAGGTCGCAAGCGGCTAACAAGACCTTGCTGTTTTTTCGCTTTCGTAACCAAAGCGCCAACTTTGATGCACTTGTCGTCTTACCTGCACCTTGCAAACCTGCAAGCAGCAGAACCATCGGATGGCCGGGGTTGGCTGGCAGTGCCGGCAAGTCACCCTTCATGAGGGCCGTCAGCTCTTCTTGGAAAGCCGCGACAACTTGTTGACTGCCAGTAACAGCCTTGAGGCGCTCATCACCCTGTAGACGAATTGCGACTCGCTCACAAAATGCCTTGGCGACCTTGAAATGGACATCGGCCTCAAGTAAAGACCGCCGCACCTCGCGAAGGCCTTCTTGGATGTCACTCTCAGACAACTTGCCCGTACCGCGGAAACGGTCGAGCGCTTTGCCAAACGACTGGGTGAGATTTTCGAGCATGTTAGAAAGGGCGCGATGACGGCCCCGAGCCGAGCATTCTACCGATTAAGGCCCCATTTCGTCTACGACTCGCCGCACACTTGCGCCTAAAGAGGAAAGTTTTTCCTCGAGGCGTTCGTATCCTCGGTCGAGATGGTAGACACGCTTGACAACGGTCTTCCCTTCAGCAACCAACCCAGCCAAGACCAAAGCGGCACTGGCTCTCAAATCAGAAGCCAATACGGGCGCACCGCTTAAACGAGTCGGCCCATGAACGCGAGCTGAGCCATCGGACACCTCGATTTGCGCACCAAGGCGGACGAGCTCAGCCGCATGCAAAAACCGTTCGGGGTAAATGCCTTCGCGAATCAAAGTTGTGCCCTCGGCCTGCGTGGCGAATGCCATCCATTGCGCTTGCAAGTCGGTCGGATACCCGGGATAGGGCGCCGTCTGAATCACGGGGTTGCGGAAAATCGCGCCCTCAGCGTGGACGCGAACCCAATCTGAGCCTCGCTCAAGAGGAACTCCAGCAAGCTCAAGAGTGTCAAGCAAAGCCTGTAGCTGAGGCACGGGGCAGCGTGTCAATTTGACATGCCCACGCGTCATGGCGGCGGCCAAAAGCAAAGTGCCAGCTTCGATTCGGTCTGGAGGGACATTACCTTTGAGGCCATGGATTTCATCGACCCCCTGAACTCTTAAAGTTGCCGTGCCTCCCCCCTCAATTTGAGCGCCCGCAGAATTTAAGAAATCAATAAGCACTACGATTTCTGGCTCGCACGCAGCACCGCGCAAGACCGACTCGCCCTTAGCCAAAGTTGCGGCCATCAAAACATTGGCCGTGCCAAGCACCGTGGACCCCCGCGGACCAGACAAATCGACTTCGCCACCAGGCAGCCCACCTTTAGGAGCCGTCGCCAGAACGCACCCTTCAGCCAAATCAACTTTTGCGCCGAGGGATTCCATGCCACGGAGATGCAAGTCAATCGGGCGGACGCCCAAGACGCACCCACCTGGCAAAGGAACCGAGGCGTGACCTGTGCGCGCCAAGAGTGGCCCCAAGACGCAAACGGATGCTCGCATACGGCGCACTAGGTCATATGGAGCTTGCCAAAGGTCTTGGCCTGATGGAACTAATTGCAAGGATTGGGCGACAAAACGGGTATTTAAGCCTAAAGAAGACAAAAGCTCGGCAAGAGTATGGATGTCTCGAAGAGCGGGGACACCATCAAGTTGGCTGCTCTCATTCGAGAGCAAGGCCGCTGCCATCAAGGGCAGAGTGCCATTTTTCGAACCTGCCACCTCAACCTCTCCTTGAAGAGGAGTACCGCCAATAACCTCGAAGCAATCCATGCCAATAGTTTGCCGCGCGAGCCCCCTCGCTTCCAGAGAATTGCAAAATTGGCGTCAGAGGCCCGTAAACGCTAAACTACTCGGCCCAAATCGCTCTGATGAACATGCAAGAACTGGAAGCCCCCTCTACGGTCGACACGGCCGCTTTTTTCGCCGCACCACCAGCCACTCCTTCGGAATTGGCTGCCTGTCGTGCGACTTACCTCCACGACACGGCTGCTGCGGATAAATTCGCATCTGCCGTCCGCGACGCCCGTCAAGGTGGCAACGATAAGTTGGCCATGCTTGGTGCTTGGGTTTGCGGTGAATACGGCAAGGCCATTGACAGCGCCGGTGACGGCCTAGATGACCTTTCTAAATTTGTCCGTGGCGATGGCCTGCGCGAATTAGACCGTAAACAAGAAGCATGTGAGTTACTTTCAGGTTGCTCCACTTCAGCCGATGCCGTGATGGCAGCTGCTGAGCTTCACGCTTTGACGGCCTGCCTTAATTTCGAAAGCTTGCGCAAAGCACTCAAAACCGCAAAGGTCACCGAAGCAGACAAGCTCTACTTCCAAGGCCGCTTACTTGAGCAAGATGGCGAATACACTGGTGCGGCTACTGCTTACAGCGAAGCCATCGCCATCGATGATGCGCACATTTCAGCGCGCAGTCGTCTTGCCTACCGCGCCGACCTTCACGGCGACGAAGAGGAAGCCCTCCGCCAATACGGCGAGCTGCTCACCCACCGCCCGGTGCCACTTTCGGTTTTGCTGAATGCAGGCATTCTTCACGAAGACCAAGGCAACTTCGAAAAGGCTTGCGGTTGCTTCTCAGCAGCACTCCGCTCAAATCCAAACGATAAGCGCGCCATCCTGTTCTTCCAAGATGCGCATGAGTCCCTCGACATGTACTACGACGAGGATCTCGAGCACCGCCACGACCAACTCATGAAGGTCTTGCGCACGCCAATTACTGATTTCGAGCTCTCGGTCCGCGCACGCAATTGCCTGGCCTCGATGGACATCCGCAGTCTGCAAGAGCTGGTTTCCCACACCGAGCTTGAGCTTCTTGAGTTCAAGAATTTCGGCGAAACCTCACTCAACGAAATCAAACGCGTTCTGACCGCTAAGAATCTCCGTCTTGGCATGCGCCGCGATGACGGCACATTCTTGGTGCCTGATGAGTTTGAATCCGATTCAGGTTTTGATGTTGAGCGCGAGCTGGCTTGGCTTGGCCCACTCACCGATGAAATGCGCGAAGCTCTTGAGCTGCAAATTTCTGGTCTAAACCTATCCGTTCGTTGCCACCGCGCTTTAGTTGAGCGACTCAACCTGCACCGCGTGAGTGACATCCTTCGCTACTCCGAAGAAGACTTGATGTCGATGCCAAACTTTGGCATCACCTCTCTTGAAGAGCTAAAGATTCGCCTCACTGAGTTTGATCTCTCGCTCCGCTCTTCTGGTAGCGGAAACAACGCCGAGTTCGAAGGCTAACCCCTCACTCGATGTACGCATTCTTAGAGGGCCTCGTTGAATCAACGGGGCCCGATTCCGTAGTCCTCAATGTCGGTGGCGTCGGTTGGCAACTCCGCGTTTCCGCGCGCACGGCCACGCAAATGCTTGAGGGCCAAAAGATGCGCTTGCTCACACACCTCTCGGTTAGCGAAACCAACCTCGTCCTTTTTGGTTTTGCAGAAGAAGCCGAGCGTGCTTTATTTCGCCGACTACTTCGCGTCAATGGCGTGGGCCCATCTTGCGCGTTGGCCTTACTCAGTTCTCTTGCTCCTGGCGATTTGGCGCGAGCCATCCTCGACGAAAATCATAAAGAGCTCTGTGCAATCAAAGGCATTGGGCGCAAAACTGCAGACCGCCTAATCATTGAGTTGCGCGACCATCTCAGCGAATTGGCGTCCATGCCCGCCGCCCAAGCCTCGGGCACCGAGCTGATTCATGTTCTTGGCGAGTTAGGGTTTTCCCCCGCAGACGCCCGCCGTGCGGCACAAACCGCAACTGAGACTGCCGGCTCGTCGGCTGACTTCCAAACCCTCCTCCGCACTGCTTTGCAAGCCCAACACTCATGAACAACCGCGTTGCCCTTCTCATGGGATCCGATTCGGATTTCCCCCGCCTAGAATCTTGCGTCAAGACTCTTCGCGAATTTGGCGTCGAGCCGACCGTGCGCGTTTTATCTGCGCATCGCACCCCTACAGAGGCTTGCGCATTTGCAAGCGATGCCCGCGCTAACGGCCTTGAGGTCATCATTTGCGCCGCAGGTGGCGCGGCTCACTTAGCGGGCGTCATTGCCGCTCATACAACTTTGCCCGTATTGGGCATCCCAATGGACAACCCGCCATTAGGTGGGCTAGATGCCCTGCTCGCAACCGTACAGATGCCAGGCGGTGTCCCGGTTGGTACTCTTGGCGCCAATTCTGGTGGCCCAGTCAATGCGGCCCTCTTGGCGATCCGGATTTTGGCTGTTTCAGATGCCGAGTTAGCAACGCAGTTAGATGCTTTCACGCTAAAACAAAAAGACCGCGTCCAACAAAAAGACGCGGCCTTACAAGAGCGGCTTAAGGCTTAGCACTTGGCTACTGACAGCTGCAGCAACCGAGCGCTGCGGCAACTAAGCCTCAAGATGAGGATAAATCCGTCGTGCCTGACAAAGCGCGGCGGACTTTTTCGCAATTTCCGCGATGAGAGTTTCGTCGCCGCCGCTACGGACGATGCGATTCATCCAGTCGGCGATGTCGTCCATGTCGGCGGTTGTAAAACCACGCGTCGTCACTGCTGGCGTGCCAATGCGCAAACCAGAAGTTTGCATCGGCTTTTCAGGATCAAACGGGATGAGATTCTTATTGGCCGTGATTCCGGCGGCGTGGAGCCAGTCTTCGGCTTGCGCACCCGTAACCCCCGGGCCTTCGGGGCCACGCAGGTCGACCAACATCAAATGGTTGTCGGTGCCCTGGGAAACCAGGCGGATGCCTCGCTCAGTTAAACCCTTTGCAAGCGCCTGTGCGTTGGCCAAGACACGCTCTTGATACTCGCGGAAGTCTGGCTTCAGGGCCTCAGCAAAAGCAATAGCCTTTGCGGCAATTACATGCATTAATGGGCCGCCCTGCATGCCAGGGAAAACAGCTGAATTGACCTTTTTAATCCAGGCCTTTTTACAAACGATGGCACCCCCACGAGGGCCGCGCAAAGTTTTATGCGTGGTCATCGTGACGACATCTGCATGCGGCACGGGCGACGGGTGAAGACCCGCAGCGACCAAACCCGCGATGTGTGCCATGTCAACCATCAGAGCTGCGTCGACACTTTTTGCGATGGCCGCAAGGCGCTCAAAATCAAGTGTGCGTGGGTATGCACTCGCACCCGCCAACAAAACCGTGGGGCGGACTTCTTTAGTCTGCGCCTCAAGCGCATCGTAATCGATTGTCTCTGTTTCAGCAGAGACTCCGTAGTGCACAAAGTTATAAAAGATACCCGATGCGTTTTTCGGGTGGCCGTGGCTCAAGTGGCCACCATGATTTAAATCCATGGCCAAAATGGTGTCACCCGGCTCAGCAAGTGCCAAGAGAGCCGCTTGATTGGCTTGAGAACCACTGGATGGCTGCACATTTGAGGCCTCGGCAGAGAAGAGCTCTTTAAGGCGTTCGCGCGCCATCATCTCGATGACATCAACATGCTCACATCCGCCGTAATAGCGACGCCCAGGGTAGCCCTCGGCATATTTATTAGTCAAGACCGAGCCCATGGCTTCCATAACTTGGGGGCTCGTGTGGTTTTCGCTCGCGATGAGTTCGATTTGCTCTTCCTGGCGACGCAACTCAGCAAGCATGGCGGCGTGGACTTCAGGATCAGCAGAGGCAGCAAGGGGGTAGACGGGGCTCATGGAGAGTAGGATAAGCCCTCATGTCGCCCCACGCCCGCCCTCTTCTTGGAGCTTTTTCCAAGTGCTTTGCCCTGCTGCTGCTTCTACTTTCTAGTTGCGCCCAAGATTCAGCGGTCTCAAGCAAAGCCCATGTATTGCAGCACTCGCCACAGCGACTTGAATTGCCGCGCGTCACCTTTGGCGCATCAACCTCAGGCGTGATTACGCTAAGCAATACTTTGAATGAGTCGCTCGTCATTTCAAGGATTGGCCCCACGAGCTGCTCATGCAATCGTTTTGAGCTCTTCTTCCCTTCCCGCAAGGGTCGTGCGGCGCACCGCAAATTTGATCGACGCGGCACTGGGCTTACTTTGGCGCCACAAGAAGAAGTGCAGCTCACGATTCAGCTCGACACTGCGCGTTTCCGCGAACCCATCTCCTATCGAGTCGGGGGCATCCCCGTTGTGTTCGAAGACCACCCAGCCATCACGCTTGAGTGGGCTTGCGACATTTACAACCCGTTCCGCCTTGAGCCGCGCAGCATTGACCTGAAAAACATTAGTGTCCGTGAGCGCGCATCGGGGTGGGTTGGCCTCCGCGCTCACGACGACAAAGTATTTGATGTCATCCTTCCTGAGCAAATCGACGGATGGCTTCTGCGCAAAGAATCGTTTGAGCAAAATGGCGTATCTGCCTGGAACATCCATGTGACTGCGCCGCGAGAGATGCCTTTAGGGCCTTTTCGAAAGCAATTCCTACTCATGACAGACCTACCTGAAGCACCGCCAATTCGATTTGAAGTGCGAGGGGTGGTTGTAGCTGATATAAGTTTGCACCCGAACCGCGTGCTCGTGCGTTCAGGACAAACGGCCCCCACGCTTTGCACCATGCTCAATAAGGGCGTTGATTCCATCCCCACACCGAGCATTAATCATGCACTTTTGCCAGAGGGCTTGCGCGCTGATTTGCAAGTGCTTGAGCCCGGGCATCGCTGGGAGCTGAGCTTGATTTATGATGGTGTTGAGCCACTCACGAGCCAGACCGGCGAGCTACGCATTTCGACAGAGCACCCAGAGCACCCCTTCCTGACCTTACCTTGGACCATCCTCCAGCCTTAACCATGTTGCGCCGCATTTTTCCTTTTTTTGCGCTTTCTCTTTGCCTCGTTTCTTGCGGGCAGCCAGAAGCTCCGCGCCCGAATGTCATCTTAATTAGCATCGATTCGCTGCGCCGAGATTACTTAGGTGTGTATGGGCGCGAGCCACTCTTTGCCCAGGGCATCGAGCTCTCTCCAAATCTTGATGCACTTTCAGCAAAGAGCACTGTTTTTGACGATGCCTTTACGACGACTAGCTGGACGCTCCCTTCTCATGTCTCATTGATGACCGGTTTGAGCGACAGGCATCACGGCGTTGAAATTGATGATTACCGCCGCGACCCACTGCACAAAACTTTGGCGGCTGGTTTCCATGAAGCCGGTTACCGAACAGGCGGCTTTTTTAGTGGACCATACCTCGACCCAAAATACGGTTTCGGAGATGGTTTTGATGATTACGCATCCGGCATGATGACTCCAGATGATTTAGCGCAAAGGATTCAAATCTGGATGACCAGCAACGAAAGGCAGGGTGGCCCTCCGCCGCCGCCGAGTTTTGCAAAAGTCATGCGCGACCGATTGAGTCATCTTGACATTACTTCACCTCGCGTCAATGCTCATGCGGATCGCTTCCTTTCTGATGTGGGGCAGAAACCTTTCTTCTTATTCCTTCATTATTTTGACGCACATTACGATCATATTCCTGATGCCGCCGAGCTTGGGTTAGCAGGCAAATTCGACCCCGGCTACAAGGGCCAAATGATTGGCGAGAATTGGTATTTCAATGGGGCAGTCCGCAGCACGACACCGCCCCATGAGCGGCGGATTTCTGACCGTGATTTAGAGCATGTGCAAGCCCTTTATGAGGCCGAGATCCACTGGGTCGATCGCCACATCGGAATGATTCTTTCCCAGCTTGAGCAGTCAGGCCTGGCCGATAACACAATTATCGCCATCGTCGGTGACCATGGTGATGAGTTTTTTGAGCATGGCAGCATCGGGCACCGCTCGACGCTTTATGCAGAGTTGATGCGCATCCCGATGATTTTGCACATCCCGGGTGTTGCCGATTCTGGCGCACGCGTGAGTTCCGTGAGCCGCATTTATGATATTGCGCCGACCTTGCTTGATTTTGCGGGCATCCCCGCCCTACCTCATTCCGAAGGGGTGAGTTTGCGACCTGAGCTCGAAGGCCAATCCACTCAGCATGGCGCTCTAGGGCGCATATTCTTTGGGTCGCCTTCGGGGCCAAACATCCAGGATAGCTGGAGAAACACTCGTTACACGGTCATTCGTGGTTTTGGCATTGATGGCAATAACTCAAACGCAGCGGGTTTAGCTGTACGGCAAAAGCGGGCCAACGCAAATGGCGCGCTCCTTGTTTTTGACCGAGCCGAAGACCCAAAAGAGATGCACCCGCTGCCCCAAAAAGACCCGCGTTACCAAGAGGCTGTCAAACTGTTTCGTGTTGACTTCTTGCAGAGTGAAGCAATGAGCGCATCGTTGCCTCATTCTCCGATTCCGCATCGATGGGCACCGAGCAAAACCGCCGAAGAGCAGGCCACCCTCGATAGCCTAGGCTACACTTCAAGTGATGACGACAACGGTGAAACACAGCATATGCCCCCGTTGAAGCCCTTTCCCGCGCCCAACCCCGCTCACTAATCTAGCCCGCGCCTATTCTTTGGCGACGAGATAAGCAAAGCGGCGCTTGCCAGCCTGGACGAGCTTGCGCTTATCACCCACGGCAATCGTCAGTTTATGGCGCGGGTCGTCGATGACCTCACCATCGATTTTCAAGCCACGGCCTTCAATCATGCGCCGTGCCTCACTTGTAGTTTGCACTAAACCAAGCTCTTTAACCACCCAAGGAAGCGCCTGTTCACCAACGGGAACGGCCACCTCAGGGATGTCATCAGGGATTTCCTTTTTACGAAAACGCCGCACAAATTCATCGGCGGCCTCTTGCGCAGCGGCGTCATCGTGCAGCCAAGCCGTAACCTGAAAAGCTAAGCGCCCCTTTGCGCCACGCGGGTCGTCTTTGACCCATGAAGCAACGGAGTCTTCGGGCTCAGTCGTCAACAGGCGGAACCAATCAGCCATGCCATCGTCTGAGAGACTCATGACCTTGCCATACATTTCAGTTGGGCTCGCGCTGAGCGGCACATGATTACCGTAAGTTTTCGACATCTTGCGGCCGTCGGTGCCCATCAACAAATGAGTGGTCAGCAAGACTTGGGGTCGCTGACCCTCGCGCTCTTGCAGCTGCCTGCCCTGATGCAAGTTAAACAGCTGGTCGTTGCCGCCAATCTCGATGTCGGCATGAAGCTCGACCGAATCCCAGCCCTGCATCATGGGGTACATCATCTCATGCAAATGGACAGGCAGATTTGCATCGACACGCTTGCGGAAGTCATCTCGCTCAAGCATCCGAGCGGCCGTGCCTCGTGCAGCAAGCTGGAGGGCATCGAAGAAATCCATCTTTCCAAACCATTCACTATTGCGCCGCACCTCAGCTTTGCCCTCACTTAAATCCAAAATGCGACCAATCTGATCGAGGTAAGTCTCGGCATTATGCTCGACCTCAGCCGCAGTCAGCGGTGGGCGCTGATCATTTCGGCCCGTCGGATCACCCAGTCGCGCAGTACCGTCACCAAGCAGCAAAATCGGCAAATGCCCGTGGTCTTGAAAAAGTTTAAGCAAACGAATCGGGACGGCATGCCCAATATGCACATGCGGAAAAGTGGGATCGATGCCAAACTTCACTCGAAGCGGACGCTGCTCTTTTTCGGAGATCGCCAGTAGTTTGGCAAGCTCGGCTTGGGAAATAATCGCAGAGCAAAAACGGTCTAGTTGTTGGAGGAGTGTCATGGTTAGTTTGGAGAACCCTTGGGTTTCTTTTTGAGGTCGGCCCACCATCGTGTCCAGTCGCGTGGGTCAGACCCGATGTCAAGGCGTGTTACCCACTGGAGTGCCGAGACCATTGTGGCAGCGCGCCTCACGCTTGGCGCGTTGTCTAGGCCCTCAACCAATAGACGCACGCCCTCGCGGCGGTCATCACCTTGAAGCAGAGCGGCTGCGACTAAAACATGACGGTCTCCTCGCGGGTCAGGCAAGGCTATAAGACGCTCTAAAGCCGGCAAGGGGTCGCTCTGCAACTGCTGCCAGCCTGGCGGGAAGGCCAAGAAATGCGCGCCTTGAAAATCAAAAAGATTCATGGAAAGCTCGCTGTCGCCAAGCACAGCACCATCGCAGCGCAATCGCGCATCAAGAGAAAGTAACCAAGCCGCGCCTTGCTCACCTTTAACAGAAAGAGGGATGGTTGTATCAAGTTGAAAAGTTTCACCCGGCGCGAGATTCAAATCTTGGAAAATCTGGAACCACTGATGCCGCGCCACATAATCATGCCCCCCAAAAGGCAACCAGCGCTCGATGACCCAATCGATTTCAAGAATCAGCCCATCAGCGGGGCTGATAAGAGAAAGCTCTTGGCCCGTTTGGTTCTCAACATCGAGATGAACCGAGACTGTATCGCCAAATGTATAAGGGCCCGGTTCGAGTTTAACGGAAGAATAATCGGACAACTGCCGCGATAGAAATTGAGCGCGCAACAAGCTTAGATTACGCACAGCCTCAGCCTGCAATTGCTGCTCTGTAGAAATCTCAGTTGGCTCAATCCGTGCGTTAGCAAGGGATGCACCAAGGTGCGCCACAGGCCGACCGTCGCGCCCAACGACACGGGCCGTTGCAGCTACTGACTCTGTTTCTACAGATTCAACGGGCGCCTGTGCATGGTCAAGCTCTTCGCTTTTGACCTCGGAAATTGGGTCAGGCGTATCGGGGGCTTCCTCGAGCCATGCTGCCTTTTGAGTGGAGTTACAACTCAGGAGTAAAACAAAAAGAAAGCAAACGCCCACCAACGCGAGTCGGTGGGCGCTTGAAAAACGGCGAAGGGCCGCTTGAAGCATGCAGTTATGCCTCAGGCGTTTCTTCTGGAGCAGTATCTTCCGCAGGAGCTTCTACAACTGAGGCTTCCTCAGTTGCAACGACTTCTGTTGCGGGTTCTTCTGCCACGGCCTGTTGGACGATGGCTGCCTTTTCAGGGGCGGGCGCATCAGTGGCTTCAGTGGCTTCGGTAGCTTCAGCGATTTCGCCTGTGGCTACACCTTCTTTAGCAGCTGCCTTAGCGGCCTTACGAGCGGCACGCTTCTCTTTGGCCTCTTCATGCTTGGCGCGAACATCATCGTTTTCTTCGTAATCCTGGTGGATGAACGAAAGACCGATGCGCTCTTCGCCGCAATCGACGCGAACAACGCGAACCTCAACCTTGAGACCCTTCAAGCAGTTTTCTTCAGGCGACGCGGCCCACTCTTGTGGAAGTGTGGATGCGTGCATGAATGCTTCGAGGTCTTCTTCTAGGTTGACAAAGCAACCCGCAGAAATGGCTTTGGAAATCGTGCCCGAGAGCATGTCGCCAACATGGTAATTGGCAGGGATGTAGTCTTCCCAAGGGTTCTTGGTAAGTTGCTTCATACCCAAAGAGATGCGCTGCTTGTCGCGATCGACACTCAGAACCACGCACTGAATCCGGTCGCCCTTGCGAACGATTTCGCTTGGGTGCTGAATCTTGCGTGTCCAGTGGAAGTCGGTGTTGTGCAGCAAACCGTCGATGCCGTCTTCGATCTCAACAAAGGCACCATAGGATGCCAAGTTTTTGACCGTAGCTTCGATAACCGTGCCAGGTGCGTATGCATCGGCAATGCGGTTCCAGGGGTTGCCCTCAACCTCGCGGATGGAAAGCGACATCTCATTTTTCTCAAGGTCAATAGCCTTAATGAAAACTTTGATGTCAGCGCCACGGGTGTATTCGCCCTCGGGGTTAGGATTCTTGACCGTCCAGGAAAGCTCACTCACGTGGGCCAAACCCTCAACGCCTGTTTCAAGCTCAACAAACAAGCCGTAAGGCACAATGTTGGTGATCTTGCCGACGGCCGTCGAGCCAACTGGGAAACGCTTATCGATGGCTTCCCAAGGATCGCTGCTCAGTTTCTTGAGAGAAAGTGCAACGCGATTACGCTCACGGTCAACACTCAAAACATAAACATCAAGGACATCACCGATGCGAACCATTTCGCGTGGGTGCTTGATGCGACCATAAGACATGTCGGTGACATGCAAGAGGCCGTCTAGACCGCCCAACTCAACGAATGCACCGAAGTCAGCGATGTTCTTGACCTCACCCTTGCGGATTTGGCCTTCTTCGATTTCAGAAAGCAAAGACTCGCGCTTTTCTTCGCGCTCTTCTTCGAGAAGCAAGCGACGAGAAACAACGATGTTTTTGCGCTCTTCGTCAATCTTGACGATTTGGGCACGGATGGTAACGCCGATAAAGTCAGCAGGCTCTGGCGTGCGTCGGATATCGATTTGCGAGGCGGGCATGAAGACCATGACGCCATCGATATCGATAAGGATGCCGCCCTTGATGAGCTTCTTGACTTCGCCTTCGACAACATTGCCAGGCTCGTATTTGCCGACAATGCCTTCCCAGGCGATTTGACGGTCAGCTTCGCGCTTAGAGCAAACGGGCTGGCCGGTGCCGCGGTCATCGCCGCGATAGTAGACATCAAAGGTGTCGCCTACGGAAGGAAGCTCGCCTTCTTCGAACTCAGAGAGCACGAGAGGGGCTTCAGCCTTGCCGCCAATGTCGACAAGAACATGACCGTCGGCGATTTTAATTTCGAGGACGGTTGCGGGGACGATGGCTTCCGCCTCGACATTGCCTGTGTGGTCGCCAACGGCTTCCATGAGGTCGGTGTCTTGCGGGACCAATGCGGCGAGCTCGGCTTCGAGCGCGTCATCGGTCATATCGAATTTACGGAGAAGGTCTTTTGAGACCATGGTTAGAGTGGGTTATGGGTTGAAGTTTCGGGGAGAGAACCGGCCCGGTGGGCAGAATGGTCAAGCGATGGCTTGAACCCATTCCAAGAGGCGCCCGACTGCCTCTTCAGGGGTGTTGGATGAATTATCCAGGACACGGCTATCGGGAAGAACCCGAGGAGCCGCTTCCCCGCGACAGGCATCACGACGGTCTCGCTCGGCGAGGGCGTCATGAACTTGCGGCAGGGTAATGCTCGAATGAACGGCGCTTTGTTGGTCGAAGCGGCGCTGAGCGCGCACCTCGAGAGACACATCAACGAAAACTTTTAGCACAGCATCAGGGAAGATGACTGAGCCGGCGTCTCGACCGTCAGCAACCACACCCATAATTTCAGGACGGGCGCGCAAATCGCGCATGCGGAGAGTCAGTGCCTTGCGCACATCTTGATGATCGGCCACATTGGAAACCTCAGTGTCAATCAGCGGGGTGCGAATCTCGTCGACTAAAGCACGACCGTCAATTAAAACGGTGCCGTCAGTCTGGCAAGTGATGTCAATTTGGGAGAGCGTATGAAGGACATCAGCAACCGAAGTCGTTGCCGCGCCCGCCTCAAGAGTTGCCCAAGTCAAAGCTCGGTACCATGCGCCAGAATCAAGGTAAGCCCAATGAAGAGCCAGCGCCAAACGCCGGGCAAGAGTGCTTTTTCCTGAGCCAGAATGGCCATCTAAGGCTACAGCTGGACGCGGACGGCTTTCACTCTCTTCCGAAGTCATGAGGACCGAGAATTTTAACGGATTTCCGTGTCCAGTCAAGAGATTCTGCCATTTCCAGAAGCGGAACCATCGAGAATCAAGGGCGAGTCACCCGGCGACCAAGCGGGCAAAACTTGCATGTTGCAGTTGTTGGGTAGCGACCGTAATTCTGGAGCATGCAAATGTCCCATAATCGCACGATTTGCACCGCAGTTTTGAAGCGCAATTTCGACGGCAGGTTCGTGCAAAGCACAAGCATCAAGAGCCTTTTTAGGGACGGTCTCTTGGCTAACTTGACGCAAACGCTTAGCCATAGCGCGCTGGACAGGCGGCGGCAAACGACGCAACACACTAGCCAGGAACGGATTACGCAAAATGCGCCGCAGTCGCTGATAATGGATGTCAGCCAAGCAATACTCGTCGCCATGCGTCATCAAACAGATGCCATCGGTGGAATCAAAGGTCAAGCCATCGCAAACCGTCCAAGAGTCGAAGTCAGAGGTGCGCGCCAAGACATCTCGATTTCCGCGGACAAGCCAAATCGGAATACCCGAGACAGCCAACTTCTGAAAAGTTTGGGCTAACTGTGAATAAAAAGGTTGCGCCCACTGCTTTGGGCCCCAATAAGCGTCAAACAAGTCGCCGAGAATGACGACGGCGTCACCGATTTTGGAATGTTGCTCGAGCGACTCAGCAAACGCGTCGCATTCGGCAGGTGCTTCTTCACGCAAGTGCAAATCGGCCCAGAGCAAGACGCGCTTGACATTAAGCGCTTGGTGAGCTGAGAGGCTCACGCATCACCTCGCGTTGCGTCTTCTTTCGGATCTTCTAAACCGAGTTCTTTGGCTTTGGCCCAAAAGACCTTCCGACTGATGCCAAGAAGATTTGCAGCGGCCCCCCTCAGGCCATCCGTCGCCATTAAAGATTCGCGGATGGCTAGGCGCTCGGCGAGTCGGATTTGTTCGCGAAGAGGCAAAATGTTTTCGGGACGGATTCCGCTCGTGATGGATGCGCCACCTGGGAGAAAATGCTCTTGCCTCAGTGAGCGCATACGCCCAGCAAGAGCAATAGCGCGGGTAGCACTATTTTCTAATTCACGCGTATTCCCTGGCCAATCGTATCGGGCCAAACGATCTAAAGTGTCCGGTGAAACCGTAAAGCGGCCCTCTGGATCTAAACGCGAAAAGAAATCAGCTAGCAAGGCGGGAAGATCAGAACGCCGCTCACGCAAGGGCGGCAATCGCAAAGGGACAACAGCTAGGCGGTGGTACAAATCTTCTCGGAAATGCCCGTCGCGGATGGCATCTGCCAAGTCGATTTTGCTTGCTGCGAGAACGGTCGCATGAACTGGAATTGGGGCCGTCGCGCCTAATGGAGTCACTTCACGCTCTTGCAAAACTCGCAACAAGGCGGCTTGTGCGTGGGGTGTCAGGTCGTCGATGTCATCCAAGAAAAGTGTGCCCGCGCCCGCTTGGATAAACAGCCCTTCATGGTCTTGCTCAGCACCCGTAAACGCGCCTTTGCAGTATCCGAAGAGCTCGCCCTCGAGGAGACTTGGCGGGATGGCCGCGCACGAAACGGGCATAAAAGTGAGTTCTGACCGCGCGCTGTTTTGATGCAATGACCGAGCAGCTCTTTCTTTGCCTGTACCCGACTCCCCCACGATTAGCACAGCCGCGTTGGCATCAGCGGCCTGCTGCAGCCGCACGCGCACTTCTTGAATCGTTGCGCTATCACCCGTCATGCGATAAGGGTCGCCCGTCGATGCAACCTGCAACCGGAGTAAGCGCAATTCTTGGGCCATCTCGCAGTTGGCCTGGACGCGCTCAACCAAACTTAAGAGTGCCTCTTGTGGAAAAGGCTTTTGCAAATAGGAAACAGCACCACCCTTCATAGCCGCAACCGCTTGATCGACCGTGGCGTAACCCGTCATAACGAGAACTTCGGCAGGCGGGTCTTGCTTACGCGCTCGTTCCAAGATTTGGATGCCATCTGCACTCGGCAAACGAACATCGGTCACAACAAGCTCGCAAAAGTTTTCGGATAGCCAAGCAAGCGCAGCAGCACCATCGTGCAGAGTCGTAACAGCGTGACCACCATCTAATAGTGCGTCAGCCAGAATCAGCGCTAGGGTGCGGTCATCTTCGACGAGGAGAATGTCCATGGGAAGACATGGTATCCGCCCCGATGGCATGGGATACACTAAGGAGACATGAGACTCGAGTTCAACCAAAGCCTGCGCATGGAGCAAAAGCTCCTGCAGTCGCCTCAAATGATTCAGGCGATGCAAGTTTTGCAGCTCACTTCCCCCGAATTGCTCGAAAAGATTCAGGAAGAGTTACTCGACAACCCATTCCTTGAAGAAGAAACTGAAGCGCCAAAGTCAGAAGAAAAGATTGCCGATCATGAAGAGGCACAATCTTCTGCAGATGATGAACCCGACCTTGAGAGTGTGGTCGAGATGGATCACATCCTTGAAAGCGGGATGGGCGGCAGTCGCTCCACGACCTCCGATGGTGACGGCTTTGACACGCTTTCCCTTATTTCAGCGGCGCCGACTCATGCGGGGTTAGATACGATTTTGACTGAACTGAGGGTGGCTGATTGCGACGAAGCGCTGCTCCATGATGCCGAGGTGATTCTGAGCCTGCTTGATTTGAGAGGTTACCTAGAAGGCGGTACTCCTGAGATTTCGGCAACGACTGGAATCCTAGAATCTCAACTTCAATCTGCACTTGATGCCATTCGGCAGGTGGCGCACCCTGCGCTGGGTGCAGCCTGCATCCGCGAAGCCTACCTATTGCAGATTGATCGGCTCCCCGAGCCCCACCCACTTGCCGCGGCTTTGGTGCAAGATCAATACGATAATCTGCTTGCCAATCGTTTACCCCAAATCGCCAGCGCGCTTGGCTGTGAGCTCGACGATGTGCGCGAAGCTATCGAGCTGTTGGCGCAACTTGACTCGCGCCCTCTTTCCGAATATGACGAAGAGCCGACTTCTGTCATTTTGCCTGATATTTTGGTTCAAGAATCGACGAGCAGTCGCCATTCGGGCTACGAAGTCATTTTGCTTCGAGAAGGCGTTCCTGATGTTAAATTTCTTAGCGAAAGTGCCGTCAAGGCCCTCGAACAGGCCAAAGGCGATGAAAAGCTGCATAAATTTTTAATGGGTAAAGTTGAGCGAGCTAGATGGTTTCTAGACGCCATTCAACAACGGCGCAACACTTTGCGTAAGGTTTCCGAAGAGTTGGTGCGCCGCCAACGCGAGTTTTTAGATTATGGGCTTGAGCATCTCAAGCCGCTCAAAATGCAAGAGGTTGCGTCGGCGGTTGGCGTGCACCTTTCGACGGTCTCGCGCGCTATTCGTGGTAAATATGCGCAGACACCTCAAGGCATTTTGCCACTCAAGGGGTTTTTCTCGGGTGGCCAAAGCACAACGCGGGGTGGCAATCGTTCGCGTGTTGCGATTCAAGAGCGCATCCGTGAAATCGTCAATGCCGAAGACCGCAGCCACCCTTATAGTGATGAAGAAATCGTGCGCATTCTGAAAGAGCGTGATGGGGTGAAAGTTGCGCGGCGTACCGTGACGAAATACCGCAAAATGCTCAACATTCCGGCTTCGACTTTACGCCGCTCTTATTGAGCGCGATTTGCTAGAATTAGCGGCTCATCATGGCCAACATTCGCGCAAACAAAGCCCGTAAAGGGAACATCCTCATCCTTGACGGTGAGCTCTTTGTGGTAACTTCTCACGAGTTCCGCAAGCCCGGCAAGGGCAGCTCCTTTAACCAGATTAAGCTCAAGCACCACTCAACGGGTGCGCAAAAAGCACTTCGTCTTTCTTCCGACGAAACTCTTGAGCTTGCCTACCTCGATCGCCGCCAAGCGACCTATAGCTACAAAGAAGGCGAAAACTATGTCTTCATGGATTGCGAAAACTACGAGCAGTATTTCCTCACGCCTTCCTTAGTTGACGAGGCCATGCCGTATGTGCGCGAGAACCAACAAGTCGGCGTGACTCTCTACGAAGGCAACCCACTAACCGTTGAATTGCCGACGACTGTAGTTCTGCAAATCACCGAAGCCGAAATTGGCGCGCGTGGCGATACCGTTACAAACGATAAAGTAAAGGCCGTCGCTGAAACGGGTCTTGAATTAAAAGTGCCTCCTTACATCACTACCGGTGAATATGTAAAAATTAGCACGGAGACCGGAGAATTCCAGGCCCGTGCTAAGGCAGAAGATCAAGAGTAAGTTTTAACGCTTTCCCTGTTTCACTTTCTTAGTCGTTTTCTTCGCGACTTTTTTGGCGACTTTTTTCACGACTTTCTTAGTCGTCTTTTTCGCTGCTTTCTTCTTTGCTCGACGCTTAGGTGCGTGAATGCGAGCTGCGCGTTGCTTTGCTCGCTTCAGCTCTTTGCGCCACTCAGGGCGAGCATGAGAACCGCCTTCTAGTGCACGCTGAATAACCGTTGCGGCTTCAACAGGGTCATCTGTGACATAGAAGAGATCTAAGTCTTCAGCTGACACGGTGCCTTCTGCAACCATCGAGCGCTTGATCCAGCGCACCAATCCGCCCCAATACTCTTTCCCCATTAACACGATAGGAAAGTTTTCCATCTTGTTTGTTTGAATGAGTGTGAGCGCCTCGAAAAACTCGTCCATGGTGCCAAAGCCGCCTGGCAAGACAACATAGCCTAGAGCGTATTTCGCGAAACAAACTTTGCGAGCAAAGAAGTAACGGAAGTTCATTTCGAGATCTTGATATGGATTGGGGTCTTGCTCCATCGGCAAATCAATATTGAGGCCGACCGACAAACCTTGGCCGTCTTTTGCCCCTTGATTGGCCGCTTGCATTGCACCTGGACCGCCACCTGTAATCACGGTGTAACCGCGCTTGGCGATTTCTTCGGCTGTGCGACGCCCCATTTCATACCAGGGGTGATTTTCTGGGGTACGAGCCGATCCAAAAATCGAAATCGCGGGGCCAATGTCTTTCAGGGCATCAAAGCCCTCAACGAATTCACCGAGAATTTTCAATGCCATCCAGGCATCGCCTGAATCTTTGGCGCGCAGTTCTTGCAACGCCGCTGCTTGTTTTAATTTACTTTTTACCATTCCCATAGGGTACTTCCATTCTGGAGGCATCTCCAGAATTCTCTAAAGAATGCACTAGGCCCTTTCCGCTAAACTTGAAACATGACCTCGCAAACCACGCCCGCAAAGCCCGCAGTTTTCCTTGACCGCGACGGCACGATTTTGCGTGAAGTGCCTTACTTGTCACGCGCATCAAAGGTCGAATTGCTCCCTGGTGTAGGGCCTGGCCTTGCATCTTTGCAGCAAGCGGGTTTACTTTTGATCGTGGTGTCCAACCAGTCGGGTGTGGCGCGCGGGCTCCTCGACGAAGGCAACCTGCTAGCGAGCCAACAAGAGACTCAAGCACAGCTTGATGAATATAGGGTTCGGATTGATGCTTGGTATCACTGCCCGCATCATCCAAGCGTTGGCGTTTCTCCACAGAGGCGCCGTTGCCACTGCCGCAAGCCGCTCGATGGGTTACTTTCACGAGCTGAAGAAGACTTCCAAATCGACTGGGAGCATTCTGCCGGCGTTGGCGATGATGTCCGTGATCTGCAAGCCTTTGCAGCTCGCGATTTAGCAACGGTGCTTGTCGCCACCGGCAAGGGTCGCAGCGCGCAGCAAAAACTAGCCGAAGACGGAAAAGAGGCTGACTTATTTTGCGCTCACTTAGGAGAGGCCGCGCCATGGATTTTACGGCATGCAAACTTAGCCTGAACTTAGCCTAATTCCCTGATAGAATAAGGCACCCATAGGAATTTTGTCTTTCTCCTCTGCCCATCCCCTCGTTCAAGCCCTCCTCCCTGCGCATCCATCTTCTCTGTTTGAGTTTTTGGTTATGCGTTGCCCCGAGAATCGTTTTGAGCTGTCAACGCCTCGCGCCAGTCATTGGTTTCAATGGCTGAGCGAAGTTGATTTGGGTGGCTTTATCGTTGATTCTGATTTTGCGGGCGAAGATGCTTTGACAGCTTTGGCTGGCGCTCATGAGTACCGCCCAGAATTGACAACCCTGCTCCTAGTCGGCAAGCGAGGCCTTGCTGGGCATGAGGCATTGCTCGCTATGCCAGGGGTCTTTGTCCTCCCCCAACCCTGGACACCGGCTTCTGTTGATTTCTTCCTACAAAATACTCCTACAGCATCAACGCCAGCATCAACGCCAGCTTCAACAGACGAGCCGGCCTTCATAGCGAGCCTCGTAGAAGACCTCCGAGACTCTTTGAGCGCTACTAATGGCTACATTCAACTTTCGGTTGAGGCCGACGAAGATCTATTGCCCAGCCTATTGCGCACGGCACTCGATGCTTCTCGACGCATGGAAGAGCGCCTCAACGCATTAATGTTATCCAGCGGTACGCAAGGTTCGCACCCCACTGATATAGATTTAGCTCAACTCTTTCCTGATTGCGGTGCTGATTCCGCAATGGTCTTTGCTGACCGCAAGACGCTCACCGCAACGGCGCTTGTCGCGGTTTCATGGTTAGAGCGATTCGGCACCGGCGGAAGCCCAAGTCTTTCGATTCTTGAAGATGGGTCAAGCACATCATTGTGTTGGCATTTGCCAGACAATACCAAGGTCCCCGAAAACCCCGTTCAGCCGCCACCGTTTTTAAGCATCTTGCTGAATCGACTAGCGCAGCGCATTCCGGCCAAATTGAATCTCGATTTTGCTGCGGATGTCATCCCGACTCGGGTGACTCTGTCTTGGGTTTCAAATAACGATTCGGCCTGCCTCTAACCTGAGAGCAATACGCTGCGGTACAAAACGATGTGGTAGACCAGCAAAAGCTGGTAAAGCAAAAGTGCAATCATGACGCCTTTACGCGCCGACGGGAAATTTTTCAGGATGCAAAAAAGGAGTGCTCCGAAGCCTACGCCAAGGCCTTTTCCGATGAGGAAAGCAAAGGGACCTAACTCAAGCAACCAGAGAGCGATTGGGTTTGCTTCTGCACCACCACGCTGCAAATAGACCATCGTAAAATGCGAATCGAGCAGATTGAGGCACAGGAAAAATAGCAGCAGCGCCCAGAGGCGTGGGGAATACAAGTCGACATAACCGGGCTGGCTCTCGCCATCTCGGCGCCCATTGTCAGTGCGGCGGCCGCCCCAAAAGGAATAGCGTGAAAGAAATGGCGTTGGCTTGCCTCGGCGATCGATTCCGTCCCAACGAGGTGCTGCTCGGCGGTCTTCAGGCATACTAAAGCGTAGGTTGACGAATTTTCAGCAATGTAAAAATCGTCAAGATGAAAATCGTAATATCAAGAAAGATTGATTGATTCTCGACATAATAGATGTCGTAATCAAAATATTCCTTAATCGGACGGGCGCGGGCATTTGAAACTTGCCACAAGCCTGTGGCGCCTGGCTTAACGGTCAGGCGGCGTTTGTCGATGTCGCTGTATTCCTTAACGATAAATGACTGCTCGGGACGAGGCCCGACTAATGACATGTCGCCCTTAATGACATTCCATAATTGAGGAAGGTCGTCGAGAGATGTGTGGCGCATGAACTTCCCGAAAGGAGTGATGCGTGGGTCATGAGAAGATGTCGGCATCGGTGCATCTCCGCACATGTCGACATACATCGAGCGAAATTTATACATGCGGAAAGCATGACCGCCCTTACCAATACGATATTGCTGAAAAAGTGCAGGCCCCTTGGAAGTCAGTCGCACAAGGGCAGCAGTCAGAAACAAAAGGGGCATGATCAAGAGAATGCCAGGAATTGTAATTGCCAGATCCATCAAACGCTTTGCAAAGGTATAGACCAAACGCGTGCGCCGCCGCTCAGGCGATGTCAGCAAAGGGAGCGAATCAAGATTTTCGACGGTATAGGACTTCTTAAAGAAGTTATACAAGCGCGGGAGGACTTGATGCTCAATCTCTAGATCGGTGAGCGAATCACAAATTGAGAGCAACTCACTCTCTTCGAGTTGGGGCATGGCCACAAAAACACGACGGATGTCATGAGTTGTCGTTATCTCGTCGAGATCATCAAGCCCACCGAAAACAGGGTAACCGCGTTTGGTTCGACCGTGCATATCAGCGTCGTTGTCTAGAAAGCCAATGAAGTGGTAGCCCAAAGTAGGAAACAAGCGCAACTTTTTCTCAAGTTGCAAAGCCATGTCTCCTGTACCAAAAATTGCGACTTTGGTATTCCCTAAACCTTTAGCGTGGAGGTAGTTCAATAATTTGAACATAAGCGAACGCTGCACGACCATAATCAGAAAGATGCAGCCGAAGATCAAAAGAAAGAGCGGGCGAGAATAATTCTCAATGCTGTCTAGCTGAAGCGCATGATGAATTGGTTCGAGCAAACGATAAATGGCATGCTCTAGCGGCACGCTCTCGGGAGGAGCTGCCTTCAGGAGAAAAATCGCTGTCGCCGTCGCGACAAAGGCGACAAGAGTGGCCTTGAAAAGTGCTCGGTATTCTTCGACATTCAAAATGGACTTTTGCCAGCGATAGAGACCAAAACCCCAGAATGAAGCGAGGCACATAGCGACAATGACAACCATCAATTGGCGGTAAATGCCGATATAGGCAATATTTGGCGCAATGAGATCAAAAAGAAAAAAACCAAGCCAAGCTGCTAATAAAACGCTCAAACCGTCAAGCCATACCTGCCCCACAATGTAGCAAGTATCGAAGTTTCGGCGGATCCAGTTCATGGAGATTCAGGGGGGTGTCGGGCGAATGAGCCCAAGCAAGACTACACCATGCACAAGCGGCTATCCACGCAGACTTCCGCCCAATCGCTCAGCAGCCTGAGTGACTTTTTTGATGAACTTCTGCTCATCTTTTTCTACAAGCGTGCGATCCGGTGCACGGAGAACGGCACGGAAGGCAAGACTGCGCTGCCCTGGCTCAAGTGTGCCGCCTTCGAAGAGATCAAAAAGCTCAAGCGAATCTAGCAATTTGCCACCAGCGCGTCGGACTTCAATCTCAACTTCCGCATAGGAAAGCGAAGCGGGGAGAGCCAATGCGACATCAACTTTGATGCCTGGTAATCGCGACGGAGAGCGAAAGCTTGGTTTGGCTGACTTGGAGGCCTCGTAAATGGCGCTCATATCAAGCAGGCTAACCACAACCTGGTAGCCGTCAAACCCTAGGTCGTCAGCAAGGTGCGGATGTAAAGCCGCAAAAGAGCCAAGCCTTGCCGCTTCAGGGCCACGATGTGCGCGAGCGGCCATGTGGAGGCGTGGGTGCGCCCAGGCAAGTACAGAATCAGCGGGCTCAAAATGAGGGCTTAGACCCGCGGTAGCCATGACATCTTCGACCATTGAGCGTGAATGGGCAAAAAGTGATTGAAGGGGTGATTCATTCTTTTGGACGGGCGCCCAAGCAACGACGCAAAGCCATCGGCGCTCAATCGGAGCCGCCCCATCAACGGCTGGCTCATAGCCTTTGGCAAACTCAAACAACTGACCTGATGGTCGCTCTCGCAAATTGGCGTGAGCTTGTTCGAGCAAGGAAGGGACGGGGTCGCGGCGCACCAAGCGCATGCTGTCTGAAATTGGGTTATCAAGTACGACAAAATCAGACAAAGGCAGACTCAGTCGCTCTAGCCAGACATCGTCTAAAAATGAGTAGCTTTGCGACTCGAAGCAATGATGCACGCCAGCCAAACGCTGAGTCAATCGGTGCTCAAGTTGGCGGCGGGGATCTCGCGGTGGCGCAACAATCGGAGCTTGTATCGGGGTGGCTTGAATTTGGTCGTAGCCCTGTAAGCGCCCCACCTCTTCGATGAGATCAACCTCAGTGGTGACATCTTTTGTGGATCTCCAGGTGGGCACTTGAACAGAGAGAAGCCTGCCCTGTGGCTCGACCTGAAAACCAAGCCGCTCGAGACTTTGTGCCACATCAGAAACCGACAAATCCATGCCAAGCAGGCGAGCTGTGCGCTCAGGACAAAGCGCAAGAATCGTCTCGGGGGCAACCGCCAGGCCGGCAGATGCAGGCGCTCCGTGCAAACGAGCATCGGGTCGTGCATTTAATAAAAGATAGGCAAAACGCCGCAGAGCTTGCTCGGCCAGATTGGGGTCAAGTGATTTCTCGAAACGCATGCTTGCCTCAGAACGGAGGGCTGTGCGTTGCGAAGTGCGGCGTGTGCGAACGGGGTGAAAAACAGCCGATTCAAGCAGAATACGCGTCGTAGAGTCACCCACTTCAGTGGCCGCTCCACCCATCACGCCGGCCAGCGCAATCGCCGCACTCTTGTCAGCAATCACCAAATCTCGCGCGTCAAGCTCGCGATTTTCGTCGTCGAGCGTGGTCAGCGACTCACCTTGCTTCGCAAGCCTGACGACAATGTCTGAACTAGATAATTTATCCAAGTCAAAGGCGTGTGTCGGCTGCCCTATTTCTTGGAGGACATAATTAGTCAAGTCAACGAGATCATTTACGGGACGCTGCCCGATGGCAAGCAAACGCTCTTGAATCAGAGCTGGAGCCGCTTTGGGCCCATCTTGCAGATCAACAGCTAAACCAAAATAAGCCGGGCATCCCTGTGTGTCGGCTAGCTCAATCGCTAAATCAGTTGAGCCTTCAGGCCATGCCTCAAGGACGGGAAGTGGTATTAATTCCCGATTCAGAATTGCGGCCAACTCGCGCGCAAAACCATAATGGCCCCACAAGTCGGGACGATGGGTCAGTGATTTATTATCTAGATCAAGGACCGAATCGCTCAGGCCTAAATGATCAACAAGACGAGTGCCCACGACTGCGTCATCAGGCAACTCAAGAATGCCCGCATGCTCCTCTGAGAGCTCTAACTCGCGTTCGGAGCAAATCATGCCGCAGGAAGTCACGCCGCGCAGTTTGGCCTTTTTGATTTTGAAATCACCCGGAAGGCAAGCCTTGACAGGCGCAAAGGCGATCTTGAGGCCCTTCCGCACATTAGATGCGCCACAAACTACTTGGGCAGGTTCGGCCGCGCCATATTCGACGCTCGTCACGGAAAGCTTGTCAGCATCTGGATGAGGGTCACAAGATACAACTTGAGCCACAACGACATCGGCAATGGCGTCACCGACTGTTTCGATGCCCTCAACCTCGGCGGTATGCAGAGAGAGCAATTCGGCGATTCGCTCAGCCGACAAATCGCTAATGTCGACAAAATCGCCGACCCAGTTCAGGGAAATTTTCATGCGCGGAATTGCTCTAAGAAACGAAGGTCGCCGCTCAACAGCCAGCGGATGTCATCAATGCCATAGCGCAACATCACCATGCGCGACAAACCAAGGCCAAAGGCGTAGCCGCTATACACATCAGGGTCGATGTCGCAGGCGCGCAAGACATTGGGGTGAATCATGCCACCGGGCATGAGCTCGATCCAGGTCGATTGCTTGCAGACGCGACAACCCGTTTTGCAAAAAGGGCAGCGCGCATCAAGCTCAAAGCCAGGCTCAACAAACGGGAAAAAACCAGGGCGCAAGCGCGTCTCAACTTTGCGGCCGAAGACACCCTCTAAAAGCGTATTCATGGCATGCAAGAGATGGTGGACGCCAACGCCTTTGTCGACAACGAGGCCTTCCATCTGGTGGAAAGTATGGTCGTGCGTTGGATCTGGTGTCTCTTGGCGGAAGACTCGGCCAGGGGCGACCACTCGAAGTGGAGCGCCATGCTCACGGAGAGCCCGAATCTGCACGCAAGAAGTATGCGTGCGCATGCAAACACCTTTACCCTTACCGCGACCATCACCCTCTGGAGTAACCCAAATCGTGTCGTGCGACTCTCGCGCAGGATGGTCTGCAGGAATATTGAGCGCATCAAAATTGTTATCTTCGAGCTCAACTTCGGGGCCGTCGGCAATCCGGAAGCCCATGGATTGAAAAACATCTTCGAGTTCACGGGCGATTTGCCCAAGCGGATGCAGGCCACCGGCGGGCGGCTTAGGCCCAGGCAAAGTGGCATCAAGCCCATCTCCGGCAAGGTCTGTTGCCAAATTGAAGGCGTGAAGTTTGCCTCGAGCGACCTCGATTTGCGCAGCAATCTCTTGCTTCACACGATTTGCTGCCTGCCCTGCAGCTGGCCGATCTTCTTTTGGAAGAGTACCTAGACTTTTCAGGAGGTCAGTGAGTGCCCCTTTACGCCCAAGAAGACGAACTTCGATTTCTCGGAGCTCGTCTTCTGAATTAGAGGCCTCGACGGCCGTTAAGCCCTCGTGGCGGAGTTCCTCGAGGCGCTCAAGCATGGCGGATTAAGCGGCCAGGGCCTCTTTTGCCTTTTCGGCAACAGCAGTGAATGCTGCTGGATCATGGAAAGCCAACTCAGAAAGAGCACGGCGATCGATGTCGATGCTGGCTTGCTTCATGCCGTGAATGAGACGGCTGTAGCTCAAATCATTCATGCGGGCAGCAGCGTTGAGACGCTGAATCCACAGACGGCGGAAGGTACGCTTTTTATTGCGACGATCGCGGTATGCGAAGTTGCCAGCGCGCAACAAAGTCTCTTTGACTGTGCGCAACAAACGACGACGACCCTGATGAAAGCCCTTGGCGCGGCGCATCAAGCGACGGCGGCGGCGGAGGCGTGGGACTACATTTCGTGTGCGAGACATCGATTAGGACCCCATCATTTTGCGAAGGTTTTTAGCGATACGACCGACTGCAACAGTCGACTGACGCAATTTGCGCCGACGCTTAGCGGATTTGCAAGTCATCATATGCCCCGTCATCATGTGACGGCGAATGACCTTGCCTTTTTTGGTGAGTTTCATGCGGCCTGAAACGGCCTTTCTTGTTTTCTGCTTGGGCACTGGTTTTACCTGTGTCTTAGGGCCAAGGGGAGAAGGGGTGAACCGGATATTCTATCGCGGCTCATTCTGGGGTCAATCCCAGAATGGAGGAATAATCGTAAGTTTATTCCTCGTCGGAACTTTCGTCAGGGCTCTGCTCGGGGTTATCGTCAAAATCGACGACTGGAGCGTCAGCATCAGCAGCTTCAGCTGCATCACTTTCGAGCGGCTGCTCCATTGCAACAGGGGATTCAATGACGGGCAAATTCATGTCGTCAGGAGACTCAACGACAGCAAGCCCTTTAGTGCTTGATGCGGCAGGAGACTCGACGGGCTTCTTTTTGATCAGCTTGAGTTGCTGAGCGCTTAAAGGGCCAAGCATCATGGTCATGCGTCGCCCGGCCATGCGGGGCTCACGCTCGACCTTTGCTATATCAGCCAAGGCCTCAACAACACGCATCAGGACATCGCGCCCGCGGTCTTTGTAGGCCATTTCACGCCCACGGAAAAGACATGTAACCTGGACTTTGCTGCCAGCCTCAAGAAACTCAGTGGCTTTCCGAACCTTAATCTTGAGGTCATTGACATCAATTTTAGGACGGACGCGCACTTCTTTCATTGCGGCTGCCGTTGTCTTAGGTTTACTCTTTTTGCGCTTTTTCTCCTCGTACTTAAATTTGCCGTAATCTAAAATCCGGCAAACAGGTGGTTTGGACTGTGGAGCGACCTCAACCAGATCGAGGCCCGCATCTTGCGCCATCTTCAGTGCCTTGGCCGTTGGCGTTGCACCAATCTGAGTGCCCTCGGCGTCGATGAGGAAGACTTCCCGGATGCGAATCCGGCGGTTGACCCGATATTTTTCTTTTACGGGAGGTGCGTAGCGCTTGCGTCTGCGTGGAGGAATGAGATTTACCTGCTAATTTATGTGAGAATCCGCATCTTCCAAATCAGAAGATGGGGCGAGGAGCAAACCGAGCTCTTCGACTTGAGAAAGGTCGACATCAGATGGCGCGCCCGTCAAAGGGCAGCCCCCCACTGAAGTCTTAGGGAAAGCAATGACCTCGCGGATGGTTTCCGCATCAAACATCAAGGCGTAGAGACGGTCGAGCCCAATGGCAAAACCAGCATGGGGCGGTGGCCCATAGCGGAAGGCTTCGAGCAAAAAGGCGAAACGCCGCTCGGCCTCAGCGGCATCAAGGCCAATGGCCGTAAAGATGTCGCGCTGCAATTCAGCGTTGTGAATACGGATAGAGCCCGACCCAAGTTCAACGCCGTTAAGGACGAGATCGTATGCACGAGAGCGAATTCCCTCGCGACCACCGGCTTTGAGCGCGGCAATGTCTTCTTCGACTGGGTAAGTAAACGGATGGTGCGCGGGTGTCCATTCGCCATCGTCGGTTTCTTCGAAGAGTGGGAACTCGGTCACCCAAACCAAACGGTCAGGGCCTTTTACAAGATCCATCAAGTCAGCCGCGCGGCGACGGACGGCATCAAGCGCCACCATGGCACGGCGTGGACGATCGGCGATTGTTACGAGCAAATCGCCCTCGACAGCAGCTGCAGACGCGAGGAAGGCCGAGCCCTCGTCGCTTTTTAAGAAGCGAGAAAGTGGACCCGTTGGGCCGTCTGGGCCGACTTTACACCAAGCAGCACCACCAGCACCGGCGTCTTTAGCCGCGGCTTCGATGGAATCAATCTGCTTGCGTGACAAACTCGCTCCGGCTGGAACGCGAACGCCGCGCACCCATCCACCCTTTTCGAGAACACTTTCAAAAATAGAAAAGCCAATGGTTGTTGCTGGCCCGGCCAAGTCAACGACTTCGAGTGGGTTGCGTAAGTCTGGCTTATCGCTAGCAAATCGCGCGACCGATTCTGCGTATGGGATGCGCTCAAACGGAGTCTGCAAGGCCTCGCTCTGCATTTCTTGGTAGAGATTGGCCATCACGCGCTCAACCAAGGCATAGACATCTTCTTCGTCAACGAAGGACATCTCAAGGTCAAGCTGAGTAAATTCAGGTTGGCGATCTGCACGCAAATCTTCGTCGCGCATGCAGCGCGCGATTTGGAAGTAGCGGTCCATGCCGCCGACCATACTGAGCTGTTTAAACAACTGCGGTGATTGCGGCAAGGCATACCAACTGTTGGGTTGGCGGCGATTCGGCACCAAATAATCACGCGCACCCTCTGGTGTGGATTTGGTGAGCATCGGTGTTTCGATCTCGACGAATTGCTCGGCAATCAAAGTGCAGCGCAAAGCATGGTTAGCTTTGGAGCGCAACATCAAGCGCTTGGCGACAGGTGCACGGCGCATATCGAGGTAGCGGTATTTCATCCGCATCTCTTCAGGCACATCAAGGTCGTCGACAATCTCGAAGGGAAGTCGCGAGGCCTTAGTTACCACAGTGACTCGCTCAGGGACGATCTCGATGTCGCCTGAATCACGACCTTTGGTGCGGTATTCCGCATCGCGTAGTCGCACCACACCCTCAATCTGCAGAACATACTCAGGGTGCAAGCGCGTCAAAGACTGGCGAATTTCTTCGCTTGCAGTCTCGTCAGCCGTCAATTGGATGTCGCCATAACGGTCTCGCAGGTCGACAAAAGAAACCCCGCCATGGTCACGGCGATTGGAAACCCAACCGCAAAGTGTGACACGCTCACCTGCGTGCTCAGCACGCAGCTCGCCACAGGCATGGGTCCGCCAGGAGGCGGACAAACTCATTTGGAAGATAGATTCATACGCATCAACGAGCGACGCAAAGCCGCTTCGGCTCGCGTTGCATCAAGATCAGAATTGCGAGCGCTCAAGCGCTCACGAGCACGCTCCGAAGCGGCGCGCGCACGGCCCAAGTCAATCTCGCCTAGCTTTTCAGCAGAACGAGTCAAAATGGTGAGGACATTATCCCGTACCTCGGCAAAGCCGTCGTGCACCAGATACGAGACCTCTCCGCCGGCAGTCATGCGGCCAACAACGAGGCCAGACTCGGTCAGAGAAAGCATCGTCGCGTGCCGAGGCAAAATACCGAAAGAGCCATCTTCGCCAGGGAAACGCACACCGTCGACCTCGGTTTCAAGAACCGTGGCGGATGGCGTCACAATGCGCAGCGTAAGAGTGGAAGCAGTCACAGGGAACTCAGGTTACAGGGTTTTGGCTTTTTCGATGGCTTCATCGATGCCACCGACCATGTAGAAAGCATTTTCAGGCATAGCGTCATGCTTGCCGTCAAGGATTTCTTCGAAGGAACGAACCGTTTCGTCTTTCGGCACAAACTTGCCAGGAGAGCCAGTAAATGACTCAGCAACAAAGAAAGGCTGCGAGAGGAAACGCTGCAAACGGCGCGCGCGGTGGACGACCTGCTTATCTTCGTCAGAAAGCTCTTCCATACCCAAAATCGCAATGATGTCTTTTAGGTCGGCGTAGCGCTGAAGAATACGCTGGGTGCGTGTCGCGATGCTGTAGTGGTGCTCGCCAATCACTTGTGGGTCAAGCATGCGGCTTGTCGACTTGAGCGGGTGCACGGCAGGGTAAATACCCAGTTCCGAAATCGCGCGGTCAAGAAGAATCGTTGAGTCAAGGTGGGCAAAGGAAGCCACGGGTGCAGGGTCAGTGAAGTCGTCAGCAGGCACATAAACGGCTTGCATCGAAGTAACAGAACCCTTTTTGGTCGAAGTAATCCGCTCTTGTAGAGCGCCCATCTCAGAACCAAGAGTTGGCTGGTAACCCACAGCAGATGGAATACGGCCAAGAAGCGCTGACACTTCTGAACCAGCCTGAACAAAACGGAAGATGTTGTCGACGAACAACAAAACATCTTTGCCTTCTTCGTCGCGGAAATACTCAGCCATGGTCAAACCAGAAAGAGCAATACGCAGACGAGCACCAGGGGGCTCATTCATCTGGCCAAACACAAGAACTGCATTATCAATCACAGCTGCTGTTGAGCCATCTGGAGCTGTGTATTCAGCCTCTGACATTTCGAGCCAAAGGTCGTTACCCTCACGAGTACGCTCACCCACACCACAGAAAACGGAGAAGCCACCCTTTTCTACAGCCGTGATTCGAATGAGCTCTTGAATAAGTACGGTTTTACCTACACCCGCACCACCAAAGAGTCCAATCTTGCCACCAAGTGCAAATGGGCAAAGGAGGTCAACTACCTTGATACCCGTTTCGAACACTTTTGTCACAGGCTCTTGATCATCATAATTAGGAGCTTTGCGGTGAATCGGCAAAAACTTATCGAAAGTAATTTCGCCTTTGACCTTTGTATCAAGCGTACGACCCAAAAGGTTGAACACACGACCCGTAGTCTCTTGGCCGACGGGAACCATGATGGGGTTACCCGTGCCAAAGGCTGGCTCGCCACGGCGCAAACCGTCAGTGGTCGCCATCGCAACGCAACGGCAAAGGCCGTCACCGAGGTGTTGGGCAACTTCGAGTACGAGTTCATCGCGCCCCTCCATGGGGACATTGATGGCGTCGTTAATGGCAGGCATTGCTGACTCGTCGAAAGCGACGTCAACAACTGGTCCGAAGACCTGCTTGATTGTTCCTTGGGCACTCATGGGAGGCGTTTGTTGGATGTTTTGATTAGAGGGCTTCTGCGCCAGAGACAATTTCCAAAATTTCGGAAGTAATCTTCTGCTGGCGCGCTCGGTTGTATTCCCGAGTGATTTCAGTCTTCATGTCGCCCGCTGCCTCAGTGGCATTAGTCATGGCGAATCGACGCGAAGCGTATTCGGAGGTAATGGATTCAAGAAGCGCGTGGTAGATGCGCGTCTCGAGGTAGCGAGGGACAATGCTGCCCATCACTTTTGGAGCACTTGGCTCAAGGATGACATCTGCGGCTTCAGAGACGACTTCTGAAGAATCTTCAGCAATCGGCAAAAAGGAGCCTATCTCAGGCACATAGCGCATCATCGAGACGAAACGCGTAAAGCAGACAGAAACGCCAGAAAGGTTGCCTTTACGGAACTCTGCCACAAGCATGGAGCTAATGGATGCAGCCTCAGCAAAAGTCATCTTTTCGAGGTTGAAATCTTCTAGGTATTGAGTGACGGGATAGCCCATGCGTTCAGCATGCGCCATAGCCTTGCGACCCACGACATAGAGAGCGTATTCACCCTGAAGACCAGCAATAGCAGCGTCGAGCCTCTTGCCGACCATTGAGTTGTAAGCACCACACAGACCGCGGTCTGAACCAACGAAGAGAATGCCAAGCGGCTTGCCCTCGACGCCATTAGCGAAAAGAGGAGCAGAATCTCCAGCGGCGGAAGGATCAGAATCCACCGTGGCTGATAAGCCGCGGATGAGTTCTTCGATGCCTTCTGTGTAGGGCTTAGCTTCAACAGCAACAGTCTGGAAACGCCGCAGTTTGGTCGTAGCCACCATTTCCATGGCGCCGGTAATCTTTTGGATATTACCGACGCTGGTGATGCGTAGTCGAAGGTCGCGAATGTTTGCCAAAGCTCTAGAGGATTAAGCGTTAAAGGTCGTTAAGAATTTTGCGCAAGCACCGGTGACTTCTTCAGCCATCTCGTTGTTCCACTTGGTGCTCCAATTATTTAGAGTGGCCATGAGGTCAGAGTGGTTGTCAGTCATGTACTCAACAAAGCCAGCTTCGAATTCAGTCACGCGATCAAGCTCAACCGAATCAATGAGGCCTGCTGTGCCAGCAAAAAGGGCCACAATTTGTGCCGCATTGCTCATTGGGACATATTGGCCCTGCTTAAGCAACTCGACCAATCGCGCACCACGGCTGAGTGACTGTTGAGTCGCCTCATCTAGGTCAGAACCGAACTGAGCAAAAGCTTCAAGCTCGCGGAACTGCGCCAAGTTGATGCGCAAACCACCAGCAACCTTTTTCATGGCTGGCGTTTGAGCTGCACCGCCTACACGAGACACCGAAATACCAACGTTTACAGCAGGCCGGATACCCGAATAGAAAAGGTTAGCCTCGAGGAAAATCTGACCGTCAGTGATCGAAATCACATTGGTCGGAATGTAGGCCGAGACATCGCCCTCTTGAGTCTCAACGACTGGAAGAGCCGTGAGTGAACCACCGCCTTTTTCGAAGCGTGAGTTTAAATCTGGAGCGTTGACAGACAATTTGGCTGAACGCTCAAGGAGGCGTGAGTGCAAGTTGAAAATGTCACCTGGGTATGCCTCGCGGCCTGGAGGACGACGCAGGAGCAACATCACCTGACGATAGGCGTAGGCCTGCTTCGTAAGGTCATCGTAAGCAATCAAGACATGGCGGCCGGCATCACGGAAACGCTCGGCCATTGCTGTCGCGGCGTATGGCGACAAGAATTGCATAGAAGCCTCGTGGTCAGCAGATGCATTGACGATGATGGTGTATGCCATCGCGCCGGCAGCTTGAAGTTTCAGCTGAACATCAACTACAGTTGACTGCTTTTGCCCAATTGCGTTATAAACACAAATCACCTGATCAGGATGAGTTGGATCACCCCCACCAGTCGATTTCTGGTTGATGATGGCGTCAACGATCAAAGCGGTCTTACCCGTCTGACGGTCGCCAATAATCAACTCGCGCTGACCTCGCCCAACAGGAATCATGGCGTCAAGCGCCTTGATGCCCGTGGCCATCGGCTGAGAAACAGGCTCGCGCTCAATCACAGAAGGAGCAGGCTGCTCAATCGGCCGGAGGTCGGCATCGGTCGTATCGATCGCGCCTTTCCCATCAAGCGGGTTTCCAAGCGCATCGACAACGCGACCAATCATGGCGAGGCCAGTCGGCACAGAAATAATACGGCCTGTGCTCTTAACGGGGTCGCCTTCTTTTACAGAAGAAGCGTCGCCGAGAAGCACGCAGCCTACATTGTCTTCCTCGAGGTTGAGGGCCATGCCCATCACGCCATCGGGGAATTCAACGAGCTCAGACATCATGCATTGATCGAGACCGTACACGCGAGCGACACCGTCGCCAACTTGTAGGACCTGACCGACTTTTTCAGTCGATGCAGAGGACTCAAAGCCTTCGATTTCCTTTTTTAGGACTGAAGTGACTTCAGAGGGTTGCAGTTCCATTTTTATGAATTTGTTTTGGCTCAACCAATGTTGAGCTCGACTTCTTGGAGACGCTTGCGTGCGGCATTAAGCCGTGCGCGAGCTGTGCCGTCGTAACGCGTTCCGGCAAGCGTGACGCGAACACCACCTAACAGAGAAGCATCTTGGCGAACCTCAAGAGAGACTTGCTTGCCTGTCGACGCAGAAAAGGAAGCCTCTAAGGCCTCTTTTTCGCCCTCGATGAGAGGGAGCGCGGTTTCAAGCAGGCCGCGTTGGCGACCATGATGCTCGTCGTGCAAGACGAGGAATGCGGCAGGGAGTTGCGTGAGGACCGCCAAACGATTGCGGCGCTCAAGCATGTTGAGTAGGTTGACGAAATGCCGACCGGTATCTTTCATGGCACGCAAAAGCGCATCGCGCTTGCGAGACTCTCCGGCGCGAGGATCAAGCAACCAGGCCGAAACCTGTTTGTCCGCCACAACTGAGGTCAAGACCTCAATGTCAGCGAACGCTTGCTCAAGCTCATCGGCACCAAGTGCGGCCTGAAAGAAAGCCCGCGCATAGCGGCGAGCAACGGCTGTGGTCAAGACGACATCACCCATAATTAGGCACCGACCTCTTTAGAGAAGTCAGAGACAAGGCGTTTCTGATCATCACCCGTGAATTCACGCACGATGACTTTCTCGGCGACTTCTACGCCAAGAGAAACGGCTTCGCGACGAAGAGTCTCTCTGGCAGCCGCGAGGGTGCGTTCGAGTTCTTCTTGTGCTCGCGCGCGCTCAAGCTCAGCTTCGGCACGGGCTTCATTGCGCAATTTCTCGCCCAATTCAGCTGCCTTAACTTTTTCAGCTTTAAGCAATTCGCGAGACTCTCGCATTGCGGATTCTGCTTCGGTTTTCGCGGATTGCATCAGACGCTCGGTATCCTCACGGGCCGTTTCAGCGGACCGAGCGGCATCGCGAGCCGCATTTTCGCGGGATTCGAGAGCTTTTACGATAGGACCAAAAACGACTTTCCACATGAGCGGGAAGCTGAGGAGAAAGATTAGGATGGTCCAGATGGTGGCCGATTGGCCAACATTGAAAAAATCCAATCCCCCTTCAGCCTCTTCACTAGGAAGGGCGAGAGCGGCAAAGTAAAGGAGTGGCATCATGTGCGTCTCCGGTTGATTGACTGCGGGTTGAGTTTCGGCTCACCCACGAAGGAGTGAGCCGGTCGCCCCGCGAGAGCAACTCAAACCACTAAATAGTGGCGAGAAGAGCAACCACAACTGCGAACAGCGTGGCACCCTCAATGAGTGCGGAGAGGATGAGTGCGTTGCCTTTGATGTCACCGGCGGCTTCTGGCTGACGAGCGATAGCTTCGTTGGCAGAAGAACCGATTTTGCCAATGCCCATGCCAGCACCAATAATGGCGAGGCCTGCACCGACAGAAACAGGGATGAGTGGAGCGGAGGCGGCGGCCTCAATGACAGGTTGTACGATTTCGAGCATCTTGCGAGTCTCAGGTATTGCGGGGTTGGGATCGTTAGTGATCCGGATGCAGGCTTGCGCCCACGAAAATGATGGACAGCAGGGTAAAAATATACGCCTGCAAAAGGGCAACAAAGCCCTCGATGATCATGATGAAAACAGCCATGCCAATTGAAGCTGGCGCGACTGCCCACCCAGCCATGGGAGAACCATAGCCGAAGAAGAACATCAGACCCATGAAAGAGAGCAGCACGAGGTGCCCCCCTACCATGTTGGCCGTCAAACGCACCATCAAGGCAAAAGGCTTAACACATAAGCCAATCAACTCAACGACAAACATTAACGGAATTAACCAGGCCGGAAGGCCATGGGGCAGCAGGTTTACCCAGAACTTAATTGGGCCCTGCACGATCATGCCGCCGAGCAGCATGACGAGGAAAGTCAGCCCGGCCATAGCGGCGGGGACATAGACCGATGCTGTAGCCGTCGCGCCGAAAGGGACGAGGCCAAACAGATTCATAAAGAGAATGAAGAAAAAGAAAGACAAGAACAAAGGTGCCAACGCGCGCGCGTGCTTGCGCTCGTGAATATTGGGCACGATCATGTCTTCGACGATGTAATCAACAAAACCTGCTGCTATCTTGGCTCGCTTACCACCAGTGCCATTGCGGACTGCACGGGCGACACCGGCAAAGGCCACAAAAATCAGCAGGATGGAAAGGACTTGAAAAATCTGGATATTCCAGACTTGCATCCCGAAGAGAGTTAGCCCCTCAACCGCATGGGGCACCACATGACCGAACAGTGCATCAAATGGCTTGGTCGGATCAACAGCGTGGCCGCCGCCACCTGAAGTGGACGCAGCTGCGAAGAGTGTCGGGAGAAGGCTCACGAAGATCGTGGAGTTGGGGAGTCAGTCTCGTTAGCGACGAGACGAGGGAGACGGGCAAGAGCCGTCAGGGAGAGGGCTTCCCCTAGTGCCATGGCGGCGAGAAAGGAGAAGAGGAATGCAGGAACATGATGAGTGCTAAAGCGAGCACCAACAACCGCGACTGCAAGGAGGACCACTAGCTTGGCCAGAAAACCGCCCACGATGGCAGAAAGCCATGCCTGGGGAGGCGCATCGGGCTCAAAAGCGCGCTGACGACGAAAATGCGTCAGAAGCTCTAGGGCCATGGCAGACACCCAGCCTGCAGACAAACCCGACCACCACAGCTCAGGCCAAAAAGGCTTTGAGAGCAAGGGCAGAAAAGTAAGGGCAAGCAGAAGGAGTTTCATGATTCGGATTCACGATCGCTTTTGGGCGTATCGAACTGGAGCTTAAGTCGGTAAATACCAAGCGCCATTCCGAGAAAAACTCCGGCTATCAGAAAGACCGGGAAAACGGTCAAAAGACCAAGCCAAAGGTCAATCCGGTAACCAATATAGGCAAAGAAGCCCATCGTGGCGGCGAACTGAACCCCAATACCCGAGTAGCGGACGTAATCAGCTGAAGGGTTTGAAGGCGTTTTCCGGGAAGAGTCGTCCTGTTGGGGGGAAGCCATTTCCTATCGAATGAGGGAAAGAGCGACAACACATCAGCACTAAGGAGAGCTGGAGTGGAATCGGGCGGACATTCTAAACACTTTCCGGGCTCAATCAACCGTAACTATGGCGATTCCTTTGCCAAGGTCGTATCCTCTCCGTCTTAACCAACCTCCCTCTCACCCAAAAACCGTGGAAACTACACTCATTCTCTTCAAGCCAGACGCCCTGCACCGTGGGCTCGTCGGCCAAATCCTTGCTCGCTTCGAGAACAAGGGCCTTCAATTAGTCGGTATGCGCCTCATGCGCATGAGCCAAGAAGTTGCTGCCAAGCATTACGCCGAGCATATTGGCAAGCCTTTCTACGAAGGCCTCGTTGGCTTCATGACAGGCTCCCCGATTATCGCCATGGCTTTGCGCGGCCCTGATGCCGTTGCCGTAGCGCGGCGCATGATGGGCAAGACTTTTGGTATCGAGGCGGAAGCCGGCACTATCCGTGGCGATTACGGATGCTCAAAATCTTTCAATCTCTTGCATGGGTCAGACTCCTCTGAGAGCGCAACTCGCGAATTGGGCATTTTCTTCCCAGAAGGCCTAGAAGACTGGGCACCAATTTCCACCCCTTGGGTTTGGGATAACGAGTAACCGAGCTCCAATTCACGACTTCATGGGGAAAGCGCATCCGCGCTTTCCCCATAATCTTTAAGATGCCCATGATGCGACCCGCCCTCATCCTCCTCTCAACCCTCCCATTCTTCGCCATGATCCCCAGTTGCGGGGGCTTAGAAGACCAAGAGGTGCAACTACTTGAGGCCTATAAAAACCGCGCTCAGATTTATTACGAGGCCAAGCGTTTTGAATCTTGCCGGCAGCAGGCTGCAAGAGGGTTGGCCATCGATCCAGAAGACCCGATGCTAAACCACACATTCGGCCGGGCCCTCCTCGAGATGCGATCTCTCGGCAAAATTGTCGACGCTCGCCCCTTTCTTGAAAAGGCTTACGCTCTCGATCCAAACTATCGCACCGCTTTTTCCTTAGCTGAGTTTCATCAGCGCTATGGTGTTTATCTGCGGGACGACTCCTTGAGCATTCAGCAGGCGATTCGGGCCTACCCTGAGTCTGACCCGAATAGGCGCGAAGAAATGCGAGTGCAGCACCTAAAGCAAGACGCCATTGCTTTCGAGCACTGGCAAGAAGCTCTCGTCCTTCTAGATGTCGCCCTGCTGGAAGCACCCGAATTCTTGCAAGGCCTCCAAATGGCGGCTATGACGCATTCCTTGATGGGCCATGACGAGATCGCTCTTGAGCAGCTCAACCGGATTTTAGAAATTCTTCTCGAATCTAAAACCTATAAGAATCGAGAACTTGCCACGAATACTTCCTTAAACCTAGCGCAGGAGCAAAAGCTTCGAGCAGATTTACTTGAAGACATGCAGCATGAGATTAGCGTCCGTCATGCGCGTGCCGCCATTTTTAAACGGCAAGGCAACCCTCAGGCGGAGCAAAGTGAATATCGCTTCGTGTTGCGCCTAAATCCTGAAAGCGCTGAAGCTTATTTTGGTCTCGGGATGAGCCTCTACGAGCAAGGAAAGCGAGTCGATGCCCTCGGCCACCTCAAGTCTTTTGTGCGCGTTTCAAACCTAGAGCAAGATTCAAAATACATGCAACAAGCGCTGCGAATCTTGACCGAAACTAACGATTGAAATGAATTGGCAATACGCGCACAAGCCCGCCTCGCAAGACGCGAATTTGGGTGTGCGATGACGAATTTTGGATTGTGTGCTGCAAGTGTGCGAGTAGAGCCTCGCCGGACTGCGATTGCGGCTCGTCAGCCTTAAACTTGGGCAAGAAATCGATGCCGGCAAGGCCGAGTAGAACATCGCCCGGCAATACGCCTGCTTGAGCTGCGGCTAGCCCGGGCTCAACTTCTTCGACCAGCAAGGTTGCTTGAGCTTGCCCTTCGCGGTGTCGGATTTGCAAGAGCACACCGAGCTGGCGGCGCCCAGGGAGAAGATGCCCTAACTGATGCGGAAACGCATCAAGAAGGCGGCCGGCGGGTACCGCAAAAGTGACGGATGACGACGACAAGAATAACCCCACCAAACGACCGTGACGGTCGGCGAGAAGACCACCGCCATCACCAGGGTTGAGCTCGTTTGTGACTTGAAGCAAACCTTCTCGATTGCCGTCTTTGCGGTCAAAGCCGGAAATAAAGCCCAAACCCAAGCTGCTACCCAGAGCAAAGGCGTTGCCTAGTGAAACCAAAACATGCCCAACTCTCTGCTCAGACTCAGGGGAAATCTGTGGCCCAACCAAGCCAAGCTTTGCTGCCCGCAATAGGACAAAGCCATATGTCTCGTCATAGCCAACCCGCTCAGCGGGGAAGACCTTGCCGTCAAATCGAACCACCTCGGCCGAGTTGAAACGATGGCTCATGGGGCCAGGTGCAAGAATAAAACCAGCATGCCCCATCACGACACCTGAAACTAAAACCGTTTTGACTTCGACATCGGGGGCTTCAGGTTGAGGCGCAATTACATAGCGGACCTGCACAACGGAAGGATGCAAGCCCGCATAGAGCTGCACCAATTCGTCTTCCATTGCGCCCAGCGCGCTAAAACCGACTGTCATGACAAACTCACCAGGCAGTTTGAGCTCTGCCTCTGGCTGAATCCAGCCGGGTTTAGTCGAATCAATTGGCTGAAGCCCCTCTTGTGGCTGCGCAAGGCAAAGCCACGCGCTCAGACAAATCAAGAGAGGAGTCATCTCAAAAACTAAAAGCGCCGACGACGAACCGATACTGGGACGGCATCGCCCTCAGCCAATGGGCTTCTTTGCGCACCACGCAAATAAGCACCATTTTCAAGGAGAAATTGATCTAGTTCAGCATCGGGGACCTCAACCAGAGACCCTGCTGCAGTGGCTGAAGTTGCGCCGATTTCATCAGCCGTATTGGCTGCAATCGCAGTTTCATCTAAGCGAATAGGAGCGAAAGTTTGACCAAAATCAGGGAGCAATAGACGAAGCCCCATGGCAACGGCCATTACGGCGGCGACGGCAGGTAGCCAAACCGACATGCGTCGCCACAAAGACACTCGCAAAGAAGCGATTGCGTCGGCAGCATCAAGGCGCGGCTCGAGGTCAGCCCAGAGGCCGCACCGAGCTGGCTCAAGAAGAGCTTGGATTTGCATTTCATCAAAAGAAAGCTGATAGGCATCCATTTCAGCCGAGCAACTATTGCAGCCCTTAAGATGAGCCTCAACTGAGGCAGACTCGTCTAGAGTTAAATCCCCACCAATGTGAAGGGGTAAAAAGGACAGGATCTCTTCGCAGCTCATATTAAATCGCTCCCTTCTTCTGCGCCTAGCTGACGCTCCCAGTGCTCGCGGAAAAGTTTGCGCGCATGGTGAAGACGCCAGCGAACCGTGCCTGCTGTCGTGCCTACGGCATCAGCGATATCGCCGCACGACATGCCCTCAAGATCGCGCATGGCGAGGACCTCTCGGAAAGAATTCGGTAAGGCCTCAAGAATGCGGCGCACCAACACTCGGCGCTCGCGCGCGCTAACCGCAGCAACAGGCCCTGGCTCAGTTGCGCCCCAATCCCCTAACAACTCACCTGCGCCATGCGGAGTGCCAGGTTTGAGGCGACGCAAAGTATCTACGCAATGATTACGCAGAATGCGGAAAAACCAAGTGGGAAATTTACGCTTGCCATCGAATTTGTCACGATTTGCATAAACTTTAAGAAAGGCCTCTTGGACGGCCTCGCGCGCCACTTCAGTACGACGCAAAATGCCGCGAGCAGTATGCAAGGCTCGAAGTTCATAACGCTCAACCAAAAGGCGGAAGGCGTCTCGCTCGCCTTTGCAAGTCAGGGCCATCAACTCTTCATCAGAAAGAGAAGCCCAGCCGTGCTCAACGGGCTCGATGTCAGCTAAAACGCCGTCAGCCAAGGAAGCCTTGGTGGCGGCAGGAGAAACGAGTTTGAATGCGGAGCTACCCATGGTGTGGCCTTTGCTTACGCGCGAGCCCCCAGCAGGGTTAGTAGGAAATCCAGATTCCTTTGCCATCAGCCCTCACCGTGAATTTCACTCGGCGAAGCTAGGCGAGAGGCGGGAGTATCGACCCCACGGTGACTGGCCGCACCAAGGGCTTGGCTCTCAACCGAACTTTGAACTTGCGCAATGTGCCTAAACTTTTGGTAACGCGCCTCAAGCATCAGGTCAGCTGGCATCGCAAGGAGCTCGTCAAGCCAAGATTCAATCTTGCCCTTTACGATTTGCATCGCATCTTTGGGGTGAGCATGGGCGCCCCCCACCGGCTCTGGGACGACTTCATCGACGATCCCAAAGCCAAGCAAATCACTTGCTGTTAATTTCAGAGCCTCGGCTGCTTTTTCTTTGCCCTCGGCCGAATGCCACAGGATCGAAGCACAGCCTTCGGGTGAAATCACGGAATACCATGCATTTTCCATCATGGCAACCTTGTCGCCGATGGCAATGCCCAACGCACCACCTGAGCCGCCTTCACCGATTACGAGACAGACGATTGGCACTTTCAGCCCGAACATCTCGTGAATGTTTTCTGCAATTGCTCGCGCTTGCCCACGCTCTTCTGCAGCGACACCCGGGTAAGCACCGGGGGTATTGATGAGGCAAACAATCGGCAAACCCATCCGTTCCGCCATTTTCATTTTGCGCAATGCCTTGCGATAGCCTTCGGGGTGAGCGGAACCAAAATTACAGGCCAAGCGCTCTTTGGTGTCGCGGCCCTTCCGTTGGCCAATCAGCAAGACCTTGTGGCGCCCAATCGTGGCCAAGCCCGTGGCCATCGCGGAGTCATCGCCAAAGACACCATCACCAAACAACTCAACCCAATCGTCGCAAATGTTTGAAATATAGTCGGTTGTAAGTGGACGATTCGGATGCCGCGCCACTTGCACTCGGTTCCAGGATGACAACTCAGAATAAATCTCATTGGTCAAACGCTCGAGTCGCTCACGGTAAAAAGCAAGCTCTTCGCTGAGATCATGCGTAGTCTGCGCCGCAAGCTCTTCAAGCTCGGTAAGGCGCGAACGGACATCCTCGATGGGCTGCTCGAATGGAAGGGCAGCTGGAGAGGAAGTTTTCGTTTTCTTTTTAGCCATGACAGGTGCGGGGCATGGAAGCCGTGCCCTCGAGTCACTAGGATACCCTCTAAACCCGGTCGGAGACCACCATGGAAACCCAAATTGACGCCTGGCGCGTAGAACTTGAACTTCGGATAGACCGTCCCGACCCTGTTGGCGACTCTGCTCTTTCCGCCCTGCAGGCTCGTGGGCTCTCTCTCAAGAGCCTCCGATCTGGTCGAGGATACCTCCTGCCTGCTGATTTACCCGAGGCCGATGTGGCCCTGGCTGCGAATCGATTATTTGCCGATGCCGTGACCGAATCCATCAGGATTTTGGCACCCGGCACAACTTCAGACGATGCTGGGCTCCAGGTTGTCGTCCGCCGCATGGCTGGCGTTTCTGACCCAGAAGCCGCGAGTGCAGAGCGCTCCTTGCCCCTCGTTGGCGTGCAGTTGCCTCAAGGTAGCACTTTAGAGACCTACCGTTTTTTCCGTACTAGTGACGCGGTCGATAGCGCGGACTTCCTCAAAGCCGCGACGCGGGCGTTGGCTAACCCTGTCATCGAAGAGGTCTCACTTGCCGAATCTGCTTTTGGTATTCACCCCCACCCAGGCACCCGTCGCGGTGAGCGAGTCGAGGTTGCTATCCGCGAGCTGAGCGATTCGCAATTGCTTGAGGTTTCGGTGGGCATGAGTTTGGCTTTGACGGTTGATGAGATGCAGGCCATCCGTGATTTTTATCTTCAAGCTGACCGCGAGCCGACAGATGTTGAGTTAGAGACTTTGGCGCAGACTTGGTCTGAGCACTGCAAGCACAAAACGCTCACGGGCCCTGTTCGGTTGCGCATCAGCAATGCCGCTGGCGAAATCACCGAAGAGCGCACATACAGCAACTTACTAAAAGAGACGGTCTTTGCGGCGACTGAGCAACTTGACAAAGAGTGGTGTTGGTCAGTTTTTAAAGACAACGCTGGCGTAATTGAATTGACGCCAGACAATGGTGTGGCGATTAAAGTTGAGACTCACAACCACCCTTCTGCCCTAGACCCATACGGTGGTGCGGGCACTGGGATTGGCGGCGTGATTCGCGATATTTTGGGCACTGGCTTGGGCGCGCGGCCATTCGCTGCGACCGATGTATTTTGCGTTGGGCTAAGTGGTGATGATGCTGGCGACCTGCCCCCGGGCACGATGCACCCAGACCGCATCCTTGATGGAGTCATTGCAGGTGTGCGCGATTACGGCAACCGCATGGGCATTCCGACCGTTTGCGGCACAGTCATTCGCCACCCAGGCTACACGGCCAACCCTCTAGTCTTTGCAGGCTGCATTGGCGAGATTCCGCGCGATTGCGTCGACAAAGAAACCATGCCTGGCGACCACATTGTCGCGATTGGCGGTCGCACAGGGCGCGACGGCATCCATGGGGCAACTTTTTCTTCGGAAGCTTTGCACGAAGAGAGCGAAACTTTAGATGCGGCTAGCGTTCAGATCGGCGACCCAATCACCGAGAAAAAGGTTCTTGATGTGATGATGATCGCTCGTGACCAGCGGCTCTACTCGGCAACCACAGATTGCGGCGCGGGTGGCTTTTCATCCGCCGTAGGCGAGATGGGCGAAGAATGCGGTGCGGATGTCGAGCTCTCACAAGCACCTCTAAAATACCCAGGGCTGTCCTACTGGGAAATCTGGATCTCCGAGGCCCAAGAGCGCATGGTCTTTTCGATTCCGCCAGACAAGTTGGCGGCCTTCCAAACCATCTGCGATGAGCACGAGGTCGAATGCTGCGTGCTCGGCAAGTTCACCGACGACCACATGCTGCGACTTACTTGGCATGGCGAAGAAGTCGCCAATATGCCCATGGAGTTTTTGCACGGAGGCGTCCCGCAACCACTTCGCGAGGCCACTTGGCAGCGTCCTGACCCACTCTCGACACCATGGCCTCAGCTAAATGGCGATGCGATTGCTGATTTGCTGATTCAAGTTTTGGGGCATCCACAAGTCGCGACCAAAGAATGGGTCGTGCGGCAATACGACCATGAGGTCCAGGGCGGCACGGTCGTCAAGCCTTACCAGGGCGAGACGGGCCATACTCCTGGCGACGGCTCGGTTATTCAACCCTCGCTCTCTCGACCAGAAGGAGTCGCGCTTGGTTGCGGCATTGCTCCGCGCCCTTCCGAGATTGACCCTTATGCCGGCACGGCCTGCGCCATCGACGAGGCCATGCGTAATGTCGTCGCTGCGGGCGGCAATCCTGACCGCTGCGCCATCCTCGACAACTTTTGCTGGGGAGACTGCCGCAAACCAGATCGCTTCGGCAGCCTTGTTTTGGCGGCTGAGGCTTGCCTTGATGTTGCCTTGGCTTACGGCACTCCTTTTGTGTCAGGCAAAGATTCTCTAAACAACGAGTACCGCGTGGGTGACCAAGAAAAGGCCATCCCGCCGACGCTTCTTTGCACCGCGATGGCTGTCGTGAAAGACTGCGCTAAAGCTCTCGATGCCCCTGTCCGCAAACCGGGCAATCGCTTGGCTTTGATTGGCCATACGACGCCTGATGGCGGCGGCTCTGTCGCAAGCGATTTGCTTGGGCTGCCAGACTCCACAGTGCCTAGGCCCGACCTCGCTGAGGCACCTTCGGTTTTCCGAGCGATTTACGCCGCGAGTCAAGCTTGCGAAATGGCCTCTTGCCATGATCTCTCCGAAGGAGGCTTGGCCGTTGCCGCTGCTGAAATGCTGCTTGGCACTACCCGCTTGGGTATTGACCTTGACCTTTCCCAAGTGCCATGCACCTCGACCAATCACTTGGCGCGCCTATTCACCGAGGGCCCGACACGGTTCTTAGTTGAGGTATCCGCCGACCAAGTTGATTCATTTGCACAGCGCTTCGCAGACCTGCCGATTGCCTGGGTCGGTGAAGTTACAGATTCAGCTTCCCTCCTTTTGCGCTCGGGTGATTTACCACTCGCCGCTTTTGACATCCCGACGCTATTGCGCGCTAACGGTACCTCAGCATGAAACCCCGCGTCCTCCAACTTTTTGCTGCCGGCGTAAACTGCGACCGCGAGCTTCGATTTGCCTTTGAATCTGCGGGGGCGGTTGTCACTGAAATGCACATCCGCGTTTTAATGCAAAACCCCGCTGCCTTGCGAGACTTTGATGTATTCGCAATTCCTGGGGGCTTCACTTACGGAGACGACCTTGGCGCGGGCCGCATTTTGGCGCTTGAAGTCGAAAAATTCCTGGGCGGAGAGCTTGCTGATTTCCATGAGCGAGGTGGTACTGTTTTTGGCCCCTGCAATGGCTTCCAGATTATGGTTAAGGCTGGGCTTCTGCCGGCTTTGCCTGACATGAAAGTTTCGCTCACCTGGAACGACACCCACCATTTCGAGTGCCGCTGGACTCGCTTGAAAGTTGAGCCAGCGATTGCGCACATCCTCCCTGCAGGTTCGGTTCTTCCAGCCCCAAGCGCTCACGCGGAAGGCAAGCTCGTGCTTGGGGTGCCAGAGGTTGATCTACGCCGCCTTGAAGCTGAGGGTTGCGTTGCGTTTCGCTATTGCGATGCGCAGGGGCAAGTGACCCAAGCTTTCCCTGACTGCCCCAATGGCTCCATCGGTGCCATTGCTGGCTTAGTTTCCCAATCTGGCCGCATCTTGGGCCTCATGCCCCATCCCGAGCGCAATCTATCCCGACTTCATCTGCCCGACCGTGGAGCAGGTGCTTGGGGTGACGGCTCAGAAGGGCTTCAATTTTTCCGCGGGCTTTTAGACCGCTACTTGGGCTGATACACTCCCAACAACCACAACTAGGTTTCTGCCATGCGCATCAAAACACTTCTACTCGCTTTTTCTGCTCTCCTTCTCGCTTCATCCTGTAGCGCGATCATCATCGCTGGAGCCGGCGCGGCTGTTGGGCTCTGGGCTCAAGACGAATACGCCGACGACCGCGGCCAGGTCCTGCTCAAGCACTCTGCTGAGCGCGTTTTCGCTGCGGCCAAAGCCGTGGCGCAAGAGCAAGCCGAAGAAGACCTTGAGATCAAGGTCATGAAAATCCAATACAGCCGCGAAGGCGTCGAATACATCATTCAGATTTTCTTGATGCCTAAGACTCCTGACTACTGTGAGCTCAAAGTTGTAGCACGCGAGCTTTATGTGCGCGGCCGCGGCGATCTCGCCGAATATGTGGCGGATGAAATTACAGCTCGTCTGTAGAGCTGCAACTTGCACAATGCCCCTCAAGAATGAGGGCATGATCAACAAGCTGGAAGCCTAATCGTTGGGCTTCCTGTTCTTGAAGTTTTTCAATTGCGTCGCAATGGAACTCTTCAATTTTGCCACATTTAAGGCATAAAATATGGTCGTGGTGATTGTGCCCAAGCGCATGCTCAAACAAAGCTGCACCACTGCTTGCCTCAAAGGAAGACAGGAAACGCCCCTCGAGCATTAGATTTAAGGTGCGATAGACCGTTGCTCTTGATGCATGTGCATTGCGGACTCGCGCCCAACCAAACATCTGTTCAGCCGAAAAATGGTCGTGCGTTTCCCACGCCAAATCAAGGATGTCGAGTCGCTGTTGCGTCACACGCAGCTTCCGCTCTTTCAGGAAAAGCTCAAATCTGCGGCGTGCGGCTGCGGGTTTCATTTGGCGTGATGAAAAGAATCTGCAGCCGCGCGGCCAATATCACGACGAAGGGTCTTGCCCTCGAACTCAATCGCATCGCAAGCAGCATAGGCACGGTCGCGCGCCTCACCCATCGTTTCGCCAAGGGCTGTAACCGCTAAAACGCGACCACCAGTGGTGATAAGTTGCCCTTTGCGATCTAAAGCCGTGCCAGCATGGAAGACCTGAAGCGTCTCATCTTGCTCGATTGCATCAATGCCCGAAATAGGGATGGCCGTTTTGTAAGCCGCTGGGTAGCCTTCGGAAGCTAAAACAACGGAACAAGCAGCGCGTGAATCCCAGATTGGAGCTTCAAGTTCTTCTAGAGTGCCGTTGGCGCAGGCCTCAAGGTATGGCACCAAATCAGACTGAAAGCGCATCATCAAAACCTGACACTCAGGGTCGCCAAAACGCACATTGTATTCAAGGACTTTAGGGCCAACGGCAGTCATCATCAGGCCCGCAAACAAGACACCTTGAAAGCGTCGGCCTTCATGATTCATGCCGTGTAGGGTCGGCAACATAACCTCGCGCTCAATGGCTTCATGCATGCGATCGGAAATTTTAGCATTAGGGCTAATCACCCCCATACCACCCGTATTCGGCCCTTTACCCCCGTCGAGCAAGGCCTTGTGGTCTTGACATGTCTCGAGTGGAATAAAGGTCTTGCCGTCGGTGAGACAAAATGCACTCGTCTCGTAGCCATTGATAAATTCTTCGACTAGGACGACATCTCCGGCGTCGCCAAAGGCCTTGCGCTCAATCATATTGCGGACGGCCTCTTTTGCGACTTCAGGGCTTTCGGCAATAACCACGCCTTTGCCAGCGGCTAGGCCAGAAGCTTTAACAACAACGGGGTATCGCAAATCACTTTCGAGATAGCTAATAGCCGCGCTTACATTGCGAAACAAACGATGCCCGCCCGTAGGGATGCGATGACGCGACATCACCTCTTTGCAGTAGGCCTTTGAGCCCTCAAGCTCGGCTGCTGCCTTAGATGGGCCAAAGACCAGAATGCCCGCATCGCGGAGGTCGTCAGCAAGGCCAGCGACTAGAGGCACCTCAGGGCCAATAACCGTCAAAGAAACCTCGTGTTCTTTCGCAAAGGCCACAACGGCCGCTGAATTAGAAACATCGAAATCGACATTGGTGCCATGAAGCGCCGTGCCGGGATTGCCTGGGGCAACCCAAAGTTGCTCGAGAAGGGGGGATTGAGCGATTTTCCAAGCAAGTGAATGCTCGCGACCGCCGGAACCAATGAGAAGGATGCGCATGGGGGGTGTTCAGTCTTAGACTATGCCGCAGTCTAATCATCCCGTAGATTGATGGGAAGCCAAGAGTGCTTCCCCCACACGCATGCCCCCCCCTCGCGACCCTCAACCCTTTCATCTGCCCGAACATGGTCAGCTGAACCCGAAGCTTCTCGCTCAAATGACTGACATGAGCCCCGATGCGATTATGTTTGTCGATACGCGGCACACGATTCGCTATTGGAATCAAGGTGCGGAAGATCTTTTTGGTTACACCGCCGAAGAGGCCAATGGCAGTTACTTCGACCTGCTCGTTCCGCGCGATTTATTGGCCGCCGGCGAGCTGGATCGAATCAGTGCAGAAACCGAAATCACTGGGGCATTAAAAAATTATGTCACCAAGCGCCTCACCCGTGACGGGCGCATCCTCACGATTTCGCTATCTCGCACACGGATGGTTTCCGCACAAGGCACAACTGTTGGCTGGGGCGTAATTCTTCGTGATATCACTGACTGGGAGCGCCTTCACGATGAGCTTGATGAGGCCAAGCACCTTGGGCAAATTGGTGAGTTGGCCTCGCAAATTGCCCATGAGGTCCGAAACCCCCTGGCCGGAATTCATGGTGCTTTGCAAATTTTACGAAGGCGTGCAGAAAAAGGGTCGGAAGAAGAAGATGTCTTTGAGCAAATCGGTCTCGAAATTGGCCGAATGGATCATCTCGTTACAGATCTCTTGCGATTTGGCCGCCCCGCAAGTGCTCAAAAGAATTTAACCCAACTCGACGAGTGGGTCGTTGACTGGCTTGCTCAAATGGAACGCGAAGCAACCCAGCGTGAAGTTTCTATGGCTTTCCGTGCCGAACAAGCCGCACTCGTGAATTTAGACGGCATGCTCTTGGGGCAAGTTTTGCGCAACCTATTCGAGAATGCCCGCGAATCGAAAGAGGGCCACTTGGATATCCAATTGCGCCTAAGCATCGAAAAGGGGCAAGCCACACTTTTCTTTGAAGATGATGGCCCTGGCATTCCGGAAGAGATCCGCGAAAAAATACTTGAGCCTTTTTTCACCACAAAGACGCGTGGGTCGGGGTTAGGCCTAGCTATTTGCCGCAGACACTTGGCGTCACTGGGTGGCCATCTCTACATAGTTAAGCCAGACTCACCCAAAGATGGCGCGCGTTTCAAATTGCAGCTACCCCTCGCCGCGCCCAAAAAAACTAGCCTTTAAGATCGAACTTTTCGATGCGGTAGCGAATTTGATCTCGCGATAGACCGAGCCATTTCGCAGCTTGTGTGCGATTGCCTCCGGCTCGCTCAAGGGCATCTTCGACCCATGCCTTTTCTTGTCGAGTCAGATCGACCCCAACTTCGGGCAACGACAAAAGCCCATCAGGGCGAGTGGGACCTCCGTCAGAAGAAAGTGCCCCTGATGGAAGCTGCCCCATGCCAATATCTGCAATTTCTGGAGGCAAATCTTCGAGTAAGATTTGGTTGCCACCGCAGAGCAAAACAGCACGCTCGATTGAATTGCGCAATTCTCTGACATTGCCAGGCCAAGCATATGCGTCAAGAGCCATTAGCGCCTCTTCATGGAAAGAGCTCACGGACGAGCCCAACTCACGCTGAAATGTGGTCAGAAAGAACTCTGCCAATGGCCGAATATCTTCGAGACGATGACGCAGCGGCGGAATCTCAATCGGCACGACTTTGAGCCGGAAAAACAAATCTTGGCGGAAATTGCCGCGTTGCACTTCGAGCTCAAGATTGCGATGCGTTGCAGTAACGACACGGGCCTTGAGCGAAATTTCGCGCGTGCCACCCACGCGACGAAAAACCCGGTCTTCGAGAAGCGTCAGTAATTTAGCCTGCATTGCGGGTGGCAAATCACCAATTTCGTCAAGGAACAAGGTGCCGCCAGCAGCCAATTCGGCAAGGCCAATTTTGCTTTCTTTGGCATCTGTAAACGCCCCTTTTTCGTGCCCAAACAGCTCAGACTCAAGAAGGGTTTCCGTAATGGAAGTACAAGATACCGGTACAAAAGGAGTATCGTCGCCGCCAACAGCAGAAGCATGAAGCGTGCGTGCGGCCAAACCCTTGCCTGTGCCGCTTTCACCACTAAGCAAGACCGAGCTTGCCCCTGCGCGCCCCACCTTTTGAAGCAAAGTCAAGACCTTGCGGCTTGCAGGCGATTCTGCAACGGGCCATGAAAAGGGAGTATCTCGACTTTGTAGCAACTTGCCTTGCCGCAATCGACGCTGCTCTAAAGCACGGCTTGCCTTTAACAACAAATCATCAAGCTCAAAAGGTTTAGCTAAGTAATCAAAAGCACCCGCCTGCATCGCAACAACCGCGCCCTTGAGCGACCCAAAAGCCGTAATAATAAGGACGGGAAGGTGTGCGTCTTGCACCTTAATTTCGGCGAGCAAATCCATGCCTGACCCATCGGGCAACTTGAGGTCAAGGACCAAAAGGTCGGGCCAGCCCGTTGTGAGTTTTTCGCGCGCCTCGGCAAGGTCAGCGGCTTCTTCGACAACACCACCTGCATCTTCGAATGCGGCACGAAGCGTCCAGCGAATCATCCGCTCGTCATCAACGACGAGGATGTTTGGCGAAGGTTCAGGAAAGCAAAAAGCCACGATTTAAGTTTACGCGAGTTTAGCTCAAACTCTTAGAAACAATCTCCCAGACATCTTTCGACAAACCTTCGGTATCACGGATGCGAACAAGCTGCTCTTTCATCAAGCCTTGGCGAGCCGAATCGAATTGCTTCCAAGTACTGAATGGCGCCACGATGCGGGATGCAATCTGCGGATTGAGTTTATCAAGAGCAAGGACTTGCTCACCAAGGAAACGATAACCCGCGCCATCGGCTGCGTGAAAACGAACTTGATTTGCCGAGAAAGTTCGGAGCAAGGCACGCACATTATTTGGATTTTTTAATGTAAAGGCCGGATGCTGAAGGAGCGCCTCAACCTGCTCAAGCGTATCGCTGCAACTCGAAGCCGCTTGAGCCGCGAGCCACTTATTCACGACCAAAACATCGTCTTTCCATTTTGCATAAAAACTCTGCAATGCCTTTTCGCGAGCCTCTCCGCCCAACTCTACGAGACAAAACAAAGCGGCCATAGAGTCAGTCATGTTGCTCGCTTGAGCAAACTGCTCTTGAGCCAACGAAAGCGCATTGCTGTCTTCGAGGCTCGTCAGGTAACCCAAAGCGAGATTATGCATGCGGCGACGCGCAATCGACGAGGCGTCTGGTGAGTAAGCGCCATCAAAATCGGTGGCTGCATAAACAGCCTGCAACTCTAAAGTAAAAGTCTCGGCAAGAGTGCGCACCACCCATTTGCGTGCGTTGTGCAAGGCGTCAGGATCGACGACATCCATCTCGCCTGCGAGAGTCGCCTCATCGGGCAAGCGCAAGGCGTAAGCCTGCAAAGAACGATCCATGCCATTAGCCTGCAAGGTGCGGCCCCAAGCGGCAACGAATATATCTGGTAATGACGGCTCAGCGCCAGATGCCATGGCTTCCATCACCGTAAAGACCACGCGCTCGCCAAGCTTCTGCCCCGCTTCCCAGCGATTGAAACTATCGGAATCATTGGCCATCAAGAATGCCAAATCTTTGTTGCTCTGCTCGTAGCGCAACTTAATCGGCGCCGAGAAACCACGCAGCAAACTCGGGACGGGCTCTGCCGACAGGCCCTCAAAGACAAACGCTTGCTGGCTCTCTTTCAACTCGCAGATCTGCGTGCCAACGAGATCGTTTCCCTCTGAATCGAGCAGCCCGATGGCAACAGGAATGTGAAAGGGTTTCTTCGAATCTTGCCCAGGCGTGCCTTCGCAAGATTGAGTTAGCTTTACCGTAAATGTGCCGGCATCTGCAAGCCACTCAGTTGAAGCCTCAACGGTTGGCGTGCCGGCTTGGGCATACCAGTTTTCGAATAAAGAAAAATCAAAATCGTTTGCGTCTGCCATAGCCGCGCGGAAATCATCACAAGTGACAGCACCCCCATCATGGCGCTCAAAGTACAAATCCATGCCTTTGCGGAAACCCGTCGCGCCAAGCAAAGTGTGATACATGCGGATGATTTCAGAGCCCTTGTTGTAGACAGTGACCGTATAAAAATTATTCATCTCGACATAAGAATCAGGACGAATCGAATGCGCCATCGGGCCCGCATCCTGTGAAAACTGCATGGAGCGCAAAATGCTAACATTCTCGATACGATTCACGGCAGCTGAGCCCATATCCGAAGAAAACTCTTGGTCACGGAAAACGGTCAAACCTTCTTTTAGAGTGAGCTGGAACCAGTCTTTACAAGTAACGCGATTGCCCGTCCAGTTATGGAAATACTCATGGGCGATGACGCCTTCAATGCGCTCGTAATCTAAATCAGTCGCCGTATCAGGCCGCGCCAAAACGAGTGATGAATTGAAAACATTAAGCGATTTGTTTTCCATTGCACCCATATTAAAATCATGCACAACAACGATGTTGTAGAGGTCGAGATCGTACTCCAAACCAAAAACATCTTCATCCCATTTCATGGATTTCTTCAACGAAAGCATCGCATGGTCAAGACGATCTTCTGAGCCGTGATTCGTCCAGATCCATAGATCGACATTCCGACCATTCATCGTTTGAAAAGTATCTTTTTGATGCGCAAGATCACCGGCGACCAAGGCGAAAAGGTAACTTGGCTTCGGGAAAGGATCGACCCAAAGTGCCCAATGACGCCCGGCATCCGCATCGCCGCTGTCTTTTAAGTTGCCATTGGAAAGCAAAACAGGATAGGCCGTTTTGTCGGCTTCGATGCGCACGGAGTAACGCGCCATCACATCGGGGCGATCTAAAAACGGAGTAATCGCACGGAAGCCCTCTGCCTCGCACTGGGTGCAATAATTGCCGCTCGACTGATACAAACCCTCAAGGCGCGTGTTTTCAGCGGGCTTGATTTCAACGCGAGTCGTCAAGACAAAAGCGTCGTGCTCAATGCCCTGGATGACCAACTCACTGCCGTCATAGACCCAATCAGAATCATCAAGCGGCTCGTCATCCACCCAAACACCAAGCACCTTCATGTGCTCAGCGCGCAGACGCATGGGCTCACCCACTGGGCATGTGCCGCGTCGCATTGCGGAATCGGCACGCACCACAGTCGCGGCTTCGTTTAGCTGAAAATCAAGCTCAACTGTATCAATCAAGAAAGGAGGCTCTTGGTAGTCTTTGCGGAATTTCTCAAGAGGCTGCGCAGGTGCGGATGTCGTCATGTCGAGATTCTAACTTCCCCGCAAGGCACCTCATGGAGTAGAATACAAGAATGCAGATTCCTAGCAAAATCGCCCTCCGCGGTTGCGTGTGCCTCCTTGCGCTGACTCCTCTCCAGGCAGCGCAAGAGATTATTTGGTCGAGTGAAGGCCTAGCCACCTACGAGAATTCTGGTAAAGCTCTCGGCACGCTAGAAGATCTCGACGGGGACGGCGTCCGTGAGCTCATCTTGGGTGCGCCTGGGGCAAAAAATGCGCTTGGCCAGACCGTTGGTGCGGTTCGCGTTTTATCCGGAGAATCTGGCATGCTCCTCCACACGATTGAAGGCTCGCAGGCCTACGAATCGTTTGGTAGCGCGATTGCATCTGGTGCCGATTGCGACGGCGACGGTTGGGATGATTTCGCGATTACTGCAACAGGTTTTGATTCTGCGACCGTCGCCAATGCTGGAAAAGTCACCCTTTATTCGGGGCGCACCCTACAAGTCATTCGATCTTGGGAAGGTGCAGAGCCAAACACAGAATTCGGCACGGCTCTAGTTTTTAGTGGCGACCTTGACGGAGATGGTTTAGCTGACCTCTTATGCGGGGCCCACCGCGGGGCATCCGCAGGAGGGAATCTAAACGGTCAGCTCTTTGCATGGTCGGGTGCCGACGGCTCGCTCATCTATCAACTTGAAGGCTTAACCGTGGGCGACCACCTCGGCTGGGCGATTGCAACCATCGGTGACACTACGGGCGACAGCCACCCTGAATTTGTGGTGGGCGCACCCTACGCAGGCACTTCGGGCGAGGCCTTTCTTGTCAACGGAGCCACTGGAGCCATTCTCCACACAATTGTGGGCGCACAGAATGACGACCGCTGGGGCCGTTCTGTTTGCGCCTCGCCCGATCTCGATCAGGACGGCCTCCCAGACTTCATTGTGGGGTCGCCAGAAGCAACCGTTAATGGCGTTGACGACACCGGTGCATTGCAGATTTATTCTTCACAAAGTGGCCTTTCCATACGACAAATTGAGGGCGCTACGCCAGGCGGCTTCTTCGCCGAGCAGCTAGCTCTCAGCAGTAGCCAGGCCGACTTTAATGGCGATTTTGTTGCAGATTTAGTGGTCGGGGTTCCTCGAAGTGACCCAAGCGGTCTTAACGATGCTGGCTTAGTGCAGATTTGGTCGCTTGCCTCTCCATTTGTTATGCATGAGTTTTCTGGACTTGAGGCTGGCGCCAAATTGGGTAGTGCTTGCTATGCGCTGCCAGCTAGTGGCGCGAGGCAGCGCTCCCGTTTATGGCTAAGTTCGCCAAACGCAACGGTTTCTGGTCTACGCCAGGCGGGGCGCACTGAATTGTGGCAATTCCAACTCTTGCCCTTCCTTGCTGCATCACCCCTCATCGCGGGTGGCATTGCGACTCTTGAGCTTTACCGCCTTGAGCCTTTCTCAGAGGCGACTTTCTTAGCTTCCTTTGCGGGAAATGGCCCCACGAATACGCCATTTGGCCTAGTCAATCTCACTCCACCATTTCGTGTTTTGCCGCTCCAAACGATTGACGCGACTGGGGTTCATGAAGTTCAGGTCCTGGTGTCTCCGCACCTGCAAGGTCTCCCCGTTTGGCTTCAAGGTGCTAGCCGATTGCAGACGGGAGAAATCCTTTTTAGCAATCCCCTAGCAAGTGTCATCCAGTAGTCAGTAGAATTCTGGGTCACAGCGCCCGTAGCTCAACTGGATAGAGCACCGGACTTCTAATCCGACGGTTGCAGGTTCGAGTCCTGCCGGGCGCGCCACTTTTTTTTTGCTACAGCTGTAGTATCCTAGCCCTATGAAATCACAAAAATGGGCGAATTGGCCCGCCCTTTGGGGCTTGCGTTGCGCATGGGCTTTAGCCTTCGTTGAGCTTGGCATCGCTGGCTTTGACACCTTCGAAGCCATCCAAGAGCCTGCATTGCGCGCCCTATTTTTCCTTGGCCCACTTGGCGCTTACGGATTTGGTGGGCTACTCCTTGATTTGAGCCTTGCTCGACTCGCACCGCGCATCCCGCTCCTGCGGTTCTTGCCACTTGCGATTTTCGCTCTGATTTCAACTCAGAGTTTTCGCTTTACCCTCGCCACAATGGACGGCCCCCTCCGCTGGTCTCTCTTTGCCATTGGTCTTGCGTTGGCCTTTTTAATTCTGCGCTACGATTTCTCGGCCTCACCCAAACGCCAACAAATGACAAAACGATTGGCTTGGGTTGTTGTTCTCGCTGGATGTGGCGGAAGCCTTCTCTATCTAGCCATTCCGCGTCAAACCGAATTCCGAGAACCGATTGCATCTCGACCAGAAGGCCCCAATGTCGTTGTCATCACCTGGGATACCATCCGAGCAGATGTCCTCCCGATTTATGGTGGCAAGGGTTTGACGACTCCAGTTCTTGACGCTTTTGCCGCCAAGTCGACCCTTTTTGAAGACATGAGTGCTGTTGCGCCGATTACGGCTCCTTCTCATGCCAGTATTTTTACGGGGGTCGTCCCGCCGACTCATGCCATCCGATCAAATGGCCCATTCAACCTCTCGGCTAATGTCACAACGATGGCCGAGCACTTTTCAAAGAACGGGTATGCAACGGGTGGTTTTGTCTCCGCTTACCCCGTGCGCGGCGAAGTGGGTTTTGCGCGTGGGTTCGATGTCTTTGATGACCGTTTACCCATTGACCGGCTTAATCGACTCATTAGCATTGGCTTGCCGTCCTTTTTCTGGCTCCGCCCCCTTTCCTTGGGGCGACGATTTGCCGAAGAGCCAAGTGTCGAAGGCGATACGATTCTTAAGCGCACGGGCAACTTCTTAAGCAAAGTTAAAGGCCCTTACATGATGTGGGCACATTTCTTTGATGCTCATGGCCAGCACAACCCAGCCCCCGAATACAAGCAAAAGGCCATGGCCGCCAAAGACCAAGCTTGGCCTCTGCCCGTCCAGCCTGAGGCATGTGGCGAAAGAATGACGCTCTACCGAGGTGAAATCATGGAGCTTGACTGGATGCTCGAAGAGCTCCTGGCGCAAGTCGAAACCACTGACCCAGGCCTAGACAACACGATTATTTTCTTGCTGTCCGACCACGGGCAATGCTTTGGCGAAGCTGGTTTCTTGAGTACACACACACCGAGCCTGACGGAAGCCACACAGCATATCCCTGGCATTCTTTACATCCCCGGTGAGCAAGCGCGGCGCTCAAATTTCCCGACCAACCAGATTGATGTCTTTCCGACTCTTGCTGCGGCTGCGGGTCTATCTGCCCCTGAAGGCGTGCAAGGTGTTGACCTAACACCAATCGCAATGGGTCAGAGCGACACCATTCAGCGAGCTCTATTTCGTGACGGTTTTTACATGGAGGCCTTTCAGTTTTATCTAATGGGTGGTGCTGCACAAGATTTGCTGACCGTTATTGGGCAAAAACGCAAGCCAACTTCCGAGGGGCCCGTTAAAAATCGTTCCTGGACTTCGCGAGAAGACTTGCGCAAACAAGCTCTACGCGGCCAAGGTTGGAAATATCTCAAGGTCTTCAACGGCGATGAGTTTCTCTACGACCTCACGACAATCGACGCAAATGGTCAACGCGACGCCACTGATTTGCGTGAGAGTCGCCCGCAAATATTCCAAGACCGCAAAAGTCGTTTCCTGACTCTCTGGGATCTCATCCCCAAAAATGAGCAGATTTCTGGCGAGAGTTCGAGCCTCGACAATACCATGCTCGAAGAACTGGGCTATCTCGGCGATGGGGCTCATTAAGTGGCCTTTCCTTGAATTCTTCCTTTCCCTACAGGCGAAATTCCGCTAAACTTCTCGGCCGAACTGGATGGTGGACATAGCTCAGTTGGTTAGAGCACCAGATTGTGGTTCTGGGGGTCGGGGGTTCAAATCCCCTTGTCCACCCCATTCGGTATTGCGAGAGTGGCGGAATTGGCAGACGCGCTAGATTTAGGATCTAGTATCGAAAGATGTGGGGGTTCAAGTCCCCCCTCTCGCACCACCCACCCCCATGGCTGACTTCCCATCCCGTTACGAGCGCCAAGAGCGTTTGCCCCAAGTGGGCAAAGATGGCCAAAAGCAACTTGAGCAGAGCCATGCTGTTGTCATTGGGCTTGGCGCACTCGGCTCAGTTGAGTCTGATTTACTTGCGCGCGCAGGCGTTGGTCGTCTCACAATTATTGACCGCGATGTCGTTGAGGCTGGCAATTTACAAAGGCAAACGCTTTACACCGAAGCCGACGCGCTGGCTTCACGCCCCAAGGCCGAAGCCGCCCTTAGCAGACTGCAATTGGTTAATAGCCAAATTGAGATTCGAGCGCAAGCCAGCGACCTAACGGCTCAGAATGTATCCAAAATTTGTCAAGGCGCCGATGTCGTCATCGATGGCACCGACAACTTTCAAACGCGCTACCTGCTCAATGACTGGGCCGTTTCGACTAAAACGCCTTTTGTCTATGCAGGCGTTGTTGGCACCTACGGCATGTCTGGCGCGATTCTTCCCAATCGGCCATGCTTGCGATGCACCTGGCCCGAGCCACCCGAGGCCACTCAAGCCCCGACCTGCTCTTCAGCAGGGGTCCTCGGTTCGGCCGTTTCCACCATTGCCGGTTTAGCCGTCACGGAAGCCATTAAAGTGCTTCTCAGCCAACCCGATGCCACAGCCTCCGGATATGTTTACGCTGACCTTTGGCGCAATCAATACCGCACTCTCAAAACAGTGCTCGATCCTGATTGCCCGTGCTGTGCCCAAAATGATTTTGCATGGTTGTCGGGTAGGCGGGGTGCCCTTGGCGCAAAGGCTGTCTGCGGCGGCAATGCGGTGCAGATTCCAGCGGCCGGCGGTCCTGTTGCCCTAGCCTCACTCGCAGCAAGAATTGAGCCTTCCGTGAGTGGCCTACGCCTGAGCGATTTCCACCTGCGGTTTCATCACCGTGGCTGTGAAGTCACTCTTTTTGCAGATGGCCATGCCCTTGTTAGGCATACAGAAGACCTTGGCTTGGCTCGAGCGATTTTGGCTGAGTTTTTAGCTTTTTGACCCTGTTTTCTTTCGGAGCTTCGGATTATGTCAAGGGTGCCCTAAAGGTACCCAGCGCGTCCTCCAGCGCGTCCTCCAGCGCGTCCTCCAGCGGCGCGTCCTCCTCCGACGCAGAAGCAAAAAATGCCCTCCTCCAGCAGTAGTTCAACCTCTCCGCACCACAACTGGGGCATTCGGTGTGGTTTCGCCTTGGCTTCGCTTGAAATCGGTTTTGCAGCAAATTCTGTTCTTCCGGATTTGACGAGTATTGCGCAGTGGATCCTATTTTTTGTAGGTCCTTTGATGACCTACTTACCTTTTGGCATCCTGCTTGATTTTTTCACACAACGACTTGCTTTACGCAGATTAAGTTTCCTCTTCCCTTGCTTTGCTTTAGCCGTTCTTGGCTACCATTCTGCACGAAATTTTTATATGTTATCGGGCTCTCCGCTCGATTTTGTTTTTGCTAGTCTAGGAACTCTTTTCTTGGTCGTTTCCCTTACCCCCAAGCTTTGGCCCCTGACGCACTTAATCCAAAATCGAATTCGCAATTTTTCATTAGCGTTCTCATTCCTGGGTTTCCTTTTTCTTGTTGGTTTTTTGGCCATTGACCGCTCCGTCCAATTCAGCGCACCAATCGGTCAAAATCTCGACAAGCCCAACATTGTCGTTATCACTCTTGATACTTTAAGAGCCGATGTATTGCCTATGTATGGTGGCAAAGGGCTTGAGACTCCCAACCTTGACAAGCTTGCTGCACACTCGTTGGTGTTCGACGATATGTGCGCCGTGAGTCCAATAACGGGCCCTTCACATGCAAGCATATTCACAGGTGTCATGCCTCCGACCCACGGCCTACGCTCGAACGGCCCCTTCAATCTATCGGTTAATGCAGAGACTTTAGCCTCATCCCTTTCAAGAGTGGGCTATGCCACCGGCGCGGTTATTTCGGCCTACCCTATACGCGGCGAACTTGGTTTTGCGCGGGGCTTTGATGTTTACGATGACCGTCTCCCTAAGATGAATTATCGCCGCCTCATGGACTTAATGCCTAATGCTTTCGTGTGGCTACGCCCACTAAGCTATTTAAAGCTTTTTATCGGACGCCCAGTGATTCAAGGTGATTTGGTCTTAGAAAGAACGCAAGAATTCCTTGCCGAAGTAAAGGGTTCCTTTTTTCTCTGGGCACATTTCTTTGACGCTCACGACCCACATGTCGCTCATGGTGAATGGAAAGAAAAAGCACATGCAATGTCATCTGAAGCTTGGCCTAAGGCAGTCGGCAACGATTTTTCAGCTGAATCTTTGCTTGAGTATCGGGGCCAAATCATGGAGATTGATCAGTATGTTGGGCGCCTCATTGCCCAATTAGAGTCGGTCGATCCGAATCTTGAAAACACCGTAATTTTCCTTCTTTCTGACCACGGGCAGTGTTTTGGTGAAGGGGGCTTTGATGTCACCCATAAACCTAGCCTTTTTGAAGCGACTCAGCATATTCCGGCTTTGCTTTACTTGCCCAATAGCAAGGGGGCGCGCCGCACCGATTTCCCTGTGAATCAAATTGATGTCATGCCTACCCTTTGCTCTCTTGCAGGAGCAACGATTCCAGCACAAGTGCAAGGGGTAGACCTAAGCCCTATTGCACGGATGGAGCAAAGCACAATTGCCCGTGATTTATTTCAAGACGGCTTTTACATGGAAGCGTTCCAAGTCAGTCTTCGTGGAAAAGTAGTACAGCAAGCTATCAAGAGATCGCTTGCGGCACGCAGTGGCAACGAAGCCGCAGCCATCGATCTCACAGTGAAGCAAAACTGGCTCACTGATAAAGATCTGCGAAAACAAGCTATCCGTGGGGCAAAGTGGAAATACATCTATACCTTTAATGGTGACGAGTCTCTCTTTGACCTTAGTTCCATAAATAGTCTTGGTCAACGCGAATTCGATTCGCTGCACCTTTCAGAGCCTGATGTGCTGAAGCAACAAAAAACGGCCCTTCAAAGTATATTGAAACGATTGCCGACGCCAGATATGCCTACACAGGCATTAAACTCGGTTGAGCAGAACCTCCTCCACGAATTGGGCTACTAAGCCCTCCGAGGAGCCAAAGAGCGATTATCCTATAGGGATGGACACGCTCAACTGGAACCGTGCTGCCACCTGTGCCCATCCGGCTCCAGGTGTAGAGGCCGCGATGATTCAAGGCTTGCACGCACCCGATTCTGGGCGCGGCAGTAATAACGAGTCAACGGGCGAACGGCTGCATTCGATTCGACAGTGCGCGGGTCGGCTTTTTGGCTTTGCTGCGACCGAACGAATCATTTTCACTTCGGGTGCGACTTATGGCCTAAACCTTGCGATTCATGGCGGCATCCTTTCGGGCTCGCGTGTCTTGACCACGACCTATGAGCACAACGCTGTCTTAAGACCTGTTGTGCGCAGAGCCGAAGACCACGATTGTTCGATAGAGATTCTGCCTTTTGATGACTTTGGCGTGCTTGATTTAGAGATCCTGGCCGCTGAGCTCAAAAAGGGCGCCGATTGGTTGGTGATGGGAGTCGCCAGCAATTTGATGGGCACGATTCAGCCCTTCCAAGAGGCCTGCGCGATGGCCAAGGCCGCAGGCACGCGTGTGATTCTTGATCTGGCGCAGGGCGGCGGCTACTTCCCTATCGACCTTGATGCGCTTGGCGTAAGTTACGCATCAATCGCGGGGCACAAGGGTTTGCATGGCCCACGCGGCATTGGGCTTCTTTTTGTTGCGCGCGATTGCGAGCCGACTGCATTGGTGCAAGGCGGCACGGGGCTTGATGGCCTGAATCTGGGGATGTGCACCGAGTGGCCACAGCGACTTGAGGTGGGCACGCCAAACTACCCCGGCATTTTTGGTTTGGGCGCGGCACTTGAGCATCTTGAGGCACACCCCGTCGACTTGGATGGCCCCCGCCGACGCATGGCCATGCTCGAAACTTTACTACGGGTCGATTCTGATTTTGAAATCTTCCCTCGCGAGCCCGTGTCTTGGTCGAAACGGTTACCAATCTTGGCCCTTCAATCTAAGAGCGTGGCCTCATCCTTGATGGCTCACTGGATTTCTCAAGCTGGCCTTGAGGTGCGCTCAGGCGATATGTGTGCAGCAAAAGCAACGCCCCAACTTGGCGTCCCCGAAGGCCTTTTGCGCCTTTCGCCACCACTTGCTGCAACCGATTCTGACTACGAGCGTGTTTACGCCTTGCTTCTCGAAGCACGAGATAGCCTGAGTGACTAAAACGATCCAGTACCCACCCGTCCATGCGATTCTGTTGGCGGCGGGGCAAGGGCAGAGATTGGGTTACCCCAAGGCTCTCTTGAGATGGAAGGGGCACTGGATGCTCCCACGCCTAGTGCGCGCCTTACGGTCAGGTGGTGTGAGCCGTGTCACAGTCGTTACTCGCGCAGACTTGCAAACTGAGTTTGATGGCCGTGAGCCGTTGAGTGAGTGTCGCGTGTTGCATAACCCCAACCCTGAACTTGGGCGCATGAGCAGCATTCAATGCGGGCTTCAAGGGCTTTCTGAAAACGAGGCTGTCTTGATTCACCCATGCGACATCCCGCTCCTTTCTGCCGATGCCGTGCATGCGCTGCTTTCGGCTTGGTCCCAAGAAAACCGGCGTGACGAGTTTTGCGCCCGATTGGTCACGCCCACAGGAAAGGGCGGGCACCCGCTAGTCATCGGAGCCGCACGCGTGCCCGAGCTCTCTGCCCTTGGGCCAAACCAAACATTGCGCGATTTGATTCACGCCAAGCCAGAGCTTCGACTAGATGTCATCCGCCGTGGCGACCCAGGCCCCTTTTTAGATGTAAACACCCCTGAGCAGCTTGCCTTTATGGAAGACTTGCTCGGCTAAATCTAGCTAGCTTTCGGACTATCGAGCGAGTGCTTTTTGGATGGCACGCTTGAGCAACACCCCGGCCATGCGTTTACGGTAAGCCGGCGACATGGATGTATTTTTCATTGGTCGCACTTGGGCGCGAAGTTGATCGGCGAGTAACTCAAGGCGAGAGGCCCAAGATTCATCTTGAATGTCAATCGGCGCACCGACGAGCCCAGCCGCCACGGAATCATGCAAAAGTGGAATCGGTGCATAGGCCGTCGTTGCCACCCGCGCCTCGGCAATGAACCCGCCATCAATGCGAAGCGCAACGGCAACTCCGCCTTCGGGGAAGTCAATCGTCTCGCGCAGTCGCAATTTTTGGTAAGCCGAGACCCATGTTTCAGAGGCCTCTGGCAAAATCACGCGTGTGAGGATTTCTGAGTTAGCCTTGTCTCGAAAACGACGGATGCCATCTTCCTGGTAGACCTCGCTTAGTGAAACGATACGCGAGCCTTGAGGGCCGACCCACTCAACCGAGGCATCCAAAGCCAAAAGAATCGGCGCCAAATCACCCGAATATGCGGCTACACAAAGATTGCCTGGCTTAGGCACAACTCGACAGGTGTCTGCCTCAGCTTTAAGGCATGAACCATGCGCTTCGCGCCAACTCGCCGTTTGGTTAAAGTGCCAGCAACGGGTATCTAACAGCAAATTGCCGCCCAATGTAGCGGTGCGGCGAATCAAAGGAGAAGCCACCATTTGTGCCGCTTCAACAAGCGCGGGATAGCGACTTGCAAGCTCGCCGTCATGAGAAATGGAATGCAAAGTGCGAGCGCTCGAAAGACTGTCAGGCGAGCAATCGTGCAACTCTGCAATGTGCTTTAAAGAAAGCAAATGCGGACGAACATTTAGCCCCCACTTGTAATTGCACAACAAATCGGTGCCGCCGCCCAACCAGTCGAAGCCCTCGCTTGCACAATGTTGAGCCGCAGAAAACGCGTCGGTTAAGTTAGCGGGGCGATGCAATTGAAGATCAGGAATACGCATTAATTCGCCTCGTTGGATGCAGTCGCGGCATCGGTTTTTGCCTTGCGGTCAAGAGCCGCCAAAACGCGCTCTGGGGTCATTGGCACCTCTCGCATGCGAATACCCACGGCGTCATAAATCGCATTAGCGATCGCAGGAATAATTGGAGCGAGCGCACCCTCTCCGCATTCTTTCGCGCCCAGTGGCCCTTCAGGGTCATTGGACTCGACAACGAGGATGTCCATTTCAGGGGTCTCAAGCGGCGACGGAATTTTGTAATCGAGCAATGAGCCATTGATCAGCTGCCCGCCTGAATATTTCATTTCTTCTGTAAGCGCCTGCCCGATGCCCATGTGGACAGAGCCCTCTAGCTGGCCCTCGACGGCAGTGAGATTGAGCGCCTTGCCACAATCGTGAGCAGCCCAAACTTTTTCGACACGGACCATGCCTGTCTCAGTATCGACATCAACCTGAGCAACAAAAGCCTGATAGCTGTAACTCGGCGACAAACCAGCGCCCGCACCTTTAAAAGTGCCGCCTAATTTAGGCGCGTGATAAACGCCCTTAGAAATCAGAGCGCCGTTGAAAGCCAGCGCCTCATCAAGCGCTTCCATGAAATCGATGCGAACCGTCGCGTCGTCGTCGTGAATGTAAGTCTCGCCCGCGCCTTTGCGGAAACCCGCTGCCGGCAAGCCGCTGATGCGAGAACAAGCGCGTTGCAACTTGCGGAAAATGGCCTCGCCTGCGCGCAATGCAGCATTGCCTGCCATGAATGTCACGCGACTGGAATAAGAGCCTAGGTCGATTGGCGCGGTGTCAGAATCTCTTGCCAAAACTCGACAACGAGACATTTCAATGCCGATAGCCTCGGCCACGCATTGAGCTAAAACGGTGTCAGAACCCTGGCCGATATCAGCAGCCATCGAGTGAATCGTGACGCCACCGTCCATGTCGATTTTGAGATGCACAGTCGACATCGGTGTGCGCGTGCGGTGAATCGGAAGCCCCGATCCTGAGATAAAGAAGCCGCAGCCTAGGCCGACGCCTTTGCCAGTTGGGAGTTTGCCGTGCTTGGCATCCCAGTCGGAAGCCTTGCGTGACTGCGTTAGGCACTCAGTAAAGCCATTGCTGGTGATGCGAAACTGATTGAGCGTTGTCGTGTTAGACGGCAAAGCGTTTTGCTCACGGAAATCGAAGGGGTCAATTTGCAAAGCCTCGGCGGTTTCGTCAATGAGCGTCTCAAGTGCGAAACGAGCATTCACCGCACCGTGGCCACGCATTGCGCCAGAGGCCGGTTTATTGGTGTAAAGCCGTCGGCCTGCATAGCGGAAGGCCTGCATACGATATGGGCCTTGAGTCAAAACACCGTTGTAATAAGTCGTAACGACACCAAACGAACCCCAAGCGCCACCGTCAATTTCGGCATCAGCGTCAATCGCGAGCAGGGTGCCATCTTGAGCTGTAGCAACGCTCAGTTTATATTCGGTTGGGTGGCGACCATGGTTATTCAAAAACACTTCATCGCGGTCAAACATCAATCGCACAGGGCGACCGCATTTGCGCGCCAACAAAGAGGCGACCATCTCGTGTGGGAATGGATCAGATTTACCACCGAAGCCCCCGCCCACCAAAGGCTTATAAACACGGATGCGATGCATCGGCTCTTCGAGGACTTTTGCGAGCGCCATGTGCAAGTAATGAGGCACCTGAGTCGCCGAATAAAGGCTCAAGCGGCCATTTGGCTCTGGTACAGCAACACAGCCAATTGGCTCGGTAAAGCCATGGTTGATGCCATGAAAAACAAACTCGCCGCTCTGCGTGACACTCGCACCATCAAAAGCCACATCAACCTCGCCGAATTCTTGCTCAACGACTTTATGGATGTTGGTCCCCCCAACGGTAACTTCATGAAGGGGCGTCTCGGTCGGGCGCATCGCATCTTTGGGGCGCAGGACAGGTTTGAGAACCTGATAGTCGACCTTGACTAGAGCAGCGGCTTTGCGCGCACTGATTTCATCTTCGCAAACTACGGCGGCGACAATGGCACCTGAGTAAAGAGCGTAAGGAGCAGGTAATGCCGTCTCGTCTTGAGAAATCGGTAACACGCCAAATTTACGAGCCGTGCCTGGCTCGCCTGGTGCAAGGCCGCAAATGAACCCCGGGATTTTTTCCGCGTCGGAAAAATCAACCGACAAGACTTCAGCAAAGGGATGCAAAGAACGCACGCACCGGGCATGGGTCATGCCTTGGAAATGAAAGTCTTCGATGAAAGTGCCACGACCAGAAACCTTTTCGTGAGCATCGACGAGAGGCATGCGTGTGCCGACAGTTGAGATGCGCGGGCTCATGCTTGACCTCGCATCGCATCGGCATAACCACGAAAAGCGCGGTGCTCGGAAGCGCAACGCTCAATTGCATCAAGGATTTTGGCAAACCCCGTGCAGCGGCAAAGATTACCTGAAAGCTCACTTCGCAACTCATCTCGGGTTGGCGTGGGGTTGTCGCGCAAAATGGCATCTGCGGTGAGCAGGAAGCCAGGGGTGCAAAAGCCACATTGCGATGCGCCCATTTCAGCAAAAGTATCTTGCAGTGGAGTGAAGCGACCCGAATCAGGAAGCCCCTCGAGAGAAATCACTTGCTGCCCCTCGACCTCGGCGGCCAAAGTCAAGCAAGACAGGTTGGGCTCGCCATCAATCTGAACCAGACAACAGCCGCATGTGCCTAAATCGCAGCCGCGCTTAGTAGCGGTAAGGCCTAACTGCTCGCGCAAAACATCAAGCAAAGAGTCAGCATGGCGTGCCAGCACCGTATGGGTGTGGCCGTTAACGCTGAGGCGAAGTGTCGTTGGTGGGCTTTCGGACATGGAGCAGATACCCCATTTTACGGCAAATCGAAGTGATACAAACCGGAGAAAAGGAACTCAGCAATATCTTCGTAGAGCGCGCTTTGACGAGGATGATCACGCTCATCTGGGATAAGTGCTGACAGAGGAGTGGCCAGCTGAAGCACCTGCGTCATGGCGTCGGTATTGCCAAGAAGTAAGTTGCCAACCCATACAGGCGCGAGTTGATCGAGATAACCCGAAGAACCCGCCCCAAGAGAGACCGACCAACGGCGCAGCAAGGCTAAGCGAGCGTCTTCGGTCATTTGAGTTTGCCGCCGAAAAAGCCAGATTGGATATATTTTTTGGCGTGTTAAAGAAGAAGCTTGCTCGAGCGCATCGGCTAAGAACGACTCGTCTTCAGGGTCAGATGTCAAGGCCAGGATTAAGTAAGCAGGCCATTTGGCAATTAGCGGGCGATCTGAATTCAAGAGAGCCCGCGCTAATGGCAAGCGTTTATAGGCGGCCGAAACCGCAGACGAGCGGTCTTCGAGGGCAAGGCGCAGAATGCCTGCGACCTCATGTGAGAGAAGTTTATCTGAAGCAGGCAATGGCAGGTCTAGGCCTAAATCACCCGCCAACCCCCAAAGCCAAGCCATGGCCTGTGGCTGATGCACTTTTTTATCAAGTGAAATAAAAGCCCGAGTGCGATGCTCGGGTAAGAACTCGCGTAAAGCAAAAACACGAGAAGCTAATTCTCCAGAAAAGGAATGCCCTTCTAAGCTTTGCCAAGTGCGAGCTGGCTCACGATAAACGGCTGTGCGCCACGAAACCGGCAAGCCGTCGAATGCGTCAAGGTCAGAAGCTGGAAGAGGATGAGATGTCATCAACATCGAGCCAAGCCAACGAGATGAAAGAGCACACGCATCTTGGGAAGTGTCATTCGTCGCCGCCGCGCGCAAGTGAAGAAGCATCGTAAAAAGCGCGCGCTCTTGCGGAGAAGAACGCTTCTCTAAAAAATCAACCCAGGCCACAGGGTCAATATCGCGCGCATGGGTCAACACCCCAGCCAAATAACAAGAACGCTCAAAGGCACTTGCCGCGAATTGCCGATCGCGAAGGGGCTCTTTGCCAGCGTCAGGGTGAAATGCACCGTAAAGCAAGAGCGCATAAGCACGGACCTCGTCAGGCTTGCGGCCTTTCTTTGCCCTCTCAAGCAAGGCCGCAAAAGAAGATTCAGTGCCCATCAAGGCCGCAGAAAGAAGCAAGGAGCGCTGCCGCAAGGAGGCTCCCTTTTTCATTTCTTTTAGAAGCCATGGTTCAACAGAGAGCCCCTGGTCGGCAATCGCTTCAGAAGCTAAGCGCCGAGCGGATGTGCTGCGATCATTCAAGGCTCTCTGAATATCGGGAGCAGGAGTCTGAGGCATCATCGCCAACAGAGGCAAGGCAAGCGCGAGAGAAATCATGGTTAGAAGGGGGCGAACTCAGCATAACGCCCCCAACAAACCGTTGCGGATTATTCCACGCGAACACTAACTGGTGCTGTAATTTGCGATGTCTCAACATCAAGGCCTTGCACATATAGGTGAACGCCAGATGGATAGAGTGAAACGCTAGGTAGCACCCAAGAGAAAGAGGCGCTGCCACTGTTGTCTGCAACAGTCGGGTGCAAATGCAAAGGCCGAATGGTATGAGGTGCCAAATCAGGAAGTAAATAGACCGCCCCGAATCCTCCGTATCGACCCATTGCAACCGCAGGCCCAATTTGTAAACCATTGAAGCCCATGACCAGGCCACCGGGCGTTGCATTTCGAATACGAATCATTACGGGATAACCCATTTTGATGGTGGGAGAACCCATAGAAGCCACAGGCGTAGGGTCTAGCGCAAACGGAAGTCGTGCAATCGCGCTTAATTCTGCCGACTGCAAAAAGCCCCACTCCGCCTCTGCGACCACGACTTGCCCGAGCTCGCTAAACACACTGGCGTCTTTTGTGGATGGCGACTGAACACTAAACAACAACCGCTTCTGTGCATCAAGCGTTAGCCCAGTTACATCTCCGATGGACTGGTTTAGGCCCGTTGCAGCATCAACCATGGATTGAATGTCGCTCTCACTCCAGAGCAAGCGGCAGCTAGAAGTAGAAAATGACCATGCAAGGACATCACCGTCTGAAAGGTCACCAAGGGTAGTACCCTTTAAATTGTCTCTTAGCGAAAACCACAATTCGTCGGCCTCTGGCCAAGCCAAAGCATCGATATCAATATAGCCGCTACTCTGTTGCAGGAAAGATTTCAGATCAGCTTCGGCGAGTAAGACCTCTACACCTGCACCCGATAAATTCAGGGCAAGGACATCACCGTCAAGCAAACTAAGCTCGCTACGCTCAACCGAGAATGCCAGCCTGTGGGCTAAGGGCAGCGTCGATCGCTCGGGAATAAAGCAAAGCGCATCTAGCCCCGGCAGGCCGTCTAAAATGCCATCTTGGTCGCGGTCGCCACCAAAAACACGCCAAGCCTCTTGCGAAAGAATGACCTGTGCCGCATCGAGCGATGAGTCTAGATGCAAAACCGCTGAAGCCGTCGAAACGGGGTCATGCGGAAGGCGGCAATCAAGAGTGGTTGAGCCGAGGAAATCATGCCCACCAACCGATGGTGCAAGATTAGGAACGGGCGGCAAAGCTTGAAACAAGCCCGCCGCAAGAAGAATGGGTAAAAGGGTAATCATTTGGATGTTTCTCCGCCATGTAGACGGTTTCACTCATCAAAGGTAACGGTGGTAAATATTCCCCACCAATTGCGGAAAAAACCCCACCAAGGGGCTTGAATCACATCAGAGTTAAAGATAACCAAAACTGCTAAACAACCTAACCGCATACCGTCAAACGAGTTAGAAGTTACAAGAAATATATTTACAGAAAAACTCACCTTGGCACAACAATCGCAATAGGGCGGCAACTCGAACAAGCGAGGCCCACCACAATGACCAAAACACCCCCCATCGTCCAAGACGCCTTCACCCAAGGTCAGTTCTCCTGGGAGCTCATTTCCCCCTCGTTCAAAACCGAGGAGAGCTTTATCGGCATCCACCCCGTCCTTCGCGAGGTCTTGGTTGGCACCGATTTGCCATTCCTTCCTGAAGTCCTTTCCCCTGATTTCCTTGAGCGAGACGAGAGCGCCAAAGTGCAGATTTCAGGCGACCCACTCAGCATTTACTGGGCCGACTTGCGCCGCATCCGCCCGACTAGCCGAGAAGAAGAGTTTATTCTCAACCGCTCGATTCAACTCTTGCGCGATTCACTTCTTGACCTTGTTGGCCACACCGTCGCTCCTTTGACTTTGGCGATGCTTGAAGAGCACCTCTCGCCTTACTCAAATGTCCTTGAAGAAGCTCGCCAGCGCCCTTTCGATGCCAACGCGACACTTGAGGAAGACATCCGTTTGCGTCTGCAGCGCCGTTTGCGCGAGCTCCATGATGTGCAAAGCGCACTGATTGACCGCAACCTACACATCGTCCCGACTACGGCTCGCAAGTACCGTCATGTTGGTGTGCCATGGGAAGACTTGATTCAAGAGGGCAACACTTCTTTACTGCGTGCTGTTGAGCGTTACAACCGCGCTGAAGGTGTGCGATTTGCAAGTTACGCTTCTTGGTGGGTTCAGCAAGGCATCCTTAAGGCTCTGAGCTTTCAGTCACGCACCGTGCGGCTTCCGGTGTACTTGGCGCAGGCTTTGCATCGCGTCCGTGATGTCACTTCAAATGCCGAGGGCAATCTGACGATTGAGCAAATTGCTGTAAAGACAAACCTTACGCCTGACCGCGTAGAGCGTGCGCAACGGGCCGACCGCCAGTGCCTATCGTTGAATCGCTCGGCAACGAATCAAGACGACGAATCTGGCTTTGCTGATTTGCTGCCTGACCTGCGCGACATCCCTCTGCCTGACTGCCCCACTTCTGCAGAGCTGCGTAGCAAGCTAGAAGACCTCTTAGATCGCCTTCCCGCACGCGAGGCTCTTGTCTTGCGCATGCGCTTTGGTTTCGAAGACGGCACTCCAAAAACTCTTGAGGAAGTTCGCATCCGCCTAGGTGTTTCCCGTGAGCGCGTCCGCCAATTGCAAGCTCAAAGCCTGCGCCGTTTGGCCCGCCCCGCGCCGAAAAAAGAGCTTCATCGATTCGTCTAATCTAAGGCGACTGTTTCGAGCGGCGAGCTGGGTTAAAATCACCCATGCTCGCCGTTCTCCTTTTTCAGGCCGCTTCTTTTTTGCCACCCGCAGATGAGATTGTGCTAAGCGAAGCCCCACAATCTGTGGCCTATCTTGAGACCGTGCAAACCGCCGCGACTCAAGAGTTTGTAGAGAAAGAGGAAGCTCGGCAACTCATCCCTCAAGACTCGCCGCAGACCAACGCCTTGCGCTATTTATTGCGACATGGCAATGTGGCTGAGGTTCGTCTCGTTGCCATATTGAGCGCAAACAGCAGCCGCGAATCGCCGCTTACCCTGGCCCTTCTTCGAGCCGCTTGCTCGATTCCTGATGAAGCCGCAGCTTTAGCCTGCTTGCTCGCACCTCAAGCCGCTCCTGCCTCGAGCTTGCCCAGCCTTGCCTTTCTCGCTCAAGATGCAAGTGCGCCTCTTGCTTTGCGCTCGGCCGCAACGGGCCTGCTTCTTGAGTCTGGCCTTCTTAATGCTTGGCCTCTCGCTCGCTCAATTTTACTTTCTGGCACGGCCGACGATGCTCACGCGCCCTGGGCGACCTGGCCTCGCACGGGCCGCTATGAATTGGCGAAGCGCATCTTGTTGTTGGCCATTCAACGCACCCTACTACGGGCCGAAAGGCCACCCAGCGATTATGAGCCCAACGCAGCCTGGGAAGCCCAAAGCAAACAAGTTGCAGCTCTCGAAGCGCAGCTCAAAACCCTGCCTTGGCTGCAACTAGCAGAGAGCCATACACTCAAGTCAGACACCTCGTTCCAGCGCGCGGCAGCAAGACTTCTTGATGCACATGCCAAAAGCCCAAACGCCTCCAGCGACGAGCAAAGCGCTATATTGAGAGCTTTGGGCATGCTAGCCCCACACACTCACCAAGTGTTACTGGCGGCACTACAGAGCAACAATCCAGCGCGCATTCGATCCGCACAACTAGCGGCGCAATACGCCCCTCGCTAAGGGTAAATGCGCTGCAAAGTACGCGGGAAAGGGATGCACTCGCGCACATGCTCAACACCCGTGAGCCAAGAAACCGTACGCTCAAGACCGATTCCAAAACCGCCATGCGGCACCGAACCGAATTTGCGCAAATCGAGATACCACTGAAAAGCCTCTTGCGGCAATTCATGGTCATGAATACGGCCAAGCAACACATCGTGGTCGTCTTCACGAACCGCGCCACCCACGATTTCACCCGCGGTTGGCGCAATGATGTCAACGCCCAAAACGCGCGTATCATCATCGGAGTCGCGCTTCATGTAAAACGCTTTTACCTCAACTGGCCAATGCGTAACCATGACGGGGCAACCGTAATGCAAGCCAAGCATGGTCTCGTCAGGTGCGCCTAGGTCATCGCCAGGCTGAAACTCACTCTCGTATTTGCCCTCTGCCTTCCAGGCCATCAACATCACGGCGGCATCGTCGTATTTGAGACGAGGCCACTCTTTATCCCAGCCGCGCAAAGTTTCGGGGTCTTGCTCAAGGTCAGCTAAATCTTGCTGGCAATGCTCAAGCACTTTGCGGATGGTGTAGCGAATCATGCCCTCAGCCGTGTCACAAACCTGAGTTAAATCGGCGTAAGCGATTTCAGGCTCAAGCATCCAGAACTCAGTCAGGTGCCGGCGTGTTTTTGATTTTTCAGCACGGAAGGTCGGCCCAAAGCAATAAACCTTGCCCAATGCCATTGCACTCGCCTCAGCGTAAAGCTGCCCTGACTGCGTGAGATAGGCGGTCTCATCGAAGTACTGCGTTTCGAAAAGAGTCGATGTACCCTCGCAAGCGTTTGGAGTAAAAATCGGAGAGTCAACGCAAAAGAAACCATCGTCATCAAGATAGTCACGGAACGACTTCAAGATGCGGTGACGCACGCGCAAAATGGCCATTTGCTTTTTCGAACGCAACCAGAGATGGCGGTGATCCATCAAAAAACCGGCTCCGTGTTCTTTCTTGCCAATAGGGAATGGTTCAGAGATTTGAACCACCTTGACATCGGTTACCGAAAGCTCAGCGCCACCAGGGGCACGCTCGTCGAGTTGAACCACGCCCGTGATTTCGACACTCGATTCTTGCGTAAGTGACTTGCCATTTTCAAAAATCGCCTCGTCAACATTTTTTGCCGAAAGTACACACTGGCAAATGCCAGAGCCATCGCGCACCAACAAGAAAATCAACTTGCCTTTGCCGCGAGAGTTATAAAGCCAGCCACGCAGGCGGACAGTTTCCCCTTCGAGGGTAGAGAGATCAGAAATACGAGCGTCACGCATGATTTGGAAGGGAGGCCTGCAGAGAAAACACTTTAAGGAAAAGCGCGATAATCCGGCTCGAGCGTGGCCTCTACCACCTCGTCGCCGCGAACAAGGACGGAACCCTCAATCTGAGTGCCATTGAGTATTCCGCGAACCTGTATTGCAACAGGGTCTTTAGAGAAATCAGTCTCACCGTCGAGCAAGCGCGCAGAGCGATAGCCCTCGTCACGCAGCCAGCGATGCACCAAAGCGCGGACGACATCTGCCCGGCTGATTTCAGGGGGTGCGGCACCTGCGGGAGATGCTGCGAGAGCCTCTAAACGAGCCAGGGCTGTGTGAATCCGCTCAAACTCTTCGCGAATGAGACCTGGGTCTAAATCTTCGACCACGCGTGATAAAGCTTGCACGCGATCGGGTAACAAAGAAAGCACCTGCATCGCTTCGAGCCGCTCTTGGACGCGCTTGAGCCGTTTTGAGACCTGCCATAGCACCACACCAGCCCCTGCCACCATGAAGGTCAGCAAACAGCCAAGAATCAGTGCGAGCACGGGGTCCATAGCCCTATCTTAACGCGTCGAGCTCTGCCGATAGAATAGGGCCATGCGCGCTCGACTGCTGTTCGCTGGTTTCTTCCTGCTCATCACCATCCCTGTCCTGCTAATGCCAGCCGACACGGGTGCGCTCGAGGGTTTGGCGGCGCGTCATTTATTTCAAGATATGGCGGCCGTTGATTCTGTGGTTGTGCCAAACAACACCTCACAACTGCGCTTGATGCTGCCACGCGAAACGCAAGCATCCGATGCATACGAAGACGCGCTTCGTGGCAGTTTGAAACTTCCAGCGAGCCACCCCATTTTGCGGGAGTCAGGTGGGCTCTTAGTCGTCCACCTGCCAGATGCCCCGACGGGCGGCCGTGTCATTACGCGCCACATTGCCGCCGACCACGGCAGCAAGACTATCAAGATTAGCGATGAATTCGGCAAGACCCTCGCAAGCACGAGACTGGCTTCGCGCACCTCACTTTTGCCCGCACTTCTGGCCATCCTGCTGGCCTTCCTTTTACGATCGACCCTGATTTCACTTTCGATCGGAGTCATCGCAGGAACGATTTTGGTCGTCCAGTCGAGCCACCACACGGCATTTGGCTATTTGTTTGGGCACATCCTCGGCGACAAAATTTTCGGTGATTCATTTCACCTATATATTCTTGGCTTTGTCTTCATCCTGTCGTCAATGGTCGCGCTCATCACGCGCATGGGTGGCATCGAAGGCATGGTGCTTTCCATGACCGGAATGGCACGCAATTCGCGCTCTGTGCAAGCGGTGGCTTACGCACTCGGGCTGAGTATTTTCTTTGATGATTACGCAAATACGATTGTCGTCGGCAACTCGTGTCGCCCACTTTTTGATCGACTCAAAGTGAGCCGTGCCAAGTTGGCCTACATTGTCGATTCAACCGCCGCGCCTGTTGCAGGCGTTGCTGTGTTATCGACTTGGGTGGCTTATCAAATCAGCACATTTGCGCCGCAACTGCCCACGATCGGCCTCGAAGAAAGTATGGGCTACTCCATTTTCCTCGAGACCATCCCTTATCGTTTTTACTGCTTGCTCGCCATCGTGATGGTCGGTCTCGTGATCTGGACGCGCCGCGATTTCGGGCCCATGCTTGAGGCAGAGCGACAGGCTGCTGCGGCCCCTACCCATTCGCCAAACGAGACCCCACTCGACAAATCGGCCGTAACGCAAACGACAATTACCATGGCCGAGTGGGTTACGCCTCGCAGTTTTAACGGCTGGCTGCCCCTCGTCACCATGATTAGCATGACTGCATTTTTGCTTTTCTATTCCGGGGCGGAAGCCATGACTTCCAGCGCGCTTGCCGAGGCTAAAGCAGCTGGAACCACCAGCTATTTACGCGAGCTCCTTGCTCACGCCGACTCGTCTGAATCGATTTTCTTTGGCTCACTCGCATCATTCGTGCTGGCCCTCTTGATGTCTCTCGGCCAGCGCCTCATCCCTTTGAGCGATGCCTTGATCACCACCACGCGCGGCATGGGTACGCTCATCAAAGACGGTGTGATGGTTCTGGTCTTAGCTTGGAGTATTGGCGAGGTTTGCCAAAGCCTAGGCACCGCAGATTGGCTTGTCGCTTCTTTGCAAAACTCAATGGCGCCGCAATGGCTCCCCTTGGCATTATTCGCGACGAGCTGTTTTGTAGCTTTTGCGACTGGTTCAAGCTGGACGACCATGGCCATTATGCAACCCAATGTGGTTTTGCTCGCACACCGATTGGGCTCTCAATTGCCGGCTGATTCCCCCATCGATTCGCACCTGCTGCTCATTTTGTCCATTGGTGCCGTTTTAGAGGGTTCTATCTTTGGTGACCACTGCTCGCCCATTAGTGACACCACGGTTTTGAGCTCAACGGCATCGGCATGCAAACATATTGTGCATGTGCGCACGCAAGCGCCCTACGCTTTGCTGGTGGTGGGCATCGCTCTTTTGGTTGGCTACTTGCCGACCGTCTTGCTTGGGCCTCACCCTGCAATTTCACTCGGAATTGGTGCGGTATTACTGTTTGCTTTCTTGCGACTCGTTGGCAAGCAGACACACGCTTCGGCCATTCATTGATTTCGCTTTGCCGAGTTGCGCCGAGTTGCGCCGAGTTGCGCAAAATTGAGGCTCGTTTATCGACCGCGGTGCATCAAGACGAAAGCTGCGCCGAAGAGTAAAAAGCCAGCCAACAAAAAAGCGTTTGCTTGCGTTGGCCAAGCATCAGGGTCAGGCCAAATATTTTCGGGCCAAACGGCTGGCTCAGTAACGGGCCACCAATCGGAAGGGTCGCGATTCCCGTCTGGTGTTGTGGCCATCCAGGCACGCACTTCTTTAGCCACTTGAGCCGCAGCATCCATCGGTGCACACTGCTCAAACGGGTCGCCGTCAAAAATCAGATCGGCCGTAAGGAAGCCCTCTGGCGCCTGGGGCGTAGGTTGAGCAATAGCCAAACCTGCAGGGGCCTTAACCCGTTGCAAATCTGTGCGAATGGTCAAGATTGGAGTACCATGCATCGTAAGCCCGCCGAAAATATTTGCCCGCGAACCTGGAAGAGCGGCTTCTAGTGCATCTCGCCATTCATAGTTTTTGTCTGCGTGAGGCAATAAAAAAAGTGGAAGTGGCAGAGAGTAAGTGGACCACGCACTCTGCCAGGGCTTCCCGTTTGACCGTTTGATTTCAAATAACAAATCACTCGAGCGGATGTCATCTTTATCGGGGTGAGGCAAATACACGATGCCCTGTTTTTCAGATGATGCGACACGAACATCATGGTCGAGTAAAGAAATGAAAAAAGGATCTGGGCTTGAACCAACCTTAGCCCAATGAATCGCCCAACGGCCAGCACTTGCAGGTCGCACGCTCAAGATGGCAGCACGGTCAGCAAAATCATTCGCCCAACCAGGAATAATCTGCCACTCAACACGGGGAGGTAAAGAAATCGGTTGTGGTTGAGTTGAGACAATTTGCACAAAACGGCCAGCCCCTTCGTCGAAAGCTTGGCGCATCACGCCCTCGGCTTGATTGCCCTGAATCTGAAGAGGAGGCCCACTCGCCGCCCTTGGGCCAGCAAGACTCGTAGCAATAGCCACCCAACCAAGAGCGCCAAGCCAAGCTGACAAAGGCCATCGACGGCGCGCATTGCCGTGTTTCGCAGCCAAATGCAAAAACGGCTCGATAGAACCGACCAACCATTCTCGCGGCCTTGTTGCCCGAGATGTCCAGTAAAACCACGGGATTAAACCCAGCAACGCAAAGAACGAAAAGGGCGAGTCAAACCACATGACTAGCCTCAATGATTTGTAAAAGTGCCTCGAAATCTTGAGTGTCTTGGGGTAGGTCAGAAACCTGCAGGCGTACACCCACACTCGCTGCTTTCGCCTGCTGGAGGTTCAGTTGTTGCTCAAACGCATCAAAATAACCCGCACGATGATTCACCAAATCAATCTGAATCAATTCACCACTTTCGGCATCGCGCATCTCAAGTAAATCACTAGGCGGATGTCGCTCTTCAGGCGAAACAAGAATCACCGATGAAATCGCTTTCTGTGATTGCGCAAAAGGCTCAAAGCTTGACCAGTATGCAGCCCCCGCCCACGGGTCGGTCAAAACAAAAACACGCGAGTTGCTCATTGGGGCAAGCGACATGGAAAAGGTCTTGTCATTCCCGTGAGGTGGCGGCATGGCTAAAAGAGAAGATTGCACTTGTGAAGCCGCTTGACTTCCAGAGAAAGTAGCACCCTGCACCTGCACGCTAGCCCCACTCTCAAGAGCCAGCCAAGCCGCAGCGTAAGCCAAGCGTCGTTGAGCAAAATCGCGCTGCTTGTTTTGCGGCGCCTGACTCGCAGAGCGATCAAGCCAAATGACAAGGTGGCCACCACGCTCTTCTTCGGGCTGACGCACCAGAAAATCATCTTGACGCGCGGAAGCTCGCCAGTCGATGTCGCGGAAAGAATCTCCGCGTGAGATGAGACGATGCTCAACGCCTCGAACTTGCCGACCTGGTCGAGGGCACTGCCGATTACCGAGGCCACCTTGCACTCTTCTGCGCGCCAACGCATCAAGTGCGCGGAAAAAGGCCGGCGGGAAAAGTTCGGATTGCAGAGTCATCTCAAATCGAGGGCGGGCTTAATTAAAGCATTCAGGGCTAGTCAAAAAGCGGTCGCCCTTGAGGCTCTCCGACAACGGCACCGTTAGAAAAAGCAAGCTGCCCACGCAACCAAACCTGCTCAGGCCAGGCTCGTAAAACCCGACCATGGAATGGGCTCCATTTAGAACGACTCGGAAGTTGCGATTCATCAACAGTGCGAGCAGCGGACGGGCTAGGGTCGACCAAAACCAAATCAGCGTCAAAACCAGGCTGCAATTGACCCTTTTGAGCCAAACCAAATTCTTTGGCCGGTGCAGATGTGGCCGCCGCCAGCAGGACCTCAAGTGAGAGACCGGCCTCATCATGAATGGCGAAAAGAAGCGGCAAAAGCAAATCAATCGAGGGGAAACCAGACGCAGCCTTAGCGTAGGGGCGGTCTTTATCACCTAACGGATGAGGGGCGTGATCGGTTCCGATCATAGCCAAAGCCCCGGAAGCCACAGCTTGCCTCAAGCCCTCACGCTGAGCAGAATCTTTAATGCTCGGATTGATTTTAAAACGATTTTGCGCCATCTCATGCGCCTCGTCAGCATCTACAAGCAAATATTGCGGCCCGACAGAACCCGCCACCTTTTGCCCGGCGGCTGCGGCCTGAGCAATCAACTGAGCGCCCCGAGCCGTGCTCACATGAAAAACATGAAGGTCGGTCTCAAACTCGGCCGCAACCCGCAGAGCTGTGCGAATGCTCTCGACCTCGGCGCGAATAGGCCGCATGAAATCATGACGAGTCGCCATCTCAGGAGGTGCAGCGGCCTTGACCTCGCGCATGATTGAATTGTCTTCACAGTGCGCGACCACTTTGAGATTGGCCTTTGATGCGGCCTGAAACAACAATCGCAAACTAGCCTCATCTTTGACGCCCGCTGCGCCAGTTGAGCCACCCAAGAAACATTTTACGGCCGGAACATGCCCAACCATCTCAGGCAGAGCGGACACCGATTCATGCGTCAATGTGCCGTAAGGGGCGTAGTCAACTCGACTGACCCCAACCAAAGCCGATTTTTTCTGAGCCAACAGCTCTGCCGAAACCATCAAAGGTGGGTTATTTTGAATTTCACAAAGGCTCGTCACGCCACCGTGCAACGCGCCCGCTGAGCCAAAAGCGTAACCCTCTTTGCGCTCAAGCCCAGGCTCGCGAAAATGGACATGACAATCAACCAAGCCGGGTAAGAGCCATTTGCCACGACATTCGTGAATGACACCAGCGGGCTTTAGATCGCGTCCAACTTCGAGGATGCGCCCATCCGCACCAACCCGCAAATCGGTTTGTTCGTGAAAGCGCGTGCCGTCAAAAAGGCGCGCGCCGCGGAAGAGGTGACTCGTGGCGCAATCAGTCATGGCTTTGCTCTAGGATACGGCCTGCATGATTCGAGTTCTCCTTTCCCTGTGCGCACTTTTCTCTTTTTGCGCGAATCCCACCCTCTTCGCGCAAGACCCTCAGCCCATGGCCGCGGTGTCTTGGGAGATTCGCCCTGATGCGTCAGGTGATTTTGTCCATCTCGAGATGCGCCTTCCGATTTCTAAGGGAGCTGAGCAAATCGAGCTCCGCATGCCCTACTGGAAACCTGGGTCTTATAATTTCTCCAACTTCGAGAAAAAATTAAGCGCGCTCACCGTCAGCAATTTAGAGGGCAAAGTCTTCGTCACCGAAAGCCCTGACCCGCGCACTTGGGTCATTTCACCCGGCGGCGCCCGCGAGTTGATTGTTCGCTACCAAATCGAGACAAGCAATTCCGCGCGACAAACCCAAATGCCAGCTGTGCACTTACACGGGCCTTCGACTTTTTTATACACGGACGAAACCCTCCTGCTTCCACACTCGCTGCGCCTTTCTCTTCCTGATGGTTGGAGTTTTGCATCGGGGCACAAGCAAAGTGCGGAATCAGCAAACTTGGTCCACTCAATCAACTACGACGAATTTGTCGATTGCCCGATGGCCTTTGGCGACCTTGAGTCCTATGAGTTTTATAGCCACGGCAAAAAATTCGAGGTTGCCTTTTTCGGGAAGATGCCGTCCGAAAAAGAATTCTCTCGTGAAGATTGGCTCAGCCGATTAAAGATGATTGTCGATGCTGGCTACAACTTGATGGGAGAATTCCCTTTTGAGCGATATGTTTTTCTGTACATGATTGGCAACACAAGGGGCGGATGGGGTCTCGAGCACCTCAACTCAACCACGATTTCATTTAATGATTATTTTCTACGGCAAGGTGATTTAGATGGATTTGAAAGCATCACATCACATGAGTTTTTTCATCTCTGGAATGTAAAGCGCATCCGCCCAAAACAGCTTGGGCCATTTGACTACAGCACAGATGTCCACACGCGCGATTTATGGTGGCTCGAGGGTGTCACGAGTTACTATCAAGATGTACTTTTGCAGCGCTCAGGCTTGCGTGACAATGAAAAAAACTGGTTCTGGAATACACAGATAGAAAACCTTCAAACGCTCCGGCTGTCCAACGGGTATCGGGTTTTATCCCCCGAAACAACCTCATGGGACATCTGGAAATCAAAGAGCAATCTGCATGTCTCTTACTACGACCAAGGCCAGGCCATTGGCTTAATGCTCGACATCTTGATTCGCAATCACACTCAAAACGAGCGTTCACTCGATGATGTCGTGCGATTCCTCAATCGATGGGTCAACTACCCCAATCCCGGTTATGAGCCTGGTGATTTAGAGCGCGCCATTTTTTCCGTGACAGGGTGGAATCCGAGCTCGTTTTTCAACCGACACATTCGCGGCAACGAAGCCTTTCCATTCGCTGAGGTTTTACCATTAGCGGGCGTCGACTTTTTTGACTTTGCAGCAGGAAGCCCTCGCTTGGGATTTACTCTTGACGACTCGCTGCTTTTAACCAAAGTCGACACTTCCCTGGGCGACTTGCGCATAGGCGACCAAGTGCTCACAGTCGCAGGAATTGACATCGCTCAAAAGAGTGATATTCGACTTGCTATGAATGAAGTTTCAGCCGGTGAGCTAATCTCAATTCAAGTTCGGCGTGATGGCATCGAACAAGATCTAGATGTCGAGCTCACTGTTGGCGAGCGAAGGCGTGCGTTGCTTCAAGCTTGGCCGATGACCCACCCTAACGCTCTGCAAAAACAAATCCGCGAAAGTTTGTTAGCCACCGACTGACCGCATGTCGAGGTCTTGCTCGGCGTGCAGCTCATAGACAACCGGCTTTTGCGCGGCCGCCATGCGAATCAAAGTTTGCAGTTGTTCGGTCGTCGCGCCTGCACGAATGGATGTCAGCAAATCGACTTCACCCCCTGTGAGCAAGCAGGATCGTATTTTGCCGTCGGAAGTAACGCGCAAGCGATTACAGCGCTCGCAGAATGGGTTACTCATGGCTTGAATAAAGCCCAATCGGCCATCGCCATCTGGGAAGGAGTAAATACGCGCTGGGCCACCATGGCGACTTGCTTTGCGTGATTGCAACTCAAAGGCTTTGACCAAATCTCGCTCAAACTCATCAACTGGGACGCGCCACCAATCTTTGCGCGCACTCTCGGTTGGCATATATTCAATGAAGCGCACTTCAACCCCATAATCACGCGCGAATTCGGCAAAAGCAGGGCCCTCGTCTTCGTTGAAGCCGCCCATCAAGACGGCATTAACCTTGACCGAAGGGAAACCCGCAGCGAGGCAAGCTTCAAAGCCACGGCGCCAACGAGCGAGAGAACCGCCAGCTGTGATGTCAGAAAATCTGTCGGCATCGAGGGTATCGCAAGACAGATTCAAATGCGTTAAACCAACTTTACGCAGAGGCGCTGCAAGTTTATCGAGCAGCAAGCCATTAGTCGTAAGGCAGATTTCTTCGATGCCGGGAATCGCGACACATCGCTCGATGATTTCAGGAAGGTCTTTACGCAAGGTGGGCTCACCACCAGTGAACCGGACTTTCTTAAAACCAATACCTGCGGCAGCCGACAGAATGGTCTCGACATCTTGAGCGGTCAATGCCTCTTTCGGATCACTAGGTAAAGTGCAATAACGACACTTTAGGTTGCAACGATCGGTCAGAGAAAACCGCAGGTAAGTTACTTCGCGCCCAACGGGGTCAATCATGATTCTCCTTCGGCGAGGCGCAGCGCTTCGCGCACCAAAGATGCTCGCGAGCGGTCACGCGTGGACGGGGTCATTTCTTTACCCATGCGAGCCTGCAAATGACCGGGCTGCAAAGCGAACATTTGCTGAAGAAGCATTAAAGCGTCTGGCTCGAACGAAGCGACTTCTTGCAGCAAACCTGTCAAAACGCCCAAACGGAGCGTGCTCAAGGCATCTAGGGCTTCAGCCGTAGTCAGCTGCGTGGAGTCTTGGAGAAGGCTTAAGGCAATTTTCACATCTTCGAGCAAAGCCCGCCGCGTGCCTTCTTCGGCCATCAGATGACGCCTTGTCGAACGCTCATAGCGGACGATTTCGCGACCATAAGCGGCCACGGCTTCCATCTGAGAAGTCGCCTCTTCGCCGAGCGTGCGCTGGTTGGAAATCTGGTACAAAAAGCCCATCGCGCGACTGCCCTCGCCATGGACACCCCGGACGGCCAAACCCGATTTTTGCGCAGCCTGCAATGCTTTTTGCAAGGGGGCTTTCATGCGCGCCAAGGCCGGCAAATGCAGCAATAAGCTTGCCCGCAAGCCTGAGCCAGTGTTGGTTGGGCAGGCTGTCAAATAGCCAAATCGGGCATGCGTCGCAAAAGTAAAACGAGTACGCAATTGCGCCTCAACACCACGAGCTCGACGGAAGGCGGAACCAAAATTCAGGCCAGGCGCAAAACCCTGAATGCGGAAATGGTCTTCTTCGTGAACCATAACACCCATGACACCACCATGCTCGAAACAAAGCCCAGTCGGCAACGCACTTTCAACAAGATCTTTACTGGCCAATGAACGCTCAACCAAAAAATCGCGTTCGGTCGACTCAAGGGTGGCAGGATCGAGCGTTTGCGCCGTTTCAGCCAAACCACTCAAAATCTCAAGAGCCTCATCGCGCACGCCTTCCGCCAAAATCGGGTCGAGGCGTGCCGGAAAAGGCATGCCCTCTAGGTTGCGGGCCAATCGCACACGACTGGCGACAACGACATCGCCCTCGGCGCCCTCTTCCTGCAACCAAGCAGGGGGCAATTCGAAGAGAGGCTGGAGTCGAGAATCCATCGTGGCCACATTGTAGAATCCGCTTATGCCCGTAAACAGCAACTACGAAACGCGTCTCCAGCAAAAAGAGCTGGCGCGCGTGCTTTTGCTTTTGAGCGGTGTTCTGGTTTTGGGCACACTTGGCTACGCCTGGATTGAAGGGTGGTCGATTCTCGACTCCCTTTACATGACTGTCATCACCGTCACGACAGTCGGTTTCGGGGAAGTCATCCCCCTCTCCGACGCGGGGCGGTGGTTTACGATTCTTCTGGTGTGCGCAGGGGTCGCCACTGGTTTTGCCGCTGCGGGCGTTTTGGGTCGCGCGGTCCTCTCAAATTCCCCCCTCAGAGCTCGCAAACGCATGCAAAAAGCAATCGATCAACTTTCCGACCATGTCATCCTCTGCGGCCATGGGCGACTGGGGCACATTGTGCGCCGAGAGCTCGAGCTAGCTGAGCGGCCGTTCGTCGTCGTTGAATCTGACGAAGATGTCTTCCACAACCTCGCCGAAGAGCGCGTGATGTGCATCCAAGGCGACGCCACCGAAGAAGCCGTTTTGCGTGCTGCTGGCGTTGAGCGTGCGGCTGGCGTCATTGCGGCCATCGGGTCAGAGGCGGGCAATGTTTTCATCACGCTGACCACGCGTGAGCTCAACACAGAATGCTCCATTGTCGCGAGGGCCGAAAACCCTTCCACTGAAGACAAACTCAAACGAGTTGGCGCGACCCGTGTTGTCACGCCCTACGCCCTTGGCGGGCGGCGGCTCGCTCAGGCCTTCCTACGCCCCGGGGCCGTTGATTTGGCTGATTTGGCTATTGGTTGCGCCTCGTCCAAGCACGAAATGCTCATAGAAGAAATCCCTCTTTCTGCCGTTGAGGGTTCTCAAGATCGCTCTTTGGCCTCTTTGCAGTTGCGCACGCAATTCGGCCTCATTGCAGTTGGCGTGCGCCACGCTTCTGACGGAGAGCTTTATTTCAACCCACCCGCCGACAAGCCTCTACACACTGGCGACAGGCTCATGGTGCTCGGTGAGCGCGAGCAACTCGATGCTTTTTTAGACTCTTTGTCTTAAAGAATCGTCAAGCCAAAAGCACTCAAAATGAGGTGCTTCATTGCCTCTGCGGAAGCGTTGCCGTTGTCTAAAACTGGGTTTAGCTCGACGACTTCCATGCCAACCATGCGATGGTTCTCAGCAATCATTTCGAGCATGAGGTGAGCTTCACGGAAATCTACACCCCCGGGTACGGGCGTGCCAACCCCTGGAGCGACATCAGGGTCAAGGCCATCAACATCAAAGCTAAGATAAAACCCAGCGGTGTCTTGATTTACCACGGCTAAGGCCTCGCGCGTCACGGCGGCCATGCCACGCTCATCAATGTCGCGCATCGTAAATGCATGAATGCCCGATTCGCGGATGATTTCGCGCTCACCCTTATCAATATCTCGAATGCCAACCAAAGCGACATTTTCAGGTTTAACTTTGCCTGCAAAACCGCCAATCATGGCAAGATCTTTATCGCCGCGACCTAAAAGGTGAGCAAGCGGCATGCCATGGACATTGCCACTCGGTGAAGTCTTAGGCAAATTCATATCGCCGTGAGCATCAAACCAAATCAAGCCAATTTCTTGATTCAAATCACGATAGTGCCCAGCAACGCCAGCCACCGACCCCATGGCTAACGAGTGGTCGCCACCATAGATCAAAGGGCGCGCGCCCTCGGCCAAAACCTGCCGCACGCGGTCATGCAAATCAGAACAGACATGCAAAATCTCTTGCCGAAAACGCGCGTGCAAATTGCGTGGCTCGCGAGTTTCCATCGCAGGCACATGAATATCAGATTCGCGCCGCACATCGCACCCATGAGCCTCTAGAGCTTGGTGAACACCCGCAATACGCAAAGCGCTCGGCCCCATATCAGTGCCACGGTGCCCCGCGCCCAAATCAAGGGGCACGCCAAGGATGCGGACGGGTTTTGCTAAGGAAGCCATGAAATGAAAGACTAACCCAAATTTAGGCTTCTGGCTGAACTCCGATGATGTCAATCACGCGAGTGGTCATTTCTTCCATCTTTGCGCGGTCGTCTGATTCAAGATTCATGCGCAGTAATGGCTCTGTATTGGAAGCGCGTAAGTTGACCCACCACCAACCGGGGCTAGTCACAGCGCCATAAGCGATGGTCACGCCGTCAAGCTCGTCGATCTCGGCGTCAGCAAACTCGGCTTTGAGTTTGTCCATTGCGCCAACTTTATCTTCGATATGAAAATTAACTTCGCCTGTGGAATGGTAAACCATTACCTCATCGCACAACTCAGAAAACTTCTTTTCGGTGCGAGACAAAATGCCCATGACCGTCATCAAAATAATCTCGGCGTTATCGGCGTACCAATTATCACGGGCGTAATAGTGCCCCGAAAGTTCACCACCAAAAGGAGCATCAAATTCACGCATGCGACCCTTTAGGAAAGAATGACCCACCCGCTCTTTTACAGGTTTGCCGCCGCCGGCCAAAATGGTCTGAGGCAAAATCCAGCTTGAGCGCAAATCGTAAACGATGGCCGCGCCCGGCTCTTCTTTTAGCACTTCACGCGCAACTAAAGTGGTCACGATGTCGTTACCGATTGCGCGGCCAAGGTCGTCGACGAAGCAACAACGGTCGCAGTCACCGTCAAAAGCAGCGCCTAACTCAGCGCCTGATTCAATGACCAACTTTTGCAAATCAACCAGAGTTGACAATTTAAGAGGGTTTGCCTCGTGATTGGGGAAAGTACCGTCAAGCTCATAAAACAAGCCCTCGTGCTCAACATCAGGCATCGCATCAAGCACGGCCGGAAAAGTATGAGCCGCCATACCGTTGGCTGCATCGGAAACAATCTTGACGGGCCGCGCTAAGTCAGCCCATTTTTTAACATGCAAAACATAATCAGCAAGCGTGTCAAGCTGAGTCAATGACCCTGGTTCTGCAACAGGCTCTGGGCAGTCAGGGGCCGTCGCTAAAACCTCGATTTCTTTGATGCCATTGTCGGCCGAAATCGGTTTGGCCTCTTCTTCGCACAACTTAAAGCCAATGTATTGCTTTGGGTTGTGACTAGCGGTGACATTTAAGCCACCCGCCGCGCCCAGATGCCCAATCGCAAAATAAAGCTGAGGCGTTGCGGTTAAACCCACATCAATTACATCAAGGCCACCATCAAGGATGCCCCGAATGCACTCAGCCTGTGCCTCAGGCGCCATGGTGCGCATATCACGCCCCACGACGATTGGCCCCTCACCAAGAAAGTCAGCGTAAGCGCGACCAATGCGGTATGAGAGTTGGGAATCGATCTGATCGGGCCAAGTGCCGCGAATGTCGTATGCCTTAAAAACGGACATCTTTTCTATTTGGGTGAAGGCCTAAGCCGGAGACAAAATGATTTGAAGTGCGCCAATCGCATGCTCTGCGTCGGCGTCTGTAATGTGGCGATGCGTAACAAAACGCAAGAGGCGATCGCCCATGGCAATCGCAAGAACACCCTGATCGGCCAACGCAGCCTCAATCATCGGTGCGTCAAGGTCGGGGTGAGTGACCTCTAGAAACAAAATATTGGTATCGACCGTGGGTTGCGCCAACTTGATGCCCTCAAGGCCGAGCAGAAGCCCCACCATGCGGCGGCAACGCGCGTTATCTTCGCCAAGAACATCCCAGGTTTCGTCGAGAGCGACAAGCCCGCATGCAGCGAGATAACCCGCTTGACGCATGCCACCGCCCATCCATTTGCGGACATGTTTGGCGCGCTCAATAAATGGCCCATCACCGATCAACATCGAGCCAATTGGACAACTCAAACCTTTAGACAGCGAGATCATGAGCGAATCACAAGTCGCGCCATAAACGGCCATATCAATCCCTGTTTCAATTTGAGCCTGAAACAGTCGAGCGCCATCCATGTGAACAGGGACGCCATGATGCGCGGCCATGCTGTGAACCTCTTGCAAATACTCAAGAGGCAAAATTGCACCACCAGCCATGAGGTGTGTTTGCTCGGTGCAGACCAAAGCCGTGCGAGGCATATGCACGCTCGGTGGGCGGAAAGACCGCGCCAGATGCCCGAAGGAGAACATCCCGCCGTCGCCTTGAATCGTGCGAACATGCGCACCAGCGATGCGGCTTAATCCGCCGCCTTCGTATTGATAGATGTGTGCGTTAGCTTCAACGACGACCTCTTCGCCCGGCACGATATGAGCCGCGACCGCGCATTGATTGGCCATTGTGCCAGATGGCAAAAAGATTGCAGCCTCTTTGCCAAACAACTCGCACATCTTGCGCTCGAGCTGCTGCACCGTTGGGTCATCGCCCAACACATCGTCGCCGACATGGGCCGACTGCATCGCATCAAGCATGCGAGCAGTCGGCTTGGTCACCGTATCCGAACGAAAGTCGGCGACATGCTTCGCCATTAGAGACAGCCCTCGATGACTTTGCGAACGCGCCGCATGCCCTCGTCAATCGTCTCAATGGAAGCGGCAAAACTAAAGCGAAGGAAACCCTCGCCGTATTCGCCAAACGCCGTACCTGACAAGCAAGCAACGCCACCTTCGACAAGAATTTTTTCTTGGAGCTCTTTGGATGTCACCCCAGGAACATCGACTTTAGGGAAGACATAAAAAGCACCTTTAGGAAGGTGGCAAGTCACGCCTGGCATGTCGTTAAGCAAGTCAACAATATGCTTGCGGCGCTCGTCAAAAGCGGTGAGCATCGTATCAACGGCATCTTGAGGGCCTGTTAATGCCTCCATGCCTGCGCGCTGATTAAAGCTGGCCGTGCATGAATTTGAATTAACCATCAACTTAGAAACTTGCGCGCAAAGGTCAGGGCGCATCACGCCGTAGCCCATCCGCCAGCCTGTCATGGCGTAGGTCTTGGACCAGCCATCAAGCAAAATGCAACGATCGCGGATTTCAGGGTCGCTCATAGGGCTGACATGCTCGCAGCCGTCATACAGCAAGCGACTGTAAATTTCGTCAGTAAGAATCCAGATGTTGGGGTGCTTCTTGAGGACCTCAATGACCTTATCTAATTCTTCTTTCGGGGTGTAACCGCCCGTTGGATTTGCAGGTGAATTCAGAATCACCAATTTAGTTTTATCGGTGATGCGAGAAATGACATCTTGCGGGTCAAGCGCAAATTCGTTTTCAAAACGAATCGGGCATGGAACAGCCGTCGCGCCCGAGAACTGAATCATCGACTCATAAATCGGGAAACCTGGGTTCGGGTAAATCACCTCGTCGCCAGCCTCGCAAAGCGCGAGCAAAACATAAAACATGATGGGCTTGCCGCCAGGAACAATGCAGACCTCGTCGCCGCTGACTTCAATGCCGCGCATGCCGCCTACATAATCAGCCACGCATTGACGCGCGTCAGGTTGACCGGCAGCTGGGCCGTAATGAGTCCAGCCATCGTCGATTGCTTTTTTTGCAGCCTCGCGAATATTCACGGGCGTATCAAAATCAGGCTCACCGATTTCGAGGTGGACGATATCGCGGCCTTCTGCCTCAAGGGCTTTGGCGCGGGCGAGGACTTCGAAAGCGGTCTCGGTACCAAGGCGACCCATGCGGGTAGCTAAATTCAATTCAGGGAGGGATGTCATTTTTCTAACCAAAAAAACCAATGCGCGCAGGGCGCTTGGGGGGAATGTGGCGGATGCACAGTTTATGATAGCCCCAACCGATGGCACACACCTCCACTCGCTGCTTTTCTCCCGCCCTCTTGCTCGCCGCCTCCCTGCTCTGCTCATGTAGTGGAGAGGCCGCCGCCCCTGAGGTAACGCCCACCCAACAAACGGCCGCAACCGAGACCGCTCAGGCTTCGGCTGACAGCCCAAATGTCATCCTATTCTTGGTCGACACTTTGCGGGCCGATCATGTCAGTATCTATGGCTACGACAAAGCCACGACACCAAATATTGACGCCTTTGCAAAAACATCTGCTGTCTTCCGACGCGCTTGGGCAAACGCGCCAAAGACATCGCCATCCCATGCGAGTTTGTTTTCGTCGACTTACCCTCGCGTGCACGGTGTCTGGAACCGCATGATTTTGCCAAGTGGCGAGGCCATTTTCCCGAGCCTCGCCAAACAGAATATCACGATGGCTGAAGCTTTCGAATTGGCGGGTTATCGCACAGGGGCAATTGCTGATGGCGGCAATGTTACCGATGGTCGTGGTTTTGACCAAGGCTTCCAAACCTGGGATTCAAGGTGGCGTGGCGCTGAGAATCGCGTCGACACCGCCATTGACTGGCTCGAAGATTCACGCAAAATTGGCGACCCATTCTTTCTTTTCTTGCACACCTATCAGGTTCACACGCCCTACCTACCCGACCCTGAATTCGTCGCTGAGTTCGCTGACCCAAACTACAAAGGCCCGCTAAAAAAAGCCTATGAAGATGCCTATGCGTTTTACCAAAATGCCGAAAGCGATACTGAGTTCCAAAAACGCGCTCCGGGCAAGAGTCAGATCCGTACGATTCAACAACGATTCTACCGCGACTATATTCCGCAAGAAGGCCGTCCAAGCGATGCTGACTTGGCTTATCTTATTGCGCTTTATGACGCTGAAATCCGCATGGTTGATCGTGAGTTCGCGCGACTCTTAACCTACCTCGAGCGCGCGGGGCTTGACAAGAACACTGTGGTCGTCGTGACTTCTGATCATGGCGAAGAGTTCTGGGAACATGGCGAATATGGCCACCATCAAGCCTATGACGCGACATTGCATGTGCCCCTGATTATTCACGCACCTGGCCAAACTGAGGGCTTCCCGCGCCAAGAAAATGTGCAACTCTTTGATGTCATGCCAACTCTCCTGGATTACTGCGGGGTTGATGTACCTGACACCGTCCAGGGCCATGTGCTTGATTTCACAATCGGCGCGCACCCACTCGGCGACCCTTACGAATGCATTGCTGAGGCAAATTGGCCCGTGCAACAACTTTCCTATCGCCAAGGGCGCCGCAAGGCCATGCTCTTTCCTGACAGCAATCGCGATGCCGAGGTTTACTTATTGGCGACCGATAAGGGTGAGCAAAACAATGCGCTTCACCACGACAACCAGATGATGGCCGCCGCCAGCAAAAAGTTTTTGCGCCGCGTGCAAGACGCCCTGACATCCTGGGATGAAGGCTGCCAAACGCTAATCAAAAAATTCGACTTGGCACCGGGCATCCGCAACCTGAATGCGCTTTCACCTGAGGTCAAAGCCGAGTTGAGCGAGCTAGGCTACGGCGAAGGTCTCGACGAATAGCCAAACTTTCGCGACTCAACCCGCGTAAAGTTTCAAATAGGTAACAACTGCAGCGCTTACTCAAGCGTAAGTCGCGGCACGCTGCTTGCTACTCTGCGTCCATGAAGATTCACTTCCTACTCCCCCTACTTCTAATAGCGTTCTCCTCATGCGCTCGCGAGGCCGATTTAGTTGTCTATTGCTCACTCGACCAAGTGCACAGCGAAAAAATTCTAAAGCTCTTCGCAGATCGCACAGGATTAGATGTCATGGGTGCCTGGGATGTTGAGCGCAACAAAACGGTGGGCTTAGTGAATCGCCTGCTTGCCGAGCAAAACCATCCCCGTGCCGATGTTTATTGGAACAATGAGATTGCACACACGATCCGCCTCAAGAAAGCGGGTCTAACTCAACCCTACGCAAGCCCATCCGCTGAAGGCATTCCGTTCGGCTATAAAGATGCCGACCATCACTGGACTGGCTTTGCAGCTCGAGCGCGCGTGTTTTTGCAGCGCACTGACAAAGAGGTCGCTCTGCCCGCAAGAGTTTATGAAATGGCTGAGCCACAGTTTGCGCGCCACGGTGCCATGGCCGCTCCCCTAACGGGCACGACTCTGACCCACTTCTCGGCATTGAGTTTGAACGATTCCTCCACGCATGTTTTGACTTGGCTTGACAAAGCCTCACAATCTGGGCTAAAAATCGGTGCGGGCAATGCCGATGTCATGCGCCGCACTTGCGAGGGCGATGTGGATTGGTGTCTCACTGACACCGATGATGCCGCTGCCGCTCGCCGCAATGGCCACCCCGTTGAAGTCGTCTTCCCAGATCAAGGCGAGGGCGGCAGAGGCGCGCTTTTAATTCCAAATACGGTTTGCATGATTGCGAATGCTCCTCACCCCGACGCGGCTAGGCAATTCATTGATTTTGTACTTTCCGCTGAAGTTGAGGCCTTGCTCGCAGCTTCCGACTCAGAGCAAATCCCATTGCGCCCTGGAGTTGACGCCCCAGATTATGTCAAACTCCCTGGGCGTGATTTCCACGCAACCACAGTCAACTGGGAGGCCGTCGCCAACGAGCTTGACCAACGATTCCCTGACTTTCAAAAACAATTCGTGAAGTGATTTTTCATTCTGGGCGTTCTCCGTGGCCCTGGCGTTTTCTGGCGCTTGGGGCTCTTCTATTGGCGGCTTTCTGGCCGCTGGCGCCGCTTTTGCAAACCCTCCTCTCGCCCCAAGAATGGGCGTCCATCTTCGAGCCTCGACTCGCGGGGCTTTTCGCCCAAACCCTCTGGATGTCTGCCCTCTCAGGGCTCATCGCTCTACTTGTCGGCTGGCCAACGGCGGTTTTAGCCAGCCGATTGCACTTGCCAGGTTTTGGATGGCTTCACTTCCTTTTGCCTCTGCCGCTATTGCTACCACCCTTGCTTCTCGCCCAAGCGTGGCACGGTTTAACAGGCATGGACGGCCCTTGGGCGAGTGTTTGGTCACTCGGGCTTGCCTATGCCCCACTCAGCGCACTCTTTGTTGCTCGCGCCTTACGCCACCAACAAGCGAGCGCCCACGAATCAACTTTGCTTGTCGCCGGGCCTCGCTTTGCTCTCAATGAGATGTTCCGCGTTTCCGCACCTGCGGCCATTTTGGGTGCAACTCTTGCAGCCGTTTTCGCTTCTACCGATTTCGCAGTACCCGACTACTTCTCTTCTTTGGGCGATAAGTTTTCCGTCTATCCCGCCGAAGTTTTCAATCACTGGCGCTCCTACCAAGGCGACCCTGCCACGCTGAAACAAGGTGCTGCCGTCGCTGCACCACTCGTGGCCGTTTCTGCTCTTGCTCTCTACGCGGCCTTCGTCCTCCGCGATCGAGCCGGCGCACTCGAAAGCAACAGCTCACGCATCGCAAAACCAATGCGCTGCGGGTCTCTCTGCATTCCACTTTCAGTTGCACTTCTATCTTTCAGCGTTTTACTTTTCTTTCTTCCATTAGGGCGCATCCTTTACGAGACAGGCGCGACGGGCCCTGAATCACAAGGCTCCTGGGCATCCCACGCGACAGCGGCTTTCTCAGATGCCGTCCAGAGAGGCCGCAGTGATTTGGGGCATTCCCTGGCTCTCGGCGCACTTGCTGGTGCTTTTGCACTTCTTGTCGCACCCTTCCTAGCGCACTTTTGGCTTCAACTCGGAGGCCATCATCAGCCTTGGCGAAAACGAGCCGCAAGATTATTCGGCACTCTGCTCGCACTCCCCCTGCTCGCTCCTGCGGTCGGCACTGGCCTGGGTGCCATCCTTGCCTTCAACCGCCCCGGCTGGGAGCCTTTCTACGACAGTCTCCTAATGCCAGGTTTGGTTCTAGGAGGCCGTTACTTACCCATTGCCGTTTTCCTCCTCGCCGAGCGGATGTCTCGCATTCCGCAAGCACGCATCGAAAGCGCGCGCCTAACCGGGATGCCTTACCTGTTTCGCTTGCTTTATGTGCGCCTCGCCACCTGCCGCGATGCATGGCTGCTTGGCGCCGGCTTGGTCGCCGTTTTTGCGATTCGTGAATTAGATTTGGCCGTCCTTCTGCCAGCCGCAAATGCCTCCGCTGCTGTGCGCTACTACAACGCACTCCATTTTGCGCGAGACAATTTCGTCGCCGCTTTTGGTTTACTGATTACTCTGCTTCTCTTTCTTCCCGTTGCCATCCACGCGCTCTTTTCCAAACCTAACGATGCTTAAGCGATGACTGCCTCCATCCACATTCAAAATCTCTCGCGCACCTTAGGTGCAAAAAAAATACTCGACGGCATCAACCTTTCTCTGGAAGACGGTGAGCGCCTAGCTTTATGTGGGCCATCCGGAGCAGGCAAGACGACCTTATTGCGCATCCTTGCCGGGCTTGAGCCAGCTGATTCTGGCACGATTCAAATCCGTGGTCAACTCGCGACAAAGGGCTCAAAAGTTGTCATTCCGCCCTGGAAACGCAATTTGCAGATGGTTTTTCAAGACCTCGGCTTGTGGCCAACGCGCACCGTTTTACGCAATGTCTCTGATGCGCTGCGAGCCGCGGGTCGCTCAAAAGCAATAGCAGAATCAAGCGCGCGCACAATGCTTGACCGATTGGGCATTCTTTCTTTGGCAGACCGCAAACCCGCGACACTTTCAGGCGGAGAAGCTCGCCGCCTAGCCTTTGCGCGAGCGCTTGCACTTGAGCCAAAAATCCTTCTTCTGGACGAGCCCTTTGCCAGCCTTGACCCTGAAGCGCGTCAGCAAGGTCAACTTTTGCTAGAAGAAATCCTGACCCACACAAAGGCAACGCTCATCCTTGTTACCCATGATGCCGATGAAGCCAAGCGACTCGGTGGCCAATCACTAAATTTGCATGACGGCCAACTTTCATGAAACGCTTCTTAGCTTTTTTTCTAGTTGCCGGCGGATGCGCTGTTTTGCTTGCCATCTTCATGCCCCAGCAAGAGCCCGAGGTCGATCAAATTGGCCCCATGTTTACAGCTGAGCAATGCGCCGAATGCCACCCGGCTGTAGCCGCAGAATGGGCGACCTCGCACCATGCACTTGCTTATGAAAACCCCGAAGTCCGTCGTTTAAGCCAAGAGTATCGCAATCAAGAGTGCATTGCTTGTCACGCGCCGCAGCCTGTTTTGAACTTCGAGCCAGCCGCGCGAGTTTTAGCGCGAGTCACTTCTCGCACAGATGGCGTGAGCTGCCTTTCCTGCCATGCAACCGCAAGTGGCCGAATCGCGACGGGCAACCCAAGGCCTCAAAACAACGCGCCTTGCCAACCCGTATTCGAGCCGCGCATGATTGATGTCAATCACTGTGCCGCATGCCACAACCAACACAAAACAATCGTGCAATGGCAGGCAACCCAAGACACTGATTTGAAAGGGCAAAACTGTCTGCACTGCCATATGGTCGATGCATGGCGACAGGGCGGTCGCAAGGGTCGACACCATGGCTTCCCGGCGGCTCATGATGCAGAGGCTCTCAAAAAGGCCGTTGAATTAAGCGCCAACCGCACTTCTGATGGGCAGACTCAACTTGTCATCCGCAATAGTGGTTGTGCGCACAACTTCCCCACTGACGAACGATCTCGTGCGGCTGACATTCAGGTTAGGTGGCAGACTCATGGCGACTGGGGTGATTGGGAGCTCGTCCACCGTATGCGCGACCCTTACCGAGATGAGGTGAGCTTAAGCAACTCTCAATTGCAGCCCGGCGAAACACGAGTCTTTGGCCTTGAGAGACCTGCAAACACCACTTTGGGTGAGGCACGCCTTCTTTATCGCACGCAGCCGTTTCTTGCGGATGCCGATAGTTTCGAAATCGCTCGACTTCCACTCGAAGACCTAGACGAGCGAACACTCAAGGTTTCTTCTGATTTGACTGCGCCAGACAATACCGGCGACGAGATGACGCAGGCCGCCCCGTACACCCGGCCTGATGCGCAAGAGATTGAGCATGTTGCCGACTGGCTAGATGCCATTCTGATGGGCGGAAGAGTTGGAGCAAGCGCTCTGGATGAGCTGGCTGCACAGCCCGATTCGGAGGTGAATGAATTACTGCTTACGATTGGCGAAAGATGGCGGGATTTCCCAACTGACTTGCGGCGCGAGGCTTACCGGCAACTTATTCCACGCGCAACGCCAGCGGCATTACCACGGCTCACTTTGCGCTTAAAATACGAAAAAGACTGGCCATCTAATGTTTACATGGCTGAATCGCTATATCGCCTTGGCAGCGCGCAGGGTTTGATTGCGATTTCTAGCATCTTGAGCAGTGAGGAGCAAAACGATGCGTCCATCCTCGAAGCGAAAGAAGCCGCTTTTTCATTGTTGGCGCGACTTCCTGATGCACCCGATTTATTTGAGGCGCAATGGGAAAAGCTTCACCTCGACATCGAGCAATGGAAGCAATACCGAAGCCTCCGCAAGGATGGCTTAGGCAGCCCCGAACTAGGCCCCGCCTTGCGCCTTGAGTTAGAGCGACTTTGCACTAATTTTGCTTCACAACCGCTGCGACCTGTCGACGATGCGCGCACGGTTTGGCATGGCCTCCCAGCTCGCACATACTCTGTTTTAATAGAGCACCTCTCTGCGAAAGACTCCTATGTGCGCAATCATGTTTTGCAAACCATGTCCTGGATTGGCAAGCCTCTTTCAAGATGGATTTCGACAAATCAGCAAAGCATCCTGACGGTGTTGAAACCGTCAATTCAAGACGAAAGCACGCGCGTCCGCGCACTCGAAGCTTTGGGTGCATGCGGTGGACTCTCTGCCGCCGAGCTAGCTCTAAATTGGCTCGCCTCGACTGACCCCGAAGTCGCGACCGCTGCAGCCGATGCACTCTTACAAACCGCGCTTGGCCAACAGCGTGAAGCACTCACACCTTACTGGCTGACACCGCCCAACTCACTTGGCCCCGAGGCGCTCTATTCGCTTTGGCTCTTACGAGTGCAACTCGAAGGCGAAGAGGCCGCAGGTGATGCGCCACTCTCTGGGCTTGCGCCATCAGAAAAGGCAAGGCGAGATCGCTGGGCAACGCACCCATAAGATCGACTACCTTCCGAACAAGCCATTAGACATTTCGGCAGCAATCTCAGGTGAAAGTGTCATCACAAGTTGAGAGACCACAAGCATCAAAACTACGGTCAACAAAACACGGCCACCGCCAATTTGATGGTGCGAAACAGATGACCCCATTTCGCGATCCCAGGAGGTCATCCCGCGCTCGGTGAGCTCTTTGTAGGCCAGCATCATGAAGAGCAAACTCACAAGCGGTAGGCCAAGCGCCATACCGCGCAGGGTAACGGCGATGTTGCGTTGGACGGCTATTTTGTAGGGCAACAGCATGCCGTTGGATGTGTAAATGCGTGTGCGCATGAGCCAGCGACCTGGCGTTGCACCCCACCGAGAAATGCAAAAGGCATCGATAAAAACCCAAAGAAAAAGCGCGCCAAGGCTGTGGCTAAAATGTAATGGATTGAGATCAAAGAGCATAATCAACACACTTTGAAAAAGGCTAATGTCGACGATTCGACCCCAAAAACGCGCCCAGGGGCGGACTTGTGAATTAGCCGCTTGTGGATGCGCGCTTGGCGCAGTCGCCTTGGGTGTGCCCTCTGCCTCAAGCGTGGCAGCCCCACCCTTTGGCGCATAAGATGCGTCGTCAGAGGAATCGCCGCCAAGGAAATCTCGCACGCCGGGCTTGGGTTTGCGCGGCGGAGGTTCAACAAAAGCCCGAGGCTGCTCAGGCTGAGGCTGCAATTGGGCGACCTTTTTTGCAGGAACCCATTCGGCCATGCCTTCCGACCAAACCAGCGTCTTTTCGGGCAAGCCGCCACGCTCCAGCATATGCTGAAGAACAGACTCAGGGACGGGACCTTTTTGCTCCCCTTCAAAACCGTAGTACCACTCGCTCATAGGGTTGAGTTTAACGCGGCAACGCAAGCAGGAAATCAGAAAGCCCTTGGATATCATCCAAATCAAAGCGCGGCATCGGGCAAGTCTCGCTCGGGAAGTCAGCCGCGACTGCAATCAAGCGCTCATCGCCTCGAAATCGTGTTTCGGTTGAGTGCCCGCTGCGCATGACTTCGACTGTCGGAAGCTGGACAGCATTCCATGATTCAACGATGATGAAATCTAGGTCGTCTCCGAGTAACTTTAGGCGTGAAGCGAAATCAGGCTCAGCCGCTGAACCGGCATCTGCATTTGAAGGGTGCGCCCACCAGCAGACCGTTTGATCACGCGAGCCTAAAACCAGTCGATCCGCGCCCGCCTCTCGAAGTCGATGTGAATCTTTGCCAGGCGTATCTGGGTCTGGGAAGCCACCAGAATGTTTGATCACGCCGACTCGAAGGCCAAGTGTTTTCCAATGTTTGAGCAAAGCGCAAATCAAAGTGGTTTTGCCTACACCAGAATGGCCGCAAAAGGAAATCGGCAGGGGCGAGTTGGAGTGACTCATGCCATCACGCTAACCTTGCGGCAATGACTCTGGAAATCTTGACCCTCGCGAGCGGCTCATCCGGCAACTGCGCACTCGTTCATGCCAATGATGGCCAAGAGCGAGTCGTGATTGCGCTTGATTGCGGCATCGCGCAACGCAATGCTCGCAACCTTGCTCAAGATGCTGGTTTTCTTTTCACGCATGTTGATGCTGTCTTGCTCACGCATCATCATGGCGACCACTCTGGCAATATCGTCGCGACCGCTGCTAGAGCTAAGGCGCCGCTTTACGCGCACCCTGATGCAATGGGTCATAACCAAAAGACTTCCGCGGGTGAGGTTGCGAGGCGGCAAGTCGAGGTGCGGCCAATCGCTGACCGCTTGAGTTTTTCTGTTGGCCCACTTGAGATCACCCCCATCCGTGTGCCGCACGATGGCGACCCTTGCTTTGGCTTCGTTTTTGATTTAAACGGCCAACGCGCTGCTTACTTTACCGACCTTGGCTCAACGGATGCCTTAATAGGCTCAACCTTGCAAGGTGTAAGTGCGCTCGTTTTAGAGTTTAATCATGACATCAACATGCTGCGCAACGGGCCCTACCCACGCGATTTGCAAAACCGTGTTGCGGGGCCGAGTGGTCACTTGTCGAATGCGCAGGCGGCTGGTTTTTTGGCGCAACACGCACCTGCAAGTTTGCGAGAGCTAGGCTTGGCTCATTTGAGCCGCCACAACAACACTCCTGAATTGGCACTTGCTGCTGCCCGTGCTGGCTTGCGGCAAGCAGGCCTAAATGCCGTTGTGACTCAAGCCTGCCCCATCTTGCGTGTTGCACGGTTTGTGGCTACCGATGTTGCGCAGGCCAGCCCTAACAACAAGCCAACTTTGCACTAAAACTGGAAGTAAATAAACGGTTGGTAATCGGCACTCGTAAAGGCCAGCGCAATGGCAAATACCGCGCCTAAACCAGCTGCGAACACAGGCTCTGGAAGTGACTCAAGGCGTTTGACAAACGCGCCCTTTGCCGCGATGCGATGAGCAACAAAAAGGCCAATCATGACCCAGGCCATCATCATTGGTAGAGTTTGCATGCCGTCAGCATCTAGCCAAACAAATGCACGCAAAACAGTCGTTGCCGTTTCAAAATCGCCAGCACGGAAGAAAACCCAACAAAAGCAAACGAACCAAAAAGTGAGGATGGGTGAAAAGGCGCGCATCAAAGCATGAGGTTCTTGGCCGGGCGCGCGGCGTGATTCCCAGAGGCGGTGCACAGACAAGGCAACACCATGAAGTGCACCCCAAATGACAAATGTCCAGGCAGCACCGTGCCACAACCCACCGAGCAACATCGTCAACATTAAATTACGATAGGTCTTGAACGAACCCGCGCGATTGCCACCCAAGGAAATGTAGAGGTAGTCGCGCAGCCAAGTCGACAAACTGATATGCCAGCGCCGCCAAAAATCGCGGATATCGCTCGCAAGATAAGGGAAGTTAAAATTAAGACACAATCGATACCCCAGCAAAGCGGCAAGAGCAATGGCCATATCGGAATATCCGGAAAAATCGCAATAAATCTGCACGGCATAACCGACAACAGCCAGCCAGGCGGCACCGACTGTATATAAATCAGGATTGGCGAAATACTGATCTACAAAGGGTGAAAGTTGGTCAGAGATACAGGCCTTTTTAATAAAACCGGCCGTGAAGAGAATCAGGGCCGATCGAACTCGGACATCCGCCCAAAAACGAGGTGCGCTGAGTTGCGGTAAAAAATCAGCCGCACGGACGATTGGGCCAGCAACGAGCTGTGGAAAGAAACCGACAAAAAGCGCCAGATCTAGTGGCGAACGAGTGGGCTTAAGCTTGCCACGATAGATGTCGAGTGAGTACGACATCGTCTGAAAAGTAAAAAATGAAATGCCTACAGGGAGAATCACTTCAAGCGAAGAGCCAGCCATGTCGATGCCCATCCATGACAAAAACTCGGCACCTGAGTCGACGAAGAATCCCCAGTATTTAAAAAACCCGAGCAGGCCCAAATTGGCGAATAGAGACGCGCGCAGCCACCAAACCTTTGCCTTGCCATTGCTTGCGTAAATGCGCAAACCCGCGACATAATCGACTAAAGTGGAGGCCCAGATGAGCGACAAAAAGCGCCAATCCCAGGCTGCGTAAAAGGCGTAACTCGCAAGAAGCAGCCAAGTTTTGCGCAATCGAGGCCCCCTCAGGAGCCAGTGTATGGCAAACACCATTACGAAAAACGGTAGGAAACGGAATTCCGTAAAAAGCATCAGTTAGAAGAATCGAGAGAATGAATTTTGCGTGCCACGATGGATGTCATCTTCTTTGCACCTTCCCAGTTCAAGTGCCCATAATCATAGCGGAATTCTTCGCCATACCACTCGGAGGAAAGTGTGGGATCAGAGAAATCGATAAGGTGCTGAATTACACCTTGCTGCTGAAGAGAGTGCCAATCACTCTCACCGGCGCCTGCATGAATGAACCATAAAATGGATACTCCTTTTTGTGCCGCAGATGCCTCGAGTCGAGCCACGACTCGCTCAAGCTCAATCGGCGCAGACGGTGATTTCGCTGATGCTGGCATGGCCGTTGCCAGCATTTCAGATTTGCGGCGTTTTGTCTGGAGCGATGCAAATCGACTGAGTGCTTGCTCATCAAATGAGCGGCCCTGCAAGGGGGAAAACCCACGACCTTGATGACCGACGATTTCCTGATGCCCGGCAATCGGCATTTGAGTGCTACGCCCGAGCATTGCCAAGAAATCACTAGCGGCCCCCGCATTCGTGAATCGTTTCGCAAAAAAACGCGTATGCCGCACGGCATCAATGACCTGCTTGAGCAGAAAAGCAGGCGAAGGGCGGCGCAGCCAATGCTGCCACAAAGCAAAGCCACAATCTAAGCTACGAGTCAAGTCGTGCCAATCGACCTGGCGCTTTGCAATGTCGTTTCGGATAAATGTGCACCACGCAAACCAAGATTAAAAGCCTGTAATTCACCCCCAAGAGACGCAATTTCTTTTTCAAATTGGTCCGGGTCAAGCTGTCGATAAATGTGACTTGAGCCAATAAAAACCACCTTGTCGCTTTCTACTGAAGACTGGCCTTGCCGTAAATACCATGCATATTTACCACTTTCGGGGAGAATGCTACGCACGACTGTAGCCACCAAGCCAAAAGCAAGGAAGAAAGCAAGGAGCGAAAAGAGGCGAACTTTCATGACGCAAATCTATATAAATTCTACCTCTGCCAAACCGACGGGCAAGGCGGAGAAAAACCCCCGACGGCTCACTATAAAGTTGGAAGTTGCAATACGGCCCCGGCAAGTTCCTGCGTCATTTCGCTCGCGCCGACTGCATTCAAATGGTCAAAATCAAACCGCAAATTTTGCTGATACCACCTGGAAGATAAAGTTGAGTCGCTGAAATCGACCACTCGCGAAGCCACCTCACGCCGAGCCAAATCTTTCCAGCCCTCGGCTGGAGTCATGCCAGGGTGAATCAACCAAATAATCTGTACACCATTGGCTTCGGCCTTGGCTTCCAGTCGAGCAACTTCAGATTCTAGTGCTAAGTGAGCAGGGATATCCCACGGCGCATCAACGACACTGCGGCGTTTACCCTCAAATGGATCAGCATCGGCCAGAAATTCTTTATGCCGACGCTTTTCTGATTTGGATTGTCCGTTGCCAACAAAAGGTCGGAAGCCAGTTTGATTGACGCCCAAACCCGCCTTACCCTCAAAATCGCGAGATGCACCAAAGAACAAAGCCTCAAATGCAGCCGGCCCTCGATCTAAATTGCCTAGTCGATGAAAATAATGTGCAAAATGCCGCCCAAAAGAATCAAAATCGGCAGAGACGCGCAATACGGATGCCATCCGCCGCTCATCGTGCCACTCAATTTGTCGCCTTGACAAATCGTTTTCAGGGTTCATCCCCCCCTCTAAAGTAGCGGCTTCAAGAACCAACACCTTCAGATTCGGCACCTTGCGGTCTAAGATGCGATCCGCCCAATAAGTAGTTTCGGCAAAATGCGCACCTGGGTAGCCCAAATTAAAGGCGTCGTAATCAAGCCCAGCTTTTGACAATTCATGATGCAAAACGGCAGGGTCCATTTGCCTCAGCACATGGCTAGAGCCAACAAAAATGACTTCCATGTCGTCTTCGATTTCGAGCAACCAAGCAAACTTCATTTGCTCGGGAACGAACGCGCGCACGATGGCCGATGTCGTCCAGAAAGCCGTAATAAAAACGACTAATGTAAATGCCGCGCGGAAAGCTCTCGGCAAATCAACCGCCTAAACAAAGAGATTGAAATGTACGATGTGCCAGAGTGCGGCCACACCATCTCGCCATCCGATTTTTTTACCGTCAGCATAATCACGACCGTAGTAACTAATCGGCACTTCATAAATACGGACTCGCTTACCGTTAAGTCGCTTGCGAGCCACTTTAGCCGTGATTTCAGGCTCAAAACCAAATCGGTTTGATTTAATTTCAATACCAGCCAAGACCTCGCGTTTGAAGACTTTGTAGCAAGTCTCCATATCGGTAAGGTTTAGGTTTGTGAACATATTAGAAATCAAAGTCAAAAAGTTATTGGCCATTTGGTGCCAATACAAATGCACGCGTGTCATGCGGGAGCCTTTAAAGCGCGACCCAAAAACAACATCAGCGAGGCCGCGTTCAATCGGCTCAAGCAAGATGGAATACTCTGCTGGGTCATACTCAAGGTCAGCATCTTGAATCAAAACTACATCGCCCGTGGCGGCTTGGAAGCCCGTGCGTAATGCCGCGCCCTTGCCCTGATTAACATCGTGGTACAAGATAGTGAGATCTTCATCGCCTTCGAGGGTTTTGAGAATTTCACGCGTGTTGTCAACAGAGCAATCATCAATCAAGATGATTTCCTTTTCAAAAGGTGTAGCGCGGACACGCCCCAAAATTTCGAGGAGGGTTTCTTGCTCGTTGAAGACCGGGATGACGACGGACAGTTTCACGGAAGAATCCTACAACACGCCACGGCACAATGCCTAGAGCACTTTTCGCAGCTCGACCCTGTGCACGCATGACAAAACCGTTCCGCCCCCACATTTCACCCGACGATTCCCCCGCCGAGCTCTCGTTCAAGGCTGTTTTCCTCGGTCTCGTCCTTGGTTCGCTTTTTGCGGCAGCTAACGCATATGTGGGTTTAAAGGTCGGATTGACCGTTTCCGCAAGTATCCCCGTTGCCGTGGTCTCGATGGCCGTCTTCCGCGCCATGCGCACCGGCACCATCCTCGAAAACAACATGTCGCAAACGGTGGGTTCTGCAGGTGAATCTCTCGCCGCCGGAATTATTTTCACTTTGCCCGCGCTTTACCTCTGGGGGCACGCGCCCAGCTTCACGGATGTCTTATTGACCACCGTCTTGGGCGGCACCCTTGGCGTGCTTTTCATGATTCCGTTGCGCAAGTTTTTGATTGTTCAAGAGCATGAAAACCTCCCCTACCCAGAAGGCACAGCCTGTGCTGAAGTTCTCAAAGCCGGTGAGTCAGGCGGAGACGCTGCTACAAAAGTTTTCCTCGGTCTAGGAATCGGTGTTCTTTATGCGGCGGGCTTTAAGGTGCTTGGCTTCATCAAAAGCAGTCTTCACGCTCCTTTTGTGATTGGCTCTGGGTTTCGCACCGCATTGAGCATTGATGCTTACCCGTCCCTCGCGGGCGTTGGATACATTTTGGGTATTCGAGTGGCCTCGATGATGTTGGCAGGTGCTGCCGTGGGTTGGTTAGTCATCATTCCACTTTTGGGTTATAGCGGCGATCATCTATCAGGCATCCTGCCCCCAGCGAGCACACCTCTGAGTGAGCTTGACCCCGATGCACTCTGGGACAAGTACATCCGCTTTATCGGTGCGGGCGCAGTCACTTTTGGCGGTTTAATTTCACTCTTCAAAACCCTTTGGCGATTTGCTGTTTCACTCAAAGCAGGTGTTGCACGCAAAGCACAGTCATCAAGTGACACAACAACTGTTTCCAAGCCGCTCACACCCCGCACAGACACTGACTTGCCCTGGAAAGCCTCTATCGGCATCGGGTTAGTTTGCGCAGGTGGCCTTTGGGCGACAGGCATTGTCGAATCCGGATGGGCAGCAGCAGCAGTGGTTTTGTTTTCCGGTATTTTCGTGGCCGTCAGCAGCCAAATCGTTGGCTTAGTCGGCGGCTCATCCAACCCCGTTTCAGGCATGACCATCACCAGCCTGCTCGGTACCGCTCTCATTTTGTCAGCACACGGCGCCGCAGGGATGGCAGGCATGGTCCAAACCATCACGGTTGGCGCGGTCGTTTGCATCGCCGCTTGCATGGCGGGCGACACCAGCCAAGACCTCAAAACAGGTTATCTCCTTGGTGCTACGCCTAGGCGACAACAAATCGGCGAGCTTATCGGCACGGTTATGACGGCTATCGTCCTTGCGGCCATCATCCCGTTTATTTTGACGCTGCCCGGCGAAAGCGGAAGCGTGCTTAATCTCGTAGGCGCTGACCCAGGTGTCGCCGCAGCAGCCAATCCAGAGTTCCTTGCCCCACAAGCCAATGTCATGAAAACCCTCGTCGAAGGTGTATTTCAAGGCAACCTCCCCTGGGGCCTCCTCATGATGGGGATGGCACTCGCACTCGTTGTCGAGCTGTTGGGCGCACCGAGCTTACCCTTCGCCGTGGGCCTCTATTTGCCATTTGGGCTAAGTGCTGGGGTTTTCGCAGGTGGTTTCTTGCGCTGGCTGGCTGATAAATTCTTTGGGTCGCGCAACGCCGAGCAAGGTGTATTAATGGCTTCTGGCCTGATTGCTGGCGAGGCGCTCACAGGCTTGGCCTGGATTGGAGCACTCTGGTTCTCGTCTTACGGCGCAAATGCATGGGGCTGGTCAGCATTAAAAAACGAGCCCTTGTTTGATGCTCCAGCGAGTATCGACCTCTACACTTTGCTGGCATACGGCTTGGTTCTCCTCCTTCTCTTCCGCACCGGCCGCGCCAGCCGCAATTCATAATGCATCGTTTGCTTCTAGTCAGTCTCTTCTTCATTGTCACCCTATGCGCTTGTAGCCAGCCGCAATCCGACGACAATAAATCATCATCAACGGCTCCTTTAGCCTCCGCCTTCCAAGAGGCGCGCGCCTTTCAAGACCTGGCGTATCTTTGCGAAGAAATTGGCCCAAGACGCATTGGCACAAAGGGCGCGCAGCTAACGCGCGATTGGCTAAAAGCTCAACTCGAGCCACACGGATGGGAAGTTACAACCGATTCTTTTGAAGCGACGCCACCTATTGGTGCTCGGCGCAAAAAGGTCGCCCAAGGCGCAAATGTTTTTGCCAAACGCAAGGGCACTTTACCGGGCGAGATTTGGCTCGCTGGGCATTACGATACTTACGATTTGCCGGGCTTTGTTGGCGCAAATGATTCTGGCTCATCCACGGCCGTCCTTGTTGAACTAGCGCGGCAACTTGGTGGTGCTGGCCCGCGCGAAGGGCACACCCTTGTACTGGCCTTTTTTGACGGCGAAGAGCGCTTCCCCCCTAATCTGTGGGACGACTTCACAAACTCCACCTTTGGTAGTCGGCACGCTGTTGAGATGTTGAAAAAAACGGGTGGCATTCGTGACATCAAAGCCTTTGTCTTGCTTGACATGGTTGGCGACATCGATTTGAACCTCTACCTTGAATCGACCTCGGCCAAATGGTTGGTCGCCTTAATGGAGCGCACGGCACACAAACTCGGCGACCCTCGGCTCTTTGTTGGGCGACGCGAAATCAAAGATGACCATATTCATTTCCGCCGTGCCAAAGTGCCTTGCATCAATTTGATTGACTTCCAATACGGGCCTGGGCACCGCTGGTGGCACACGCGCGATGACGACATGACACATGTCAGCGCAGAATCACTCGGGCGTGTCGGTCGTTTGATTCTTAGCGCACTGCCTGAGCTGGAAAGGCTGGCAAAGAGCCGCAATCGCTAGTTAAGCATCAAGTAGCGCAAACACTTCATCGACTTTTTTGTCGAAGTGAATAGCGATTCGAAAAGCCAACGCCAATGATGGCGCATAGCGACCCTGCTCAAGCAAAACGATTGTCTGTCGGGTGCAGCCCACGGCTTTAGCAAGAGCGGCTTGAGTCATTTCGCCACGCTCAAAGCGCAGGCGCCGGATTTCGTTTTGGATTTCAGCCTTGGCCATGACTGTTACAGACTCGATCGCTCACGAGAACTCCCATAAACCAACTCGTCATATAGACCATAAAGAAGTAACCAAAACTAAAGTAGTTGTAAACCATCGGTACAGCACCAGCATCATGGAATGCCTGACCGAGGTATATATGAGTGGCCACGAAGGTCAACATGAGTGCAACGACCTGGGTTTGAGGTGCGCCACGCAAAGACTGCTTGCCTCGTTCATCTGCTTTGCTCACTGCGAGACTCATCAGAATCGCTTGAGACACAAGGCAAAAAACGAAAACACCCGACACGGAAAGCCGGAAGGAGTCGTCATCCCAATAGACCGTCGCACCGCCCATTGAAATCACCCATGCAGTAAGCCCAGCGATTTCGAGGAGACCAAGAGTTAGCCCAAGCCAAGCGATGCGCTGCGCTGCGGTGAGTGGCATGCCAGCCCACTCTTGTTTGTCTTCTGGAGATAGACACACTTGACGGGCACGCATTGAGCGCCAATACGAGATAGCCCCGTAAATGAAAGCAAGAAGGCCGAGCCCAAGCACAAAAAGCACCCAGGGAAAGGAAGCGGTTGCAGTATTCTGCACGCCACCATTATGTAATATTTTTCTTACACGATGTCGGCTTTTTCTTACTTTTTATGTCTTTTTAACAAATTGAGTCAAAATCACAATCTGCTGGCCATTAATTCGACCTTCGATTTGTCCGGGCTGATCGATGACAAGTCGGATATTGCGGACGGCCGTCCCGCGCTTTGCTGTAAACCCACCACCTTTGACATTGAGGTCTTTGATGAGCGTGACACTATCACCGACATTAAGGGCAACACCATTTGCATCTTTATGGGCTTGGGGCGCCGCATCGCGCGAAACATCGCTGAATGCCCCCTCAGCCGCCCACGCTAAAGTCGCATCGTCAAGGTCAAGCATATCAAGCAAGGCTTGAGGCCAATCTTCGCTCGCCGCAAGTTGATGCAAAAGGCGCCATGCAACGACCTGTACAGCAGGCACATGAGACCACACACTCTCATTAAGGCAGCGCCAGTGATTTGCGTTATCTGCTGCTGGCGCTGCGAAATTTGCGGAGCAAATAGCACAAATCAAAATACAGTTGTCTGGGGCCTCTGCCTTTTTTGGTGCGACTAAAAGCGACGTCAACCCGTCAGTGTTGCTACAAAGTTCGCACTGAGAATCGGAGCGTAGAAAAAGGTCTGGATGGGCTACCATGACCACACAGCCTATAGGTCAGGCGGTGGCTCTGCAACGAAAAGCATCGCTTTGCTTGCATCTGTTTCGGGTATTTCTAAACGCCAAGCATGAAGCGCCAATCGGCGCACAACACGCACCGAAGCCCCATAACGAGCGTCACCTAAAACAGGGTGCCCCAGCCAGCCCAAGTGCGCGCGAATCTGATGTTGTCGCCCTGTTTCAATGTCAATCTCAAGGCGAGCATTTTCGCCGACAGTCGCAATTGTGCGAAAATGAGTCAGCGCTCTCACGGCTTCAGGGTGTCGCCCCGCATGCGCGCGAAAGCCACGAGCGTCCATGCGTAAAGGTTGATCAATCGATCCAGCAGCAGGTCGCGGATGCCCCTCGACCACGGCAAGGTAAGTTTTTTTCGCCTCGGACCACTGCTTTTGAATGGCATCAACAACCCCTCTCGATTTTGCGAAGAGCAAGACACCAGAAGTCTCACGGTCTAAACGATGTACGGGCCAAAGACTGACCCGACTGCGGCCCTGGCTCAACTGCCTACGCAAAAGTGCAAGCGCGTGTTGGCGCGGTTCATTTGCCGAAGCGACTGAAAGCAAACCATGTGGCTTATGGATAGCAACAAGCGCATCATCTTGGAAAAGGATCTCAAGCTGCCCGCGCGACACCCGCTGCACTTTTGGCTGAGCTTGAATTTCGACGGCATCGCCAGTGTGCAAAGGCAAATCGTATTTTGAGACTTGCACTCCATTGACAAAAACGCAACCAGAACGCAAGCGGTCGCGAAGTTTGTTTTTCGACCAGGTGCTAAAGGATGTTGTCAAAAAAAGAAAAAGCGGACTCTCTTTCTTGACTTGCCGTTTTTCGCCCATCGCCCCTAGCGCCGCCGAGGACGCCGATTTGCTACGCGTTTTTGAATGGGCTCTGGCTTAACATTTGGGTCAACCTCAAAACCTGCAATCACTTTTTGCTCAACCTTTCGCTTAAGCATTTTTTCGATATCGCGCAGCAGCTTGATTTCGTCAATGCACACCAAAGACACAGCATGGCCTGTCTTGCCTGCGCGACCCGTGCGCCCAATACGGTGCACATAATCTTCGGGAACTTGCGGGAGCTCGTAATTCACGACATGCGGCAACTGCTCGATATCAAGCCCTCGCGCAGCAATATCGGTCGCCACCAAAACACGCACACGATTCTGCTTAAACTCAGCCAAAGCGCGCATGCGAGCCGCTTGCGACTTGTTTCCGTGAATCGCAGTCGCAGTAATTCCGTCTTGATCGAGTTGTTTCGCCAAACGATTTGCACCATGTTTCGTGCGAGTAAAAACAAGCACCTGCCGCCAATCGCCTTCGCGAATCAAATGGGATAGCAAAGCGCGTTTCTTCTTTTTATCAATGGGGTGGACGAGCTGCGAAACCTTAGCCGCCGTTGCATTACGCTTGGCCACTTGAACTTCAACGGGGTCATCTAAAAACTCGCCCGCCAGTCGCCGAATCTCTTTTGAGAAGGTCGCTGAAAAAAGTAAATTCTGACGAGCCGTCGGCAACGCTTGCAAAATCTTACGGATATCACGAATGAAACCCATATCAAGCATGCGGTCTGCCTCGTCTAAGACCAAAGTATCAACTTGGTCAAGCCGAATATTCTTTTGATAAATATGATCAAGCAAACGCCCAGGAGTTGCGACCACAATATCTACACCTGAGCGCAACCGCGTAGTTTGCGGGTTGATATTAACCCCGCCAAAAATGACCATCGAATGCAACTTCAGGAAGCGACCGTAAATTTTGACGCTGTCATTGACTTGAGCCGCAAGCTCACGAGTCGGCACCAAAATCAAAGTGCGAATCACTCGACGACGGCCCTCTGTAGGGTTGTCTTGCAAGCGCTGCAAAATGGGCAACACAAAACCAGCCGTCTTTCCTGTGCCCGTTTGAGCACCCGCCAGCAAGTCGCGCCCCCGAATCACTTCCGGGATAGCATCGGCTTGAATCGGCGTTGGGGGTTCATACCCCTGCTCAGAAACGGCATCGAGTAGCTGGCTAGACAGGCCCAGCTGCGCGAATGAAACTTTATTTTTATTTGGGGTAGGCATTAAGCGCCAGACTCAATTTCAAGATCTTTCACGGCCTCACGCACGCCACGAGCGGCGGGGTCGGTGAGATTGTTTTGCACGATGACCTTGCGCACAACAGGCGTTGCGCCATCAAAGTCAGTCTTTTCAAAACCTCCCTCAGGAAGTTTTTCGAGATCAACACTCACGACCATGGAAACGCCTCGCTTCCGCATGGTCACGCCAAACAAACGCTCGCAATGAGACATCGTGATACGGTTGTGCGTAACCACCATGAATTGAGTGGTGCCTTTAAAGTCATTAAGCACATCAAGGAAACGCTCAACATTTGCGTCGTCGAGCGCGGCGTCAACCTCGTCAAGCAAGCAGAACGGGCTTGGGCGTGACTGGAATACAGCCAAGAGCAAAGCCAACGCCGTAAGGGTGCGCTCGCCACCCGAGAGCAGGTTAATCGATCGCAATTCTTTGCCAGGTGGGCGCACCGAAATCTCAATACCAGCATCAAGCGGGTCTTCGCCCTCGGTAAGTTTAAGCTCGGCTTTACCGCCTCGGAATAAGCGACGGAAAATATGTTCGAACTGCCCAGTGACCTTGTTGTAGGTCTCAAGGAAGCGATCGCGGCACTTGGTATCAAGATCAGCAATCGTTTCTTCTAGGCTCAACTGCGAGGTCGTCAAATCATCCCGCTCGCCAATCAAGAACTGCTCGCGCTCTTGGCGCTCTTCGAGCTCTTGTACGGCGTCAAGATTAACTGCACCAATCCGATCAAGTTTTATGCGTAGCTCACTCAATTCATTCGACATAGCCTCTGGCTCAAGGCCGTCAATGAGCGGAGACGCAGGGTTGATTTCGAGCGTGCGCGCCAGCTCTTCGACGGGCTGATGAAACTCGTCAATCACACCACGCACCAACTCTTCGCGGCGCATTTGTGCCCGCTGCATGCCAAGTGCTTTTTCTTGACGGTCGCCCATCAAAGCCTCGATTACGCCCTCTTCACCCGAACGACTTCGCCGCTCTTCTTGGACGGCATCGCTTGCCCGCGTCCATTGCGCTTCGGCTTCACCACAACGCTCGTCAAGGCCACCGCGGCGATCCAAAAAAGCACTACGCTGTTCACGGGCAGTCGCGGCTTCAGCGCGCAAAGATTCTGCTCGTGCAACCAACTCGCCGATTTCAGTTTCTAGCCCGAGCCGCTCAGTAGAAAAGCGTTCGGTCTCTTGGCGAAAGTCGGCAATGCGCTCTTCGGCGTGAGCCGTTGCCTGCATCACGCGCGCATGCTCACCACGCGCCTCTTGGAAAGTTTGGCTCGACGACTCATACGCCGTCTCGCACACAGCTTGCTTTCCGCCGTAACCTTCGAGGCGTTCACTACGCTCAAGCCGCAAAGCCTCAGCCGCATCACGGGCAGCAGTATGCCGCGCCTCTTCTGCAACAGCCTCGTCTAATGCCAAGCGAAAACGCTCTGCCTCACTATCAAGAGCTGCGGTTTCTTCCGCCGCACGAGCCGCCCGCTGACGGACGCCCTGCGCCTGCGCCGAAGTCTGCTCGAATGTCGACACGGCCTCACGCAAGGTCTTATCAGTGCCAGAACGATGCATTTGCGAATCTCGCAAAGCCAAGGATGCCTCAGCCTCAAGAGCAGCGACACGCTCAAGCTCAGCCGCGGCCGATTCATTTTCACGCCCCGCTTGCTCGAGTGCATTGCGACGGGCCAAAACACCCGTAGCCTCTTCGGCGAGCAAACCCACACGCGCCCAACCGCGACCATGGATTTCGCCATCTGCTGACAAGAACAATGCCAGAGGATGCTCTGCGCAAAGTGCAGCCGCGCGAGTTCCGTGCTCAACGCACCAAATCTCACCGAGGCGTGCAGCAAGTGCGTCACAGCGAGAATCATCGCCTGTCAAATATGTACGCAATGCCGTGGCGCCTGCCGGCGGATCGATGGTGGCCGGCGTTGCGCCTTCCACGGGGAAGAACAAATCATAAACGCCATCACCCAAATCTTGTCGACGCTGACGGCCATCCGCCCAAAGCCCATGTTGCAATCGACCGAGCAAGTTTTCGACTAATCGGTCCCATGGCGCAGGGACGCGCACGCCATCGAGCAAGAGGCCCGCAAAGCCTTCTGCGCCTGATTCGAGCAACTTACGCACCTTGTCTGGAGTGCCGTGGCCTTCGTCGTCGACAGAGGCTAAGGCGTCAAAACGAGCCTTAAAGCTTGCTGCTGTTTGTCGTGCCATGCGCGCGGCATCGGTAAAGCCCTGCGCCTCGGCACTCAGTCGCTCAACCGAAGCAACGGCTTGATCGTGCGCATGCTGTGCGGCACCTTTTGCAATCTCAGCATCGGCAAGCGCGGTCTCTTTTTGCTTCGCCTCAAGTTGCAAAGGCGTGTGCTCTTCGCTTAAGTGCTGTCGGCGACGGTCAAGAGCACGCATCGCGCCTTCGGCCTCAGACCGCGCTCGTGCGGCTTCCGCCATCAAATTATTGTGCGATGTTCGCTCGCCAAGAGCCTCTAGCACGCTCTTGCGCAATTGCTCAAGATCGCTCATTAACGCGCGGCGGACTTCTCTAGCGAGAGCAAAAGCTTCTTCTGCTTCTTTTAGGCCGGCATCAGCTTGGTCACGACGCTCGCTCAAAGCGGCGACTTCTTCACGCACACCTTCGACCGATTCTTCGCGTCGGCCACGATCGGAAATCATCGATGCGAGACGATTGCGATCTCGCTCAAGCCTAGATTCTGATTCGCTGGCACGGGTTTCTAAGCCATGAACTCGCTCTTCTAGACCTGCTACCTCGGCGCGCAAGCTGGAAGATTCACCACGCAACGACTCATAGCGCTCACGCAAGGTGGCCTCTTCTTTCTCGAGCTCTGCTAAACGAGCCGCGGCACTTTCGCGATCTGTGCGCAAGCTTTCAATGCGCTGATCAAGCTCGGTCGTTTGACCGCGCAGCTCGCGCTCACTCGCAGCCAACTCGCCAGTTTCAAGAAGAGCGGTGCGTACACGCAACTCTCGGTAACGGTCGCGAAACTCAAGAAAACGGCGCGCTTTGCCAGCCTGAATTTTGAGAGAACGCACCGAACGGGAGACTTCCTCGAGGACATCTTCAACGCGTGACAGGTCAAGCTCGACACGATTTAGTTTGAGACGCGCTTCGTGCTTACGTGCTTTGTATTTTGAAATGCCGGCAGCCTCTTCAAAGACGCTACGGCGCTCGGCCGGGTTGGCGGCTAAAACGGCATCAATCTTGCCCTGAGCCAACACCATGTAACCGCGCACCCCAAGCCCCGTGTCCATGAGCAAATCTTTGACATCTTTGCGACGCACCTTGCGGCCATTCAGCAAAAATTCAGCCTCACCCGTAGCGAACAAACGACGCCCCACGGAAACTTCACCACCTGGCTCAGCGACCTTGCCCTCTTCGTCGCCCAAAATGATTTCAACCATTGCATAAGGCGCGGCGGAACGGCCCTCGGCACCCTTGAAGATGACATCTTCCATGGCGTCGGCTCGCAAGGCCTTGGATGAACGCTCGCCCATAACCCACATCAGGGCATCGACGACATTGGATTTACCGCAACCGTTGGGGCCGACGACACCCGTCAGGCCACGGTCGACTGGGATAACGGTGCGGTCGGCGAACGACTTAAAGCCTTCGAGTTCGATGCGTTTGAGGTACATGTTTGGGGTGGGGTCAGGAATCGGCGCGCCGAGCGGAGGGCAGCCGGCGTGCGAGAGTGTCGTCAGACATAGAGTGCGCCGGCGCAGCAGCAAATTCTAGCCACGGGGTGACATCAAAATCGGCAGTTGTGGGCACAGCAAGAGAAGAATCGAGTTGCCAGCCACAGAAATAGCTAGAGCAACCTGGCAAGGCGTCAGTCTCGGCAAGGCGGACGCCCGTTGCCTCAGCGTGAGGTGGGTAAGCATGCTCAGGGATTAGACCGAGCTCGCGGGCTGCCTGATCAAACATGGAGCGAATGTTCAAGACAAAGCGCCGCGCACGATCTGTCGACATCGCCGTGTCGGGACGCAGTTCCGCCCAAGCCTCAGCCAAGCCAGCGGGCATGAAACAAACCGTCGGGCGAGGGCCCATTCCGGCTCGTTCGGCTAAACGCCTAGCCGCACCAGCCGCCAAAGCGGCTGTCTCAAAAAGAGCCTCGCGAAAGGCTGTATCGGACCAAGCACCGGCGCGAATGGCCAATTGAGCCAAGTTAATCACCACGAAGCCATCGAGGCGTCGGTGCGCCAGAGTCGATGCGGATGGCATTTTGGCAGGAGGCTGCCAAGTCAAGACGGTGTGATTGGCTTCCGCCAGATGTTCTGCCAATGCTGGCTCGGCTGAGAGAATTGCAGAGAAAGCGGCCGCGCTCATGCGATGGACGCGACCCGATCGGGCCCAATCTAAAGCCAACTGCGTGTCAGTAGTCGCGAGGCGCAAGCGACAGGCTGAATCCGTTAACCAATCGGGTGCTAAGCGTGACAATTCAGTTGCTTGAGAAGCTGGGTCGCCCTGATTGCGACGACCGGGCCAGAAGACCTGGACCTCGGCAGCAATTTGCCGAGCCGCCGAGACCCGACGCCAGAAATCGGTTTCTGATTCATTGGGCTCAGGGTGAAGGCGAACCCGGGCAGCGCGCATCCAGTCGTTGAGGCGCGGAAGAGCGAAAGCGCCAGACGCCAAGGCCTCAGCCTGCGCAGGAGTGAGGATCTCATCGATTGCAAAACGAGCCAAAAGCTCGCCGCCTAACATCGGGCGAGTATCCGTGCCTTCGGGGCTCATGGCGGGCATCGGGCCACCGGCGCCTTCGAGTGGCAAGCAATCGCCACTTAACCAAGCGCGCAAATGGCGGCGCTCAAGACCAACGCGCGGGTCGCCCAGTGGCTCGGCAGGAAGCCCCATAGCGCGGCACTCATTATCGGCGCAAGCAGCCACGAATCGGCCCGTCAGGTGCAGCCAATCGCCAGCGGCTAATCGACGCTCAACATTAGAAGCCACATCGCGAGCCACACCGCGCTCAAGGAAACGATCACGCACGAGAGCCAAAGTGAGGCGCTCGCGATCCCAGGCCAAAGACTCTGTGAGCCGCCCAGTCTCAGTGTGCACACGCAAGCGAGCGATAGCTAGGCGGCGCGCACGACGATAGGTGCGGTAAGCATCTGCGGCTTGGGCATCGATAGCACCGAGCTCTGCTTCAAGAGCTAGAGCCAAAGCAGCAGAATCGATCATCTCGCGAGAATCGACGGGGGTCAGCAGGACAGCCTGTTCAGCAAGTGTCGAAGTCGAAACACCCGACGAACCAATGCTGGCTAAAGCCAACTCGGCCGATTCGGCGAGCTTGAAGAGGTCGAGCCCCTGTTCAAAGCCGTCGCGCTTACGAACTCGAGCCGTCGGAATCGCCATAGACTAGCTTGCCTTCAAGAAAAGGCCGAAGCTCATTGATAAATTGGCCGACATCTTTGAACTCGCGATAAACGGAGGCAAAGCGCACATAGGCCACCTGGTCGAGAGCCTTGAGCTCGTCCATGACAAGCTGGCCGATGTATTTACTGCCCACCTCGTGCTCAAACATCTCGGCCAATTTGCGCTCAATTCGAGAAGTAATCTCTTCGAGCGACTCGATCGAGACAGGGCGTTTTTCGCACGATTTCAGAAGCCCCTTAAGGATGGAACCGCGGTCAAAAGGGACGCGTGAACCGTCTTTTTTAACCACGCGAAGTGGGGTTTCTTCCATGCGCTCATAGGTGGTGAATCGACGCGAGCAATCCATGCATTCGCGGCGGCGGCGAATCGAAAAAGCATCGGCGGCGGCACGGGAATCAATGACGCGGTCGTTATCGTGTTTGCAGAATGGGCAACGCATGAGAAGAAATCGGGGGGAGAGACCTCGAGAACCTGCAAAATACCACAATACCTAGTGGCATGGCAAGCACCAACCGCTAGAACTCGTATTGCGACATCCTGATTGTGGTGGGGCTATTTACCGAGGCAAAAACCCGCAAAAAGGCGATCGAGGAGGTCTTCAGGGGTGAGTTCCCCCACCAATGCGCCAATCGCAGCGAGTGCGGCCCTCAATTCTTCGGCGATGAGCTCTTGCGGCCCCTCTTGCAGGTGAAGTTGCTTTGCTTGTTTGAGCGCATCGATGGAGTCGGCGAACGCTTGCTGATACCGCTCGCCAACCGCCAACAAGGCAGCACGACTACGACTTGCCGAGTCAAGGATGCATCGAGTGGCCAAAGCCAAGTCGGGCGCATGCCAAACGACTTGAGTTTGGGGGACGAGTTGAGAAAAAGCACTCTCGGGTATGGAGCGTGGTAAATCACTCTTTGCGCAATAAACAAGATGCGGCGCATCGGTCGGCGGATGGACAAGCTGCGCTTCTGGATCAGAGGCATCAACCACACACCACCAGGCATCTATTTCGTCAAAATCATGCGTTGCACGCGCACGGGCAGCTGCATCTCGCTCGTCGACGGCATCGCCCCCAAGGCCAGGAAAGTCGCACAACACCCAAGGCTCGTTGAACGGCGAAGTGCTCTCGGCAGGGCTTCCTGAAAATGGAGGCCAAGACGCTTCAATCCGATCACGAGTGGTGCCTGCTTCAGAGCTAATCAAAATAGGCGCGCCCGTGAGCTTTGAGAAAAGTGTCGACTTTCCGGCATTTGGGGCCCCGATTAGACCGATGCGCCATGCCCCATCATGCCGCAACCGCCTCTGCGACTCGACCCTTTTACTCTGGCTCAAAGATGCCGCTGCGGAATCAAGTAATGCGTCAATCTCGATGGTTTGGATATCTTGAGAATCACCCTCTTCGAAATCGAGCGCGGCCTCGACTTGTACTAAGGCATCGCTCAAGGCCTCTCGCGCGGAAGTCAAGCCTGTTGCAAGCCTGCCCGACAAAACGCTTTTTGCCGCTTCGGCTTCTTGGGCATTCCGTGAACCGACCAAGCCCAAAACGGCTTCGGCTTGTGTCAAATCGAGCCGGCCATTTAAAAAAGCGCGGCGAGTGAATTCGCCTGGCTCTGCCAGCCGCACGCCTTGGGTGAAGAAATGCTCCAAGAGCATCTCTGTTAATGCGGGGCTTCCTGGGTAATGAAGCTCAAGTACATCTTCGCCCGTTGCGGAATGCGGCCCTGGAAAAACGAACAAAGCAACGGGGCTCATGCACCCAGGGGCAAATTCAAGCTTCCCCTCTCGCACTTCTCGCAAGCCACGCGGGTGCGGGCAAAAACTGGGCAAAAACTCTGTGGCGCGTGACAGCAAATCGGGGCCACTCAATCGCAAAACCGCTCTTTCGGCGGCCCCAACTGGGGTCGCCGAAGCCAGGATGCAATCGCGTCTACTTGCCCTTGGCGCCATCGGCCGTAGGAACAGGCCAACGCTTTTTGATCACCTTAGACTCGAAGATACCTACGAGCGAGGAAGTGATCATATAAAGCGACAAACCCGCCGCGTAGTTGTAAAGCATGACTCCAAAAAGCACCGGCATAAAGGCCATCATTTTTTGCATTTGCGCCTGCTGTGGGTCTGTCGATTTAGGCATCGATTTTTGATGCAAGACCCAAAGAATGACCATGACGATTGGCAACAAGTTAAAAGTCGTGATGCCACTAATAATGGGGTAATCAGCAATCGGACCACCAAAATCGACCATAGCATCTGGGCGCGACAGGTCTTGCACCCAGCCCATGAATGGTCTTTGACGCAACAAAATGGAAGAGCGCAAAGCCGCGAAAAGGCCAATAAACACGGGGAACTGCAGCAACATCGGCAAGCAACCACCAATCGGCGGTGAAACTTTGTGCTCTTTATAGAGCTTCATAGTCTCTTGTTGTTTGCGCTGCGGGTCTTTGCCGAACTTGGCATTAAGCGCATCAATTTTAGGCTTAATCTTGGCCATTTTGGCTTGATAGCCGGCCATTTTGACTTGACTGGTGCGATTAATCGGAAACAACAAACCGCGCACGAGCAAGGTCATCAAGATGATGGCAAAGCCCCAGTTGCCAACGATGCTTTGGAAAAACTCGACCAACCACAAAATCGCTGGCGCAATGAAACCCGTGCCGAACATGCGGTAGAAAAACGAGTTGTCAAAATCAGCCATACCGGGCAATTCCGCCATCTCGCCGAATTGAGTTTCTGTTAAGAAATTGCGGTCTTTCGGGCCAAGATACCACTGAAACTCACGCGTCGAGACCTCGTCGACACGGCCCATCCGCATCGAAAAAGCGCCTGCAATAGAGGTGCGCTGCCAACTGTCAGAATTTTCAGCGCGTGCGACGACATGGCTGTCGGAAGACTTTAATTCTTCGAGAAAAAGCTCGTCATCGTGCAAGGCCTCGGATGTGGCGCCACGAAAATCACGCCCAATTGCATGAATCGCATTAAGGAAATATTTTGAGCCCTCAACAATGAATGGGATATCGCCATTAAAAGAAGCCGCACGCGAACGCGAAGCCGGCAAACCACCACTTGGGTGATAAATGTCAAGCTTATCTAAAACGCCATTGTCGCGCAGCGCGGCACCCGAATAAGGGTTTGGGTAAAACTGGTCGCGCTCTCGCAAGATAGAGCCGCCCGTCGACAGGCGCAGCGAAACCGTATCGCCAGCAGCGTCTTGAGTTTGTGGGATCGCATCAATCGAGGCGTCAATGTGGTAGGACCCAGGCATCAATCGCAATGACTTGCGCAAGAGGTAGCCACTATCTGTCTGAATCTCGAAGACAAGCTCAGAGCGAGAATTGGAGACCAAGTTCCAGTCTTTGGCCTCAATGGGTTCTCCCGATTTATCTTTTAGAGCAAATGCATCACGCGTGCGATAGTGGAAATGGCGCGCATCTTTTGGATTGTTGGGCACCTTTCCGCGAACGCGGGCGGAATCCATTAGTACGAGCCAATCAGCTTCGGGAATGTTAGCTGAATCGACAGGTCGCATATCAGCGTATTGCTTGAGCGATACTTTGCCGCAAGAAGCGCCGGTGGCAGACCACTCTGTGCGCAAAAATTCATTTTCGAGGACAATGGGATAACCAGAAACGGCATCCATCGAAAAATTTTCTTGGGAAGGTTGGCCGATTGATTCGCCGGGCTGGGCAGAATCTGGCGAGCAGGCTTTGAACATCAAAATGGCAATGACTGCCCAAAGCACGAAAGTTAGCAGGGAACGATTTTTCATGAAATCTAGGTGGCGCTTTATCGACCGACGAAAAGTCGTTGGGCGAGCGATTCAGGAAGGCCGGCCGCAAGGATGCGGCGGGCGGCGGCCTCGAAGTCGTATTCGACTCTGCGCCAACGAACCGACTCGCCGTCAAACAAGGCGTAGCAGGCGCGCGGGTCGCGGTCGCGGGGTTGCCCAACACTGCCAACATTGATGAGATACTGGCGCGCGGGATCAAGCGCGAAGCCCGCTTCATTGCGGCCAGTAAAGTCGGGTTTGGCAAAGGGCCGTGCCTCTTGGAAGGCACCGGGGTGGTGCGTATGACCGTAAAAAGTCACGCGCTCTTGAGCCGCTTCGAAATTAGCGAGCAGGCGCTCGCTGCTAGACGGCATATTCGGGAGCAAATACTCTGAGAGTGGCTCACGCGGAGAGGCGTGCACCATCTGGAAGCGAATCGCATCGCTCTCGAAAACGCCTTTGGGCTTTAATTCACCGAGCCAATCCCAGAGCGCATGATTGCTTTCGACCTCGGGGTCGAGTGCGCGGCGTGTCCAGTCGACGGCTAAAAGAGCGCGCTCATGGAAGCCGTAGGCCTGGCGGTCGTCTAAAACCGCGGCATCATGATTGCCGAGCAAAGTCATCGCGCATCGCTCTTGAACCTTGCGCATAACATCAGCCGGCGAGGCGCCATAGCCCACCGTATCGCCCAAGCAGACCACGGCATCAACACTTTGAGTGTCGATGTCTTGGAAGACGGCGTCCACGGCCTCAATGTTGGCGTGGAGATCAGAAATGAGTGCGATCATGAGTCATGATGCTTGCGTGCATCTGGCAAGCGGGATATTGTCCCCATCCGCAGCCTCGGCCGCAAGTCGCAACCATGCTAACTCTCCTCATTCCTTTGTTTTTGGCGTTTTCGCCCCCTCAAGATGCGCCGACACCCTTGCCAGATGGTGTTTTAGCACGCATCGGCACGCAAGATGTGAGCTTAGATGCTTACAAAGATTTCCTGTGGCGACGCTTCGGGTCGCGCGGTTTGCGCGATTTCATCGGTGAACGCTTAGTTCAACGAGCTGCGGTCCAGCACGGCATCGTGATCTCGCCCGAGCTTCTGCAAACCAAAATCGAAGAGCGAATCACCAATCAAAGAGGAGAGCTCACCGAAGAAGAACTCGCACTAAAAATGTCAAAACAGGGGGCAAGTTTGCAAGAGTTCCGACAGCAAATCCGTGGCGAAATCAAAATGAGCCTAACTCTTGACGGGCTTGTCATGGCGACACGCACGGCCACAAATGAAAAACTGCAACTCGCCTTTGAAATGGAATACGGGCGGGGTGGCAAGAGTGAAAACATCCGCCATCTTGTCTTCATGCCTAACATGGTTCGCATGGATGCAGTGCGGGGCGGAATCGCTGCGAAAGACATCAATATGGCTGAGGTTAAACAGCAAACCAATGCGCTCGCAAATGCGGCATGGGCGAGACTTAATGCAGGCGAAGATTTTAGTGCACTTGCAGCTGAACTTTCGCATGACCGCACCTCTAAAGATGCGGGTGGGCAACTGCCACATTGGAATGGGCGGATGTACGGCCCAGCATTTGCTGAAGCAGTGACCTCACTTCAGCCTGGGCATTATTCGAGCGTGATTGAAACGCCAATTGGCTTTCACATTGTCCAGCTCGACAAGCGCGTAACGACTTCTTTTGATAGTGTCCGCGAAACTCTGGTGAGCACGGTTTTAAATGCTCCTGTTACTCAGCAAGAACGGGCTGAATATCTAGAAAGTCTTCATCAAGCCGACGATATTCAGCTGCGTTGATTTTGACTTAGGCCTAGGGCTTGGTGTAAGCGCGGGCCGACTTAATTGCCTTAGCTACCGTGACGGGCAAATAACCATCAATCGATTGCCCATTCGCAAGTCGCTCACGGATGAGTGTGGAAGATACATCGACCTCTGGCATATCGAGCATATTGGCTTGAAAGCTGTGTTTGGTGGCTGAATCGAGCCCTTTACGGAAACGGCTCAAGGTCGTTGCCCCAAAGCCAGGTCGAGGGACAAAGAGAAAATCGGCAAGAGAAAAAAGTTGGTCGAGGCGACTCCATGAAAGCAAATGCTCAAGGGAATCTGCACCAAGAAGCAAAGTAAGCCGAGCTGCAGGGTGGTCTTTTTTTAGAGCAAGAAGCGTATCAACCATAAAGGATGGCCCGGGGCGATTGACTTCGAGTTGGCAGAGCTGCTCATGATCTCGGTTATGCAACACCAACTGCAACCAACAGACGCGGTCACTTGCGCTGGCTGGCGTTTGATCTAATTTATGCGGAGCATGGCCAGCGGGCACCCAATAAATCACCCCGTCTGGAAAAGCCAATCGAGCGGCATCCGCCATGGCGATGTGGCCAGAATGCACGGGGTCAAAAGACCCGCCCAAGACCACAATGTGATTCATGCCAGACTATGCCTCGGTGGCTGCGGCCAAATGTGCGGCTATTTGCAAAAGCTCTACGCGGGTTTCATCGCGCGTTTGCATGTCTCTGACCACGACCTGGCCAGCAGCACGCTCATCGGGGCCAACAACTAAAACAAAGCGTACGCCCAACTTATTGGCCTCTTTGAATTGTGCTTTAGGTGACTTTTCGCGATGGTCGCAAACGACAGCGGCCGCGAGATGGGTACGCAAACGACCCGCCAGAGCCAATGCGTGAGGGCGGTCATCAGGCGTGATGGACACACAATAAGCCACAGGAATGCTTTCCGCCGCGATGCTCTGAACCGCTGCTGACTCGTCAAGCCCCAACTCAGCCATCGCCAATTCGGTCGCGGTAAAGCCAATGGCAAACCCCACCGCTGGCGTGTGCGGCCCGCCGAACTCTTCGACTAGGCCGTCATATCTGCCGCCTCCGCAAAGGGCAGAACGAGCACCAAGCTGCGGATAGTGAACTTCGAAAACTGTGCGCGTGTAGTAATCGAGGCCCCTCACGATTGTGGGGTCGACGACGGGCTTGCGACCAAGGGCTTGCAGAGCCTTGAGAAAATCGGTTTGGTGGGTTTGAGCGTCAACTCCGAGGACTTCCGATAAAGCGGGTGAACCCTCATTGTCGTCTTGGCAGGCTTTGTTTTTGCAATCAAGAAGGCGGAAGACATTGCGCTCAAATCGCTCTTGGCAATCGCTGCAACGCGCTGCAACGCGAGGAGCAAAAAACTGCCGCAACGCCTCGCACCATCGGTCTCGGTCTGAAGGGTCGCCCATCGTGTTGACGCGCACCTCTAGCTCATCGCCAAAGCCGATTTCTTCGAAAAAACGCATACAGAGGTCAACGACTTCGGCGTCAAGCGTCGGGCTGGCGGCGCCAAAGGCTTCGATACCGAACTGGGTAAATTGACGCTCACGGCCTTTTTGAGGACGCTCATAGCGAAACATAGGCCCCACATAAAACCACTTTTGCAAGGGAGCGCGCTGGGCAAAGCCACCATTGACATAGGCGCGTGCTACACCGGCAGTGCCTTCTGGACGAAAAGTGTAGCCCGTGACCGATGAGCTGGCGTCGTTTGCCTTCCCGCGACGGGGCACCGTGAACATTTCTTTCGAGACGACATCAGATGTTTCGCCGAGAGAGCGTAGGAATAGGCCTGTCTCTTCGAAAAGTGGCGGCCGAATCTCGGAATAGCCGAAAGCGCGGGACAAGCGCGAAGCTGTACGCTCAAGATGGCGGATAACCGCTAAGTTCTCGGGGTATAAGTCGCGAGTGCCGCGTGGGGCTTGGTAGGAGCTAGAAGCCATGACAAAGGCAAATGATAGCCTCGCTCAAGCGTTGACGCGCTTCCTCGGGGGCATTAACCTTTGCAACCCGGCGTTTCTCTTACGCCCCCATCCGATACACAGATGAAATCTCTCCGCGTCCTCGCCCTTCTGACTGTTGCCTCTCTTTTCTTGAGCCTCGGTTCTTGCGCAAACCCTGACATCATGACCGACCTTGACCAAAAAGGTCAGATTATCAGCCGTGACGCCAATTCTGCCGTTGAAGATTTCCGCAAGCATTTCCTCAACGACGACATCAGCGACCCTTACCGCAGCGCCGACTGGTCAGACTTCGAAGACGCCAGCCATGTTTCGAGCATGGCCGCACAGTTGTTTTTCAACCACAAGACCAACGACCCAACGCTTCGCTAAATTAGCTCGGCACTTAAAACACCCTGCGTTTGATTTCGCGGGGTGTTTTCTTTTTCCACATCCATCGACCACTCGCCCGACCGCTCATGTTCACTCGACTCCTCAGCTCACTTATTCTCTTTTTGTTTGCCGTTTCTTGCGCGACACCTCCGGACATTCAACTGACTGCTGATCCAGTGGCTCTTGATGATGACTATTGCAAGCCATTCCTTGATGACGAGGCGAGTTATTTCACCGAAGACGATGTGGCCGAAGCACAGTTTGAGTTTGACATGGCCAAGCGCGAGGCGCGCATCGAAAAAGCCGATACAGACTTTTACCTTCAAGATGCGGGTCAAGATGTTCAGGAAGCCGAGCACGAGCTGCTCGTTTTCACTTCGGCTGACAAGCCCTTCCAAATCGCCAATAGTGAGCACGACCTGCTCTCTCTCCGCAACAACTTACTGGAAAGCAAAGAAGAGCTTGCCCAACTCGAAATGCTCTATGGCGCAGATGAGCTTGATGACAAAACGGCAGAGATCGTCTTGCAGCGCGCGAGGCGGCAACTCAGCTGGACACTCACCTATCTTGAGCTGGAAGAGCACACACATGCACAGTTAATTCAGGTTTTGCTTCCCGCCGAGCGGCGTGTTTATGAACGCACCCTTGAAATGGCCAAGCACGAATACGGGGCTGCAAAGGCGCGCGCCGAGATTGAGATGTTGCGCACCAATCGCGCACTCGAAATTCAGGCGCGAGAGTTAGCCGAGCTTAAGGCTGAGTTGGATGAAGAATAAAGGCATGCTTACGCGTGGTTTTGCATGTTTGCTGATTTGGAGTAGTTGCTTGCTCCCCACTTTGGCTGCACAGGCTGCATCGACTCCTCAAGAGGCGTCAGCAGCGGCAGCTCAAAAAGGGCTTGAATCCGGCATTCAATGGCTTCTCGAGGCTCAAGAGCCAAACGGCGCATTCGGACATTGGCGCAACCCTGAGCATGCTTTCTGGAGCACACCTTCGACTCACCTCGCGTGGCAAGTCGCAACGACTGGCTTGAGCGCAATCAGCCTCATGGAATATGGTGGCTCAAAAAAAGAAAGAGCCGCTCTTCATGCAGCGATGGATTATTTGGCGGCCTCTGCTGTCGTCAAACGACCTAACGACTGGGACACCGACAACACATGGGCCTTTGTTTACGGCCTTGAGGCCTTAACTCGCGCGGCTTCACATTCTGAGTTCCGTGATGATGCGAGCAAGGTGCTGGGCTTCCGCAAAACGGGTGAGTCTTTGATGCGCAAGCTGTGGGCCTATCAGTCTCCGCAAGGTGGTTGGGCCTACTACGCAGACGAGACTAAGGCGGTGCGCCCCTGGTGGGCAACATCCTTCCAAACAGCCGTTGCCGTGATGGCCATCTTTCGCGCGCAAGATTTGGGCTGGGAAGTCGACACCGAGCGGCTCAACAAAGCCATCGAGGGGCTCAAACGATGCCGACTCAAAAACGGTGCCTATTCTTATTCCATGGAGCTCTTCCCGACTCCGGGCGGGCTTACAGGCATTGACCAAACCAAAGGTTCGCTTTCGCGCATTCAAGTCTGCAATGCTGCTCTTTTTATTGCCGCTGGGCGTGGCTACGAAACGGGCATCGGTCAAAAAGAACTGCGCAAAGGGTTGCAACAATTCTGGGGAGAGCATCGCTTCTTAGATCTCTCTCGACGCAAGCCCGTGCCGCATGAGGCTTACCATTACAACTCGGGCTATTTTTACTTCTTCGGGCACTATTACGCCGCGGAAGTCATCTCTCTTTTACCGTTGGCGGAACGCGCGCCGCACTTTCAAAAGTTGCAACACCATATCTTGAAGACTCAAGAAAAAGATGGCTCATGCTGGGATTACCCCATGCATTCTTTCGCCAAACCATATGCGGTGGCCTATGCCACGACGGCCCTAGTTTGGAGCCTCGCCAAGTAACGCTTAGCTAGACAAGTCAGGCCAAGCGCCCGACCAAACGACCGGCTCAGAAGGCACCTTTTCGAGAGCCCAATCTGGCAGCAAGTCAGTAGCACGACATGGCAAAGGCTGGCTACGCAAACCTGACCAAAAGGCAAGTAGGCCAACGACCTCATCGGCCGAACGCCCCGCCTCGCGAAACGAACGGATCGTAGTGTCGCCGTGTCGCTTAGCCAGCCGCCGGCCATCGGCACCCACGACAAGCGGGATGTGCGCCCATTTTGGGGATGGCTTGCCTAGGGCTAAGTACAGCAACTCTTGGCGAGCCGCACTCGAAAACAAATCATCAGCCCGCATGACATCAGTCACTTGCTGCTCAGCGTCATCAACGACCACAGCCAATTGATAGGCGGGCTCATCGTCTTTTTTCCAGACAACAAAATCGCCCAACTCTTGCCTGACCCGCCAAACGCGATCAGCAAGAAAGCGATCGTGAATCGTAATCTCAGCGTGCTGCGCTGCTTGTGTATCAAAACGCCAGCAAGCCTCGCGACCAGTCTGCTGTAGCGCCTCTGTTGCTGTGGCCCACCGCCCACGACAAGTGCCTGGGTAAACCAAGCCCTCATCACCCGCATGTGGGGCGCTTGCCGCAGACTCGACATCTTTTCGAGTGCAGACGCAGGGGTAGACCAAGCCAGCGTCGGCCAGAGTCGTAAGCGCATCTCGATAAACACTAAGGCGCGAGCGTTGGAAAAACGGGCCATCGTCGTAATCAAGCCCAAGCCAGCTCAAATCGGCCATCGCCGCGTCAGCAGCGCCTGTTTGAATGCGCGGGCCATCAAGGTCTTCGATGCGCAAAAGTAATTGGCCACCACGCGCACGAACATCAAGCCACGCCAGCAAAAAGCTGCGTGCATTACCGAGATGCAAAACGCCGGTTGGGCTCGGAGCAAGCCGCCCTCGAATGGAAACCATGACTTCATTCTAATCGGCGCAAAGGGGGTGAGGCCAAGACCAATGCCCGGACATCACGAGCACCCATCGCCCGCAAGGCTCGCGATGACTCTTGCAAACTCGAACCCGTCGTGCGGACATCATCGACCAGAACCACCTGCAAAGGCGCCGCCCCCTTGCAGGCAAAACTACCGTAAAGATTTTGATGCCGATGTTCTTGATCTAAGCCCGCCTGCGTGGGTCGCTGACGAAGGCGATGCAGCAACCGCGGGCGTGTTTGATGCCCACGGGATTGCAACTCAGCCAACATCGCCTCGGGCAAATACCAGCCTTGCAATCGACGCTTGCGAGACGGCGGCACCATCGCCCAGACTCGCCCGAACTTGGGCGCCCCCACTCGCTCGGCGAATTGATGCACCAACCAATAGGCCGCTGCGCAACTTGCATTGTCTTTTGCAAGCAAAATGGTCTTGCGCAGAGCCGACTCATAACGCCAGATGGATCGCCAAGGAGGCTGGTCTCGGGAATGGAAGCCGCTGGAATCGAGTGCATCAGATAACTCGCAATGACAGGCCCGGCAAAACGGCGGCCCATCGATGAGCGAAGTGTGGCAGGCCGCACAGCTCGGGGCTAAAAAGGCCTCAACCCAAGGGGCCGCTCGCTTGCAGGCTCGGGTAGACGAGGCCTGCAACAACTCAATCAAGTCATGCATACCCTTGTAGACGGTTTCCTCGCCTAAAGGTGACTGTCGAAGCTTGACTTATTTCAGGCCGCCGCCAAAACGCGAAGTCGACGGCAAACCCGTCGCATCTCGCACCTTAGAGACAAAGCTTTCTAGGGTGTCTTGGCCAGAAGACTCAACCCCAAACAAGGCACCAATCTCGCGAGTCATTTGAATGTTGTCTTCGAATGAAAACGGGTAAAGGCTCAAATGCACCTTGATATAGCGTCGCATTGCGTTGTCGACATAACGACCCAGCAAGAGCAAAAAGAGTAAGGCCAAAAACAACAAGGCCCCAACACCAATCATTTCGATACGCATATTGCGAGGCCCAGGCATTAAAAGCCCGATTAAGACCAAGCCATTGCCAAGCAAAAAGAAAAGTGCAGCAGCCTGGCCCCGCGCTTTTGCATGTAAGGCATTTCGGAGAGTCTCAAGAGTCAGACCAGCACCACCTAAAATGCTGGCTAAGCGCATGCGTGGGCGACCACGGCCCATCGAAGACAGCAGAAAGGCACCCGCCAAAAACTGGCAAACAAAGCCCAAAACGACCCAATCAAGGTCAACCTTTAAAACGGTAGAATCGGCAATTTGCAGGGGCAACATGGAAAGCATGGTAACGGCTACTCCCACTCGATGGTGCCAGGAGGCTTAGAAGTAATATCTAAAACCACGCGATTAATGCCACGCACCTCGTTGATGATGCGACTTGAAATCGCGGCCAAAGCCTCGCGACTAGGATAAACCCAATCGGCCGTCATGCCGTCAAGAGACTGGACCATCCGGATCGCGCAGGCCTCTTCGTATGTGCGCTTATCACCCATCACACCCACCGATCGAGCGCCCGTAAGCACCGCAAAATATTGCCAAACGCCATCAGTTTCGCCTCGTGCCTCAAGCTCAGAAGTCACGATATGGTCGGCCGCCCTCAAAAGCGCAATGCGCTCAGGGGTGCACTCGCCCACACACCGAACCCCAAGACCCGGCCCAGGAAAAGGTTGCCGGTCAACAAGGATGTCAGGCAAACCCAAACAGCGCCCGATTTCACGGCCTTCGTCTTTGAAGAAAAGGCGCAATGGCTCGACCAACTCAAGCTCAAGATCATCAGGGAGACCACCGACATTGTGATGAGACTTAATCACCTCAGTCGCGCCACCATGCGCAGCAACAGATTCAATCACATCTGGGTAAAGCGTGCCCTGCCCCAAGAACTTGGCTCTGGGATGCTGCTTGACCGCATCACGGAAAACTTCAATGAACTCATGACCAATGATTTTGCGTTTTTGCTCGGGATCAATCACACCAGCCAGTTTGCCCAAAAAGCGATCAGCGGCATCAACGACAGTAAGGTCAAGCTCAAAGTGCTTACAAAACTCGTTTTCAACGAGGTCGCGCTCACCGGCTCGGAGCAAACCATTATCGACAAAAATAGCATGACAACGCCGGCCAATGGCCTTTTGGCAAATCGCACCCACAACGCTCGAGTCAACCCCACCCGAGAGACCAAGAATCATCTCGCCGTCATCGCCAAGTTGAACCGCAACCGCCTCGACCATTTCTTCGGCAAGATTGCCTGGAGTCCAGTCGCCCGCGCACTGACAGACACCCAGCAAGAAGTTGCGCAACATCGTCGCGCCCTCGCGCGAATGGGCCACCTCTGGGTGAAACTGCAATGCGTAAAAACGCCGTGCATCATCGCCAATCGCAGCCTCGGGGCAATGCGCCGTGTGAGCGAGTCGCTCAAAGCCATCAGGAAGTTGAGCGACACGATCGCCATGGCTCATCCAGACCACGGTCTCGTCGGAAACGCCTTGAAACAGGCCTTTAGACGCAGCCACGGTCATTTCAGTAAAGCCAAACTCACGCGTTTCGCCCGGGACGACCTTGCCGCCCAATTGCTCACACATCCATTGCATGCCATAGCAAATGCCCAAAACAGGCACACCGGCGCTTAAAAGTGCTGGGTCTAAAAACGGAGCGCCCGACTCATAAGCACTCGCAGGCCCGCCCGACAAAACGATGCCAGCCAAACCCTCGCCAAGATGCTCATGCGCCAACTGCGACGGCACGACTTCCGAAAAAATCCCGTGCTCGCGGACGCGCCGCGCGATGAGCTGGGTGTACTGCGACCCAAAGTCGACAATCAAAATGCGTTCGTGCATATCAGAATCTCAATGAAGCGAATCAGTCGCCAACCCAGTAATTGGGGGCCTCTTTTGTAATACGGACATCGTGCGGGTGACTCTCTTTCATGCCCGCGCCCGAGATGCGCACAAAGCGTGCTTTTGCCCGGAAGACATCCATGTCTTCGGCGCCAACATAACCCATGCCCGCGCGAATGCCGCCGACGAATTGGTAAATGAATGGCCCCAGTGCGCCACGACTCGGCACCATGCCTTCGATGCCCTCAGGGACGAGCTTGTTTGACTCATGAACGCCAGCTTGACCGTAGCGAGCCTTGCCGCCCTCAACCATTGCAGCAAGAGAACCCATACCGCGCACGGATTTGAAAGAACGCCCCTGAAAGAGGAAGGACTCGCCAGGGCTTTCGTCAACGCCTGCTAGCAAACTGCCGAGCATCACACAGGAAGCCCCTGCGCCAAGAGCTTTAACCGCATCACCTGAGTGGCGAATGCCGCCGTCGGCAATAACTGGAACATCAAAAGAAGCGCAAATCTGGGCCACATCGTAAACCGCTGTGAATTGCGGCACGCCCACACCTGCAACCACGCGCGTGGTGCAAATCGAACCTGGGCCAATACCGACCTTTACAGCGTCAGCGCCCGCATCGACCAAAGCCTCGGCGGCAGCGCCCGTCGCAATATTGCCCGCAACAATATCGACCAAATCGCGGCGCTTCAGCTCGCGGACGGTATCCATGACATTTGAACTATGCCCATGGGCCGTGTCGACGACCAACACATCAACGCCCGCTTCGACCAACGCCTCGGCCCGATCATAATCATGGACGCCAACCGCAGCACCCGTCAGCAAACGGCCTTCGCCATCTTTGGCGGCACCCGGATACTCAGAGTTCATACGGATGTCACGCATCGTGATCAAGCCCTCAAGATTCATTTTTGCATCGACCAAAAGTAACTTTTCGACCTTAGATTGGTGCAAAATCTTTTTCGCGTCTTCGAGGGATGTCTCAGCGGGAGCCGTAACCAAATGCTCTTTGGTCATCACCTCGCTCACTGGTTGGGAATCTCGCCCCTGAAATTTAAGGTCGCGTTGCGTCAGAATACCGACGAGACGATCACCCTGGAGCACCGGAAAGCCGGAAATGCCATGATCCGCCATCAAGCGGCGCGCATCGGCAATCGTGTCGGTTGGCTCAAGAGTGAGTGGGTCAGAAATCACACCATGAGCGGAACGCTTCACGACATCGACCTCGGCGACCTGCGCCTCAATTGAGAGATTGCGATGGATAACGCCGAGCCCCCCTTGCTGTGCGAGTGCAATGGCCAGACCCGATTCGGTCACGGTATCCATTGCAGCTGAGACCACAGGGATGCTCAAGTAAACATTCCGCGAAAAGCGCGTGAGAGTGCGGGCCTCGGTGGGCAGGACATCAGACTCTTGGGGAGCCAAGAGGACATCATCAAAGGTAAGCGCGAGTGGCAGTTCCATGGCTGATTTTAGCGGCATCCCTCTCAGCTTCCTAGTCCTGATTTTCTAGGAAAATATAGAGGATTACAATGAAAGCGGGGTGGGATGTTGGCAGAATATGGCTTAAGTTTGTTGGCCCCGATTGGGGCAAATGGAGAATGTCCATGTCCACTGAAAATAAAGCACCCTTCCCCGGCACGCCTGCCACCGCAGACGGCTCAACCATGGTCGCCTATGTCGAGACTCATATCGGCGAGGCAGCCTGTGGCTACCCAATCACCTCATCCACCACGATGGGCCAGATTTTTGAGGTTTCAAGTACCAACGGCGCGAAAAACCTCTGGGGCACCCCACTCGCATTTTTTGAGCCTGAGTCCGAGCACTCTGCCGCGTCAGCCTGTGAGGGCTACGCTGCGGCCGGTGGTCGCGTGACGACTTTCACATCTGGGCAGGGCCTAGTTTTGATGAAAGAAGTCCTCTATACGATTGCCGGCAAGCGTCTGCCAGCCGTCTTCCACATTGGCGCTCGCGCTTTGACCTCGCAGTCGCTTAATGTTCACGCTGGCCACGATGATGTCATGGCCGTGACTGATTGTGGCTGGGGCATCTTGATGGCTCGCAACGCGCAAGAATCAGCCGACCTCGGTTTGATTGCTCGGCGCGTGGCGGAAGACACCCACACACCATTCATGAATGTGCAAGATGGCTTCCTTACGACGCACACCGTCGAAAATGTGGTTATGCCTGAGCCTGAATTCATGAAGGGGTTTATCGGCGACCCACGATCCAAAATTAACGATTTGATGAGCACTGAGACAGCCATCATGTCTGGAGTCATTCAAAACCAAGACTCCTACATGAAAGGCAAAATCGCTCAGCGCGCGTTTTACGATCTGCTCGTGCCGTCCTTGACTGACAGTTTCGCCGAATACGCCACGCAAACGGGGCGCTCGCTTGATTTCATTGATGCGCATCGTTGCGATGATGCCGACCACATCCTTGTGGGCATGGGCACCATGATGGAAACCATCACTGCTACGGTTGACTGGATGCGCGACAACACCGACCTCAAAGTGGGCTGCGTTTCCGTGATTAGCTTGCGCCCTTTCCCTGGGCCGCAGTTGGCTAAAGTTTTGGGTGGCGCAAAAACGGTTGCCGTGATTGAGCGGCTTGATGTACCTGCCGCACAGAGCAACCCTCTTGCTGCTGAGGTCAAAGCAGCCCTGTTTGACGCCGTCTCTGGCGCCCCAGGCTACGACAAGATTGATTCTGTTCCTGCGCTTTACCACGGTTCGGGTGGCTTGGGCTCACGCGACATTCGCCCCGGCGATATCGTGGCTCTGTATGAGCATATTTCCGAAGGGCGTGAAACATCGGCAGGTCGATATTTTTCGATTGGCATTCAGCACCCCACCGCCATCACGATGGGCATTGACCCAGATGTGCGGCCGGTTGGCTCCTTCTCAATGCGTGGGCACTCCGTTGGTGGCTACGGTTCGGTTACGACCAACAAAGTCATCGGCACGATGGTCGCTGACCTCTTTGATAAAGAGGTGCAGGCCTACCCCAAATACGGTTCAGAGAAAAAAGGTCTGCCTACCACTTACTTCTTGACCATCGCAAGTGAGCACATTCCGATTCACTGCGAGCTGCATAAAGTTGAGTTTGTGCCTCTAAACGATGTCAATGCCTTCCGCAATGGCAACCCTCTCTTTGGGCTAGTCGAAGGCGGCGCGATGTTGCTGCAATCCCCCGCCAGCGATCCTGAGCAAGTTTGGCGCGGCATTCCCGAAACTGCGCGGCAAGGCATCCGTGAAAAAGGCATCCGCGTTTACTATCTCGACATGGTTGAGACGGCGCGCGATATCGCTTCGAGCCCTGACCTCGTGCAACGCATGCAAGGCATTGTTTTGTTGGGCGTGTTCCTCAAGGTCACACCGTTTGCTGAGCAATCGGGTCTCACAGACGCCACGCTCCTTGAGGGTGTCGAGCGCAGTTTGCGGAAGTATTTCGGGCGGCGCGGCGACAAGGTGGTTGCCGAAAACCTCGAATGCGTGCGGCGAGGCATTGCGGATGTCCGTGAAGTTTCACGCGAAATCATCGAATCTGAAGTCAACCTAGAAGTCTGAGGGTCAAACCATGAATCAAAACACACAACAAGACATGTTTGAGCTCCTCGATTTCGAGGATTTCAACGAGCGCATCATCCGCGCATACAACGATGGCTCCGCTGAGATGGGCCTTCCTGCAGACATTACGACGGCTCGTTCACTCATGGCGCCAGGCACAGGTCGCATGCGTGACTTCTCATACATCGCGCCTGAGATTCCTATTTTCTTCAACGACAATTGCGTCGGTTGCATGGAATGCGTGACTTCCTGCCCAGATACGGCCATTTTGGGCAAGGTGCTTTCCAAGTCAGATTACGACGCTAAATTGGCGACGCTCGAAGGCGAGGCCAAAGATCAATTTGTAGGTTCTTTTTCTCAAACGAAAAAGTTCTACAACATGATTGAGAAAAAAGGTGGCGACCCTGGCATGTTCGGTATCTTTGTCGATCCAACCAAATGCAAAGGTTGTGGCGAATGTGTCGAGGTTTGCGATGACGAAGCTCTTGCGATGGAAGACAAAGCTGCGAAAGGCTTGCCTCACTTCAAAGACACTTTTGATATTTTCAAAAATTTGCCCGACACTTCCGACGAGTACATCAATGAAAAAGTCCTGAGCGACATGATGCTCAAACAAGAAGCCCTTGACGGCTTTGTTGGTGGCGCAGGGGCTTGCATGGGCTGTGGTGAGGTAACTTGCCTGCGCATGATGCTTGCCGCGACCAACTTTGTGTACGGCCCTCAGTGCATGGGCATGGTTGCCGCAACGGGCTGCAACACGGTCTATGCCTCGACTTACCCCTACAACCCATACACCGCACCCTGGATGAACTCGCTCTTTGAAAACTGCGCGACGACTGCCGCGGGTGTGCGTCTGCGCTGGGATCAATCTGGCCGCAAAGACAAAAAGTTGTGGGCTATTGGTGGTGATGGCGGCATGCTTGATATTGGCTTCCAGGCTTTGAGTCGAGTGCTGACTTCTGACCTTGACATCAATGTTATGGTGCTTGATACCCAAGTGTATTCCAACACGGGCGGGCAAGCTTCGGGTTCGACATTCTTTGGCCAAGAAGCCAAATTGTCAGCTCACGGCAAAGTCAATCCTGGCAAAGTTGAGATGCGCAAAGAAGCCGCTCAAATCGCCATGATGCACCCCAATGTGTTTGTCGCTTGCGTTTCTGCGGCATTCCCCGCACACTTTTACCGCGCCATTATGGCCGCAAATGAGTTTGAGGGGCCGAGTTTGATTATTGCCTACACGACCTGCCAGCCTGAGCATGGTGTGGGCGACGAGATGAGCAACGCGCAATCCAAGCTGGCTGTAGAGTCTCGCACATTCCCGCTGTTTGTTCATGACCCTCGCGAGGGTGAATTGCTGCGTGACCGTTTGAGCCTCAAGGGCAATCCAAAGATTAAAGACGACTGGATGAAAAAGCCAAAAACAGAAGACGATCTGACTTTTGTCGATTTCGCCCGCACCGAGGGTCGCTTCCGGAAGCATTTTGGCAAAGATGGCGAGCCATCAGAAGCCTTGCTCTGTGGTAGCCAGCAACGGCTTGATAATTGGCGCCGTTTGCAAGAAATGGCCGGGTTGATTTAGCCCTTGCCAGCCTAGTGGCCGCCCATCGATTTGTCGATGGGCGGCCACTTTCGTTTATTTGTTAGTTTTCGACTATTACTTGTCCAGTTTTTCATTTTATTACTCTTATGACTTACCGACTCATTTGAGTTAATACACCGTGAATATGAAAACAACCGAACTCATTCATCTCCTCAAAGAAAATGCGAGCGCCATTCAAGCTGAGTGGGCTGACTTCTGCACGGGGCCTTCCCTCATAATGAAAGCTCATGTCGGCCGCGCTGAAGACACGCATTCTTTTTTTATTCTGACGGCGGGCGCATTCGAAACAAAGTTTACAGACATTTTTCCCCAGACTTTAAAGCTGCTCCGCCGCATCCCGCGCTTGAGGGGGGCCAGTTTCTTAACGGCTCTGCCTCATGCCGTTGTGGGGCTCCACAAAGGGCAATATGGGGTACAGCGCACGCTTCTGGGTGTCGAAATTCCTGAAGACAATTCGTTTGAATTAGAGGGGCGAGCTATTCCTTATCAAGAAAATCAATGCATTAGTTTTCATGATTATCAAGAGCACCGCGGATGGAATCATTCCTCTTCGCCGCGCACAGTTTTGCTTGTAGATTGCTGGTCGCCTGCTCTCATATTGCCAAACCCAATTCGAGCCATCACAGCAAGGGTCGTTGACAAAACGCGATTGAAAAACGGAGATGCCCAACAGGCCTTGCGTTTGCAAAAGCACCTCGAAAGTCAATCCTAAGGCGCGACTTCCTTTTCGTAGAGAGTTACCCAATCAGCAAGCGTCATTTTGGTCAGCAATTCAGCAATGAGCCCAAAAGGAATATCGTTCATTTTCTTGAAGCGGATGCAACTCTTGCCCATATCTAATTTGCGTGTGCAATGTTTAGGGTATTCGGCAACAAACCACGCGTGCAATTTAGGGCTGGCGTAAAGGCCGGCATGATATAGGGCAATAAAATTCTTTTGAGATGCAAAACTCAAAAAAGGCAATGGCGTTTTAGGGTCGCAGTGGTAACCCGCTGGGAAAATCGAATGCGGCACCACAAAACCGGGCATGCCGTATTGCATGACTTCCTCGAAACCGCTTGGGATGTTTTCAAGGAGGACCGTTCGCAGGCGAGTAAATGGCTCAACTCGGTCAGCGGGAAGCTCAGCTAGATAAGTCGCAACATCTTTGGCTTTGGACTGCATGATGAATCTATATCAGCCAAGAGAGGCGGAGTTCAAGCAGAAACTTCTTTGGGCTGCCAGGCCAGACCGCGCAGGATGACAAAAATTACGAGTGCTATACCAAAAGACCAAAAGACGCGGTCTTGAAAAACATCTATGCCCGCACTCAGGGCTGACTCTAAAGCTTGGCTTGAATCGCCCCCATCGGCTTCGGCGATATCGGAAAAGATACCGGTCATTTCGCCGACTGCCGTCACGACGACATAGCACGGATGAATCACTGTCATCATCGAGAGAGCTTCGAAACTCATTTTGCTCCGCCCATAAGTAAACAGCAAGGCGAGCGATAAAAGCCAACTCGCGAGCGCACCTGCAATCGGGTAAAGCAGGGTCATATGCAATTGCGCAGCATGGTCGAGTGGGTTGCCGCTTGACGCCGAGAAAAGTGAAAGTTGCCCGAACTCATCTTTGGCGAACAAATCGAGAATTTGCCACACTCCCCATGCCATCGACAAGAGGTTGAGGGCAAGCACAATCGCAAGTACGCGGGTTAGAAAAGGCAGGCGGCGTGGGTCGCGACCGAAAAAAGCCCAGGCGCCGGCCGCGAAGGCAAGGGGCACGCAAAGGAAAGACAAGATAGGCAGGAACTCGTTCATGATGGATCTCTATTCGGCGAGTTGCAAAAAGGGCAAGTCAACCTGCCGCAAGCTTTCCGACTCGTATTCGGCGATGGTGTAAACCCACGGCAAACCATCGATTTGAATGTAACGGTGGCCATCTCGCGCGAGTGTGCCGAGGTGCAACTGAAAGACTGCGCCACCAATTCCGGCGCGATAAGTTTCTATGCCCAAACCATATTTTGCAGCTGGCCCTGCTGCGCCGTCGAGCTTTTCGATCACATCGGATGCACGCAAATCAGTCAAAACCGCGAGCAAATGCTCAGCCGCCCAAGCGCGAGCCAGACCCGACTCAAGTGACCAGACAGAATGCTCAACATCGTCGATGAATTCGGTATCTTGAGTGCGTGTGAGCCGCCAACTTGAATCAGGGAGAGTCGAAATACGCTCAACCCAATCGACGCTCGCGGGATCGACGCTTGCAAGAAATTTATTTTCAATCCAGTCGGATGGGCTCGTCACGGGAGCAATGTAATTGTTTGACAAATACACATCAGCCTCGCCAGCCCGTCGCACATAAAATGCAAGAATCGCACGCTCGGCTTCTTCTGGGATCAGCTCTTGCCCGCGCAAATTGCCCGCCATGAGATCAGCCAGAACCGCCCCACTTGCATCACGCAAAGTAATACGGACGCCATGCTCGGCATCAACGCCATAAACCGCATGGTTGGCGGCATTGTCAGAGACCATGTCGCTCGATTTTAAAGTCGAAAGAGTGGCGAATAGATTTGACAACCGCGACAAATGCGCTGGGTGATTCAATTTGTCTTTGACCCGCCAAGCACCGTCGAGCAAATGAAGCTTGACCTCTTTACCAGGCGAAACAATGACGACTTCAACCGCAGTATCAACGACGCGCGCCAATTCAGGAAAGAGCAAACCCACACGCGCGTAGGTGCGAGAATGCGCATCACCTAGCCATGGTTTGTGAGTCGCAATTGCAGCCAGCGCGCAGAGCGCAAAGCAAATGGCCAAGCCCAAATTGCGCCGTTTTAATGATGCCGTATTTATGATGCACCTCCCGCTCTGCGCCAGGGCCGTTTGGCCGCTCTTGCGTGATAGGAAAAATGCGCAAAGGCCAGCAGAAGCACCAAAAGGGGCGGTAGCAAGACATTGCTCCAGGCCAATGAGCGCCGTTCGGCGCGCTCAAAGGCCTTAGCCTCGCGGTCTAGCGACTCGGCCTCTTCTGTTGTGCTCGGCGCGCCACCCTGTGATGCGATGTATTCATTGTAAAAGTGAGGAATCCGGCGCGCGCGTTTCCCACGAGAGCGCAGCCCGATCAATGAGCTGCGCTGGGCCATCCAGTCGATGAGGTTGAGCGCGAAATCAGAGTTGGTTGAACCTGCCTGCAAAGAGGCGTTGTGGAACAAATCAGCATCACCCAAAAGAGTGAGCAAGCCCTGCCCACCAACCACATCACGCAGACTTACAGCCAAAGAAAAAGCACGAGCCGGCCCTGATTGAGCGGCCGCGCCTCGCAATCGCTCAATGTTTTCGGCGGTCATCTTTAGGCTAACATCAGACGGCAGCAACCAAGACTGTGGCGAAGAACGGAGCAAAGTTTCTGCCGCAAATTGCTGTTTTGCTTTGTCTTCAAGCAAAATGGGGTGCGCCCAAAACATCAACACATCAGACAGGGAAGCCGTAACGACATGTTCGGAATGAAAGCTATCGCCTTCGAGCACGGGTAAGAACCCATAAGGCATTGTGATGGATGCCTGCTTGACCGAGCCGTCAGGCATCGGCACCGCGCGACTGCCCACAGGGGCTTCTTGGGAATGGGCGTCCCAGACTAGACCGGATTGTGGGTGAACGCCTAACGAGGCGAGCCAATCTTTGAGGCCAGTCTGAATCGGTCGAGCACCGAGGCCTGGCGAGATTTCTTCGGTATCCCAGAGGATGAGCACATGGCCACCCCCACCAAGATAATTTTGAATCGATGCAAGCTCAGATTCATTCACATTTTCCGGGCGCGCAACGACCAACAAATCGGCGTCTTCACCGAGGCGTAACCCGCCAGAATCAGCGTCTAGGAGGACCTCTTCGACTCGGTAGCGGTCATAAAGGATGGCACGGAAATTTGCGAAAATGCGATCGGCTGGGATCGGCATCTCAATGCCAGGCACAGGCGGCGCGGCTGGCGATTCACGCGAGAAGAATGCCACTCTAGAGCGATCAGGCTTAAGCAAAGCTTGTAGGCGCGTGACGAAAGCAAACTCGAACTCAGCAGGTATAGCAAAAGGGATGACTTCTGAGGCGTCGTGGTAGCGCATCTCAAGCCCCTGATAGAGCGTGTTCATGCTTACAGAACCGACGCGCCGACTCGGCAGCGGCACAGCAGCAATGCCAATATGCTCGGCATCGCGAGAGGCCGCGAGGTCGGTTGTTGGATCAACCGTTTCGACAACCATTTTGCCATTGGATGCCTGCGCCATTTCGTCGAGCAAATCTTCGAGCACCATGCGCGCGGGAAGCAAACCCTCAGCGCCTTCGATGTCTCGATTAAAGTAAAGCTTGACTTGCAAACGGTCGTCTAATTCACCGAGCAAATCGAGCGTTGAATCAGCAAGGGTGAATTCTTGGTCAGCAGTCAGGTCGAGTCGACCCGACAGGGTCTGCGAATAGCTTAAAAGCGCAATCAAACAGCCCAACAGCAGAATGGCAGCCCAGCGAATGTGTTGGCGCGCACTCATGATGCCCTGCGGTGCTCAAAAGTGAGGCCATTGAGGCAAAGGAAGAAAACCGTAACGCTTAAGTAAAAAACCACATCACGAAAATCGACTACGCCACGCGCAAAAGCGAAGAAGTGCTCGTCAAAATCAGCGGCCAAAAGCCAGCGGCCCAAAGCGGGTGGTGTCGCCTCGGCGGTGGCCGCAAAATCAAGCATATTCCAGGTCATAAGCCCCACCGCGGATATGAGCCAGGCGACGACTTGATTGCGAGTCGATGCAGACAAAAACAGCCCGAAAGAAATCGCAGCCGCGCCCATAAGCATGGCGCCAAGATAACCGCCAACAACAGGGCCCCAATCGAGGTCGCCTAAACTTGCAACCGTAAGCGGGATACCCGCAGTGAAGAAAAGAGAAGCCGCCAATAAACCCCATGCCCCAAGAAATTTACCTAAGACCAAATCACGCAAACGCATTGGGTAAGTCATCAGCAACTCTTCGGTGCCGGAGCGGCGCTCTTCTGCCCAAGCGCGCATTGTGATTGCAGGAATGACCATGACAAAGAGCCAAGGAAGCAAGCCAAAGAAATCGCGGAGAGTGGCAACGCCGCGATCAAAAAACGGGCCCATCACAAAAAAGAAAGCTGCAGACACTGCGGGCAGCAAAGCTAATAAGACATAAGCCACGGGCGAATCGACAGCAGATTTCCATTCGCGTTTGGCTAATAGAAAGGCTTTCATGAAGAGACCTCGACGGAGGAAGGGCGACTCAAAGTGCGGAATAGCGACTCTAATGTGGCATTTTGAGGGGAGAACTCAATCAGGGTTAGCCCGGCATCGGTCAAAGCTCGCACGGCATGAGCTTGGGTTTGAGCAGCACCAATTGACGACACGGACCACTCGCAAAGCCAGCTTGACGCACCATCGGCGTGATTGGGCAGCTCACGAATCGTTTCAGCGCCGGCTTCCGTGCAGGCGGCTGCCAGAGACGCGCCATCACAAATCGCCGAGACTTGCACGGGCATCACGCCGGCCTGAGTGGTCAATTCAGCTAACGAACCATCGGCGACCTTTTCGCCTTGGTGTAGCAAAACGACACGACCCGCGAGGGCCTCGACTTCACTCAGAACATGGCTGGTCAACAAGACGGTTTTTTCACGCCCAAGCTCACGCACGAGCTCACGAATCTCGACGACCTGAAGCGGGTCAAGACCATTTGTCGGCTCATCTAGAATCAACAAATCAGGCTCATGAAGTAAAGCTTGAGCCAAACCAACTCTCTGGCGAAAGCCCTTGGAGCATTCGCCAATCAAGCGGCCCCAAACAGATGCCAAACCCGTGCGCTCGACCGCCTGGTCAATCGCAGCCCGCGCCACCCCACCACTGAGCCCACGAGCGCCCGCCGCAAATTGCAAAAAATCTTGCACGCGCATTTCGGTGTAAAGCGGATTGCTTTCAGGAAGGTAGCCCAAATGCTGTTTAGCCGACACGGGATCAAGTGCGACATCGATGCCGCAAATTTTTGCTGTGCCTGAATCAGCACCTAAAAATCCCGCCAAAATGCGTATGGCCGTCGACTTGCCTGCGCCATTGGGGCCAAGAAAACCAACGACTTCACCTGTGCCGACTTCAAAACCAACCCCACGCAAAGCGCGGACATCACCAAAGGTTTTGACAAGCGCCGAAGCGGAAACGACTGACTCTCTAGACATCATCTAAAGAGAACGCGCCAAGGAAGTCTTGGTTAGACGGATATCGATGCATACGGTCAATCAGCATCTCAACCGCCTCGCGCGGCCTCAAAGTCGACAAAACGCGGCGCAGAATATTGATTTTGCGCATCGTTACGCGGGTGTAAAGTTTTTCTTCTTTACGAGTGCCAGTCGCTTCGATGTCAATCGCAGGGTAAATGCGCCGATCGGCCAACATACGGTGCAAGGTCAATTCCATGTTGCCCGTGCCTTTAAATTCTTCAAAAATGATGTCGTCCATTTTGGAACCCGTACGCACAAGTGCCGTCGCCAAAATGGTCAGTGAACCCGCGGTTTCGGTATTACGCGCGGCACCGAAAAAGTGCTTGGGCTTGGTAAAGACACGAGCATCAAGCCCGCCAGACATCACCTTGCTATCTTTGCCGCTCAATGTGTTGTTGTAAGCGCGCGTCAATCGAGTAATCGAATCAAGCAGAATCACGACATCTTTGCCGGTTTCGACCAAACGCTCGGCGTGATACTGCACAAGCTCGGCGAGGCGCACATGGTTTTTAGGTTTTTCGTCCATGGTGCTGACGAAAACTTCACCGTTTTTGATCGCACGCTTCCAGTAGGTCGCCTCTTCGGGACGCTCGTCAATCAGCAAAACGATGAGATGAATCTCAGGGTAAAGCGCTTCGATGGCTTCAGCGATTTGCTGCATGATTGTGGTCTTACCCGTGCGCGGCGGTGCGACCAATAGACCTCGTTGCCCACGCCCCAGAGGGGAAAGCAAGTCAAGCACACGCATCGAAATTTGCCCGTCGCCCTTGTGTGTGCCCAGCTCGTAATGAAAGTCTGGGTCGATCACGGTGAGGTTCTTAAACCCCGGGCGCCGACGATGCTCGCTCATATCAAGCCCGTCAATTGACTCAAGATAAGTCATCTTAGGGGATTGATGGCCCTGCGAAGCGATGCCCTTGCCAACCAAATGATGACCGCGTTTCAGCTGAAACTTTTTAATAATATTGGCTGGAACCATCGGATCTGTTTTTTGCTCAGCCAAATCTGCATCGATCTGCCGCAAATAACCAGAACCGCCTGGGAACATATCAAGGATGCCCTCGATTTCGACCTCTACGGGTGGTTTTGAAGTGCGTTTTGGTGGACGCTCACTCTTGCGAGCTGGCACTGCACTTTGAGTCGAATCAGTCTTTAAGTCGGTTGACGCAGATTCATCTGACGCAGCATCAGGGATTGCGCCCGGCCTACGCCGCCGGCGGCGGCGGCGAGGCGGTGGTGCCTTACCATCAGTCGCTTCAGGAGCGGCTGATGTCGATTCGGATGACGAGTCAACAGTTACAGATTTAGGCTCACCTACATCTGCCTGTTGTGGACTACGGCGGCGGCGTCTGCGCCGGCGAGGCCCGGATTCAGGTAATTTATCTTCGGTCACGATGGACCACTCCCAGGTTAGGGACTATCCGATTTCAAAAAGAAACCGGGGACACGCCGCAAAGGGCGGAAAATGGTCAGGGAAAGAGGGTTTGAACCCCGGGGCGATGACGCCTAGCCCCCAACCGCACGCTTCAAGCATACCTTCGTTAACGCGAAAACGCAAAGTAGAAAGATGTCTTTTAGCGACCCAAATCGACGAAAACGCCATTGTTTTCGCGCGATAGATTCACCAAAAAACTCTTTTGAAACTCGCCAATACCAATCGTATGAATCACGGTTCGGCGAAATTGATTGATATGAGTAATTGAAGCACGGATGTCTTCCACCTCGACCAACTCGCCCACGGTTGGGCGGCCGTCTGATAGGAAGAAAAGTGTGTCGGGTGCGCCTGCGATGGCCTTGCTCACCGAACCTGAAACAGGCCCTTTGTAATTGCGGCTATCTTTTACGCCTAACCCAGCGAGCAGCGCACCATAAGTATTAGTACGCCCTTTATCTTTTGAGCCCTTGCCACCGAGTGGCTTCAATTTGTCGACCCAAGCGATTGCACTCTTTCGAGCTAGCGCATTAGCCTTAGTCATTTTTTTCTTCCAGGGGTGCATATCACTGGCAAAGGAAATGATATTGAAAAACACGCCTTCATCAAGACCATCGATCGTGCGGCGCAACTCTTCGCGGACGATATCTAATTTACGGAAGTGCTCAAAACCTCGTTCTCGAAAAGAATCTTTGTCAATCACATTGTCTTCCATCGACCCCGAGACATCGATCACAAAAACAATTTGACGACTCGTTGTCGGTACTCCGACAAAGGAGGAACTATTCGTTGGAAAGCGGTAAGCCTCATTAGCCTTGGCGCGAGCGGCACGGCGCTTCAGGACTTCAGCATCACTCGGCAACTCATAGCCATTAGCCTGCGCCCTCTCCCACCAAGAGCGCCAAGTTGCCGGATCGTCGCGCAAATTGAGGTCGGTCAAATCGATCAAAGTCGGGTAGACCATTTCAAGGATGCGCCCCTCACCGAACTCACGCAAATCAAGCAAAGGCGGGATGGCTTCAATCACTCGCACCCTGCGCAAAGCCAAGCAAGCGGCCGTTGCGACCGACAAATGCTTGTCTTGCAAGGCAGCCACCAGAGCAGGCCCGGCAACACTTTTGTTTTCATGACCGATTAAGGCCAAGGAATCAACCGATGCCACTCGAACCATGGGCTCGGCATCGGTCATAGCCAGTCGCGCAACGACTTCAATTGAAAGTGGATCGCCAAGCCGCCCGAGAGCCGTGACCACCCAGAGCCTTACATCGGGCGATTTATGCGTAATTTGAGGCAAGAGCAAGGGTTGGAATTCTTTCCAGCCACCCATCGCAACAGCTTCTGCAATCGCCGCACAAGATGCCTCGGGCTTGCCTTCTTCGATAATGGGTAAAAGCGGCACTCGAGATGTGGGCTCTTTTAGCTGCGAAATAATGCGGAGAGCCGCTTGCGCTTCAGCGGGATCTTTGCCTTTAAGAAGGGGCAACATCACTTTGGCGACATCGGGCGACTCGACATCTTCGAGAGACAAAATCAACTCAACGCGCTCTACGGGGTCTTTCGACTTCCGAAAAAACTTTTTGAAATCTTTGACCGTTTCATCTTCTTGGATGGGAATCAGGGTCAGAAGAGAAACGAAGAGTGCAGTGGCAAGCATGGCGCTCTAGGATAACGCCAATGCGCTTCACTCTCTCGACTCACCTGCTCGTTTATCACGAGTTAAACGAACAGGCTCTTGCGGCGCTTGCCGAAAGCCCTTGGTCGGGTTTAGAGATTTGGCTAGCTGAGCCGCATGTGCGGTGGCGTGATTTGGCTGCCATGGCTGACTTGCGACAAGACCTAGCCTTGCATGGCCTTCATGCCGAAACCGTGCATCTACCGCTTTACCCCTCGGTTCAGCGTTTAATCGAAATGGGCGAGCGATGGTCGCTGATTGACTCCGATGCGACGGAACGAGCGACCGCGCTTGAAGGAATGTGCGCTGGAGTGGCTGCGGCTGCAGCGCTTGGGGCTTGGGGTGCTGTCCTGCACCTTGGCTGGCCAAATGATGATTGGTCGCACCCGACTTCCGGATTTGCGCAACAGGCACTTGAGGCGCTTCTGCAATGTGCGCGCGAGCACGACATCGTTTTACTCCCCGAAAACATATTGTCTGATGGCACGAGCTGCACGGCCTTGGCCGCACTTTTAGACAAACTCGACCCTGGCCGCAGTGCCGGCATTTGCCTTGATTTTGGCCACGCACACCTCACCGACTCCGTTGTCGCAGAGGCCAAGCGCGCCGGCACTCGCGTGAAGCATTTGCATCTGCACGACAATGATGGCGAGAGTGATGCACATTTACACCCTGGGCAGGGCACGATTGACTTTGATGAAGCTTTCACCCATCTTGGCACAAGCGCTTTTTCAGGGACGGCCGCCTGGGAAATTCGAGACTACAGCCGAGGGCAAAAAACGCCTCGTGAGCTTGTTCAATCCGTCGTTCAAAGCTGCAGTGTTTGGCAAGCATGAGCCTTACCACGACTTTGCTTCATGACTTCTTGGCAGGAGACATCGCCACGACCGAGCTCACGGCAGAGGCCTCTCCAAGGCGCTATTTCCGTATTGAGAGTGGTTCTTGCCCATGGCTCTTTGTGCGATCTCCACAAGACGCACCTATTCAAATCACGACTTGGTTGGCCTCTTTGGGTGTGCGTGTGCCTGCAATCGGAGCATCGACTGATGGCGCCTATCTAGTCGAAGACCTAGGCGACATTCATCTTGCGCATCGAGCAAATCTGGGTTGCTATCAAGAGCTCATGCGCACTTGGTCGCGGTTTGCGTTTGCAGATTTACCGTCAAACATTCCTAATGCGAAATGGGCGCTCGATACGAGCCTCTTTCAAAAAGAGTTGCGACAATTTCGACAAGAGTATTTGGTTCGATTCCTTGGGGTAAACGACACTTTCGCAGAGAGCTGTGACGCCATCGCGCGACAGGCCATTGCAGGGCCGCAGGCTTTGCAACACCGAGATTTCCATTGTCGCAACATTCTCTTGCCTGATTCTGGCCTTGCGATTATTGACCATCAAGATTTGCGAACAGGCCCCCTTTTCTATGATTTAGCCTCTCTGCTGACTGATGCTTATATTGAGCTCAACCAAGAAACTCGTGCATTCTTGCTCGACTACATCCCGACTTTGGGCGCTAAATTTGAGCTTGAGCCTGCGGTGGCGCAAAGACATTTTCAGGCAACGGCCATCCAGCGGGTACTTAAAGCACTTGGCACATTTGGCTGGCTCTTGAATCAAGGTCGGGGCGAATATGCCATTGCTGAAAAACGCGCCCGTTCTTGCGCCATGACTTTACTTGCCGAGCAAGACCCCACCAGCGACTTACTGCGCGCAATCACACCATGAAAACTGCGCTTCTACTAGCTGGTGGTTTAGCCACTCGTCTGGGTGAGATTTCTAAATCAATCCCTAAGGCGTGCGTCAAGGTCAACGACCTTTCCCCGCTCGCATTTTTATTGCCGCGCCTAGCTCAATCCGGAGTGACTCGCGCTTGGATAAACCTCCACCACCACACTGAGCAAATTCAACGAGAAGCCAAGCGCTTCTGCCCGCCTCAACTTGAATTACGCTGGCTCCACGAAGAAACACTTCTCGGGACGGGCGGCACTCTGCTCGAGGCAACGCAGCAAAATGGGTCGTTGCCCGATGTTGTACTCAACGCCAAGATGTATACCGATTTCCAGTGGCATAAAATCTTGACCTGCACAGAGCCAACATTAGTGTTGCACTCTAGTAGTGATTTAGAAATCTTTGGCGGGTTTCGCTATGACGAAAAACAGCAAATTACATCACTGCGCAAGAGTGGTGCACCAAGCCAAACCCATGATGTGGGCGTCTATACAGGCATTTGCCGCCCTTCTGAAAAATGGCTGGCCAGCATAAGTGAGGCCCCAAATGATGCGCCTTCATGTCTGATTCGACATGGCTTGCTAAAGACGCTGCCTGATCAACCTGTCCGTGCCATGATTCACTCAGGCTCTTGGTGCGAAATCAGCACGCCGAAGCGCGTTCAAATTGCAGAAGAAACGCTAGCTTCAATTCTTGCTACCGAAAAAATTCCGTGCCCGCATCTAGACGCTTCAAGCTAAAACGCTCAAGCAAAACGGCTCTGCGATTTTAAGTCAAACTCGCTGTGGCATCGCGCAAAACGCGGTTTCCGGCGCGACGCATAGTGACGCCGCGGTCATCGAGCCATTCGAGCAAGGGCATTAAAAACTTACGCGAGGTTTGAAATTCGTCGCGCAAAGCAGGGATATCCATGCCACTGCCCTGAAGTTGCTCGACCACCCGATTGCGCAAAGCCTCTGCGCAAGAAACGGCTAAAACAAAACCCTGCTCAGGACGGACAACGCACCCCTGGTCGAGCAAAACATCGATGCAAATCTCGACTTCAGACAACGCACCAAAGGACTCAGCTAATACATCAAAGGACGGTGGCTGAAACTGCGCCCGCTCTAAGACCTCATGAATCGCCTGCGCGCGTGCGAGCAAAGCAACGCCCAGTGTTACGCCGCGCAATCGCCAATGCGTGCCGGGCATACGCTCTAATCCGTAACTGGCGAGCTCTTCATCTGGAGCCTTTTTGAGAGAGCGATACCCCTCTTTGCCAAGCGCGTCGCGCAAATGTGTGATAGGGATGAGCAAACGATGTGAGCAATCTCTCCGCCATCCACCGAGAATGGAGGCCACCTGTTGGGCGAATGCGCCTGAGCCTGACATCCCGAGAAAGCGATCTTCGCCGACTTGCCGAGCTTGACCTTGTGCGCAGGCTTGCATCAGTGCAGAGGAAGTGGCCTCGTGATGCCAGCCCATGCGGCAGGCCAAGGCCTGGGTGGAAGTCGGCGTGGCTCCGTATGTTTCGAGCAGGGCAATCAAAAAGCAGTCGGGGTCAGCCAAGTGTTCGGCAAGGCGCTCAAGCTGTTGCCGCTCTTCGGCATCACGCTTTTTGAGACGGTATGAACCAAAGGCAAGAAAATGGCCCAGCCCTAGGTTTACAGCAGGGCTGGGGCGGCGAAGAATCAAACGATCACGAGGCGCGAGTGCAATCGGCTCAGCCAATTCGATATCCACTAAACCATCAGGATAAGCGCCCAAATGACCTTTTTGAGCTAAAGCTGGCGGCAAAAAAACGCGGCCATCAACAGAGGATGTCCCGGACAGAATCTGAACCTGAGCCCCATGTTGAATTTGCGGAGCATCAGGAAGCCACTGCAAATGTACCCGCAACAAGGCACCAGCTTCAAGTGAGTCAGGTGCCGCAAGGACCGTGCCCCGCACGCAATGCTGCGGGTTGAGGTCGGGCAAATTGAGTGCCGTCCGTAAACCCGCACTGCCCGTTTCGCTATCTCGACCATGGACTTGCACACGGCGCACTCGACTACTTTTGCCCGCTGGCATCGCGACGAGCGTGTCTCCGGCTACGACCTGCCCTGAAGCGCACACCCCAGTCGCAATAGTGCCTGCGCCATGCATAGCGAAAGACCTTTGCACGGGCATGCGGAAGAGACTGCGCCCCTGGCCAGTGTTTGGATGACTCTCAGCCAGCTCACGCAAACTTAGCTTCAATTCTGGCAAACCCGCCCCCGTGTGGGCACTCACACTTAGGATCTGGACATCTTGCCAAGGCGTGCCTTGGACTAACTCAACCACCTCTTCGCGTACTAATTCAAGCGTGTCTTCATCGGCTAAATCGGCCTTGGTTAAGACCAAAATGCCGCGCGAAATGCCGAGCAATTGCAAGACCTCAAAGTGCTCTCGCGTTTGAGGCATAACACCATCGTCGCAAGCTATGGCCATCATGGCGGCACCCATGCCTGTAGCCCCAGCAACCATCTTGCGCACCAAACGCTCATGGCCAGGGACATCTACAAAACCAATTTCAAGGCCATCGGCAAAGGCCATTTCGGCATAGCCCAAATCCATGGTGATGCCGCGCTCCTTTTCCTCGCGCCAACGATCGGGGTGATCGCCCGTCAAAGCCTCAATCAAGGCACTTTTGCCGTGATCGATATGGCCGGCGGTGCCGATAACCAAAGGTGCGGGGCGAAGGTCACTCATCTTTAGAATGGAGGGGAATGGTAGCGAACCCTCCCCCCAGCGACACGCAAAACACAGCACCCGTTTACAGCCTTGGCCGCCACCTTAAAAGGCTCTATGGACGGCGGCTGCGCCGAGTGATGCTTGATTTGGGTTTAACCTGCCCAAATCGCGATGGTGCCAGTGGGTTTGGCGGATGCATCTATTGCGACCTTTCTGGTTCCGGCACGGGCGCCGAGCGCAAAGGTTTGCCACTACTTGAGCAGTGGGAATCCGAGCTGAAGCGTGTGCGGCGCGTAAATACCGACGACCCAGCCGCCATTCTGTATTTCCAGTCGTATTCCAACACCTACCCAGACTTAGCCCCACTTCAAGAGGGTCTCAAAATTGCGAGCCAGTGGTCAACTATTGCGCCGATCGTCAGCATTGGCACGCGCCCAGATTGCTTCAGCGAAGAGGCCGCCGAGCTCCTCGCAAAGTCGCGCTCGCACTTTGATGAGGTTTGGGTCGAGTTCGGCCTTGAGACGGCTCAAGACGCAGTCCAAAAGCGCATTGGGCGCCACGACACGCTTGAGCATTTCCATCGCGCTTGTGAACTCGCACACCAGCACGGGCTTGGCATCATCGCGCATTGCATGAGCGGCTTGCCGGGTGACTCAGATGAAAGCCTGCTTGAGCAGGTTGCTGAAATACGCAAAGCGCGCGCGCATGGAGTTAAATTCCATCAGCTCATGGTGCTTAAGAAAACTTTGCTAGCGCATCAATTCCTGAACGGCCAAGATGATATCCATATTTTGAAGCATCAAGATTACATTGATCGCGTGGCGGATGCCCTTGAGCACTTGCCCGCAGATGTTGTCGTCCACCGCTTGGTCGCTGAATCGCCCATCGAAGAACGACTTGCCCCACTTGATTGGCCTAGTCGGCAAGCCGTCCACTCGGCGATTGAAAACGAGTTGATTCGCCGCGGCACTCGCCAGGGCTCAGCCCTTTAACTCAGGTGGAGGACAAAAAAAACACCGACCCGTAAAGGTCGGTGAAAAAAAAATGGTGAGGGCACCAGGGCTCGAACCTGGGACTTATTGGTTAAAAGCCAACTACTCTACCAACTGAGTTATGCCCCCGTTAAACGCGAACGCTTAAACATCAAGGATTTCAGAAGACTTATCGTTGACCAAAGTGTCAAGCTTGTCTTCGTGTTCCTTGAGGATGTCTTGCACAGAAGACTTCGCAGATTTTACATCGTCTTGCGTTACGCTTAAATCCCTGTCTTTATCTTTTTCTGCATTTTCGACATCTTTTAAAACATCTCGGCGCACATTGCGCATCGAGATTTTGGCTTCTTCGGCAACAGTCTTGACGCGGCCCATCAATTTAAGGCGTTGATCTTGACTTAGCATCGGAACACTAATGCGCAGAACCTTGCCTTCAATCGACGGATTGAAGCCCAAGTCAGCCGCCATTACGGCCTTTTCGATGTCTTTGAGTGTCGATGCGTCGAAGGGTTTAACCATAATGCATCGTGGCTCTGGCACAGTCACCGAAGCCAACTGCCCCATCGGGGTCGGGCTGCCGTAATAGTCAACGCGCAGGTTTTCGACCAAGCCAGGGTTTGCACGCCCAGTGCGAATACCACGAACACCCGTAGAGAAATGCTCAAGGCACTTATCCATGCGATCACGCGCATCATTGAGAAAGGGTTGGATACTAGAAGCCATGTTTAGTTATGGATGAGTGTGCCAATCGCCTCGCCACGAGCAGCGCGCAAAACGCCGTCTTGAGAGGTCATTTCGAAAACGACTAAAGGTAAATCGTTTTCAGAGCAAAGGGTAAATGCTGTTTGATCCATGACGCGCAAGCGGCGAGCCAGGACATCATCGAAAGTCAAATCGGGCAGCTTGACCGCATCATCATGATGCTTGGGGTCTTTGTCGTAAACGCCATCAACCATTGTGGCTTTGAGCAAGACATCGCAACCCAACTCAACGGCTCGTTGGGCCGCAGTGCTATCGGTCGTGAAATATGGGCTGCCTAAACCGCCCACCAAAACAACGACTCGCCCCTTTTCCATGTGACGCAAAGCGCGACGACGGATGAAAGGCTCGCAGACCTTATGCACATCAATACTTGACATGACCCGTGTGGGCACGCCATTAGCCTCGAGGGCATCGCAAAGGGCCAAGCCATTAATAATGGTGGCCAGCATGCCCATGTAATCTGCCGTTGCGCGCGCAATACCGAGTTGCTCGGATTGCTTACCGCGCAAAATATTGCCGCCGCCAATGACGCACGCCACCTCGACCCCAGAAGAAATCAGTGCCCGCAATTGACTTGCGAGCACTTTGACTCTTTCGGTATCAAGAGTTGTGGCATCTTCGCTAGCGAAACCCTCGCCGCTGACCTTCAGGAGAAGGCGGCGGTACTTGAAGTCGCCCGAAGAAGTCAAACTATGCGCCGAGTTCGAATCGCGCAAAGCGACTGACTTTGATGTTTTCGCCCAGCTTGCCGATGGCCGTTTTTACGCGGTCTTCGACGCTCATAGATGGGTCTTTCACATATTCTTGAGAGAGCAATGCGCGCTCTTTGATGAACTTGTCCATGCGGCCATCGACAATCTTTTCTTTGATGTCGTCAGGCTTGCCGGCCATGTCTTCGGAGCCAAGCAGAATGTTGCGCTCATCTTCGACGAGCTCAGATGGCACCTCATCAGCAGAAACCGAAACTGGGCTAGGCATGGTTGCGGCAATGTGCATGCACAAGTCATGGCACAAGGCGGTGAAGTCTTCGCCACGCGCGACAAAGTCTGTCTCGCAAGCGATCTCGACCAACACACCAACCTTTTGGTTGTGATGGATGTAAGAGTAAACACGGCCTTCGGCAGTCGAGCGGTCAGCCTTTTTATCAGCGACTTTAAGACCCTTTTTGCGAAGGAGGTCCATGGCGGCATCAAAATCACCCTCGGTTGAGACGAGGGCTTTTTTGCATTCCATCATGCCGGCGCCCGACTTAGTGCGGAGCTCGGCAACTGTTTTTGCGGAAATGGTCATGACGATTTAGGTCAGCTATTTTGACAACTCAGCCGAATCGGTGGCTGGTGCATCAGTTGCTGGAGCCTCTGGGGCTGGCGCAGCAGGAGTTTCGGTAACCACCGGAGCCTCTGGGGCTGGCGTGGCTGGAGCTTCAGTCGCTGGTGCTTCCGTTGCCACTGGGGCAGCTTCGTCATCGCGCTTGAATTCAACCGGGCGATTGATACCGCCTGGGAAAGTTGGACGAGGTGCGCCAGGAGCAGGGCGACGCGCGCCACCACCACCACCTGCTGGTGCTGGGCCACGACCACCTGAGCCGCCGCCACCGCGAGGACCACCGCCACTGCCACCAGGACCGCCACCACCACGGCGTTGGCCTTTGCCACCACGCGCGCTTTCTGGCACAGGCTCTGGACGAGTCGGAGCCGCAACGCCACGCTCTTTGCGCATCACTTTGCCAGCCTCGACTGCATCTTTAAGATGCTCAAGAATGTAGGCGACCGAACGAATCGCATCGTCGTTTGCAGGGATGACCACATCGCAAACATCAGGGTCGCAATCAGTATCGACGACACCCAAAACCATGATGCCCATACGCTTGGCCTCAAGGACAGCATTGCGCTCGTTTTTAGGGTCAATCACAATCATCGCGCCAGGCAAACGGAACATGTCGCGAATACCGTGGAGGTTACGGAAGATCTTGCGCTTTTCGCGGTTGAAACGAGCCGCTGCCTTGGAAGACAGAGTCGCAACGAAACCTTCGCGCTCTTTACGCTCGAGATCTTCGAGGTAGGCAATACGCGAACCGATGACTTCGTAGTTCGTCAAAGTACCGCCAATCCAGCGGTCGTCGACATACGGCATGCCTGTGGCTTCGTGCACTTTGGCGACTTCAGCGCGCAATTGCGGCTTGGTGCCCACGAAGAGTACATCTTGACCCGATGCGATGACCTCTTTGATGACATGCTTGGATCGCAAGATGCCACGGATGGTCTCTTTTAGGTCGATAATATGAATGCGGTTCCGAGAGCCATGAATGAATGGCTCCATTTTTGGATTCCAGCGAGAGATGCGGCAACCGATGTGGGCGCCAACTTCAACGAGTGCCTTGACGGAGAGGTCTGACATGACGGTCCGGGAGGTCTTGGGTATTAAGGGTAGGGAACCGGGGTTTTGTACGGCCCGGATTCAGTCTGAAGTGACTGAAATTAGCGTGGTATTCTAACGACCCTCGCGCCCAAGTCAACACAATCTATATATTTGCAAGTTCCTACGGGAGCGGAGTGATATGCTTGAAGCAGATGTTTCAGCGTGTGCAAGATAGAGCGGCAGGGCCAAGAACCCTGGCGATTCTAAACCATCGGGGTGCAGCCCTCGAAGAGTTGCGGCGTTGGTTTCAAGATCGCGGCTGGGAAGTCAGGGTGTCACGAACACTCGACGACACACTACAACTACTTTCCACAAAAGAGCTTACGGCCGCAATCGTTGCCCCCCTAACCCTCTTGCCCGAGGGTCTCGAATGGAGCGAATTATTTGGCCACTTGTCGCCAACCACCGCTCTACCCTGGCTACTCCTGCCCTACGAAAGCGCCTCACCAGGCCTCGTAACAAACCTATTGCGCGGGAGAGAAGCTCTTGCCGATTGGGCTGACGCAAAGGACGACCTCCCCCGCCAAGAAGCGCGCATGATGAATTTGTTGCGCCTTGATCGTTTGTTGGCCGAATCCCGCACACGCGCGGCGGCTCTAGAAGGTCAACTCATCACAGATCACAAAACGGGGCTCTTCAACGACCGGCACTTCCGCCGGCGCCTTAGAGAAGAATTTGAACGAACCCAACGGCACGGCTCACCACTCACCATGGTTTTGTTGGATCTTGATGATTTCAAATCAATCAACGACAGCACCTCGTATGAATTTGGCGACCTCGCCTTACGGACGACCGGCGAGATTCTGCGGCAAAGTACGCGGTCGATTGACATTGCCGCCCGAATCGGTGGAGATGAGTTTGCGCTGCTGTTGCCCAGTACAACACTAGAGGAAGGCGTCGCAGTCTGTCGACGGATTCATGCAATGAGCCAGCATCAAAGAGTGAGCAATGCAAACCACACCATCATGCTTGGGATGAGTTTAGGTATTGCAACTTATGACGGGCATGGGCTGCAAGACCAGCGGCAACTTTTCCTTCGGGCAAATGAAGCCTTAAAATCTGCCAAGATCAGCGGAAAAGGACGAGTCGGCTTCTTCGACCCCCAAAGTCAAAAGGCTGTTGCACCAAAAGAAAACGAAGGTGCGGCCTCAAGTCAGGCGGCTGCTTCACCCAAGAAAAAGAAAGGAAAGAATGAAGATTAAATAAGGAAGTTTGCTTATTAATCGTTCAATTTAATCCAGCCCAAAAAGCCAACATCAACTTGAGCACCCGCCCAAGATTGACTCTTGTTTTGTAATAAAATGCGGAACGGCCCGGCAGGCAAATCGACCGATACTCGCAGAGAGGCTTCTTTCGGTAAAAGGCCTAGGCTTATCGCGCTTATCGGGGCATCGGATTGAATCAAGACTTCGACATCAGGCAATGCAGCGACCCCTTGCGGAATGCTGGCTCGCCCTATCCGCAAAAACAATTTGCCTCTATCAGCCCAACCCACAAAAGACGCACTTGTCGGGCTATGAAGGCCTATTCCGCGTGATACCGGCCATTTGGCAGGAGCCAAGGGGCGCCCCTCGGCAGACTGATTTTCACGAGGCTTCCACAACTCGAATGGTTGCGTATCGCGAACCTCTCCGAGGCCTGCCACCAAGCCAAGAGATGGCGATTGCGGCATGATGTTTTGCGATGGTCGTTGCTCAATCAACGCTACTGATGAAAGTGGTGCACGAATAACAGCACCCGTTTTCGACGCAAACGCCCAGGTTGATTCACCGAACCCACCCCCAGTTTTAGGCGATAGAGAAATCGAGTCAACGGCCAAACGAACACCTTGTTTAAAATGCACAAAAAAAGTAGATGATGTTAAGTCATCATCAGACAACAAATCAATACGCGTAACCCCCGCCCACGGGAAGGCTGCCTCTTTATGCGCCGTTTCAAAAACGACCTCGGACTCATCCGACCGCAAAAACCAACCGCGGACAACATCCGGTGTTGAGCTTGATGATTGCCAATGCAGTAAGTCTCGACCCTGTGCGATGGAAGAGTGCGACTGCGCATAACCTGTGACGGATTTTACATACACAGAATCGACTTCAACGACCTGGCCCCCTGGGAGTCGCCATGCGAATCGATGCTCTGCGGAAGGGGTCGCTGGCCCGCCGATGAGAACCGAGCCGTTTGTCAAAAACAAAGTGCGCGCATCGTCGTACGGCTGAGGAGGCGGTGAATCGAAAACGAGCTCAAGCCAATCTGCACGCAGCGACGGATCGAAATATTTGCCCCAATCGGCATCCGACATCTCAGAACTTGAGAGCAATGTGGGCGCATCTCCCCAACTGGCGAGAGAATGGACCTCGACAGACTGAGCGACCCCATCGACAGCGTATTGCGCTGCCGATAAGGCAAGGATGGCAGTAGAAAGAAGAAGCATGGCTGAGCGGAGTGCCAAAACGGCAGTTCGGGAGTGCAAATCCTATGGTTTCTCGTTAGTTTTTGCACTTTTTCTTGGCACTAGACTTGCTCAAGGAGAGCCTCATGCCAAAGAAAGAACTGACCTACGATACCGACGCACGCGAGGCCATCCTTGCCGGCGTCGAAAAACTCGCTCAAGCTGTGGTCTCGACGCTTGGCCCTCGTGGCCGATGCGCGATTCTCGATAAGTCTTGGGGCGGCCCCCTCATCACAAAAGACGGTGTTACGGTTGCCCGTGATATTGAGCTGAGCGACAAGGCCGAAAACCTCGGCGCGCAGATCGTCAAGCAAGCCGCCACCAAGACCAACGACCGCGCAGGCGATGGCACGACGACCGCCACACTACTGGCATGGTCGATTTACCGTGAAGCCCTCCGCCACCTCTCATCAGGTGCCGACACGCAAGGCTTGATTACGGGAATGCGCAAAGCATCCGCCGCTGTTACGGAAGGGCTAAAAAACAAATCTAAAAAAGTTGGTGGCATTGACGGCATCCGTGCGGTGGCGACCATCGCGGCTAACGGCGATGAAAAGGTCGGCAAGATGCTGGCTGACGCATTCGCAAAAGTAGGCGAAGATGGCGTCATCACAGTTGAAGAGGGCAAGAGCCTTGAGACAGAAGTCAGCATCGTTACCGGGATGCAATTCGACCGCGGTTTGCTTTCGCCAAATTTCGCGACCGACCTCGAAACCCTTGAGGCCGTCTTAGATCAGCCTTTGATCCTGATTCATGAAGACAAGATTTCTAATGTGCAAACTTTGCTTCCTTTGCTTGAAGCCAGCAAAGAAAGCAATCGCCCCTTGCTCATCATCGCCGAAGACATCGAAGGTGAAGCACTTGCGGCTTTGGTCGTGAACAAATTGCGTGGCATCCTAAATGTATGCGCCGTCAAAGCTCCTGGCTATGGCGATCGTCGCAAAGAGATTCTGCAAGACCTGGCCGCCGTTACTGGCGCCACTCCCATCATGAAAGATGGCCTGCATGACCTCGAAAAGGCCACGCTCGAAATGCTTGGCTCAGCTAGACGCGTCGTGATTGATAGTGCAAACACAACTATCGTTGAGGGCACGGGCGAGCAAAGTGAGATTGACAACCGCGCGAATCACATCCGTAAGCAAGTCGAAAACACGACTTCCGATTATGACCGCGAAAAGCTCGAAGAGCGACTCGCGCGCCTAGTTGGCGGCATTGGTCAAATCTCGGTGGGCGGTGCAACCGAGGCAGAAGTCAAAGAGCGCAAGGCGCGTATCGAAGATTCAAAAGCCGCAACGATGGCCGCTCTCGAAGAAGGCATCCTCCCAGGCGGCGGCACGGCATTGCTCAAAATTGCGAGCAAAATCAATCTCGACCTTCCTGAAGCACAGGCCGCAGGCGCCAACATTTTGCTTCGCGCTCTTCGCGAGCCTGTCCGCGTCATTGCAGAAAATGCCGGCATGGATGGCTCGGTCATCGCCCGCCGCGTCCTCAAAACACGCAAGTTCGCTGAAGGCTACAACGCGCTCGACGACACTTATGGCGACCTCATCGAGATGGGCGTTGTCGACCCGACCAAGGTCACTCGCACAGCTCTCGAAAATGCGGTTTCTGTTGCCGCCACTCTCATGACGACCGATTGCTTGGTTGTTGACGCTAAGTCTGACCAAGACGATGTACCCGCCGGAATGGAGTCTGGCATGGGCCTTTAAGCCACTGTTTGATTATGTCTAAATCACCTACCTTTACCCCCATCGAGGACCGGGTCCTCGTCCGCCCTGTCGCAGCCGAAACGGTTAGCCCTAGCGGAATCGTTCTTCCAGATAGTGCACAAGAAAAGCCCAATCAAGGTGTTGTTGTCGCCGTTGGCGCTGGCCGCACTAACCCAGATGGCACGCGCGCCGATATGCCGATTGCAGATGGCGATACCGTTGTCTATGGCAAATACTCTGGCCAAGAAATCACTCTCAACGGCGAAGATTTCAAAATCTTACGCGCTGCTGACCTCCTCGCAAAAATCGACGCTTAATTAAATCATGGCTAAGCAAATCCTCTTCCAAGACAAAGCTCGCGAGGCACTTTTCCGCGGCATTGAGACCCTCGAAAAATCGGTTGCCGTGACACTTGGCCCTGCTGGGCGCAATGTCATCCTTGAGCGTTCTTTCGGTGCGCCGACGGTTACCAAAGACGGCATCTCCGTTGCCAAAGAAATCGAGCTCGAAGACCCCTTCGAAAACATGGGTGCCAAACTCGTGCGCGAAGTGGCCTCCAAAACTAATGATCAAGCTGGCGACGGCACAACCACAGCCACGGTTTTGGCCGCTGCAATGGTGCGTCAAGGTTTGCGTTATATGGCTGCAGGGGCTTCTCCTGCCCAATTGCGCAACGGCATCGACAAAGCTGTCGAGGCTGCTGTGGCTCAAGTCGAAAGCCTGTCCAAAAAAGTTCGCGGCCGCGAAGACATCGTAAAAGTGGGTTCTGTATCCGCTAACCACGATGCCGAAATTGGCGAGCTCTTTGGCGAAGCCATGCACCGCGCAGGCGACAAAGGCGTCATCACCGTGGAAGAGGCTCAAGGCATCGACACTTGGCTCGACTTCGTTGACGGCATGTCAATCGACAAAGGTTTTATATCCCCTTACTTTGTTACCGATGGCGCCAAGATGTCATGCGAATACGATGACGCACTCATCTTGATTCACGAGAAAAAGATCTCCAACCTCCAAGAGTTCTTGCCTGTACTTGAAGCCGCGAGCCAGTCAGGCCGCCCCCTACTCATCATCGCCGAAGATGTCGATGCTGAGGCACTTGCCGCACTCGTCGTCAACCGCCTGCGCTCAGGCTTAAAAGTTGTCGCAATTAAAGCTCCTGGCTTTGGCGATCGCCGCAAAGCCATGCTCGCTGATTTAGCCGCTCTCACGGGCGCTAATGCCGTTTTTGAAGAAACAGGCGCCAAACTCTCTGATGTCAAAATCGAAGATTTAGGCTCGGCCAAAAAAATCATAATCGACAAAGAACGCACCATTTTGATTGGTGGTGCTGGCAAAAAGAAAGCGATCAAAGAGCGCTGCGGCCAAATCGAAGCTTCCATCGCTCGTTCCAACTCTGATTACGATCGCGAAAAGCTCGAAGAGCGCCTCGCCAAATTGTCGGGCGGGGTTGCCATTGTCAAAGTCGGTGGCTCCACCGAAACCGAGATGAAAGAGCGCAAAGATCGTGTCGAAGACGCGCTTCACGCAACCCGCGCGGCTGTCGAAGAGGGCATCGTCCCTGGTGGTGGCACAACGCTTCTACGCTGCATGGATGCTGTCATGGCCGTCCGGGGCAAAGTCAAAGGCGACGCCAAATTTGGTGTTGATCTTGTGGCTGCTGCTCTGAAGTCGCCAACGGCTACATTAGCCAACAATGCCGGCCATGATGGTTCGGCTGTTGTCGAAGAAGCCCTTGAGCGCAAAGGTTGGGTTGGCTTTGAAGCCCTCGCCGGAGAGTTCACTGACCTTGGCAAGGCGGGCATCGTTGACCCCGCAAAGGTCGTCCGTGTGGCCCTGCAAAATGCGGGCTCCATTGCGGGCTTGCTTCTAACGACCAACACTTTGGTTACAGATGTACGCAATGACGAAATCGTCGCAGGTGCTGTTTCCTAAATAGGTTTTCCGTTGTCTCAGCGCGATTACTACGAAGTCCTCGGCGTCTCCCGCGATGCGGGTGGCGCCGATATCAAAAGTGCTTATCGCAAACTTGCGATGAAGTATCACCCCGACCGCAATAAAGAAGATGGCGCGGCCGACAAATTCAAAGAGGCTACCGAGGCCTACGGCATCCTGTCCGACGCAGAAAAGCGACAGCGATATGACCAATTCGGTCACGCCGGTGTTCAAAGCGGCCCTGGTGGCGGCCCCGGCTTTAACCCGCAAGACATCTTCTCGCAGTTCGGTGACATCTTCGGTGGTGGCCGCGGTGGCGGCGGAAGCATTTTCGACCAACTCTTTGGCGGCGGTGGCGGTGGCAGCCCTAACGGGCCAAGGCAAGGGCGCTCTTTGCGCGCTGCGGTTGAGATCACACTCCACGAGGTCCTCAATGGTGCTGAGCGCACACTTAAGTTAACTCGTGAGGTGTCTTGTCAATCTTGCCACGGCTCAGGAGCAGCGGCTGGCTCTAAAGCACAGACATGCTCCACCTGTGGTGGGCATGGCCAAGTTCAGCAGCAGCAGGGCTTTTTTGCCGTCCGCACGGCTTGCCCGCAATGCCACGGCGAAGGGCAAATCATCACTAAGCCATGTGGCTCATGCCGCGGTCAAGGGCGCACCAAAGCCAAAAATGAAATCACTGTAAAAATCCCTGCTGGCATCGATGACGGGCAGCAGATTCGCTTAAGTGGCCAAGGCGAGGCCGGCTTCAAAGGTGGCCCCGCAGGTGATTTGTTTGTTGAAGTGCAAGTGCGCGCTCTCGATGGTTTTCAGCGCGATGGTCGCGACCTCTATACCGAGGTGCCTGTTTCTTGGCCTGCAGCCACTCTTGGCGACAAGGTCATCATTAAGACGCTTGACGGCGAGACTCGTCTTTCCATCCCTGCTGGGTCACCGACGGGCAAGCTATTCCCCCTCAAGGGGCATGGCCTGCCGAGCATTCGTGGCCGTGGGCGTGGTGATTTGCTGGTACGCATCTGGATTGAAGTTCCCACAAAATTGGGCCGAGAAGAAAAATCGATCGTCAAAAAATTGCACGAAATTGATCGTGCGCGAAAAGACTCAAGGAAGTAACTGTGGCAAGAAAGAAAAAGAAAAAAGAAAAGTTGGAAGAGGGGAAAGCTGACGCACAAACGACCGTTGAGGCTGACTCACAGGCCAGCGAGGCCGACACAAGTGAGCCCAAAGCAAAGGTTGAGCCAAAGCCAGAGCCCGTCCAAGACCTTGACTACTGGAAAGACAAAGCTCTTCGCTCACAGGCCGACAATCAAAACATGCGGCGGCGGCTACAAGAAGATGTCGAGATGCGCACTCGACTCCGCCTCGAAGGCTTGCTAACCGAGTTGATTATGGTCGCTGATTTCCTCGACTCAGCTGTTGATCATGTGCCCGAAGAAATTCGCAAAGCCGATGAAAATGGCGGCTTCCACATGGGGCTTGAGGCCATCCGTACGGCGCTTGCTTCTACGATGCGCAATCATGGCCTCGTAGTGATCCAGCCCTCAGCTCAAGACAAGTTTGACCCTGAACTTCATGAAGCACTTGAGACTGTCGAGCGCGATGAACTTGAAAAAGATGAGCTTGAATTAGTGCGCAAAGGCTTCCGTCTGGGCAAACGCATCATGCGCGCTGCACAAGTGCGACTACTACGCGCACCTGCAACCGCCGAAGAATAATTCATCATGCCTCATTACGACTATCAGTGCGCGGCTTGCTCTCATGTCTTTGAGGCCTTTCAAAAAATGTCCGACGACAAGTTGGTCGATTGCCCCCATTGCTCTGAGCCAAAGTTAGAGCGTTTACTCGGCGGTGGCGGTGCTGGCTTTGTCCTAAAAGGCGCTGGCTTTTATCAAAACGATTACAAGTCGAGTGGCCAAGACTCAGAGCCAAAAACGCATGGCGGTGATTCAGGGCCAGCGGGTGGTGGCTGAGGTGTCGGGGGCGGCTGCTCCCACTAACGCGCGTGCCGCGTTTTCAGAGGTGAACCAATCTCGACTCCATATTAGGATGGAGTCTCGTAACGATGCGTAACCTCAACCCTCTCCTCCTACTCGCCGTTTTCTGCGCGGCTTTTGCTCTGACTCCAAATGCTTGGTCGCAAAAAACCGGGCGCACGGTTTACCGAGATCAAGCCAGCGGCTTCTCTTTTAAGCCCCTTCGAGACTTTGAGACGAAAGAGCTCAATGCCAGTGAGCAGGCGCGCGGGGTAGTTTTGCATCTCTGGGGCACGATTGGCTTCCCGATCAAAACGCCGTCCGGAAAGCCTGCGATGGCTCACGCTGAGTTGTTCGTGGTGCGTGCGAAACACCCTGAAGCTGCGGCTAGTGCGACATCTGGTTTGCGTAGCCGACTCGGTGGCAAAAAAGCTGAGACGATTGGCCCTGGCGCACTCATTCCAAGTTTATTCCACGAGGGCCTGCGTGATTTTGAAGCCAATGCGCTCCATTCGAAAGATAAAAAAATCGGCAAAATTAAAGCCCGCAACGAATTGTTCCAGTCTTACTTTGTCGAAACTTCTACGACTCAACTTGACGCATCATTCGACTGCTGGGTTTTCCCTTTACAAGACAACGACATTATTTTTATTTGGCGTTTCCCGCTTGAGGCTCATAAAAAATGGGCTAAAGCAACGGCCAAGTCTATGAAATCATTTAAGCCTCTCGTGCAAGTTGTAGAAGAGCGAGTGCACACCAAAGGCAGTAAGGGCTACGAAGCGGCCTGGAAGAAAGCCAAAGACGAGTGCGACACTAAATTTGGTTGGCAACTCATTGAGACCCCTGCGCAGGATTGGCTGTTCTTATCATCTGATGGCGATGCAAAGCGCGTGGCCGCACTTCAAACTCGTTTAGAAGCCCTGCATCAGCTTTTCGAGCAAGACTTACCTCCAAAGACAAGCAATCGCACACCGCTCATTGCGCGCTTCATGACCCACGAGGAAGACTTCCAAACGCGCACTGAGGCGGCTGACAACTCCGAGATTACCGCGTGGTATGACCGCGAGCGACAAGAGCTTTTGATTTATTCGCCAGCCAGTGGCACTACGGCAGAGGCCTTTATTCATCGTGCCGCAACTCGCATGTGGCTCGCTGAAAAGATGGATCACATCGAGCTGCTTCCATGGTTTTCCGAAGGTCATGTCGAATATTACACCGCGCTCCAATGGGATAAAAAAGCGCTCCTCCCCACGACAAATTCGCTCGATGATTTTGATTTTGGGCCGCTACTGCAAGACATCCTAAGCAAAGGCATCGCTCAATCCATCGAAGACCATGTCCGCCTGCAGCACGAATTATGGACTGAGCAAAACGACTTGCTCGACGAGCGGGCGGCAGCGGTGCAATCTTGGGCTTTGGTGGCCTTCTTGCGTGCTGGCAAGTCAGGAAAGATCAAAGGTAAATGGGATAAATCTTGGTCAACGATTCTCCCCGGATATCTCAGTGCAATGCAAAACGGGCATGCCCAGGCGGCTACAAAAACCCGCAATGAGCTTCAGGCTGAAATGGATGCCTTCCAAAATGCCGGCAATCGCGTCCCAGAAGAGCTTGAGCGGAATTATCGCATCATTGACCTGCCAAGGCAGATTCAAATCGGCCTCTGGAGTCGTGCCTATCAGTCCACCTTTTCGCACATTGATCTCGATGCTCTTGAAACGGCGTGGCTGAAATGGGCAAAGAGTGTGCGTTAGGTTTTTGATTCAGCCCGCCGCCACGAAGCCATAAGAATCAACCACGATTCCCGGCTCCTTCGCGATCGGCCCAGCGCAAAATCTTGCGCGTAATAAACCAATAAACACGCTTTCCGGTCACGCGCCAAAAGCGGGCGAGAAAGCTTGGCGTTTGCAAAACCTGCTTTTCGCGGTCTGTTAATGAATCAGCACAATAAGTGCGTTTATGTTTCAGCAAGTGGCGGATATCCTCTCGCGCCATCATGCGGAAAAGTCGAGTGCGTTTGCGAAAAACGCTTGCCAATTGAAAGTCAATCAAGCCGGGGCTGCCATCGGGCAAAACCAGCCAGTTGGGCTCTTTGGCTAGATCGTTGTGAGCAATCCCTGCACGATGCAATTGGCAAAGCAATCGAAAGGCCTGGGCAAAGTACTCGGGTTGATTGGGCTGGGCCACTTGCATCGGCTTGCCCTCAACCCAGGCCCGCAAAAGCTGGTCTTTGTTTTGGGCAATTAAGCGGCACACAGAAGTCTGCCATCGCTTTCCGCCAGTGCAGGTAAGTGCCCAAACGCGCAAAGCCCGCGCTTCTCGTCGCGCAAGCAATCGCGCAACGGGGCGTGCCCACCAAGATGCAGACCGCAAATCGCGCCGTGCGCATGGGTATCGACCCTTCTCGCCGATAGAATAACCTTGCTCAACTTGGCCAAAACAATCGGCCTTCAAGAGCGAGTCGCTTTGAAAAGCTTCTAACGCTTCGGCCGCTTCTGGGCTGTTGGGCAAAGGGAGCATGGCGAAATGCTAACAACCTCTCTTCTCCTTCTCGCCTTTTCCGGGGTTCTTCCTCTCGGCGCATGCCCTTGTGCGGCTTTCCACCCATCGCTTGCGCTCGATGCCGCCCCTGTGTGCTTCCCCATCCAAGAGGCTCAAGAGCGCAAAGAAAAACGAGCGCGCAAGCGTCTGACTGAGGCCACCCAAAAGCGTGACGAGGCCTATCTTGCATTAAGCGAGTTGTACTCCGCCTGCGAAGCCTGGCTCACTGCGGAAGAGATCCTCAACCCACCAGCACCTCTCCTAGCTTGGCTTGAAAGCGAGGGCTTCGGCACATCAAAGACGGCCGAGCAACGCGCTCATGTCCTCCAGGCAGGCGAATTCCACATCCTCTGGAATACTGCCATCTATCGACTCTCCGACGAAGCCAAACAATATCAACGCACAGTCAATACACTCGAGCGTGCCTTCCTCGCTCTTGAAAAGTTGCGGCACCCCGCTCGTTTTGAACGAGGCTTCACTGAGACTCCACCTGGCATGGTGCTCATCCCGGGCGACCGCTATGAATTAGGTCCTGGCACAGGCTGGGTTTTGACGCACCCAAAGTGGGCGGCTGCGCACACCGAACGCATTCGTTCTTTCTACATCGACAAAAACGAAGTTACTTGCGGCGAGTACCAGCAATTCCTGCTCGCACAACCTGCATCCATGCGTTTGCAGCACCTTCCGCTCAAGTGGCAGCTGAGCCAAGAAGACCAACCGATTTACCCTCCCGGCTCTGGTTCCTTTGCCGTGCGTGGCGTTTCTTGGGTTTCGGCATCGCGCTTTGCCGAATGGGCGGGCAAACGCTTGCCGACTGAGCTCGAATGGGAAGCCGCAGCAGCGGGGCTCGAAAAACGCCGCTATCCGCTCGGCAAATCCTTTTCAGCAGCAAAAATCAACTGCCGCGCTTTTGGGCTGGACGGCCCAGGCAGCTCGACTGATTTCCCCGAAGATCGCACGCCTCTCGGCATCGCCTGCATGAGCGGCAATGTGCGCGAATGGACAGCCGACCTTTACGAAGAGCCGACCACTGGCACGGGGCGCGCAAAAGAAGCGCGAACGGCTGAAGCAAATACGATGGCCATTGTGCGCGGTGGCTCTTTCCTCGACAAGCCGAATCAATGCGCCAGCACCTACCGCTGGACTTACCCCGCTCTCGATTCTCGCCTGGCACATGTGGGCTTCCGTTGCGCACTCCGCGCCCGATGATGCCTCTACTTACGACATTGCACGAGTTTGCGTCAGCAATGCTCGACCTTTTGCTGGGCCTTCCAAGGCACGCTCTCGCTTGGGCGCAAAAAAAATCACGCCTTCATGAATTTGAAAATTTACGGCGCGAGATGCCCGTAAATGACTTAACAAATTCAGCTTCGGCTCCCCCCACCCGCAAGATTCGCAAACTGTTTCTTTCCTGCGGCGACGCCAGTGGCGAAGCGCACGCTTTGCGCTTAATGACTCATCTCAAAGCCCGCCACCCCGACTTGCAGATTGCAGGTTTTGGCAGCCAAGCCCTAGCCGACCGAGGCATGGATGTCTGGCAACCCCTAGCCGACTTAAATGTCATGGGCTTCAAAGATGTGCTCGCGCAGTTACCGCTCTTTTTCCGTTGCGTGTATCAGTTCGCCAAAGCCATTCAATCCGAAAAACCCGACGCCGTGGTTTTGATTGACTACCCAGGCCTGAATCGACATTTACTCCGTATCGCGAGCCGCAAGGGTATCCCTGTGGTCGATTACATAGCGCCGCAATTATGGGCTTGGGCACCATGGCGAGTCCGTGATTTCAAAAAGGCCGATAAGTTACTGACGATTTTGCCTTTTGAGGCCGACTGGTTTCAACGGCGCGGGGCGCATCCTGAATATATTGGGCACCCTTTGGGCGATGGCCTTGCGGCAGCTGCTGCACTCGAAGATGCACCACCCGAGCTTGACCCTGCATTGACTTGGGTTGGCATCCTTCCTGGCAGCCGCCGCCGTGAAATCCGGAACAACCTGCCTCTTCTACTTGAGGCCGCGGTTATTTTGCGCCGGCGCAACTCCCAGGTGCGCTTTGTCCTGCCTCATTTGCGCGACGAGGCCTGGAGCTGGATGGCCGAAGCTCTCGATAGCGTCGACTTGCCTGACGCAGAGACCATCCTTCGCGCCCCCCGCTGCTTCCATCAAGTCTTGCCTCAACTGCAAGCCGCTTGGGTGACTTCAGGTACGGCCGTCCTTGAAACAGCAGCTCATCGCGTGCCGCCCGTTTTGGTTTATCACATTCCCAGCGCATTCACGACTTGGCTCTACCGCCAGATGCTTGCGATTCCTTTTGTAGGCGGCCTGAACCTCCTCACGGGTCAGCGCGTTTGCCCAGAGCATCTTGGGGCGCGCATTTGCCCTGAACAACTAGCTGATGACTTAGAGCAGCGACTTGATGGCGATTGCCGCAAGGATGTCCTCAAAAGCATTGAGCACTGGCATCGCGCCTTTGCCACCCCTGGGCCTGCCGCGCGTGCGGCTCAAGCCATCGAATCCGTTCTGAAACCATGATCTTAACGACCCTCATTCTTGCCCTGTCCACCGTGGCGCTCCCCCAAGAGCCATCCGCCAAAGATTTGTTCGACCACACGCTCGCGGGCCTGCGCATGACTCAAGCCGCTGATGGCTCTTATGGCTCTGGAGCTGCTGATACGGCAAATGTCATCCTTGGCATGACACTTGGCCCTCGCGCATATCGAGTCGAAGATGGGCCTTTTGTGCGTGATGCGGTCGCCTTCTTGTTGGGCAAAGATTCCGCCACCGAGGCCGACGATGCCTTTCGAATCACCCTTGCCTTGCAGGTGCTTGATGCAAAGCTTTACCAAAAAGTCATCGCTTCGACTTGCAGCATATTCGCTGAATTTGACTTAGCTCAAGTCGCGGCACTCGCCACCGGGCAAGCGCCTAAAAATTGGCCGACTTGTTTCCCGCAAACGAGCGATTCAGCCGTTTCGATTTTGATGCAATTGCAAAACGGCCACGGTTACTCGCAAACGGTCGATTTACTCGCACAGGCTGGTGTCGCCTATCTCGCAGAAAAAACCGCCCAAACCGCAAAGACGCCCGGCACGGAAGCCATCATGCTTGAGAGTTTCACACGCGGCGCCGACTTCTTACTTGCCGCCCGTGGCGAATCCGGCCTCTGGGAGGTCTTTGGCCAAGCTGAGCCTGGCATGACTGCCCTTGCCGCACGCGCGCTCATGATTTCTCCTCGCGAAAGCGACCGCAAAGCCGCTGAACCAGCCCTCAAATGGCTACGCAGCCTCCAACAAGAAGACGGCTCGATTCATGCAGGGCGACTGCCAAACTATGTCACAGCAGCGGCCATCGGCGCCATCTCCGAGGCCCACGACCCCGCCGATGCCGAGCTTCTCAAACGCGCGGCTGGCTTCTTGCGCTCACTCCAACTCGACGGCGGCGAAGGCTATTCCGAAGGCGACAAGTTTTACGGTGGCATCGGCTACGGCGGTGATTTGCGCCCCGACCTATCTAATCTTCAATACGCGCTGCAAGCTCTCAACGAAGCGGGCGTGCACGCCGACGACCCGGCCTTCCAGCGTGCCATTCTTTTTCTTGAGCGCACGCAAAATCGTTCCGAATCCAACACGGGCGAATACCACGACCAAGGCAACCCCAAGCCCTTTCGCTCGGGCAACGATGGCGGTGCCGCTTACTACCCAGGCAACTCGCCCGCTGGCTCAACTCAATCGCCAGATGGCACGCTGATCGCCCGCAGTTATGGCTCGATGACCTACGCGCTTCTCAAGTGCTACACGCTGGCTGGTTTGACGAAAGACGACCCACGCGTCCAAGCCGCCATCGGCTGGATTCAGCGTCACTGGACACTCGAAGTCAACCCCGGTTTCGATTCCCTCCGCGACCCACGCGCAGGCTTCCAGGGGCTCTACTACTACTACCTGACTCTGGCGGAAGCCCTCCGCGCGTCTGGGCTCGAAAAGGTCGTCACTCCTGCCGGCGCCGAGCATGACTGGGCCGCCGAGCTCGTGGCGCACCTCGCCTCAAACCAACTAGAAGATGGCTCTTGGGTCAATGCCGATGCACCGCGTTGGTGGGAAGGCAACCCCGTTTTATGCACGGCTTACGCGCTTAATACTTATCGAGCGATTCGATGAACCAGCTCCGCCGCGCTCTCGCACCTGACGGCTCACCTCATTGGCTTTGGGTCGAACCAAACGATAGCGCCACAACAAAAACGGCTATCGATTTGACCGAAGCGGGTCTTGCCGATTCGCTTCCTGAAATCGCTGCTTGGCTGCTCTGCCCTGATGCACGAGAGGCGTTGCTGGGCATTGCACCCGCGATAGACGGCGCTCAAGACTGGCCTCTACTTTTGCCCGGGTGCCCCCCTAAAGCAATTTGCCTTGGCAAAAACTTTGCCGCACACGCCCGCGAGTTTGGGGTCGAGCCACCCGACGAGTTGGTTTGGTTTGCCAAATTACCGAGTGTGCTCGTCGGCCCTGACGAGCCCGTCCTGATTCCTCGATGGCTCGATACGCGCGTCGACCCCGAAGCCGAATTCGTCCTTTTGATTGGCGCACCTTTGCACGAGGCCACTTTAGCCCAAGCCGAAAGCGCGATTGCCGCATGGGCGCTCGGCAATGATGTCACGGCCCGCAAGCAACAGGGGCTCGACCGCAAACGCGAGTGGCCGTGGCTGCGGGCAAAAAACATCCAGAGCTTTGGCAGTGTCGGGCCCTGGTGGACGCCATCCGATTGTTTCGCGCCGTCACCCGATTTGCAGATTCATGGCAGGGTCGATGGCGAGCTGCGGCAGAGCGGTGCCTTGGGTGATCTCATCTGGAGCCCCGCAGCGGCTTTGGTCGAGATTTCTCGATGGTGCGCTCTTGAGCCAGGTGACATCATCTTCCTGGGTACACCAGCGGGTGTTCAAGGCGTCTCTGCCGGTCAGACCATGACAGTCGAGGCGGATGGCCTTGGGTTGCTTTCCAACCCCGTAAAATAAAAAAAGTGGCCGACTGGGCTCCCTCATCATTGATTCCCAGCCGACCGAAGGTTTTTTGCTGCGTAATTACTTCGGTCATAAGTTCATCAAACCTTTACCTTTTTCTCAAAGTTTTTTGAAAAAACTCTCATCTGAGCCGAAATTACTCGAATCCGCCTTCATTGACGCGGAAAATGAGGGCCGCGTGGTGAATCACGAAGAGAGTGTTCATCTTGTGCTTGGGCCTACTCCTGCCGGTCAAATGGCTTGGTGGAAGCATTACACGATCCCGCCACGGCGCCGTTTGGTGGCTCGATTTGCCCGCCCACGAGCCAGGCGCGAGTTTGCGGCACTGCATGCCTTTGAGCAAGCCGATTTGCCGGTCGTTTCGGCTTTGGCCTGGTGCAAGATGCCGGGCGGCGGGAGTTTGTTGGTTACGGAAGACATCCCTGGCGTGGCTGACTTATTTGAGACTATCGTGCGACACCCTGAGAGCGACCACACCTCGCTACTGCAAGCCATTGGCCGATTGGCGCGTGAGATTCACGATTCAGGCTTTGGGCACTTCCGGATGCTGCTTCGTAACTTTCTTGCAAAGCCGGGCGGTGTTGTCGCCCTTGATTTGCCTTATTGCTGTCAATGGCGTCAGGTCGCTCCAGCGCGCATTCGCCGTATCGATTTAGTTGATCTTGCGGGTGCCAATAGCGGTCTTTCTCAAGAACAAGCCGAGGTCGTCTTGCTAGCCTATGCCCAAGATGACGCGCCGCCCCTCTCTCTTGAGATGATGCGTCAGCGTCGCCGCTACCCGCAAAAATGGCGCCGCATTGCTTACTACCTGCTCGCGCTTTACACCGGCCATCGCATCCGTACACCATGACTCTCCCCGAACGCCTCGCTGCTTACGACTCTCCTGAAGGTGCTGTTGAGTACCTCGAAGAATACGACAAAATCCACCGCAAGCTCAGCGACAAACGCGAGCGCAAGTTGCTGTTGTCTTACTTTGAGCAAATCGGCTCCTTTGATTCGATTCTCGATTTGCCTTGCGGATGGGGTCGCTACTTGCCTTTGTTTACTAATTTGGGCGCAAAAGTCATTCAGGGTGATTACAGCCGCGACATGATTCGCATGAGTGATGAGCGTTTTCCGACCCTTAAACCGATGGGCCGCGTGCGCAGTTTCGGGCATCAAATCCCTCTCGCAGATTGCTCGGTTTGCGTGACTTTTTCGATGCGATTAAATCATCATTTAGTTGACCCCGCTGTGCGCCGCGAGCATGTGCGCGATTTGCTTCGTGTCGCTGACAAGTGGTGTATTTTTACTTATTTTGACCACAACACGGTTAAAAACATTTTGCGCCGAGCACGGACTTCCGTTGGTTTATGCAAGAAGCGGCCCAAAAATACTCTGAGTCGAAAAGAAGCGCGGAATCTTGTGGCAAGCTGTGGTTTTGAAACAGTTTCTGACCCGATGTTGTTTGCGATTGGTTCGGGGCATCGTGTTGTTCTAGCCCGGCGTGTTGGGTCGTTGTAATTTCAGAATCTGTCTTGGGTCGCCGCGGGTTTTGTTCGGCGCTCAGACATTCGCCTGAGTGGTGGTGCGGCGAAGCCGCACCACCACTCAGTACGAAACTCGCGGCGAGCAAAACCGCGTCGACTTGAGCATATGTGGATATTGAAGATGGGGTAAGATGTGGTTATGAATGATGGAAATACGGAAAGCACTCTTGATGTGCGTACCCCGACTCAACCGAGTCAGGAGATTGAGACTTTTGAGAATCCTTCACCTGAGCAGTTGTTCTTGGTAGAGAGTGTTACTAAAGAATTTACTTGCGTATGCCCACTTACTGGGCAGCCTGATTTCGCTACGATTCGAGTGCGGTATGCACCTGGGCCACGGTGTTTTGAGCTGAAAAGTTATAAGCTTTATTTATGGAGCTACCGCGATGTGGGGCATTTCCACGAGGCGCTGACGAATCAGATTTTGACCGATTTAGTTGCCGCGACTGACCCTGTGTGGATGGAAGTGCGGGGTGAATTTAATGTGCGCGGTGGTGTTGCCACGACAGTTACGGTGCGACATGGCGTGCGGCCTGCCGAATTGTCGGATGTGGCTGTGGCCGAGATTTAGAAACAAAGCGGCCGCATCAGTCGGCATCCGAGGGTTCTTGATGCTCTAGCTCCTTAAACTTGGCTGCCATTGTGAGGTTGTCTCGCGTGAGCTTTTTGATCGTTACATCTTGCGCCTTGTCGTTTGCAAGCCGAAGCTGGCGGTCAGTCCCGAGCAAAGCGTCTTTTGTTTTCTGCAAGTGGTCGATAGATTTATCGATTTCATCGATTGCTTTCTGAAACTTCCTGGAGGCCAGATCGTAGTTCTTCCCAAAAGCGGTTTTAAATTTATCCAAGTTGCTTTCGAAGCTTGTGATGTCGACATTCTGCTCTTTCATGAGCTTGAGCTCGGTTTTGTATTCAAGCGATTTCATCGCCGCGTTACGCAGCAGCGTAATCATTGGAAGGAAGAACTGAGGCCGAATGACATACATCTTTGGGTAGCGGTGCTGCACATCGACAATCCCGGTGTTATAAAGTTCACTGTCAGCTTCGAGCAAAGATACTAAAACCGCATACTCGCAACCCTTCGCAATGCGATCTTTATCGAGTTCTTTTAGAAAGTCCTCGTTCTTTTTCTTCGTTGCGGTCGTATCGCTTTCGTTTTTCATTTCGAACATAATCGAAACAATCTCGGTGTCAGCTTCGTCTGAGTCGCGGAAAATATAGTCGCCCTTGCTGCCCGACCTTGCGTCGTTATCCTTTTCGAAATATGCCCTCTGAAACGCTGTTGCCCGAATACGATTAAACTCTGTTTCACAATGCTGCTCGAGAGTTTCGCCAACCATCTTGGTCGACAGGCGAGCTTTCATATCCCGCAGGCGCTCAATCGCATCGTCGCGATCCTTTAATTGAGTCTTGTGCTTATCTTCGAGCGAATTCTTAGACTGTTGATTTTCAAGTTCTTTATTGTTGAGCTCTGTCTCCGCGAGTTTGGAAGCGGCTTGGCTCTCTTGTCTCGCCATGTCTAGAGCATGAGTAAGGGCGTCGCGTTCTTTCCCTAAGGCGCTTAGAGCCTCAGTCACGGCAAGCTCTTGCTTAATCTCACCGGCATCTAACCGTGCCTTTAATTTTTGGATCTCTGTATCTTTGGCTGCAGCCGCCGCCTGCATTTCAAGGCCGACTTTATTCTCGGCAAGCTCAACCGCATTTTGCTTTTCCTTTTCGGCCAGCTCAAGCCGTTCATGCAACTGCTGATCAAACTCGCTGTCGCGAACTTGCTTTACGATGTCCGCATATCCGGTTTCGTCAATTTTGAATGCTTTCTTGCAATGGGGACAGTTGATTTCATGCATGATTATTTCTCTTTCTTCGGCGGTGATTCATATAAAGCGGCTTGGATAGCCAAGCAAGCTTCGGGGGTTTATTTTGGAGCCTAATGGGGCTGGCTTTCAAGTGCGAGCGCGCGGTATCAGTTTACCCACGCAGAGATGCCCAACTCAACCCCCTCGATACTTCTTAAAGTTCTCCGCCTGCTCGAAGATCTCCTTGTATACCTCATCACGATCGACCGGCGGGTACCCGTTTTCGGCGAGTAAGAGAATCAAAGCCACTTTTAGTTCGGCCTTGATGTCGTCGCGTTGACTCCAATCGGTGTATTTGGCTTTGTCGTCGACCACCGTCTTCACCTCTCTAGCGAGCTTGATCAGCTTGTCCTCGGGGTATTCAAAATCGTATTTATGGGCAAGGGTTTTGAGGATGTCGTAGAAAGACTTCTCTTCCAGATCAATCCCCATTTCGCCGAAGGAATCCCTCTCTTTGTGCAGCGCTTTGATTAGCTCGATCATCTCCTCGGAGAATCCTTCCAGCACTTCACTGCGCAGCACATCCTTCTCGTCGCGCTCGTTGTATTTATTCACCAACGCCTGAAACTGCTTGGTGAAGTCTACGCCCTTGATTTTGTTGATTTTTTTGAAATCCTCGATGGCGCGTTTAAGCAGTACTGTTGCTTCTTTTTAGACATATTCTTAGGCATGGGGCACTTAATTGTAGCCGCATGAGTTAGATAGAAAAGCAAGTATCACGGTATTGCCCACCCCCTAATCCAACTCATACTCCATCGTAACAACGGCGCGAATATTCTTGTCGATTGCCGTTGTGTCATTTGAGCCGTAACTCGAAACGGATGTGGAATCCCAGCGCGTAATTTGGAACACGCCTTGACTCGCGCTGCGGACGGTGCCAACTTCGACGCCGCCGCCGCCAATGAGAATTTCGGCGCGCTTCTTTGCGTTTTCGCGAGCCAAACCGAGTAGCTTTAACTTCCAATCTTCGAGCTTGGAAAAACGAAAACTCGGGCTGTAAGAATCAAACTCAATCCCGGATTGAATGAGCTCGCCGACGCCGGCAGCAAGGCGCGACACCAAATAGACATCATCCGACTGAATGCTAAATGATTGACTAATGATGTAACTCTCAATCGCATGAGTATCTTTGCCCTCATCATTTTGCCTATAAAGGACCGTCACATCAGGCGCGTAAAACTCAGCGGCCTGATGGTCAAACCCGCCGTCCCTCAAATAAGTTCGCACGCTTTCCTTTTGCTTTTCCGTTTGCGTCGCGGCATCCGACAAATCAAGGCCGCGCACCCGAAAAACCCCCGACCACGACCCCACATCAGCTTGAATGGGCTGAATGGCATATCCTTTCACCGAAATGGTGCGATCACGAATCTTGATATCACGGATGACATCGCCAGCAATCGCGGTCGAAACAACTGCGCCGACAGCCAACATTGCACCCAACCAAAAAGCTCCTTTTCTAAATGCATTATTTATCATGCCGATGTTTTACTAAAGAAAATGGGCCATTTCAAACACGCGCTCCAACTTATTTTGGCGTCCGCTGCATTTGCGCAAAGGCGACTAAACCTTGGGGCTCAAACAGCTTAAAGCACCTAAAACGACTCAAGGAAACTCCTTGCACATGAACTTTGCTTGACCAGGTCCTTTGCGCGCCACACACTCACGACCATGAATGCCCACTCCACTTTGATGCTCTCGAAGAAAACACCTGTCGGCGCAACAACCTCGATGATGGCATCAGGGACATCCTCGCCGGCGTCTGCCTCATGCTTTGGGCAGTGGCATTGTTCAGCAATTACGGTGCGCTCGGCGGAGTTTGGTTTGCATGCCTCTTCCCTATGGTGGCGCCCATCCGAAAAAACTGATGCGTAATCGCGTGGGTAGTGCGGCGCCGTCTGCGCGACAAAAGAAAGAGACCAACAAATGCATAGCTTTGATTTACACTTTTGGTTTTACCTTCCTCATGGGAATCGCTGCTTTTGTCCTATTCTCCTTCGATTCAGGCACTTTAGGCAAACCAGCCGAGACCATGCGCTTGCTCGGAAGCTCGATTTTGGCGATCCCGCCAACTCTCATCGCAGTCATGACGGGCGTCGTTTACAAGATGCCACGCTGCTGCGGCTATGCCTTTTTCATTCTGGTTTCGTTCGTGTTCATCCGCTTCATTGGCCTAGATAAAAATGGTCGCACACGCATTTTGGCATCTTGCTCTCAGGCATCGCCCCCACTGCGACTGGCCTTGCCATGCTCAGCAGATTTCTCGAAGAGCACCCCGTTTTAGATATTCCGCAATAAAGTTCTACGGCCACAAGCAAAGCAACAGCCATGACCCTCGACCCACTCATCCACGCCCCGGCGGCCTGGCAATTCTGTCGCACCTTCATGTCGTCGAAAGCGCCGATGCAACCTGGATGCTCACCCAAACCGGCCTCACCTGGGCAACCTATCCAGCCATATGAGCAGATTCGAAGCGGCTGAATACATCCAAGTAAAAAAAGAATTCCTCGAGCGCAAGCCCACCACGATTTTACGGATGACACCAACTGGCCCCACTGCCCTTGACGCCTACCGAGAAGCGATGCGTGAATCGCTTGATGAATCATGACCGCCGCGCAAAACTCGCCACCTTGTGCATGCCAAGTCGGGCTTGTAGTCATGGTTTAGAGACTTTGCTGGGGTACTAATCCTGTTTAGCGTCCGGCGCAACTTGCCACACACCTTGAGTCAACTCACCTAAATAGGTGCCCTTTTCAAGGCTCACCGTTACACCCTCCGAAAGGGTGACGCCAGAAGAACCACGAATCGTTAAAGAAAAATCCTCGGCAGGCAAACCAAAGAAGCGAAACTCCCCATTGGCAGAGATTGGTGCACGATAGTACCCCCCGTCCGTAACAAGAATCGCTGAGAACGGACGGATCTGTTGATTGTTCACAGCAACAGAACCAGACAATATTTCACCTGGAATGTCATTCATATCTAAAAAATGGGTTGTCCCTTCTAAAAATTCAAAGTGAAATGTTCGAATAGTACCTGTCATCTCCTTTGCATACGGACCCAGCGTAGAGACCTGGTATTTACCCGCTGGCAGCATGATTTGGCCCGTCTTATCGACTGTGGTAAGAACCTCTCTATCAAAAGAAAAAGGTGAATCGTTATTGTAACAATGAAAACGGATACCTGTAGTCGGGTCGGGAACATCTTGCACTGCATAATGCACCTTTACCAACTTCGCTAAATCAAAGAACTGCTCCTCCGCATTATTCCGGCTTGGCGATGGCCAAAAACTCTCGATAGCGACGATGTTGCGGTTCTGAAAAAGGCCAATCCAAGTCTTTGTCAGTGGCACCCCCCCAATGACACTTGCGAAGGGTTGCTGATACGAAACAGCCTTCTGATAATTTGGCTTGAGCTTGAGATAAGGCGGTAAGGCAAATGAGGAGTCCAAAGGGACAAATTCGCAACGGAACCCCGATTCAACGCTAGTAACATTAAGCAGCAACACACCCTCATCGGGAAATTGGATTAAGCCCAAATCCACCACACAGTTACGATTACATTGAATCAAATCTGACTCAAACGGCAATGAATTTGATTGTGAAACCCGAAAGGCAACCCAGATAGGCTCTTCTCCTACAATCCAGCGTGAATGAAACCCGCCCTCAAATGCTAAATTTTTTGAGGTTGTCGGAAGCAGTCCAATATCCACCTTTTCCCACGACGAAACGGGCCAACACTCACCTCGGCGTCCGCGACGAAAAAACCGGTTCGAAAGGCGAGGCCTTAGGTCCGACTCTAACTCTTCTTGCTTTTGTATCTGCAACTTAACCGTTCCAGACGCTTGGGAAAAAGTGGGGATTTTCGACGGCTTGGCATCAGCCAGACTCTTATCGAATAAAACAGAAGCGCTTCCAACATTTACGCACATTCGCCTTTCACCATTTACTGCAGTGGGAACTGGGTGAATCGACGTCACAGCATCGATATTGACTTCGGCCCAAAGAGGAGAAGCCAATACAACCGGGGCATGCCTTTCTTGAGCCATGCGAATGGGAAACGTGGTTAGCTCATGACGGACGCCATTGGCATCGGCTTGAAACAAGGTCATTTTACCACTTGCTGTTTCAGTAAAATTTTCAAGCAATAGCGTTAAGCCACCCATGGCGGGAACAGAAAAAATAAGTTCGTCACACTCCGCAATCAACTTTTCGGCGGGAACAATAACCATCCAACTTCCTAAGTGAACAGACGAAAAAAGAAAGCGATAGATCCGCCCAGGTTGAATAGGCAATTGTGAGAAATCGGCCCGGCCGTGTTCGTCCGTAATCCGATTCTCCACAGCACTTGACTCGAGGCAAGTGACCGAACACTGGACTTGCGCACAGGGTGACCCATCTAATTGGCGTAGGATTAAAGAAAAATGAAGCAAACGATCCAGTTGAACAACGGCGGGATCAGCAAGCGTGGTTTTCCCCAACTCCGAAAAAAAGACCGTCTCAGACAAATGGCCTTCAAGCTCAACTTTAATTGCATACAAATCATCCCGAAGACAAGAGTAGACTCGCCCCTGACGCTGCAAATCTAATTGCTTCCCTTGCTTGAAATCTGAACCTGTCCAAATCAGTTCAGAAAAAATCGGCTCTAATTCAGCAGGAGAGATTTCGGCACCGATGGTTGATTTAACCTCAAAGTAATAGCCAGCTTGAAGAACTTGAGAGACATCATTTCTACCAAAAGCAACCGGATTTTCAGGGATTCGTTCGGCATTACTACTACCTTTTTGAGATTCAAGTTGATTCCAAATCTCAACTTGGACACCCGCTCGCTCGGGCAAAAGAAGGTAAACACTCAACCCAAAGAGTAAAAACGAACATACATAAAAAACGCGCTTCATTCCAGACTATAACCTTGCGGATTGATTGAGACAGACGCTGGTATTGAAAAGGTACGAACAAAACGCACCCCACCATCGATGGCCTTAGTTTCTTGGGGAACCAACTCAACGAACGCCGTTGGGTCCTCAAGAAGTATCCATGGGCGTACGCGCAAGGGCCTAATTTGCCAGCGTTCTTCAGGAGCCAACCCCAGGGGGTGCGCGCTTTAGCGCGCGGGGGGCTGCGCAGCAGCCCCCCAAATCCCGCCGCAGCGGACAAACAGACAAGCGCCATGCGACGCGTGTCTGTCTGATTTGGTAGCGGAGAAGGGATTTGATCCCAGCTCCGCTGGGAAGGCGGAGCCAACCCCAGGGGGTGCGCGCTTTAGCGCGCGGGGGGCTGCGCAGCAGCACCCCAAATCCCGCCGCAGCGGACAAACAAACAGACACGCGCCATGCGGCGCGTGTCTGTTTGATTTGGTAGCGGAGAAGGGATTTGAACCCCCGACACGCGGATTATGATTCCGCTGCTCTAACCAACTGAGCTACTCCGCCGAGGTTACTCAAAGGAGTAACGGGGCGAGGATTCTAGCGTGCCTGACGCAGCCGGGCAAGCGAACAATCTTTCCCGAGCAAAGCCAAGACATCCCCCAACTCAGGGCCGCCTAAACTGCCTGTCAGAGCAGCACGCACGGGTTTCATGACTTTGCCCACGCCGAGCTCATGCTCCGCGGCCCAGCCCTTAACCAGCGCAAAAAACTCAGGTGGTGGCCAGCTCTCAACGCCAGCAAGCAGATCGGCAACACCACTCAGGGTATCGGCAACACCGTCGGCGGACAAAGCCTTGGCGGCCTTTTCGTCGGGCTCGACACACTCGCAAAATAAGTGCGCGCTCATCTCGCTGACATCTCCGAACAAAGTCAATCGTTCGCGGAAGCAAGCGGCTAGCTGCAAGAGCCAGCCCCCATCTTTATCGCAAACCGCTGTATTGAGCCAAGGTCGTAAACGCTCAAGCAAATCCGTATCTGTCATCCGCCGAATCGTGTCGCCACACAGCCAATGAAGTTTATCCGTATCGAAAATCGCACCCGACTTATTGATGCGCTTGAGATCAAATGCCGCGACCATTTCATCAGCCGAGAAAACCGTGGTCTCGTCGTCAATCGAGAAGCCGAGCAAACCCAAGAAATTGAGCATGGCCTCGGCGGGGTAACCTTTGTCGCGATAATCCTGCAACGCCGTATCGCCAGTACGCTTTGATAGTTTCTTGCCATCTTGACCAAGAATCAGGGGCACATGAGCGTAATCGGGCTGAGGCAAACCGAGCGCGCGGTAAAGCAAAACCTGCTTGGGCGTATTAGCCAGGTGCTCTTCACCACGGACGACATGGCTAATCTGCATCTGCGCGTCATCAATCACGCAACAAAAATTGTATGTCGGCATGCCGTTAGAGCGCACGACCACCCAATCTTCGACCTCAACAGATTGCACCGTGACTTGCCCACGGATGTGATCTTGAATCTCGGCGGTCTCACTATCAGGGACGGCAAAACGAATCACATGGGGCTCGCCCACTTCGAGTCGTTTGGCGCATTCGGCATCAGGCAGGCCCAAACAGGCCCGATCGTAACGGGGGTTTTCTTTACGATTGCGCTGCTCTTCCTTGAGCGCATTGACGCGCTCAGGCGTGCAAAAACAACGGTAGAGCCAACCCTCAGTCAGCCCCTTTTGAATGGCTGCATCGTAAAGCGGCATGCGCTCGCTCTGCGCGTAGGGGCCGAAATCGCCGCCGACGCCAGGCCCTTCGTCCCAGTCGAGGCCGAGCCAACGCATCGCAGACAAAATGGAGTCAAGCGACTCTTGAGAATTGCGCTCGGTGTCGGTGTCTTCGATGCGAAGGATGAATACGCCCCCGTGTCGACGGGCAAAAGCCCAATTAAACAAAGCCGTGCGAGCACCACCTATATGGAGCTTGCCTGTAGGCGAGGGAGCAAAACGAACACGAACGGGGCGATTCTCAGTCATGGAGCGCACATTTTATGCATATCTTCCTCAAGTCCGCGCCGGAAACTGCCGAAATGGGTTTAGCCCCCCACACAAATACCATGAAATACATGAATAAAGCAATCCTCATCCCCATCCTGTGTGCGCTGGGAACTCCTGCCTGTCTCGACCTAAACTTGGACGACATCCAAGACCAGATCGAAGATCAGTTCGGCGATTCATTTGGTGAATACGCGATTCAAGGCACTTGGAAAATCCAATACGACAACATTGCTGCCACCACCGAATGGATGACCTTTGAAGTCAGTTTCGATGGCATGGATCTTGTCGAATTCAAAACTGGCAACGATTACGAAGATGCTGTGGACTTGACATCAAGCATCAGCTATAGCAATTTTGCCTTCACTTCCGACGGCCACCTTATTGGTCAGGTCGATCGCACTTGGGAGAAGAGTGGTCACACCTACATGCAGGTTGCTGAAATGGATCTCAGCATGCAGGCCAACCAAATGGCTATGAACGGCTTGCTTCACTGGTACAACTCGATGGACGCACAAGCCATAAGCGAAGGCCATGAAAGCGTGACCTTCTCACTCGACAGCTTCTAAGCCAGTCGAACCCTGCAGACCGGTGAGCCGAGAGGCTTACCGGTTTTCGCTATATGCAGGAGTGAAATCTTCGTCGTGTGAAACGAGATACCCCCACCGCACATTTTGTGAAGCACCCGGCGGGATGGTCATCCGCCAACGGTAAACACCCTTTTCAGCGCGAAGTTTCAAATCATCTTCACCCCCGAGTGGCGCCGGCTGCAAATCGCTAGCCTCAACTTTGATGCGACTATCTCGACTCAGCGGGATGACTTCTTCCATCAAAACGCTAACCGGCCCACGAGCCGCAGCGCTTAATTTAAGAGTGGCCCGGAAGACATGATTGGTGCGAACGGTTGAGCCAAACAAACCAGGCTCATCTCGGTCGTCAAGGATGGTTTCCCAGCTCACTGACAAATTAGGGTCAATACCCAAATTGAGCATCGTGCTATCGCCAGGCCGCAAGACAGGGAAGTCGGCAGTGCCCAACAAATCAGGGCCCAAAAAGACTCGCGCCGAACCCGGCAATAGTGGCGCATCGCCAGTTAAACGCACCTCAGCGCGCAAATAAGCCTGTGTGCTCAAAGACGGCACGACATAGCGCTCAGGGTAAACCTCAAGTGGCACTTCGCGAATCGGAAAACGATGCAGCTCAGAGTTGCTCGGTACTGTTTTGGACTCAGGCAACACAAATTGAGTTGTAATGCCAAAGTCTTGGACTTGAACGACAGGCGCTTTGAGAGATTTGCCACGCAAGCGCCCACCCGTTTTAATGCCGGCGTCATTGTCTTCAGCGAGCACATCAAGCCCGGCCGAGGGAGCAGACACCATGCCTCGCAGGGCTTGCTGACGCGGCATGAAATAATTACGGTTAGGTAGAGCTGGCGGGTCAAGACCAACATTGGGCTGTGATGTGCTCAAAATCAAAACTGCGTTGTCCCAGTCTTCACCTGTCATTTGCGAAACCTCGGCAACCAAAGCGACATTTACGCCAGTCAAGTCGGGGTCGACGCGCACATCATAAGTTGGATGCCACCAAGCTTGATCAACCAAATAAATTACTCTCAATCGAGCGGTACCTGGCTGCTCAAAAAACAAATGGGCTCGAACTTCAAGATAACGCTCATCGGAGGCATTCCCCATACGCTTTTTTAAGTCAGCTATGCGCAGAGTTAAGTCTTTGGCCTGATCGAGAAAACCTCGTTGTGCGCGATCAAGATCACCGACCTGACCCATCACCCAGTTCAAGAGGGCGTCGGCATCAAGCTCACTAAGTGCGGGCACATTTTTACCACTAGCAACGCCGTCAAGCAAAACATCGATAGCCGAACGGGCCGCTGAGTTTGCCGCAAGCTTGGAGTCAAGGTCATTGCGCTCAGTTTGCAAACCCTCAAGCTCAGATTCCAGGGCGTCGCGCTGCGTGCCACTTAAGAGATGACCCAAACGCTCGCGGATTTCCATGCCTTGGACCATGCCCGGGCCTTCTTCGTATTTAACTTGGAAGCTGTCGCGGCGGGCGGAAAGCGGAAAAGGGCCCGTCTCGACGATAAACGGGCCCGGCTCATCGGCCGTAACCGTCAAGACGCGCTCGACCAAAGCCACGCCGTTATAGACGGTCACGCGGTCAAGCTTGGCAGGGGCTTCACGCGCTGGAATCACGGGATTGCCGTGAGAAAGCGCAAACAGGAGGAGGGCTGTAAACATCGCTAGCGTATTCTAAGCCAATCATGGACTCTTTACCGATTGTTGGAGCCGGATTAGCCGGATCAGAGGCGGCGCTGCAGCTTGCAGATGCCGGCATCCCCGTGCGTTTATTCGAAATGCGCCCGGGCACCCCCACCGCCGCTCACCGCACGGGCGATGCGGCCGAGATTGTTTGCTCAAATTCTTTGGGCTCGTTTTTACCCGACCGCGCTGGTGGCGTTTTGCAAAACGAATTGCGCGCATTGGGCTGCAAACTGCTTCCGATTGCAGAGGCGCATGCCGTGCCGGCAGGTCAAGCTCTTGCAGTCAACCGAGACACTTTTGCCGCTGCCGTAACCGCCGAGCTTGAAGCTCACCCAAAGATTGATTTAATCCGCCAAGAAGTCAAGTGCATCCCGGCCGATGATTTTGTCATTCTTGCGAGTGGGCCCTTAACATCTGACGCGCTTGCATCCGACATCGCCAAAATTTCGGGGGAGGAAAACCTATCGTTTTTTGACGCCATCGCACCAGTTGTTACAGATGCAAGTCTAGATAAAAGTATTATTTTCGCCGCATCGCGTTGGCGGCCCGAAGAAGACGATTATCTCAATATCCCAATCGACAAAGAGCAATACCTCGCTTTAATTGATGGGCTCATCTTCGGTGAAAAGCATGACCTCAAAGGCTTTGAAGCCGCTGATCCGCGCGCAAAGCAGTTTTTTGAGCGTTGTTTACCTGTCGAGGTTTTGGCTGCGCGAGGAAAAGAATCTCTGCGCTTTGGGCCACTTCGCCCAGTTGGCCTAGATGACCCGCGCACACGGCGGCGTCCTTATGCCGTGGTGCAAATGCGTCGTGAAAACAAACAAGGCACGATGTGGAATTTGGTTGGCTTCCAAACCAACTTGGCCTATGGCGAGCAAGAAAAATTGCTGCGGGCTTTACCGGGTATGCAAAATGCAGAATTCGTGCGTCTCGGCTCAATGCACCGCAATACCTTCGTTTGCGCTCCAAAGCTACTTCACTCCACTCTCGAATGGCGTACACGACAGGGGCTCTTCCTCGCAGGGCAACTCACCGGGATGGAGGGCTACCTGGGTAATATTGGCTCTGGCTTACTTGCGGCTAGAGGCGTGCTCGCCCGGATTGAAGGTCGCGAACCTCAAAAATTACCCGTCGAAACTCTCCTTGGCGCTCTTACTTTTCATATTTCAAGCGCGACGGCGAGTTCCTTTCAGCCGATGAAAGCTGAATTCGGCATTTTGCCTCCTCTTGATTGGAAGAAACGCACAAAAGAAGAACGGAGACAAGCCAATGCTGACCGCAGCAAAAAAGCTCTAGCCGATTTCCTCGCGGCCCTTTAGGGTGGTGAGATGTCCCTTTTAGTAAAAATTGCCCTCCTCTCGTTATTAACGAGCCCTTTTGCGCTTGCTCAGCAAGACTTGCTCGCACTTTCCGGCACCGGTGAGGCGTGGTCAATCGACTCGCTAACGGGTCAGGAGGTCAGCCTCGGGACATGCGGTTTCGACATGGTGAGCGATCTCACGCCTTGGGAGCAAGACACCGCACTTGCAGCCGGATACGACCGCAATTCTGGCTTTTACGCTTTGTTTAGCGTTATTAGCGTAGATGGGCGTGGAACTTTGCTAACCCCGCTGAACTTATCGTCTATGGTCGGTTCCCCAGCTGGTTTAGCCACAGATGGCACAAAAACCATTTATTTAGCAACGACTGGTGGCTACCTCTTTACGATAGACCCCCTCACGGGTGATATGCTCACTCAGGCCAAGACTGGTGCATTTGATGTGGAATCAATGACCTATTTCAATGGGCTTCTCTGGCTCTGGGATACACGCCGCGGCCTACTCACCATGGACCCTGCTCGCCCAGAATACGCGAGTGAGGTTGCCCCCTCACAAACCGGGGCGCGCGAGATTTCGGCCATCCATTTTCTGCCAAGCGGCGAATTGCGTGGCGTTGGGCGTGGATACTGGAGCATTGATACGCGCACGGGTGATTACACTTTGCTCGCCGACATATCGGTGCCTCCCCTTTTCGGCCTCACTGAGCGTGATGCGGGCGGCCCTCCCCCCGGGCCGATTTATCAAATCACGAATTTGGTCTCCGGCATGGTAACTACGCTGTCCATTTCACAAGCTCAGCCAAACGGTGCCATTATTTTCGCTTACTCTTTGGCTGGCCCTGGCCCAACCCCAACACCTTTTGGTGATGCGGCCATGAGTGCCCCGATTTCGCAAATGCCGCCCTTTGCGAGCAATGCGCAGGGTGAGCTAGATCTACCCGTCCTCCTGCCAAATGGCACAAGTGGTCTTTCTATCTGGACGCAAGCTGCAGAGCTCTATACAGGTGGTGGCGGAATCCTTTCCAATCCGCTTGCCTTGACGGTTCAGTAGCCGCAACTTAAGTACAATATGGAGCCACCCAGATGGTCTGGGTGGCTCCATTCTCATCATGCAGACACTCTCAGAAATCACTCCCTTCGTAAACGAACCCTTCACCGATTTCTCGGTCGAAGAAAACGCCAACGCCATGCGCACCGCTTTAGAAAAAGCGGAAGCGGCCTTCCCCATAGTCGCTCGCCTCTGGATCAACGGCGAAGACCGCGAGGGCTCAGCTGGCACTTTCGATTCCATCGATCCATCGCAGACCAGCCGCGTGGTTTGCTCGTGCGCCAAGGCCGGCAAAGACGACGCCCTTGACGCCATTGTCGGCGCCAGCAAGGCTTTTACAGAGTGGTCGCGCAAGACTGCAGAAGAGCGCGCTGAATATCTATTCAAAGCAGCTCGCACCATGCGCTTGCGCAAGCATGAGTTTTCTGCACAAATGGTTTTCGAAGTCGGCAAGACTTGGGCAGAGGCCGACGGCGACACAGCTGAGGCGATTGACTTCCTTGAGTTTTACGCACGCGAAGCTTTGCGTTATGCCCGTAAGCAGCCCATCACCCCTTACCCAGGCGAAGACAACGAGATGCTTTACATCCCGCTTGGCGTTGGCGTGGCCATTCCACCCTGGAATTTTCCATTTGCGATTCTAGCTGGCATGACGACCGCGGCCTTGGTCGCGGGCAATACGGTTGTATTAAAGCCATCCTCTGACGCACCGGGCATCGCAATGATGTTCATGGATTTGATGAAAGAGGTTGGCATCCCTGCTGGCGTTTTGCAGTTTTGCCCAGGTTCAGGTGGCGAGGTTGGCGACACTCTGGTTGACCACCCACTCACTCGTTTCATATCGTTTACTGGCTCCGCCGAAATCGGCATGCGCATTTACGAGCGCGCTTCCAAAGTGAATGAGGGCCAGATCTGGCTCAAGCGCGTCATCGCTGAGATGGGCGGCAAAGACTTCATGTTCATCGACGAAGACGCTCATGTCGACAAAGCCGTCGGCGATGCGTTTGCTGCAGCTTACGGCTACCAAGGCCAAAAATGTTCGGCTTGCTCCCGCTTGATTTTGCACGAGAAAATTCACGACGAGTTTGTCGAGAAATTCTTGCCGCTCGTTGAAGCCGCCACAATGGGGCACCCGTCTGACTTCAACAACTACCAAGGTGCAATGATTAACGAGAAAGCCCGTCAAGGTGCACTCGATGGTATCGAAAACGCTAAGAAAGAGGGCAACACCATTGCTGCAGGTGGCGAGGTTGGCGATGAGGGCGGTTGGTTCCTCAAGCCCACCGTCATTACGGGTGTGGGCCGCAACGACTATGTCTGGAAAGAAGAGTTGTTTGCGCCTGTGGTTGCCATCCATAAGGTGGCTTCTTTTGAAGAGGGTGTCGAGGCTTCCAATGACACGATTTACGGTCTTACGGGCGCATATTGGGGCAAAGATGAAGCCAAAATCGCAATCGCTCGCCGCGACTTGCATGCAGGCAACCTCTACATCAACCGCAAATGCACGGGCGCACTCGTTGGCGTGCACCCATTTGGTGGTTTCAACATGTCGGGCACCGATTCCAAGGCTGGTGGTCGGGATTACCTCATGCTCTTTACGCAAGCGAAATCGATTTCACGCGGCAAGTAGTTTTTGAGTCACGACCCGATGGACCGCCGGCGGTTCTTCCGCCAAGGCATGCGCAGTCTCACGCGCACAGTGCTTGAGACTGCAGATGCCGTAAGAAAGCCCGCAAAGCCTCCGGAAAAACCGGCGGCTTTGCGGGCTGACCCTTCTCGCTTACCGAGATTGCGTCCGCCTGGAGCCATAGCTGAAAGTGAGTTTTTAGCGCTCTGCACCCCTTGCGACGATTGTTTTCAGGTTTGCCCCGCGCAGTGCATTGTCAAAATCCCTGCCGACCAACCCGATGCAGGCACTCCCGTCATTGTGGCGAATCAGCGCGCTTGCGTTATGTGCATCGACCTTGCCTGCACGCATGTGTGCAAACCCGGCGCGCTTAAACCACTGCATGATAAATCTGAAGTCAAGATGGGCTTGGCTATCTTGAATGCTGATAAGTGCATTCCTTGGGCCGAGAGCACGCCCTGTAATTTATGCCACATGGTTTGCCCGACACTACCTCGGGCTATTGAGATGCGAGACGAGCGCCCTTTTGTGCTTGCTGATTTTTGCACAGGATGTGGTTTGTGTGAACAACGATGCCCAACGCGACCTGCCGCAATTGTGATTAAGCCGACACCGCTTGCTGTTCATAAAGTTGAGACCAAGACAATCATTGAGCCTGCCACTGTTGCGGCCAAACCAACTCTCTCTACACCACGAAAAAACAGTTCACGGCGCGTGCAGCCCGTCCCTAAAACACCGGAAAGCGACTCCGATTGGGCCAATGGCGGAAAAAGCGTTTCTCCAAACGCCAAGCGACCGGGGCTTGCTTTTTGGTTGTTGGCTGGCCCTGTTTTATGCGGCATCGGACTTGCAGGCTGGCTTCGTCTTGTGGCGGGTGTTCCGCATTCGATTTACGCGGAGTTTTCGGCAAGCGATCTCTTTTTTGATTTCTTCTTATTAATGCTTTTTATCCTTCCGCATTCTTTACTTGCGCGTGGGTTTGGGCGCAAACTTTTAAATCAACCACTAGGGCCTGACGCCGAGCGGCCACTCTATGTTTTGGTTAGCGGCATCACTCTTACGATTATGACTTTATCGTGGGAGACCTGTGGGCCTTTGCTCTGGAAATTTGATGGTTTCCTTTTTCTGACCGCACGCGCAGTGCAAATCACAGGCTTGATTCTTGCAGCTTGGGCGGGCTTCCTTGTAGGCGCCTCTCATATGGTTGCCCTACCACAACTTCGCGCCATGGCACAGGGCCGCCATGCCGAGACGCCTGAATTTGTAGCTTACCCTCCGTACTCTTGGTTGCGTCAGCCTCTAAACTTAGGCATCTTGCTCATTTTGATTGCGATGCCCGAAATGACGATTGACCGACTCATGATGGGCCTCTGCATGGTGGCATGGGTTTTCGTTGCTGCCCCCTACGAAGAGCGTGACGCAGAGCTTTCCTTCGGTGACGGATACCGTGTTTACAAAGAGCACACTCCACGATGGCGCCCAACTTGGCTCGGCGGGCAAGGCATAGACCCTAAAGATGCAAACGAGCACCCTTAGCGCCCTGCGCGCAATCATCGGCGAGAGTCGCGTTTTGACGAGTGAGCGAGATATTGCGCTCTTCCGCTCCGATGCGCTTACTCTTTTTTCATGCAAGCCATCGGCAGTGCTTGAGCCTGGGTCTCGAAAAGAAGTCGTTGCATGTGTTCAAGTTTTGCACGCTGCCGGCATCCCGTTTACGGCACGCGGAGCCGGCACAGGCCTTTCTGCTGGTGCACTTGTCCCCGAAGGCGGTGTCTTGATTTCGCTCTTGCGACTCAATGAAATTCTCGAGTTTAACGAAGATGCGAGATTCGCCGTAGTTGAGCCCGGAGTTATCAATGCCGAGCTTTCCCAAATGCTGGCCGATAGCGGCCTCTATTACGCACCTGACCCGTCAAGCCAACTTGAGTGCACTCTTGGCGGCAATCTCGCCGAAAACGCGGGTGGCCCGCACTGCTGCCTTCACGGCATGACGGCCCAGCACATCTTGTTTGCCGAAGTCGTCCTGGCTGACGGTACCGTCGAGACTTGGGGCTCTCCCACCGCGGCTGAAGATGATTTTGATTTGCGCGGTTTCCTCATTGGCTCAGAGGGCTCTCTAGCGATTGCTTTGCGCATTGGCGTGCGCCTCACACCCCTCCCTGAAACCGCTCAAACTTTGCTGGGTGCCTACCCCACGATGATCGAGGCTTGCGCGACGACGGCCGACATTGTTGCCAGTGGCATCCAGCCAGTCGCCATGGAGACCATGGATCAGCGCACCATGCAAGTGGTCGAAAACAGCATTTACGCAGCGGGCTTGCCCGTTGAGGCCGGCGCAGTTCTGATCGTTGAAGTCGAAGGCACGCCACAACAAGTCGAGCAAGAAGCCGCCGAGGTGGAAGCCATCCTGAATCGTCATGAGCCGCTTCGAGTAGAACATGCCCGCACCGTCGAGCATCGAGCCGCGATATGGGCTGGGCGAAAAGGTGCGGGCCGTGCGATTCGCGCACTCTCACCCGACAGTTATGTCATGGACGGCGTTGTACCGCGTTCTCGACTTGTCGAAATTATGAAATTCGTCGCCGAAATCGAATCAGAAACGGGCCTCGAAATCGCGAATTTCTTTCACGCTGGTGACGGCAACATTCACCCCCATTTTTGCTACGACGCTAGCGATAAAGAGCTCACTGTAAAAGTCGAGCGGGCGGGCATTCGCATTTTGCGTAAGTGTCTTGAATTGGGTGGTTCACTTTCTGGCGAGCACGGGATTGGCCTCGAAAAAGAGGCTCTGCTTCATGAGCAATTTACGCCCGAGACACTCGCCTTAATGGATCGCTTGCGACGCGTTTTCAACCCCAAAGATTTGCTCAACCCCGGCCGTGGGTTGCCTTTGGGTAAAGGTTGTGCTGAAGCATTTCATCGCCACGGAGGGCACTCAAATGCCTGAACTAATTTCCCCTAATCGAGTCAATGAATTAGTCGACTATTTAAAGGCGGGCGCGGCAGATAAGCATTCCATCCTGCCTTGCGGCAATCAAACGCGACTTACGCGACACTTCCCAAAGGCTACCCCAGAAGTTTTGATTTCTACCGCCAAAATGGCCTCGATTCACTGGATTGACGCGATTGACCAAACTTGCGAAGTTGATGCTGGTGTTTCTCTACATCAATTAAACGAGGCTCTTCGGCCGCACGGTTTATGCCTTGGCGTCGATTCGCCGCACTCTAAAACAGGCACCTTAGGTGGCCTTTTCATGTCGCCCGATTTAACCCTGCTTCATGGCGCTTGCGGCGGTACTCGCGAACAAGTTTTGGGCGCGACCTGGGTCTTAGCCGACGGCACCATAATCAAAACAGGTGGGCGAGTTGTCAAAAATGTAGCCGGCTACGATGTCACGCGGCTATTCCTCGGTTCTCGCGGTCGCCTCGCAATTTGCACAACACTCAGCCTGCGCTTACGCCCCCTTCCTCGCCTCACAAAATGGTGGACAACCTCGCTTAAAAAATCGCTCGCTGCACCCTGTGTGCGCATGGCTTTTTCACCCGCAGCTGACTCGCGAGCTTGGGTACAAACGGCGGGTTTAGAGCAGGCGCCGCATTCCTCCTTTCAATTGGCCGACCCTCAAGAGGCCGAGCAAATTCGACTGCGCACTTTAGAGCAATTTGCCGGCACTCCATTCAGGCATGCACACTTATCCGCACCAACCGAGTGGCAAGATGACGCCTGGGAATTGACGGGGCACCAACAATGCCTGCAAAAGCCCATCGACGCTGAAGGGCAGGGCATCCCCCATCGGATGGAGAGTCGTTGGCTTGACGAGCTTTCAGCTGCCTGCTGCCCTACAGGTTTGCGTTTTTTGAAACGACCCGCGCTTTAAGAGACGACAGGCACTGCGCCAAGGAACATCCAGACGGCTGTGCCAACGGAAGCGACCGTCAAAAAGACAAACAATGCGACCCAGCGGACATGAAGGTAGCGAGCATCTTGCTTCTTCCAGAGGCACAGCCCGCTCCAGACAACTCCAGGCAGACTCACTAGTGCGCTAAAGGCCGCGACCAGATGGACTAGAAGCGGCACCTCAGGAAAGGCAAACCCGCGGCCAAACATCTCAGCTTGAACAATCGCCAAGGCTAAAAGCAAAACCGTTGTGAGTGCGAGCCCCAGATGCGCTTCGCGGCGATTGCGGACACCCGCCCAAATCGTGCCGAGTAGCATGACAACAACCAAAACGAGATTGGCGACAAAAAGTGTGGCATTCATGACATGGTTTTAAGATGCCCAAGCTAAACATCCAAGCCAAAAACGAAAAGTCGGTACAATTAGGCGTCATGACTGCCGACTCTAAAACGCAAATCGACTCTCTCGTTTCTCCCAATTTCACCGCTGGAGATTCAGCTTCAGGCCTTTCTTTAATGGCCAAGCGCATGGTAGGGTCTTCCATTCTCAAAATCGCCTGGGAAATTCGAGCAATCAAAGAACAGGGCGTGCCGCTTGCTGACATGACGGTCGGCGATTTTTCGCCTGAGCAATTCCCCCTACCTGATGCTTTGCGTGATGCGATTACGAACGCGATGAATCAAGGGCTCACAAACTACCCACCACCCAACGGCATGCCCGAATTACGCGAAGCGATTCAGGCTCACATTCGGCGCACGCAAAATCTTGACTACCCTCTTGATGCGATTACGGTAGTTTCTGGCGGGCGTCCGTCTTTGTATGCGACTTACCGGTTATTGGTTGATCCCGGCGAGTTGGTCCTATTCCCGACGCCCTCCTGGAACAACCACAACTATCGAGATGTTTGCGATGTGCGAGTGCGTGCCGTCCCATGCGGCCCTGAAACAGCCTTTCAGCCCACGGCAGCGGCCATGGAGCCTCATTTAGGCGGAGCTCGTTTACTTGTTTTAAACACTCCTCAAAACCCTTCGGGCGGCGTCATGGCAAAAGAAGAAGTCGAGGCATTCGGGCATCTTCTCGTGCGCGAAAACACTGCGCGCGCCCAACGAAGTGAAAAGCCGCTGTACCTTTTGTTTGACCAAATTTACAGCTCCATGACTTTCGATGGCCACCGCCATTATTCACCCGTTGAGTTAGTCCCTGACTGCGCACCTTGGGTTGTGCACTCTGATGGCATTTCAAAAGGCTTCTGCGCCACGGGCTTGCGTTTGGGTTGGTTTTTTGGGCCACCCTCCATCATCGGCAAGGCCGTTGCTTTGCTGACGCATGTCGGCGCTTGGGCACCCAAACCAGTCCAACTCGGCACAGCTAACTTTCTCAACCAGACCGATGCCGTCGCCGCCTGGGACGCCGACCTTGCCCGCCGCATTCGCGAGCGTTTGCAAATTTTGAGCGACGGAATGGCCGCACTTAAAAAGAGTGGTTTTGATGTCGACTACATTGAGCCGCAAGGTGCGATTTATATGTCGCTTCGCTTTCCATTGATTGGCCGCACTACACCTGAGGGGCATACCCTCAAAGATCACGAAGACATCCGTTCTTACCTATTGCATGCTGCAGGGGTCGCACTTGTGCCTTTTGATGCTTTCGGCGTCGAAGAGGCCGACGGCGGTGGTTGGTTCCGAGCTTCTGTTGGCGCTGCATCGATTGATGAGCTCAACGCTGCCTTCCCGCGTTTGCATGACGCATTAGCTGCACTTCATTAATCGTGCCAGAACCAGAACACTTTTCAACAAGGCCTGGCGTCGGTGAAACCATTGACCGAATCAGCCCCCAACTAGCTACACTGGCAATGGGTGGTTTCTCAATGGTATTGGCCATTTCAAGCTATTCATCAACCTTTTCCATATTCGCCTGGATCGACATCCTTTTAAATGTCCCACTCTTCTTTGTCTGCGCCTGGGTCACGCTCGAAGCAAAAGGTAAAGACTATTCCACAATCCCGGGTTTTTTGATTTCAGCCATCGCAGCCATGCTTTCGGTTGGACATTTAATTTTCACCACGACCCACCCCTGGATGAATTAGCCAAGCGATTCTGCTCGCTTCAAGCAAAATTCAACCTGCGCGATTTCTTCGCCGTCCAAAAAAAAGAGAATCGCGCCTTGGCCATCAATCAATGGCGCGGCCTTTGTATCGAAAACTCGTTCTCGCACACGGACGACACAAGTGCCACTTTGGGGCAGATCGACCTCCCCTAAATTCCGGCGGCGGCGTCTTGGGCGGCCCTCCACTTTGCCAGGTGTGCAGATTTCAACAGCCAAATGCCCCTTTGCGCTCGCCCCAAGATTTGTGCAATGCAAGTGATAAACCACAGCCGAATTCGGGCGGACGACCTCTTGCTCGGCGACGACTTTGACCTCTAGCTCTAAACCGCCAAAGCCCAACAAAGAAAGGGCGCGAGTATCACCTGCTTTCAGCAAGCCGCGCAACCCCTTCTGCACAATGTGTTGGGTCTGCTCGCCCTTGCCCTCTTGTTTCCATCGAGTTAAGACTTCAAGGACCAACTCAGGGTTGTCTTTCGCAATGTCGTTTAAGCAATTCCCGGTCGAGTTGGCCGCCAGTCTGAAATTTTCATCTCTCATGGGCTCAAGCAAAGGCAAAAGCAAAGCAGGCGATTCGACGGCCCAAACCATGCGTTTGACCCAAATGCCGCGAGGGCGAGTGGCTTCAATGGCCGCACGGCGCACCATTGGGTTTTCGTCAAGCACCCATGGCCTGAGTTGTGCAACCACAGTTGCCCCCAACTTATGAGCGAGCGGGCGAACGCCGAAGGCCTGGACCGATTCAGCAACACGCAAGTCAGTGGAAGATGCCAATTCGGCCAACACCTGCCACGCGAGATTGGGATGAGACGCATGCAGGTGAGCCCACATCCCTGGTGCGAAAAACTGCACGCGCGACTCTTTGTGCTCAGAGAAACGAGTGGCAACCGCGATTGCATCTTGCGCTTCGGCCAAATGCCCAACCATGACGGCCTGAATGCAACGCCACTGCGCGAGCTGCCCCATTTCAAAATACCCCGCGGCTTCGACCTCGGCGGAAAGGTGCAACGCCGCGGGCAACCCGCACTCAAGGCATGCCATTTCCAACAACGGCAAAGCTGTTGTAGGTTGAGTTTCAGCGACGAAACCAGCCCCAGAGGCGCGGCGGCGGCGTAGTTTTCCTGGCATTTGACTCAAGAGTATGAGCTCTTGGACCGAAAGAGGGTAGCCCACCTTGCCTTTTCAAGGTAAACTGTAATGATGAGATTCCCTCTTATTTCCGCAATTCTATGCGCTTTCTTGAACCCACTAGCGGCTCAAACGCCTCCTGTTTCTTTCGACACGACCTTCCGCCTGGCTTCTAAAAACCCAGATGCCGATGTCGACCATGCCACAATTGCTGTAAATCAATATGGTGATATTTTTGTGGCTTACCACGGAATTAATGCTCTTGATTCCGAATTAAGACATGTAGAGGGCATGCTTGTCTTGCGCACGCAAGTCCAAGGCTGGGTAACTGCCAAAACCGACGAGTTCCATTACTTGCTTGGCGACCCTGAGGTCGGTGTCTACACTGCCATCGACCCTATTAACCGCGACACTTGCAACAAACCTGATGTCTGCGCTATGGCTGATGGCTCTTTCGTCATCACTTGGCCAAGGCATAATCGCTACAGCACTGCAGCCGATTCTCGCCTTGAAACAGCTCGTGTTGAGTGCCGCGACTCGATTGGGGAACTCATCCGTAATGCGACTGACGATCTCTCCCCCATCTTGCATACTCTCGCGCCAGGTGTGGGCTACCCAGTGGGTTTGCCGCTCATCGATAAAGGCGAGGCTGGCATTATGCCCGACATGGTGGCTTTGGCTAGCAACCCATCCGCATGCGCGGTTGCTTACGCCAATCACAAACGCACGGTCATCCAGGGGCACAATACATTCCAAGATTACGATATTGACATCGCACGACTAAATTGGACACAACCCGGAGCACCAACCATTCAAGGCCCAATCACTCTTGAAGGCGACATTCCTTGGGATTTGCACGACGCGCTCAATCCATCCAATGGTGGCCAAATATTGCCTGACATTGTTGAGGATGACGACCGCAATCTCGTCATTGCCTACGAAGAATATCGTTTTGATGGCCACCCTGACCCTCTAACTGGCGTTCCCGTTTTTGTTGGTATCGAATTCAAAGGCGTCATCAATGTGAAGCGCTTTTCTGGTTTTGCTGCAAACCCGCCGCTTTCAGAATTAAATCACAATGAATTTAAAGGTGTGCGTCGCCCGTCTGATGGGTCTTCTTTTCCCCAGAGGCGCCCGAATTTATCCACTTCGCAAGACGATCGCTTCAATACAGTCTCTCTTGCCTGGATTGACAAGCTCAACGAAAGCCTCATGGAGCCTGGTGTTGGCTATCAACAGATTGAATATCACCCCAATGGCTCTACTACGACCATCGACTTCAACTGGAGTAACGCACCCGCGCGTGAAGACAGCATGCCCGTACCCATTCATGGGCCGTCTTTCCGTGGCTGTCTGGCATCGACGAGCAGTGGAATCCGAGCTTTCTTACCTCTTTCAGGGCGCACAATTCTGAGCGCCTACCCATCTATTCGAGACGCCTCCAGGCCATCCGCTACTTTCTTGACTGACTACAATTCCGTTGGCCTACGCGTCCGTGATATTGTGCCCATCTGCATCGAAGGCAAATTACCAAACTCGCCTTTCAGCCAACACAAAAGCATCTTTTTAACGATTCACGAAATACCTTAAGCGGGCTCGCCACTGAGCAAACGCCCCACGAGCTCAATTGAAGCTCGTACTCCTTTCGTGAAATACGGCCGCGGCACTTGCCCAATTTTCAGCAAGACGCGGCCATCTCTTTTAGCGACCACTTCAAGATGAAAGCGCTGGGCAAAAGCATCGTCTGACACCACCACACCAATCAGCCAACCGCTCGCCGACTGATACACATCTTTGATTTCAAGGATGAACTCATCGCTACGATGCTTTTGGCCGGCTAGAGCTTGGGCTGTGTCAGATTCAGGTACAGAGTTAAGGCGGAAGATATCCATGGGTTGGTCGGTAAAAATACGGGGAGCGAGCTCAAAGCGCACAACTTTTGCAGTAACGCGATAAATGGAACGGCCCTCTTCGAGCCATTTTGTTTCGTAGCGCGTTTTGAATGGCCGCTCAGGATTAACCTCAACAGCGCTCGTTTCAAAACGACCGTCCGCACCAAGGATGGCAGCCGTTTCATTCGCATACCAGTCTTGATCCGTGACCAACTCAAAACAGCCGTCTGGAGCGAGAACATCAGCCAAAGTTGCCGCGAAGTGAGGGCTATACACCCGGTGCTTGGCATGCTTTTCTTTCGGCCAAGGCATCGGGAATTGCATCAGTACATGCGAAAGGGATTGCGGTGCAAACAACTCGCGCAAAAGGTAGCGCGCATCCCCCTGGATGAGGCGGACATTGCTCAAGGCTGCTTCCGCAAGATGCGGCACGCCATGCACAATGCAATCTGGAGGCAGCTCAATGCCAACAAAATCAGTATCGAGTTTTCGCCCTGCCTGCCAGGCCATGTATTCGCCCCCACCAAAGCCGATCTCGACGGCCAGTGGCGCCTGACGCCCAAAGACCGCCTGCCAGTCAGGAGGGCATGGATCAAGCTCTGCGGGATGCAGAAGAAAGCGTTGCAGAAGGTCGGGCCTAGGCTTCATGAGCCGAGCATTATCGGCTAACTATTCGGGAACGCAAACCTCACCCTTGATTGCCGCTCGCAAAGTCGCAAACAACACGATGATGTTGACGACTGTCGTAGCGATGAGCAGACCAATTGCCAAATTGTGGTAAAAGTCTAATTTTGTGATATGCGCCATCAAAATGGTAGACAAAGTCGCCGCGGCCATCGGGAATGTGTAGGCCCACCATGAAACGAAAAAAGTCGTCTTCCGAGGTCGAATCCGGAAAAACAACAGCAACAAAGTGAACATCCCGAAAAAGTACAAAAGACGACCTGCGTTATCCAAGACAGGATGCCCCGTTTCAAGAGCATTAAGTTTCACCCAAGCGATAAATGCCACAGCCGGTGGCGCGACAAGGATAAAGAGAGTCGGCTTCAACTTTGCGGGCAGAGGGTCATGAAAGACCAACCGCTCGAGCACGATCGTAAACAAGGCCACCCAGTAGATCAGCCCTATAGAAAAGAAAAACCATGAAATGTCAGGGTGGGCTATTTTCACGCCCGCAACTGGGATCAGAATATTGCCGACGACCGGAATAAACCAAGCTGGGTTAAGCGTTTGAATTTTTACTTTTTTGTCAAGCCAATTCGACAATGAAACCAGCGTGAAAAGCAGGTGCATGGGCGCGCCAACCCACCACATCACTTGAGCCGCTGCCGGAGCAGCATTCAGCCAAGCAATCGACAGTAATAGGAAACAAATCGAAAAGGCCGGGAAAAAATTGCTGCGCACGGGATGGCGAAACTCCTCTAGGACTGCGTCAAAATGGAAGACAGCCTTTGCCAGATAAGCCAAAGTTAAAAAGGCAAACCAAGCCGTCACAGCCCAGCGCAACGGGCCACCGAGCCCCGCGTCGCCGCCTAGAAACTCGTCATAACGCATCCAGGCGACGGCGAGGCCAACAAGCCCCATCACGGAACCAAATAGTGGGATGGGCAGGAAACGAAGGCGGCTTTCAGCGCATTTTGTCATGGTGAATCATAAGCCACAAGAAAGCGAAGAACCACATCCGAGCCATCGTGTTGTATGCTTTCATCATGCTGCGCCGCCTCGCCTCCTTAGGGCTCATTGCCCTGCTCCTGCTGCCCACCTCTTTGGTTGGCGCTCAGGGGCCTGAGACCTGCGCATCTAAAGGCTGTGGCTGCTGTTCACCCCTTGAGCCAGGCGATCTTGGCGACGCACCTATTGTGCGTAAAGGCTGCTGCTGCAATTTTAAAGCGCCCGACCGCACGCCGGCCTCCTCTCCCACGCCCGAGCGCGATTCGGCGCCTATCAGCGTTGATGCGCCGGCCATGGCCTCTATCGCCATCGCCTTGCCTCCTTCAGCAAGCACATGGCAAACCGATGTGAGTTCTCATTTGATTTCACTTCGCGGCCCACCTGGGGCCTTGCATTTACTCCATTGTTCGTTCCTCTGCTAGCGGATCCGCGCCATGACTTTTTGGTCATGTGCGCGTTGATTTTGTTCCGCCACCCCACCCCGGTTTTCCCGGTACCCATGCAGAGTAGTAACGAAAATGTTTACGCACAAACCCCTTGCAGCGGCCTTGCTGCTTCTAAGCGCCTGTCATAGCGCACCTCGTGATTTCACCGCTAATCTTGCTGACTGGCAAGTTAAGGCTGACGCCATGTCTCTCAGCTCCGCGCCCGCGCTACCTGACGCAAGCGCGCCGCTTGATTTAGAACAGGCATTAGCACTCGCTTCCACTCAGCACCCTGATTTGCAAAACGCTCTCTATGCGTGGCGCAGGGCTATCGAGCTGGTTCCACAGGCCACGGCACTTCCTGACCCTGTGTTAAACCTCGGCGGAGGCATCAATCCAATCGAAACCCGAAATGGCCCCATCGATGCAAAACTAGCTCTGCGGCAGTCCTTCCCTTGGTTTGGTGTGCTTGACTCTGCAGGTAAAGTTGCGGCACTTCAAGCGGAAAGCGCTCGCTGGGCTCTTGAAGGCGCGCGGCGCAAAGTCCGCCGAGATATCCTTAAATCTTGGGCTGAGCTCGCCTGGCAAGTCGCGGCAGAAAGCCTGATGAGCGAGCATTTAATGTTGCTCCAAAACTGGGAATCGGTGGCCACTACACGCTATTCAACAGGCAATGCAGCTTTCGCGGATGTCTTGCGATTGCAATCCCGCATCTCGCTTCTGAATGAGCGCCTGCGCACCTTGCGTGCTCTCAAAACGCCTCTTCAATCACACCTCAATCGTGCGGTTGGAGCCACTCTGCTAGCCGGTGAGCACCCGTTGCCGTTGGTGATAGGCCGCCAGCCAGATGCTTCATGGGGTGGCCACCCGAGCTTGCTAGCTCTTGAAGCTCAGCAAAACGCGAACGCGGAAAACATCCAGCTTGCGCGGCTCAAGAACAAACCAAAATTCACGGTTGGTCTTGAGCATACTTTTATCGGCGACGAGCCCATGGCCGGAGAGACTTCCGGTGATGATGCAACGGCTCTTGTTTTCGGCATGACCCTACCCATTTACGGTGCGCGAAATACTTCTCGTGTCGAGCAGGCAAAAGCTATGCTTAGTTCCGTCCGCCAAAAACATATTGCTCGATCTCAAGAGTTGCAAAGCCAATGGGCGCAGGCCGTTTTCGCGATGGACGAAGCCGCTCGCCGCTTGCGCTTGCACCAAAACGAGCTCATCCCACGCGAGCAACAAATCCTCGCCACTCTTGAGGAAAGTTATCGCACGACCGGTGCCTCTTTCCTCGATTTAACCGCGAGCCAAGAACGACTCTTGGCTTTTGAAACTGCTGCTGCCCGCGCTGCCTCCGATGAGATTGTTGCGGCCGCCCAAATTGAAAACCTCTCTGGCCTCTCGTTGCTCCAATAGTCATGCGCAAACTCACCTACTTCTTTACTTTCCTAGCTCTCGTCATTGGCATCCTTCTGGGTCGGCACTCGCTCGGCCCCCAAAATGCCGAGAATCATGACCACGATGCCGAGAGTTCCGCCGAGGCCGAAGCGGATGTCCTCTGGACTTGCTCGATGCATCCGCAATTTCAGTTCCCTGATCCCGTACCTTGCCCGATTTGCGGGATGGAGCTCATTCCGATTGACCCCAACGCGGCTCAAGTTGGCGAGCGCCAAGTCGCTATGTCTGAAGCTGCGAGAGCTCTTGCAAACATCCAAACCAGCCCTGTTGAGCGCCGCGCGGTGGCTCGAGCAGTCGAGTTGGTCGGAAAGGTTTCATGGGATGAAACCCGCGTTTCGAGCCTCACGGCTTGGACGGGCGGCCGTCTCGACAAACTCTATGTTGACTTCATCGGTGCATCCGTTTCCGAAGGCCAGGCGCTTGCTGACATTTGGAGCCCTGAATTATTTGCGGCTCAACAAGAGCTGTTGCAAATCCACTCGGCATTGCAGTCGTCTAACACTGAGAGTGCACTCCATGCGAGCCATGAAAAACTGGCCGCAGCGAGCCAAGCCAAACTCATTGCGCTTGGTATGTCAGACAGCCAAATCGAAGATCTCATCGATTTCGAAGAAGCCGAAGAACGGATCACACTTCACGCCCCTGCTGCCGGCATTGTCTTGGCCCAAAACGCGACAGAAGGCAGCTGGGTCAAAAAGGGCGCAGAGCTTTTCCTCATTGCCGACGCGAGCCATGTTTGGGTCGAGCTTGAGGCATTTGAGACCGATTTGGCTTGGCTCAAAATGGGCCAAAGCGCGACCTTCACCGTAGACGCCTTCCCGGGACAGTCATTCATGGGTGAAGTCGTTTTCATGAACCCAACCGTCGACCCCAAAACGCGCACGGTCGGTGTTCGCCTTGAGGCCGAGAATCCCGACGGGCGGCTTCGCCCAGGGATGTTTGTGCGCGCCCGCATTCAGGCACCGCTTGATCTAAACGGCAATGTGTCAAGTGCAGCCAATGCGGCACTAGATGCTCCGTTAGTGATTCCTCGTACAGCTCCACTTTTAACAGGCGAGCGTGCAGTTGTTTTCTTGCGCATTCCATCCGCCGAAAATGTCATTTTTGAAAGTCGAGAAATAACATTAGGCCCTCGCGCTCAAGATCTCTGGGTGGTTCTTGAAGGCCTAAACGAAGGCGATGAAATCGTCACAAAGGGTGCTTTCAAGGTCGATTCTGCCCTGCAAATTTTGGCGAAGCCCAGCATGATGTCCATGGCCGGCGAGAAAAAAGCGATTGCCTTCGATGTGCCAAACGCACTGCGCGTAAAACTCGGCGCATTGGCTGATTCTTACCTTGCAGCTCAAGTCGCACTTGCAGACGACGATGCCACAAAGACGCAGTTGGCCGGGCAAACGGCACTGGATTTACTCGGCACGCTGAGCACCGACGGCCTCGAAAACGCTGGTCTTGAAGAATGGCGCCCCGTATTCGCCCGCATGCAAAACGGCGCAGAGGCCATGAGCCAAACGGGTGATATCGAAGCGCAACGCACGGGTTTCGACCGTTTCAGCAAAGGCTACATTCGCGCCATTGAAGTTTTTGGTTATGAGCGCAAAAGTGGCGACACCTTGAGAGTCTTCTTTTGCCCGATGGCATTCCAAGATACGGGCGCAGAATGGATTCAAGATTATGACCTCTTGAGCAACCCCTATTTCGGTGCATCCATGTTGCGATGCGGCGAAGAACGCCGCGCCATCCCACCCACCGAGTCGACCAAGGAGTAAACGATGCTGCGTTCCTTCCTCCGCGCCTGCCTATCACAGAAGCTCATCGTTTTCATGGGCTTCACCCTCCTCATCGGTTGGGGTATCCGCGTCGCGCCATTCGACATTGGCCCGAGCTGGATGCCACGCGACCCCATCGCAGTTGATGCCATCCCCGACATTGGTGAAAATCAACAAATCGTTTTTACACGCTGGATGGGGCGCTCGCCTCAAGATGTCGAAGATCAAGTCACCTACCCGTTGACGACAAGTTTGCTCGGCATTCCAGGCGTCAAAACGATTCGATCTTTCTCGATGATGGGGTTTTCGACGGTCTATGTTATTTTCAATGAAGACATTGAGTTCTATTGGTCGCGCTCTCGCATTCTTGAAAAGCTAAATGCCCTGCCGCCAGGATTAATGCCGAGCGATGCATCCCCTACTTTGGGGCCTGACGCAACAGCATTGGGGCAAGTGTTCTGGTACACCCTCGAAGGGCGAGACGCAGACGGCAATCCAACAGGCGGTTGGGATTTAGATGAGCTGCGCACGATTCAAGACTTCAACCTGCGCTACGCATTAAGCAGTGTTGCTGGAGTGGCCGAAGTGGCATCTATCGGCGGGTTTCAACGCGAATTCCAAGTTGAGGTCGACCCCGATTTGATGCGGGCTCATGGAGTGCATTTGCACCAAGTCATGAAAGCTGTGCAAAAGTCTAATCTCGAAGTTGGCGCACGCACGATGGAAATCAACGCGGTCGAATATGTCGTTCGCGGTCGCGGTTGGGTTGAAAATGTAAGCGACCTTGAGCAAGCTGTCATCCGCGCATCGGCTGATGGTGTTCCGCTAACCATTGCAGATGTCGCTCATGTCCAACTCGGCCCCGCCGTGCGACGAGGCGCACTCGACCGAGGTGGGGCTGAAGCAGTTGGCGGTGTTGTCGTCGCTCGCTACGGCGACAACCCCATGGCCGTCATCGAAGGCATCAAATCAAAGATTGCCCAAATCGCCCCAGGGATGCCGCGCAAGACCCTTGCAGACGGCACGCTTTCGACCATGACGGTTGTGCCGTTTTACGACCGCTCGGGCTTAATTGGCGAGACGCTTGACACGCTAAGCCGAGCACTCATTGAAGAAATCCTCGTCACCATTATGGTTGTGGTTTTCATGGTGATGCATTTACGCTCTTCGTTTTTGATTAGCGTGCTTTTGCCGCTTGCGGTTTTGTTTACCTTCATCGCAATGAAGCTTGCGGGGGTCGATGCCAATGTTGTGGCCCTTTCAGGTATCGCCATCGCCATCGGCACTATGGTTGACATGGGAATTGTTTTGAGTGAAAACATACTCACTCGATTACAAGACCCTCCCGACGGGGAAAAACCAGAGCAATCCGTATTAGAGGCCTCCACAGAGGTCGGAAGTGCTATTTTGACGGCCGTTGCAACGACCGTGGTCGGCTTTCTTCCTGTGTTTGCAATGACGGGAGCCGAGGGTAAATTGTTCAAGCCTCTTGCTTTTACAAAGACCTTTGCGCTTACGGGGTCGGTGATGGTTGCACTCATCCTGATTCCTGTTCTCGCACTTCTACTCTTCCCGCGCCGCAACAATGTAATCACTACTTTTATGCGCAAGCATTTGCACGCCGACAACGCGCGTGTGCGGATGGGCTCAAATGGCATGCTCATGCTGCTGGTTGGCTGGTGGCTAGCCGGCCACTGGGAGCCACTCGGCCCCGATGCAGGCGAGTTGTTTAATTTGATTTTTGTTCTGAGTTTAGTCTTCGGCTTGCTCGGTTTGTTTTCGCTTTTCCATCGGGCATACGAATCGATTCTTCGCTGGTGCTTGGCCCATAAATTAGCCTTCCTGACCTTGCCGGTTCTCACGCTTGTAGCAGGCGGATACTCCTGGAGTGGGATGGGGCGTGAGTTCATGCCTCAGCTCGACGAAGGCTCTTTCCTCTACATGCCCACCACCATGCCCCACGCCAGTATCGGGGAAGCCATGGATGCTCTCTCGCGCATGGATCGCTCAATAGAGGCCATCCCTGAGGTCGAACAGGTTGTCGGCAAAATTGGGCGAGTCGAATCACCACTTGACCCAGCGCCTGTTTCCATGGTTGAAACTGTGATTCACTATCGACCGGAGTATCGCCGTTTGGAAGATGGCACTCGCGTCCGCCAATGGCGCGACCACATAAAGACTCCCGATGACATCTGGGATGCAATCGTTGAGGCGGCCGCATTGCCTGGCTCGACATCCGCGCCGAAACTGCAACCCATCTCCACCAGAATCGTGATGCTTCAGTCCGGTATGCGTGCACCGATGGGGCTTAAATTGCAGGGCCCCGACTTAGAGACTTTGAGTCGTGTGGCCGTGGAATTTGAAGCCCTCTTGCGGACTTCTCCGGGCATCAACCCACCAACTGTTGCCGCCGACCGCGTTGTGGGCAAACCGTATCTCGAAATCGAAGTGAACCGCGAAGCAGCGAGTCGCTATGGGCTTAATGTTGCTGATGTGCAAAGTGTGCTTCAAGCAGCTGTTGGCGGAAAGCAGGTTTCAACCACGGTTCAAGGTCGCGAGCGCTACCCCATCATTGTGCGCTATGCACGCGAAACACGCGACTCGATTGAGGCCCTAGAAAATGTCCGCTTGCGCACACCGCAAGGGGCGCAAATCCCGCTGAGTAGTGTCGCAGATATTTCCTATGTGCGAGGTCCCCAGATGATCAAAACGGAAGACACTTTCCTGACCGCCTATGTCGTATTCGACAAGCACCCAGGTTGGGCCGAAGTCGAGGTCGTCGAAAAAGCACGCGAGTTCCTGCAAAAACAAATTGACGCAGGCGAGCTCGTTTTGCCTTCAGGCGTGAGTTACAAATTCGCGGGTTCTTGGGAGAACCAAGTCCGCGCAAACGCAACTTTGATGGTTGTATTGCCGCTAGCTCTTGCGCTCATCATGGTGATTCTGCAACTGCAGTTCCGCCGATTTTCAACGACACTGCTCGTATTTTCGGGTGTAGTGGTCGCATGGGCTGGCGGCTTCATCATGCTTTGGCTTTGGGGCCAAGATTGGTTCCTCGACTTCCACCTGCTCGGTCGATCGATGCGAGAGGTCTTCCAAGTGCACGGCTACAACCTCAGCATTGCGGTTTGGGTCGGCTTCCTGGCACTCTTTGGCATCGCCACCGACGATGGAGTAGTCATGGCGACTTACTTGCGACAAACCTTTGATCGCGATCGCCCTACAACTCGAGAAAGTGTCCGCGAGGCCGTCGTCATTGCAGGGAAGCGCCGCGTGCGCCCTTGCCTCATGACAACGGCCACGACTCTGCTTGCCTTACTTCCAGTACTGACTGCAACCGGTCGCGGGGCGGATGTCATGATTCCCATGGCGATTCCATCTTTCGGCGGCATGACCATCGCCATCATGACGATGTTTTTGGTCCCTGTCCTCTACTCACTCATTGAAGAGCGCCGCGTGCGCAAAAAACCATGAACTTACTACTTAGTCTCATCCTTACCCTCGTTGCGCAAACGACCTGCCCTGTAACGGGTGATGAGTTGGCCAACAAAGACACATTCGTCGATTACGAAGGCCAGCGCATTTACTTAAACTGTGCAGAGTGCTTGCCTGAGTTTAAAGCTTTTCCAGACAAGTACATTTACTTGCTTTACAAAAAAGGCCAGCAGCTTGAGAACATTCAAAGCATCGACCCCGTTACTGGAGATGCCCTTGAAACTCGCGAGCACTCGGCTTCTTTTTTGAATAAAACGATTTATGTGAATGATCCGAAATCGCTTAAAACTGTACAAAAAACGCCAGCTAAGTTTTTTGACATCCTTCAGGGGCGTAAAGCGCAAACAAAATGTGCGGTCATGGGTGGAAACATCATCCCCAAGAATGCATTTGAATTGCGCGGCTCACATGTAGACCAATGCTGCCCCCCATGCGAGAAGAAATGGCGTAAAACACCCGACAAGTACTTTGCAAAGCTTGCGTCGGCAAATATTGTGCTACAGCCATCGGGCAAAAAGTGCATTGTTGACGCCAAGGCTGACAGCAAAAAAGTTTTCTGGGCGACACTTGGCTCACAACGCTTTCACTTTTCGAGCGAAAAGGCGATGGCTAAATTTGTGCGCAAGCCCTGGAAATATTTGGGCATGACGCCACCTAAGACTGACCCAAAGAAAGCTCATGCGGGCCACGGCAAAGTTGACCACTCAAAACACTAGATTCGCAATCTGCCTAGTCGATTAAGCTTGCCAGCCAGACTCAGCTAAAGCAGCTTGAATCCGAAATGCCGTTTCGACGGCACGCATGCCGTCTTCGCCCGTAACAAGGTGAGGACGGTTTTCTTGAACGGACTTTGCAAAAGATTCAAGCTCAGCACGAAGAGGTTCGTCTTCGTCAAGCTGAAGCTCTTCGACATGAAGCATATCGGAAAAAGCGCCAGATGGGTTTCCGGCACTAGCAAGCTGAGCAGCCAATCTTGCGTCAAAGCCCTCGCCTTTTTGAACCAAGAGGGCATAGCGGTCTTGGCTGTCAACCGAGACATAGCAATCTGGACCAAAGACGCGGAACCTGCGCATAGGCTTGAGACTGAGTCTAGATGCAGTCAAATTGGCGACGGCACCATTTTCAAATCTCAATCGAACAGAAGCGATGTCTTCGGATGGCGACAAGGTCGCGCCGCCGACGGCATCAACAGACACGACATCGCTACCGACCCAGGCCAAGGCCAAATCGATATCGTGAATCATCAAATCTAAAACAACGCCGACATCAGTCGAGCGAAAAGTATAGGGAGCTAAGCGATGAGCCTCGATAAAGCGGGGTCGTACCCCAAGCTCTAAGGCGCGGCGCACGGCAGGGTTAAAGCGCTCGACATGGCCTACGCCCAAAATCGCACCTGACTTTTCAGCTGCGGCGACAAGGCGAGCGCAAGTCTCTGGGTCTGGTGCCATGGGCTTTTCAACAAGGCAGGCAACGCCGTCAAGCAGAAGCGGAGTCGCGCAAGCCTCATGCAATGTCGTCGGTACGGCAATCACGGCGAAATCAATCGCGTCACTTAATGGCCCTTTATGGCTGATCTGAAAGCTCGAGAGATCTGCAAACCAATTAGAAGAGTACTTAACGGCATGCTCACGACCGCGCGCCTCATCGGGGTCAATAATCGCTGTGAGCTCAACGCCAGCAAGCTCAGAAAGAATGCGGGCATGATGTCGCCCAAGATGCCCTACTCCAAAAACGACTGCTCTTAAAGTCATGATTCAACCTCTCAGGAAGCATTTGGGCGGCGAAGCGATTCTCGATAGCGCCCTTGGAAACCTCGCTCCATGTCACGCAAGAAAGCTAATAGCCTTGAAGTCTCAGGTGACAACTCGCCCTCGGCTTCCATTTCTTGCATGGCCAAAACAGTTGGCGCATCGTCTGCAAAAAGACGACGGTAAGCGTCACGAACTTGCTTGATACTCTTTGGCTCAACTTCGCGGCGCCGGAGGCCGACTAAGTTGACTCCACGGACTTTGGAACCCTCAAAAACCATAAACGGTGGCACATCTTTAACGACGCGTGCCATGCCACCGACCATAGCTAATGTGCCAATCGTCACAAAATGATTGACTGCTGCCCCACCTGAAATAATGCAACGATTTTCGATGCGCACATGCCCCGCGAGCAATACATTGTTGCCAACGACGATGTCGTCTTCGAGAACACAATCATGCGCAACATGCGCACAAGCCATGATGAGGTTGCGGTTGCCAATGCTGGTAACCCAAGAGCCTGCAGCTGTGCCGATATTAATCGTTACAAATTCTCGCACAGTGTTGTCATCTCCAATAACGAGAGCCGACTCTTCGCCAGCATATTTAAGATCTTGTGGTTTGCCACCAATCGCACACTGAGCAACAAAATGATTGCGCTCACCAATGCTCGTGCGGCCTTGAACGGTAACATGAGGCCCCAAACGGGTACCGGCGCCAATGCGAACCTTAGGCCCGATATAACAAAAGGGGCCGATAACGACATCATCGGCAACTTTGGCGCCCTCTGCGAGGACGGCCGTAGGGTGGATATTTGTCATGAGGAAGCAATCATGGCGAAGGAAAGGACGGCCTCGGAAACAACGCGTCTGCCAACTTTAGCTTGAGCTTTTACCGTGCCTCGGTTACTTGACATGCGTAAAGTCTCGACCTCAAGGCGTAGCTGGTCTCCTGGCGTTACGCCGCCTCGGAAACGCACTTTATCGATGGCCGCAAGCACAACCGTTTTGCCGGTGTGCTCAAGTTTGCGCTGCAAAAGAAAGCCTGAAAGTTGCGCAAGTGCCTCAAGCTGGAGTACTCCTGGCATGAGTGGTTGGTCAGGAAAGTGGCCCTCAAAAAAAGGCTCGTTAATCGTGACATTTTTGATGCCAACCGCGCGACGAAAGCCCTCAACCTCAATGACTCGGTCTACAAGAAGAAAAGGATAGCGATGAGGCAAGAGCCGCATCACATCTCGGATGTCATAACCATCTTGGGCCATAACCTCACCAGCCAACTCTGCATCATCAAGCTGCTCACGCAAACGACGGACGGCGGCTTGATTCAAAGCATGACCCGATCGAGTTGCGATGATGTCGGCGTGCAAGCTCACGCCAAGTAGCGCGAAGTCGCCTAGTAAATCTAGCACCTTATGGCGCGTTGGCTCACAAGGCATGCGCAGCTCTGCTGGAGTATCACCGCCAAGAACAACTGTGTTTTCAGCTGTTGCGCCTTTGCCGTAGCCGGCCGCAAGCAGGGCTTCAATTTCTGATGCAACCACGAAAGTGCGCGCAGGGGCGACCTCGCTTTCGAAGGCACCTTGAGTCAGAAAAAACTCAAATGGTGAGTCGTCGATCTCGGCTGGGTAAGTTGGCAAGTAACGAACCCGCAGCTCATCGCCAGAAGGCGGTAAAACGAGTATTTCTGCATCACCCTCGCGCACAACGACGGGTTCAATTACACGAAAAACCTTACGCGTAAGTTTTTGTTCAAGCAAACCCGCCTTTTGCATAGCAGCGACATAAGGCAAAGCCGAGCCGTCCATGCCAGGCATTTCGCTACCCGAGACACACACTATGAGGTTATCGACCCCAAGCCCGTTGCAGGCGGAAAGCAAATGCTCAACCATGCCAACTTCAGCTGGCCCCTCACGCAAAACGGTGCGGTGATTTGAAGTAACCAAAGCACTAGGCAAAGCCGGCACATCAGGGCCGTCGTCTAAATCACTGCGCCGAAAAACAATGCCTGTACCTGCTGGCGCAGGCTCAAGTCTTACGCGCACAGAATCGCCAGAGTGAAGGGCGACCCCCTCGAATTCGGCGTTCTTTTTTAGAGTGCGTGCGGCGCGTTCCATGGATGGAATCGGAGTTTAACCTTCTCCGTTGAGAACTTTCAGGACAAGCTCTGAAACATCGTAGTTGGGGTTAGTCCAGAGTAGCTGTGTGAAATCGAAGTAATCCAAGAGCGCGCGTGGCTCAGCATCAACTGTTGGAAGCGTACCGGGTGAGCGCATCACCGCACTGAAGCCATTTTGCTCGCCAACGATCCTAGCTGCTTCAAAGATTTGCTTGAATGCACGGGCCTGCACTTGAAGTATTTCAAGTTGCTGCTCTTCCTGGAATCGCTTTACATCGCGCTGAAACTGAGCGATATCATCATTGATTTTGGCTTTGCCTTCACGAAATTCAACGGAGGCTGGGTCAAGGATTTCAAGCTCACTGCCGCGATTTTGCAACTCAGATCGCTGAGCCATCAAAGCTGACTCGCGACTGCGAGATATCTCATTGAAGGTCTCCATTTCGGCTTGATATGCACGGTAGCCAGTAAGACATTTTTGCATATCAATGTAGCGGACGGATTCAGATGGCTCTGCGGAAGAGCGCCCCGCAACCAAAGCACCTGCAAAAGTCAAAACGAGAAGAAGAAGGAGAGAGATGTATTTCATGTCAGGCTAAAACATTGAGCCAAAGGTGAAGGTGAAGAGACGCTCACGGTCGCCCTCTTCGCTAAGAATGGGTTTGCCGAAATCAAGCACGAGTGGCATTTGCGGCATGAAGGGAATGCGAATGCGAAAGCTCACACCAACGGCGGCACGCATCGGGTCAAGGTCAGAAAAGCTCTCACCAAGTTGGCCAGCGTCGAGGAAGAAGGCCAAGCGAGCCCATTCGTATTCGCCAGAAACACCGCGTTTAAGAGTCGACGCAAAAGGCAAACTTAACTCAGTCGTGGAGCGCCACATGGCTTCACCACCGAGTGGGAAACTATTCACTGAGGTACCCGCGCCACGCACATAGAAACCACGCAGGGTGCTTTGGCCACCCAAAAAGAAACGCTGAGTGTATGGAATCGTATCTGAATCGCCCTGTGGCCAAGCGCGACCGACGGATGCCTTGGCAGAGAAAACCCAACGCCGGCCCAACCCATCTTCGAAGAGCGGGAAGTACTTCGAAAAAGAAGCCGTACCCTTGAGGTAATCCCAGTCGCCACCAAGCGGGCCACCACCCTGAGTCAAATTACCATTGAGACGGATACCCTCGATAGGGTTGAATGGGTTAAGAACTGAATTGAAGCTCGAGCCAATGGAAAAACGATGAAGAGTGTGGTCGCCCTCGTCATTTAACATGACATCGGGCGCACCGGCACTGAATTCATTCATGCCGACCACCTCATAACCTGGGGACGCCCACAAAGACCACTCGCGGCTTAGGTGCCTTGAAAACCGCACACTCGCGGCGGCGCGTTCTTCAAGGTGAGTGCGTAGGCGCAAATTAGACTTGTTGAAATTTACGCCAAACCCAATTTGCTCGACATGGTCACCGAACAGGTCTGGCTCATGGAAATTCATGGAATAGCGAGAATACTCTGTGCCAGGCATAGCGTTGATTGAAAACTGCTGCCCCCCGCCAGTAAATGCCCTACCGTCAAAAATCTCGATAAACGAAGCGCCTAGAGACGATGGCGGACGCGTAATATCAAAGTTGGATTTTTTATATTGGATCATCAGCATGGAGCCAAGAGAGCCTAGGCCACCACCAAACTGAAAGTTGCCTGTGCCAGGGCCTTCTTTGACGCGGAATTCGAGGTCGACCCAGTCAGGCTGCTGCGGCACAGCCAAAAACCCATAATCGACAAAAGGTGTGCCTGTCTCAGGGTCAAAGTAATAGCCTTGCCCCAGCAAGCGTCGCTTAGAGCGGTCGGCTTCATCGGTGCGAGCCGAATCACCTGGCTCTAGATAAATTTCTCGCCTGATGACTGGGTCTCGCGTGTTGTGGTTTCCAGTAATCAAAACATTACGAATCTTTTTCGGGGTGCCCTCGCGAATCTGCCAAACAACCGTACTGAGATGTGTCTCTGGGTCGTTAAAGATCGCAGGCATCGAGTCGAAATGGCTGGGGTTTATCTGCAAGAAGCCCTCGGCGTCAGCAGCGCCAAAGCTCGCAACCGGATGACCTTTAGCGCCATAAAGTGCCCGCAAAGCCATTAAATCAGCCTGAGCGTATGCCTTTTGATAAACCATGCCGGGCTTCATGCGAAGAAGCGCGGTCAATTCATCTTGAGGAATCGTAAGCGACTCGCCACTAACGGACTCGAAACGGATGGAGTCAACGACATAAGGCAAGCCTTCTTCAATGCGGAAAGTGATTTGCACCTTTTCTCCGTTGTCGTAGTAGACCGGCTCATCGATACTGACCTCAGCATCAAAATAGCCATATTCTTGATAAAGCACCTTAATCGCCGTGATGTCACCAAGGAGGGCCTCAGGGTTGTAAGTCGTCGTTGCCCAAAAGAACCACCCCGTATCAGATTCCATCTCGCCGATTAAATCTAGACCGATTAAATTGCTTCCTGGGAAGCGAGTATTGCCGACAAAATTAATGCGACCAATATCGACTTCTTCGCCTTCATCGACGACAAGCAAGACCTCGCCCGGATTCATCGTCGACTGTACTGTGATGGAAACATGAGCAAAGCCCAGTTGCTTGTACTGATTTTCCCAAGCGAGAATCAAGCTGTCAAGGCGCGAACGATTAAGTGATTGCCCCACCTGCAAATGCGAGGTGTCCATTAGATCTTGGCGGGAGAGATGCTCTAGCCCTTCAAAAATGAGACGATTCCATATTGCATCTGGAACCTCAACAACCAAAATCAGTTTTACGCTCGTTTCATTTAGTGGCTCAATAAAGATATCTTTAATCGTAATCGATTTATATTTTGGCAAAGAAATCAACCAAGCGTTAGCGCGTTCGGGATCATAGGCGTCTCCGACTTTGATATTTAAGAAGTCAAGGATTTGCTCACGATGGTCATCAGCGCCACGAATTTCAATCTCTTGGATTTCAACAACAGCCTCTTCTTGAGGGACTGGAGTCGGTGAATAGGCGGCCAAGGGGCTCAACAGAGCCGTGGCAGCAACAAGAACAGGCAAGATCAATCGCATCAGTCGTCAAAGACCGGAGTGGAAGGGAGACTGAAGTCGACACTTGGGTCAATGACATCAGCGGTAGTGTAGTTTTCGAAGCGCATAAAATCGCCGTCCCAGCGCAGATTGAATCTCGTTGTGGAACCATGACGGTTTTTAGCAATACTCACTTCAGCAAGACCACTGTCTTCTTCGGCATGAGTGTAGTATTCGGGGCGATAGAGCATCATCACCATGTCAGCATCTTGCTCAATCGCGCCTGATTCACGCAAGTCAGAGAGAAGCGGCCGTGGCGGATCACGCTTTTCTGCGGCGCGGTTTAACTGTGAAAGAGCAAGCACAGGCACTTTTAGGTCTCGGGCGATACTCTTGAAAGTACGCGAAATAATCGAGATCTCTTGTTGGCGACTCTCGGCTTTGGTCGACAAGAGCTGCAAGTAATCCACGATAATCAAATCAAGATTGCCATCGCGAGCCAAACGCCGAGCCTTGGCGCGAATTTGAGCTAGGGAAGGCTGAGATGAATCGTCGATGTAAATCCGAGATTTCTGAAAAGCCGTTGCAGACAGAGTCAAGGCCTCTCGGTCGTGAGCGCTCTTTAGGCCACGGCGCAAATTATCGTGCCGAATACCCGCATGGCATGACAGCAAACGCAAAAGCAATTGATAGTCTGGCATTTCAAGCGAGAACATCAACACCGCCTTTTGCTCTTGAATCGCCACGCGCTCAAGAATGTTGAGAGCCAAAGCTGTCTTGCCCATGCCAGGTCGAGCCGCCAACACAATCAAATCACCCGGACGGAAGCCATGCCGCTCATCAAGCTCAAGGTAGTGCGTCTTTAAGCCCCCAGGGCCACCCTTAGGGTCAAGGATGTCATCAAGGCGGTCGTCAATTAATTGACGGATTTCAACGAGCTCTTTACCGACTAGACGATCGCCCACTCGATAAACATCGCTCTCGGCTTTTTCAATGAGCTCTTCAACCGACTCGGCTTCACCAGAATGAACCAAGCGACGAATTTCATCGGATGTCTCGAGCAATTGCCTCTTGAGAGACAAATCACGCAAGATTTTTAGGTGATACTCAAGATAGGCACCCGAAGGGTGCGCGTGCATCATCTCAAGGAGATAAGCCTTGCCGCCCAACTCTGAACCTTTGCCCGCACGGTCTTCTTCTTGAGCAATCGAAACGGGGTCGCAACCACCGGGCTGGCGGTCGTCAACGCGCAGCATCATCTCGAAGATGGAGCGGTTGCGTGGCGCGTAGAAATCTTCGGGACGAACGATTGCGGCTACATCGGTGATGCAGCGCGGATCACGCAAAACCGCCCCTAGGACGCTTTGTTCAGCATCCAAATCAAAGGGGACTTGCCCTGGAGCGACCGATTCAGAAGTCATGAGAGTGCAGCATACCGAGGCGGGAATAGCCAAAGCCCCCCACCTCGGTTTGCGGAACGATTACTCGCTTGCTGCCTCTTCGGCGATTAGAGCTTCAGCAGCAGCTTTTTCGGCTGCGGCCGCTGCATCCATGGCGGCGATATCGACCTCTTCACCCTCTTGCTCGAGTGCAACAACCCAAACAACAATGTTGGAGTTGAGCTCGGCATGAATGTGAATCGGCACTTCATACTCACCTGCTGTGCGCAATGGCTCAGCGAGACGAACATGGCTCTCTGGCAAGTCGATGCCTTGCTCATTGAGTGCGGCATGAATGCGCTTGGCATTGACCGCGCCATAAAGAGCACCCTCTGCATTTACTTTCTCTTCGAAAGTAAGTTGAATGCTCGAAACGCGCTTGGCAAGAGCCTCGTATTGAGCGGCCATTTCCATGCGCTCAACCTCAGCTTCTTTAGCAGACTTTTCGATACGGCGAGCCGCATCTTCCGACCATGGCAAAGCCATGCCACTTGGCAGCAAAAAGTTGCGTGCGTAACCAGCAGGGACCTCAACCACATCGCCCACAACGCCAAGCGTCGGAACATCTTTGCTTAAAATTACTTGTAATTTCATCGCTTTAACCCACGAAAGGCAAGAGGCCGAGGAAACGCGCGTTTTTGACGGCGCGCTTAAGAGAACGCTGCTCACGGGCACTCAAGCCAGTGCGCTTAGCGCTAGAGATTTGACCTTGACCCGAAAGGTAGCGAAGAAGATCTTCGGTGTCTTTGAAGTCAAACTTTTTATGTGTCTTCTTGCCCATTACTTGGCCTCCTCTTTAGCGGCTTCTTTGGCCGGCTCTTCTTTGGTTTCAGTGGTCTCAGCTTTGGCGTCGTCGGCCTTGCCTTCTGTTTTCTTGTCGCCGTCAGCAGCATCTTTGGAAGCAGCCTTTTCTTCTTCTGGCTCGACATATTCTTCTTCGATGACTTCTTCTGGCTGATCGTCAAGGATCACCAAGTCAGCATCGTTGACTTCTTCGATGCCAAAGGCCAATTCAGCCTCTGGAATCTCGGCTTCTTGGAAGAAGCGCATGCGGAAGGCAGGGCCAACGAGGTACATATCGCGCATCGCTGCGTTGACAGCTTCGCCCTCAGCCTCGAGCCAACCTAAAACATAAGTCGCGCGCACGCGGCCTCCGATAGGGTAAGCCAATTTCCGCTCGCCGTAGAGGCGAAGAACTTTTACATCAATGCTGTGCTTTTCGAGAGTGCCCTTGAGCCAATCTCGCACGGCACTAAAGCCTTTTTCGCGAACTTCCCCGTTTTCAAGGAGGAACATCGCTTGGTATGTGTGTTTTGTATTTGTCATTTTGTGCCTTTCCGATCCGATCGGTTTTTCTGGTTATTCAGAATTCGCCTGCGGCGTGCGGCGGTTGTAGCGGGATTGGACATCCTCGATGGATTGGCCCAAAGCCCAGTCTTCTAGAGCCCAAGAGGCCGTTTCGAGGGTTTCCTCGACTATCGGCAACTCTGCGCTGCGGAAGGTTTCGAGCACATGGTCCACGCTAGAAGCTCGCGGCTGCCCCACCCCGATACGCAATCGAGGGTATAGGTCAGTCTGCAAAACTTGCTCGATGGATTTGAGCCCGTTGTGCCCACCTGGGCTGCCAGCCGCGCGAATACGCAAGCCGCCTAGCTCAAGATGGAAGTCGTCGGTGACGACCAAAATGGATTCAGGCAAAACATCAAGCTGGCGTGCTGCAGCAGCCACGGCAGAACCAGAAAGATTCATGTAAGTGGTCGGCCAAAGCAAAGCAAAGCGGCCATCAGTCGACCGCGCCAAGTCAGCAAGCTTGCGACCGGCAACCCGAAGGTTGCTAGATGTCAAACCCACTCGTTTTGCGAAAAGATCAAGTGCTTGGAAGCCGACATTATGGCGTGTGCCGTCGTATTCCGCGCCAGGGTTGCCAAGGCCAACAATCAGCCGAGGCCCCAGATCTGGCAGCGTTGTGCCATCTTTGGGGCCAAAAATCATACTCAAGCGGCCTGGATTCGGCTAGCGAGACTACTCGCCATCGCCCGAAGAATCGTCGTCTTTGCCTTTAGCGATGACTTCTGGCTCAGCAGAGCCGTCACCTTCGGCGCCCTCTTCAGGCTCGACTTCTTCTTGGGATAGACGAATGGCGCAGACGACCTCTTCGGGGTCTTGCAGCAATTCAACGCCCTCGGGCATTGTGAGATCGCCAGCAAGAATCTGCTCGTCAAGGTCAAGCTCGCTCACATCAAGAGCAATGCTCTCTGGAATCGAACGAGGCACGCATTTCACAGCGATATCAAGCAAAGGCTTAACGAATTCGCCTTTAGCCGCGCCCTTAGGGTGGCCAACGAACTCAAGGACAACCTGGACCTCGACAACTTCGCCGACTGGCACGCGCAAGAACTCAATATGCAGAATGCGGTCGCCCATGCGATCCCATTGGACATCGTGCAACATCACCTGCTCGCGCTTGTCGCCATGCTCAAGCATGAAAACGCGCTCGTGGTGGCGCAAGGCCGCTTGAAAGCTGTGGTCGTCGATATGAAATGAAGCGGTCTCTTCGCCGTGGCCGACCAAATTGATAGGCATACGGCCTGCTTTGCGCAGGGAGAAAGAATCGCGTGTACCCGAGCCAGTGCGTGGCTCGGCCTTCAGGGAGGGTGTGGATGATGACATCTTATTAACTAAATTGCGCCCCAATTAGGCGTCTTCGAACAATGCGCTGACCGACTCTTCTCGGTGAATCCGTGCAATGGCACGGGCCAAAAGAGGTGCTACCGAAATGACTTCAAAGCAGTCGGGTAGATCACCGCGAAGGGGTATTGTATTAGAAACCCACACCTTGTCAGCCCCACAATTTTGAAGCCTTTCTCGCGCTGGCCCCGCCAAGACGGCATGGCTTGCTGCAACACAGACACGCTTGGCCCCTTTTTTCTTGAGAATGCGGCATGCCTCGGCGATTGTGCCCGCCGTACTAATCATGTCGTCGGTCAGCAAGATGTCGGCCCCTTCCACATCGCCAATGATGGTTTCGGAAATCACGGTGTCGCCGCTCATCCGACGCTTATCGATAATCGCAAGGGGAGCATCGAGCTCTTTGGCGTAGGCACGGGCGATTTTGACCCCCCCCACATCAGGCGAGCAAACGACTAGGTTCTCGAAGCCCTCGCCACGGACGACCTCTTGAATCGCCGTGCGCGCATAGAGGTGATCCACGGGCGTGTCAAAGAACCCCTGGATCTGCTGAGCGTGCAAATCAATGGTCAAAACGCGATCGATGCCACACGAGACCAGCATGTTGGCTACCGCCTTAGCTGAAATCGGCACCCGGCCCTCGTCTTTGCGGTCTTTGCGCGCGTAGCCGAAATAGGGCATGACGGCCGTCACTCGAGCGGCGCTGGCTCGACGAAGTGTGTCGGCAATCAAAGCGAGCTCAACTAAATTTTCGTTAACGGGTGGGCAGGTGGGCTGAATCACGAAGACATCACTTCCACGCATGTCTTCATGGATTTTGATGTCAATCTCACCATCTGGGAATCGCCCGATGAAGGCAGAGACCAGAGGTTCGCCCAAAGTTGAGGCGACTTCGTGAGACAATTCAGGGTGAGCTGAGCCCGAGAGCAGACGGAGACTTCCGCGATGTGACATGTCAGGATTTAGGTGAAAATGGTTTTGCTGGGATACCGGCAACAACTGTGCCAGCGGGAACATCTTTTCCAGCGGTAACTACGGATCCAGCCGCAGTGGTGGCACCCGCGCCAATCTTGACGGGTGCAACAAGGATGGTGCCCGAGCCAATCGAGGCGCGAGAACCAATAACGGTCGGATGCTTCTTCTTGCCGTCGTAATTGGCCGTAATCGTGCCGCAACCCACATTGGCAAATTCTTCAACCGTTGTATTGCCCAAGTAAGTCAAATGCTTGGCCTTTGCGCCCGCCCCGAGGGTTGAGTTTTTCATTTCAACGAAATTACCAGCGAGCGCGCCATCTTCGATTACCGCGCCTGCGCGCAAGCGGACATAAGGGCCCAGCTCGCAATCTTTGCCAACGCGGACCCCCGCATGCAAAACGGAACCTGGGCGAATGCGCGTGCCAGGGCCAATCGATACATCGTGCTCGACCCAAGTCGAAGATGGGTCATCAATGATGACGCCCGCCAAGAGATGCGCCTCAAGGATTTGCCAACGCATGACAGCAACGACTTCCGAAAAATCGACTAGCGTGTTTACGCCGGCAATTTCTTCTTCGCCGTCTTCGAGGCAGAGAGTGGCGCCGCCCCGCTCAGTCAACACCTCAAGAGCGGCGTCGGTTAGGTAGAGCTCGCCCTGAGCATTGTCAGAATCAAGTTTTGCTACAGCAGCACGCAGAGCGGCCAAATCGAGCACATAGACCCCTGCATTCATTTCGTTAATGAGGCGGGTCTCTTCATCGGTGTCGGCGTCTTCAATGATTGCCGTCAAATTGCCGTCATCATCGCGCTGTATGCGGCCATAGCCAGATGGGTCAGCGACACGCGCCGTCATCAAAGCGTCGCCATGCTTGACCAATTCTTGCAGTGTTTCAGGCCGCAACAAGGGAGTATCGCCACACAAAATCAGGACACGCCCCTCGTCAGGAAGTTGCTCAAGCGCGCACTGGACGGCATGGCCTGTGCCGCGCGGATTTTCTTGGAGTGCGATAGACCAGTCAGAATACTCAGAGCCCTGAAGCCAGCTCGTAATCGCCTGGATGTGATTTCCACCCAAAACGACCGTTTTCGAAGCCACCTGCAGCGGCTCTGCATGGCTCAAAATATAGGATAGCAAAGGGCGACCACACAGGTCTAAAAGGGCTTTGGGGTGGCCTGTACGCAGTCGCGTAGAGTTGCCAGCGGCCAAAACGAGGAGATGCAGGGAGGAAGCGCTCATGACTGGGGGGTGCGGCGAGAAGTATAACGGCGTCAAGGCAGACTCATGGACCCCCGCATCCTCCTCATTTTCCCTGGTTTCCCCCGCTTGGCTCTCACTCGACTTGCGGGTCGAGTGGCGCGCATGCATATCCCGAGATTCATGCGCCGTAGGCTTTGGGCCTGGCTGGGGCGAAAGCTACATATTGAGGCGAAAGATATCCCTGGGGATCTGCGTGATTACGCGACTTTCCTTGAGCTTTTCACGCGGCCGCTGGCTGACTATCGACCCGACATCCCTAGCGGTGAATCTTGGCTGTCCCCTAGTGACGGCCTGATTGTCGAGCATTCTCGCATCAGCCCTGAGGGCAGTTGGTTGATTAAGGGCGTGCCCTATTCCACGAGCGAGCTACTCCCACACACACCATCGACGAGCGGCTGGCAGGGCGTCCAGATTTATCTCTCGCCTCGCGACTACCATCGATACCACGCGCCTTGTGATATGCGAGTGCTTTCGGCGACGGCGTTGCCCGGTGATTTGCGGCCCGTTGACCCTAAATTGATGCGGCGTTCTTATCGCACAATGGCCACGAATCGCCGTGTTCTGCTGCAATGCGAGACTCTTGACGGCACCCCCTTTGCCTTGCTTTATGTTGGTGCTCTCAATGTCGGGCTGATGGTCTTTAATTTTGACGACACGCTCGGTAGAGATTTTTCGATTGAGACCTCTCGCGGTTACGACCCTGCGCCTGTCCTGCAACGAGGCCAAGAAATGGGTCGCTTTGAGTTCGGCAGTACGATTCTTTTCTTCCTGCCAGGTCATTTCGATTTAGTCGTACCGCTACAAGGTGCATGTCGAGTTCGCGAGCCGCTCTTTTCATGAACGAGCCCTCTCGACGACCAGGGCCTCTCTCGAATTTATTGCTCACGCAATTCTTGACCGTTGTCAATGACAACATATTCAAGCAGGTCGTATTACTCATCGCTGTGTCGACAGCGGTACGCTTTCAGGCCTATGCCGCACTATTGTTTTCGGTTCCTTTCTTGCTTTTCGCGGTGCTTGCAGGCGATTGCGCCGATCGCTGGTCAAAATCAAAAGTGGTCTACGCGACCAAGTGGGCGGAAGTCATAATCATGCTTTGTGCCAGCTGGGCTCTGGCGAGCGGCGACCCACTTGCATTAGGCGTCACCCTCTTTGCCATGGGCACGCAATCCGCTTTTTTGGGCCCCGCAAAATATGGTCTCCTTCCTGAGTTAGTCAGCGAGGCCAAACTCGCGCGCGCCAATGCAAAAATGCAAGCCACGGTTGTAGCCGGCATCGTCATTGGAACGGGGGCAGCGGGTTATCTCAAAACGGGGCTTTCCGAAAAGCTGTATTTGCTCGGTTTCCTCCTTGCCATCATCGCGGGTATTGGCGCTTTTTTCGCGCACCGCATTGGGCCGACCCGACCTGCCGATCCTTCACGCACCCTGCACTGGAACCCCATCCAACGCTTCCGCATCGGGATGAATCGTGCGGGTCAAATACCAGGGTTGCGACCCGCCATGCTTGCGCATTCTGTTTACTGGATGGGTGGCAGCCTACTCTTGCTTTCCTGGAATGAGCTCCCTCAAATCCTCGACACATCTCTGGGTAATTGGTCGGCCGCGCTCGGGTCACTTTCTCTTTTTCTAGCCGCTGGCGCACTCATTGCCGGCAGAAGCTTACAAACAGGGATACGCCCCCAACAGGTCAGAATCGGTGCTTTTGGCATGGCGATTGGTTTTGGTGCGATTGCATTTCTGCCTCTCAGCCCATGGTTGATTTGGGGTTCGGCGGCAATAGCATCACTCTTTTCAGGGATGTACCTCGTACCACTACGCACGCGCGTTCAAGCGCTCGCACCCGTTGACTCAAGAGGTGCAACACTCGGCACAAGCCAAATGCTTGACTTCCTCGGAATCAGCCTTGCAAGCCTGCTGCGGCCATTACTTGAGCAGATCGCCCCTGGGCCACTCACGGCCTTCTTAGCTCTTGGCTTAATATTCTTGGCTGCGGGGCTTTGGTTCCCGAGCAGGCTTACTCGCTCTTCGACCACGCCATAATCACTCTAGCCGGTCGAAAAGGCCCCTTAGATTGACCTCGCATACGACCAGAAGCAACTCGCCGCGTGGGCTTCCAATCCGCTATTTTGAGCCCATCTAGGGTGATAGTCGTGCCATCCCAGGCCAAAAGTTGAGTGGTACCTTGGATGATTGGAAAGCGATAAATCACAGATCGGCCGACGCGCACGACGCCGCCGGCCCAACCATCAGACCCGGAAATCTGGATGTCTTGCAACCATGTCAACTCAGGCAAAACCGCCCGCCCCTCGGGGTTTGCCCACTCAAGTCGCCAAGAGGTGAGTTGCCAACCATCTAGTGCTTGGGGGGATTTGACCCGCCACCCTTTGCTCCAGTCACTCTCTGTCGAACTGGTTTCATAAATCAAACGGATGGAATCAGAGAGCCACTCTGCAGTTGCCTCTGGGGCATCAGCCTGGACTTGGCGCAAAAGAGATTGCCGCGCATTTCTGGCCTGAGTTTCAGACGAGGGGGTTGCGGGCTCGAGTTGCAGCGGCGGGCTGGAGGGCATAGTTGCCGGCGCCTCTATCTCATCAGGTTGCTGTGGCTGCTGAGTAGCCGCAGATTCTGGAGCAGCCTGCGCCCCCTCGTCTTCCTGGGTCGCCAAGAGGGCTTCAAGAGCAGCGGCACGAGCAAGCATAGAGGCCTTTTCCTTGGCTTCACGAAGGCGAACAATAATCTGCACCTTTTCTTGCAACGCATCCTGCAAAGGGAATTGACCATCCGAAGAGCGCCAAGCATCTAGGTTTATGCCTGACTTATCCCAGGCCGTTATCACTTGTGCTTTCCAGACCAAAGGGTCGATGAGCTGCGGATGAGCCAAAACGGAATTAAGGCTTTCGCTCATTTGAAGCAAATATTTCTGATAGAAATGCTCTTGCGCCAAATCAAAAGAAAGCCTTGCGCTCGCCAACCAACGCGCGCGACGGTCAGCAAATTTAGGCTCTGTCGCGGGGATTGGCAACGCTTGGAAGGTCATCAAAACCTGCCGCGCCTGAAGAAAATGGTACCCAGCTAATGCTGCTCGAAACTGCTCTTCGATGGATGCCGCGACGAGCCACTCGTGAAACCTTTGCTCAACCGACGCCGATTTCTCGAGAATTGGGGCGGCCGCATTGGATGTACCCAGCGCGTCATTTGGTTTTGGAGCAAACACAAAAGACCAAAGGGCGAAGCAAAGGCCGCAAATGGACACCACTCCAGCCACGATGAATTGAGAACGGCGGCGGCGGCGACGACGATGCAGCAAAATCGGTTTGTCACCCAAAAGCACACGCCCTAAATCGAGGGCGAAATCTCGCGCGCGGGCGTAGCGTGATTCAGGGTCTTTCGCGAGCGCACAGGCCAAGACACGACGAATGGGCAGAGGGACATCTTCCGATAGAGGCTCTGGCTCTTCATGCAAAACACGATGAATGACCTCGCCGACACCACGCCCCAAAAATGGCGGGCGACCTGAGAGGGCGTGGTACAGAGTGGCTGCTAAAGAATAGACATCAGCCTCGGGGCCAACTTCACTGGGGTCGCGCGCCTGTTCGGGGCTCATGTAGGCCGGCGAACCGAGGGCGACTCCTTGGCGGGTCAGGGTTGCATCATCGTCGGTGCGCACCAAGCCCAGATCGGCCAATACTGCACCGCGCGTGGGGTGAATCAAAATATTATGAGGCTTAACATCCCGATGAATTGCGCCGCTGCGATGCAGCCGCTCAAGAGCGCGCGCCACTTGCACTCCATAGCGAACAGCCTGCTCCCAGCCCAAGGGTGCATCAGTCAATAACTGTCGCAAAGTGGGGCCGTCAATAAACTCAAGCAAAAGACCGGGATGCCCATCGACATCGAGAGTGCCATAAGAGCGCACAAGATTGTCGTGCTCAATCGCGCCCAACAAGCGTGCCTCGCGGCGCCAGCGCTCTAGGATGCGCTCGTCAAATGCGGCCACGCCATGCAGCAATTTCAACGCACAGGGCACGCCATCTTTTTCGACGAGCAGGACTTCCGAAAAAGGTGTGCGGCCAAGAGTGCGCACAAAAACAACGCCTTTAGGGAGGCGGTCTGTATTTAAGGAAGTAAATTGCGTGTGAGACATCGAACTATAAATCTAATTCATATTTTTCGAGTTTGCGCAAAAGGGCAAATCGAGTAATGCCTAGTCGCTTTCCGGCTTGGGCTCGGTTGCCATTCGTTTCTTCAAGGGCTTCTGTGATGAGACGGCGCTCGAGCTGCTCAACTAGCTCTGGAAGGCTGCCATCGGCTAAAGAAACGCTTGACTCTGGCCCATGGTCGACGAAGGTGTCTGCGTCAGGCCGTGGCGCAGTTGCAAGATGGCTCGATCGGATATCGGCAGACAATTCACTAGTCGAAATGTCGCCCTCGCCCAAAAGAGTGAGCCGCCGGATTTCATTACGCAGCTCTCGAACATTGCCGGGCCAACTATGAGCATCGAGTAAACACAACACATCATCGGGAAAAGAACGCCGCTCGCGCCCCTGAGATGCGGCCTCTTGCAAGGCGAAATGCTCACTAAGCAAAGCAATGTCGCCCTCGCGGTCTTTCAATTGAGGGAGCTCAAGGCTCAGCACATTGAGGCGGAAGAAAAGGTCTTCGCGGAAAAGCCCCTCTTTTACGCGTTGGCGCAAATCAACATTGCACGCGGCGATGACACGGACATCAACCTGCCTCATGGCGTCGTCGCCGACGCGGCGGATTTCGCCTTCTTGCAGAACGCGCAGCAAACGCGACTGCATCGCTTCACTCATTTCGCTGACTTCGTCTAAAAACAGAGTGCCGCCAGAGGCTTCTTCGAAACGCCCCTTTCGATCTCGAGTGGCCCCCGTAAAGGCGCCTTTGACATGCCCAAACAATTCTGATTCAAGAAGTGTGTCTGGAAGTGCGCCGCAGTTTTCGACAATAAACGCAGAGCCAGCACGAGGCCCATGTGTGTGCAATGCGCGAGCGACCAGCTCTTTGCCTGTACCGGATCGCCCCTCAATCAAGATGGGTAGCGAGCTGTCAAGCATGCGCTCCATGGATGAATGCAACTCTTGCATAGCCGCCGATGTACCAATCAAGCCGTAGAAGCCCTGCCCAGCAATTGTCTCAAGGACGGACTGCGTATCAATTTTTTCTTCTCGCCGGCCCAAGAGCTTTTGCGCTGAAGCTAAGCGCCGACGCATTAAGCGCAAACGCTTCCGTTCGCGGGCAGCGCCCAAATGCGCTGCAGCAAGGCCGGACAAAGCGCGCAAAAGAGCTACATCTGTTTGACGGAAAGCTGCGGGCGCTAATCGATGGTCAACCATCAGCAAACCAAGGACTTCCCCATCGAAAGTGAGAGGAAGCAGGATTAAGGAGCGGAGGCCCATGTCAGTAATGCTGGCGGAACCAGCAAATTCGCCATCAGAACTAGCGTCTTCGAGGAGCATAGGCTTGCCCGTTGCAACGGCACGCTCAAGAAGTGTTTGAGAAATCTTTCGGTCGGGGCTTGCGACAGGTTCGTCTGCAAAGTTGCGGCCAACTGCATGTGAAATCTCGCCACCCTCGAGAAGGAATACAAAGCCCCTCTCAGCGTTAACTAAGCGAACCGCGGCTCTGGCGGCGATACTTGCCATCTCTTCTAGGCGAGTGGCTTCTTCCATGCTCTGGACGGTGGCGGCCATGCGCCGAACTTTGTCGTCTTGAGGATCGGCGTCGGCGGCGGCGGTTGTCTCAGCCGCGCTTAAACGGTCGCCAAGAGTCATCAAGCCAATCTTGCAAGAGCCCACGGAAACCATGTCGCCAGGACTCAGTCGCTCTCGTTGAATCAGCTCGCCACGCAGCCATGTGCCGTTGGCAGAGTTGAGATCTTCTACCCAAACTTGATCGGCCTCAAGAACAAATTGGCAATGCTCTCGCGAGGCAAGAGGGTCTTCGAGATGAATATCACACTCAAGACCGCGGCCGACCAAAACTGGAGCTTGGTCGAATTTCATAAGGCGATTCCCGGAGGGAAGCTCAACCAAAATCTCTAAGACATTTTTCATCCCTACTAAGGATACCTCCCCGCGCCGCAGAGTGTTAGAATCTGCGGCTATCATGGTTGAAAACACTAATGAATTCGCGTTGCAAGTGATTGGCATAGACAAGTTCTATGACCGCACTCAAATCCTCCGCAATGTCACGCTTTCTTTTTTCTCAGGTGCCAAGATTGGCGTAATTGGGGCAAACGGCTCAGGCAAGACGACTTTGCTGCGCATCCTTGCTGGCGCTGACCTTGAGTTTGAAGGGTCGCGCATTCAGCTAAAGGGCTCGACCCTCGGCTATGTTCCGCAAGAGCCTTCATTAAACCCTGACCAAACAGTTCAAGAATGTCTCGCCGAGGCCGTTGATCATGTGCATAAAATCCTCGACCGCTACAACGAGGTTTGTGGTTTGATGGGCGAAGTTGAAGGCGCGAAGCTCGACAAACTATCAGAAGAATTCGAGCACCTGCAGATGGAAATCGACATGCACAATATGTGGGAAGTCGACCGCCTCCTCGAGATTGCTGCCGACGCTCTTGACTTGCCCCCCATGGATCGTCTCTGCGGCGTTTTGTCTGGCGGAGAAGCCCGTCGCGTGGCTCTTTGCAAAACGCTGATCGAAAAGCCCGACATCCTGTTGCTTGACGAGCCGACAAACCACCTTGACGCTAACACAACGGCTTGGCTTGAGCACCACCTCGCTGAATATGGCGGCTTGGTGATTGTGATTACTCACGACCGCTACTTCCTCGACAATGTAGTCGACTGGATGCTTGAGGTCGATCGCGGTGTGTGCACCCCTTACAAAGGTCACTATTCTGACTACCTTGAGATTAAAGAAAAAGAACTCGAGAAAAGCGATAAGGGGCAAGAAAAACGCCGTAAACGCCTCAAGAGTGAGCTCGATTGGGTTCGGCAAAATACGAGTGCGCGTGGCAAAAAAAACAAAGCGCGCATGAATCGCTACGAGCAACTCGTCGAAGAGCAAGATAACTTACGCCCTGACCGTATTGACCTCGTGATTCCGATTGCGCAGCGACTCGGCAACAAAGTGTTAAAAATCAACAAGCTCAACAAAGCCTATGGCGACCAGGTGCTGATTAAAGACCTTACTTTTGAGATGTTGCCTGGTGCGATTGTTGGCATCATTGGGCCAAACGGCACGGGAAAGACGACTTTGATGAAAATTGTCGCCGGCCTCGAAACGCATGACAGCGGGAATTTCGAGATCGGTTCCACGGTTGACATTTGCTTTGTCGATCAGCGACGAGCAGAGCTAAGCGAAGACAAAACTGTTTTCGAAGAGATCTCGGGCGGGCTTGAGTTCTTACCTTTTGGCGCAGGCGAGATTCAATCGCGGGCCTATGTGAGTCGCTTCAACTTCCGCGGTTCTGACCAAGAAAAAATTGTTGGTAATTTGTCAGGTGGGCAGCGCAACCGAGTGCAGCTTGCCAAAATGTTGCGTGTGGGCGGCAACCTCATCATCCTTGACGAGCCGACCAACGACCTCGACTTGCCAACGACTCGAGTGCTTGAAGAAGCCATCGAGCATTACGCGGGTTGCATGTTTGTCGTCAGCCACGACCGCTATTTCCTTGACCGCATTTGCACGCACATCCTTGCCTTTGAGGGCGATGGCGATATCGAATTTTTCTTTGGCAACTATTCCGAATACATCGAATGGCTCACCGAGCGGCGCGATGCCCTGGGGAAAGGTCCAGAATCTAAATCGGCGAAATATCGCAAATTGTCTCTTTAGCGGCCTTTAAATTGCGGTTTGCGCTTTTCGGCAAAAGCGGCTAAAGCTTCGAGTCGATCTTGAGTCGGCGTCGTAAGGGCGTGACATTTACGCTCATGAACTAGGGCTTCGGCCACGGGCAGGTCTAGCCCGCCGTCGATTGCAGACTTTGCCGCTTGCAAAGCAATTGGGCCGTTTTCTGAGAGCCGCGCCACGAAGGCTTCGGCGGCGGAAACGACTTCATCGGCGGGTGCAAGCTCATGGACTAAACCAATCTTGAGTGCTTCATCGGCCTGCACGCGCCTGGCCGTCAAAATGAGTTCTTTGGCGCGCGCTGCACCGACCAAGCGTGGCAAGCGCACCGTACCGCCCGCCCCTGGAATGATGGCCAAACTTGTTTCAGTCAAGCCGACCGATGAGCCAGCATTTAATAAGCGCAAATCACAAGCCAATGCAAGCTCTAGCCCTCCACCAAAGGCGCCTCCATTCATGGCGGCCAAAACGGGTTGTGGCATAGCGGCGATTTCGTCCATCAGGTCACGCAAGCCTTGAACCGTTTCAGAAACCTCATTTTGAGTCATTTCACGCCGCTCTTTTAAGTCGGCACCTGCGCAAAAGACTCGGTCGCCGGCGCCTGTAATGACAATGATCCAAATGCTTTTATCACGCGCCAAATCAGACAATAAAGCACGAAGAGAAGCCACTGTTTCTCGTGAAAGAGAATTAGCGGACTTGGGGCGGTTTAAAGTGAGCCAAGCGGTGGAACCGCGGCGGTCGAACAAGACAGGAGTTTCTTCGGACATACTGGAATTGTAGAGCAATGCGCTAGGCTAGCGCGCATGCGCATCTGTGCTCTCACACTCCTCGCCCTCGGCGCGTGCCAAAACATGCCCACACATTCCCCTGAAACGAACATTCCAACCGAGCAAGCGGCCCAATTTGCAGAGCTAGCCCTTTCTGGAATTGTCCGTGAATTCCCGAACAAGCCCTCTGAAGTGCAAGCTTCAGCTGCCGACGCCCTGACCCCGCGCGCCATGCACCCCGCTTTTTTCGGATCTTTTGATTGGCATAGTTCCGTCCACAGCCACTGGATGTTAGTGCGCATCTTGCACCAATTCCCCGATTTACCTGCCCCCCTACAAAGCCGCATCAAAGCCGTCTTGAGCGAGCATCTCTCTACAGGAAATATGCAAGCCGAATTGTCCTATTTTGAACAAAAGCACAACCGCTCATTTGAACGAATGTACGGGTGGGCCTGGTATCTCACTCTCTGCCGCGAAATGGCAACGAGCGATGATGCGCAACAAATGCAGTGGGCGAAAAACCTAGCACCTCTTGAAAATTTACTTGCTCAAAGGGTCATCGACTACCTGCCTCGCTTGGCTTGGCCGAACCGAGTCGGCGTCCATCAAGATACCGCCTTTGCCCTAGGGATGATTTTGGATTGGGCGCGCGCTCGTAATCGACAAGATGTCGAGGCTCTAGTCGTGAAACGATCAATTGACTGGTATAGCAATGACACCAACTGGCCCGCGGCTTACGAGCCATCGGGTGAAGATTTTTTCTCAGCCGGGCTAAACGAGGCCGATCTCATGCGCCGTGTTTTATCATCAAGCCAATATTCGACTTGGCTCGATCATTTCCTGCCCCACTTAGCGACAGGCATGACGGCAAGCTTGCTGCACCCTGTTGTCGTCCCTGATGTCACGGATGGGAAAATTGTCCATCTTGCGGGCCTAAACTTATCTCGGGCTTGGTGTCTACGCGGCATTGCATCCGCCCTTCGCGCTGACGACTCACGCCAAACCGTTTGCGCTGAAGCCGCTCAACGCCACACCGATGCCGGTCTTGCCTATGTCTTTAGTGGCCACTACGAAGGGGAACACTGGCTGGCTTCTTTTGCCGTTTATTTGTTAACCGGCGCTGGGCTTTAGACCAAAAACTCGTGTAGCCAAGCGACAGCAGTCTGCAATGCTTCAGCGTGCATATCGTGGGTGAAGCCCTCAGAATCAAGCACTTGCAACAAAGAATAAGTGTCGAGATTGCCGGCGGCTCCGGGGGCAAAAGGGCAGCCGCCCGTGCCACCTGCTGCTGCATCAAACTGCCTGACGCCAAGCTCTAATGCCGCACGAACATTTTCGTGAGCACGCCCATGCGTGTCGTGTAGATGCAGCCCCAAAGACTCAATCGGCCCTGCAAGCAATGCGCGACCGACCAACTCAAAGACACGGTTTGATGTCGCAAGACCGAGTGTGTCAGCAAGCAACACAGCCTCTGCGGCATGCCCATGAAAGGCATCGAGTAGCGCACCGACCTGGCCCGTGTCAGTCTCACCCTCAAAGGGGCAAGCAAAAGCCATCGAAACATAGGCCCGAACGGTGAATCCATCTGCATGTGCCAGGTCGATCAATCGACAAGTTTCAGTCAAAGAATCACTGACACTCATACCGACATTGGCCTGGCTGTGTGACTCAGTGGCAGACACCAAAAGCGTGACGCCATTCAGGGCCGAATCACGGAAGGCCTCGTAGCCGCGCTCATTCGGGACCAGCGCAAAGGCCGGGATGCTTTCTCGCCAAGTTGCACCATCAAGCATCGAAGTCAATTCAGCGGCACCACTCATTTGCGGCACGCGCTTAGGTGAAACAAAAGCAGCGACTTCAAGGCTTGAAGGCGATGCAACCGCAAGCCGCCCGACGAATTCAGCACGAGTCGCAGGCGACAAAATCGCCACCTCGTTTTGCAAGCCGTCTCGTGGAGCGACTTCGTGAATGAAAACCGAGTCGCTCATCGGGAACGAATGAATGGACTTAAAGTCTTCAAGGGTAAAGCGGCACATGCATGGCCATTGAGACACGCTTCGATTCGATCTCGGCCGCCCAGCGCCGCACCTCAGGGTCAACCTTGGTTTTGCACAGATAGCGCAGCAAAAAACGCAAGCGATCTTGCTTGGTCATCGTGGGCGGCATCGAGTGCAACAAGGCCGCCATGTCTTTCACAAGCCAACGATGCCGCGGCGGATGCTTCTGCTCAACGCGCTGCAAATCGATTATGTATGGCCGCCCCCACCGCTCGTCTTTTGTCACAATGAGGTGCATGCAATACAAATCTTTGTGATAAAAACCAGAGGCATGAAAGCGACGAATCATGCCAGAAATGTCGCGCAAGACTCGTTTGCGCATTTCTGCCTGCGAAACCCCCTCACGGGTAGGCCATTCTTTAGATAGAAACTCAAGGAGGGTCGGCCCTTCTACGGCTCGAGTAATCAAAAAGGAATATGGCGGCATGCCACACAAGACAGAGGCTTCACCCATTGCGACGGGCTCAGGCACATCAAAGCCGGAGCGGCGCAAAAGGCCAATGGCGTCCCATTCTGTGCGAGCGCCAGATGCGGTATTACCGAGAGGCCAACAGCGGCGCCAAAGTGACACACCGCGGTGAACTTTTACATAGAGAAGACCCATTTCAGACTCAACTCGGTAAGTGGTGCGATTGCCCGCGCGGCGGACGACCTCGCCTTTAGGCAGGGTCTGCATGGCCTTCTCGATAGTATCAAGCCCCAAGGCCTGCAAAATAGGCACTGCCGTTTTCGACGACAAGATGCGCCCATAATCCAGCTCGACGGTTGGCACGCTGCGGACTCGATAACGGTGGGAATTCCCAGTAGGTGGCATGACCCAATTCTGGCGGCATTCGCCACAGAAGGCAAGCCTCTATCCCAGAAACAAATCTGACACATGGGCAGGCTCGGAAGTATCCTTTCTTGCCCCTTTTCATCGCCCCACCAATCACGCCATGAATCCCCCCACCACCGGCAACGAATCGAACCCTTATCTGCAAATGCGGAAGCGGCTCGACAAGGCCGCACAACTCGTCGAGCTCGACCCGGGGCACTACGAGATTCTGTCTGAGCCTTTCCAAGAACTCAGCATCGCCATCCCTGTCACCATGGATGACGGCTCTCTTCGTGTGTTCAAAGGCTACCGCGTTCAGCATTCAATCGCGCGAGGTCCGGCAAAAGGCGGCGTCCGTTACGCCCCCGATGTGCACCTCGACGAAGTACGCGCGCTCGCAGCCTGGATGACCTGGAAGTGCGCGGTTGTCAATGTGCCTTTTGGTGGCGGCAAAGGTGGCATTATTTGCGACACTCGGCGCATGAGCCAAGCTGAGATTGAGCGCTTGACTCGTCGTTACGCATCGGGTCTACTCGACATCATCGGCCCAGAGCGAGATGTACCCGCTCCTGATATGAACACAAATGAGCAGGTCATGGCGTGGTTCATGGACACTTACTCCATGCACCAGCGTGCCACACAAACCGCGATCGTCACGGGCAAACCAATTGGCCTGGGCGGTTCAAAGGGTCGCCGTGAGGCCACGGGTTTAGGTGTCGCCATGATTGCGCAAGAGGCTCTCAAATATGCAGGGCTTCCCGAAACGGGTTGTCGCGTGGCGGTGCAAGGCTCTGGCAATGTCGGTGGCTTGGGCGCGCTCTTCATGCATGAAAGAGGGCACAAGATTATTGCGATGTCTGATATGTATGGCGCCATCCGCAATGATGAGGGTTTTGATATGCCCGTTCTACTTGAGCACCTCAATCAAACAGGCAAATTGACGGGGTTTGCGGGCGCAACTGATTTTGCCGGTGAAGAATTGCTCACTATTGATTGTGATGTACTCATCCCGGCCGCAACCGAAAACCAAATCACTTCGGGCAATGCCGATGCTGTGCAAGCCAAGGTTATCGTCGAAGGCGCCAACGGCCCAACTTCCGCCGAAGCTGATGCCATCCTTGAAGCCAAAGGTATTGTGGTGGTGCCTGACATCCTTGCTAATGCTGGCGGTGTGACCGTTTCGTATTTTGAGTGGGTGCAAAACCGCATGGGATATTTCTGGGAAAAGCAAGATGTCTTTGATCGCATGGAACGCATCATGGTCGAAGCTTTTCATGATGTTGAGGCCGCAGCCAAGAAACATGACACCAGCCTGCGAATCGGCGCCTATTGTGTGGCCGTCGAGCGCGTGGCTTATTGCCTGAATATGCGTGGGATGTACGCCTAAAGCCATGGTTACTCAACCTAACTCCAACGACCATCTGGCACCAACGCCAGCCCTCGAGAGCGACGACCCCTTCTCCTCCATGATGGAGCGGTTCGATGAGGCGGCAGCTCTGCTTGGCTTGGCGCCTGACGCCTACATGGTGCTGCGCCAGCCTGATCGTGAATTTAAGTTTTCGATCCCTGTCGAGTATGACGACGGGTCAGTCAAGGTTCATCATGGCTTCCGCATTCGCCACAACCTCTCACTTGGGCCTTGTTTGGGTGGTTTCCGCCTTGATGGCAATCTGCAACGAGACGAGTTGCGCGCCTTAGCTGGCTGGACAACCTGGAAGTGTGCGGCACTCAATGTGCCATTTGGCGGCTCCATGGGTGGTGTCGATTTTGACCCTCGTGGGCATTCCACGCAGACGGTTGAACGCGTTGTCCGGCGATACACTTCGGGCTTACTTGACTTAATTGGCCCAGAGCGCGACATCCTTTTCCCTGATTTGCACGCGACCGAGCAAGTCATGGCTTGGGTCCTCGACACTTACTCAATGCATGTTCGCCACACCGAAAATGCCGTTGTTGTCGGCAAGCCACTTGGCTTAGGCGGCACCATTGGGCGGCGCACGGCGATCGGCCGATGCGTACGCGTCTTAATGGAGACGCGACTCAAAGCCATGGATTTTTCTGGCAAGGCCAAGGTGGCCGTCCAGGGCGCAGGCATTGTCGGCGCGCAAGTTATGCGCGAGCTCGAAGAGCACGGGCATTTAATCGTTGCCGTTTGCGATGCTAGCGGTGGTGTTTTCAACGACAACGGCTTCGATGTTGAAGCCCTGCTACGCCATCGTCGACGCACAGGCAGCGTGGCCGGTTTTCAAGGTGCCGATACTTTGACGGATGAAGAGCTTCTCTCACTTGATTGCGATGTCTTGATTCCAGCCGCTGCCGCTCGCCAAATCACAGGCAAAAATGCAGATCAGGTGCGAGCAAAATTAATCGTTGAGGCGGCAAACGGTCCAACCACACGCATGGCCGACCAAATCCTAAACGACCGGGGCATCCCTGTTGTGCCAGACTTGCTTGGCAACGCTGGCGCTATTTTGATCGCATACTTTGAGTGGGTTCAAAACCGCATGGGCTTCGCCTGGACCGAAGATGTCATCTATGAGCGACTCGACCGCATGGTGCTTGAGGCGTATCACAAAGCGCGTAAGATTGCGGGTTCGCACAAAGTAGGCTTGCGATTGGCGACTTGCATGCTTGGGGTCGAACGCGTTGCTTATTTTGACCGCCTGCGCGGCATTTACGCTTAGAGCGCACCAACAAGCATCCTCGTGAGCAAGTCGCTGAGGGGCGTTAGAATATTCGCCACTCATGAAGGCACTCCCTACTCTGCTCCTCACACTCGCGTTTGCAGCGCCAGCATTTTCGGCTCAAGACTTAACCATCGGCTCCGACGCACCCGCCTTGACGGTCGAGCACTGGATCCAAGGCGACGCGGCACCGGCGAATCTCGACAAAGGCATTTTCGTTGTTGAGTTTTGGGCAACTTGGTGTGGCCCCTGCAAATCGAGCATGCCCCACTTGACCCAACTTGCAAAAGAGTACAAAGGCAAAGTGCAATTTATGGGCGTCTCAGACGAAGACCTAAAAGTAGTCAATGAATTCCTCGCCGACGGCTGGAGCGAAAAAATCGGCTACACGCTCGGCACAGACAGTGATGGTTCCATGCAAAAAACATGGATGGATGCGGCTGGGCAGGATGGCATCCCGAGTGCGTTTTTACTGCAAGACGGCAAAATCGCCTGGATTGGCCACCCCATGACCATGGATGATGTTTTGGCGGAAGTCGTCGCAGGCACCTACGACCTAGAAGCAAAAAAGAAAGAGGCCGCGCGCATTCAAAAGCTTGAAACGCTGGCTGCACCGATTTTTGCAAAAATCGAAACCATTTGGGCCCAGCTAGGTGCAGCAGGTTCTGAAGAAGACGCCATGGAAATCTTGCAAGGCGCCATCCCGCTCTTCTTAGAAGTCGTGGCGCTCGACCCCGTGCACTTTGGCCAGGTTCATATGCAAACGATCAGTGTGCAAATCATGGTTAAAGCCTATGCCGAAGCCATGGCAGAGGCAGCTAAGTTTGTGAAAGCAAACTGGGAAAACGCCGAAGGGCTAAACGGCATCGCCTGGATGCTCGTTGACCCTGAAAACACTCCGCTGGTTAGTGATTTTGATTTAGCCGTCAAGGCCGCCACGCAGGCCGTCAAATTGACTCAAGAAAAAGACCCCAGCATCCTTGATACGCTTGCGCGCGCCTACTTTGTGAATGGCGACAAAGATTCAGCCGTTAAATGGGGTGAGCTTGCCCTAAAGCTAGCCGATGATGCTGAAATGAAAGCGGCATTCCAAGATGCTCTTGATGAGTATCAAGGCAAAGACGAGCTCGACTTTTAGTCGCTAAGGTGTCGGGGCTTCCGCCCAATGGAGCTTGCCCCGAAGCCGATCATAGAACAGATGCTCAGTATCAACGATTAACGGCAAACGCCGCCTAGAGGGCGCAACACGGATTTTGTCGCCCGCTTGGAGCTGGAACTCTTCGTGGCCATCGGCCGTAAATTCAGAGGACTGATTGACCTGCAAAGTTGCGACTCGGTGCCCAGGTAAAACGAGAGGTCGCATACCGAGCATATGGGGAGCAATCGGCGTGACGAGCCAAGCGTCAAGGCGGGGCGACAAAATAGGGCCACCCGCAGATAGCGCATAGGCCGTTGACCCTGTCGCCGTCGAAACGATGACGCCATCACCGCGGTAGGTGCAAACGGGGCGGCGGTCAGCCCAAAGACCAACATCAACCATGGAAGCACCTGGCGCACGGGTCACGACGACATCATTCAATATATGCGTGTCGAGCAGGTCTTGCCCTGCACGGCGAATACGAACATGCATGAGCGCCCGATTTTCGATACGACCTTTACCGGCGATCACCTCGTCAAGGATAAGCATGGAACGCTCTGGAGCAACACCCGCCAAAAAGCCGACGGAACCAAAATTGATACCCATAACAGGTGAACGCCGCGAGCCCAAGCGATGTGAGGCAGCAAGGATGGCGCCATCACCGCCGAGCACTAAGACTAAATCTGGCTTAGAGGTAACGGGGGCAAAATGCCGTTTTAAATCAACTTCAAGCACCTTAGCCTTTGCCGAAAGATGATCAACCAATTCAGCCGCTAGTTCAGGCACACGCGGCTTGGTATTGTCACCCAAAATAAGAACCCTCGGTTTGCGTGACCGTGGTAATTTGACATAATCGAGACGCGTTTGCATGGGTTGACTATTCCGTCTTGTCTTTGGCTAAGCCAGAGGGTTGATTTAAGTCTGTGGCCGCTTTTGATTTCGCGCAAGAGCCAGCCCAAGAATCGACCAAGGATTGTGCATCGAGTTTACATACGACGAGCTGCTCTTCGCGGGTCGTCATATGCTCAATGAATCGATCCGGGACACCGTGCCGCGAAATCTGGCAAGGCACGCCTAAATCGGCAACGGCCTCTGCTACCGCTGAGCCGAAGCCGGCAGGCAAGGCGTGTTCTTCGACAGTAGCCAAAAAGCTGTGTCGGCGGACAATAGCAGCAATGACACCCAAATCGAGTGGTTTGCAGAATCGGGCATCCCAGACTTCGAAAGAAATCTGGTGGTCGCGGTAAAGGATTTCGGCGGCTTCAAGAGCAATCTCGACCATCGCACCGAGTGCGAAAACAGCGCCATCGGCTCCTTCGCGCAATCTCTCAGCAACTCCGGGTTTCATTTCAGGACGCAAATCAGCGGGTGGCCCGAGACACGGCTGTGCCTTGCCGCGCGGCCATCGTAGAGCCCAAGAACCACCATCTTGCACACCTGCGCGAAGCATGCGATGCAGGTCGAGCTCATCTCGCGGCGATGCGAGAATCATATGCGGGAAAGTTCGCAAAAATGCGAGGTCAAACACACCTTGGTGAGTGGCGCCATCTTGGCCGACCAACCCCCCGCGATCGAGGGCAAAGACTACATTTTCTTTTTGAAGAGCGACCTCTTGGAAGACTTGGTCATAGCCCCTTTGCAGGAAAGTCGAGTAAATAGCGGCCACCGGTCTCAGCCCAGCCGTAGCCATCCCGCCGACCATTGCCACGGCATGCTGTTCGGTGATGCCAGTGTCGTGAAATCGCTCAGGGTATTGCTCTGCAAAGGCACTCAAGCCAGTGCCCGTCACCATTGCGGCCGTTATCGCATGCACACGACTGTCTTCGGCGGCAAGCTCGACCATCGCCTCACCGAAAATCTCGGTATACGATTTACAATCTAACGATGCCACCTTGTCGGATGGCCGAGGCACTTTTGCGACCGCTGGCGCTGCGCTATCAGGTGATACGCCATGCATGCGCTCTGAGTGCTCAACGGCCGGGTCATAGCCTCGACCTTTTTCAGTCAAGAAGTGCAACAAAACGGGGCCATCGAAACGCTTGGCACGCTCAAAGGCCTCGATGCAGCCCGCAACATCATGGCCATCAAGTGGGCCAACATAATTGACCCCCAACTCTTCAAAAATATGGCCCGGCACCAAAGCATGGCGGACGACCTCGCCAATCTCATCGAGGCGATTGCCGATACCCGGCAAGCGATGCGCAATATCTGTCATGCGCTCAAAAAGAGAATGAAAAGTCTTGGACTGACGAATGCGCGACAAATAACGCGCCAACGCCCCCACGGAACGAGCAATCGACCACTCATTGTCATTTAAGACAATCAACATGCGCGCATTGCGATCTGCCGCTTGATTAAGGCCCTCGAAAGAAACGCCCGCGCCAAAAGATGCGTCACCAATAAACGAAACCACCCATGGGTCGCCCTCGTCATCGGTAGCCGTGCCGCGAAGCCCCTCAGCAAGCCCCAGCCCAAATGAAATCGATGTGCCTGCATGGCCCGCTGTGAGCATATCAAAAGGCGATTCTTCTCGACTGCAAAAGCCCGACAACCCACCCGTCTGGCGTAAGGAGCTGAATTGAGACCAACGGCCCGTCAAGATTTTGTGAGGGTAGCACTGATGGCTAACATCAAAGACAACTCGATCGCGACGGAAGTCGAAGACTTTGTGCATCGCAACAACCAGCTCAACGACACCAAGATTTGACCCAAGGTGGCCGCCTGAATCGAGCACCTTGTCCACGAGGCCGGTGCGCATTTCGGCACACAGAGATTCAAGCTCTTCCATGGTGCGACCCTGAAGGTCAGCGGGCGATGTCAATTGGGCGAGACGGAGGGATTTCATTTGCTACGCTCTAAAAGATAACGCGAAAGATCGCAAAGCAACAAAGCCGAAGTCTCTCCGACCTGCAAAATAGAAACTGCGTCAGCCATCTGTTCTGCAAGCTGATGCGCTCGCTCACGCGCGGCTGACTCACCCACAGCGGCAACAAGAGTCGGCTTTTGAGTGGCTGCATCTTTTCCGGCGGTTTTGCCTAACTCGGCTGTTGTGGCGGTAAGGTCAAGCAAATCATCTGTGGCTTGAAACAGCAACCCCATGGGCTCGGCGTAAGCGCGCCATCGGTCGACATCGCCCTGCGCAGCTCGCACTCCGAGCAAAACAGAAGCGGTCAACAAAGCGCCGGTTTTGGCGCGATGAATGGCATCGACTTGCGCAAGCCCGCAATCAGCTCCAGGAGTCAACATGTCGAGCACTTGGCCACCAACCATGCCGTGCGCCCCAGAAGCCTGGGAAAGAAGCAAAGCCTGGTCGCGCACAAGCTCAGCATCTGGCTGCATCGCGAGCAACTCAAAGGCCAGCGTTTGCAGGGCATCGCCGGCAAGGACGGCAGTGGCTTCTCCGAAAGCAATGTGCGTCGTGGGCTGACCTCGCCGCAAGTTGTCGTCATCCATGCAAGGCAAATCGTCATGAATGAGCGAGTAGGCATGAATCATTTCACATGCAAGTGCGGCCGGCAAAAACGGAGTTGAAGGCGACTGCTCATGTGAGCGGCGACCCTGGCTGGCAGAAACCGATTCAAAGGCAAGCTGGCACAAGCCCGGGCGCACTCGCTTGCCACCAGAGAGCAAGGCGTAGGTCATCGCATCGCGCAAAGGCTTTGGCGCCTTGGCTGCGGATGTGCTCGCCACGCTGTTTGCAAGCGCTTCATCAAAAAACTCGCGTTGCGCCCCTAGCCAGGCAGAGAAATCAGTCTGTGTCATCATCCGTTTCAGTAGCGGCCAATTCACGGCGCAAATCTTGAGTCAGCTCGGCTACTTTTTGCTCAGCGGAAGCCAAAGACTTCTGCAATGTGGAAAGCAACTCGACCCCCTGTCGGTATCGGTCAACACCTTGCTCAAGACCCAATTCGCCCGACTCGAGTTGGTCGACAAGGACTTCGAGCTGAGTGAGGCGCTCTTCGAAGGAGAGGGATTCGTTTGTATCGGGTGCAGACATGGAAGGGGGTTGTTTCATTCTACCGTGACTTGCATTTCTCCTTGGGAAAGATGCACGCGTAAGGAATCGCCGGATGTCACTTCTTTAGGGTTGCGCAAATAACCGCCGCCAGGCTTTTCGACCAAAGCGTAGCCGCGATTCAAAAGGCCGAGTGGGCTTCCGGCGTTGAGGCGCCCCGCCAAAGCTGTGCACCGATGAAGGCCGGCCTGAATCGGCTCTTGCATGGCATTGCTCATGCGCAACTCACAACTATGCATGGCAGACCTCGCGCGCTCTAAACGCCGATGAGGGGCCTGTGCGGCCAGATGCGAGCGCAGCGCTGAAAGCTGCAATTGTTCATGCTCGAGCTGCTGCAACAAAGCTCGCTCAATACGAAACGCCCAATCGGCACAATCTTCACGCACTCGCACCCACCCAGCACACAAAATCTCAGCAGCGGCCGTTGGCGTTTTAGCACGCCGGTCGGCAGCCAATTCAGCCAAAGTATGGTCACTCTCATGGCCTATTGCGCAAAGCACAGGCGCGGGGCATTCGACAATCGCCCGGACGACATCTTCTTCATTAAAAGCCCAAAGGTCTTCCATGGAGCCGCCGCCTCGGGACAGCAAAATCACATCGGGGCGGATACTCGCTGCGTCATGAAGAGCGCGCACCAAAGCGGGTGTGGCAGCCGGGCCTTGCACCAAACACGGCAACTTATAGATTTGCATCGGGACGCCATGGCTATGAAACGACTCAAAGATATCGGCTTCCGCAGCAGAACCCGCACCACAAATCACAACGACTTTTTGCGGTCGCTCGGGGATGGGGAATTCACGCTCGAAGGCACCTTCTGCACGCAACCGTTTGCCCAACTCGACATAGCGGCGATAGAGTTCACCTTCGCCGCCTGCGTCTTCAATAATCTCTGCCGTGAAGGAGAGGCTGCCGCGAGTCGCGTAAATATCAAAGGCACCGCGAATCTTGACGCGCTTGCCCTCGCTCAATGGGCATCGCATCCCGCGAGCGACGACGGACCGCCACATCTTGATGCTCAAGCTGGCTCCGCTGTCTTTTAGGGTGAAATAATAATGCCCCGATTGATGCGCACCCTTAAAGCCAAGGACTTCGCCTTCAAGCCAAATCCGGCCGGGTGCGAGTGCGAGTGCATCTTGAGCGAGCTCGATGGCGGCAGAGACCGATAAGACTTCCGCCGCGTCAATCTCTGGCGTATCGGGCATCAGCCCACCTCAGTCACGGGCACTCCTGTTGCGCGCCACTGCTCAAGCGGTTGACGCGGGAGATGGAGCCGGAAACGATCTTCGTAGAAGGGCCGCTTCATGCCACCTTCGAGCAATGCGCCACCTCGCAGCAGCAGCTCAACAGACCCAGTGCGATGGATGCGGATTTCCATGGAGTCAGCTTCGATTGTTTTGATTAAACGCCCAGCGCCATCAAACCAGTTGATCTGCACCATGCGTAAAATGTCACCATCGACCGAGCCGAGTGCTGCCAGGCGGTAATAGCCATAAGCGCGGCGCGTCGACATCAAAGTGTCAAGAGACCTGCGTAAAGTTTCTGGGTCACTCGCTGCAGGCGTAACGCCTGGCTCGCGCGCGCCGTTAATTCGGGCAGTCGAAACGGCCAGGGCTGGCCAATGACTCAACCACGGCCTTGGGTCAACATCAGCAAAGTCAAGGCGTAAACCTTTTTCTGGAAGAGCCACTCGTGCACCATTACGCGTGCGTGAACCTTCAAAAAAAGTAACCACTAAATTGCGTGTCATTTGTTGAAGCGCGAACTCAACACGCTTGGCATGAATCACACCATCAAGGATGCCTTCCGAATTCCACTCAAGCCAAACGGCATCGTGAAGGATAGGCAAATCAGGCACGCGCTTGGCTTCACGCAAGGCCACGCGATGATAGCCGTCAGCCGAGAAAAGGCCGTTTGTAACACCGACCCAGGGGTCATCACTTGACTGAACCGATGAAACGCCGGCCGAGTTTGAGGCCGAGTTGTCGTCGTTAAGCTTGGTTGCGCGAGCAGCGTTGGTGTAAGCGAGGCTATCGCCCGGCGCTTCGACCAATCTTTCTTCTAAATCCGTCACGCGCCTAAGTAGGGCCATTTTTTCTTCTTCTGTCGAAAGAAGTTTCGACACAAGTGCAGCGTTTTGCTCTTGCAAGTTGCCTTGGCCCTGACGCATGGCGGCGACTTCTGAAGTGAAAGCCTGCAGGGCGTCACGCAGAGCGGGGTCATCGGGCACCTCAATCGTAACGGGGGTTGGCTGCACCACAATCTCGGGTGCCTGCGCGATGACCTCAATGGTCGGCTGCGCCTTTTGATATTGAATCATTGCAACCGCAGCCGCACCGATGCCCAACACCGTGCAGGCAATAGCAACAGCCGGCATAAGCCAACGGCGAGGTGAAGTGCGCTCGTTTTCGAGCTCTTCGAGGCGGTCGAGCAATGCCTCTTGGACCTCGGCCAATTGCCTGAAGGAGCGGTTCAGTACTTGAACATCACGCAAGCGCAACATGGACCCGCCTTGAGCCGGTTGGCCAGCAACGGGTAAATTCTGACCCGAGTTTGGGTCTTGAGGCGTATCAAAAGGGTTGGATGAGGGGTCAGTCATGCTGCTGCAAGGGTGGGCCTTCTAGGAAAATCTGACGCTCGCGGTCGGTCCAGGCGCGATAGCTAAGGGTGGTCGAGCTCTCGCCACGGCTCCACTTTACGCTTTCGGGTTTATGACGCCGAAAGTCACTGGAAACCAACAAAAAACTGCGGCGGTGAGAATCAATCGAGGCTTGCTGGCCTACAGCTAAGCCACCCAATGCAAGCGTATCCCAGAGCAGGCGATCCGCGCGGGACAGAGAAGCGGGCGCCGCACCAAGTGCTTGGAATAGCGTGCCGTCTGGCAATTGAAGAGAACCTGCGTGCAGGAGTTGGGTCGGGTCAGAGCAAAGCAAATGCAAACGCATTAAAGAACTGCCAGCAGGCAATTGAAATCGACTTAACAGAACTTCATGCTCAGACAAAACAGCCTCGCCTTGAGGTGGCGCTGAAACCGTCTCTGCAATGAGCTGCAAGCCCTCGTTCTCGCCCAGCCAGGCCGAGCGGTGGATGACTGAGAGCTTTTGCGGCGCGACGGGTTGAGCCGTCTCAGTGCAAGCCGGCAAAAGAAAAAGTGCTACGGCGAAAGCAGTGGCCGCAGCTTGGCAAAAAAGACGCGACATTATTCTTTGTCTTTCCAGTACTTGGCGTTTTTCCGATTGGTATTCCACCATTTCGTCCAGGCCAACGACTCTCGGAATGATTCACCCGTCAGAGCCGTCAATGCACGCAAAATCGGCTCGCGCGTTTGGCGATAACGGCGGACTTCCATGGACTCTAAATTGTCGGATGCCGAATTACGATACGACTCAAGGGTGCGCACTAAAACGCCAACAGCCTCTTTGCGCAACTTTCCTGGAGCGCCCGAAAATTGCGACAGGGCATACGCCGCTTTTGCAATCACAACGAAATGATTGTGGTCGAGAAGATCGATCAAAGTATCTGTCTTGGAATAATCGTGGGTATAGCCGACTTGTTCGATAAAGAGCCCCATCAAGTCAGGAAGCCTGGAAAACCGCTTATCGGCGAAGGCCTTCATTAGGTAATCGGCGCCATCAGTGCCCATTTGAGCAAAGACATAGGCAGCGGCTTTCCACATGCGTTGATTGGCTTCGCTTTCTTCGTCTTTGCGTTTTTTAAAGCAATACCAAATCTCGTCAGTCAAATCGCCCTGCTCTTTCTGGAGCTCCTTGACCTCTTTTTTAAACAACCGCTGCTGCTTAGGCTCAACACCCAATTCAATTTCATCGGCAATCGCACGCAAGCGCTCACCATCGGCCAAATAGCGTTGCAAAAATTTATCTAAAAACTCAATGGCTTTATCTTCGCCGCCTTTGGGGTAGCGAAACAAATCGCGATACGCATCGATGTCGCTCTCAAGGGTGTCATCTTGCTGAACAACAAAGACGGGAGATGGCGCAACGACATCAGCCCAACCGGTAAAAGTAGGAAAGAGAAGGGCAAAAAGTGCGGTCAACATCATGGTTTTACTCTAGATTAACACAAAGAAGCGAGGTATTGCAGATAAGCATCGCGAACGGGGGCAAGCATACGGCCGCTCGCGCCAGGGAAGTCATCCCGAAGCCCAATAACCGCTACGATTGGCAACACGCCGATGATGGCATTTGTGAGCCATAATTCATCTGCTGCGAGGATCTCTTTTTCAAAGAGAGGGGCTTCTTGCGCAGGGATGCCTGCCTCGGCGCATGCGAGGAGTAAAGCCTCGCGCGTGGTACCTGCCAGGATCCCACGAGAAAGCGGTGGTGTGATGAGTTTTCCGTCAATCACGGCAAATAAGTTAGAAACCGTTCCTTCGGCGAAATCGCCATCTGTTGTCTTTAGGAGGGCTTCAAAAGCACCAAGCTCTTGGGCTTCTTTGCGCGCAACCGATGAGCCCACGCGCGAAACAGTTTTCGCGGAGGCGAGTGGGTCGTTGGGGTCGTGGCGTTGCCGTGCGATGTGCACGATGACTTCTTTCGGTGGCTGGGTCGTCGGTGTGGCCGTCCAGTAGCAATACAAATCAGCGCCATGCCCACGAAGTGCCGTGAAACGCACCCTCCACGAGCCCATGGGCAAAACCGCGAGCAACGCAGGCAAACTATCCGCCAAACTGGGGCGGGCCGCACTCGCCAAACCGCAAGCTATCGCGCTCTGCTCAAGCCGCTCTTCGTGGGCGCGTAATGCAGATGTCGGCACACCGTCTCTTACGAGGAAAGTCTCAAAGACACCTTCGCCAAGCAAGACTCCTGGAATCGTAGGCGGCAAACCCACAGAAGCGTCGAGCCCAGCTTGGGCGGAAAACCCGGTCAAGGGGACGAACAAAGGCAAATGGGGTGAGTGAGTCATTGCTTGGTGAGATAGCGTGCTTTGAGTAGAGTTTCCTCCCACTCGGATTTAGGGTCTGAATCCCAGACGATACCCGCACCAACACGCAGGGCAAGGCGCTGATCGGCAATCAAAGCGGTGCGAATCAATACCGAAAAAGCGCCTCGCGGCTTAGCTCCAGGCAGCCAGTATCCGAGTGCTCCACAGTAGGGGCCGCGATTCTGTTTCTCTAACTCAGCGATGGCCTGGAGCGCACGGACTTTCGGAGCACCTGTAACGGATGCGGGCGGGAATGTCGCGCGCATCAAAGCAGCAAGCCCTTGGGAAGAATCCCATTGGGCCTGGATGCGAGCGGTGCGGTGAAAGAGGGTAGAGAAAGCCTCTACTTCGCCCGCGCTTACGACTCTGACCCCACCTAGAGAAGCGATGCGGCCAAGATCATTACGCGCCATATCAACAATCATTGTCAACTCGGCGATTTCTTTTTCGGAATGCTGCAGACACTCAAGCGCAATCGCATCGCTCTCAGGCGAATCACCACGGGGAGCCGTACCTTTGATGGGACGCGTCTCAAGAGTGTCGCCGTCGATGGCTAAAAATAATTCTGGGGAACAGGAAAGGAGGGCGCGCCCGTGAGCATCTTCCCAGTAAGCAGAAAATGCAACGGGTTGCTGCGCACGCAAATGCTGATAAAACTGTCGCGCATCATCGGGAGCGGCGCCGGTCATGCAATGGGAGTAATTCGCCTGAAAGAGCTCTCCTTGACCGATCCAGGCGCGCAATGTCGAAACCCCCTCTTGGAAAGCAAGGGGCTCGACATTGGCTTGGATTTTAGTGGGTGCAAAATCACAACGCTCAGGACGCCCTGGCGTTCCGCAAAAGCCCCACTCATGAAACTGCTTGCGCACCTGTGCGACTTCGGAGGATGACTCGTCACCGCCGGGTTTCTGGATTGCTTCATCAACAGCGCTAGCGACGGGGCCATCAACCGTTTCCTTGGATGCCCCCCACAAAAGCCAAACTCGCCCCTCGGGGTTTTGCACCACGCAGCGGCGGTAACGCCCAAAATGATAATCGGGAAAACCTAACGGCTCTTGTGCGACCCAGGGAAAAGCTTCAAAAGCATGGCCGCAGGCAAAACCAAACCACCCTAGCCAGCCACCGAACATCGGCAAATCGGCATCGCAGGACCAAGACTCACCTTTGGTGGCTTTTTGGAGCAACGCAGCGGGGTTTTCCTGCGCGAGCGGCCAAGAATTGGTTTGGCACTCACCGCGGGGCTTGGGCTGTGGCTCGACCACGCCAGAAATGACCCGGTCGGGAGCCCACGCCAACATCGACCAGCCCGAGCCATCTGAACTGTCGAGTAATACGGGCGCTAAGTCTTGCGGAATGCGCGACAACGCCTCAGCCAAGGGTTGAGAACGCTCGACTTCCTCAAGGACTATCATCCGCACCATGCTCTCTATTATGCTACGGCGATGACTGAAACGCTCGAAACCGCGCGGCAGGATTGGCTCAACCATTTGCGCGAAGTGCGCCAAGTGAGCCCTCATACTTTGCGCGCTTACAAAAGAGACCTCGATCGCTTTTTCGAATTCTTGCGCGCAGAGCCCGTTTCGAAAGATGAAGCGTCTCCAGTCTCCACTGATGAGCAAAGCCAGCAACCACTCCCGCAAGCGTCGTCCATCCGCCCTGCTCGGCTGCGACTGTTTTTAGGTGAATTGGCGCAAAGAGGGCTAGCGGGCCCGTCGCTGACTCGCCACCTCTCTTCTTTGCGCAGTTTTTTTCGCTGGATGGAAGACCGTGGGCATATCGAAAGCTCACCTGCCACCGCCCTGCGAGGCCCTCGCCCCAAGCGCAAGCTCCCCCGCTTCCTAGAAGAAGATGAGGTCGACGAATTGCTGGCCGCACCCTCTCCCGAAGACGCCGAAGGCCTGCGAGACCGAGCCTTACTCGAGGTCTTGTATTCGACAGGCTGCCGTGTTTCAGAGCTTGTAGCGATTAATGAGTTTGATCTTGACGCTCGGCGCGGTTTAGTTCGCCTGCAAGGCAAAGGCCGCAAAGAGCGGCTCGGCATGCTCGGCTCACCTGCCATTCGTGCTCTTGAAGATTATCAAGCGTCTAAGGCCATCCGAAAATTAGACCGCGAAGCTCTCTTCCTGAATCGCTTTGGCAATCGCCTGACAGACCGCTCCGTCCGGCGTGTGATTGAAAAGTGCCTTTTGCGAGCCGGGATTGCTCAGACTTGCACCCCACACACATTGCGTCACTCATTTGCGACACATCTGCTGCGCCGTGGTGCGGATTTACGCACCGTGCAAGAGCTGCTTGGGCACGCCAGCCTTGGCAGCACGCAAATCTATACGCATGTCTCTCTTGAGGGCTTGCGCGAGCTATATAAACAGGCTCACCCCTTGGCTTAGGCCCAAATCGGCATCAAAGCCAAAAAGCCCACCTACTCGAAAGCAGGTGGGCTGAATGTTGGTGACCCCGAGGGGATTTGAACCCCTGTTGCCAGGATGAAAACCTGGTGTCCTAGGCCAGACTAGACGACGGGGCCTGAGGACTCACCTGCGGCGAAACCGCTGATGAGGGCGAAAAGAATACGGTCGATGCCGGTGAATGTCAATCACCGACAGGCAAAAAACCTAAAACTCGTGCGCAAGCCTGACTTTCGGCAAAGAGGGTTTCGACCAAACGCTCCTCTTGCCCGACCTTGCCAAGTAAATGGGGCAAGGTGTAGGTCTCAAACTCAAAATCGGACATGCCGGCCGCCGTGGCTTGCTCAACCGCCGCGTGCCACGGAGTCGTCTGCCACCCGCCGTTGAGTTGGTCGAGATGAAGCGGCACATGGCAGTGCACCCGCCACAGAATGGCGTCAGATGCGCATGAGTCAGCAAGCGCTTGAGGCAAATCAGGCCATTGCATCTTTGAGCCATGAGCCGCATCTTGGGCGCGGGCTTGGTGAAACCAAGGGTCATTTTGTAAGCCAGATAGCACCTCTCGCGCAGGAGGCAAAAGCGGCCCTTCAAGTCGCATGGCGGATGAAATCTGTATTTTGCCCTGCGGAATCTTGTGAGCCAACAAGGCCGAGATAGCTTCGGATGGCGTCTCGCCTACAACAGCCGAATGACACAAATCCCAGCAAATGCCGATGTGCTGATTGCCCTGAGGGAAATGCCGCCCAATCGCAGCGGCCAAGGCGCCGACTCGCTCAAAAGCACCATCTGGCTCTGGCTCAATCGCCAAAACCAAAGTCACGCCTGTACGCTCGCGCAGCTCCGCCAAAAAATCATGCGCCTCGTGCAAGTGCCGCCAACTTACAGGAGAATCTGCGGCGTTGCCATAACCCAAAGGGCAAGTTGAGATGGAGCCACGACTGCCACGGGGCATCAAACCCGCCAAAACAACGGCAACATCTTGAGTGAATTGCAAACGAGATCGGTCTCGCCAATCAGGCGTAAAAGCCAATTCTTTCACGACATCGCCGTGGAAACCGCCAAAAGGGAAAGCGTTGGCTGTCCAGACGGAGACACCCGCCTGAGAAATGGCGTCGGCTAAATCGACTTGCAGATTGGCCTTAGCTCGAAATTCGGCGGCGGCGACAGCCGAGAGGTAAAGCCCAAAACCAGGAAGCGCGTCAGTATTTTGTGCGGTGAAGCGCTTCGCCCAAGCTGAGACTGGCCCTCGAAGCTGGGCAAGGACTTCCGCCGCGTTATCCGCGGGGAAAACATTGCCGCAAAGGGCGAGTCTCAAATGAAACGGGGGCGTTATTGGGAAGGCCTGTTAATTCCAGGCCACCGCCGCAGCGAGGAAGTCTTCTACGCGGGTAGGGAATTGCGTGAGCAAAGAGGAAGCCGCGCGAAATGCTTCGGCCTTGAGCCCACCTGTGGCCAAAGCCAGCGGAACGGATAGCGCTGCATCCCAGGAAAGGGGCTCAGCTGAAGCCCATTCTCGTGCGAGTTTGACTCTTTCGACATCGGTGGTTTCGGGGTCGGCCTTGGCGGCCTCG
>JABHIE010000007.1 GCA_018671175.1 Planctomycetota bacterium | reverse complement strand
CTAATCCCGGTTCGCCTCAATCTCTTCCAGCTCGCACAAAAGCGATTCATAACTGCGATACCGCGATGCCGCGATTTCGTCGGCGTCAACCGCTGCTGTCACTTTGCAACCTGGCTCATGCCGGTGCGTGCAGTCGTCATAATCGCATTCGCGGCCCAACTCAGCAAACTCGGGCCAGTGCAGCCGCAACTCACCCGAAGGAATCCCGTGAGGCCGGAATGCGCGCACGCCAGGAGTATCAATCACGGAACCGCCCATCTCTAAGTGGTAAAGGCGCGCAAAAGTCGTGGTGTGTCGACCTGACTTAAGCGATTTAGAAATCTCTCGGGTCTTCAGGCCAAGCCCCGACTCAATTAGATTTAGCAAAGATGACTTCCCGACACCAGACAACCCGTAAAGCACACTACGCTTGCCACGGACGACATCTGCAAAGTCGTCGATGCCTGTTTCGTCAGCGGCCGAAGTCTCGATAATCTTGAACCCACCCGTTTGGTAAGTTTCCATCACGCGCCGTCGTTTGCCGCGTTTAGCCTTGTCGCTTTTGTTCAGCACCAAAACTGCGGGAATGCTCGCAAAAGAGCAAGCCGCCAAGATGCGGTCGGTCGTGATTGATGAAAATGGTGGGGTGCCAAAGCAGGCCACGATGACCACTTGATCTACATTGACGGCGAGCAGTTGCCGCCGTGTTTCTTCGCCCGTTACACGCCGGGCAAAAAGATTGTCGCGAGGAAGCACCTCTTGGATGGCAAGCTCGTCACCGTTTTCGTGAAGCATGACTCGGTCGCCAACGGCAATCGGCATTTTGTCGATTCCGCGGTTTTCGAACAGCCGGCCACGCATCAAAGCCGCGCGCATTTCGCCCGCAATTTCGACATCACATTGTCGCGCATCGACTCGCACGACTAGACCTTCGACGGTATTCATGGAGGCATTCTAGAATAGACCCATGCCCACGGCTTTCGAAACCGTCACATCCGCGCAAAACGCTCGCCTAAAGGCAGTGCGTCAGGTTCGTGCGGGCCGCGATAAAGACCATGTTTTGTTTGAGGGCCATCGAGTGGTTGGCGATGCCCTCGCCGCAGGTGTTTTGCCTCTTTGGGTTCTGTGTGATTCTGATGAGCTCGCGGCTGAGATGGCCGACAAGTTGGCCGTCGCCGCAGAAAAGCCGCATTCGAAATATGCAAAAATCCGCCCTGAGGTGTTGCTCTGCTCAACTCAACTCTTGCGCGAGGTTTCTGATTTAGACACTCCTGCCGGCCCTTTGGCGATGGCTTTTCGACCCTTCGTCGAGGTCGAACCTGTGCTCGAGCGTGTTTGTCGATCGCGCGGCAGCCGCCTGATTTTGGCAGCGGCGGGCGTGCAAGACCCCGGCAATGTCGGCGCATTAGTACGAGTTGCCGCCGGGCTTGGCGCGGAAGCCCTCATCTCATTAAAGGGTGGGGCGTCCCCTTGGCACCCTCGCGCATTACGAGGAGCAAGCGGCACGACTTTTCGCTTACCCGTTCCTGAGCGCGTTTCCGAAAGCGACTTGTTTTCGCTCGCCATGGATTTGGGTATCGAGGTCTGGGGCGCAGACGGAAGCGGCGAGGCTCTTTCAGCTTTTGCCCAACAACGCGCGGCGATTCGCAGCGAAGGCAAAACTGTTCCACCTATGATTCTCCTCATGGGCGAAGAGGGGCGCGGCCTTTCAGAAAAAATGCGGAAGTCTTGCACCGGCACTTTGGCGATTTCGCTCACACGAGAGGTCGAGTCGCTCAATGTCGCCACGGCCGCCGCTGTTTTGGTGCACGCTTTGGTGGGCGCTGGTGCAGGTCAAAAGGCATGAGTCAAAATCTGTTCGGTTCGCCGTCTGCTTTTGGCGCCAAAGCCGAAACGGGTGCTCATTTCGAAGAGCCCGCTAAAACGGCACCTCTAGCTGCGCGTATGCGACCCTGCACTCTTCAAAAAGTGGGCGGCCAGCAACATCTCATTGGCAAAGATGGCCCGCTCCGGCGCGTCTTTGATGGCGGCGAGCTTGGTTCAATGATTTTGTGGGGGCCTCCGGGCACGGGCAAGACAACGCTCGCGCGCTTGCTCGCGCAACAAGCTGAAATGGTGTTTAAACCCTTTTCGGCGGTGTTGTCGGGCATTAAAGATGTTCGCGCAGCCATGGCTGAGGCCGAGCAAAATCACCGTGCAACGGGTAAACCAACTTTGCTTTTCGTTGATGAAATCCATCGCTTCAACAAAGCGCAGCAAGATGCCTTTTTGCCCTTTGTCGAAAGCGGCGACATCACTTTGATTGGTGCAACCACCGAAAACCCTTCTTTTGAAGTCATCGGGCCACTGCTTTCTCGGCTGACGGTGCACATTCTTCAGCCGCTCACCGAAGAAGATTTGATCCCCGTCATGCGCGAGGCTTTGGCTGACTGTGATCGAGGGCTTGGTGCGAAACGCATCACCGTAACCGATGAGCAATTTCTCGCCCTCGCGCGTTATGCATCAGGTGATGCTCGTCGAGCTCTGACCGCACTTGAGGCCGCCGTCCGCCAGGTTGATGTGTCGATGGCACTCACCGACGACGCGCTTGAGCATGTTTTCGCGGGCAGGGCTTTGCTCTTTGACAAACATGGCGAGCAGCATTTTGATCTGATTTCGGCACTGCATAAATCCATCCGAAACAGCGACCCCGACGCTTCGCTCTATTGGTTTGTTCGCATGCTTGAGGCCGGAGAGCAGCCCATGTATCTCGCGCGTCGGCTCGTCCGCATGGCGTCAGAAGACATCGGCTTGGCCGACCCCGGCGCATTGCGAGTCGCGATGAGCGCCCGGGATGCCTACCATTTTCTAGGAAGCCCCGAGGGTGATTTGGCTCTCGCACAGTTGGTTGTTTATTTGGCCGTCGCGCCTAAATCGAATTCGGTTTACAAAGCTTTTGGTGCCATCCAGCGCGAGGTGCGCCAGGGTTATGCGCACCCCGTGCCGAATCATTTGCGCAACGCGCCAACAGCCATGATGAAAGAGGCCGGCTACGGCGAGGGCTACAAATACGCCCACGACGAGGGTGGCATCAGCGACATGGACTGCCTGCCTGAAAAATTGGTCGGCACTCGTTGGTATCAACCCTGCAATGATGGCGTAGAAGTGCGGATTGCTGAGCGTTTAGAGCGTTTGCGCGCCGAAATTCAAAGTCGGCCTTCGCGCGAAAGCGACCCACCTAAATAGGCGTGATGGCCGTTGTTTCCAGTCGCGGCGAGTGCCATCCCGCGCTTGGCAAAGTTGCGGAAAGTT
>JABHIE010000011.1 GCA_018671175.1 Planctomycetota bacterium | reverse complement strand
CTTCTGCATCAGTCATGTTGAAAGTGATTGCGCTATCAAGACCCATGGAGGCCAAAGCACCAAGCTCGAAGGATGTGCCGAGGGCCCATGCCTTAACGGAATCGGTACCGTAAGCTTCGAACTGAGCAATTTCGCCATCGATGCCGAAACCTGCAAGAGAACCGGCGAATGACGCGCCCATCCAGTCGTGGTGAGCATTGGCGCCAAGAACGTCATCGCCAGACTGACGGAGCCAGTATGGGCTAAGAGCGAAACCAGCAAGCTCGTAATCAAAAGTGAGGCCCATGAGGTCAACATCAGATGAAGTAGAGCCCATCTCGACTAAATTCATGTAGAAAGCGTTAAGATTCAAGCCACCAGCTTCGTTGCTGTACCAAAGACCTTCGAAAGCTTGTGGAAGGCCATCCCACTCGTCTGTGCCGAGGATACGACCAGAACCGAATGTGTAGTAAGAAGCACCGATCTTGGTGGAGCCACCATCGCCGAGAGCGTTGTTGACATTAACCCATGCTTGTGAGAACTCACCGTTGTCGTTGATGTCTTCGCCGTTGAAAGCGTCAGCACCAAAATCGCCAGCAAGAGTCTTGGAGCCCCAGTTGGAATTACCAGTGAACTGCAAGAAAGCAGAAGCGTCGTCGTTGATGTTGAACGAGAAGTTCAAGCGTGTGCGGACATCAGCATTCATTGCGTTGACATCGTCAGCAGTAACGTTACGGACACGAGCGTCACCAGAGATGGTGAGGCCAGCAGAACCGTTAGGAGCGACCAGACCACTGTTGTAGTCGGCCATTGCGCGCTCAAGAGAAGCCTCTTGGGCGATCGCGGAAGCAGAGAGAGTAATTGCAGCGATAGCTACGATGTTGAGCAGGCGAACCTTCATTCCTATTCCTCGTGTGGCACTGTGGCCGAGTTTTTAGGTTGGTAGAAACGCCAGGAAAAGGCGAATCGTAACCGGATTGTGAGTTGGTATTTCCGTCAAAAGGAGTTCAACGGAAAGTTGGCGAAACATTGTGCAGTCTCGCCAGCCAAATGCAAGCCCTTTTTTGAGCCTACTTTTGACAGAGCCGTAGCCCTTGAGGTAAATATCGGCGGTTCTGTGTTTGATTTTCCAAAAAAACCGCATGTCGGGAAATTACCTGCCGATATCTATAAACAGTTACAATAACTCGACTTACGCTCTACTATTCACAGGTCGCACACTAAATTTTCGGCCGATTCTTGGAAATCGCAAACAACAATTGGCATAGAATCACTACGGAAATCAAAAACTTTAGCCCTTTTTCATACTTTTTCGCACGATAATTGACCTCATCCTAAGAAACAAGCCCCAGAACGCGTGAAAATCCTCCACCTCCACGACGGCCCCCATATTCATGGTGGCGCAACGGAATATTTACGCCAGCTTCTGCCTCAAATGGAGTCCCGAGGCCACGAAACTTGTCTTTTTTCTCTCGATCATGAGTCTCCAGACGCAAGCGAGGCTCGGCCAAGCGCCCACTATCGCTACCCTTTCAACACTGGCCCTCTGCGCCGGCATTTAGATTTCCGTCGCCATAACCCCGCCCTCGCGCACTGCCTGACCCAATTTATTCAGGCGGAAAAGCCTGATTTGGTGCATATCCAAAACCTCCTCCCTTTCCGCCGAACCGTTTTTTCTACTATCCAATATATAGGTCTTCCGTTACTCATGACGGTGCATGACTTTACGCTCGTTGACCCAAACCCCGCGAAAGCACCTCGTGTTGGCCTAAAGGGGGCTGTCCTGCGCGTCCGTGACCATTTTTGTTTGAAAGTTGACCAAAAAGCTGTTTTTGAGGCGACTTCACGCTTTCTTTGCCCGACCCAGGCCCTTCAAGAGGGCATTCCGTTCCCAGACGGTAAAACTGTGGTGCAGCGGCTGCCGATCGCGCTGCAAGAGAGCTCGCCGCTTGAGACACCAAAGCCTGATGAGGGCCATCTGCGTATCTTCTTTGCTGGCACGCTCTTTACATCGAAAGGGGTCGATATTCTTCTACACGCGCTGCATCAGGCAAAAGGCCGAGCCGCAGAGGCGACACTCGAAATCGCGGGCCAAGGCGACCAAGAATCAAAACTCAAGCAACTTGTTGCTGACCTTGGTTTGGAGCATCGCGTGACTTTCTTAGGCCATCTCGACAAAGCTGCCATGAACCTGGCCTACAAACGCGCGCATTTGCAGGCGCTGCCCTCTCGTGTGCCAGAAAACTCCCCTCTCACGGTGCTTGAAGCGGGTGCGCTTGGCCGCCCCTCTGTGGCATCTCACGCAGGAGGTGTGCCCGAGCTGCTGCCTCCAGAGCGTGGCTGGACATTCCCAAGTGAAAACGCCGGAGCTTTGGCGGCTATACTCGAAGAAATTGCGGAACAGCCCGAAAAACTAACGACGCGCGGGCAAAATATGCGCACTTGGGTGCGTGAAGACTTTAGTCCCGAGCGACATTGGGCTGAAATCGATCAGCACTACCGTGAATTAGCCCCCCGCCCAAAGCCCTAGCCAACCCCCATGCGCGTCCTTCTCGAGGCTCACCGACTTGCCCGCACCCAAAACTTGGGCGGCATCGACTCGTATTGGCGGCAACTCATCCCCCGCCTGCTCAAAGCAAAAGGCGCCGACTACACCCTGCTGACCGCTTTTTTGAACCCGCGCCACCTCGCCACTCTTGAAAGCTATCGCCGGCACGGCACATCAATGCGACACTGGTGGATGACCCCCGAATGGCTCAACGCGCTAAATCGCTGCGGGCTCTCCATGGACGGCTTCATGGGCGAGCAAGATATTTTGCACTTACCTGAAGCGCGACGCGTCGGGCGCACACAAGCCAGGGTTGTTGTAACCGCCCATGATTTGATGTTTCTGCATCGCCCGCAGTTCCTAAAAGCTGAGTGGGTTGAGCAATTGCACCAAGCCACACACGAGCTCGCTCAGCGCGCGACTTTCTGGATTTGCGTGAGCGATTTCACGCGTGACGAGCTTGTCCGCCACTATGGGGTGCCACGAGGGCGCACGCGCACGATTTATCATGGCGTAGATGCCAGCTTTAGAGCTGCTTCACAAAACGAGGGCGCAATCCAAACGACTCGAAGCAAGCTCAAGGTCAGCGACGCGCCCTACTTCCTTTTTGTTGGCTCGGTTGAGCCGAAAAAAAACTTGCCTACCCTGCTTGAGGCCTACGGTGCGGCTTGCCATTCAGCTCACCCACCTGAAGCCAACCTTGTTATCGCTGGCCGCGCGGGTTGGGGCGTGCAAGAGATTGATGGCATTGTCGCCCGCTTCCCCAAAATGCGCGACCGCTTGCGTTTTCTTGGCTTTGTTGATCAATCTGACCTCGCGCCTCTCCTTGCAGGCGCGCGCGCCATGGTGCTGCCCTCTCGCTACGAGGGCTTTGGCATGCCCGTCCTTGAATCCATGGCCGCAGGTACCCCTGTTTTAACCACGACTTGCGCCTCCCTGCCCGAGATTGCGGGTGGTGCGGCGAAACTCTTCGACCCCGACGACAGCGACGCGCTGCGAGAGCTCTTACTAAAAACGGACGGCGACAAAAAGCTGCGCGACGAGTTGCGCGACCGTGGTTTTAAGCGCGCTCAACCTTACACTTGGGAACTCTGCGCCGAGCAGACCCTCGCTGCTTACGGCGAGTGCCTGCAGCTCGACCGCTAACCCACGCACCGACCTAGGCTGCCTGCGATGACAAAAATCCTCTTCGATGCCACGACCTTGGCCCTTTCGGGTTTTCACAAGGGCGGGGTTTATCGCTATGGCATGGAAATACTTCAGCGCATGCCCGCGCTGGCGCCTGCTGACTGGGATTGGGGGCTGTATTTCAATTTCTCAAGCGGGCGCCATCTCGAAAAAATGCACGAGACCGTGCGTGAATCAGGTATTTCGAGCCACAAGCTCACCCGACTGCCCGTGAGCTGGTTGCGGCGTTTTCAAGTGCCCAGCGACTCTAGGCTGCTTGGCGGAAAGCACGATCTTTTTCATGGGCCGTGTGATATTTTGCCGCCTTCTCGCAAAGCCGCACGCGTGCTGACAATTCATGACTTGGCTTATCTGCGTGCACCTGAGGGCTTGCCAAAAGAATGGGTAGCCGACCACGAAGCGACTGTGCCGATTTCTTGCCGCCGTGCACATCAAATTATTGCGGTCAGTGAGTTTTCCAAAACTGATATCGTCAATGCTTTTGACATCGACCCTGATCGCATTCAAGTGGTCTATCACGGCATCTCTGAAGGGCTGCACCCGCCGACCGACCCAGAAGCCGACCGTGCGCATCTCGCAAAGCGATACGGCATCGACCGCGAGTTTATCCTTTATCTCGGCACGCTTCAGCCCAACAAAAACATCGAGGGCCTATGCGAAGCGTTTCAGATTATGCGCGGCCGCGGCTACTCTGGTCAGCTCGTTTTAGCGGGTGCCAAGGGCTGGATATTTGACGAGATGTGGGCTCGCATTGTTGCGCGCGGGCATGACCAAGATGTCTTGCTTACTGGCTTTGTTGACACAGAAGACATCCCTTTGCTTTATGGCAATTGCTCGGCATTTGCGCTCGTTTCCTTCCTCGAAGGTTTCGGCATTCCAGTGATTGAAGCCATGGCTTGTGGCGCGCCTGTTGTCGCGGCAAATGCCTGCTCGCTAATCGAGGTCGCTGGCCCCGCTGGGCTACTCGTCGACCCACATGATGGCGAGTCGATTGCGGCTGGTTTAGAGCGCACGACCCAGCCTGGCCCTGAGCGAGGCGAACTCATTCGAGCCGGGCTTGAATGGGCGGCTACCTTTACCTGGGAAAAAACTGCGGCACAACATGTGCGCGCCTACCGTCTAGCTCTTGAATCCACTGCCTCCTGATGCGCTTCTCTGTTCTTGTCCCCACGCTTAAACGCCCTAAATTGCTTCGCCGCAACTTAGAGGGCTTGGCGCTGCAATCGCGTCAGCCTGATGAAATCCTTGTTTTCTTGCGTGTAAAACACGATCTAGAGGGCGTTGCGACCGTCGAAGCTTTTGAAGAGGCCCACCCGAATATCAACCTTCGCAAGATTACGACTGACGAGATTGGCACAATTATTTTTGCCGAAAACTCCATGATTAAAGCGGCCACGGGCGATGTGTGCTGTTTCCTTGATGACGACGCGGTGCCGCGACCCTTTTGGCTCGAAAATATTGCTCGACACTATGAGGCCGACACTCAAGTCGGCGGCGTTGCAGGCCCACCGATTAACAACATCGCTGGCACGCCTGATGAAAAAACGACACGGTTGCGCAATTTGATTTTCTGGCCAGGATTTATCCTTGACCGCACAACTCGCCATACCGCCACCGCTGTTGAGTGCGACCATTTCTGCGGGGCCAACATGAGTTTTCGCGCTGATGTACTTAAAGCTACGGGTGGTTTCGACCCACGCTTACGAGGAGATGTGCACCGCCTTGAGCTACCACTTGGCTTTATGTGCAAGCGCATGGGCCTAAAAATGATCATGGACCCACTGGCCGAGGTCGACCACTACGAAGATGTGCGGCACGATGATTTCGGTAGCCGCTTTGATTCTGTAGCTGTTTGCAATAATGCAGCCAATGAGACCTACATCTTTTTGTGCGAATACGGCCCCTTTTCACGCATAGCTCATCTTTTTTACGCTTTTCTTGTCGGGAATTTCGCCAACCCTGGCTTGGCTTGGGCTGTCTTCGGCACACTTATGCGCCCTTTCTGGAAAAGCCGCTTTCTGCTCGGTATGGGTGCAATGCCCGCTGCTTGGCGTGGTCGTATCCTTGGTCAAAAGATGTACCGCGAGGCGCTTTCCGAGGAAGCTCTATGACCGATTATCTTAATCCAATTCACAATATGCGTGACAGTAAGATAAACTATGCTTCCCCGATCATCTCTGCGGCAGGGACTTACTTTCCTTTTGCCTACCGCGCGCTGGCGGACTCACCCATGATAATCACCCAAGTCCTTGCATAATCAAGACAAAGGCCCGTTGATGCTTGTTTACGAGCGTCTGTATGTAGTGATATTGATTGTCGCTGCTTCTGTGGCTTCAGCATGGTTGATTTCTGAAAGCATGACCCCAGTTTATCGGGCTCAGGCACGCTTCTTCTTGCCAACGGTAAATGAGTCTTTCAGCCTCACCCGAGAGCAGTCGAATTTACCCAACAATATTAAGTTTCCTAACAACAACCCTCTCGTCCAAGATTCGATGGTTGGCATTCTTAAGACGAGCGAAATCCGGGCAAGAGTTTCGGCTAATGTGCCAGAGCGAGATTCAGCTTATCTCGAAAAGAATACTGACATCGACACCGACAAGTTTGGCTTCACGGTCGTCACCACCTGGGATCAAGACCCTCGCCTAGCCGAGCTCGTCGCAAATGAATATGTTGTCCAGCTGCAACGGCATTTTGAGCAATCTTCGCGTGCCAGCGAGGCAAAAATGCGAGCTGTTTTGCAGCGTGCCGTCGACACCGCAAAAGAAGAAATCACTCAGCTGACTACTGAGCGGCTCGGGCTAATGAGCGCAAATGATTCGGTCGACTTTGGCTCTGAATTCTCCGCTCTTTCAAGTCAGATCCAAGGCCTCCGCAATAAGATTGCTGAGCTCGATGTCACTCTTAGCACAATCACTGACCGCCGCTCAACGATTGTTTTGCTACGAGATGCGCGCCCTGAATTTGTTGAATCAAGCCACAGCGAAGTCGCCAACCCACGGTTGAGCCAGCTTAAAGGCGATATCGGCACGATTGAGTCTGAGCTCAAAACTCTCGCCCTGCGATTCAAGCCATCTCACCCCGCCATCCTTGAAAAAGAGGCTCTTCTGGCTGCAAAGGCATCCCAGTTATCCTTGGAAGCAGAGCGTGTTGAGGGTTCGCGCAATTACACGCCTGATGCTATGCGGCTTGATTTTGACAAGCAGCTTGCAGGTCTTGACATACAGCAAGCTGCGCTTGGCAAAGAGCGCGGGGTTCGCATTGCATTGCTAGATGAGGCGCTGGCCGAGTGGCGCACAATGCCGGCATTCAAGGCCCGCCTTGATGAGCTTGCTCAAAAGATTTCCAAAAAGATGGGCTATCTTGCTAACACGCGTTCGCGAGAAATGGAATTCGAGCTCTACGAAACGGTTAACCCTAACTTCGTTGAAGTCACCGAGTCTGCGGTTGCGGGTGCGACCCCACACCTACCCAATATTCCTGTCAACCTTGCGGTTGCTGCGTTCTTTGGTTTAGTGCTTGGTATCGGCATGGCTGTTCTACTCACCCGCATGCGCAACTACTGGGAGGAAGCACCTTGGTAAACATCGCTGACCGCACTGAGTTTGCAGAAGTCCCTCGTGATGTCTTGCAAGGTATTGACGAGGAAATCACCCACGAGGCCTTCGAATTGCTTCACGCTGAGGCTGTTGCTGCTGGTGATTTAGCGCCACCCCCAAATACGCTTTTTGACAAACTGCCTGGGGCTGTCGTGCGCACTTTATTCCAAATTGCCTTCGGGCTTTTCGTTGGCTCCATTGCGGTTGCCATCACGATCTTCTTCATTCGTACTTTTGCCACGATTGCCTAATGCCGACTATCGCACAAGAGACTGATCGTAAATACGAGCTACTTGAGCGGTATCGTACCGCAAAGCTTGAAGAAACGCTCGCTGAATTGCGCGACCAGGTCGAGCCAGAAATGGCCAAAGACCGCTTCCCCTGGAAGGGTGAGTTCCGACACCGCGACGAGATTGAGCAGCTTTACCAACTACGCAAACGCTGGGATCGCCGGTTTATTTTTGACCTAAGCGCTGCAACCATCGTTGTGGGTGTTTTGGTTGTTGGGCTTTCTTTTGCGATTAAAATGCTTGCCCCATTCACGAAATAAAGGCCTCTAAAGCCCTATTTCGTTAAATCCGCCGAAAAATGCTCGGGCTCTAAAATGCCCTCTGTAGCAAAAGCCGCAGCACGAGTGAGCTCGTTTTGCAATTGCCTGATATTTCCGGGCCAATCAAAACCAACAAGCAATTCGACTGCTGACTTAGACAGCTTACCCGTCGGCAAGTTGTCTTTTTCATTGTGCGCCAAAATGTGTTGAGCGAGCAAAGCGACATCGCCTTCGCGCTCACGCAATGCTGGAAGGTTGAGCACTAATACTGCCAGGCGGTAATAAAGGTCTTCGCGAAAAGCACCGGCTCGTGCATTTTGAAGTAAGTCTTGGTTTGTAGCCGCGACGATGCGCACATTGACATGCTTGATGACATTACCGCCAACGGGTCTGATTTCGCCGGCTTGCAGAAAGCGCAACAACTTAGCTTGCAAATCAGATTGCATATCGCCGATCTCATCAAGAAAAAGTGTGCCGCCATCGGCAGCCTCAGCGTAGCCTTTTCGATCACGGTGGGCGCCTGTAAAGGAACCCTTAACATGGCCAAACAGCTCACTCTCAAGTAACTGTGGTGAAATGGCGGCGCAGTTAACGGCGACAAAAGGGGATTTGCGACGCGCACCACCATCATGTAGAGCGCGGGCAACGAGTTCTTTGCCCGTACCGCTTTCGCCAAGCACTAAAACGGGTGCATCCGTACGCACCATGCGACCTAGAAGCTTGAAAACGGTCTGCATTGCAGTCGACTCGCCAATCATGCCGTATTGGCTCGGCAAACCAGCATCAGGCAAAGGCACGGCTTCGGCTTGAGCCGCGGCCCATAGACGCATGCGATGCGCAGCTTGCACACGCTCAGCGGCTGGCAGTAAATCGAGGGTGTCGAAAAGAAACTCTAGCTCGTTGAGTGGGTCGGGCATTAGGTTAAACCTCAGTGCTGCTCAAAGTGCGCGCTGCGCGCACGATGTAATTCACGCCAGAATAAGCGGTCAAAAGCATCATTGCCCAAAAGATACCCGCGTAAATGTGTGGCTCGCGCAACCAGTAAAGAAAAGGCATAAACAGAGTGTCTGGTGCGTGTGCCTCAACGCCTAATGGCACGGCAACAAAAAAGGCCTGCGCCGTCAATTTCCATTTGCCAAACCAATCTGCACCGAAAGGCTTGCCCTGAGTTTCCATTAGACCGCGAATAGCCGTCACTAAAAACTCTCGTGCGAGCATGAGCACAACAGCCCAAACGGGCATCAAGGCTAGCCCATCACCTGGGATGAGATTGCCGGCTGGCGTATCTAAATATGGAATAACTTGCTCACCTAAATTTTTTGCCGAGGCCAAATAAACCAAAGAGCCGAGCATCAAGACCTTGTCGACAACAGGGTCGGCCACACGGCCGACCAAGCTAACCCAGTTGTTGCGGCGGGCAAGCCATCCGTCTAAAAAGTCGGTGACAACTGCTATTAGAAATAACCAAAACGCCCAAAACCCAGCATCGTATCGCTCTGCGGCCGTTTCAGCCAAGCCCAACTCGCCCATAAACCAAAACGAAGCTATCGCCAACAACAATCGGCTGTAGGTGATGAAATTAGGAATTTGTTGGACGGGAAATTTCATGAGGTCGTCGCGATTACGGGCACGGCAATCAAATCGTAACCATCTTCGGTCACCTCTGTCGCCTCGACTCGCAGCATCGAACCCGTGCTAAAGCGATGTTCGGGGTCAGGAACCAAAATCAAAGAGTCTTCTTCGGGCGCTTCAGCAAAACTTCGAGCCAGGGCCCAGTCGCCGTCACTGCCGTCAACGAGCACATCAAACTCAGTGCCAACGCGCGCCTGCTGACATGCGGCGTGAATGCCCTGCTGCTGTTCCATCACGCGGCGGACACGATCTTGCGCCTCTTCGGGTGAGCAACGATCGTCGTCAGCCCCTGCGATGGTTCCGGATTCAGGTGAAAACGGAAATGCACCAAGACGCTCAAATCGAAATTCAGCGAGAAAAGTAAGCAGCTCTTCAAACTCGGCCTCGCCTTCGCCAGGATGGCCAACCAAAACCGTTGTACGCAAAGTAATCCCGGGCACCTCGTCTCGCAAACGCTGGAGTAATTTGCGCACAGAATCAGAACTGCCACCGCGCTTCATCCGCTTGAGGACGCGCGTTGAAATATGTTGGATCGGGATGTCTAGATAAGGCACCACCGTTTTAGACTCGCGCATGACTTCCGTGAGACGCCATGGAAACGAATTTGGGTAGGCATACATCACGCGTAGCCATTTCAGGTCGTCGACGGCGGCCATCGACTCAACCAACTCAGGTAGCCGCGCCGCACCAGCACCGCCGTCAACACCGTAACCCGTGGTGTCTTCCGCGACCATTACGATTTCGCACACCCCTTGACCAACGAGATTTTTCACTTCTTCTACGACCGTCGCAACGGGCTTGCTCGCCTGCTTGCCACGGATATCAGGAATAATGCAAAACGCACACTCGTGGTCGCAGCCATGGCTTGGCCGCAAATAGGCGTAGGAGCGCGGTGTTTGAAGCAAGCGCAACAACTCACCCTGTCGCTGCGGCGCGCGACCGCCAGTCGCCTCTGTGATTTTGCGACCCTTGAGCACTTCTTGCACAATGCGTGCAATGTTGGAGTAGTCACTCAAGCCCAGAAACGCATCAACTTCGGGGAAACGGCCGACGATTTCATCGCGAAATTTTTCGGGCAAGCAACCCGCGACAATCACCGCGCGCATCGTGCCTGATTTTTTGCGTTCGAGCAAATCGCGAATGGCCGACTCGCTTTCTTCGCGCGCAGGCCCAATGAAAGAGCAAGTATTCAAAATGCCCACATCAGCTACGGCAACATCGCCAGTAAGCGCAAAACCTTCTTCGCCCAAACGGCCGAGGATGTTTTCCGAGTCAATTAAATTGCGCGCGCAGCCCAAGTGAACCAAGGCAACACGAATCTCACGGATATTATTTTTCGGCATATTGAGGGAATGCTTCTTCGAATTGCTCGACGGTCATTAAAATTTCGCGGGCCTTTGAGCCGACATGCGGCCCCAAAATGCCCTGTTCAGTCATGATGTCAACGAGGCGGCTTCCGCGGGTGTAGCCCACAGAAAGTGCGCGCTGCAAAAGCGAGGCTGAGCCACGCCCCGATTTCAAAACAATGCGAACGGCATCGCCAAAGAGCGGGTCGTCAACGGGGCCTCCTTCTCCAGCAGCACCTGGGCCAGCGACCAGTTCTTCGAGATATTCGGGCTTGCCGTTTTTGCGCAAGTGGTCGCACACTTCGCGGACCTCGTCTTCACTTACGAAGCAACCTTGCCCGCGCACCAATGTTGCAGAGCCTGGAGGACGGTACAAAAAGTCGCCATTGCCGAGCAAAACCTCAGCACCGCTGTCATCAAGAATCACGCGGCTGTCAATACCCGACGAAACACGGAAGGCCATCCGCACCGGCATGTTGGTTTTAATCAAGCCCGTCACGACATCGGTCGAAGGCCGTTGCGTCGCGACCAACATGTGCAAACCCGCCGCGCGCGCCTTAGCGGCAATACGCGCAATCGCCATCTCTACTTCTTTGCGTGCCTGAATCATCAAGTCAGCAAGCTCATCAATCACAATCACCACATAGGGCATGGATTTCGGGAAATCTTCGGGGTCGTATTGCTCGCCAACGCGCTCTTTTAATTTGCGCACGCCCAAATCATTGTAATCCGTAATATTGCGTACGCCTGCTTTTTGGAAAACATGCAAACGCTCGTCCATCTCGCGCATCGCCCAATTCAAAACAAATGCCGCGCGGCGCATATCTGTCACGACAGGGCACATCAAGTGCGGGATGTCTTGATAAAGTTGCAACTCAACCTGCTTAGGGTCGATAAGCAGAAGCCGCAGCTGATCTGGCTTACGAGTCATCAACATCGAAACCAAAATGCTGTTGACGCAAACCGATTTACCTGAGCCCGTTGTGCCCGCAATAAGCATGTGCGGCATTTTGGTTAAATCTTCGACAGCGGCATCGCCAAGCGTTCCGCGACCAAGGACGGCCGGCAATTTAATTTTAGACCAACGCTTTTCGACACCTTGATAGACATCGTTGAGCGTGACATTTTCACGATTAATATTAGGCACCTCAACGCCAACCGTCGTTTTGCCTGGCAATGGGTAAACGATACGAACGCCCTCTTGGACGCCAAGCGAAACCGCAATGTCGTCGCGCTGCGATTTGAGTTTTTTGACAGAAATGCCCGTGTCGAGTTGAACCTCAAACAAAGTCAGCGTTGGCCCGCGCTTGGCGCCGATGACATTGGCGGGCAAACCAAAGGCTTCGAAAACGCTCTGCAATTGATTGCCGCGCTCTTTGACTTCTTCCATTAATTTGCTTTGATCACGCTTTTTGCCGATGACCAAAATGCTTTCGGGCGGCAACGAGGCAAGCACCGGTTGTGGTTGCGGCGCGCGTGGGCCCTCTTCGACCACCTCGGCGTCTTGAGCAATGACGACAGCGGGTTCGGCGACGACTTCGGGCCGCGTGAGCTCATGCCCAGGTTGCTCGATCTTGATTTCGGGCCTCGGCTTGACCGGGTCTGGCGTTACGGCTGGCTCGGCTGGCTCGGCTGGCTCTGAGACGGCCATCTCAACGGCGATTTCAGGGCGCTCTTTGGCGGTTTCTTCATTTGCGGCGTCTTCCTTGGAAAAAGGTAGGCCCGCCTGCTCGCCCGAAAGAGTAACGGGCATATCGGCATCATCTTTTGCATGGTGAGAAGAAAAGACTGTCTTGATGACGGACCAAAAACGGTCAAAGCCCGTAACCGTGCGCTCGTGACTTTCGGCTGCTTGCTCGCGCAAACTGCGCTTGCGAGCCGTTAAAGGCAAATCTGGCTGAGCCTTGTCGCGCGCACCTCGCACCAAATCTTGGAAGAGCGGCACAAAAGCCCACTCGGTCGCCAGCAAACTGGAAACGGCGCCAAGTAAAACCAAAAGCAATGACACGCCAAAGCCGCCAAGCGATGTCATGAGTGGCGGGTAAAGCAATTCGCCAAGCCAGCCGCCTTGACCATATGGGAAGGTATTGGTCGGCTCAACATTGCCCAAGGCGTGAGCAGACAATGACGCCGTCAAAGTCAAGATCAAAACACCGATAAGTTTGACCGTCGCCGCGCCCGATGGCTCATCGCGCATCAACCGCGCAACACCCCAAAAGACGCCAAAGGCTGGTGCCAAAAACGCGCCCATCCCGACGAGGACGAGAAGCTGTTCGGCGAGGTTATTGCCAATGCGACCGCAGATGTTGGTTGTGCCGTCGTAATCGATTAACGCAACGAAAGTAAAAATGGAAATGGCCGACAAAACCATACCGAGTGGCTGGCGCGCGTTTTCGCCTTGCAGCAGTTTCCAGGTTTGGGACGCCACCCAAGCTAGACCAGCTGCCACCCCAAGAATAAGCCCCTTGAGCGAACCGAAAACAGTGTTGAAGCCCAAAGCGGCAAACGATAAATTGTCGCCTGCTGAGGTGCGCTTGCGAGCACGCGAAACGGCAGCGCTGCGACCCTTTGCCGCCTTGGCACGAGTTTTCGAAGCTCGAGCTCGAGACTTAGCTGACTTAGCCGCAGCTTTAATTTTGGCCTTGGCTTTCGCCTTGGATGCTTTCTGCGCAGCCTTATTTCGGCTCGCGGTAGTTTTCTTAGATTTTGTGGGCACGATGTGAACTTAATCGTAGAAAAAAGGGTGTGGGAATTCAAAAGCGAAATCCCCAATAGCGACCACTTTTAGGGCTCCTGCGCTGTTTTTACGCTGATTGCCCTAGGTTTTGTGGTCAGGGGATGAGCCGACCTAAAACTAACCGCTCTCTAAGCAAAAATAAGGCTCACAATTTCGCGCGCCAAAGTGTTTTTTGCCAACGGCCCAAGCGTCGTGACTGAATCATCTGGGCCAATGAGCGAAACTTCTGATTCCGTTGCACCTTGAGCTTCGGCGCCATTGGCGACCACCCAATCTAGATTTTTTGCCGCTTTTTTTCGACGAGCCTCTGCTAGCCGGGTTTCAGCATCTGTCGTTTCTAGCGCAAACCCTAAAACCAGTCGATGCCCTTTTTCTTGAGCCAAGGTCGCCACGATGTCTGGGTTCGGCACTAGCTGAAGTGTCATCTCATGATCAGCAGATCGTTTCAGCTTTTGCGCAGCAACCTGAGCGGGGCGGTAATCGGCAACGGCAGCAACAGCAAATAGCGCATCACATGACGGCCAATGTTGCTGACACGAGGCCAGCATCTCAAGTGCGCTTTCGACCGCAACCGTAATCAGGCTCGCGCCATCACTCTGCGGAAGTTCTACAGAAAGAGGCCCGTGCACAAGGACGACATCGTGCCCAGCGACGAGCAATGCGCGAGTCAATTCGGCACCCATCAAACCGCTTGAGCGGTTTCCTAAAAAACGCACGGGGTCGATGGCTTCGCGCGTTGGCCCCGCGGTGACTAAGACTCTCATAGCAGAGACAAAGCGAGAGTAACGACTTCGTCAGCCTCAAGAAAGCGACCTGGGCCCGTTTCGCCACAAGCTGTATCGCCTTGGGCTGGGCCGAAGATCTGCCACCCGTCGGAAGCTAATTGCTCTATGTTGCGCTCTACTGATGGATTTGACCACATTTGCGGGTTCATGGCGGGAGCGACCGCGCGTGGGCCAGTCGTGCTAAAGGCAAGTGCAAGCGAGCCAAGCAAACCCGGGGCCATGCCGTGAGCAAGCCAACCGATTGTGTCGGCCGTTGCGGGCGCGATGATTAATGCATCAGCCCACCGAGCAAGAGAAATGTGATCCATGCCTGCTGGATCCGCGCCCGCCCACTCGTCGTCGAGTGCGCGAATTCCGGTTACGCAAGAGAACTGAAGTGGCGTCACAAAGCGCGCGGCAGCGGGCGTCAAAACCACTTGCACCTCGTGCCCTAATTTTGTCAATGCAGATGCAATGGCAACCGCTTTGAAGCATGCCGCCGAACCCGTAACCCCAAGTAAAATTTTGCTCATGGAATTTGTATCTCCAAAATGTCACCCACCTCGGCAATCATTTGCTCAAGGTCATTGTTGACCACCACATGGTCATATTGATTCGCACAAGCCATCTCGCGCTCGACGACACTCAGCCGCCGCGCCATCTGCTCTTCGGTTTCGGTGCCGCGGTCGCGCAGGCGTTGGGCTAAGACCTCAAGGCTCGGTGGGTTTACAAACAGACTCACCTGCGGCAAATCACATTCACGCAATTGCCGCGCGCCCTCGACATCGATTTCAAGGACGATATCTAGCCCAGCATCAATTGCCGACTCGACATTTTCACGCAAGGTGCCGTAGTAGCAGCCATGAACCTCGGCGTATTCAAGGAAAGCGCCATCTGCCACGAGTTGCTCGAATTTGTCTTTTGCCAAAAATTGGTAATCTCGGCCATCAACCTCGCCGCGTCGCATTTGCCGCGTAGTCGCCGAAACCGAAAATGTAACTTGCTCATGCAAAACAAGGCGCCGCCAAAGCGTAGATTTGCCTGAGGCGGTCGGCCCCGAAACAATCAACATGCGGCCTCGCTTATTCGACATTTGCGACTTGTTCTTTAAGTTGCTGGACGACCATCTTGAGCGCAACAACGAATTCGCTCAATTTACTGTCTGAGGATTTATTGCCGAGAGTCGTCACTTCGCGATGGCATTCTTGAATCATAAATTCAATCTCGCGGCCACAAGGCCCACCCGCCTGAATGGTATTGCGCAAACGCTCAGCATGAATTTCAAGACGAGCTATCTCTTCTTGGACATCAGCTCGCTCAGCCAAGGCGACCAGCTCGCGTGATAAATCTAAATCGCCACGATCTTTTCCGGCCGCATTTAAAGCACTCGTTACACGCTCTTCGAGCCGCGCAGCCGCAGCCTTGCGAGATTGAGGGAGATACTTCTCAATCGACTTCCGTAGGCGGTCGATGCGACTCACCAAACGGAGCAACTCTTTCGCGAGACGCTTGCCCTCTTTTTGGCGCGCGCCGACAAGCTGCGAAACCGCTTCATCAAAAGCAGCCAGCGTTGCGGATGCGATTGCCCGGGTAACCACCGGTTTTTCTTGCGCCGCTTCATACGCGCCCGGCAAAGCCAAGAGCTGTGACAAATCGGGGTCGCGTTGCGCCAAACCCAGCTCAACCTCAAGGGCGCGCCACTCAGTCAAATATCGTTTGAGGACATCATGGTCAAGTGCTGCAGCGACATGAGTCAAGCGACGAATTTTGATCTGGCTCTGAAGACTTCCGCGCTCAATCTGCTTGCGCACGAGGGTGTCGAGCTTTGGCTCAAGCTCCATGCGGTCGTTGGGCAGGCGCATTTTTAGTGACAAGCCCTTGCCGTTAACGGATCGAATCTCGACCTCGACTGAGGCATGTTTATTGGTTGTGCTACCACGCCCAAAACCGGTCATACTGCGTAAAGTCATTTTATGAAATCTCAATCAAATCGCGATTGCGCACCGGCAGAGGCCTTTAAAGCCCGGGTCGACTGCCTGGCTTAATTGCCGGCCCTTGGGAATCATCTGTGCAAAGAGGGCACTCGTCAGCCGACCAATTTGGCACATCGAGCGGCACTAAACTGAAATAAGGCACGCCATTTTCGCCAAAATCAGCGAAGGGGTTATCAACACCAGAGCGATTCACCAAAGAAGCGACAGCCATGTCGGTCACGCCCATTTCGGTCAGCATGACGAGTACTTCTTTGACGCTCTTGCCCGTGGTTACGACATCTTCGGCAACCAGAACTCGCTCGCCTGGTTGAATCTCAAAACCGCGGCGCAAAGCAAAACCACCCTGCACACGCTCAGCAAATAAACCGCGCGTGCCCATGGCCCGCGCGAGCTCATAGCCCATCGTGACCGCACCCATCGCAGGGCCGACGACGACATCAAAAGCTGCCGTTTCACGAATGCGGGCCGCCAACATCGAGCAAGCCTCGGCGGCGCGCTCTGGATATTGCAGCAAACGCGCGCACTGAATGTAGCGCCCTGCGTGCCGGCCAGATGAAAGCAAAAAATGCCCCTCGAGCAAAGCATCTGAAGCACGCAGCAACTCAAGTGTGCGCTCGGCTTGTTGATTGACGGTCATCATTGGCTCGGCTGACGCGAGACTCATGGCTAGTTAATTGCTAGCTGGAACTACGGGAGCTGGCACGGCAGGCGCAGAAATCGGAGCGGTGCCTGGTGCATTAGCCGCTGGGTCAGTCGACATCACGGAGCCAGAATCTAAGTCGCCGCCCGTCCAGTGCAGAGCCATCGCTGACATGATGAAAACAGCAAACAGCGTGAAGGTGAACTTGTTGATGCCGCCTGAGCGTACGCCAAAAGTTTGGGCTCCACCGCCACCAAAGGCGTCAGAAAGGCCGCCGCCCTTGCCTTCTTGCAAAAGAATCACAAGAACAAGGAGAAGCGCGGAAAGGAAGAAAAGTGTGTAAAGGAGGAACTCGATCATGAGCTTAGTGCTGCGTTATTTAGGAGCCGCAGAAAGCAGCGGCCCGAAGTTTTCGATGGTCAGGGAAGCGCCGCCGACCAGCGCGCCGTCAATATCGGGCTGCGCAAGCAATTCGGTGACATTGGCGGGTTTGACGCTACCACCGTAAAGAATCGGCATGGTTGCGGCGGCGTCGGGGCCGAAATGCTCGGCAATCAGCCGACGCGTTTCAGCGTGTGCCTCTTGGGCAATTTCAGGGGTGGCGGTCAGGCCAGTGCCGATGGCCCAAACAGGCTCATAAGCAATGCGAATGCGCGGGGCAAGCTCGGCCTTGACACCCTTTAGGGCAGCCATCTGGCGAGCAAGGACGACAAAAGTATCGCCAGATTCGCGCTCAGCCTGCGTTTCGCCGATGCAAAGGATGACATCAAGCTTGGCTCGAAGCGCAGTTTTAAGCTTTTTAGCAAGCCGCTCATTGCTTTCGCCAAAATCATGGCGACGCTCACTATGGCCGACAAGGACGACTTCCGCGCCCATGTCTCGCAGCATGTAGGGGCTGATTTCGCCCGTGCATGCGCCCGTTTTGGCTTCGTGGCAGTTTTGCGCACCGAGAACCACGCCAGAATTTTTTAGATTGCGGCGGACATGCTCAAGATGGACAAATGTGGGGAAAACAATGCACTCGCTTTGTGGATGCGCGTTGTGCATTGCGACGACTTCACGAGCAAGGCGCGAGGCCGTGCGCTTGGTGAAGTGCATCTTCCAGTTGCCAGCGATGACGGTTGGGCGTTGGGTCATGAGGAAAGGGCCTCGCTTGCGTTGGGTTGGTTGGACGCCATGACGGGTTTTGACCCTGCGCCAACGCTTAGTGTGCGGCCCATCGCAGTTAATACCGCGCTTGTGGAGTGTAAGGCGGTTTCGAACTCGTCAAGCGAAAGGGCCTGCCCCGCATCGGAAATCGACTCGGCGGGCTGAGGGTGAACCTCGACCAGGAAACCATCGGCACCCGCAGCTGCGGCGGCGGCCATCATGGATGGAACCAAGCTAGCGCGCCCTGTGCCGTGGGATGGATCGACGACGACAGGCAAATGCGTGCGTTCTTTCAACGCGGGCACGGCGGAAAGATCGAGCAAATTGCGCATAGCAGGGTCGAAATGACGCAGGCCGCGCTCGCAGAGCAAAATCTCGGTGCATCCGCCGTCGGCTAGATACTCAGCGGCCAAAACGAATTCTTCGAGGGTGGCGCTCATGCCGCGCTTGAGCAAAACGGGCATTCCGGCGCGACCAGCCTCTTTGAGGAGGCTGTAATTCATCATGTTGCGCGAGCCAATTTGCAGGCAATCAGCATGCTGTGCGACGAGACCAATATCGCGGGTATCCATGACTTCGGTGACCACTGGCAGGCCCGATTCGCGGCGGACGGCATCGAGAATTTCGAGGCCTTTTTGCCCCAAACCCTGAAAATTGTAAGGCGAGGTGCGCGGCTTAAAAGCCCCCCCTCGCAGAGCCGTAGCGCCCGCTTTTTTGAGCTTGTGGGCGAGAGTTATGAGCGAATCGAAATCTTCGACGGAGCATGGGCCCGCGATAGCCGCAGCGTGCGAGCCACCAAAAATGCCCTCGCCGAGCTTGATGACTGTCGAATCGTGGTCTTGCAGAGACACCCGGAAGCAAGGCCGGTCTGGCGTAAGCACCGCACGGACGCCATCAAGTGCGCGCGCCTCGTCAGCAAGCGCGTCTTGCGCAAGGCCTTTGTGTAGCACGACTTGCAGAGTATGAATCATGCTTGGGCCGGCCATTTTTACCGTGACGCAGCGCGATTCGGCCCATGACGAGATGCCATCCATGACCGTCTTGCGGCGGTCTGGAGTGAGCTCGTCTTCGAGGAGGAGAATCATGGCGTAAAAACAGCGGGGGGCCGCGTATTCCGTAGCGAGGAAGTTTAGCGGAATTCTCGGATTCTCGGTATCCTTCCCGTATGAATCGCTTGGAAAAAGAGGCTCTTGAAGCGCAACAATTGCATCCTGCAGCGTTGCAGTCGTCTGAATCGCGTGGGCGGGAGTTCGCCGAGATCCCCGATGCCTGGCGCACGCGGTTTGAGCGCGACCGTGATCGGATTATCCATTCAAAAGCATTTCGGCGCATGATGTACAAAACGCAGGTTTTCATCAACCATGTTGGCGACAATCAGCGCACACGGATGACACACTCTCTTGAGGTCCAGCAAGTGTCGCGCTCGTTGGCGTCCGCGCTGAATTTAAATGAGCCCTTGTGCGAGGCATTGGCGATTTCGCACGATTTGGGGCACGCGCCGTTTGGTCATGCGGGCGAGCGCGCGCTCAACGCTTTGATGCAAGACGCGGGCGGTTTTTCGCACAACAAGCAATCGTTGCGAGTGGTTGATGTTTTGGAAAATCGATCCCCTGACTATCTTGGGCTCAATCTGACGCACGAGGTTAAAGAGGGGCTCAAAAAGCATCAAGAAATAGAAGACGCCGATTCTGGAGAGACTTTGCGACACCCCTCGCTTGAAGCCATGCTTGTCGACCACGCCGATTCGACGGCCTATCACTTTCATGATGTTGATGATGGGTTGCGCGAGGGCATCCTTGACCCGATGCACATGGATGAGCATCTTGAGCTCTGGAATCGCAGCCTAGCTGAATCTCGCAAACGACACCCCAACCTTAAAGATGGCCAACTTCTGTGGCGCCGCACGGCAAATGAATTGCTCGGCCAAACCATCGGCGATTTGCAAATCGAGACTCAGCGCCGGCTTGACGAATTCAAGCCAAGCGACACGCACGCCGCGCAAACTTGCTCAAAACCGCTGATCGGGCATTCACCTGATTTCGCCAAGCAGGTCGGCGCTTTGCACAAGTATTTGTATGAGCACCTCTATTTCCGAGATGAGGTCAATTGGCACATCCGCCGCTCAACGGATTTGCTTGAGCACTTATTCTGCGCTCTGCAGAATGATTTAAGCAAAGTCCCCAAACGGTATTTCGAAACCGCCGATTCAAACGACCGCGCTGTTTGCGATTATGTGAGCGGGATGACGGATCGGTATGTTGAGAAAGTGGCCCGGGAGTTGGGGGTTTTGCCGAGTTATTGATTGTCTATTACTTCAACGGCAAGGCTTTCTGAACCAACGGAAGTACTCGCCAAGACTTTTTCGCCTCTGTCGAGATTTGCTTCCAGTTGTGACTTCCCGTAATACGCTCCACTAAGCTTGAGATGGCATATACGGCCATGACCTGCTGCAACGGGACCTCTCCTTTGGCCAAGATTTGTTCACCCGAAACTCGCTCTAGAGATTCGCCGTTACATTGGGCGACCATAAATTCGGCCATCTCGTCGATTAAGTCAACAGGGTGCGGGCAACCCTTCAGGCTGCGGTTCTCTTGCAACACCTTTTGTAAATGATCACCTGTAGACAGATTGACCAAAAATCGTCGATTGAGTTCTTTCTTAAAACGACTCATTGATGCACGGCCCATACGATTCTGCAGCAACGCTTCTGCGGCATTCTGATTCTCTTCGCCAAGCAACTGCACAGAATAGCTCTTCCCTGCGCCCAAGAAAGCCACCGGATACCAGCGCTCGCCAGGTGTTGTGCCACCCTTGCCATCAGGATTAGGCAAGAAATTTGTCAACGCAATCGTAATATTGCCTGACTTAAATGGGTGGCGACGGAACTTAGCGCCCTTCTTTTTCTTAGGCGGCTTGTCAAACACTCTCGGTTGAAATGTATTTAAATTATCAACAACACCGTGAGCCAACAAACTGTCCATAGATGGCTTTAATTGCCGCTTCCCCATCAAAATGCGAATATGAGCCGCAAGCGCTGCACTCATTTGTGGACAAACGGCATTGCCGATTTGCTTCCACTTTGTGCCCTCGCTACCCAGGAACTGATAAGCCCAAGGGAAACCCATCAAGGTGGCTGCTTCCCGCACTGTAGGCAAGCGGTACTCGCCATCTCCTCGGCGCTTATATTCAGATGGAAAAATGAGTGCCTCACGAGTCGAGGCGGATCGAGTTGCCATAATCGTGCGGCATGGCTTGTGCAGATGTTCAGGAAAACCCATACGACCCATAAATGGGTGATTGGTTTTTGCGTATTTTGCACTACGCCATTCAACTCGATAAACGCCTGTATCGTAAAACTGATCGCCTAAATCCTTTCCCTTCATTTTGAATTGGGGGTAATTAGGGTCAACAAATTTCTTTCGGGACGACTGCTTCAGAATTGGGCTCGGCATCGCGCTTAAGATATCGCCGAGCTTCACATAACTATCTGGTTGATGAGTGACGGGCGGCTGAGGAAATTCACCCGAGGCAACCCACTCACCACAAACAAAACGCTCACGCCGTTGTGGAGAACCGTAATCAGCAGCACACAGGACGGCGCCATTGTTTCTTACGCGCAACGCCACATCAGAGGGTTGTTTACCAATCGATTTTGCCCAATGACCTAACTTTAGATTAGAGAAGGTGTAAATCTCTTTCACAAAGTTTCTCGAGTTTGGAACATTTTCCATGAGCCAAGCTTGCAAGACACTGCCGGGCTTATGCTTCTTGACGGCAACCGTACGCAAGTAAGCCTCAATAAGACGGATTCCTAGACCCTTTGCCGCCTTGCCAGCTTTATTGGCCATCGAAAAAGAAACACATGGCGGGCTGCCAACGACGACGGCCGAGTCGGGAACAAATTCAAGATTGTCGGCCGCAATCTCTTCGGGATTTGCGTTTTCGAGAGCTAGAATGTCAAAGACGCTGTCCTCGAGGTCGTGATTAAGATTATGGCTCATCAGGGCAGGGCGCCAATTGTCAAACCCTTTGATTACGCTAAACCCTTGCTGACGCAAGCCTTCTGAAAAGCCTCCTGCGCCGCAGAAAAAGTCGATGGCTGTTAATTTTTCTTTTCTCATGTCAATCCTGTTTGTTCAAAACAGATCATACTTTACAAGATCAGTAAATCAAGATCAAATCGATTAGTTCTGATTTATTCTGGCAAATGACGAAAAAAATCGCGACGGTCAATCCAAACGGAACTACCCGATTTGAGCATAGGCGCACCAATTTGCTCAGCGACCACCTTTGTGAAAAACCTGTTTTTTATACCTAACCCACGCTTCTCCGCATCATGGAGTACGGGATGCTGCGAGACTTCGCTGCTGGGCGGAACGAGGCCTTGCCGCCCCGCAGAACGATATTTCGAGTAATGCTTCCCGGGGTGCTTCGGAAAATTATCTAGTGCCGAAAAGCCCTTACCCGAAAGATGCTCACCCTGAATAACGGCGGTTCGCAGAATGGCATAATCTGCCTCTAATATAGCCACTTCTTGACCTGAAGGCTCCCATAAAAAAGAATGCACAAAACGCACATTCATCGATTTTTTGTATTCATAAATAAAAATGAGCTGCCTTTTTATTTTATTCCAGATTTTCAAGTCCACGAGCCTTTCACTCTTTGCCACATCCAAATAATCGATTAATCCAAAAACCAAGCGCTCTTTTGCATTAAGACCACCTTCCCCAGAAAGCTGTTTAAAACCTGACACCTTTATTTCAATTCCTAAATCGGATATATCAGGTTCGGCGCGCGTATTGGGAGCAATGCCAAGGCACTCTTCAATCAACAATCCAAAAAAAGACTTTTGCTTCTGCGCATCATAAGGAGGGATTTCCCGTGAGGCTAAAGATTCCACCCATTTGCCTTCAATAGCTTTCGACTGCTTTATTAACGATTCAAAATTCCAGTATCTATCTGTATTTAGCATGCTTTAAGTATATCAATCATTGCCGGAGGCAATCGATGCAATGAATTCCGAAGAGGCGACCTCCCACCTTAGATCATCAACCCCAAACCATTCATCGCCAAATCGAGATATCGAAATACTCCCCAACCCTATATCCAAGAAAACAATACACTCAAATAATGCGTTTACTCCATAAATTTACGGCTACTGTTGCCGTCCTCCTCTTAGCATCACCGGCTTTCAGTCAAGTTGAGCATGGTGAGTTTGTTTACATCCCCGGCGGAACCTTCACCATGGGTGATCATTCGGGCACAGGCGAGGCCAATGAATCACCTCTGCACGATGTCACGCTCTCGCCATTCTGGATGGATACCCACGAAGTCTCAGTGATTCGATTCACAACTTTTTTAAACGCAATAGCTGGCCAAGTCGAAGTACCGCAGTACGAAGACTATGTCATGCTCTCAACGGGAGGCCAAGAATCTTTAGCGGCAGTCAGAGCCAGCCAGTACCCCCCTTCTAATGTATCAATAACATACGGGTTCGGTTTTAACCCCACCAATTACGGGGGGTCAGGAAGCCGACGGAATTTCCCTGTAAACAAGATCACTGTTTATGGCGCTCGCATGTACGCCAACTGGTTGAGCGAGCGAGATGGATACACCACTTTTTACAATCCATCCGACTGGAGCATCAACCCTAACGCAGATGGCTATCGCTTGCCTACCGAGGCCCAATGGGAATATGCAGCGCGAGGAAACCAAAGCAACTATTCGCTCTACCCTTGGGGAAACACTGTAAGTTCCGGCCAAGCGAATCACGCAGGCTCGGGCGACCCATGGGAAAACTCAGTCTTTGGCGGCGCAACACCAGTCGGTTATTACGATGGCAACCAGCAGCCAGCGGGCGTCGACATGGCAAACGGCTTCGGCCTTTACGACATGATCGGCAATGTGCGAGAAATGTGCAACGATTGGTGGGATCCAGATTACTACTCCGTTAGCGCATCCATCAATCCGACAGGCCCAGCGACAGCGGGGCAATATTGTGTTGATCGTGGTGCTAGCTTCAGCGCAGGGTTAGCAAGCACTCTTCGCACCGCTAATCGTTATAGCTTCAGCGCCCAAGGACAACATCCCGGCTTTCCGCTAAACCTTGGCTTCCGTTTAGTCAGGCCAGTTCCAACACCGCCTCTCTACATTACGAATTTTTTTGAGGGTACTACAGCCAGAATCCAAGCCAGTGGCGGAATGGCGGGCGACACTATTCAGGTTGCCTATTCACTAGCTGGGCCCGGCCCCATCCCTAGCCCTTTTGGCCCAGCCGACTTGTCAGCGCCCGTAACCTTGCTGCCAACAATCACAGCTGACCACAACGGCGTTGCAGTGCTCAACGCGCCCATTCCGGCGGGTACAACTGGTCTGCCTGTTTGGTTCCAAGCGGCTAACATAAACAGAGGCTCCCTCACAAATTCATTGGCTCTTGTGGTTGAATCAAACGCGACCCCTGTAATCACTTCGGTTTCGCCAAATACTGGCGCTCAAGGTTCTACAATCGTCGTCGACATTCAAGGCCTTGATTTTGCCCCAAGTAGCCAGCTTTTCCTTGAAAGTGCGACCCAGACTTTTCCATTTTATTCTGCGGTTTATGGCAGTTCGACATCCTTTGAGGGAGAAGTCGATTTATCGGGTGCGACAGCGGGGTCTTATTCGGTTGTCATGGTCAAAGAGAGTGGCGTCCGCGGAGAATTACTGGATGGATTTCATGTCACACCCATGGACCCAGTCATAATCAATTGCGACCCTTCCGTAACACCAAGTGGGCGTGACGCCTCGTTTTCAGTAAGCGGTGAATTTATCGACCAAGGCGCAACGCTTCGATTTGTAATGGGGGCAAGCACCCTCTACCCAACCAACAGCACGATTTCTTTTGACGGCCGGCTCATCAGCGGCGTCATCGATACTACAGCACCAACCGGGTTTTACGATGTCATTGTTACTGACCCAGACGCCACCTTTGATGTGCTAGTCGGTGGTTTTGAAATTAGAGCTTCCGCCTTCACTTTTGAAATGGGCGATCACGGTTTGGCCTCAGGAGGCACCTCTGATGAGCTACCTCTGCATAATGTGTATGTTGACGTAATCGACATCAACCCATACGAATGCACGAATGAGCTCTATTCGGAATTCCTCAATGATGCTTATGCGGCCGGCGATGTAACCGTAAATACCTACGGTGTCGTGTACTTGGCAGGTACAACTGAAGCCTTGTGTGATACAAATGCATCATCTTCCTATAGCTCAATCTCCTTTAACGGCGCAACCTTCGCTCCTCTCACGGGCAGGGGTCAATACGCAGCCTGCAAAATGTCTTGGTACGGAGCTGCTATTTACGCAAATTGGCGTAGCATTCAAGATGGCCTTACTCCCTGCTACGACCCTGTGACGTGGCTTTGCACATTCTCAAATAATGGCTGGCGACTTCCAACCGAGGCCGAATGGGAATACGCTGCGCGCGGTGGCGCTTACGCTCCTTACTATGCCTACCCCTGGAACCGTAACGACCGCGTTTCAAGTGATTCGAATGTCAGTACCACCGGCATTTGTAATGTAGGGCTTTACCCGCCAAACGGCTTCGGCCTTTACGACATGAGCGGCAATGTGCGAGAGTGGTGCAACGACTGGTATGACCCGTCTTACTACGCGGTAAGCCCTCTCATAAACCCAACTGGCCCTAACAGCGCGAGCCAACATGTCGTCCGTGGTGGCGCCTGGAATGGATCGAGTGCGACTTGCCGCACAGCAAACCGCGATGACAATTACGCGGCGGATCGCGCGGGCAATATTGGTTTTAGATTAGTCAAAAACTACTAGGGATTAACTCTCTAAGAAACGAATGAGCTGCGTCTTAACTTGACGCACGCTCTCTCGCAACTCTAGCCCTTGGCTCAACGCGCAAGCCATCAAGCTACCTAAAGCACACCCCGTACCATGGATGGCAGTTGCTCCGGCAATCCTTGGGTGCTCAAGCCGAGCGGTCTCTAGGCCGTCTTCAATCAGCACATCGACCACTAGGTCTGGGTCAGCACCATGACCGCCTTTGAGGTAGACGGCTTTGCATTGTGCGTAATCGTAACCGTCGGCGTATTCAAACAAATTAGGGGTTACAACCGTAGCTTGCGGAAAAAGCAATCGCACCATTGCGGCTTTGCCAGCAGCGGTTAGCAAGACGGCATCAGGCTTTGCCGTTTTTGTGGCGGCGCCAACCGGATCAACGACAAGCGGAATGCCTGGGTATAAATCTAAAAACTCAGCCAGGCATTTCACATGCGCATCGGTTGCCATCGCTCCCGTTTTAATCGCATCTAAATCATGCGAGAAAGCACGCGCAAGCGATTCTTGAAACGCAACAATCGGTGTGGGCTCAACAGAATGCAAACCATCTTTGTCTTGAAAAGTCTCAGAAGTCGATACAGAAATACATTCACAGCCCACCACGCCAGCCATGCGGGTATCCATCTGCAAACCTGCGCCCATCTCAGGGTCGGAGCCGCCAACGAATAAAATGCGGCGGGTGGATTTGCCAGTCAAAACTACAGGGTCACCTTATGCCCAAGTCGCGGCACAACTGTGATAACCGTTGTCGACATACAAAATCTCGCCAGTAACCGCCGCTGAGTAATTACTCAACATAAACACAGCCGCTTTGCCCACATCTTCACCAACGATATTGCGCTGCAACGAGTTTTTCTCTTCTTGGAGATCAAGCTTTTCTCGCAAACCTTTTACGCCCGCTGAAGAAAGCGTCTTAATTGGCCCCGCTGAAATCGCATTAACGCGAATACCCTGGCCGCCTAAATCATTAGCTAGATAACGCACAGAACTCTCAAGCGCTGCCTTGGCCACACCCATCACATTGTAATTGGGCACCGCGCGCAACGACCCGATGTAAGTCAGCGTCAAAACGCTTGAGCCGTCGACCATCATGGGCTCGGCCGCCTTAGTCACGGCCGTCAATGAATAGCTCGAAATGTTTTGCGCCATCGCATAACCATCACGGCTTGTATCAACAAAACGGCCCTCGAGGTCTTCGCGGTTTGCAAACGCCACCGCATGAACCAAGAAATCAATCTGCGGCATTACCTGCTTAATCTTTGCAAACGCCTCGTCAATTGAAGCGTCATCGCTCACATCGCAAATAATCGGCTCAGGCACTCCCAAGCTCTCGGCCAACGGCATGGCCTTTTGTTTAAAGCGCTCATTGGCCACGCACCAAATCATCTCAGCGCCATGTGCCGCGCACTGCTCTGCAATAAACCAAGCGAGGCTGCGCTTATTCGCAACCCCAAGAATGACGCCTTTTTTTCCTTTTAGCATTTTTAGTGGTGACTCGCGCAGCGGCCGAAACCGACGACTGTGCGCACCTATTGTGCTGCGGCACGAGCCGACATTCCACCGAAACCGTAAACTACCTCGGTCTTGACGCACGCAAACGCTGATTTTGATGAGTTGCAAGATGTCTTGGGCTACCGATTTACAGACCTGACGCTGCTTGAAGAAGCCGTCACTCATGCCTCGCTCGCCGAAGATCACAACGAGCGGCTCGAGTTTTTAGGCGATGCGGTGTTAAACCAAATCGTTGCGGAAGAGTTGTATCTGCGCCACCCAAATGCACGCGAGGGCGAGCTAACTGAGTGGAAGTCCCGTGTGATTTCGCGGGTCACTTTAGCTGAGGCAGGCAAGCGCCTAGGTTATGCCAATTGGCTGCGCGTTGGCCCCAGTTTGTCGAATCGGGCGGCCTTACCCAATTCAGTAATCGGCAACGCGTTTGAGTCATTACTTGGTGCGGTGTATCTCGATGCTCACGCCACTCAATCCAATGGCGAGGCCAGCAAATCCAACGCAGCCAAAAATGCTGTCTTGCGCTGGCTGGGAGTTGAGATTGATTCAGCGCACATCATTTGCCAACGCTCGACGGCTAAACAAATTTTGCAGACTCTTGCGCAGGCCAAATGGGGCGCGTTACCTGAATACGCCGTCGTCGAAACCAACGAGCACCCTCAGAGTGTGGCCTTTCTCGTCGAAGCCACCGTTGCCGGGCGCACCTTCCCAGCAGCATGGGGGTCGCCAAAGAAAGAGGCCGAAAGATGGGCGGCTTGGGAGGCTTTGCTCGAATTAAATCAAGACGAGGGCAAATGCCTGTAAAACTTCTACGCGAAACGCCGTCCTATAGAGATCTTTTAAAGCGTTGGAAGAAACATAAAACGGGTGCGCCACTGCGCTGGGGAGGCCTCTGGGGTTCCTCAAAGGCATGCCTCACTGCGGCCCTCGCAGCTGACAGCAAGACCCCCACCCTCATCATCGTGCCTGACGCGCACGCCGCCGAATTCGCACTCGATGACCTCGCTGTTTTCGGCGCGGCACATACACTCTTCCCCGCCCGCGAAGCACGGCTCGGTGCCGAAGCAGATGTCCTCCGCGACCGCCACCATGCACTTGAATTGGTCAACCGCAAAGGCTTCGCCGGCATCTTGATTGCGCCATTGCCCGCGCTTCTACAAGCTGTCCCAGCCGCCGGTGACGAGAAGCAATTCCTTCAGCTTGACCAAGACATGCAGCTCGACCCCGACGAGCTTATGCGACTACTTGTTGCAGCTGATTTTGAGCGTGTTCCAGCCATCGCCAACCCTGGCGAGTTTGCGCGCCGTGGAGAAATTCTTGATTTTTTCGCACCCTCGATTGGCGAGCCCCTGCGACTTGAATTTATTGATGACGACCTTGAAAGCATTCGCGTTTTTGACCTAGGAAGTCAGCGTACAAGACATGTCTTAAAGCATGTCAAAATACCTCTAGCGCACGATTTAGCTGAATTTGCATCCGCCGAAGACACCTTGCCGCTTGAGCGTTTTCCAAAAAATCTGCGCGTGCTGCGCTGGGCTCCAGCGGCCATTGATGACGCGGCGATTCGCTTAAAGATGCAAGGCGATCTTGCGGTAAAAGCACTGGAGCGGTTGAAAAAGCAACTGACCAAACGCGCCGTCCTTGAAATCGCGTCATTGCCCGGGCACGACGGAAGTCTGACCACCCTTTCAGTTGAGGAATACTGCCAAGGTGTACCAACGGGCGCTGGCCTTCTTGCTGACCGCGCCGCTGATGGCGAGCGCGCTTGGGTCGTTTGTTCTACAGATGCCGAGTCTGACCGACTAACTCAGATTTTATCTGACAGCCAACATGTGCCAGAACTCTTGAATACCGCGATTGGTGGCCTTTCCAAGGGTTTCCGCATTCCCGAAGCGCGCATCACAATTTTGCATCACCGTGAATTCGTCCCGGGTCATGGCGCTCATCGGCCTAAGCCGCGCTCTCGCAAATCTCGCGACACGGAAGCCATCCCAAATGTGCTTTCTTTGCGGCCTGGTGATTTGGTGGTGCATGTCGTGCATGGGTTGGCTCGATACCGTGGTCTAGACGAAGGTGGGCGCAAAGGCACGCAAGATGTAATGATGCTTGAGTTCGATCAAGGCGCGACTTTGCAAGTGCCCGTTTCGCGCGTCGACATGGTTGAGCGATACATTGGTGCGGGCGGAAGCAGCGACCCTAAGCTCGACCGACTTGGTTCTGGAAGTTTCGAAAAACGCCGCATCAAAGTAGAGGCCGCCGTAGAAGACCTTGCGGCTGAAATGCTCGAAACGCAGGCAAAACGGTCGGCAGACCCTGGTTTTGCATTTCCAGAACCTAACGAAGATCAACGAGAATTTGAGGCCTCCTTCCCTTGGGAAGACACGCCCGACCAAGCGCAAGGCACGCGTGAAATACACGATGACCTTGGTTTGCCACGAGCGATGGACCGCTTGTTGTGCGGCGATGTCGGGTATGGCAAAACCGAGTTGGCTGCGCGCGCTGCCTTCCGCGCAATCAGTGCAGGAAAGCAAGCGGCCATGCTCGTGCCGACAACTCTTTTAGCCGAGCAACACACCAACTCTTTGCAGCAACGATTTGCCGACTGGCCGATCGTGATTCGCAAACTATCTCGATTGGTGAGCACGACCGATAAACGCGAAACGCTTGAAGGGCTCGCTGATGGATCGGTCGATTTCGTCATCGGCACGCATCGCATTTTGTCAAAAGATGTCGAATACGATCGACTCGGATTAGTCATCATTGACGAGGAGCAACGCTTCGGTGTGCGACATAAAGAGCAGCTCAAAAAAAAGCGGGCGCAAGTCGATGTGCTGACATTAACGGCGACACCTGTTCCGCGCACTCTTCACATGGCCTTGGCCGGCATCCGCGACATCACTTCGCTCTCAACTGCGCCGCGCGGGCGACAAGAGATTCACACTGAGATTCGCTATGACGACGAGCGACCGTTTTTGGCGAAAGAGATCGCGCGTGAAATGGATCGTGGTGGGCAAATTTTCTGGCTTCACAATCGAGTCAAAGACCTTGAGTTGGTTGCCGAGCGCGTCCGACGCATGGTGCCTGGGGCGCGAGTCGTGACAGGGCATGGGCAAATGGAGCCGCGCGAATTGGAAATGGCAATGCTGCAATTCGTGCGACACGACGCCGACATTTTGGTGGCCACGACCATCATTGAAAGTGGCATCGACATCCCTAACGCCAATACGATGATTGTTTCCGATGCTCACCGCCACGGATTGGCCAACTTGCATCAACTGCGTGGGCGCATTGGCCGTGCCGAGAATCGCGGCTACTGCTACTTGCTGATTCCGCGTGGGCATCCGCTTCCTCAAGACGCTCGGCGCCGACTCAAGGCTATTGAAGAGCTGCGCTATCTTGGCGCGGGCTTTCAAGTAGCCATGCGCGACTTAGAAATCCGCGGCGCGGGCAATCTCTTAGGAAGTGAGCAATCGGGGCACATCAACGCGGTGGGTTACGAAACTTATCGACGCCTGCTAAGCCAAGCCGTCGCACGCCTAAAAACCGAAGACGAGGTGTCCGCGGCCGGCATCTCGCCCGTCTGCGATCTTTCTATCGGTATTACCGCATCGCTCAGCCCTGAATTCATCCCCGACGAAGAGGCGCGGCTTGAGATTTTGCGCGAAATGGACCGCATCCGCCGCCCTGAACAGATTGACGGGATTCTGGCCGCCATCCGTGATCGGTTTGGCCCACCACCCAAAGAGGTACTGACCTTGGCGCGCATCTTCTTTTTGAAGCATCGCCTTGGCGCCCTGGGGCTTTCGGCCATTCAGCACATTGACGACCACCTGCTTTGCCACTTGCGGGGCGCCCGAGAATTTGAGCGCGCGATGAAAGGCAGTCGGATTGATTTACGCGTCCTCACCCCCCGCCGCGCCAACTGGATGCTCAAATCGGGCATCAATACGCCCCCTCGCATCCTAGAAATGCTCTTTCGGACGGCTTCTGCTTGCCGTCCGGCCCAAAATAAGCGAAAATAGGCGCTTTCCCAAAAGCCATCCCGCGTTTGAAACGCTCTCGGAAATGATTACGACTCTCCTCCTCGCTGCTCTGCTGCCGCAAATCGCCACCATTGACCACATGCCAGAGCCTGAAAGCCAGGTCTCTGAAGCGGAAGCGCAAGCGGGCGATACCCAAACGGTGCCTGCCAGCTACATCCCGATAAATCAAACGATTCTGATTATCAACGATGATGTGCTGACTCAACTCGATGTGACTCGTGCCGCCCTAGCGATGAAGAAAAACCCTAATCTTGCTGGCGCCTCAGCTAGCGCACTACAGCAGGGTGCGCTGATGGAGCTGGCGCGCGATTTGCTTTTTAGCCAAGGGGCGATTCGTTCAGGCATTTCTAAAGAGCTTGTCATGAGCATCGTAAATAGCCAGATTGGCGCCGAGGTAAAAAAGAAGGGCTCAATCCCCGCTTTCCAGCGGCATCTTGCTTCTCTCGGCACAAATATGACTATCGAGCGCAATCAGCGTGCCCGACAGCTTTTAGCTCAAGTTTTTCAGCAGCAGGTTTTAGGCTACCAACCCGTCGGCGCAAAAAGGCTTATGGCGCAACTCTATGCCACGCCAGAGGCTATGTATGAATCTTACCAAGATGACCCTGAGCGTTTTTATCGCCCCGAGCAGGTTACAGCGCAGATCATCCGCCTAAAAGATAATGGGCAGGGCTCAGCCGAAGAAGTCATCCGCTTGCTGCGAAATGAGATTATGGCGGGCAAGCTGACCTTTGACGAGGCAGCTAAAGAGCATTCGCAGTATCGTGGCGGCGAGCAGGCCGGGATGGCCGACCCAACTGACCCCGCGACATCCTCTTTCTCGCAACCCGTGCGTGATTACATGATGACGGGCGAAATTGATGTGGTTTCTGACCCGATTCAAGACAAGCGAGCTTGGTATCTGATGACCATCAAAGAGCGCTCGCCCGCTGGCCCGCTGGCTTTCGCAGAAGCGCAAGCCTTTATCAAGAAAGAGCTTAAAGACCAGCAAAGAGCGGGGCTTATGTATGCAGCGGTCATTGACTTGCGTGCGAGCTGCTCCATCTGGGTGAACCCACGCTTTGAGGGCATCCTTGACCTCGTTGAAGCCGGCTTCGCACAAGCCGTCAAGACCATCGGGCCGCCCGAAGAAGATGGCATCAGCTTTTAGCCTCACACTCGCAAACGCAAACTAGAATACGCAACTTGAGTGAACCGCACCGCCTGTGGTGCGTTTTGCTCATCGGACAATAAAATCATGGCCGAAGAGTACTACGAAGAAGAATACGACACGCACCGTCACTGGGATAACGAGGTATCGTTTAACGATGTCCTCGCTGAGCAGCTAAAAAAGACACCCTACCTGATTGGCTCAATCCTGGTTCACGGCATCATTGGCATCCTGATCTCGAGTTGGATTCTGCTCTCAAGCACCACTTCAGAGGTGCCTGAGATTCAGATGGCGCAAGCTCCACCGCCTCCAGAGGTCGAGGAAGAAGAGCCTCCACCGCCCGAAGAAATCGAGGAAGTCATCGAAGAGCCCGTCCTGCAAGACACCGAGCTTGACGAGGTCGTTGAGCAAGAGACGCTCGAAGAGACCGGCGACCCTGATTTTGAATCTGACGCACCATTTGACCAAGACGCCTGGAACAACGATGTTGGCCTTGGCGGTGGCGGTGGTGGTAAATATGGCAAGCGCGGCGGTCGTGGCGGTAAGCGCGGCGGTTCAGCGACCGAAAAGGCCGTGGCGGCAGCGCTCAAATGGCTCTCTGATCACCAAGACGGCGATGGCTTCTGGGATGCAGACGAGTTCATGTACCAAGACAAGTATGACGACAAGCCTCACTCAGACGGCACCGGCAACAGCGTCAATGATGTGGGCTTGACGGGCCTTGCTTTGCTCGCCTTCCAGGGCAACGGCAACACGATGTCCACCGGCAAATACAAAGAAAATGTTGGCCGCGGTATCGCTTGGCTCAAAAACGAGCAAGACGACGAAGGCCTTATTGGCGAAGAGGTTGGCGAGTCCACTCTCTACAACCACTCCGTTGCAACCATGGCACTCGGCGAGGCTTACTACTTCTCCAAGCAGTCACCGATGTTGCGGAAGCCAATGAAAAACGCAATCAAGGTCATTGTTAAGGCGCGTAACCCCTACATGGGTTGGCGTTACGACATCGAGCCTACGGGCGCTAACGATAGCTCTATCACGGGCTGGATGGTCTTCGCGCTCAAGACCGCGCAAGACAGCAAGATTAAAATTGGTAAAGATGCATACCTTGGCGCCGAAGAGGTTTTCAAATCTCTCACCGATGCCAACACAGGTCGCACGGGCTACACCTTTGAGGCAAACGGTGGTGGAATGGGCTCATACCCATCTCGTCGCACCCACCTCATGGACAAGTTCCCGGGGCACAAATCTGAGGCTCTTTCTGCGGTTTCGCTGCTCTGCCGCATTTTCATGACCGACACCAAAAAAATCAAAAACTGGAAAGACCACCCTCAATACGAGATTCTGCTCAAGCAGGCTGATTTGCTCAAAGCACGCCTCCCCGCCTGGGATGAAAAAGGCGGCTCCATCGATATGTACTACTGGTACTACGGCACCTTCGCACTCAACCAATGGGGCGGCGATCACTGGAAGCAGTGGAAAAAGGCCATCGAGAAAGCACTGGTTCCGAATCAGCATCTGAGCGATGAAGAAGACAACTTCTACGGCTCCTGGGACCCACAATGGGCGGCTTGGGGCGAAGACGGCGGGCGTGTTTACTCAACCGCTATTTGCGCTTTGATTCTTGAGGTGTACTACCGTTACGCTCGCGTGATGGGCGCTCGTTAAACAAAGCGGCACTCAAACAAAAAAAGCGGCAAGGTCAATTGACCTTGCCGCTTTTGGCATCCTGGGCTGATTAAAACTAAGCCTTGAGCGCGTTGACCGCCTTGGCCAACTGAGACTTGCGGTGCGCACCAGCGTTTGCGTGCAGCTGATTCCATTTCACATTTTTATCAATGTGCTTGGTAGCTTGAACGAAAGCAGCCTGGGCTGTTTCGAGATTGCCCTCTTCGATGGCTGCGAGAGTGGATTTAATCCATGTGCGCATTTCAGAACGGCGCCCACGGTTGCGCTCACGACGCTTAGCGTTACGAATGAGCGTGGCTTTTTGGGATGGTGTGTTTGGCATTTCTTTACGGTAGTTACCCAGGAATGGGTCGAATATTCTATCCGCTATTCTGTTTCAGGCAAGCCCTCATCCGCTGATTCTGCTACATCTTCGCCTCTTGCGGCCGCTAAAAAGGCCGAAGGGTCGAGTGCAATGTCAGCTGCACCCTCATATCGCTTGGTTTTTAGGGCTTGCTCAGCCGCTAAATTTTTGCGTGCACGCATGGCTTCCGTGTCGCGAGGGTCGACTTCGAGAGCTTTTTGGTAGTAATCGAGGGCAATATCGATGTCACCATGAGCCGCCGCAAGAGCACCAGCCCTCTTAGCGCAACCAGCATGAACCTCAGCCAAAACGCCAAAAACCGCGAGGGCGGCGCCCGCATAGCCCGCTCGCTCAAGGGCGTCCGCCCACTGCTCACCCACGGCATGATTGCTGGGCGACTTGACGAATGCCCTGCGCAATTGGCGAGCCTCTGCATCTGCATT
>JABHIE010000008.1 GCA_018671175.1 Planctomycetota bacterium | reverse complement strand
TTCTAGAACCATATGAGTTGGCGTGCCATCAACCGTGCCCATTGCCACATAATCTTCTGGGGTTACCCCTCGGCGGTTGCCGCGTAAAGCAAACATTGAACGGTCAAGCAATTGCAAAGCAGCGACGGCGGTTTGCAATTCTTCGCCCTCAAAAACTTTGCCGCCTGGAACAACCAATTTTGTGTGATCAAGCCCTTGGCCCAATACACTTTTGTTTAATTCACTTTCGTCATGAATATATTTGAATGCCTTTGACCCTTTTTTCTGCACACGGAAAAGTGGAGGACAAGCAACATAAATTCGACCCGTTTCAATGAGCTGGCGCATCTGACGGAAAAAGAAAGTCATGATGAGCGTACGAATGTGAGACCCATCAACATCGGCGTCAGTCATGATGATGATTTTGCCGTAGCGACATTTTTCTACATCAAAGTCATCTGCGTAACCTGCACCTAATGCCTGAATAATGGTTTGAATTTCATTGTTCGCCAAAATCTTACTTGCTGTATGTTTTTCAACATTTAAGATTTTTCCACGCAAAGGCAAAATAGCCTGGAAGCGACGATCGCGGCCCGTCTTTGCAGAACCACCAGCAGAATCACCTTCCACCAAGTAAAGCTCGGTTGTGGTGTTATTTCGTTGTTGGCAATCTGCGAGCTTACCAGGTAATGAACCTGAAGAAAGCGCACCCTTTCGGCGCACTAAATCTCGCTGTTTACGCGCAGCATCGCGAGCATCGCGAGCCAGCAATGCTTTGCGAATAATTAACTTACCCACACTAGGGTTTTCTTCGAAGTAAGTACCAAGCTTGTCGTTCACAACGGTTTCGACAATCGAAGCCGCCTCGCGCGAACCCAACTTGCCTTTTGTTTGACCCACAAATTGAGGATCCGGAATCTTAATACTCACAACCGCGTAAAGCCCAGAACGATAATCATCACCGTTAGGAATCTCGCCCTTCTTTAAAAGCTTTTGGTCTTTCAAGAAGGTATTCAGCGTGCGCGTCATGCCTGAACGAAAACCCGCAAGGTGCGTGCCGCCATCTGCTGTGCGAATATTATTTGCAAAAGAAAAAATCCCTTCGTGCCAGTCATTGGCATAACAAAGGGCAACTTCAACACTGTATTTTTTACCTTCGTAATCTGTGTCGCTCATGAAGTGAACAACCTCGCTAGTGATTCGCTCTTTACCTTCAGTTAAATCACGGATGTAAGCAACCATGCCCTCTGGGTAATGGAAAATTTCCTTTTGCTCACTGCGAGCGTCTTCGAGCTCGATGCGCAGACCGCTAGTACCCATAAGATAAGCCATCTCACGCAAACGCCCGCGGACGGTATCCCAATCAAAACTATCTACATCAAAAATCTCGCGGTCTGGGCGAAAAGTAACGCGCGTACCTTGGCGTTCGGTCTTACCTAAGACTTCCATTTTTTTGGTGCAAAGCCCACGACTAAAACCAAGTTTATGGATTTGATTATGTTTAAAAACCTCAACTTCAGTCCATTCGGTTAAAGCATTTACAACCGAAATACCCACACCGTGTAAACCACCTGAAACCGCATATGACTCACTGTCAAACTTGCCGCCAGCGTGCAACTTAGTCATCACCAACTCAACCGCCGGGATGCCCTCTTCTGGGTGAATATCAACCGGAATACCGCGACCATTATCAGTCACTGTCGCCGAGCCGTCTTCGTTTAAAGTGACATGGACTACATCGCAATGACCGGCTAATGCCTCATCAACTGCGTTGTCGACGATTTCCCAAAGCAAGTGGTGAAACCCACCAAAGGATGTATCGCCAATGTACATGGCGGGTCGCATACGGACGCCCTCAAGATCTTTGAGGAACTGAATTGACCCTGCACTGTATTCGTTTTTCTTTTCAGACATTTATCAAACCGATTGACGGTTGAAAGCCACTAATTGCGGCGGAAATCTAACTTGCGGACAACCACAGTAGATTGATGATTTAATCGGGAAAGCTCATCATTAAGAAGAGCTAAAAAATCGCTTTGACGATAACACCGCATTTCTTCCAATAAAGGCGCGGATGAAACCGCGACCGACAAACACCCAGAATAAAATCTTGTTGGATGCATGCGTGTGCGATATTTTTCTGGGAAAATGTTTTCCCAGGCTTGGAAAACTAGATTGTGTTCTTGGTTACGACCCAAACCTAAGCGTTGGCTCGCTTGGCGCATTAAATCGCCAAGCGCAACAGGCTCTTTTTTGAATCGCTCTTTAGCCAATGACTTAATTAGCTTGTCATCGACAAAGGCATGACAACATATTCGAAGTCATCACCCAACACAAATTTAACGGGACGCGAGGATTCTTCCATTTGTAACTCAATCTGCTCGCTGTGAGAGGCCTTAAGGCCATCTAGAAGGAAAACTGGGTTAAACGAAGCCAAGATGCCATCACCGACATAATCGACCTCAAAGCTTGCGGTGGCGCGCCCACGACCTTCGTGCTCAGAAGCAATTTCAAGCATGTTTGGCTTAATGGAAACTTTTACCACAGCAGCAGAATCAGAAGTCAAGTGACTCGCCAAACGCAGCTTTTGAGAAAAAGAGTCTCTGTGTGCGCGAACCACATGCTTTCCGCCTTTCGGAATCACGGCTTCATAAGAAGGGAACTCGCCCTCAAGCACTCGACCAAAAGACTCGAGGTTGCCGATGCGGAAACCAACGAGATTACCGAGGAAACGCATCTCAAGGCTCTCGCCTTCTTCGTCTTGACCATAGCGCATCACTTGATCTAAAACGCGTGGCATTAAAACACTGTGCAAATCTTTCTCTGGCACGCTTTCGGCCGTGCGACGAATGCAACTCAATCTGCGCCCGTCTGTGCCGACCATGGTGACTTGATTGCCAAGGGTTTCAAGCAAAACGCCTTCGGTAACAAAGCGCGTGTCTTTAACCTTTGAGGTGCAAAACCGTGTAGCGCCGACCATAAGCATAAAATCGGTCTTAGAAAGCACGAGACCTTTTTCGCCATCTTCGAATTGCGGAACGGTCGGAAAACTTTCAGGTGTCTCAAAACCTTGAGCGCTTGATTCCATGGTGACGAGCGAGCACTGGTCTTCGCCCGCGTCAACTTGGCAAAGCCCCTTGCTGGTTAAAGTAAGCGTGACCGTCTCAGACTCGACATCTTTCACAATATCGACGAGCTCGCGACCAGGAACAATCGCCCAGCCGGGTTGATCGACTTGAACCTGGCCGAGGCGATAGCGCACAGCCATGTCGAGATCAGAAGCCATCAAAACGACAGAGTCGTTGTTAGCCTCGATGAGGATGCCACCAAGCACGGGGCGAGTTGGTTTACGGTCGATGGCCATCTCGACACGCTGCAAGGCGTCCCGGAAGGCAAGGCGGTCAATGAGGAATTTCATGGGAGGGTTTGGGCTGACTTAAGTAATAGAGTAATTAAGAATTAGTAGTCGTAGTATAGGGGGGCGCGAGGTGTGGATAAAGCACTAAAATAAATCGTAAGTGGTGTGTTTATAATAGTTTGTGAGCAGACATAAATGCAAGATTGAAGGTAGAGCCTGTGGAGACTCTGTGGAAAACTTGTGGATACTTCCGTTGCTTTCCACAGAGGTAATTCTGGGGCTTGTCTGGTCTGTGGAGAGCCTAGGAAAACACTGAAATTTACCCACAGGAAAGGCACAGGTTTTACACAGGTTTTACCAGGGCAAAAGAAGACTCCCTGCACCGAAAACGGTACAGGGAGTTGAGAAAACCAGGACATCAAATGAGGCGAATCAGTCGATCAAAGTCGGATAAGAGCTGTGCAAACTCAGTCTCGATTTGTCGTCTTTTGTTGATTTTTTTGAGAGCGTTGCTCACCGTAGAGTGATCTCGCCCACCGAAATAGTGGCCAATTTCAACGAGACTCATGCTGGTCATGTGCCGCGATAGAAACATGCAAATCTGTCGAGGGAGCATCAAAGAAGCCTTACGGCCCTTGCTTTGTAGGTCTGACAAAGGAACTTTGTAATGCTCTGTGATGACCTGAATGATGTCTTCCATGCGAATGGGGCGATTGGTGCGGCGTAAATCATCGCGAAGTGCGATGCGCGCCAAAGCCAGGTCAATTGGGCGTCGCTCAATGACGGCGTGCATTTGGACTTTAGTTAATCGCCCCTCGAGCTCACGCACGCTATTGGCCCCCAAATCGGCCATAAAGGACAAAACATCAGGCTTGATATGGATGCCCTTTTCTTCGGCTTTGCGTTGCAAAATGGCTTGGCGAGTTTCTGTGCCAGGCGTATCGATTTCACTCACGAGGCCCCACGAAAAGCGGCTAATAAGCTGAGCTTGTAAGCCCTCAATCTCTTCGGGTCGGTCGTCGCTGGTTAGGACAACCTGCTTTTGCGCCAGGTGAAGGGCGTTGAAGGTGTTAAAAAACTCTTCTTGGGTTTTTTCTTTATTAGAAAGCTTGTGAATGTCATCAACAATCAAAACATCGGCTGAGCGATAACGCTCACGGAAGGCATCAATGTTGCCGCCGCGGATGGCCTCGATGTAGTGGTTCGTGAATTGCTCACATGAAAGGAAGAGAATTTTTAACTCGGGCTGTTTTTTATGCAAGTGATGTGCAATGGCCTGAATTAGGTGGGTTTTACCTACACCGGTATTTCCGTGCAGAAATAACGGGTTAAAGGAAATGGCAGGATGGTCTGCGACAGCATTTGCCGCGGCGTGTGCCATTTGATTGCAAGGACCTACAACAAAATGTTCGAAATTGTAATTGGGCCTTAGTGTAGGCGCTTGAGGAAGCGGATTAGAAACGGCAGCGCCTGGAGCTTGGGCTAGTGCGCGTGCGGCGCTTTGATTGACGGAAGAAAGAATCGTTTGCTTAGGCATTGGACTGCGTCTTTGGCGCAAATCTTGGTCTAAGACGATGAAAGAAAGTTGCTCGGCTTGAAAATGCCGCAAAATGAGATCTTCATGGCCCGCGATGCGGGATTGATGAAGCGCGGAGGGAACTTGAAGCTCAAGTAGCCCTTCCTGAAAATTAGAAATAGAAGCAGATTTGAAAAAGCCGTCAACCAAACTAACACCAAGCTGGGAGCGGAAAGCCTCGCAGGCTTGGCTCCATGGCTCTGTAAGTGGGGTTTGTTTGGGGGGCTGCATCGTTTTGGGGCCTGCAACTGTAACTTGCACCCAAATAAAGACTTAGGTGCGCTGTTGCAAGAGGGTTACTTTATGCTCTCCGACGAGTTTTCCACAGAAAGAAAATACCACCTGCCCTAAGTTGCGAAATCTTGACCAATTAGCCTTTTGCAACATTGTAGAGCCGGCCTAAAACGGTATTTAGTCGTTTTGCGCCCTCGATGACTTGCTCTGTTGTTGTATTCCAATCAAAACTAATGCGAAGGCTGGCCTTGGCTTCATCCGTGGTGCGCCCAGCCGCGATCAAAACTGGAGAAGGTTGGGGCGCCCCACTGCGACATGCCGACCCCATGGAAAGCTCAAGGCCTTCGGCGTCGCAAGCGGGTAAAAGCATCCGTCCGTCGACATGTTTAAAAGTGAGGTTGAGCGTGTTGGCAACGCCCTCGCCCGCTGGAGCATGATTGAAAAACGGCCGGAACGATTCAGAAAGTTTGGATATAAACAATTGAGTCAGTATATGCCAATGGTTCTCGATTGTGCTTTGCTCTTTAACAGCCAAATCAAGAGCTACGGCAAATGCCATGGCGAGTGCTGGGCTTTCCGTTCCGGGGCGAATGCCTTCTTGGTGCCCACCGCCCGCAAAGATGGGGTCGAGCAAAACATGGTCTTGCAAGCGCAAAACGCCGACACCTTTCGGAGCACCGAATTTATGCCCTGACAGAACGAGGCTTGTGCTTTGCTGCAGCGTAGAAACGAGCTGAATCTTACCAACGCCTTGCGCGGCATCGACATGAAACCAGCTTGAATCGGGCAAAAGAGCCTTGATTTGACGAATCGGCTGGATGACTCCAGTTTCGTTGTTGACCCATTGAGTCGCCGCGAAATCAAAAGTGTCTTGAGCTGGAAGCCGGCTTTCGGGTAGAACTTTGGCGTGTTTGTCTAAATCGAACAGTTGAAGCGAACAGCCCTCTTGCTGCAAAAACCTTAGCGGCCCGAGGCAGGATGGGTGTTCGGCTAAGGAACTCAAAAAAGAAGGCGGGCGACCTTCTAATCTTAAAAAGGATCGAGCAAAACCAAGAATGGCTAGATTGTTGGCTTCCGTGGCGCCCGATGTGAAATATATAGCGGAAGGCGAGCAGTCGAGGGTTGCCGCAACCAACGCCCGCGCTTTTTCGAGAGCACCTTGAGCGCGCTGGCCTGAGCGGTGAAGCGAGGCAGGGTTCCCGGGTGCGTTTCGCTCGATTTCAAGGAAGGCATCAAGAGCTTCTTTGCGCGCAGCTACCCCGGCGTTGGCGTCAAATGGAAAGTTCATCTGAGTTTGGTTCGGCCGCCTCGCTCTCTTTATTTGGATGCAGGCCGAGTCGTTTGGCAAATTCTTCGCCAAGAGCCGCGAAGTCTTCCGCCGCCCCCGATTTGGGCGCATATTGGAAAATAGTTAAACCATGGCTTGGCGCTTCGGCCAGCCGCACATTGACTCGGACAAGTCGTTCGAAAACACGATCGCCAAAGTAATTGTGAAGCTCTTGCAGGACCTCTTGGGAGAGATTGCGCTGTTTGGTGAACATGCCGACCAGCACGCCAAGAAGATCGAGCTGTGGATTGAGGCGTCGTTGAACCCGCTGGATGACTTCTTCGAGCTGAGCCAGGCCCTGAAGCGCAAAAAACTCAGCCTGCACGGGGATGACCACGCCGCTTGATGCAACTAGCGCATTAAGTGAGAGCAAGCCTAAAGAAGGAGGGCAATCTAAGAGAACGACATCTGGGCGCATCGAGCCACCGTCCATTTTTGTGAGTGCGTCTCTCAGAAGGAATTCGCGGCCAATTTCAGCTGAAAACTCAGTTTCAGCACCAACCAAATCAAGATTTGTCGGGGCAATCCAGAGGTTTTCAACGCCAGTGGGTTGTGCCACATCTTCTAGAGTGTGGACGCCGCCCAAAACAGAGTAAATCGCTGGGTCGCCTGGGGCAGGCATGCGGTCAAAGCTGATCGAGAGATGCGCTTGTGGGTCGAGGTCAATCAAAAGGGTTTTGAAACCCATTTTGGCCAGCGCGGCCCCAATGTTGGCTACAGAAGTGGTTTTTCCAACCCCTCCCTTTTGATTGATGATTGAGATGACGCTCATATGCGCCCAAGATAGTCGCCGTTGGTGCTTAGAAGTAGGTTTTCTGCGCGGAAATCATCATAATTGGACGGAAACAATTCCGTGGCCTTGTTGAGCGGCAGTGAAAATTGTGCTGCGGCGCACAATAGGCTCAAGCCTTGTTCTTGGCTCAAGTTGTGGGGCTGCATAGCCTGGCAGATTGCGTGCAGTCCAGAATCTTGGATGCCATGATTGTTGCGGATGGCCCTTTCAGCGCTTTGCTCAAAACGATTTACGCTTTGATTTAAATCACGCCGTAAGCGACTCCATGCTCCAAGCAGCCTTGCGTTTTCTACCTCGGCAAAGGGCTGTAGTTCGGAAAGTTGAGATTTCAATTCGGTCTTGAATTGCACAAACTGAGAACGCAATGCGCTTGGTTTATTTTTACTTATCCGTTTCTTGAGCTTTTTCTCAGGGAGGAGCGCGTTGGCCGGGCTGAGATCAAGAGAGTTCAGTTTTTCGAGATGCTTTACAGAAAACCAGGTCGTTGGCTGACCGTGGATAAAACGACATTCAGGCCAGGTTGGGTTTGCATCTAGGCCAACTTCCGCGAGTGGTGGCGAGGGCTTGGACTCGAGTTCATTAGATAAATAAACCCTCCCTGAGGATGCCGCGGTCAAGGCTTTCCAAAACTCACGCGAATGCTCAAGCAAATTTGTGTTTGGCGTCGGAATGAAAAAGGGATGGGCGTTAGCGAATGAACCCCAGCCTGGAATAGTTTCGGCGAGTGAGCGTTGAAGTCTTTCGCACTCTTGCGATTGAAAAGGTTGATATTCAGGGCCGCTAAAGTAAACGACATCACCTTTTTCATTTAATACTTTGATTTGGGAATGTCTCTTTCTTAACAGCGCTGGGTCAATCACAATAATCAAATGAGCCGCGGCAAGACCAGCATCTCGCAGTCGGACGACTTCCACTTGAGCTTGTAATACCCGATTAAAAAACCGAATTTCACCACCTGCAATTGCTGGTGGAACCCGGACAGCAACGGCCGTCGAAAACAAATTATTGTTGCACACGAGTGACCGAGGCAAGCTGCTCTTTCATCTCTATTACGGCGGCTTCGGTGCGTGCTTCCCAGGTGGCGAGGTGAAATAAGTCTTCGCGTTTGTAAGCCCAAAGGATGCCGCGACTTGAGTTAACAAGAGCGCCATGACCCTTTTTATCAAAAGCGGCGGAAAGCCCGTCTGCCGTGCCACCTTGAAAACCAAAACCTGGTAATAGAAGTGGAGTGTGTGGCATAAGCTTTCTAAATCGCGCAAGCTCTTCGGGTCGAGTCGCGCCAACGACAGCTCCGATATCAGACCAACCGGCATCGTTACGCGTTTCTTCCCCCCAGCGATGAACCTGCTTCGCAACGATTTCGGCGAGCGGTGGTGAGCCATGATTCTGAAATAGACTCGCGCCAGGGTTGGATGTCTTTACGAGAAAAAACAAACCAGCTTGTTGCTCTTTGGCAATCTTTAAAAAAGGCTCAGCGGCATCATCGCCCAAATATGGATTGAGGGTTAATGCGTCCGAAGCAGGAAAGGCGTGCTCGAAACCACCACCTAAAAGAGCTTGGGCGTAAGCCTTTGAGGTTGACCCAATATCGCCTCGTTTGGCGTCTAAAAGCACAATTAGGCCACGATCTTTGGCGTATGCGATTGCGTCGCCGCAGGCCTGCCACCCGTGAGGGCCAAGTAATTCAAAAAAAGCAGATTGTGGTTTAATGACCGCAATATGCTCAGCAAGAATATCAATGAGCGCGCGATGATAATCAACCAAAGCCGCGGCAGCCTCTACGGGGCCGTCTTGTGCGCGCGAGGCAAATGGCTCGGGCAAATGGTCGAGCCGAGAATCTAAACCCACCATCGCGGGCGTATTTTTTTTATCGACGGCCTTCCAGAGGCGTGAGGCAAATGACATTTTATTCAAGATTTTCTGAGTCTTTAGATTTAGTTAAGCCAACCGCCTCGTGTTCTGGAACAAGGACACCACCAGAAACAATTGCACGCAGCGCCTCTTCGACAGTCATGTTTATTTCGATGAGGTCTTCGGGTGGAACAAAAAGGGTATAGCCCGTTGCTGGCATTGGGGAGGACGGCACAAAAACAGAGACCAACTCTCGACCTGTTGCGTTGTTGAGAGAACGCAAACTACTTCCGGTCAAAAAAGCAAAAGAGTACAGGCCTTCGCGCGGGTAGGGCAAAGCCACGACGCGCTGAAAAGTGACTTTCTTTTCTTCGCCGAAAAAGAATTCCGTGACCTGTTTGATGTATGGGTAAATAGAGCCCAAAAAAGGCAATCGCGCAAGCATGCGTTCGAAGACATCGTAAAGCCGCCTGCCCAAGAAACCCGAAAACCAAATGCCCATTAACAAAATAATGAGTAATAATGCAACGGCCGAAATGGAAGTTACGATTAAATCGCTCATTTCCGTTGGGCCACAACCAGGGAGGAGCCTCACCAGCGATTCAACACGCCCGATGACTTTATCCATTAAAAATGTCCAGAGCCAAACGAGTAAAGAAATGGTAACGGCAAGGGGCAATAACACGCCAAGACCTCGAATAAAGAGGCGAGCGAAAAGCGACGATGACTGTTTGGACATGGATTTAAGTGCTTAGACTTCAGGGAGCATTTGCCCCAAGATTGTATCCAGAAGCAATAGCCCGCGTGGTGTCGTGCGGATGCAATCAGCTTTGATCTCAAGCCAACCGTTGCTTTTGAATTGATTAAAAAGTTCACACCAATATTCAGCCGGGTCTAGACCCGTTTGGCGCAAAGCCCGTTTTCTAGAAACCCCTTGTTGAGGCAACCGCAGGCCCATCAACATCAGATCAAACAAGGCCTCTTCTGGCAGTCGCGCCTCTGATTCACTCTGCTCGAACGGTCGTTTTTGGTAGACGCGAGGGTCAAGGATGTTCTTAGACCTTATCCCGTTGCGCCAAGAGGCAGCCCCGGTTCCGAGGCCAATGTAATCAAGAGAGCGCCAGCTCGCCAAATTATGGAGGCACTCCTCGCGCGGCTTTGCGTAATTTGAGATTTCGTAGCGGGTATAGCCTAGCCCAGAGAGCCAATTTTCAGTTGATTCGAAAAGAGCTTGGCACACATCTTCATCTTCTGGCTCCCAGCGGCCCGCTTGCTTTAATTTTGTAAGCGCAGTCCCTGGCTCGTAAGCAAGTTCGTAGCAGGAGAGGTGCTCTGGGTCTAATCGAGCGGCTTCTTGGAGGTCGGCCTCCCATTGTTTTGGGTCTTGGCCGGGGAAGGCGTATATAAAATCAAGGTTGATTCTGGAAAACCCAGCTTTTCGTGCGCTGTAGAAGGCGCGCTTCGCCTCATCGGCAGAGTGAACTCGGTCATACGCCTGCAAGATGTTGGGCTGAAAGGATTGCACACCTAAAGACAAGCGGTTGCAGCCAGATTCGATAGCCGCAGTTGCAAAGGCGTCGGTAAATGATTCGGGATTGGCCTCAATGCTGACTTCGGCCGCACTATTGCGAAAATGAGTGATTTCGTTGAGGCTGTCGAGGAAGAAGCGGAGGTTGTCGTCCCCCATCAAGGAGGGTGTGCCGCCCCCAATAAAAACAGTTTGGGGCCGCAGATTGTCGGCACGCTTGGCCGCTTCGAGCAAAACCGTTTCGAGATAGGGTCGAAAGTCTTCACCCTGATGCGCCCAGGAATTGAAATCGCAATACTTGCATTTCGAGGCACAATAAGGGAAGTGGACGAAAAGGGAAACGCCATCTTCTGCGAGCGCAGAAGATGGCGTTGGTGTGGCTTTGGATTGCGCCGCAGCCGTTTGCGCGGACGAATTACTCGGCGCGCTTTGAAATGACTGGCCACGAGGGCTTTCCGTCGCTTTGGCTTTCTGGCCGGAGCGATTCGGTGGAGTTTCCATCGACGACATAGGTGTGTAGTTTACGCAAGGTGGCCGCCTCGATTTGGCGGACGCGCTCGCGAGAAATATTGAGCTCTTGCGCGATTGACTCGAGCGTGCTTGGTCGATCACCCGAAAGGCCGTAGCGTAGGCGAACAACCTGCGCCTCAAGCGGGTCAATGAGATCTAAAAGCTCTTTTAGCGTTTGGAGCGCATCGTTTTCAATCGCGATATCGTCGGGCTGACGGCGGTCATAATTGAATTGCGTGTCGGAAAGTTGCGTTGGCGGGCGGACCCCCTCGGCTGTGATATCGGCCGCTGCGCTTTGAGAAGACAGCGTTTGTTCAACGACTTTGCGAGATCGATCGTTGAGGCCAACCTCGTCAGCGATTTCTTTGTTGGACGGCTTTCGGCCAAGCGTTGAGCGCAAACTTTCGGTTGCGCGATTCCATTTTGTCAGGATTTCCACCATATAGGATGGGACGCGAACCGTTTTGACTGTATTAATCAGCGAGCGGCGAATGGTTTGCTGAATCCACCAGGTGGCATAGGTTGAAAAACGAAAACCAGCCTCTGGGTCGAATTTTTCTACTGCCTTAAGAAGGCCAAGATTGCCTTCTGCGATAAGATCGGGCAGGGCTAGGCCACGATTTGAAAACCGCTTTGCCACACTAACAACGAGGCGTAAATTAGCGCGGATCATGTGCTCTCGAGCATCGGCGTCGCCTTTTTGGACAAGGCGCCCAAGGGTGACCTCCTCTTCTGCTGTGAGGAGTGAGACTTCGTCGATTTCGCGAAGGTAAGTTTCTAGGCAACGGTCTGAAGAGATGGTTTTGTCCTCTTATTTTTGGGGTGAAGGGAATCTGTTCTTACCCTTTTCGGCGCCTTAAGCGATTAACTTAAGTGGATTTAGATAGACGCTAGGAAGTTGCTATGTGGTTTTACACTAGCCAAGAGCCATTGCATAGGTAGAATAAAGAAAAGGTAGTTTTCTGCCGATACTTTACAGCCATGAATGCGTCCCCCTGGTCCTCTCCGAGTAGCCCCCGCTTGCGGGTGCTTTCCGAGGACGATTTCCGTGGAAGGCTGGTTCCTCAGGGCGCAACCCTGATGCCGCTGCTTAACGGAATCATGGAATCTGCGCCCGAAGAGTGGTCGCAAAGGCAACTTGAGCATGTAAGCCAGGCTTCTTTTGAGCTTGAGCAATTCTTGGATGATTTTGGAGCTCGTGAGAACAAGAACTTTTTTAAACTTCGCGAACTAGCAGCTTTTGTGCGCTGGCTGAGTCACGCAATGGGCGGATATGTGCACTTGCACTCGAGGTTACCTTCCTACGCACATGCAGACCCAGAATGGGTCGAAAATTTCTTAGCCCCCACCGTGCGCGATGCCGCACTTGCTCTTGGCGAGATGTTACTCTCTTGTGCGCAAGGGTTTAGGGAGGAATGGAAGGCGGCAAAGCTCGACTGGCCAACAAGCGTTTTGCGTGTCGACGCCCTTGCTTCTGACGGCCCACGCCTTGTTCTTGAGAGAGATCGCGCCGCCGGTAGCCCGCAATCAGATAAGGGCTCTTCGAAGGCCGCAAAATTTGTGGGTCAGTACTTGCGCTTTGTTCGGGCCTGGGGCGGTCGCGCGACCGAGCCCATTTTGCGCCCAGAAGACCAGGTTGAGTTTTTAAGCACTCTAGGTCAAGAGGCAGTCGCCCGTAAATTTGAGGGCCGTGCCCATAACTTGCAGAGTCTTTACGATTCTCTCTTGTCCGGAAGCCCCGAAGAGGTTGAGTTCGAGGGCTTTCCCCGATTACGCGCAGCTTTGAGTAGCGCATTTCACTTGCTAGAGGCCGTTACTGGGCTAACCCACCTTTTTGAGCGACATGATGCCCTTGAGCGCAGAGGGGAGTCGAGGGCTTTATTCGAGCGGTTCGTGGGGCAGAAGAAGATATCTGAAATCATCGTAAATAGTGGCATTATAGTGGCTTACAGATGCTTGCGTGCGGCCGCCCCCATTGCGGAAGCCTTGCTGCCGCGGCTAACTCGCCAGGGTTCACTCATGTTAACCCTTCCGGCGGGCGTCGTTTTGCACGCTAGGCCGATCTCATTGATTGTGCGCATAGCAACCCAATATGGCACACCCGTTGAAATGCAGATTGGCGACGAGCGCGCCAATGCTTTTAGCATTATGTCGATGTTGGTGTTGGCCGGCTCAAATCCGTCGAGAACAGAGATCCAGTTCTTTGGCGATGAGCAGCCGCTACAAGACATGAAAACCTTGTTCAAGCACCGTCTCGGCGAAGATGGCCTGGACGACATCGTGGCCGCCTTGCCGTATTTGGGTTAGATCCCAGATTCTAGTCTGTCGCCAAGGATTCGCGGTAAGCCCACCTTGCGTATAAGCTTGCGCTCGGCTGGAATATTGTATGGAGTGCGCAATAGCCGCAACATGCCCAATTCGGGTTCGTAAATCATGCCCGGCGCTGCAGGGATTTCATCGCGCGGCTGCCCAACACTGCCGACATTTACGATCGCTCGGGTATCGCCCAGAAGAACCCAGTCATCTTGGAAATGGACATTTAGCTGCCCTTTGGCGTCTAGCAAATAGGTTAGGGGAACATGAGTGTGCCCGCAAAAGCCAACCGGCCCTTCAAAATCCATGAAGGTGTTGCGAGCTACAACTTCGGACTGCAAATAGGCAAATTCTTCAGGGTGAGGCAGTGCGCCATGGAAAACGGATAGGTTTTCGCGATCAATCCGTAGTGGCAGTTCAGCTAGCCACTCGGTGTATTGTTTTGAGATGACTTTGGCCGTCCATTCGATAGCTTGGCGAGCATAAGGGTTGAAATAACGCGAGTCGATTTTACCAAGGAGGGCCCAGTCGTGGTTACCGGCTACGCACTGCACTTTATGCTCAATGATGAGCTCAATGACTTCGTTTGGGCGGGGGCCGTAGCCGACGATATCGCCAACACAATAGTACTCGTCAACACCCTCAAGCTCTAAAAGGGTTAAAACAGCCTCTAAAGCAGAGAGGTTGGCGTGAAGATCGCCCAAGATGCCAATTTTTGTCATGTTTACGAGTTGAGGTCTACCGGAAGTTTTCGTTAGGCTACTATAGACGCTCGAAATCCCGAACCAAACTTGAAATCATGGCAACCAAAAAACTAGGAAAAGGGCTTTCGTCCTTACTTAACCACCAGCACTCCAGCGACATCCAAGAAGGCGGCGCGCCTTTGTGGGTTTCTCCAGATGCTCTAACAGCAAGCTCTGAGCAGCCGCGGAAAGATTTAGAAAAAGGGATAGGGGGGCTAGCCGAAAGTTTGCGTCGCCACGGCATGATGCAGCCGATTGTTGTGACAGAGTTAGGCCAAGGCAAATACGAGATTTTGGCTGGCGAACGCCGCTGGCGCGCCGCTCAGCTGGCTGGAATGAAGCAAATTCCGATTTTAACCCGCCCAAACCCAACCTCGGCCGCCGAACGCTTTGAGCTTGCGCTAATAGAGAACATTCAGCGCGAAGACCTCGACGCAATTGAAAGAGCCAAGGCTTGCCAAAAGCTACTCGGCGAACACGGCATGACCCAAGCCCAGATCGCCGAGAGGCTGGGCATGGAGCGCTCAACCGTAGCGAACCTCGTCCGGCTCTTGGAACTGCCCGAGGGGCTGCAAGCGGCTGTTTCACGTGAAACAATTAGCGCGGGGCACGCAAGGGCCTTGCTCCGCCTTAACGGAAGCGACGCTCAGCAAAAGACTTATCGGGCCATCCTCGATGGGGGGCTTTCGGTGCGGGCGGCCGAATCCCTTTGTGTTGCGGCGGCAACTGGCAGCGAAGAGAAGCCGCGAGCCGCGCGGCCTCGAAAGCCAGCTTGGGTTAATGACTTCCAGGAGCGCATCACGCGCAAGCTCGGCCTAAAAAATGAAGTGCGTTTGCTTGCGCGCGGAGGTGGGCGACTTGTACTCCACTTTAAAGACTTGGATGCGCTAGATCGCCTTGCCTCTCAGCTGGGTGTGAGTGAAGACGAAGCGCGCGAATTGATGGACGGATAGGGCCGACCACTTATTGCGGCATCGCGCGTTCTTTATGAATGGCGCAACCGAAACGAGAAAACGACCGAGGCTATGCGCCTCGGTCGTTTTGCTTTGCGGCAGACCTTATTGAATAGAGGCGTCTGTAATTGTCAATGCGCCCTCGGCTCGGTTGGCTAAATCATCAAGAATCTCAGAGTTGAGGAGCTTTGCAAAAACTGTAGAGCGACCGTCTTGATGGAAAGCGTCTTCAAAAAGAAGGAGGAGCTCGGTGCCTGATTGCGCGCCACCACCGACAGTGAAGTCGGGCGAGGTTGACAAGGAGCCTGCTTCATGGAACCAGCCAAATTGACGCTCGAGTGGTATCGAGGTTGGCTCGCCTTCGATTGCGGAGCTGGCCTTAAATGTGGCTGCACCAGCTGGCGCCAACTCAACATCTATTAGAGAGCCGGCCTCAATCATAGAAAGCAATTGGGCGGACGCAGCAGGCGCAACGCTGGCATAAAGGCCGTAAGAAAGCGCGTAACTTGCGCCGTCGGAGGCAGTTAGCGTAAGCGTTACTTTTTGCCCACTTGGCTCTGGGTTGCTTGTAGCGGAAAGATTGGAGCTAGACATTCGGCTTGCCAAGAGGCCGAAAAGGTTTTCACCGTTTACTTTAATGCCAGGGTGGCTTTGACTAAGAGCCGTGAGCTCAGGTTTAAGGATGGCGTAAGCCTCTGAATCTTGACCCTGTAGAGAAGCATGAGCTGCCATAGCGGCAAACCAAGGATAGGTCGTTGCGTCAAGCTTTGCTCGGCTAAGCGTTTCGGGAAGTTGGGCGGCTTCAAAAGCCTCGGCGCCACTTGTGCGCAATTCCATGAGAGCTTCCCAGGAAGCCATCCGTGCATCGCGTTGCATTTGTGGGACGAATCGGTTGTAGAGGCCAAGACCAAGGATCACGGCGGCAAAAACCACGAGGGTCATGCGATTTTTCTGGAACCAGTCTGTCAGGAGACTGCCGGGAGCTTCTGTAGTGTGAGTGTTCATGATTAGCGTGCGGACCAGAGTTTAATGAAGAGCGCGGCCCGCTCGGAGTCGTTGTAAGAGCTTTTGATAACGGGTGTTACGCTAAAGCTGAGGCGGGATGGGCCCTTGACCCAAACATCGTTGGTGAACTGCCAGCCAAAGTCAGGCAGAGCCTGTGTCATATAGATGGTGATCGAGTCAGTGCTTCCGGGACCCCAAAAATTGGCTTCGCCGGAGCGATAACCACTGCCGGCAACAATAAAGAGTGGCTTGGCGTGCTGGGTGGATAGCGAAAAGCCAGCCGGTGTCGGCACATCACCGAGAGCGATCGACGCAGCACCGGAAAGAGCTTGCGGCCCATGGCAGGCTGCAAGCGTCACAAAAAGTGAAGCGAAGATGAGGGTGAGGCGGAGGTAGCGCACAGTTTTGCAGGGGCTTAGAAAAGCCCGAGGGCTAAGTTTATCCTTATCCTAAAAAACCCTCAATGATTTGCTCGTTGTTCGTAAAGTATGTCCCCGATTACTTCGGAAAAGCCATGAAAATTCTCCTGCTAAGCCTCACTCTTTTTCTTTCCATTTCCTCGTGTTCTCAAGAGTCGGCCAGCTCAGGCACTAGTTCTAGCGAGACGCCTGTGGCAGAAGTTGCCGCAATAGAGGCCCCGCTTGTTTTTCCTGGTTTGGCCGAGCGTCTACCAGACAACACAACAGCCTTTTTTTCGATTACCGATTTCGACAAAATTCGAACCGTCGGTCAGAGTGGTTTTTTGGGGCGCACTTGGTCGCAATCAAAAATGCAGCGTTTCTTTGCTGAGGCGACTGTCGCGAATCAAGAGGCCTGGATGGAAATACAAGATCAGCTTAGTTCCGAGGGTTTGGGCAAAGAGTTTTTAAAGTGGTCGACCTATGATTTAATTTCTGGTGGCTACGCTCACGGCGAAAGGCCTTTTTTCATTGTTGAGTTTGTTTTGCATTCCGAAAAATCGGCTCAACAGTTATTTGAATACTTTTCAAAAATGGAAGCTCGCGGCGAATTTGGCGACGACTTTCATGTTGCACTTAACGGAAGTGCACTTCATTTCACTCGAGGTGAAATGGTTGAAACAGGCGCGAGCTTGACATCGCTTGAGAGTTTTCGTGCAGATTGGCGAATCAATCAAAACGCATCTGCGCCAGTAATGGTGTGGCTGAATGTGCTTGAAGCCGCATCGCAACAACAGCCAGGCCTCGACCCTGCTATCGTTGGCTTGTCTTCTTTACACGCCTTCTCGGGGTGGTCCGAATCTGGTGCCAGTACAGCCGAATTTTCGATGCGGTTTCTCAAAGCGGCCAAGCCCGAGTGGGTTGATTATTTTGGCGTGGCCAATCCTGATTTGTTGAAGTATATTCCAAGTAACGCCGAGACAGCTATCGTCGGCAACTTCCAAGTAGCTAAATTGTTTCGCGACCACTTTTTAGAAAACGAAACAGAGCTTGAGGGGATTGATTTAGAAACATTATTTTCCGGGCTTGGCAGCAATTATTGGGGCTGGTCTCGCTCGAAAGGAATGACCCCAACGGGTTTCTTAGCTTTTGAAGTATCTAATTTCGAAACGGTCAATCCTGAGTTCGAAAAGATGATGCGTTATGTTTTAGCGCACCCGAGCAATATTGATAAAGTCTCTGCAATGCCCTTGATTCGGGCAAAGCGGCTTAAGTTGCGTGTAAAAGATGAGAACGGAAAGATGGTTGACAGGGCCGGTCCGGCATATTTTTCATACATTGGGCTAAGTGATTCCATCCCCCAGATGGGCGGCATGAAAATTACGCTTGAGCCCACAATTGCCCTGCACCCTGACGGCTGGTTCCTTCTCGGCTGGGATGTCGCCGGAGTTAAAAAAGCCCTTCGTGAAAAAATCAAACCCCTTAACCGAAACATCCTTAGCCATGATGATGCCGAAGACTTTTTTGCCTCGATTCCCAAAGGCGCAAATCTTGCGCTCTGGGAAAACTGGCAACCCCAATTTAAACAGCTTTTGGGTTTGGCTCAAATGGGTATGGGTGTATTAACCGCCACGGCCAAAAATGCGGGTGGCGCGGGTGGGTTTGGCGACGATCTCCCGTTTGACTTGGCTAACATCCCGAACCTGCAAATATTGGTTGCAGAGATGCGACCGGCCCATACGACAGTCGTTGTTGAGCCAACTCGTTTGCGAGTTCGTTACGAAAGCAACTTCGCCTTGGCTGACATTCCGTTTTTTGCGGGTTTCTTGATTGGCGCTGCTCCGCTCGGCATTCAGATTGTCGAAGATTCGACCGGGCAAACGATTCCGATTTTTTCAAGTAAATCGTCCGAGTTAGAGTTTTAAAAAATAGATGTTTTTGGCTTTCCTTTCATGCTTGATTGCTTTGCAGCAATCCGTGACCGGAGACACAGAGCATTTTTCCTGGGCATCTCCTGAGGCTTTGTTGCCACGGGTTGTCCCGCTTGTAGCTCTAGCAGACCAAGATTATCAAGAAGCCCTGGGTTGGCTTCAACTTCAACCACTTCCCGGAAAGGGTCTCCTAGAGTGGATGGCGGATCGCGATGACATGGCGGTAGCCATGGGTAAGCCATCCGTCCCGGAATGGTATGCCGCAGTAACCCTTCCGGCAGAGTCGCGTATTTTGCTGGCTGTAAATCAGGCGCAAAGTCAGACACCTTTACGCAACACTCTGCGGCACGAAATGGCGCATTATGCGATGAGTGGTCTTGGGCCAGCGGTTTATCGCCGCATTCCAGCCTGGTTTCACGAGGGTGTTGCGCAATTTTTTGCGGAAGACATCCTCTTGCGCCGGGTGGGTGTTTCGATTTCTTGGCGCTCGTTTACGGGTGATTTGGCACCCCTGTCAAAATACCGCTCTGCCTTTAGCTCAGATGTCGCGGGCGCGGCAGAGGGCTACGCGCTCGGCTACCGCATGGTTTCGCGGCTCATCCGCCTCTACGGCAGAGATATGCCCGCCAAACTATTGCACGAAATGAAGCTCGGCGCGACGCTCGACGAAGCGCTTTTAACGCTTACTGGGCTATCTGTCGTCACGCACGAAGCAGATTTGCGCAAAGAGCTCTCTTCGTTCCACTCCATCATGAGTGATGGCGAGCCGAGATTTTTTCTTTGGATGGCGCTTGGCTTGCTGATCGGATACCCCTTTGTGAGACGAGCGCGTCGCCGCAAACGCCTGGCAATGGAAGAAAAGTGGCGGCAAGAAGAGGCCTTGGTGGAAACCGAGTCGCCGTTTGACGAAGATGAGCCTAGCCAGTCACCTTAGACCGCTCCTGCCTTGACCCAAGCCACAAAACCACCGCCGACTTTTCGCAAACGCTTCCGCCGCTGGTTGATTCAGCTCTTGGCCGAATGGGTGGGGACGACAGCGCTTCGATTGCTGGCAACGACTTGGCGTGTTCAAATTGTAGGCCAGGCAAATCGTGATGCCGCTCAAACGAAAGCGGGCTTGCCGATCTGGATTGTCTGGCACGAGCATGTTCCCACCTCGCTGCTGCTACACCGAGGCCAGCCCGTGCGTGCATTAATTAGTCATCATCACGACGGCGAAGTTATCGCGCGTATCACAAAAAAACTTGGGCTTGAAACTGTGCGTGGTTCATCCAGCAAGGGTGGCCGCGAAGCGCTGAGAGAGATGGTTGAAATGAAACGCAGCCCATATGGTTATGCGTTAACTCCAGATGGGCCTCGCGGGCCTCGACATTCATTTGCCCCCGGCGCGCTTAAACTTGCTGTTGCCATTGACCGGCCTTTATTGCCAAACGGTTATGGGGCGAATCGCGCTTGGCGCATGGGTTCGTGGGATCGCATGATGATTCCGAAACCCTTTTCAAAAGTAGTTTTGGTTTACGGCCCACCAATCTTTGTCAGCGCAAACGACCTTGCGACGGCAACCTCTTTTGAAGCCACGCGTGAGCGTTGCATCCAGGCTTTGCGAGCCGTTGAATTGGAGGCTGACAATGAGTGCCGCTAATACATTTGTATGGAAAATCGATGCCGCCGCCGCCACTCAACTGGAAAAACGGCTGCGAGAAAACGACTTTGAATTCCGCGATTTAGCTTACGCGCATTTCCAAGCACGAGGAGACGGCATGGTGATTAATTGCTATCAATCGGGCAAGTTGGTTGTCCAAGGAAAAGGTGCTGATGCTTTCGAGCCACGGTTTTTGATGGCCGGGGGCGTGGCCTCATCTTTGGTCGAAAAAAAGGAAAAGGAAGCTGCCGCACCCAAGGAGCCCACGGCTGATTTTGTTTCTGCGCTTCCAGCTATCGGCTCTGATGAAGCCGGCAAGGGCGACACTTTCGGAGGGATAACAGTTGCCGCTGTTTATGTTGACGAGGTCAGCGCAAAGTTGCTTGCAGAAGCTGGCGTTACCGATTCTAAAAAAATTGCCGACCGTCGTATTCAGGTTTTGGCCACTTGGATCAGGAAAGAGTTTCCATTCCAAGAGCGTGTTTTGACCGCCGCGCAATACAACCGGCAGCACGCTGAAAACGGAAGCAATGTAAACCAATTGCTCACAGTGCTTCATGCCGCCGCTCTCCATGATTTGCAAAAAGAGGCTGCTGCTAAATACGCAATTATTGATCGATTTAGCCCACGCTGCCCGGTTCGCTTGCGGCTTGCAGAGAGTGACCCAAGCCTAGAGGTTTTTGAAGTGCCGCGAGCAGAAGCGCATCCCGCCGTGGCAGCAGCGTCCGTTTTAGCGCGCGATGCTTTTTTGACGCAACGAGCTGAAATGAGTGTTTCCCTGGCGATGTCCATACCTTTGGGCAGCGGCTCTCCCGTGCCGCCCGCCTTGCGAAAGTTTCTTTCGATTCACGGAAGCCAATCTTTGCCAAAGGCGGTGAAACAACATTTTTCAAATGTAAAAAAACAAGTGGCGCGCTATGGAGATTAGGTTTTTTGGCGCAGCGCGTGGAGTGACAGGATCTTGTCATATGCTGTGCGTGAATGGCCGCCAGGTGTTACTTGACTGCGGGCTCTTTCAGGGCCGTCGCAATGAAAGCTACCAGCGAAACGCTAACTTTCATTTTGATGCCAGCAAAGTCGATGCCGTCATTCAGTCTCATGCGCACATTGACCACTCTGGCAAATTACCCATGCTTGTGCGCGAGGGGTTTCATGGAACCATTCACGCGACTCACGGTACGCGTGATTTGTGCACGATTTTACTGCATGACTGCGCACACATTTTGTCCAAGGACGCTGAATTCCTAAACAAGAAACGCATGCGTAATAAAGTTCGCGGGTCGAGAAAAGGAAATGCGCCGCCGACAAACGCCGAGGTTATGCCGCTTTATCTCGACGAAGATGTCGATGAAACACTCAGTCGGTTTTTATCCCATCGTTATGGCGAATGGTTTGCGGTTCTTGATGGTGTGCGCGCGCGATTTCATGAAGCGGGGCACATTCTTGGCTCGGCTTGGGTCGAGGTTGAGGCGACCGAAGATGGCGAGATGCGCCGCATTGTTTTCACCGGCGATTACGGTCGATCGGGGCTTCCCTTACTGCGCGATCCAGAGCCTTTCGTGCAAGCTGATATCATTATTTCGGAAAGCACATATGGCGGAAAAACTCATCCGGGCTTTGCTGATATGCAGCAAGAATTAGCCGATGCGGTGAAGCGGCTCGTCGCGCGAGGGCGAGGTCGTTTATTGATTCCTGCTTTTGCGGTAGGGCGTACGCAAAACATCCTTTATGAACTGGGTCGTGTTTTTGAATCGGGTGCCGCGCCTAAAGTGCCGGTGATTGTCGACAGCCCACTTGCGACGGCGGCGACATCGATTGTGAAAAATTATTGTCGGTATTACGATGACGAAGCCCTTGAGCAACTTGAATGTATTGATGGACGCGCGCAAAGTTTGTGCCCAGGCGTGCGATTTACGGAGTCGGTTGGTGAGAGCAAGTTGTTGAATAGTCATCCAGGGCCAATGATTGTTTTGTCAGCCTCGGGCATGATGGAAACGGGTCGCATTTTGCACCATCTTGCGAATTGGATTGGCAGCCCCAACACCGAGTTGTTGGTCGTTGGGTTTCAAGCCGAGCACACTCTTGGCCGTCGCTTGGCCGAAGGGGCGAAAGAGGTTTCCATCCTGGGCGAGCACTATCAGGTGGGCGCGCGATTAACCACAATGGATGGTTTTTCGGCACATGCTGATCAGCAAGATTTATTGCGCGCCTTGAAGCCACTCGCCAAGCACGCCAAAATTCTATTTCTCGTTCACGGCGAGGATGGGCAGCGCCGTCCACTTTCAAAAAATCTAAAACAAGCTGGCTTCGAGCGGATTGAAGAGCCCGTTGAGCAACAAGCATTCCGCATTTAATCATGAAACACGCACATCATCACGAACCGGCTGAATTCCAAAAACTGCAAATCGGAATTTTGGTTGTCTCAGATACTCGCACTCTTGAGACCGACACTTCGGGGCAATACTTAACTGCCGTGCTTGAAACCACCGGCCACCAAGTCAAAGATCGCTCCATTGTGAAAGATGAGGTCGCGGCGATTCAAGAAAAGCTTATAGCATGGTCTTCAGACGGCGATTTCCAAGCCGTTTTGGTCACAGGTGGCACAGGAGTCACAGCAAGAGATGTCACACCCGAAGCCGTTGAGCCGCTTTACACAAAAACCTTGCCTGGCTTTGGCGAACTCTTCCGAATGCTGTCGTACCAGGAAATCTCCACAGCTTGTATCCAATCACGCGCCTCAGCGGGTTTAATTGGAAAAATGCTCGTGTTTTGCCTGCCTGGCTCACGCGGAGCTTGCCGCCTCGCTCTCGAAGACATCATTTTGCCTCAGCTAGACGCAAGCACTCTTCCCTGCTCGTTTCCAGCACTCTTTTCTCGGATGTAAAATGTGGAAAACCTGTGGAAAACTCAATTTACAGGATGTTGTTTATTCGAAAACCCTAGCAAATGCAAGGCTTAGAGCAGTTTTCCCCACAAAAGCCTCCGTGTTGAGAATAATGCACAACAAGGCGGCGCCTCACCTAAGTCTTGGCCCTTAAAGGGGTAGGGTTTATTGCCCAGTTTGGGTTGAATCTTGCTCAATAGCAGAATCTGAGTCAGGAGATTCAGATTGAGGCTTTTGAGCAGGGCCAGCGGCGCGGTCAACATCAGCGCGGATATCGCGGATGACCTCATCAACACCTGTTTCGCGACGAATATCAGCCATCGTGCGCTTGGCCTCACCAAAATAACGGGCGACCTGTTTCACAATCTCAGGGAGCCGTCCGCCAAAAAGGAGGAGGCCAACAACGAGCGCGATGAGGATTTCGCCTGAGCCGAAGAATGCAAATGTCATGGTGTGTCTTGCAGGTATCTTGCGCTCGCCATTCTAGGAAGACCCATCGAGCCGTGTTGCTCGGCTAAGAATCGTGGCGAGAAGTTAAAGAAGATGCCTTCGTCACCGTTGATTTCGTTGAGATAAAGCTCGACTTCGAAAATATAATCGTGCCCCCAATATTGAGCACTTAATCGATTAACGCGCGCCGCGTCGCCAATGAGGTTAAAGGTTTGGCTCAAACGAAATGAGAGCATTTCGCTCGCACGCCACGCACTCGACACGGTTGCCTGTTGATATAAATCTAAATAGTCGCGGTAAGCAAAACTAAAAGTTGTGCGGGCGTTTGGGCGAATGGAAAGTTGGGAATAACTTTCGTCTAAAACATCTTGCGGCCCGAAACGGAAACGACCCCACCAGCTTAAACCGCGCAGCGCCTCGCCCGGTCGACGCGGTTGCCAAAAGGCTTGCACTTCAGTCGGGCCCCAGCCGTCAATCGCGACGCCATCTCTGGGCCCAGGGAAAACCGAATCAATTAAAACATTTGTCTCATCGGGATACCAGGCTCGCTGAATACGCAAGTCGAACCATGGCGTTTCTTGGGAGGGGGCGAAAAAGCTTTGGCGGAAACCAAGCTCAACCGCTTGGCCGGGCGTTTCATATTCAAAGCCATTAAATTGTGGAATTGGATTTGTCGCCGACCGCGAAAGTTGCTGATCGCGTAACCGCAAAGTGGGGCGAAGGTGATGTCGCCAACCATCTTCATATTGGCGTAGAGCCGTGACGCCAAGATCAAGATAGGCTTCGCGCGAGAGGCTTGAATCTTGCCCAAAAACATTAGTACTTTCTTTCCAAACTTTAGTGTCCGCACGGAAGCCGGGGCGGATGCTTAAGCCGCGCCAATAAAGTGGAAGACTAAATTCTGCCCAAGTGGATAAATGCTGAAGCCGCCGAGTGGGGCTTGGGGGCCAATAGCCGGGGTTGGCCTCAGGCGCAAGAAACCCACGATCGCGGAGCTGTAGAGATTCTGCCGTCGCGCCCCAAGAAAAATGGAGAGAGCTCAGGCCATCCTTTCCTCCCAGCGCGCCAACCGGAATTTTTGCTATTGGTACAGCGAATTGTTCAAAGCGAAGGGCCGGTAAAACCTCAAGAGTGGGTTGTGCCGAGAATGTGGGTGAGCCAAAATACGATAGGGGGACCGACCCCGCGCTGTCTAGTCGAGAAACCAAATCGGCGCAGAAGAACGAGTCTTGTCTGACATTGCGCAAATGGATATTCGTCTCTGCATCATCCTGGAACATCCAGTCTTGTAGAAAAAACTCTAAATCAACCAGCGGGTCAGAAGTGAGGGCAATATCGGCATCTAATCGCCAATCTTGGCTGAGCTGAAAACGGTTATTAAGCCGTGCTCGAAAGCGCAAATCAGAATCGCGCCCAAACTGGCTTGAGAGGCCATGCAGGTCATCACCTTGGTCTTGAAGGGCAAACAACGACCACTCACTTTTCCAATTTTCTTTCGAGTAATTAAGGTCTAAAAATAGAGGCACTCCGCGCTTTGAGCTAAACGCGGGCGATAAAGCCCAGTTTAGTTTTCCGCCGTAAAGTTGCGAGTCGCCCTGAATGTCGGCCTGCAAAGAGGCTCCCCAGGCGCGACCCGATAATATTTTGATGCGTTCTAAACCAAGGAATGACTCGCCTTCCGAAAAATCAAATGCGGGCAAAGGCAACACGGGAATACCGCCAAGCCGCAATCGCATACCGCTTGGTTTCCATAGTTCAGGCCCGCCCGAGCTGGTTGTCGGCTCACGCACCACGCGACTCATTGAAATGGAATAATGCGGAGGCTCGTGTGTGCAAGTTGTATTGCGACCCTCGATTGCCTCAAGTCGACCATCAGGAAACTCTGTGAGCTCTTTTGCCAACAAGCGCATTGGCCAGCCGTTGGGCGCGCCATTTTCAAAAATTAAATCACAATCAGAAAGTATGGTTATCTCTTGTTTGACTAAGTGTGAAAAACGAGAACACTTGAGATCAAGCCCATCTCCGTTGATGACAACATTATCTTCTAGGAGTATTTCCAGCAACGCGCTGTCGACGCCAACTGTGCCCATCGCGCCAAACAATGCGGATTGAATTTTCTGGCTTAATAGCGGTGAGTTAGATTGTGGCTTAGGTGAAGCAACGGAATTGTTTTCCGCCAACCCCTTTTTATAAAGCGCGGCATCAAAGCGCAGGGTGGCCCGGTCGGCGACAATGTGAAATACGCCTTCTTGATAAACGAGGTCGATTAATTCGTAAAACAACTCACCGTTTTTTTCCCAGTGCATCATTGAGCTGACTTCGATGTTTGTCGATTCAGGCTCTTGTGCAACGAGAGGCATCGAGAGGGGGCTGAGCGCCGCAAGCAATAAAAGAAGTTTCATCAGTTAACCACCGGCGTTTGGAAAGTTGCGTGCCCAGAAGAAAAGAGACGAGAGCCAATGGAATATTCAAGCCAATCGCCAATCGCGCTGCGGCCACCTGTAACATTTATTTCCGCGAGGCTTCCGGAAGAACCCTCCGCGCGAAGAGATTGTTGCTCGTGCCGATAAAAAATACGATGCCCAGTTGCGGAACCTTCTGCGCCGTTTAGGCTCGCGTTGTCAATAAGCTCAAGTTGCCAACCTTCTTTTGTAAAGCCCCAGTTTGCGCTTGCTGCTTGACCGGCCCAAGACGCCCAATTTACGGCGACTTTACCTTCGGCGCGACCACCCGATTCATGAAACACAACGCGATGGCCCGTCACCTTTCCGGGCGTACCGTCAGGAGCCTGAAAGGAAGCAACACATTGGCGCAATAATTCGCCAACACCGACCTCATCAATACGGATGACCTCCGCTTGAATATCAAAATCACCTTGGCCCGTGCGAGTGCCGGCAAGTCGTGCAATCTGGTTAAAGTCGGATTTGAGAATCATTTCTCCGCCTGGCACCCAATGAAGGCTGGCGGCTTTACCTGAAACCGCGCCAGAAAAAACAACGCCGCCCGTCATGGACCAAGCGCCAGTGAGTGGGCTGCGATTTGCCCGCGCCGAATCGATAAAAACGCGGCTGCCTTCGAGCCCGAGCGATTGAGCTGGTAAATCGAGCCGCGGTTTGCCATGCAAGAAAAGGATGTCATCCTCACGCACCATGCGGCTTGCGCGCGCCGTGCCAGAAAGGTCTTGAATGGGGAAACTTGCTCGCGCAGGGTCGCCGGAAAGAATGGTCTTTAGATTTTTTTGATCAAGGCGGTCTCCTTGCGCCACGAGCCCATCACGAGTCAAAACCAGATCGCCGAGCGCGGTAATCGCAAGCTCATCGCCGACATGTCGCGTCTTGAGCCACTCACCTGAAAGTTGGTCTGCGCCGTGCACGAGCTCAAAACTCGGCCCCGCGTCGGAAAGGCCACTCTTGCCATGGACGGCATGCGGGGTAAACAGTTGCCATCTTTCGCCTTCAAATTGCCGATCGCCGCGCACATTGCCGTCGAAAACCCATCCACCATTTTGTTGGGTATGCGCCGAGTCGGAAAACATTTCGCCGTCGGGGCCTTGGATATGCACCGCGCCCTTTGCGACTCGACCACCATCATGAAAGGACATCGAGTCTGCGCGAAAAGTATGTTGCGCGTCGCCGCCTTGAACATTATCAGACAAAGTAAAGGTGTGGTCTTTGGATAGAACGGCAGCGCTTTGCGATGTGGCCCAAGAGCCCGCTGGCTCGGCTGGTTCTAGCCGGGTCGGCCCAGCAAGTGCGATGCCGCTAAATTGACCGGCATCCCAAAAAAGGTTGGTGTCTCCACCTTTGGCGATACCGTCAGGCCCGAGCCAAGTTGAGGGACCTATTGCGCGACCGCCAGCAGGAGCCCAGGAGTCGTTTTGTGCAACAAGGTCAAGAGTGAGCGTTTTGCTCATCAAAGTGGTGTCACCCGAATCTCGGTTAAGCGTGGCGGGCGGAAAAACAATCTCGACATTATCTTGTAGTAACAGTTGTTGAATGCCCTCTTGGGGAACGAGTTGGCCAAACACACTTTTCGCGCGGATGGCATCGCTATCTTGAGTTTGCATCGACCATGTAATCAAGTCGCCGCTGACTCCGAGCACCAAAGCCTTTTCGTCAGCCAGCAACTCAAGCCCCCTGCCGACAACATGAAGCCCGCCGCCCTCAACAACGAATGGGCCATCGCTTTGCATCGCACCTGTTTCGGGATGAAGCTTGGCATCTTCAAGTGTCAAAGTCAGCCCTGCGCCATTAAGAAAATCAGGGAGTTGGATGACGGGTTTTTCAAGTAACCAAGGTCGCGATGTATCAAGCTCTGGCGTCGAGCGATTTGGCAGCAAAGGCAAAAGCCCAGAGGGGCCATCGAGCTGATAGCGCACGCCCTTTTTTGCCGCCGACTCAAGAGAACGCACCGCAAGCCGCGACAAAAACATACTTTCGTTTTTTGGAAGGGGGTTCCAGCCTTTTACTGATAGCCAAGGGACACGCAGGGTGGTGGCTTCCGTGTGCGTCAAGGCCGAGTCGGAAACTTGATGCGTTTCTGCGACCAAATGAATCTCACCTTGAAAAGCAAACTCAACCTTACCGATGCCCTCGACTTGCTGGGGGAAGCCTTCAGGCCCGCGGTCGACGAGAGGGGCGTTTTTGGGCAAATGCTGCAACACATCAGCGACAATCCATATCGCCAAAAAGATAAAAAGGGCTGTGCCCCAAGCCCGTGCTTTCACGAGCGGCCCTCAGCCTGAGCTAAGAGCAAAAAATCACAGCACTCGCGGATGGCGCCATGCCCGCCGTTTGTTGCCGTTACCCAATCAGCCGCGTCACGCAATTCAGGAATCGCGTCGTGAGGTGCAAAAGAAAAACCAGCCCGCGCAAACAAGTCTAAGTCTGGCAGGTCGTCGCCAATCGCGGCTACCTGATGAGGCTCAAGCCCCCGTTTTGCTAGTAAATCAGCAATTAGCGGCGCTTTTTCCATTTGCCCCATATATCGCGTTTGGATGCCAAGTCGCTCAGCGCGAGCCACGACGGCTGGGTTGTCGCGGCCAGAAATCACGGCGATTTCAATACCCGCTTTTTGGATAGCCATCATGCCGTAGCCATCTTTGACATCGAAGTGCGCGCTTTCGGAGCCATCGGCGTGCACGGTAATGCGGCCGTTTGTCCAGCAGCCATCGACATCAGTCACAAAAAGGCGAATGTCGGCCGCGCGTTGCAGTAAATCTTTTGGGAATCGTGGGTGCGTCATTAAATATTGACCTCAAGCAAATCTTGAATATCGACCAGCCCCACAACGCGGTCGCCGTCGCTCGCCAAAACGGGCATTTGGTCAACATGGGTTTCTTTGAAAAGATGAAGCGCCTCGCCGACGAGTTGTGATTCGCGTAAAAAGCGTGGCTTGGCGGCCATGTGTTTTGAAATGGGCTCGCTTAAAACCAATTGCCCCGCTTGCGCGAGCCGGCGTAAATCACCATCGGTAAAAATACCAAGTAGTTGGGTGTCATCGTCGTGAACAATTGCCGCGCCTGGGCGACCAATGGTTTCGGTCATGACCGCGAGTGCATCGGCGACTGTTGCCGTCGATGGCAGCAGCGGAAGCTCGTCGCCCGTGCGCATCATTTCGCCAATGCGCATTAGCGATTTGCCAAGCGAGCCGGCGGGATGAAATGCAGCAAACTCTTCACGCGTAAAATCGCGCCCCTCAAGGACAGCCATCGCGAGCGCGTCGCCCATCGCCAGCATGCGCGTGGTCGAAACCGTCGGCGCCAAACCCAAGGGGCAGGCTTCGGGGGTATCGCCCAACGCCAAAACTAAATCAGCGTGTTGTGCGAGCGGCGATTCGGGTTGCCCGCAAATCACCAAAACGCCTACACCAAGCGACTGCGCCGCTGGAACCATTTGCACCAATTCGCGGGTTGAGCCCGAGTGAGATAAGGCGAGTAGCAAATCTTCGGGCCGCAATCGCCCTAAATCACCGTGCAGCGCTTCGGCAGGGTGCAGAAAGAGGGATGGCGTCCCGGTGCTGGCGAGGGTGGCGCTGATTTTTTGGCCGATGATGCCGGCCTTGCCCATGCCGCTGACGACAACTCGCCCCTGGCATTGCATGATGCGCTCGCAAGCGTCGATAAAGGCGTCGCCAAGCGAGTCGCGGAGGTCGCTCAGCGCAGTGGCCTCAAGGCGGAGGACTTCAAGCCCACGAGAAAGGGCGCGTTCCGGGTCGAAACTCATGTTGAGAAGAGGTTTTTGCGCGCGGGAAGGGGCGCGCCTGTGGGTGGCTATTGTAGACAATGCCCGGCCTTGCGAGAATGGACGGACGAATGGATACCTTCACCCTTATAGGTAGTGTGATGATTGCAATTTTAGCCATCACGACACACGAGGCCGCCCACGCTTGGGTTGCCGATCGCTTGGGCGACCCCACTGCGCGATTGCGTGGCCGGGTCACGCTGAACCCCGTCCCACATATTGACCCGATCATGACCATTGGCCTACCCGCATTATTGTTGGCGATGGGCTCACCTTTTATCTTTGGCGGCGCACGCCCTGTGCCCGTTGATATGCGCTATTTCAAAAACCCCAAGCGCGATTTTGCGTTAGTCGCGATTGCCGGGCCGCTGAGTAATTTGATCCAGGCCATGCTTTGGGCGGGCCTGCTCTCGATTTTGCTGCACACCGAAGTCTGGCCAGACCCTGAATCAAGGGGTGTCCAAGTATTGGTGATGGGCATTTTTATCAATGTGCTGCTTGCGATTTTCAACCTCATCCCGCTGCCACCACTCGACGGCTCACGGATTGTCATGTACTTTTTGCGTGGCGAGGCCTTGCGTTCCTATGTGCAATTAGAGCGGTTTGGGCTCTTTCTCATACTCGCGCTCGTTTTTTATGTTGATGGTTTTGGCGTCGCGATGCGCAGCGTCATCATGGAAGTGGTTGGCTTCATTGAGCAGCTTGCCATGTTGTCATGATTGAGCCCACCGAGCCAGATTCTTTGCCACCATCACGCCCAATCCCGGGCTTGTTGTTGGGTGATGCCGCGCAATCTGAGTCTGCCGCCGCCGAGCCGCACGACTCGATTTCGTCCTTTTCGGTGCGGCTTGACCGTGTTTTTCAGGGCCCGCTTGACCTGCTATTGCAGTTGGTGCGCGACAAAGAGCTTGAGATTCACTTGGTTTCGCTCACGCAAGTTTGCGATGCTTATTGCCAGCATATTCGCTCTTTGGCGTCGATTGATGTTGACGAGGCGGCTGATTATTTGGTGGTTGCCGCGACATTGCTTGCAATTAAATCGCGTTCGCTATTGCCGACCGATGAATTAGAGGGCGATGAAGACCCGTTTGACCCCGGCGAAGAGTTGGTGCAGCAGTTGTTGGCCTACAAGTCTTTGCGTCAGGCAGCAGATGCGCTCGCCGAGCGTTGGGACGAGCGCAAAAAATTGTTACCTGCAGGTGGTCGCTGGCTTGGAAAGTACATTCAAGACGACGACGAAGAAGACGAAGAATGGGACATCGGCGAGGTTTCCATCTGGGATTTACTCAAAGTCTTTTCACGCCTAGAGTCTGAGACGGGCTTTATGCGGCCGCATCATGTGCGCCCATCAGGTCGCCCCCTGCGCGCTTATGTCGAAGAATTATGGGAGCAGCTCCAAGAGCAAGAGGCCACCAGCTTGAGCGAGTTGCTGAGCAAATCTGAAGCCCAATCTCGTGGTGACGCAGCCTACTATTTGGTTGCGCTGCTTGAGTTAGCGAAACAACAGGCGGTTGATTTAAAACAAGATTCAGCCTTTGATGATGTCGTCATCCGTCGCGTGGCTGGCCGAGATGTCGTCCTTGAAGAGATTGACGAAGGTTTTGATGAAAACCCGGGCGATCTAGAGCCAGAAATCGGTGATTTGCTTGAGGGCGAGGCTTAGTTGTATTAACTTATAGGTCTGAATCACGCCACCGCCGTTAAATAGATAAAAATCATGTCAAATGCCCTCGATGTAACCGACGACAGCTTCCAAAGTGAAGTCGTTGAATCCCAAGTTCCAGTTCTTGTTGATTTTTGGGCGCCTTGGTGCGGCCCTTGTCGCGCGATGACTCCTGCGGTCGATCAGCTTGCCGCCGAGATGGGCGAAAAGCTCAAGGTCGTCAAAATGAACACCGAAGAAAACCCATCAAAAGGCTCCGAGTTGGGCGTGATGGCGATTCCTTGCTTCATCGTGTTTAAGGGTGGTGCCGAGGTCGGCCGCCACATGGGCATGATGGACGGCGAGAAGCTCAAAAAGTTTGTTGAGCCACACCTTTAGGCCCCAATCTGCGCGTTGCCTTTTTTGGGTCGCCGCCTTTTGCCGAGGCGTCCTTCGCCGCTCTTCTTGAGCTGGCGGGTGTAGAAGTTGTAGCCCTGATTACTGCGCCATTGCGCCGTGCGGGGCGTGGCCGTAAAGAGGTTGTGAACCCGCTCGTTGAGTTAGCTCAGGCTAGTGGCGTGTGCGTTTTGCAGCCAGATTCGGTTCGCAGCGCTTCTTTTGTAGATGAATTCTCCAGCCTAGAGGCCGATTTAGGTATTGTGGTTTCCTATGGGCAAATCATGCCCCAGAGTTTGCTTGACGCTCCACGATTGGGTTGCGTCAATGTGCACGGCTCGCTTTTGCCGCGCTGGCGCGGGGCAAGCCCGGTTCAGGCTGCGATTATGGCTGGCGATGCTGAGACTGGCGTTTGCATCCAGCAGATGGTTGCCGCGCTTGATGCCGGCGATGTTTTAGTTGAGCGGCGTTGCGCCATCGGTGCTCGCGAGACCGGCCCCGAGTTGTTTGCTCGACTCAGTGTGTTGTCTGCTGAATTGCTGCAGAGTTTCTTTGCTGAGGGTGTCTCGTTTTGCGGTAAGCCTCAAACAGAATCAGCTGTTACTTTTTGTCGGAAGGTTAAAAAGCAAGACGGCATCATTGATTGGTCGTTGCCGGCCTATGAAATTGACGCGCTGGTGCGAGCTTACGCATCGTGGCCTTGCGGGCAGACCACTTTGCCCAACGGCGAGGGTTTAAAAATTCTCATAGGTGAGCCTGCCGCGATTACGCCGACCACCGGCGATGCTGAAGCTCCAATTGCTGTCGCTCCAATTGCTGGTGAGCCAGGCGAGATACTTTCAATTGATGGGGGCATCCTTGTTGCTTGTGGGCAGGGTTCGTACCGCATTACAAAACTACAGCGTCAAGGCAAAGCCCCTTTGCCTGCCGATGATTTCTTGAGGGGCGTTTCTTTCCCACCCGGAGCAAAACTTGGCTGATCCTCGTTATGTCGCTTTACGCTTGTTGGCCGAGGGGGGTGTCCCCACGCGCCGTTTTGTCGCTGTTTCTGACGAAGAGGGTTTGCAGGGCCCAGACCGAGGTTTGGCGCGTATGCTCGTTTCAGAATCATTGCGACGACAACTAACACTTGATTTGATTTGGTCGGCGTATGCTAAGCGTCGCGTAACCGACCCCGTCATGATGGCGACTTTGCGTTTAGGGGTGGTGCAGTTGTTTTATCTCGACAACATCCCTGACCATGCTGCGATTGGCGCAACCATCGAAGCCGCATCACAGTGGCTTGGTGCGGGCAAAAATGTGGCGAACGCAATTTTGCGCGGTGTGCAGCGCGGAGTAAAGCGCGAGGCGATTGCAGACAAACAACCGCATCGCCACCGTTTGATTTTAGAAAAAGAAAGCTGGTTTTTCGATCGTCCTATTTTTCATAGCCATCACAAAGAGGCGGCAAGGCATTGGTCTCAGCAATACAGTTATCCAGCTGGTTTGGCTCGTCGCTGGTGGGAAGAAAAAGGCCCTCCCGCGATGCGTTCTCGGATGACCGCGTTAAATCACCTTCCAAGTTTGTGGCTGCGTGTAAATCCACTTAAAACAACTCGTGATGAGCTGATTAAGTCGCTTACAGAATTAGAGATTCGCGCGGAAGCCGGGCCACACCCGTTGTCTGTAAATTTGCCAGAAATGCGAGGCGCCGTTGAGGCCCTCCCTGGTTTTGAAGAGGGGCATTGGGCGGTGCAAGATTTGACTTCGCTTCAAACGATTGCGCTTGCTCGACCCGTTGCCGGCGAGCGCATTCTTGATTTGTGCGCCGCGCCTGGCGGAAAGGCGTTCGCGGCGTTTGAGCTATCGGGCGGAAAAGCCGATGTGTTGGCCTGCGATGTTTCAGCAGACCGCCTCGAAAAAATGAGCCCAGAATGTGATCGCCTAGGTCATGAGATTCAGCGTCAAACCATTGCCGAAGACGGCTCTGATTTGCCAGAAGGCCCATGGGATTTGATCGTAGTTGATGCGCCTTGCACAAATACGGGTGTGTTGCATAAGCGTCCTGAGGCGCGTTGGCGTTTTGATAAAAAAGAATTGCATCGCTCCACGACCGTGATGAATTTGATTCGTAAAAATCTTGTGCTTCCTTTGATCGGCGAAAACACGCGCGTCTTGTGGTGCACCTGCTCTCTTGAAAAAGAAGAAAATCAAGAGATGGCGCAGCGCATTGCTAAGCGAGCCGGGTTGACACTTGAGGTCGAAAAGTACTTCGAGCCATTTGAGGGTGACGAAACGCATCCGCCTCGTTCGGGTGGTTATGCGGCCTTGTTGAGCCCTTTAGAGGCCCAGGGTTAATTCAATTGTCGCTTAGAGTTAGCAAGAAAGTCTGAATCCTGTAGCATGATTGCAGAATGGTCACATCAACGCCCCGCACATCAATCCCTGCCTTTTTAGACGCTGGCGCAGTCGCTGGCCTGGTCGCAGCAGGCCTCGTCGCGGCGGCATGGGCATTTGTTCATTTTGGTTCTGGCGCGGCCAGTCAAGGCGATGCGCCGTCGGGTATCGTGGGCGTGAGTTCATCGACGAGTGCGCTTGACTCGCCTGTTGACGGCCAACTTAAAACAACGGTTTATGCAAAGCCTAGCCCGGCTTCAACGGAAAAAACGCAAGGCTTGCGATTGCCGAGCAGCAGTCAGGGCTCGTTTGATTGGCAGCGTGATGATCGTTGGATTCATGGCCGACAAAGTTGTCGCCTGGGCAAAGAACAGGTGGAAGCCGCCTATCAGAGCCGCACCCCCGACGGCGATTTTCTTTCTTTCCGCTCTCAGCTAGACGACGCCCGCGAAAAGATAGAGGGCGGCTTGAGGGAGCTAAGCGAGCTATCGGCTGACAACTCCGACAATGCGCGCGCTACCCGCGAGATTGATGCCCTTATTGCAAAGTATCAAAAAACACTTTTGCTTACGCGGAAATAAAAACCGATGCTTCATCTCGGCTGGAACTCCAACAGCTTCACAAGTCACCGACTTGAAGACGCCATTCCGTTGCTGAGTGATTTGGGTTATACGGCCATTGCGATTACGCCCGATGTCGCGCATTTAGACCCTCGCTACACAACCTCTGCCGAGGTTAGGCGCGTAGGCATTTTGTGTGAGCAACACGGGCTAAAAGTGGTCGTCGAAAGTGGTGCGCGATTTTCTTTGAGCGCAACGCAAAAGCACCGCCCCAATTTGCTTGAGGTCGACGACACGCGGCAGCTCAGATTAAAATATTTACGCACCCTTTGCGAGTGGTGCGAACTACTCGGTTCTAGCGTTTTATCTTTTTGGTCAGGCGCTTTGCCTGTCGACCAAACAATTAAAGGCGCGCGTTCTTGTTTGATGCAGGCCGTCGAAAATCTATCACCGCTTGCTGAGAAATATGGCGCAAAACTGGCATTAGAGCCCGAACCAGGGCATTTCGTCGCGACACTCGATGATTATGTTTTAGCCGAAAACAGATCAAGCGGTGCTTTTGGCCTTTGTCTAGATGTCGGCCATCTTCTGGTGAATGATTCCTATTCTCCAGTCGAGGCGCTTAAAAAGTTTGATAACCAAATCATTAACATCCAGCTTGACGACATGCCGCGCGGTCGACATGATCACTGTGCGCCAGGCGAGGGCGAAATAGATTGGCCAGCGCTAAAAGAAGCGCTGGCCAGGTTTGCTCTGATTCGCAACACGCCCGCTTGCTGGGAATTAGCTCGCGACGGGCATCGCTTTCATGAATTGGCTCGTGAATTAAGCCGATTCATTTAAGGCGCTTATTTCATCTCAGCTAAGAGCTCGGCGATTTTCGGCGCCATAGATTTGCCGCGTAAATTTTTGTAGCGGATGACACCCTTAGAGTCGATGAGGAAAGTGGTTGGGTAAGAACTAATACCCCATTCTTCGGGTACACCGCATCCGTTAAAAATGCTTGGCCAAGTTACTTGGTGCTCAATGCATTTTTCACGATACTCATCTGGGTCAGAATCAGTGTTTACGCCAAGGATGGTGAAGGGTTGGTCTTTGAACTGCTCAACGAGCGCTCTTTGGTGTGGGAATTCGCCCACACAAGGGCCTCACCAGAAACCCCAAAAATCGAGGAAGATAACCTTTCCTTTGTAGTCGCTTAACTTGATGGTCTTGCCGTCAACATCGACGCCCTGAAATTCAGGTGCGATTCCGCCGACGCGAAGGTTTGCGATACGGTTCTTTAGTTTTTCCGCCTTGGCGGCCAGGGCGCTTTTGCCATAATCTTTAGCGACAAGATCTAGGTTGGCAATAGCAGTGTCTGCGTCATTGAGTTGATCCGCATAAATCGTAGCCTGTGCGATGAGTAGGCCGACTTTTAAATCAATGCTTGGAGCGACTTCGACAAGATTGGCCAGCGCTTTGACTGTTGGCTCAGGGTCTAGCCAGCAAAACCGACTAATGGCATCGGGCACTTTGGCTAGATCGATTTCTTTAGCATAGTTTTGAAAAAGGTCGGAGGCCATTTTTTCGGCTACGCCGACAGGGCTTTTCCAGTTGATGCCAGAATCGCTCAAGCGCATCAGGCACCATAGTTTTGCTTGCCCACTATCGAGCTGAGTTGAGTTAACGTCTTTGGCCACTGCGCGGAAGCGAGCGAAAAACTCTTTTGTCGGGTTGTCGCCGAATGGTGGGTAGGTGCCCTCTTTAGAGGCTGCGTCCATGGCGGCCATCCATTTCTTGTGGGCGGTTGAAAACTCAGCTTCGAGCTCTTTGTAGCTTTGCGCTTGAGCGACCGCCGGCGGGTCATCTTGCGCAGCATTTGGCAATGCGCATGAGGCGAGCGGGGCCGTAAGGAGTAGGGTTAAAATCATGGCTGTAGATTAGCGAAAAGACGCTATGCTTGAAATCATTATGAAACTCACTATCCAGGTTGGGGAAGCCAAGATTGTCAAACAGGTCCAAACGCGAGCCGTAGTCGGCCGTGATTCGGGGTGTGATTTATGCGTCGACGACAAATCCGTTTCGCGCAGACACTGTGTGTTTGAAAGCAAGGCCGGGCTATGGGAAGTTGTAGATCTTAAATCTGCAAACGGCACTTGGGTAAACGGCAATAGTTGCAATTCCTCTATTCTCGCCATCGGCGATTGCGTCCAAATTGGTGATATTCAAATACTCATTATCGGCATCGGAAATCGTGTCGCCGCGGGTGAATCAACCGCCCCTAAGAAAAAGATTAAAGTCATGATGCGCGAGCCGCTCGTTGGCACTGATGTTGGCGGCTACATCCCTAAAGATGTACTCGGGATGGGCTCTTTCGGCGTGGTTTATCGCGCCCTTCAGCAGAGCCTTGATCGAGAGGTTGCGCTAAAAGTTCTTTCGCAAGAATTGGCGCAAGACAAAGATGCGATTGCAAGTTTTTTGCAAGAAGCGCGCTTTGCTGCGGCGTTGGCTCACCCCAACCTTGTCCAGGTTTATGACTGCGGCCATCAGGGCGACAATGTTTATTATTCCATGGAATTGATTCGTGGCGGCTCTCTAGAAGATGTCCTCCGCGAAAAAGGCGCATTGCCCTGGAAAGAGGCGCTATCAGCCATTTTGGATTGTTTACAGGCGCTTGATTATGCCGAGGGTAAGGGGCTTGTGCACCGTGATGTTAAGCCGGCCAACCTCATGATTGATGCCCGCGGCGAGGTCAAGCTCGCAGACCTTGGTATGGCGGCTACTCGTGAAATAGCTGCAAAAGAACACGGCGGCACGCCTCATTTTATGGCTCCCGAATGTTCTACAAAGGGCGGCGTGATGGATTCGCGATCCGACCTTTACTCTTTAGGGTGTACCTTTTTTCGATTAGTCACTGGCCGTCATGTTTTTGAAGAAATTGGCGTGCCGTCTGTTTTGCGTGCGCATCGCCAAGATGCGCCACCTACTTTTTCTGATGTAGGCCTAGACACTCCTTTGGCGGTAGAGGCATTTTTGCAAAAGGCATTACAGAAAACGCCCTCTTTGCGGTTTTCTTCTGCGAGCGAAATGACTCGAGCTGCCCTTGAGCTAGAGAAACAAGCGGCCTCCCCTCTTCGTTCTACACCCGTCGTTCGAGCGCCCCGACAGTCGCGGCGGCGGCAAAAAAAGAGTTCTCCCATTTCCGTCATCATTGTTTTAGTCGCCAGCGCACTAGCCCTTTATTGGGCGAACCGACTTGTACAAGATGTTTACGATAAAGGGGTGCAAGAGGGTATGCGGCCGCAAGGCGTCGAGCACTCGTCTTATTCGGCACCACAACTTATTGAACCAACAGAAGTTGAGCCTGCTCCCGATAAGCAACCCGCACCGAAGCGCTCGCCCGACAAGTCATCACCTCCTGGAAGTGTTGCCACTCAGCAGGCCACACTTAAAACGAATAAGATTGAATTGCCCCACTTGTCTCACTCGCAGGATTGGTTGCGCGCCACACGGATTCTCGACAGTGGCTTACGCCGCAAGAGTCGTCCGGAAGTTCGTAAAGCAATTGTGCTGCTTGGCGTAATAGAGCAAACTTACTTGGGCCGCCTGACCGAAACGGAACGCGTTTTGTTCGAAAAAAAATGGACCCAGTCAAACGCCTTTTTGGAAAAAGAGGGCGGAAGCCCAAGGCTAGATCCCGCAAAAGTAGAGCCCGTCCAACAACAACCAAAGCGGGTGCCGCAACTCATTGCGCTAAAGAGCCTCGAAGAATGGCGGCACTACAAAAACATGCTCGAAGCGCCCACGCGCCAACTCATTTTTTTTAACCGCGGCGCTTTAAACAAACTCGCGCAAAACGAGTACATACAGTTGTCGACACTAGACGAGCATGCACTCAAGCGAGCCATCCTTGATTGCGAAAAACTGCTTGGCCAATACTGAGCTTAATGTTGCTCTCGCAAATCTGGCGCGGGTGCCATTTGAGGCTTATCGACGGTTTGCAAAGTACCCAAGTCGGTCCAGTCGGCCGGGGCCTGCCAGCCCGTCGGCGGCGTTTGCGTTGTGCAACTTGCCGGCATGTGATAATCGACACCATCGGGGTGCACCTCTTTTACCCAGGTCAAAATGGCCTCGCGCAACTCGTTACCGATTGCAACTTCGGGCTCGTTGAGATTGTTTGACTCTTTCGGGTCTTCGCTCAGGTTAAACAAAAAATTGCGGGTGACTTCCGTGCCTCGGAAAATGCGTTGCGTTAATTTCCAAGGCCAGCGAATCACCGAGTATGAAGTCATTTTGCTCGTGCAAGTCGCAAAAAACAAATCTTCGCGCGGCTGCGTTTCAAGCTCAGGCGAGAGGGTTTCCAGGATGCTTTTGCCGTCAGGTTGCGCATTGATGCCGTCAGGGTTTTGGGCGCTTGTTCCTGCCGCATCAAGAATCGTAGGGTACCAATCAAGTGAGCTAACGAGTTGCGAGCTAACCGTGCCTGCGGGCAATTCTGCAGGCCAATGCATCACGCCGGGTACGCGCAGAGAGCCTTCGAAGGTTGTGCCTTTTCCGCCACGCAGAGGGCCGTTGTTGCCACCATGTTTGGGCGACGCGCCATTGTCAGAAACGAAAATGATCAGAGTGTTGTCGGCTCGACCACGCGCTTCGACGGCGGTCATGACTTTGCCGATGGCTTCGTCCATGGCCTCGACCATGGCGCAATAAACACGGCGGTCGGGGTCGCTGACCGTATCGGTGTAGTGCTCAGTGAATCGTTTTGGCGCCTGAAGCGGGGTGTGCGGCGCATTAAACGGTAGGTACATAAAAAACGGCTCGGTCTTTTTCTGCTTGCCAATCCAGCTTGCCGCCTCAGCTCCAAAGAGCGTGGTGGAGTAACCCTCTTCCGTTACGGATTGCCCATTACGCTGCCAATCAAGCCCGCCGTTACGCGAGTTGCGCGTGACATAATCAATCGCGCCCGTCACAAAACCATAAAAATGATCAAAGCCGCGCGCGTTGGGGTGCATCCAGGGTTTGGCGTGGCCAAGATGCCATTTGCCGACAAGCGCGGTGCGATAACCGACTTGGCGCAAACGATCGGGCAAAGTAACAATATCACGCGGCAGAGCGCGGGCGTCCCAGGGGCGAAGCGGAGAAAAAATCATTTCGTAACGCGCGGGGGATGAGCCGCTCATTAACGAAACGCGCGTTGGCGTGCATAATGGGTAGGTGTAGTAGCGATCGAGACGGACGCCATCCGCGCAGAGCTTGTCAAGATTTGGCGTGTGCATTTCGCCACCACCCGCACCCCAATCACCGACGCCAAGGTCATCCGCCAAAATGAGGATGATGTCGGGCTGGGTAGCTTCACCACTCGCCGTCGTCGCAGCGGTTGGGCGGTCAGAGCAGGCGGAAAGGGCGGTGATGAGGGCGGGGAGTAGCCAGTAACGCATGCCAAAGATTAGCGTCTGGCTTTAGGGCCCGCATAGAGTGGGTTTAGTAGAAATCCTCTACATTGTGGCACATTGCGCAAGCGTTGGTGTATGGAATCGGCATTGCACTCGAAGGAAGCACGCCAAGGAGTGTGGTCTTGTTAGGCACATCAAAGACATGGGAAGTAATGTCGTTTTCGTAGTAGTAGCCATCCAGGGTGAGCTTGCTCTCTACGCCCGCGCCTGTCTTGGCCATCCTTGCCATGTGGCAATCGACGCAAGATGCGTTGGCGTTGTGAGCAACACCGTGGTCATAACCGACCATCGCAAGCGTGTGGCCACTGGTGTCGCCGCCTGAGAGGTCAGTATTGTGGCAGCTCATGCACAAAGCAGAATCGACGACATCAGGGTCAGCCGTCAAAGCGCGCTTCTCGCCCGTGCCCCCGTGCATGTCGTGGCAGCTAACGCAAGTTACAAGTTCAAACTCGTTGCGATAGTGAGCCGACTTCAAGAAATCAGGAGCCTGCTGGTGGTGTGACTTCGCGTGGATGTCATCGCCCCAGTTTTTCGAACTCTTGGGTGCCTTGACGCCATCCGCTGCGTAATCCGCAAAGAATTCAGCCATACCCATGCCAGCCTCTGGCCATTCGTTAGCAAGGTTAATTGGGTGGTCGCCCGCGCCAGCACCAAAGTGCTCGCCCTGACCAGAAATGCGGTCGTGGCAGCGCATGCAAAGCATGACTTCGCGGCTTGGAGTGAGGTCTTCAGGAGACACGATGAAAGCGCCATTCTGAGAACCACTTGGGCCTTGAGCGGCGATGTGGTTTGAGCCAGCACCGTGGCAAGACTCGCAACCCGTGTTAAGGATGTCAGTCACACCATCATGGTCAAGGTCATACTCGCCATTAAGTGACGCGATTGAGCTCGACAAAACTTCGCCCGTAATAGGGTCTGGGCCAGCAACACTCCAACCTGTGGCATGGCAACCCATGCACTTCACAGAAATGTTGTGAGCTTTGCCATCAACGGAACCAGGAACCATGAACCTGTTTGTTTGGTAGTTCCAGTAGTAATCCATGTGGTAGTCGCGCCAAACCTGACGAGAGCGATCTGCACTGCCTTCGTAGCCCGTGACATCGCCACCAGCTTGATCAACAGTGAAGCCTTGGAATTGAAGCGTTGGGTAGAGACCCTTGAGGCCATTTCCACCAGCAGCGGCAGAGCCGTCGGCAGCCCAGTTTTCCCACTCAAGCATGTAACGCTGCTTGTTGACAGCACCACCGTAAGTCAAACGAACTTCGTGTGTGTGGAGGTTCATTGGATCGGCCGGATTCAAAACATTTTCAAAAGTGATGTTTGGAATGCCTGTACCCGCGTCTGTCCAGAGCCAGAGAACGATGACATTAGCAGCGCCTTGGCTAGTTTCTGAAATCTTGAAGTCATCCATGCCGCGAGCTGAATCAGGCTCGTAGTAGTAAACTTTTGAGCCAACGGTGTAGTTGGTGCCTGTGGTGAAATAGTCAAAAGACATATCAAACTCAGGGAAATCACTTAGGTCTTGCAGAGGGCTAACCTCGTTAGGGACCTTAAAGCCAAGCGAGTGAGCGAGGCTCTTAGTGCCGACATGGTCGGTGTGGCATTCGAGGCAGCGGTCAGCGCCCATGTAGTGAGCATTGGCCCCAGTCACGCCAGAAACAGAAATCGCGAGATCGAAGCCGCGCAAACCAGATTCTGTGATTGAATCACGGCAGAGGCTACCACCAGGAAGGTGGTCAGCATCGCTTGGCTCAACATAGACATAGAAGCGACCATCTGGAACATCGCTGATGGCAAAACGCCCGTCGGCGTCAGTCAAGGCACTCAAGAAGCTGGCGCCATTGAGGCGGACCAAGTCTTCGAGAGGCTCATCGAAATCCATGGACTCGGGCATGTCATAGCCGCCAAGACCATCGAAGGTTGAGCGACGGTTTGCGGAGGTTAATGCTGGCAAGTTGGCGACATCAAGCGCTGGAATTAGATAAACCGTTGCGGCAAGAATGAGAGCGCCGCTAGGGTCGGAAACGGTGCCTTGGAAAGAAAGGTTGGCCTCTGTGACTTCAAAGCTTTGCGCAAGGCTTGCGCTCAGCCCGCTTGGGTTGGTTATGACGGTGTCGTAAAAACCGAGTGGTGGTCGAAGCAGAAAAGAAGCCGTAAGGGCGGCGCCCGACGGGGCGATGACAACATCACCCGCAATCACTTCGGCGCCTTGCCGCAGCTCGGCTGTTGCGCCGGGTATGAAGCCTGAGCCAGAGATGGTGGCGGTAATCCATGTGCCTTGATCCCCAGCATCAGGCGAAATGGAGGCAATGCTCGGCGCGACAGGGAGCACTCGAAACCCGTCAATCAGCTCGCCGGAAAGTTCGTTGGGGTTCGTCACGCGCAGGGAGTAGAGGCCTGCAGGGGCGAGCGTTAGGTCGAGACTGCCGCCAATTACGCTGTTGTGACCAAACCACTCTCCTTCGGCTGAAATCGTCATGTTATTGTTAAAGAGTTCGATTTGAGCCCCGTTTTGAAAATCACCCCCCCTGAGGGTGATGGCGGCAACAGAGCCCTGGCTTGCTTCATCAGGCAAGGCGGAATTGATTCGGGGCGCCCTGTATGAGCCGATGACTTCTGCCAAACTATTGCTTAGCTGACCAGTGGTTGTATTGACCGCATGAAACCAGACCGGGATGCCCGCGGTTCTTGCTGGAATAGATTCTTGAAATGCCGCCGCGCCCGAGGCGTTGGCCGCCATGGGTGAAAATAAAATCAAAGGGAGTGTTAAATTTACGAAGCCGAAACTAGAAGGAATGGGGCCACCTCCATGCAGGGAGGCGGCAACTTGAATGCTGTCACCCGGCGCGCAGTTGTCGATCGAAATCACAGCGGATAGGCCTTCGGTGAGGTTGGCCACAGAGAGGCTGGGCGGCCCGGTTTGCGGAATGGGCGTTGCCGCAAGGGCTAAAAGTAGTGGGAGTAGTGGGAGAGCCATACTTAGACAGAGTGAAAAAACCTTGCTCTGGACGCCATTTTTAGGAGATTTTAATTAAAAAACCGCCCCGCAGAAAAATCTGCGGGGCGGAACGAGCGAGAGTTTGAGACCCTAGCTCAAGCTGCGAACTTATGGAGTGTAGAAATCCTCTACATTGTGGCAAGTTGCGCAAGCGCTGGTGTATGGAATCGGCATTGCACTCGAAGGTGCCACGCCAGTGAGTGTGGTCTTGTTAGGCACATCAAAGACATGGGAAGTAATGTCGTTTTCGTAGTAGTAGCCATCAATGGTGCGCTTGCTCTCTACGCCCGCGCCCGTCTTGGCCATTCTTGCCATGTGGCAATCGACGCAAGATGCGTTGGCGTTGTGAGCAACACCGTGGTCATAACCGACCATCGCAAGCGTGTG
>JABHIE010000019.1 GCA_018671175.1 Planctomycetota bacterium | reverse complement strand
CTACGCACGCGCACCAGCAGCGGCGCCCTCTCCTCCCTCGTCGAGGCCTCTGAACCGACCGGTGGCCTCACCCGCAGCCGCAGCAGCGACCTCGCGCTCCTCGCCCCCTTTCCCCCCCCCCCCGATTCTTGTCCACTACAATTAAATCATGAAAACCCTCCTCTCATGGAGCGGCGGTAAAGACTCCGCCCTGGCCTTGCGCGCGTTGCGGCGTGATGCAAATATCGAGCTCGTCGGCTTGCTCACGACTTTAAGTCAAGAACATGACCGCATTTCGATGCATGGCGTCCGTAGTGAGCTGCTTGATCTGCAATCTTGTGCGGCGGGCTTATCGAGTTGGCGCGTGGCGATTCCGGCACCGACGAGCGACTGCCCGATTTGCCCGATTGAAGATTCTGACTGCCCCGTCGAGCAAGATACAAATTGCCCGATCGACACTTCTGGCACACCTTATGACGCGGCGATGGGCGCGGCGATGAAAGAGGCTGTGAGCCAGGGCGTCGAGGCCATCGCGTTTGGCGACATCTTCCTCGAAGACCTGCGGGCATACCGCGAAAAACGACTCGCCGAAGTTGGGCTCAAGGCCATCTTTCCGCTCTGGGGGCGCGACTCGACCGAGCTTTTTGAAGAATTCATTGCTGCGGGTTTCCACGCCATCACCACTTGCGTCGACGGCAGCAAACTCGACCAAAGCTGGGTAGGTCGGCCTCTCGACGCGGCATTTTTAGCCGACTACAAAGCCCAGTACCCCGACCTCGACCCCTGCGGCGAAAACGGAGAGTTTCATTCTTTTGTAACAAACGGCCCTGTATTTTCGCGCCCCGTGGACTACAAATTAGCAGAGACTGTCTCGCGCGATAGTTTTTGGTTTCAAGATCTCTTGCCCATCGGCGCGCCCGCCTGCTCACTTCAATACCCATAATCCATGGAAAACTTCGTCATCACCATGCCGAGCGACTTGACCGTCGACGACGCCGTAGAAGCCATCAAGGTTGCAGCCGCCGAAGCGGGCATCAGCCATGTCGCTCAACACGACATGAACGATAAGCTCAACAAGCGCGGCATTGGGCTTGCCCCCCGCTGTGTCATCGTCGAGGTCTGCTCTGCAAAATACGCAAAGAGCATCATTGAGCGTTGCCCCGAGGTTAGCTCATCACTTCCTTGCCGCATCAGCGTCTACGAAAAAAATGGCAAAACCGAAATGGCAACTCTTGCCATGACGACGACTTTGCGTATCTATAAAGATGCCGAAATCGGCGACGCCGACCGCGAAATGGAAAACGCAATCCTGCGGCTCATGGTGCGCGCGCAGGGCGGGATTACGGTCGACAGCTAAAGGCGCGAGTACAATTCGGTCGTCATGAAAGACTCTCTTGAATCCATTCTTGAGGTCGCGCAAACTGCCGGCCGACTCGCAACCATCATCTGCCGCACTGTTCTTGACGAGGCGCCCGCTGACCCGTCATCCATGGCAAAGGGCGATGATTCTCCGGTGACCGTTGCCGACTATGGCTCGCAGGCTGTCATCCTAAAAGCTGTGGCTGACGCCTTTCCCGAGCACGGGGTGATTGCCGAAGAGGGCTCGGAACATTTGCGTTTAAATTCAGGTGGCGCGGGTGCGGCTCAAATCACACGGCTCGTCGGCGACGCTCTTGGGCAAGAAGTGGGCTTTGAGCAAGTTTGCGATTGGATTGACCATCAAGGCGATTCTGATCATGAGTTCACTTGGTGCATTGACCCCATCGACGGCACCAAAGGGTTTTTACGCCGGCAGCAATATGCCATCGCGATTGGCATCATGCGTTTGGGCGAGCCGTGGGCTGGCGTCATGGTTTGCCCCAATTTGCCCGTTGACCTCGACAAGCCAGATGGCCAGCGCGGAGTCATGTATGTCGCCGGCAGTGGCGAAGGCTGCCTGCGTGTGCCGATTGACGGCGGCGATTCTGAAATGGTCACGGTTTCCGCTGAGGGCGACCCTGCCAAATGGCGTGTGCTTGGTTCGGTTGAATCGGCTCATGGCGACCCCAAATTGGTCACGGCTGCCATGGAAAGCATTGGCATCCATGGCGGCTTTGTGCGCTATGACAGTCAGGCCAAATACGGCATTGTGGCTCAGGGTGGCGCTGAGGTTTATGTCCGCCCCCGCTCCAAGCCTGATTACCGCGAAAACATCTGGGACCATGCCGCGGGCGCAATCGTGGTGCTTGAGGCGGGCGGTCACATCACCGACCTTGACGGCAAGCGGCTTGACTTTTCACTTGGTCATAAAATGACAGAAAATCGTGGGGTTTTGGTCACTTCAAACTACGCCGTCCACGATGCCATGCTTGAGGGCCTTGCAAACGCTGAAAAAGCGCTGAGTTAGGGATTGAAACACATCCTTAACTGGGCTACAACCATGTTTCATGAAACTGCTTTTACCCTTCCTTCTCTTTTTCGCCACGCCGAGGAAGTCAAAGCGGGCGCTTCTTTTAAATACATTAATGTTGAAACTGGAATGTCAACATCTGACTGTGAAAAGATGGTGTTAAAAAAAGGTGAATGTGTTTATTACGAATATGATTTCAAGGTTTGCTTTGGTTTTTTTTTGGGACACTTGGACACTTCAACGCACAACCATCATGCCTGCAAGTAGAGATTGTAAGTCAACGCAATGAAAACCAAGATTGCACTCTTTCTTCTTTTTGCTGGGCTGTGCTGGCTTTTATTCCTGCGCGGCCCAGCAACTAATCAAGAGAAGCTGGGCCAAGCTCCAGCCGACAACCCACCCGTGGCCACCGTTCTTTCTGACGGCTCTCCAATCGCCACACGCCACGAAATCCCACTGAGCGGCGAGAAAATACCTCTCACTTTTCAATGCACTTTAAACGACAAGCCGCTAACGGAAACACTCCGTGCAACCCTCACTTGTTTAAGTGAGCCAACGGGTGTTGCTTTCGTTGTGCGGCCAAAAGCGCACTTCGTGCTCAAAGTAAATCCTGGCGTGTGGCTTTTTGAATTTAGCCATGATGGTTGGCACCCCTTCTCAAAGAAACTCGAGGTAAAAGTCGGCCAACAGACTCCACCAATAAAGTGGTGCCCCGAGCCAGATTCTTACGCAAAAACGAGTTAGGCCATTTTTCGTTAGTCGGCCTTCCAACATCCTGGACACGAATTCGCTTCCACTTCCTTGCAGAAGATTGCGAGCCTTTCGCCACTCAGTGGTGGCCCCTTTCCACTGGGACAAAAATTGAGCCGCTCCATGTTCAACTAGAGCCTATTGGTCAGAGCCAATGTGTAATTGAAGGCATGGTTCTCTCCACACAAACCGGCAAACCCATTCTTGGTGCAAAAGTTCAGCTCCTTCACGCTAGTGAGCAAGCGGCCCCTTTCTTCCTCCAAAACGGGGTTATCCCGCTTCATAAAGACCGTTGGGAAAGTGACCAAGATTTCGAGTATCGCCAAGCAACGACTGACCGCACAGGCTTCTTTCAGGTTTCCTCTCGGGGCGAGGGTGATTTAATCCTGTCTGTTTCAGCCAAAGGCTACCCGATTTGGGTTTCTACCCCTATTCCAATCGTGCAAGGCGCTCTCTTTGACGGAGAAGTTGTTTACCTAAATCCACCCGCAAAGATAATTGGCCGTATTATTGCTCCAGAAGAAAAACGCGAAAATTTCCATCAGCGCTACAGCTTGTGGCTCTTTGGCCCCAACACGACTCAGCAATTTCCAATCAAGCAAGATGGTAACTATGAAATTGGTGGTCTTGAATCTGGAGAATACAGACTCAAGCTTCGCGAATTCACGAGTGGGCAGGGCAGTTTTAGCGTGAAGGAAACCCAGTTCACGCTTGAGGCTGCAGAGAAAAAAGATTGCTTGTTTGACCTGAGTGGCTCCAATGATGACATCCCGGGCCGACTTGATTCTGATGCCATTCTTCCCAACTCGCAGTCGATCGTGGCCGCAATCCCTCTTTCAACTCCAGAAAAGCCCTGGTTTGTCACCCAGCCTGACTCTGACGGCCTCTTCCATGTTCCATTTACAGAGCAGCCATTAGTTTATGTTGGGTTCTCAACCAGCAAAGAGCAAAACGAGGTCATGGTTTCATGGTGCGATGAAAACCAAAGCGAAGCTGTCTTACGCCCCGGGAAAGGGTCTATCTTGATTCAACTCTTCAAAGATGGCGTACTATGTCAAACGCCAAGAACGATTCAAGTAAAGTCCGAGCGAATCAAACCACTTTGGCTTCAATCCGCCCTTGACGTCTTTCCCGCGAAAGCCGCTCAAGGAGAAGTTTGGCTGAGAGGGCTGCCGATGGGCCATTACTACATCACTGCATCTAGTGGCGGGTCAACGAAAGAGCTTATCCTAAAGCCCGCAACCGAGTGGCCTCTGCAGGCGCGGCTGATTCTGGCCGATTCTTGACTTCTCGCCCAAGGCAGCCCTTATGTGCGCAAGCCTTGGCTTGTGACAAAACGCTGAAAAAGCGCTGAGTTAGGGCTTTTTGCCGCATCGTTTAAGGCTTATTTATGCACGCTTTCACCGGGCGTGTCTCGGTGGCACAATAGTTTCAAAATGTCTGAACTCACAACCAAAAAAGAAGCCCTCGAATACCACGCAATGGGCCGCCCCGGCAAGATTGAAGTCGTCCCGACAAAATCGTGCCTCACTCAAATCGACTTGTCCCTGGCTTACTCGCCAGGTGTCGCTGAGCCTTGCCGTGAAATCGCCAAAGATGTCAGCAAGGTTTACGACTACACCGCCAAAGGCAACCTAGTCGCCGTCATTTCTGATGGCACGGCTGTACTTGGCTTGGGCAACATTGGCCCCGAGGCCAGCAAGCCCGTCATGGAAGGAAAAGGCGTTCTGTTTAAGCGATTCGCCGACATCGATGTTTTTGACATCGAACTTGGCACGACCGATGTAGACGAAATCGTCATGACGGTCAAAAACCTTGAGCCCACGCTCGCGGGCGTAAACCTCGAAGACATTTCCGCACCACGGTGTTTTGAGATTGAAAACCGCCTCAAAGAAATCATGGACATCCCTGTGTTCCATGATGACCAACACGGCACCGCGCTCATTACGGGCGCTTCGTTGATTAACGCTTGCGAGATTGCTGGCAAAAAGCTCGAAGAAATTCGGCTCGTTGTAAACGGTGCGGGCGCGTCCGCCATTGCTTGCGCTAATTTTGCGGTCAGCCTTGGCGTCAAACATGAGCATGTATTAATGTGCGATTCCAAAGGCGTGCTGAGCAAATCACGCACGAATTTAAATGAATTCAAAATGAAATACGCAGCCGACACAGATTGCGTCACTCTCGCTGATGCAATGGTCGGCGCGGATGTGTTCTACGGTTTGAGTGTCGGCAATGTCGTTTCGCCAGAGATGCTACTCACAATGGCAGATAGCCCCATTGTGTTTGCTATGGCAAACCCCGACCCAGAGATCCCTTACCCCGATGCCGTCGCCGCCCGCGATGATGTCATCATGGCAACGGGTCGCTCCGATTACCCAAATCAGTGCAACAATGTTTTGGGCTTTCCATTTATCTTCCGTGGTGCACTTGATGTGCGCGCCACGACCATCAATACCGAGATGCTGCACGCCGCCGCTTACGCTCTCGCAGATTTGGCCAAAGACCCCGTGCCAGATGTTGTTGCCCACGCTTACGGCCACGACACTCTTGATTATGGTCGCGAATACTTCATCCCGAAAGCTCTCGATCATCGCGTGATTCGTCGCGTGGCGACTGCCGTTGCAAAAGCGGCAATGGATACGGGTGTCGCACGCAAGACCATCGAGCTTGCCACTTACGAGCGTGAGTTGGGCGAACGCATGGGCGAAGAGCGCGGCTTAATGAGTAAAGTCGTTGCCCGCGCGCGTCGCACCGAAAGCAAAATCGTCTACCCCGAAGGCGAAGAAGATCGCATAGTAATTGCAGCCAACGCTGTGATTAAAGAGCGCATCGCAAGGCCTGTCTTAATTGGCAATGCTGAAAAAATTGCCGCTAAGGCAAAAGAGCATGACATCGATCTTAATGACATCGAAATCATTGACCCTGCAACAAGTGATTTAACTCAACGCTACGCCAACGAGCTTTGGGACGCCCGTCGGCACCGCCAACTCTCTAAAGAAGAGGCCGCCGAAAAGATTCTTGACCCAATGTATTTTGCTTCGGTCATGACTCGCCTCGGCGATGCTGATGGTTTAGTTTGCGGCGTTACGCGTAAAGTACGCGGCACAATGCCGACACTGCTTAAAGTTCTGCCTCTACAAAAAGGCGTGCGGCGTGCTTGTGGCATGACCATTGTGTTCAGCTCAAAGGGGCCGCTTTTCTTGACTGACACATCCGTCACAATTGATCCGACCGCCGAAGACCTAGCCGAGTTTGCAATTTTGGCAGCCAAAGAAGTGAGGCACTTTGGCATGGAGCCTGTCGTGGCCATGATAAGTTTCTCAAGCTACGGTGGCACGCCGCACCCTCGCTCTGAAAAGATGCGCCGAGCCGTTGAAATTGCCCGCAAGCGCGACCCCGAGCTGCTCGTTGATGGCGAAATGCGCCTTGACGCTGCGCTCGACCCAGCAGTTGCGGCAAGTTACCCCGACTCAATACTTGGGGGCAAGCGCGCCAACATCTTGGTTTTCTCTGACCTCGATTCGGCAAACAACGCCTTCAATATGGCAAGACTCGTTGGCGACAGCGCTGTTGTTGGCCCCATCATGATGGGCCTAGAAAAGCCCGCGCACATGCTTCAGCCTCACTCGGCTGGCGTAAGTGATGTGGTGCACATGACCGCAATCGCATGCCTAGATTCTGATCTCGCCAAGGCCGAAGCCAAGGCGGTCTTGGTCTAACCAACCACCTTTTCTCAAGGTAAAAAATTAGCCGCCCTCATTTGAGGGCGGCTAAAACTTTGCTCGGCCGATGGCTACGGAAGCACAACTTCAAACGGCTCCGCAATATCGCCAAACTGAACCGACCCGCCGTAAACGCCATATGACACCGCGGCAAAATGCACATGCAGGCCATGGTGCGCTGTCGCCAACGGAGTAACTGCCGAACGCGCATTGCCAGCGCCATCAAGCGTAGCGGCCATGCTTGGGTAGTAGTAAAACGGTCTCGCCAAATACATGAAGCGGCCGTCGCCATAAGGCAGAGCCAAGCCACCAGGGCCATGATGATTATTCAAACTCACAACCCCCTGCACCGTCTCGCCAGCATGCGAAATGCCAAAGCCCGTGAACTCAAGCTCGAACCCGGCACCTGCAGGCACCATCGCGACGGACGCCGCCCGACGACCGGCGGTGTAAATTTGATTTACACCACTTGCAGAATCATCTAAATACGCCATCGTGAAATTGCCGTATCGCGGATCAAAAGCCAGCTCGATGTAATCAATATCACCAACAGATGTGCCGTGGCTCATGTCCATTGGCGCGCCAAAATCAACACCACCGTTGCGGCTCACAGCTAGCGTTGGGTTTTCGGGGGCCGGATAACCCGGGCCAGAGCCAAACACGACGCCGACATGGTTTTGCCACCCCATCACTCGTGGGTAACTTCCTTCGCCAAAATCGGAGCGGTAAAAAGTGACGCCGTAGTCATCGCTAGAGGTGCACATCACATGGTCAATACCGCTTGAGTTGTCTTCGTAGACAACATTCATCATGCCGCCTGTGCCTGTGTTGAACTGACTGTGATAAATCTCAAGATTGTCGCAGTCAAAAAGGCCAGCGTGCGAAGTCACCTGAACCGGTGCGCCAAAAGTGACGCCATGGTCAGTGCTAAATGCAATGACGACATCATCGAAGGTGCCCGAAAGCGTAGGGTCATCTTCAAGCCATCCAATCGCGACATCGCCATTTTCGGAAAAGACATCTGGGGCTTGAGCTTTGCCCGTGGCACTGACCTGCACGGTCGCGTTCCAGGTTGCGCCACTATCGTTGGATGTTGCGCAATAGACTTGATTGTTGCCAGTGGTGTCTTCGTCCCAGACAACGAAAACATCTGGGCCAAATACGCGGAGGTCGAGATTGTCGACATCTGCCAGGCCAGAATCCATCCGAGTTGTAGCCCAGGTTGCGCCGTGATCGCTTGACTGAGCAAGCCACGCGCCTTCATTAGGTGCATTATCTACGAGCATCAGCACATAAACGAAATTGTCAAAAGCCTCGGTGTGCACATCGTAGACATTTCCGCTGCCGCCCTTGGTGAGCATGACATTTGCGCCCCAAGTATCGCCGGCATCGCTTGATGTAGAAAACCAAACTTCCTCAGCGCCGGTGCGCATATCTTCAAAAGCGAGGTAGACCTTTCCGCCGCCCAGGGCGATAGCGTCTTTGTAGGTACGCTTGGCGCCTATCGTGGCCGAGTCGTCAACCTGAATCGGTGGCGTAAAACTGCGACTGCTATCGTGCGAATTGGACACCCAAACGGTATTGGTGCCGTCTTCGTTCCAGGCAATAACCGAAATGCCATCAGCGCTAGTTACGCCTGGGCCCCAAGCTTTTGCCATACCGGGGTCGAGTTGTAGAGGGGTGCGTGTGTTTTGAGCAGCAAGAGGGGCGCACAAAAGCGCAATGCCTGCAAGGAGGTGGATGGTTTTCATTTGAGGGGGTGTGTGGTGAACGGAGGTTGCGCAAAATGCAGCAACATTAAGGGAAGAACCATTTTGACACACATCCGCAAGAGATGTCCTATAAAATGTGCTCTTCCACTTCCCACGGAGTACCCAAAATGCCTCAGGAAACGACCCTCCTGCTACCTCACACGCGTAACCCAGACGACATCCCCGGCGAAGAACTTCGCTTGTTTGCTGCGCGTAACGCCCATGTTCCTCTTGAAGACATCCGCGAAGTTCGCTGGAAACGGGTGAGCTTTGATGGCCGGCGCGGCAAAATGAAATGGCGCGTGGTGCTCGACTTATGGATGCATGACGAGCCTGAGCCGCCGACTTTGCAGACTGAGCCGCCCTCGTTTCGGCCGCTCGCACCTGCTGCGCCACGAGCAATCGTGATCGGGTCTGGGCCTAGTGGTTTATTTTGCGCCCTCTCCTTAATTGAAAAAGGTGTGCGCCCGATTGTTTTCGAGCGCGGGCCTGATGTGCAAGCTCGGCGCCACGACATCGCCCTTTTGAATCGTGGCGAGCCCGTTAACCCTGAAAGCAATTACTGCTTTGGTGCGGGTGGCGCGGGCACTTTTTCAGACGGAAAGCTTTACGCGCGCTCCACAAAGCGTGGTGATGTCGGCTCGGTTTTAGAGACTCTGGTTGCGCATGGCGCGCCTGATCGCATCCTTTGGGCTTGGCGACCACACATTGGGTCAAACAAATTACCTAAAGTTGTCGAAGCAATGGTTGAATCCATTCGCACCGGCGGCGGCGAGGTGCACTATGACTCTCGCGTCGATGAAATTTTGACCACCGATGGTGCAGCCACTGGCGTGCGATTGGCATCCGGCGATGCAATTGAAGCCGATTCTGTGGTTCTCGCAACGGGACATTCTGCGTTAAGTTCCCTCAAGATGGCACAATCTGCGGGCGCAACTCTTGAGCCCAAGGGTTTCGCCATGGGTGTTCGCATCGAATACCCACAAGAGTGGCTCGACGATCGTCAATATCGCGGCGTCGAAGACCATTCCGTTTTGCCGCCTTCGTTTTTTGAAATCTCCACGCAAATCGACGAGCGCGGCGTCTACAGCTTTTGCATGTGCCCCGGCGGGTGGGTTGTCCCCTGCCAGACCGAGCCAGATACGCTCGTCATGAATGGCATGAGTTTATCCAAACGCGATTCGCCTTTTGCAAATTCTGCACTTGTCGTTTCCATCGAGCCGCGCGACTGGTGCGGCAAGCGCGGCTGGCGATGGGGCTGGCCTGACATCCTTAAAAAGGCTGCGTCTATTTCTGACCACCCCATGTTGCATGAGGTCCTCGATAACCCAGGTGGCGAGCCGATCTCAATTGCTGAGGGGCGCTTGCCTGTGCATACTGAAATCGACCCACTATTTGGTGTGCGTTTGCAGGTTGCTCTTGAAGTCTTGGCGGCTCACGCTGGCGGCGGCAACAACAAAGCACCAGCTCAGCGCAGTTGCGATTTTATCGAAGGTGAGTCAGAGCTTGAGCCAATCGAGACAAGTTATCTCCCTGGTTTAACGCGCGCCAACTTTGATGATGTATTACCACGCGGCCTGCATCGGCGTTTGCGCCAAGGCCTTGAATCGCTTGATAAACAGCTTCGTGGGCTAGATAGCGATTTTGGTCAAGTGATTGGCGTTGAGACACGCACATCTTCGCCCGTCCGCGTATTAAGAGACACTGACACTCTCCAAAGTGTTTCGTGCGCCAACCTTTACCCATGCGCCGAGGGTGCAGGTTATGCGGGTGGCATCATTAGTGCGGCGCTTGACGGCTTGCGCATTGCTGAGCAAGTTTCAAAACAATCCTAGCCGCTTAAAACGGGCACGGCGATTCAAAGCGCATCTTCTCTTTTAAAGTAGGGTGCGCAAAAGAAAGGCGGCGAGCATGCAGGGCAATTGACTTATCAGGAAGCGGTTGCCGCGCGCCGTATTTCAAATCACCCTTTAGCACGCAGCCCATACTTGCGCACGCAACGCGCAATTGATGTGAGCGGCCCGTATGTGGGATCAACTCAAGCAGTGTGTTGCCCGGCTTAGCTGACAAAACGCGCCAACTAGTTTGCGCAAGTTTTGCGCCGTCTTGTCGGCCCTCGCGAGTGAAGCGGCGCACGACATTGCGCTTAGTGTCTTTCCAAAGCCATTGCTCAATTTCACCTTTCCGCTCTTGCGGGGCAGGGCTTTCCGACAAGCCCCAATACACTTTTTCGATGTCGTGGCAACGCCAAGCTTCTGACAAACGAGAAGCGGCTTTACTTGTGCGTGCGAAAACCACCACACCGCTCACGGGTCGATCTAGCCGATGCACAACACCTAAAAAAACCGCGCCAGGCTTAGAGAACTCTTCTTTTACCCAGGCTTTTGCCATGTCAAGCAACGACACATCGTCGCTCGAATCGGGCACGATCGGCACGCAAGCGGGCTTGTCGACGACCAAAATGTGGTTGTCGCAGTGCAAGATTTTTAAGTGACCCGTTTTCATTTCTACAGTAGGATAAGACATGCGACACCTTTTCGCTTTTTTTACCCCCATCCTTTTTTCGCTCGCCACTTCTGGGCTCACGGCCCAAAGCTGGTCGATTGTTGGCACGGGCACTCTTGACTCACCTGATGGTCAAGCGACGGCAGCTGGCATCAACGACATGGGGCAAATAGCGGGCACATCCGATGTGCCCGCTATTTCTGGCTACGGGGCTAACCACGGCTTTTTCTGGGACGACTCCCGCGGTCTTGTCGACATCCCGCCTATTGCGCCGAACCTAGGCTGGGGTAGCGCAATTGACGAAAACGGTGTGGTTTATGGGCATACAACCGCGATTGGGAAAATAGTTGCCTATCGTTTTGAAAACGACCAGACCATCGACATGCACCCAGATGGCGCCTACCAGTACAGCAAAATCCTCTCGGTCAATCGGCTCGGGGTCGTTTCCGGCAGCGCAAAGATTCAAGAGTCTGGCTGGATGAGCGACCCGTTCCGCGCCTACCTAAGTGATGGCGTCCGCACTAACTATCTCGCTACTTTCGGTGGTCGCGACAGTTTTTGCTATGTCATTGACGACTTCAACCGCATTGCGGGCTCCGCTCAACTTGACACTCAGCCAATAAGTTCGGCACCCTTCCTCTGGGACGGCACGACCCTTCACAACCTTGGGTCGTTAGGCGGAAATGCCGGTCGCGTGAATGGCCTGACATCCACATCGCTTGGTGGCGCTCAAGACTGGATTGCCGTCGGGTCTAGTTTGACCGCATCTCTTCATGAGCAGGCAGTTAGGTTTGACATAAATGGGTCCATCACAGCCCTCGATGGCCTCGGCGGGCTATCGAGCCGCGCTTGGGGAATAAACTTTGCGCAACAAATTGTCGGGCAAGCCGACACGCCCAGTGGCGACCCGCGAGCTGTTCTATGGGAAAACGGTGTGATCGTTGATTTAAATCAATACCTGCCATCAAACTCGGGTTGGGTTTTGACCAATGCGGTTGACATTAATGAGCTTGGCGAAATTTGCGGTAACGGCGACTACTTGGGCGAGAGCATGGCCTATCGGCTTAGCCCACCTTCCACGCAACCTTTAATGACGGCTGTTTTGCCTGGTATCGCAGGCGCGTCGTCAAGTGTTACGGGGCGTGGTTTTTCACCGGGTCAAAAGGTCGCATTAGTTTATGGTTTTGCGCTTGGTTCGACGCCCGTCCCGGGGTTCCCGGGCGCTTCGCTTGACATTGCAAATGCTCAAATTGCTTTTGTTGAGTTGGCTAATTCTTTCGGTCGCATACGGTTTCATTTTGCCCTGCCTCCGCGAGCGCACAATGTGAGACTCTTTGCTCAAGCGTTAGATTTGGCAACGGGTGAGATGAGCTTGGTGACTGAGCAAACCATCCGGTAATTTCTCGATACTTGTCGGGTGGCCTAACCTATAGGCTCAACATGCTTTTAGCCGCCACCTTACTCGCGCTTGTTCCGCAAGCGCATAGCGCCATTTCAGATTTGCTTGCAGATTCTGAGTTGGGGCTTTTCATCCATGTCTCTGATGATTCTGGGGTCACGGTCGCTACTGACGATGATGCGCAATCTGCGGCTGCGCTTGCTTTGCTTCAACCGCAACTCGACAGCTTAACCCAAGTTTTCGGCAAGGCAGCAAGAGCCGTGCCGTTGACCGGTGTTATCGTGACCGACCACGCGCTTTACGAAAAGATTTGCTTGGGCATTATTCCGATTCACCCGCGATATAAGCAGTATCTCGAGCAAGTCGTTTCTTTCGATGCGTTTCAGCTTCCTGACCATGGTTTATTGGTGCAATACTTTTCGCCAGAGCTCGAAAAAATTCAAGGGCAACACGCCTTACTTCATGGGCTTGTGCGGCAATATTTAAAACGACGATTTCCACGGCTACCTCTTTGGCTCTACGAGGGCATCGCTTGTGTGGCTGAATTCCGCGCCGATGGTGATGTACGCAACCCTTGGTCGCGCACGACACTCATTCACCCCGATGATGTTGCAAACTGGGCGGGCATCCCTACTTTTGATATTGTTCTTGATCATGAGTTTCAATTTTCTAGTCTTTACTCTTACTCCACCAAACCCTTTGATGACGCACTAGACCGCGCGGCCTTCGCGCTTGCTTATTACGCTCTCGAGTCGGCACCAAATGCCTTTGCTGACTTCTGTAACCTGATTAACGCCACGCCGTTTCGGGCGCGCGTCGATCAAGAATTTTTGCCCGAGGCTAGCGTTTTTCAGGATTACCTCGCAAAGGCCTTTAAACCGACCTTTCAAGAAGACTTTACACTTTGGTGGGAATCACACGAACGGAATGCACAAAACGCACACGCGGCTTTTGTTGCTTCAGAAAAAGCTGCCGATCTGGTCGACTTAAAGGAAGCTCGCGCCAAACACGCCGATGCTCAACCTGTTTTTCCTGACCCGCTTGTTGGCATCAGGGCGCTTAAAGCGAAAAAGAAATCACCGCTGATTGAATACAAAAACATCAGCGAGAGTATTTTGCTTTTCTCAGACTTTTCCGATACAGAATCAGAAAAATTATTGGTCGCTCTTGAGCAAGCGCAAATGTATTTACAGATTGCATTAGGGCCTAAAGCTGAGACTAAACCAGTTCCTGTCTTGGCGCTAAAAAACCGCGAGACTTATCACAACCTCTGCGAATGGGCCGCTGACCTGCATCCATCTTACCGAGGTAGCCTGACTAGCTGGAAAAAGACTACGGGCTTTCAACTTTATAAACCGCTCTTTGCTGTTTACTTTCATGATCCACAAATTCAAGAAGAGGGTCGCACAATTAATTCTGTTGTACATTCCTTTGTACATTTAAAACTGTACCAACATTACGGCCTGCTCCCGGCATGGCTACCTGAAGGCATCGCTACGGCTACCGAAAACGCGCTTACGGGCGAGGTTCGCGGGCAATGTAATCTCGATGATTTTATTCAAACAGGCACTTGGTCAACTTGGCGCGACCGACCAACGCAAACGGTTTTGAAAGAGTCGCCAATCAATGACTTGTTCCACTACCGTCCGCGGCGGTATTACAAAGATGAGATGGCTCGGTTTGCTTTTGCGTTTGCGACTTGGGGTTTAGAAAACGAGCTGATTCTTAAAGAAGAAAGTGAAAAGAAAAGAGGAAAGCGCAAAAGTAAGGCTGAGCTAGCGGCCGAAGACACCTCCTATGCCATAGCGCGATACTGCGAATCTGTTGCGCACCTGCGCGAAACGGCTTGGGCGGGCATTGGCTGGTTTGAGCCTGGGCTCGACTCCATGGCGTCGCTCACGCAGCAAGCTTTCGGAGACGATTTTGCGGCGCAGCTCAAGGCTTGGTGGGAAGATGCACCAAAATGGACTTCCGCGCAAAAGCGCGTGCAAAAATCGCTCGAGGCCAAGCAGAAAGAAGAATTGAAAATCAAAAAGAAGGCCGAACGCAAAGCGAAGCGTAAGAGCAAGTCCTGATTTAGCGCTGCATAATCACTTTAACCTAAACCTATTGCCGCACCCATCGCGCGCAAAAACCACACGGTAGGGCGCGCTCGCTTCCGTCTTCGGGGATGGCCAATTCGCCGGCCTCGATATCGCCAGCGTCAAATTCGCGCAGCATGTTCATAAAAGCAAGCGGCGAATAACCCACCGCATAAGTCGACAAACATAATGCCGATGGCACATCTTGCGCCAAAATCGACTGGCAGGCCCCCATCAGCGGAGCCAAGCCCGTCTCGAGTTGCCACTTTTCACCCTTTGGGCCACGACCATAGTGTGGCGGGTCGAGCAAAATCGCGTGGTAGCGGTTTTCGCGACGCACCTCTCGAACAGCAAATTTAGCCGCGTCTTCACACAGCCATCGAATGGCGCGCTCACCGAGCCCTGATTTTTTTGCATTTTCAGCCGCCCACGAGATCGATGTCTTGGATGCATCAATATGGGTGACTTCCCAACCTGCCATCGCCGCCAAAACGGTCGCCGCGCCCGTGTAGCCGAATAAATTTAGTAGCTTAGGGCGTTCGACACCCGCGGCGACCAAAGCCAAGCGGCGCTGTTCGAGCCAGGCCCAGTTGGCAGACTGCTCCGGAAACAAGCCTATGTGCTTGAAAGATGTCAATTTCATGCCCATGCGCGCTTTTCCGCCGAGGGAAATATCCCAATCCACACCCTGATCTGGCGCGCCATAACCACCACGCCGCTCCCAGCGACCGCCGCGATCGGATTCGCGGACAAACGACCAATCGGCATCAAGCCAGTCGTTAGGTGCAAGTCTTGGCCGCCAAAGGGCTTGCGGGTCTGGGCGCCGTACAACGACATTGCCAAAACGCTCTAATTTCTCGGCATTGCCTGAATCTAGCAGCCGGTAATCACTCAACGGTGGGTGCGAAAATACGCTCATCCGCAAAGGATAACTAATCTCAACGGAGCTTGAATCGAGCCGCTGAGCTCATCGCGGCAATTCACGCATAGAAAACTCCTATATAAAACATTGTCTCAAGAGCAAACTGAGTTAAATTCTTGCCCAACCTTTCTTCCAGCCCCCCTGCAGGAAATCATCATGACAATTGTCTTCATTGCAAAAGAAACCCGCCAAGGCGAAACCCGTGTCGCTGCGACCCCTGAAACGGTCGGGCGCATGGTCAAGCATGGCCTTGAGATTCAACTTCAATCCGGCGCGGGCGATGGCTCGTTTTTCGCCGACCACCTCTACGCCGAAGCTGGCGCGACCATTGTTGACCTCGCGGCAGGGCTTGCCGCGGCTGACATTTTGTTCAAGGTGGCCACACCAACTCCCGACGAAGCGCGCGGCATGCGCAAAGATTCCATCCTGGTTTCATTCTTCTCGGGCGTGCAAAACCCAGACACTGCAATTGCACTCAAAGAAGCGGGTGTCACCGTTTGGGGCATGGAGCTCGTCCCGCGCACAACCATGGCGCAAAAAATGGACGCCCTTTCCTCGCAAGCCAACATCGCGGGCTACAAATCTGTTTTGATTGGCGCATCTGAATTGGGTCGCTACTTCCCTCTTTTGATGACCGCTGCTGGCACGGTTAAGCCCAGCAAAGTAGTTGTCTTCGGTGTTGGTGTTGCCGGCCTTCAAGCCATCGCAACCGCCAAGCGTTTAGGCGCGCAAGTTGAGGCAACCGATATTCGCCCTGAGGTAAAAGAGCAGGTCGAGTCGCTCGGCGCGAAATTCATCGAGGTCGAGACAGACGCTGGCAACGAAGAGCCAAGTGTTTACGCAAAAGAGGCATCCGATGATTACAAAAAACGCCAAGCCGAAGCCGTCGGCAAATCTGTCGCGGAAGCCGACCTTGTCATCACGACTGCGCAAGTCCCCGGCAAAAAAGCACCCGTCCTGATTCCTCTTGCCATGCTCGAGACCATGAAGCCTGGGGCGGTCGTTGTTGATCTTGCGGTTGAGCAAGGTGGCAACTGCGCGCTTGCGACCGTTGGCGAAAACATCATGCACAATGGTGTCAAAGTTGTCGGCACACCCAACCTGCCCGCGACGATGCCGATTAATGCTTCTGAGCTTTACTCGCGCAACTTACTCGAAGTTGTCAAGCACCTTTGCCCCAAGTCAGAGACTGAGGGCGAAAAACCAAAAGTTGTTTTAAATCTAGACGACGAAATCATTGGCGGCTCGATCGCTATCCATAACGGCGAGATTCTTCATGAGATGACCGCTAAAGCCCTCGAGACCACAGAGGCTTAATCATGACTTTTCTCCTCATGCTTTTCGTGTTCGTTTTAGCCATTTTCGCTGGCAACGAGCTTATCTCTAAAGTGCCCCCAACGCTGCACACTCCGCTCATGTCGGGTGCAAACGCAATTTCGGGCATCACGATTGTGGGTGCTTTAATGTGCGCGCAATTTGCCCCAGACGAGGGTGAATCCGTTTTCTCAAATACTGCAAGCATTCTTGGCGTTTTGGCAATTGCATTCGCCATGGTCAATGTGATTGGCGGCTTCATGGTCACGGATCGCATGCTTGCGATGTTTAGCTCTAAAAAGAAAAAGAAGTAATTAAAGAGATCAAAAAATGGAAAATTTCAGTTTCGCACAACTTCTTTACCTTGTCGCTACCGCCCTGTTCATCATGGGCATCAAAAAGCTTTCCAAGGTTAAAACGGCTCGATCCGGCAACGCGCTCGCCGCGGTTGGCATGGGCCTCGCTATTGTCATCACCTTGGTCGCACCCGGCCTAGGCATCAAGCTTAATTGGCCGATGGTTGCCATGGGCTGCCTCGGTGGCGGTCTACTCGGCCTCATCATGGCCAAGCGCGTCGAAATGACGGGCATGCCTGAGCTTGTTGCACTACTTAATGGTTTTGGCGGTTTGGCCTCAACCTTTGTTGCACTCAGTGAGTTTTGGGGGCGCTATCTTGGTCAAACCGACCTGACCGCCACGGCAGCTTCATCTGACGAAGGCCTGCTTTTGGGTGGCGCGGTTTGGGCTGTCGCCATTGTCCTTTCCGTCCTTGTGGGTACCGTGACTTTTACGGGGTCACTCATGGCGATGGGCAAGCTTTCAGGCAGGCTTTCAGGCAACCCGATTTTGCTTCCTGGCCGACACCTCATCGTGGCGATTGTTTTGTTTGGCGGTCTCTACATGGGTTACCTCGCGGGCTTCTCTGAAGTCGGTGACTCAGCCATGTATATGATTCTCGGCCTAACGGCGTGCGCTGCGATTTTCGGCGTGGTCTCGGTTTTGCCAATTGGTGGCGCCGATATGCCCGTGGTCGTTTCTTTGCTCAACTCCTATTCAGGCATCGCCGCGGCGATGGCTGGTTTTGTCATTGGCAACTCTCTGCTCATCGTGGCGGGCGCGCTCGTTGGTGCGTCGGGCATGATTCTGACGGTCATCATGTGCAAAGCCATGAATCGCTCGCTCGGCAATGTGCTGGTTGGTGGCTTTGGCGGTGACGCAGTCGCTGTCGGTGGCGCTGATGCAGCCGATTACGAGGGTGTTAAATCCGCTGGCCCCGAAGAAGCGGCCATGATTCTTGAAGCGGCCACTTCGGTCATCTTCGTCCCCGGTTATGGCATGGCTGTGGCGCAGGCCCAGCATGTTGTCAAAGAACTCGGCGAAGAGCTCGAAGCCCGCGGTTGCAAGGTCAGCTATGCCATCCACCCCGTTGCGGGCCGCATGCCTGGCCACATGAATGTCCTCCTGGCCGAATCAGATGTTCCATACGAGCAGCTATTTGAGCTTGAGCGTATCAACGGTGAGTTCAAAACCACCGATGTTACAGTCATTGTTGGCGCCAACGATGTGGTCAACCCAGAGGCCATCGAAAACCCAGCATCGCCAATCGCCGGCATGCCCATCCTCAACACTCATGAGTCGGGCACTGTGCTGATGATCAAACGGTCGCTATCGCCTGGTTACGCAGGCATCAAAAACCCACTGTTCGAGCGCGACAATTGCTACATGTGTTTCGGCGACGGCAAGGCGTTCATCCAAGAAATGCTCATTGAGCTAAAAGAAGGCTAGTCTCTTTCTTCTTCAAGAGGGCGAATCAAAAACCTTCTAAACTAAAGCCGGCGGCGCCCTCGGGTGCCGCCGGCCTTTTTACGGACGCCCCCCGCCTTGCAAACACTCCTCGCCTCATTTCGACTAGCCTGGGCCTTCGCCTGGACAGCTGCCTGTTCACCACTTGCGGTATTGGGCGCATTATTCGGAACCGGAAGCCCCTCGCGTCACGCCAAGTTAACCGCGCGCGTTGCCTTGTTTTGGGCGAAAGGTGTATTGTTCGGTTTCGGCGTGCGAGTCGTCCGCAAAGGGCCGCTTCCGCCACGCGGTGCTTTTATTTCGAGCAACCATTTATCGCACCTTGACATTTTGGTATTGGCCTCGCTTTATCCAACTAATTTTGTGGCCAAGGCTGAGGTGTCAAAATGGCCCGTCATGGGGTGGCTCTCCAAGCTCGGCGCAACTGTTTTTATTGACCGCAACAATCGCAACGACACCCCACGCGTGATTCAACGCGTTTCCGATTTAATGTCGGCGGGTGTAACAATGACGGTTTTTGTCGAGGGCTATTGCGGCGACGGCACTAAGTTGCTGCCCTTCAAAAGGTCTCTTTTCAAAGTGCCGGCTAGCGGCGGGCATCCCGTTGTCCCGATGGCTCTTTATTACGATTCCGCTGATGCGCCCTGGGTGGGCGAGATCTCGCTGATTGCGCACATATTTCGCATGATGAGCCGGCGGCTTAACACAGTTACGGTTTGCATAGGAGAGCCTATTCATTCTGACGACAGGCGCGAATTGGCCTTTTCTGCAGAGGCAAAGGCAAAAGAGCTGTTTGTCCCGTCAGCCTGGGAGCAAAGCCAATGACAGCAAGCACAGGTTCTGGCAATCACCCCACAAGCGGTCTACGGGCAAGCCAGGTTGAGCTTTCTTATGGATCAACCCATGCACTGCGCGGAGTCGATGTAACTTTAAGCGCGGGTGAGTTCCGCTGTATCCTCGGCCCAAATGGTTCGGGGAAATCTAGTTTGCTCCACACACTTGTGGGTTTAGTTCAACCAGACGCGGGCAAAATCACACTTGACGGAAACGCGCTATCTGACCTTTCCCCCGCCAAACGAGCAAGGTCAATTGGTTTTTTACCGCAAGAAATCCACCCCGCTTTTTCGTTTACAGTCGCCGAAGCCGTTGCCCTTGGCGCGCGCGTTGCAGGGCACGGAAGCTGGTTTGATGCCAGCCCTGATGACGAAACACAAAATGCAATTCATCAGGCACTTGCCACGGTTGAAGCCACGCATCTTGCCGAGCGACGCCTCGACGAGCTCTCAGGCGGCGAGCGGCGGCGCGTTTTACTGGCTGGTGTTTTAGCGCAAGAGCCTCAGTTTTTATTGCTCGATGAGCCTGCCGCAATGCTTGATTTGCATCATCAAGCTAGCCTTTTTCGTTTACTTAAAACACTCGCACAAAAAGGGATTGGCGTGCTTTGCGTTACTCACGACTGGAACCTCGCCAGTCACTTTGCCGATGAGCTTATTCTGCTTCATGAGGGCCGAGTCCACGCAAAAGGGGTCGCATCAGAAGTGTTAACTGATTCAACGCTGCTTCCCGTTTTTGGCGAGAACTACGAGCTGATTGCGCGACAAAACCGGCCACCTGTGGTGATTCCCAAATGATTGGCGTCCGCAAATCATCCCACGGCCTTCTCTTTGCGCTCTCTCTTTTCTCGCTGGGCGCATTTGCGCTCGCCCCTTTTTGGGGAAGTGAAAGCCTCTCCTTTTTTGCCGTTTGGCAAGACGGGGCCTCCACAGATGCTCAAATCTTTTTTGATTTACGCCTACCGCGCGCGCTGCTGGCTTGGCTTGCGGGTGGTGCACTTGCGGTTTGCGGCGCAGTGATGCAAACACTTTTGCGCAACGGGCTCGCCACTCCATTTACCCTTGGCGTTTCGGCGGCCGGTTCATTCGGCGCATTTTTACTTTTGGCGTTCCCGGCGTTAGCTATTCTTGGCTCACACGGGCCACGGGTAGCATCATTGCTTTTTGCACTTGCAGAATTAGGGCTTGTTCTCGCCATCGCAAGACGCGCTAAGCGGCCTGATGCACTCCTGCTTGCAGGCGTTACGCTCAACTTCCTGTTTGGCGCGGCCGTGTTGCTTGTACGATTCTTGGCCGACCCTTTTCGACTTGCAAGCCTCGACCGCTGGATGATGGGCTCACTCGACACGATCGGTTTCCAAACGCCACTCAGTTTAATTCCATGGTTGGTTATTCCGCTTTTTTACCTACTGCGGCACACGACAACCCTTGATCATTTAGCCTTTGACACACAGCTAGCTTCTGCGCGCGGCGTCCAAACACACGCAATGCGCCGCAACTTGCTTATTGCCGTCGGCATCATGACGGCCGCTATTGTGGCGAATACGGGTCCTATTGGCTTTATTGGGCTACTTGCCCCTCATGCCATCCGACCGTTTTCGGGTATGCGGCACGCTCGATTATTGCCAGCAAGCTGGATGTTGGGCAGTGGGTTTTTGATTTTGGCCGACGCTGCAAGTCGCAGTATCACCATGCAAAATACCCACGGGGTTTTGCCCGTGGGTATTTTGACAGCCCTTTTAGGTGGGCCATTTTTCTTGTGGATCTTATTCCGCAAAAATTAAAATTGAGTCCCGCGGCCTCCGCCGGAAGAACCTCGCCCTGAATCGCGGCTACCAGATGAGCCGCCACGGCCAAAGCCACCGCGTTCGGTGTCGGTTTCGTATTGAGTCATTTGCTCAGCATTAAACGCACCAGAAAGTGTGTTTAATTCAGTCTCGCGGATGCTCGTCATCGTCTCGCGGATTTTCTCGCGGTCAAAGCTACCGCCCTCGCGCATTTCAGTAAATGCAACCGAGCGAGCCTCGTCTTTTACAAGCAACGCGCCCTCAAGTACGGAAGTTTGATACTCGTCGAGGCCATACTTCTCTTGCATTTTCAGGGCTTGGCTAGAGGCGCGCTCTTTGCGTTGTTCGGCGCGTTTTATATCGCGCTCAGCCGTTTGATTGTTTTCGCGCTGTTGGAGGTAGGCCTCAAACTCACGCTCCATGCCGACGCCACCCATCCTTGGGCCGGACGCGCTAGGGCCACCAGTGGCAGCAGCGAGTTCATCACCGCGGCGCCCGCGCTCGTGCGGGGCTTCAAGTGGGCGGCGAGTGCTTGCGGAAAGCTGCTCGTTCATGAGCGAAAACTGCCCATTCAGTTTGTTGATTTCTTGTTGGAGCGAATCGATTCGCGAATCGAATGCGCTATCTGTTGTCGCCACGGCTACCGAGTCGACAGCCAAGGGCGCAGCTGGGCCAAACAGGGAAGAGCCTACAGCACCGCCACCAAGGGCGAGCAGAAGGAAGAGAATTACGAGGGGTGCTTTATCCATGATTTTCAAATGCATCTTATCAGGGCTGGTTCCGCTAGAATTCAATAATCATGCGCCTGCGCCTCCTTGCCCTTACCGCCCTTTTGCTGGCCCCTGCCTGCACGACGACCACGATTCCCTTATACGCATTGCGTGACGCTAAGCCGGGCAGCGAGCTTTCAGCCTCACTTCAAAACCTAGAGACAGCCGTCGGCTTAGCAAATGAGTTCCTGCAAGGCAGTGCCGCAGCCCGAGGTTTTCCGGCTGAAAACGCGACTTTCTCGCTTGGGCACACCGATATTTTGGTGACTTATGCCAACGAGAGCGTGGTCGCAATGCGCATCGAGACCACAGGGTGGGGCGACTACCGCACCATGACGGGCGATGGCGTACACCCAACCGACCACGGTTTTTTGACCGGCCGCCGACGCGGCGAAAGCGCAACGGGCGACGACATCGAAGACTCGCTATTTTTGCACCTGCACCCAATAGAGATGGCCGCACTGGTTCTTCAGCAAGCCGCGCTCTTACGCGAGATGACCGCTCGCGGTGAGTTTGACTATTGGCTCAACTATGACCTGCTCGGCCTGGGCGCCGGCTGGGCTGAAAACAACCCAGTTGATCGTCGCGCACTTGCTGTGGGTCACGCCTTTCGTGTTTGGGCAGACGGGCTTTAAGCCCTCGTTGCGCTTCGCTTAATCGCCGAGCCAACTCACTAAAGGCCTGCCATCCAAGGCAGGGCGAGGCTCACAACCACCCACGCGATGAGCGAGAGCGGTAAACCCAGCTTCAAGAAGTCGCCAAATTTATAGCCACCGGGGCCATAGACCATCAAGTTGGTTTGGTGGCCAATCGGAGTAGCGAAACAAATCGAGCCGCCAAAGGCAATCGCCAGAATGAAAGCACGCATGAGCACATCTGGGTCGCAGTCGTAACCGGCGGCAGTCATTGCAGTGGCCGAGCTAATTGCAATCGGGGTGAGCAAAACAGCAACCGCGCTGTGTGAAATCAAGGCATTAAAAACGATGCACAAGAAAACAAGCCCACTGATAACGGCGCCTGCGCCCCACCCAGAAAGTGAGTCAACAATACCACTCGCAAAAAACGATGCTGCGCCCGAGTGGTCCATGGCTTTGCCGAGAGCTAATGTGCCGATAACAAAAACCAAAATGGGCCAGTCAATCGACCGATAGGCCCGGCGGGATTTTAGGCAGCCAGAGGCAACCATCGCCAGCGCGCCCGCCATGGCAATGTAAGGGAGCAAACCACTTGCATGAAACACGCTCGCCGCCGAAAACAAAACGACAACGCCAATCGCGATCGCTAAAGCGCGGCGACCGAGATTGCGCAAGACCACGCGATCCTGCGGAGATTCAAGTAGATAAAAATCACTACTCGCACGCAACTTGGCGCGCGACTCTGCGTCACCCGATACCAAAAGCAAATCACCTGCGCGTAAAATCATGCGTGATGCACGCTCGCGGATGTGATGCCCATGTCGCAAAACGGCCATCGCCACCGTGTGATAATCGCGAAACAGGTGCAAATCGCCCACATAGCGGCCAACCAAAGATGATTTTGGCGAAACAGCCAACTCAAAATACTGCATCGTGCGTGGGTCAAAATGCGACTGATCGTGATTGCGCAAACCAAGCTTATCTTGCATTTCAAGCAGGTTGTCGACACTTCCGCGAATCATGACGACATCAGATTCTTGCACAATCGTGTCGTCGAAGGGCGGCCACATCATGTCTTCGTCGCGGACATAAAATAAAACCTTTACCTCGTTGTCGGCGAAGGCGGCGCCATAAGTTTGGCCAACCAAAGGTGAGTCGGGCGAAATGCTCAACTCAGTAACATATTCACGAATGCCCGTGTCGTCCATCATTGTGGTGAGCGAGGGGCGATTAGGCAAAAGCTTCTTGGCGAAAAGCGCCATGAAGACTACGCCGACCAGCATGAGCGGCAGACCGATTGGCGTCATCTCAAACATGCCGAGTGGTTTGTAGCCTAGGTTTTCAGCAACACCCGAAACGAGCAAGTTGGTTGAGGTGCCGACAAGTGTCGTCATGCCGCCAAGAATCGATGCGAACGATAGCGGGATCATCAAGCGCGAAGCCGGGATGCCACTCGTTTTAGCAAGGCCAATCAGCACAGGAATAAACACAACAACAACGCCCGTATTATTTAGAAACGCCGACAAAAAACCTGCCATCAAACCAACGACCAAAACCATGCGCCGCTCGCGACCGCCGCTTGATGTCAAAACGACTCGCGCCAAAAACTCAACCGCGCCCGTGCGGTTTAAGCCCTCGCCAATCACATAAAGCGCGGCGATTGTAATGACCGCATAATTGCCAAAGAGTGCCAGCGCGTCTTTCGCGTCGATCAGCTGAGACGACGCGTCAAAACCCGGGACGGCCCACTCAAGTAGTTGGCCCAAACTCACCAGGCCAACAAGCAAGCCAATGCCAATAGCATCAAGCGACGCCTTCTCCAAAACGAGGAGAATCAGCGTGACAAAAATGATGGCAACGACAAGGAGACCTTCGAGACCCATGAGAGTAGGTTAACGGGGTTTGGGGGATTGGGAAGAGGTTAGAGCTAGGCTTCTTTCGGCTTTTTTCGGCTCTTTTTGATGCGCATACAGACCTTTATTTAGAATGAGCCGATGTTTGCCAGTCGACTCTACCCGACTCTGCTCCAGTTGCTTTCTCTGGCATTGGTTGGCACTACGCTTTTGGCGTGTTCGAGATTTGACGACAAGGCACTCACGGCAAATCGCGACGGCCTAGCGCTAGCCGATATTGCCAGCGCTAACCCCCAACGCGTCATCATCATCGGCCCAGCAACGACCGAAACGCTATTTGCAATGGGGCTGGGCGAGCGCGTGGTTGGCGTTTCTGATTATTGTGATTGGCAGGCGGCCGAGCATTTACAAAGAGTTGGTGGGCTATTAAACCCCAACCTTGAGCAGATAGCTGCACTGCAACCCGATCTACTTATCGTCGAAGGGCAATCTCATATTTTGCGCGAACTCGCCAAGACACAAGGCTTTAGGCTTGAAAACGCCTCGATTGCGAGCCGCGAGCTTTGGGTTCAACAGGTCGAGCATCTTGGCCAACTCTTCAAATCACCGGCAGCCGCGCATCAACTCCTTGCTGAAGTCAATGGGGAGCTGCGCCGCATTGAGCGCCGAAATCGACCCGAAAACGATCACGACCGACCAAAGGTTTTAATTGTGATCAATCGAGACTTTGACCAGGCGGCAAAAATGCTTGTTGCTGGCGGCGGTTCGTTTCTTTCCGAGCTTGTAAAAATCGCTGGCGCGGTCAATCTTTTTGAAGACAATGCGCGTGGGGTCTTTGACCTGAATACTGAATCGCTGGTGCGTAACCCGCCTGATATTATTCTTGAGTTTGACCTAGAAAAAAAGACTCAAGGCGGTCGAGCGACAACCAGGCCAGTGCACCCCCCCCAGGCCAATTCTATTTGGACCCGCGATTGGCCCAATTTGCCCGCGGTGGCTAACCGCCGCATCCTCACTCTAAGTGGTCGAGAAAATCTAGTTCCTGGGCCTCGAATGGCGGGCACCGCAAAACGACTGGCGCAGATTTTCAGCACTCAAGCCCAAGTTTCGCCGACAATTGGTCGATAATAAGCGCGACCCTTCCCATTCCCCGAAGACATGACCCCACTCGAGCCCAACACTCAAGAAGCTGAGATTCTATTTACAGGTCTCAACACGCCGCCGGCCACGCCCGCATCGAGTCTCTGCCAAGAGTTGCTCGACAAAATCGAAGCCCGCACCGCCATCGTTGGCGTCGCGGGTCTTGGCTATGTTGGCCTGCCTTTTTCCACGGCCGCCGCTCGTGCTGGCTTTTCAGTCATCGGCGTTGAGCCAAACGCTGAAAAAGCGGCGCTCGTCAATGCGGGCACCAGCTACATCGGCGATGTCACCACCGAAGAGCTCGCGCCTTTTGTAAAGTCGGGCAAAATCGTTGCCGACGACAATTTCGACCGCGTCGCAGAAATGGATGTCATCATCATTTGTGTGCCCACTCCGCTGACCACAAACCTAACTCCTGACTTGTCGTATGTAGTCGCCGTTGCCGAATCGTGCGGCAAAAAACTACGCAAAGGTCAGATGATTGCACTTGAATCAACGACCTTCCCTGGCACGACCGAAGAAGTACTTGCTCCGATTCTTGAAAAAGCAAGCGGTCTGACCTGCGGTACTGATTTCTTCTTGGTCTATTCCCCTGAGCGCGTTGACCCAGGCAATCAAACTTACGACACCATGAATACAAACAAAGTCATGGGCGCAAGTGATGATGACTCGCGGCGTTTGGGGCTTGCGCTTTACTCCGCAATCATGGACACCGTAGTTACCGTGTCCTCTTGCTCCGTCGCCGAGATGAGCAAGATTTTCGAAAACACTTTTAGGGCCGTTAACATTGCGTTAGTTAACGAATTGACTCTTCTTTGCGATCGCATGGGCGTAAGCATTTGGGAAGTCCTCGATGCGGCAAACACAAAGCCTTACGGCATCATGCCGTTTTACCCCGGCCCTGGCGTTGGTGGGCACTGCATCCCGCTTGACCCCCACTACCTTGAGTGGAAAGCAAAACAATACGATTTTGTCACTCGGTTTATTTCACTCGCCGGTGATGTAAACCGTTCGATGCCAGCATTCGTTCGCAGCAAATGCGTGCGCCTTCTCTCGAACAAAGGCTTAGCGTTAAGCAAAGCCAAGGTGTTATTAATTGGCGTAGCCTACAAATCTAATGTCGACGACTGGCGCGAGTCGCCTGCAATCGATGTCTGGAATTTACTCGAAGAGCGCGGGGCCAATGTGCGGTTTACCGATCCACATGTCGAAAGCGCCATCGTCAACGACCGCCAACGGAAATCCGTTGGCTACACCGCAAAAGATTTGGCCTGGGCCGACTTGGTTGTCGTGACCACTTGGCATGGCGATTTAGACCCGGCGTTCATGATGGAGCATGCCGACCTGATACTCGACACGCGTGGCGCAACACGGCATTGTGAAGTGCCTGCGGGTTGTGCTCGGGTATTACTCTAAGCGTTAACCCAGCCTAGCCGGCTTGCTTTAAACACTCGCTAAGCAAGGTTTTTCCACCAAGCTCTAATCCGCGTTTGCGCCGGCATCTCAATATATTTGTGACAGGCCGCCGCAATCACATGGACGACAAGAAGCCACGCCGCCAATGCGGAAAGGCCCTGAGCCATG
>JABHIE010000027.1 GCA_018671175.1 Planctomycetota bacterium | reverse complement strand
TGCAGGCGCGAATGGAGACAACTGCAAGGGCCGGCGGCGTCAGCCGCCGACACGCCCGCCGCAAGTCTCCATTCGCGCGCCGGAACGCAAACTGATTTTGGAACCCGCCAGGGTTTCAAAATCGCCAGCAGCAACCCTAATTACCGAAGCAAAAGCGGCGCCATATTGCTTAACTCAAACAAACGGCTCGAAACCGCAGGCGCGTGGGCTAGGGCTTGCACCCAAATCGGTGTCGCCGTCGGCAAGCTTGGCGGGATTTGCATCGGCTCAAAGAAGTAATCGCCGCGGAGATTGCTTTCGACGGGTGTGAGATTCCGGATGGGCATGCTCAAGTCAAAAACTAACCCATAATTCCAAGAAGTGGGGCCTGGGCCGGCAAGTGAATAGCAGAGATAAATTTGCGTTGGGCGCGACCCTGGCGAGCCATGGGCTGCACCGAATAAGCGTGCTTCAAAAGTGCCGCCAGCAATCGGATGCGGTGCGCGCATGCTGAGTGGTTGTGGCTCAAGCGAGAACACCTGCGCCGAGCCACGGTCGATGCCGCCGTCGGCGGACATTGCAACTCGCGTCACGAAATCGCCGAGACCATCACCCGTAATATCACCGAGGTTGGCAAGCTCGCCGCCGAAATAGGCGTTTTCGACTTCACCCCAAATGTATTCAATGGGCGAGCAGTCGACACCCGAAAGCACATGGATCACTCCGCGGCGATCGTAAGTGCCAGGCGAATCACAAGCGGATTCGCCGAGCAGTAAATCATCGGTGCCGTCGCCGTTGACATCTTTGATTTTGCTGTAGGCGAAGATGCTCGAATTGTCTTCTAGTGCATTAACCTGCGCCAGCAAACTGCCGTCGGCGGCCGAAATGATGAAGACGCAATAAGTCAGAGGCGTGACGATGCCGACCCCGCGCGTCATGAAATCTTTGATGCCGTCGCCATCGTAATCGTGAATGCGCGCACTAGCTCCGCCGAGCCATGCGTATTGATCGACAATTAATAAGGGCAGGCCCGTTGCGCCGGAGAGAATTTTGACGAGGCGATTTGAGGTGTTACCGGGGTCGTAGATGCCGACCAAAAAATCAGCGCATCCGTCGCCGTCGAGGTCGTGGAAGGCGTCGACGAGTAAACCGAAATAACCGTATGCACCATCGGCGCTCGGAATGCGTCGAACAAGCGATCCGTCGGCGCCAGAAATCACATCGATATAACCCTTGTCGCTAATTCCGGGGTTTGTGCCACCAGGGCAGCCAATTAAAATATCATCGATACCGTCGCGATCGATGTCGCCGCCGTTGATGGCGCGCACGCCGTAAGAGCCGCTCGTGCTGTCGCCGTCGAGCACATAAATCTCGCTGCCGTCAGCGCCGGAGTAAACCGTTACGCGCCCGACGCGCCCGTGAATGGGGACGGAAGCACTTTTCGCAGCGACAATAATTTCGCGGACGCCGTCGCCGTTTAAATCTTCAATGCTGTCGACGCAATGGCCAAAGTTGTCATCTGAGATTTGCCCCCAAATGTGACCCTCGCCTTGGAAGAAGAGAAGCTCTTCGCCCGTTGCGCCGGAATAAACATAAGCCTTACTGCTCCAGGGGGAGCCCGTCACGATGTCATTGATACCGTCGCCATCGATGTCGCCCGCGTTGGCGAGTGAAGCACCTGCGTTTGCGCGGCTAAAGTCGCCATCAAAGCGAAAGAGAAGCGTGGCGTCGTTTTGTGCGGCCAGTGAGCCGCTTGCCGCGTAAAAAATCGCAAGGGTTAAGGCTGCGGGGAGTTTGGAAAAGGTCATTGCAAAACAACGGGCACCATGTTGCTCAACTCAAACTCACGGCCAGATACCGATGGCGCGTAAGAGAAAATCTGCACCCAAACCTGGGTGCCGCTCGGCAGGCTTGGCGGAAGCGGCGCGGGCCCGAAAAAGGCGTCGCCGTCGTCGGTCGCCTTGAATGGCACGATGTGATTGATGGGCATGCTGAGATCAAACGCCAGCCCATAATTCCAGGGGGTTGGGCCCGCGCCACTCATGGAGTAGCAAAGGTAAAGGTCGGCCTTCCAGGGTGCGCCGAAAATGCGAGCCTCAAAAGTCTCGCCCGCTTTTGGCCCTGGGATGGCAAGCGTGAGCGGCAGTTGCTCACAGCTAAACAAATGTGCCGTGCCGCGATCGACCGAGAAATCAAAAGTTGTGCCAGGTGCGCCCATCAGGAAATTACCTAACCCGTCGCCATTGATGTCGCCCATATTGGCAAGCGAGAAGCCCATTTGTTCGAGTCGCCGCTCGCCGGGCATGGCGTAAAGCAAATCGCCGGTAACGCCATCATGGACTTGAACCAAGCCAACCGTGTGTTCTTGAGAGCTGCCCGTGGTCGGCATACCGAACGCAATGTCGTCGACACCATCACCGGAGAGGTCTTTGACTTTAGTCATGGCCTTGATTGTGCCGCCCAGCGAATCGATTGTGGTGATGACTGCGCCATTCCATCCGGCCATGATGTAGGCGGCATCGTGTTGGCCCGCGCCATCACCGGTAGTCATAAAATCTTTGATGCCGTCGCCATCCCAGTCATGGATGCGGGCGATGACGGTCGGATTAATCGTCGAGCCTGAACCAGCCCAGTGGTTCAAAATCGAGCCGTCGCGGCCATTGTGTAGGCGCAAGTCTTCGTAGCCCCATCCAACCAGAAAATCGTCGCGGTTGTTTCCGTTTGTGTCGTGATAGCGCGACATGGAACTGCCCAGATTTCGGGTTGTGGCCGAGTTGCCCTCGATGCGATAAAGCAACGAGCCGTCAGCGCCTGAATATGCATGGATGAACCCGACGCCGCTCATTCCGCCAATGTCCGCACCAGGCGCACCAATCAGGATGTCTTCAAAACCGTCCATGTTTAGGTCGCCCGCTACGCAAACTTTGGCGCCGAAGAACGAGCTGTATTCGTCGTAACTAAAAGTGTATATCTTTTGATCGGTCGCGCCCGAATACACATAAGCTTGGCCAGCATGAGGGAAGCCATTGTGCTCGTGTAGTCGCTCGCCAATCACAATGTCGCGCGTGCCGTCGCCGTCGAGATCGGCGATGCTGTCGATGGAGCAGCCAAAATCACCCTCGCCCGTCGCGTGCCGCTCGCCGTACCAAGTGTGAATGAGTGCGCCGTCGGTGCTGGAGTAAAGATAAACCGCGCATTCGCCTGGCGCGGCGACAAGCATGTCGTTGATGCCGTCGCCGTTTTGGTCACCCGCGTTGGCGACTGCTGCGCCTTGTTCAGACCAATGCGTCGGGCCGTCAAATCGGAAAATGACCGTGCCGCTTGCGTTTTGCGCATGTGCGGAAACGCAAAGTACGGCCACGCCCACGAGGGAGAGGGAAAGGCGTAAAAACATGGTTGTTTTAGTTTAGACCACAAAAGGGTTTTCGGGGTGAAAACCTCGTATTTTTGCGGGCTTGGATTAGTTAGAGTTGCAACTCCGAATTCTCGGAGAAAAACTCAGAAAACCTAGATAAAGAAATGTTTGACCCTCGCATGCAAAAGTTGGCCCGCAATTTGATTCGCTATTCTTGCGAGTTGAAAAAGGGCGAAAAGGTTTTGATTGAAGCCTTTGATATCCCCGAAGAAATGGTCGCGCTATTGGTGCGCGAGGCTGCAAAAGTGGGGGGCGTCCCGATGGTGACGACGAAGCACAGTAAGGTTTTGCGTGAGCTCTATAAGTCGAGCAAGGCCGAGGGTATCAAGTTGGCCGCCGAGTTTGAAAAGGCGCGCATGGAAAAATGTGATGCGTATATCGGTTTGCGCGGCAGTTTTAATATCAACGAGATGGGTGATGTGCCGCCGGCAAAAATGGCTGCGTATCAAAAGCATTGGTTGAAGCCCGTGCATTTAGATGTGCGTGTGCCAGATACCAAATGGGTGATTTTGCGTTGGCCTTCACCAAGTATGGCGCAGCAGGCAAAGATGTCGACCGAGGCCTTCGAAGACTTTTTCTTTAATGTATGTAATTTAGATTACGCAAAAATGGAAAAGGCGATGGTGCCACTTAAGCGTTTGATGGACAAGACCGACAAGGTGCACATTAAAGCGCCGGGTACTAATTTGCGTTTTTCGATTAAAGATATTCCGGCGATTATTTGCTCGGGCAAACGCAACATTCCTGATGGCGAGGTTTACACCGCACCTGTGCGCGATTCGGTTAATGGCACGATTACATACAACACGCGCAGTTTGTACATGGGCACTGAGTTTAGTGATTTAAAATTCACTTTCAAAAAGGGCAAAATTGTTAAGGCCGAGGGCAACCCATCTGAGCGGTTGCAGCAAATCCTTGATACAGACGAGGGCGCGCGCTTTATCGGCGAGTTTGCGATTGGTGTTAACCCTTATGTTGAGCACGCGATGCTTGACACTCTTTTTGATGAAAAGATTAAAGGCTCTCTGCACTTTACTCCTGGCGCGGCATACGACGAAGCCGACAACGGCAATCGCTCTGAAGTTCACTGGGATTTAGTTTTGATCCAGCGCGCCGATTGCGGTGGCGGCGAAATTTGGTTTGACGGCAAGTTGATTCGCAAAGATGGTTTATTTTTGCCGAGACAACTCAAAGCACTCAACCCAGACAAGCTTAAGTAGCGGGCCTGCGTATTTAGACCAAACTCAACAACGCAATCGCCACCACGGCAACCACAACACTAAGCCCAGCGCCGACTCTGAAAAAGTCTTGCGTGCGGTAGCCACCTGGTGCCGCGACCATTAAATTGCATTGGTGTGCAAACGGCACGACGAATGCGCAGCTGCAACCAAAAGCTACGGCTAAGAGTGCATTTGTAATATCCATTTCCATTGCCAGTGCAGCTCGCGCGGCAATGGGCGACAAGATGACCGCGGCGGCTGCATTGCTGCTCGTAATGCTGATGAGTGCTGCGAGCAAGTAAAGGCCAGTGAATACGCCCGCCACCCCGAGCACGGGCGCGACGCTCACCAAGTTGTTGGCAACCAAATCAGCAATGCCGTGTTGCTCGATGGCTATGCCGAGTGGAATCGTGCCGATGATCATGGCAAGGACTTTCCACTCCATGAATAGCCCGGCGCGTTCGATGGGCAGGCACTTGGTGAGGATCATCAAAACAGCGCCAAGTAGCGCGCTCATGGCGAGCGGGGCGATGCCTAATAGCGGCGGCAAAAGAGCGACGCTAAGGCAGCCAATCGCCAAAAAGACTTTGCCGAAATCGCGTGCGTCATTGGTCGCTGTGAGCAAGACAAAATCTTCCTCGCCTTTGATGCGGCGGACAGAAGCCACGGGGCCGGCGAGCAATAGCGCATCGGCCGGTTGAAGCTCAAGCTCGGTAAAGTTTTCTGTGATGGCTTTGCCGTCGCGCCAAACCGAGAGTGCGTTTAGACCGTATTTTCCACGGAAGTCGAGCTCGCATAAAGAGTGGCCAATGATTTCAGAGCGCGGCGGAATCGAAACCTCGGCAAAAGCAAAACCGTGGTCGAGGACTTTTTCGATTTGCCGTTCGCCAGGCAAACCCATGCGCGAAAGCGTGTCTTCCGCCAAACGCCAAGCTTCGATTTCGGGGCCTTCTAGATAAAGGTCATCGCCGAGTTGAAAGTGAAAGCTGGCATCAGGCATAAACCAATGGTGCCCCAAACCCGCGCGGCGCGAAACGGCGACAAGGGTGAGTTGATAATCGTGACCGAGGCCCGCTTCGGCCAGGCTTTGCCCGAGGAGGCTTGAGGCGCTCCCGATTTGCATGCGCGCGATGTTGCCAACCAAGCCGTATTCTTGGATGAGCTGTTCGGGCAGCATCGGGCCGGCAGTTTGCTGTGCAGTTTTATTGTCAATGCGTGGCAGCAACCCGCGCCCGAGTGTGAGCAAATACAAAATACCGGCGGCGCAAATCGGCAAACCGATGCGCCCGAAATCAAACATACTCAAACCCTCACCCGTTTTTTGCATGATGTAATCTGAAACAAGCAAATTGCTCGAAGTGCCGATGAGCGTTAAGTTGCCGCCAAGGATGGCCGCGAAGCCGAGCGGCATGAGCAAATGGGATGGCGAAGTTTTTGAGCGGCGGGCGAGCGCAATGACGACGGGCAAGAAAACTGCGACGGTTGCCGCGTTGCTCATAAATGCCGAAAGCCCCGCAACAGTCGTGCAAATGATGGCTAGTTTTTTAAAGTTGCTTGAGCCGCTAAAACGATGGATAAGCCTCGAAAGCAAAGCCGCCACGCCACTTTCTTGGATGCCCGCGCTAAGAACAAAAATCGAAGCGATCGCAATGACGGCGTGGTTGCCGAAACCGGCAAGCGCATCACTGGCCGAGTCGAGCGCGCCCGTCAAAAAAAGCGCGACGGGGATGGAGAGCGCGACGACCTCTAGCCGCACCCATCGGGTCAAAAAGAGAACCGCCGCAATCACGAGGATAATCAGCGAGGCCCAAGCGTGAAATGTCATGGCAAGAGTCTATCTTGTTGCCGCACCCTTCCCCAAGCCAGCATGAAATGTCGCCAAGCCGCGAGTCGTTGCAATTTGGCTTGCGCAAAAACATTGCGCTGTTGAAGCACCTCGGCAAGTGAAATTTCGCCTAGCTTATATCGCAGCTCGAACACATCTGTTTTTTGCTCAACAGCCGCCAGGATGTCATCTTGATGCCGCAGAAGCGCGGTTTGCGCTTGCTTGAGTTGAGCATAACTTTGGGCCAGCGCAATGCGTGATTCTTGAAGCTGGAGCTGTGCGTGTTGCTGCGAAGCGGACGCTTCGGCTTTGGCGGCTCGACTGTTAGATGAGGCGCGCCCATTGAGCGGTAGTTGAAACAACACGGCCGCATCAAAGGCGTCTTGCCCATCAGCCGTTTGGCGGTAAAACAGCTCAAGATTGATGTCAGGCACACGATTGGCCTTGGCGAGTTGCGCCCGAAGATGCGCGACTTGCGCTTGAGAAAACGCCTCGGCAACAACAGGTGTGTCTATCAGTTGGTCAAGCAAGTCGTTTAAATGCGGCAGGTCAAGAGTGGCGTTTAAGTCGCCCAGCAAAGCCAGGGTCGGTGATTGGACTAACCCCATGCGCGCTGTCAACTCATCTTGAGCAAGTCGTTGATTGCGCCGAATCTGCACAAGCTCGGCGCCAAGATTGGAATGCTGAACCCGGAGCTCAAGATCATCGCTAGGGATGAGCTCACCCGCGTCAATGAGTGCCTGCCGCAGATCGAGCAGCTGGTTTAGCCTTTGCAATTGCTGGGTTTGGAGCAATGCGGCCTGTTGCAATGAAAGTGCCGTGGCGAAAGCGCCTCGAACTTTTGATTCCAACTCAAGGGCCAACCCGTCATGTCGCAATTGAAGCGCGCGGAAGGCTTCCGTCTCGATGGCTCTTGCCGTGGCCGCTTGCCCACCCAAAGGTACGGTTTGCGAAAAGCCGATCAGCGTGTCGCCGCTGTCGGATGTGGATGTCGAGCTTGCATTTGAGCCGAGCGGTTGGGCTTCGGTTTTGATTGCGAATTCTGGGTTGGGCAAACGCCCCGCCACTTTGAGCCGCTGTTGTTGAGCTTCGAGTCGAAACCGGGATGCCCGAAGAGCAGGTGAGTTGTCGCGCGCTTGAGCTAGTGCAACATTAAGAGTGAGCGGCGTTTCGGGAAGAGCCTCTGTTGTTTGCGTTGTGTTGCTGCTTTTGGTCGCTACAGATTTAGATGAAGAATCGTTGAGGGTTGGTAATTCGAAAACGAGCTGTTCACTAGAGCAGCCAACTAGGAAAAGAATGATGATGTATTTCAGCATGACGAAACCTCCAGGACTGCCCGCTTCCCGAATCGCAAGTAAAGCGCGGGCACGACAATCATGTTTAGGAATGTTGAACTAATCAGCCCAAACAAAATGACCCAAGCCATCGGTGTTTGGATTTCACTGCCGGGTTCACCGCCAGCCATCGCAAGTGGAACTAGTGCAAGGCCAGACGCAAGGGCGGTCATCAAAATCGGGACGAGCCTCTCGGTCGAGCCGCGAAGGACAGCCTCGCGCAAATCAGTCACATTTTCATGTAGTTGCAAATGCCGGATATGCGAGATCAACATAATCCCGTTTCGGGTGGCAATCCCGAACACGGTGATGAAGCCAATCAGCGATCCAACCGAAAGCACACCATCGCTTAGCCAAACCCCTGCTACCCCGCCAATCAAAGCGAGTGGAAGATTAGCCATAACGAAAAGCGCGTCGCGCCCAGCGCCGAAGGCCATGCGGAGTAGGAAACCGATGCCAAAAATCACGGCGATACCCAAAAGGAAAATTTGCCGTTGAGCGGATTGCGCGCTTTCGAATTGCCCACCGAATTCAACTCGGTAGCCAGGTATGTTTGCGAACTGCGGTTGCACAACACCACGGATGTCTTCGACAACAGAAACTAAATCACGACCCGCAACATTGCAGGCTACGACCATTTTACGCTGACCGTTTTCGTGTTTAATTTGGTTTGGAGTTGCATCACGCACGATGGTGGAGACGGCGCCAAGTGGGACGACCGCCGCGTCGTCGTGAGGGGCAAAATCACCAGCGGAAAGATGGCTTACTGCAGGCTCGCCAAGCACCGGAATGCGTGAGAGGTTGTGCAGTTGTTTGTCTGCAAGGTCGAGGCGCAGCGTGACATCGAAAGGGTAACTTCCGTCAAGAAGCTCGGTGGATTTAAAGCCCTGAACTGCAGCCTCGAGGGTTGCGGCAACCTCTTGTGGGGCCACGCCAAATCGCCCCATGGCTGTGCGGTCAAATGCAATGCGATAGGCAGGCACAGCGGTTTGTTGTTCGACGGAAAGGTCGACAACGCCATCTATCTGGCTAATTAAAGCCTTTGTGGCATTTGCATGCTGACGCAGCAATTGCAAGTCAGGCCCAAATATTTTTACTGCGACCGAGGCGCGAGTGCCAGACATCATGTGGTTGATGCGGTGAGAAATCGGTTGCCCGATATCAAATAACACACCAGGCACCATGCCAAAATCACCACGCAAACTCGCCAAGAAATCACTGCGCGAGCGGTCTTTCATTTGCAGTCTGACTTCAAGCTCAGACATTTCGACACCGTTTGCGTGCTCGTCTAATTCAGCTCGACCCGTGCGCCTCGCAACCGAAACCACCTCTGGGTAAGTTAATAAAATATCTTCGACCATGCCGCCAAGTTTGTCGCTTTGCTCAAGAGATGTGCCAGGCAAAGTTACTGCGGTAATCGTGAGCGCACCCTCATTAAAATCTGGGAGGAAGCCACTGCCCAAAGTTAACGCAACCATAACGGCAACGCCAAGCCCGGCAACCGCCGGAGCTACCGAAGCCAATGGCCGGTTAAGCGCTGGCACTAAAATTTTGCGATAAGCTTTTTTGAATGCGCGGATATGCCGAGGGTCGTCGTGCTGCTGAATGGCTTTTGAGTTAGGCAAAAAGAGCGAGCACAAAACAGGTGTTACGGTTACGGCGACAAGCAGCGATGCGGCAAGCGCGGATACATAAGCCAAGCCAAGTGGCTGTAATAGCCGGCCTTCCACACCCGACAAAAAGAAGAGCGGAAGGAAAACCAAAATGATGATAAGAGTCGCGAAAACAATCGAAGACCGAATCTCGACACTCGCATCGAGCACAACCTTTAGAGCGGCGCGTTGTTGATCACTTGGCAGGGCAGCGTTTTCGCGAAGTCGCCGAAAAACATTTTCGACATCAATCACGGCGTCATCGACCAAAGCGCCAATTGCAATTGCAATGCCGCCGAGCGTCATCGTATTGATTGTGCCGCCAAGAGCATCAAGGACAAGAACCGCGCCAAGAATCGAAAGCGGAATCGCCGTGAGCGTGATAAAAGTAGCGCGTAAATTCAGCAAGAAAAACGCGACAATCAAAATCACTAACCACGCGCCATCTTCGAGTACCGACAATACATTATTAAGAGCGGTTTCAATAAAATCAGCCTGCCGCAACAAGTCGCGGTGCAAGGTCATCTGTGGCGGCAATTGCGGCTCGAAATCATCAAGCACCGCATCAAGTCGGCGGGTAAGCTCAAGCGTGTTTACATTTGGCTGTTTCTGAATTCCGATTACCACAGCAGATTCGGATTGAATCGAAGCCGTCCCGCGCGATGGCCGTGAGCCAATGACAACACGCCCCAAATCACGCACCTGAATCGGGACGCCATCGCGGCTTTCGAGGGTGAGTGCGGCGATGTCTTCGGCGTTGCTAAAACGGCCGACGCCCGTGACTAAGTATTCACTGCCTCCTTGAGAGATAAAGCCAGCCGGAATATTTTTGTTTGCAATGCGAATTGCATCTGCAATCTGAGTAACCGAGACACCATAAGTTTCGAGGCTCGTAGGGTTAAGCCAAACTTGAAACTGCTTTGCGCCGCCGCCGATTGGCGTAACCTGAGAAACGCCAGGAACGGCCAATAAACGCCTGCGGAGCATCGTATCGGCAAAAGTGCGAATCGCAATCGGCTCGTCTATAGATGAAGTTAATCCAATAAACAAAATCTCACCCATGATGGATGAAATCGGAGCCAGCACAGGTTCGCCCGTTTGCTCAGGCAGCGTCGCTGCAACGACCCCAAGTTTTTCAGCCACGATTTGCCGTGCCCGAAAAATGTCGGTGCCCCACTCAAATTCAGCGTAAACAATCGAGATGCCAACGGCACTGCTCGACCGCACGCGCCGAATACCAGGTGCTCCATTCAGGCTTGCCTCAATCGGAAAAGTCACCAAACGCTCGACTTCCGTGGACGCCATGCCCGGTGTTTCGGTGAGCACCGTTACCGTCGGCGCCGTGAGATCAGGGAAGACATCAACGGGCGCGCGCATTGCGGTTGTTGCGCCCCAAACCGAAAACGCAAGCGCGAGAACCAGGACAACCGCCCGATTCTTTAACGACCAATGAATGAGGTTATCCATAATGTTAGTGGGAGTGCTCAGGAATCACGCCCGAGAGTGAAACGAGATGCACGATATACGCGCCATCAATCACTACTTGCTCACCTGCTGTCAGCCCGGCAAGAATTTCGACATGATGCCCATCATTTGAGCCCAATCGCACCACTCGCCGCGTGAACGACTCGCCGCCCGTTTGTACAAAAATTGTTGGGATGCCCGCGTCATCAACCATCGCCGCTGTCGGAATCGCCAAAGCCTCGTGCACCTCGCCCGTGAATAAATGAGCCGGCAAAGTCATGCCCGCCCGCAACCAACCCGGGTTGTTGATTTCATAGAGGATTTCAGCCGAGTGCGTGACGGGATGCACTGTTGGCGCCGCCAAAAGTAGCTTGCCGCCAGCACCGGGCAAATTAAGAAGGCTGCCATTGGTTGGGTGCGGGATTTCAGCAGTCGGCCGCTCGCCGAGTTGGGGCAGGTCGGTTTCAGGCACGCGCACCGAAACATGCAATTGGCTCAAGTCTTGAATATGAAACAGCAAGTCGCTTTCGGCAACCCATTCGCCGCTCGCCGTCGGCGCATGAGTGATTTGCCCAGAAATGGGTGCGCGTAAAGGCAAATCCATTGCCGAGCCTGGTTGTGCTTTTTCCCAAACAGCGAGCACCTCTCGGCTTGCGGTTTGCGCCGCCTGCGCAGTCGTCAAATCAAATTGCGCCTCTTCCATTTCGCGCTTTGATTTTGCTTGTTTTGCAAAAAGAGCCTCGACTCGATTAAAAACCGATTGTGCGCGAGTGAGTGCTGCGTCGGCACGCGTCACCTCTTGTTTTGCTTTGGCGATTGAGGTTTCATAACCCGCGAGCTCGTCGCCCAAGAGCGGAATGCGCAAGACCGCCAATAATTCGCCCGCCTTAACTTGCTGCCCTAATTCAGCGCGCTTGGCTTGCGGTGGCGCCCAAAGAGTGCCATTCGTTGGAGACGCAATTTGCGCCGTATGCGTGCGGCAAGCACTAATTCGCGCCGTCGCGGGCACGCGATTCGCCAGCTTCCGCACGGCAGCCGTTTCAACCATTAATCGCACGGGCCATTGCTGCTCTTTAAGCATGGAGATTTCCCCGCTCGGCGACCCATCCGCCTGCGCTTGCGCTGCGATTTTTTGCCCAGCCAGGCGCGCGGCAGCTTCATCGGCGTAAACAATGATGGTTTGCAATTGCGTGTGATCCCCATCGACTGTGGCTTCCCAGTACCACTCGCCTGTGGTTGGAAAAGTGATGTCGGTCAAATAAATGCCGCTTCGCATGGGGGCATCGAGCTGGACGCGAATCGGCTCAGGTGAGCCTTTACTGCCCGGGGCGGCCCAATCAAAAATCATCGACATCGGGCCCGTTTCGCGTGGTGAGCCATCCGAAAGGTTTGAAACATGCAGGGCGAAACCCGCAGGCTGACCAATCACGGCGAAGTCGTTTTCAAAAAAGAATTCGTGGCGCGGTGACCAAACGGTTTGTGCTCGCGCGGGCCATTCGGCGACTTCGTGGCCGTTTGAGGAATCATGCGTGTGTTCGCCGCAGCTCAAAAAGAGCAGGCTTGAGCAAACAAGGAGGGAAAGGGTTGGTGAATTTACGGACATCGTGACTTAAGTGAAAGGAAGAAAATCCACACCCAGCGAGGGTGCGGGAAATCAAACTCACGAAAGTGGCGGGCCGCGTAATCGCTTTAAATCTAAGATTTGCCGCTGCGGCGGCTTCAAATCGGCCGTAGCAAAACTTGCTCGGGCAATCGGCGCAAAACCGACTGCGATTACCTCAGGCAAGATCGCGGCAAAGGCAACTACCACCGCATCACCGCTTAGTTGATTTGGCAAAGCCGCCCAAAAATGCTCGGCGTGCGTGTGCACCTCGTCAATCGGCTGACTGTCTGGCCGCTCGTCATCGCAAGCATGATTGCCGGCATGAGCATCGGCCCAATCGTGGTGGTGCTCGCCCGTCAGATGCAGCGGCAAAATCACCAAAAACGCCGCGACAAACAGCCCAACCAAAGAAATCGCTTTGGTGCGCTGACTAGCAAACGAGCGTTGCGGAGTATGGACGAGCATCCTTATGAATCTATCCTAGCTAAACCCAGAGAGGGGGCAAGGTCTTGCATATTTCATAAGAACGAGAAAAATTATCCAAAAAGGATGTCGCAATTGTCAAATTTCTGCTCTTATTAGCTATGCGCCCTCTCTGCACCCTCCTTCTTTTTTTCGGCGCGGCTGTTGCTACGCCGTTGACCGCCCAGACCCTTTCGGTGGCTGACCTTACCGAGGGCATGACCACTACGATTGCCGTGAGTGGTTGCAATACTGGCGACATGGTGCAGGTAGCGTATTCGCTTGCCGGCCCAGGGCCGATTTCAACGAGTTTTGGCATGATTCATTTAAGCCCACCGATTGAAATCCCTCCACCGATGTTCGCTGGGGCAGCAGGTGTTGCTTCAATGTCAGCATCCGTGCCACTCGGTTCCGGCGGTGCGCGTGTTTGGCTGCACGCCGTTAATTTAACGACGGGTCAATTGTCAAATTCGCTTGCCGAGGTTATCGGCTTTAATAATCCACCCGTCGTGCTTGCGATTTTACCCAGTTTTGGCAATCAGGGTGATTGGGTTGCGGCCAACCTTAGCGGGCGAGAATTTGTTTTAGGTTGTGAGGCGCAGCTGGTCGGGGCATCGATGACTATCGATTTTTCTGACGAGTGGGTCGGCCACTCAACCTTGATGGGCGGTGGCTTTAATCTGTCGGGTGCGCCAGCTGGGTTTTATTCTGTGCTGGTCACTTCACCAAGCGGTTTGACTGGCGAGTTGACAGGTGGGTTTGAGGTGCTGGCAGTCGCACCAGTTTTAGCTACGATTGAGCCAAACTTTGGCAGCGTAAACCGAGTTGTTTCCATTTTAATCCACGGTGAGTTTATAGACCAAGGAGCAGCTTTCACTCTTACGCAAGGCGCGGTCGTATTAGATGGAACAAATATCGTTGTTTCGCCTGATGGCAAGAGGTTAACCGCAGACATCAATTTATCAGCGGGCTTGGGGTTTTACGATGTTGCTGTAATCGATCCAGATGGCGCAAGTGGCGACATTTTGGGCGGTTTTGAGATTAGGGCCATTCCACTCGGTGAGTGGGAGCAGATCCCGGCGGGGTCGTTTGAGATGGGCGACCACGCAGGCGTGGGCGGACAAGACGAGGGGCCCATTCATTCTGTAACATTAGATGCGTTTTTATTAGACAAGTATGAAGTCACAAATGAACTTTATGCCGCGTATTTAAATGATGAATATATAAACGGCAAAATCACAATTACGGGCCGCAATGTATATCAGGTTGGCGGGTCGGCGAAAGAGATTTGCTATTTGTCAAACGGTCTAACTTTTCAAAACGAAATTGTGATTGTCGACCCAGGTAAACAGAATCACCCCGTTGTCCATGTTACTTGGCATGGAGCGTGTACTTACGCCAACTGGCGCAGTGAGCAGTTAAGCCTGACCCCTTGTTATGACGCGGCGACATGGTCTTGCGATTTTGCAGCGGACGGCTGGCGATTGCCGACCGAAGCCGAATGGGAGTATGCAGCCCGTGGCGCATCTGCAACCTATACGCAATACCCTTGGGGAGACATAATCGACGGAAGCCATGCCAACTATTTTGATTCTGGTGACCCTTTTGATAACGGCACCACGCCAGTGGGTTACTACAACGGCACGCAAATACCGATTGGCGCTGACATGGCAAATGGGTTTGGCCTCTACGACATGAGCGGAAATGTCTGGGAGTGGTGTAACGATTGGGTTGGCGGGTATAGCGCGACAGCTCAAACAAACCCAACGGGCCCGAGCAGTGGTTGGTATCGGATCTATCGAGGTGGCCGTTGGTACAGCGATGTGATGGGTTTGCGGTCGGCCGGTCGAAGTGGGGGCTTGGCGAGCTACCAAAATTATGACCTCGGCTTACGGCTGGCTTCAGCACCATAAGGGTTAAGCCCCAGGGGGAGTATCGATACGCCTTTCGCATAGTTTTGTAAAAAAGGATGTCGCATTTCCCCGATTTATGCTCTTATATAAGTATGCGTATCCCCCGTACTCCCCTGTTTCTCCTTGGCTTACTTTTAGCCGCCCCTCTTTCCACCGCAAACGCCCAAACTCTTTCGGTCAATAATTTAACCGAAGGCATGACCGCGACGATCGAAGTCAGCGGCTGCAGCCCCGGCGATATCGTGCAAGTCGGCTATTCCGTTTCTGGCGCGGGCCCGATTACTCTGGCTTATGGCCCGCTTTATCTCACGCCACCAATTACAGAATTGCCCGCAATTGCGGCCGGGTCAAACGGTGTGGCTCAATGGTCTGGCAATGTCCCGCCTGGCACCGGAGGCGTTTCGATTTGGCTTCACGGCGCCAACCACTCCACGCAAACGATGACCAACGCGCTGGCCGAGGTCATTGCCCACAATAACCCGCCAACGGTAAATTCTGTTTTACCCAACCAGGGCGACCAAGGTTCTATAGTCTCGCTTTCTCTTAACGGCCGAGATTTTTCGGACGGCTCGCAGATTTCACTAGTCGGAGCAAGTGTTACGATTGAGGCAAGTAATGAATGGTTTATTCATTCCACATCGATGGGCGGTGATGTCGATTTAGCCGGCGCACCCGCAGGCTTGTACACAGTTCTTGTGACGGTTCCGAGCGGCTTAACAGGTGAGCTAGTCGACGGCTTTGAGGTCTTAGCAATGGCCCCGAGTTTGTCGGGCATCGCACCAAGCTCAGGTTTTGAAAACGAAACCATATCCGTGGCGATCAGCGGCGACTTCATCGACCAAGGCG
>JABHIE010000009.1 GCA_018671175.1 Planctomycetota bacterium | reverse complement strand
GGCCTGCGCGGTGAAAACGGCCAGGGTATTCCGAGTGAGGGTCGTTTGAATAAGCGCAATGTCGCTTTGGATTCGGTGTTGCCGCGTAGCCGAAAAGTGTTGAATTGGATGATTCCTGAAATGGGGCATCCTGATCGTGCGCCCCTTGCTTTGTTGGCGGGCTTGATGGGGCGCGCCGAATTAGATTGCGGTATTCCTTTGAGTGTTGGCATGGGTGGGCGCGTTGACCCCGATTTGTTTCAGCTTGATTACGCCGCCGCGGCGACCGAAGACCCCGAGGCTGACGGCTTGTTGCTGATGCGTGCGAGTTCTGAAGTTAACGCCTTGGTTCAAAATTTTCGCGATGGCTCGGCTGTACAGCAAAGTGCGGGCCACGGTGAGGCCAACAATGCATGCGAATTTGACGAAGTGAAAAACCTGATGATCGAGTCATCGATTTCTCAGCCGCTTCGCGCGCGCCCCTATTTTGCGATGGCCGCCGTTTTTGCGCGTTTTGATGTTTTTGGCCAAGCCGAGACCTTCGCAGGTTTTGCGGACGACATGGCGGCCGTGAACCCTGAAGATGTCACTCGCGTAGCCAAGAAGTATTTGAATCCGAATGCTTGCGTCACGGTTACTTTCCATGGCACAGGTGAGGCCCTTGAGCCGCTTCCCGAGACGGCAAAACTTATCCATGAGGCCGCCGCGCAAGCAAGCGAAACGGGTAATTTGCAGCGGGCGATTGAGGCCTATACGAAAGTCATGCCTCTCCAAACCGACCGCATGAATTCGGTTATCAACTTGTTTTACCGTGGCTCGATTTATGTCGAAATGGGCAATTACGATGCCGGGATTGCTGATTACGAAGCGGCGCTAAAAATCGTTGATTACCCCGCCGTGCGCGACGCTCTCGAAGAGGCCCATGCCCGTAAAGCGCGCGCGATGCGTGGTGAATTTGAAAATATGATTGATGCCGACGCTGATCCGCATGGCGCAAGCCCACACGCAATTGACCCAGCAACTGCCGGCATTGACCCCAACGACCCTGATGCCGAATTGAAAATAGAGCTACTCGGCGCCGTCCAGAAGACGATGACTGAGCTTGAAGATTGGCGCGGATTGCGGTTTATGGACGATGTGCACCCAGACTTCATTGATGTCAGCGATTCGCCAGATGAGAAGTTAGGCGGCTGGTATGAGCCCGACACCAAGCGGCTTGTGGTCATTTTTGGCAAAGACAAAAAAGCGGGTTTTACGCGCGGGGTGCAGCTGCATGAGATTTTCCATGCCTTGCAAGACCAGACTTGGGGCTTGATTGCGCTCGACGAAGAGGCGGTTTCATCTGACCAAATGCGCGCCATTCAAGCGGTCACCGAGGGCGAGGCGATGTATGCAGTGAGTGACATCATGGATTACAACTTTGATCAGCACACGGCTATTCCTGAGACAGGCGAAATCACACGCGACAAATACGAAAAGTTGTTCCACTACGGAACCGGTCTGAAATTTGTGCGCGCGCTACACCAACAGGGCGGATGGCCGGCGGTCAATCGTTGCTGGGGGCGTTTGCCGATGTCAACGAGTGAGCTGTTTCACCCAGAGCGGTATGGCCAGGGTTCGGCGCGACGCGATTTTGAAATGCCTATGCTTGAGTTTGACGCTTCGGTGCTGAGCGGCGAAGTTATCGATGAAGATGTCTGGGGTGAGTTTGAGTTGCGTTGGTTGCTGACCGAAGACGAAAACACGCGCGGGCTAGTCGAGGCCATTGCAAATGAGTTGGTTGCCGATCGCTGGTACAAAGTCGCCCGAGAAGATGACGACTATGAAATCTGGGGTTTTCAGTTTGCAACCACCGCCGCCGCCGAGAGTTTAGTGGTCGATGCCACGGCCGCATTGACCCGCGAGGGCTGGGTGGCGAGCGTAAATGGCAAGGTGGTCATCTTGTCTCGCTTTGCTGAGTTAAGTGATGAAGAAGAAGGTGCTTAGGTGATTCAGCCACCGATTGTGGCTGAGTTTTGCTCGTGGGTTATGACGGCACAAGAAATGACAATCGCAGTCGCTCGCCGAAATGCGAGCCGTAAGAAAAAGTGAATTTAGGCGCCTCGGGGAGCTGACCACAATCGTCACAAAGAAGACGGTTTCAAACCAAAAAGGTAACGCAGTGCTTCCTTAATATTTCGCAACGCTAAAATTTCGCCATGACAACCACCGACAGCCCGGCTCGCATCGTCCTGAAACCAGGCGCGCAACCGTCCATTACTGGCACCAAGCTCAATTGTAAAAACTGGCAGGCTGAGGGGGCGTTGCGGATGTTTCTGAACAACTTGCACGCCGATGTCGCCGAGCGTCCTGAAGATTTGGTGGTTTATGGCGGCACGGGGCAGGCCGCGCGCGACTGGGATTCGGCGCAAAAAATCGTCGACACGCTGCAGCGGCTTGAGATTGACGAGACGATGCTCGTGCAAAGTGGCAAGCCTGTGGGGGTTTTCAAGACTCACGCCAACGCCGCCAAGGTGCTCATCGCTAATTCAAATCTGGTCGGCAAGTGGGCCAATTGGAAGCACTTCCGCGACCTCGCCGACAAGGGGCTGATGATGTACGGCCAAATGACGGCCGGCTCATGGATTTACATCGGCACGCAGGGCATTTTGCAGGGCACTTACGAAACGCTCGCCGCGATTGCCAACAAGCGATTCAACGGCACGCTGAAGCACACTTTGACCGTCACGGGCGGCGTCGGAGGCATGGGGGGTGCGCAGCCATTGGCGGTGACGATGAACGAGGGCGTTTGCCTGATTGCCGATGTCGACCAAACGCGCATTGATTTCCGTATGCGCACCGATTATCTCGATGAATGCGCCGACACTCTTGATGCTGGCATTCAGCGCGCCCTTCAAGCCAAGGCCGCCGGCGAGTCGGTGAGCATCGGCGTCTGCTGCAACGCAACCGATTTGCTGCAAGCGCTACTTGACCAAGACATCCTGCCAGAGATTGTGACCGATCAAACGAGCGCGCACGACCCGCTCAACGGTTATGTGCCCGACGGCATGACTCTTGAGTGTGCGCTGGCTTTGCGCGAAAGCGATGCCGATGCATATCAGCGCGAGAGTTTCCGCACGATGGGGCGGCATGTTGAGCAGATGCTTGAGCTGCAACGGCGCGGCAGTGAAACTTTTGATTACGGAAATAATCTGCGCGCCTTTGCTCAAGAAGAAGCGGGCGTCGAAAACGCATTTGATTTCCCTGGTTTTGTGCCGGCGTATATTCGCCCACTCTTTTGCGAAGGGATGGGGCCGTTTCGTTGGGCTGCGCTAAGTGGCGACCCCGAAGATATTCGCAAAACCGATGAGGCGATTTTGCGCTTGTTTCCCCACAAAGAGAGCCTCTGTCGCTGGATTAAGATGGCTGGCGAGCGGATTGCTTTTCAGGGTTTGCCGAGTCGCATTTGCTGGTTGGGTTACGGCGAGCGACATATTGCCGGGCTTGAGTTCAACCGCATGGTGCGCGATGGCGAGTTAAGCGCGCCGCTTGTGCTGGGTCGCGATCATCTCGATTGCGGCAGTGTCGCCAGCCCCAATCGCGAAACCGAGGCCATGAAAGATGGCACCGATGCCGTGGCCGATTGGCCGTTGTTAAACGGAATGCTCGCCGTCGCAAGTGGTGCGAGTTGGGTCAGCATGCACCACGGCGGCGGTGTCGGCATTGGTTACAGCCAGCACTCCGGCCAGGTTTGCGTTTGCGATGGAACGCCAGAGGCCGACGCAAGACTCAAAGCCGTTTTGATCAACGACCCCGGGACTGGCGTGATGCGCCATGTTGACGCGGGGTATGAAGAAGCGATTGACTGCGCGGCTGAGCGTGGGGTTGATGTGCCTTAGCTTGGCCGGCTTCCTAGTTTTCCTGTAGGATGGCGTCAT
>JABHIE010000036.1 GCA_018671175.1 Planctomycetota bacterium | reverse complement strand
TTCTTGGCTACCTTTTTCTTGGCTACCTTTTTCTTGGCTACCTTTTTCTTGGCTACCTTTTTCTTGGCTACCTTTTTCTTGGCTACCTTTTTCTTAGCGACCTTTTTCTTAGCGACCTTTTTCTTAGCGACCTTTTTCTTAGCGACCTTTTTCTTCGCTACTACTTTCTTCTTCGCTACCTTCTTCTTGGCAACTTTCTTTTTAGCGACTTTTTTCTTAGCGACTTTTTTCTTTGCTGCCTTTTTAGGGGCTGCCTTTTTGACGGCCTTCTTTTTAGCGACCTTCTTTTTAACTTTCTTTTTTGGAGCCATGATGATTCACAATGAGATTTAGAGAAACGGGTTCAGTAGTGCACCACCGAACACCGCGTTGGAGTAGGTGGATGCGACATCCTTATCAGGGTTGATAGGACGGCGCTTTTGTCTCCCATCGGCTGTTGTACAAAAAAATTCACCCGGAAACTGGAAAAATCCAGTGTCCGGGCGGTTTTTTTCGGGTTTTACCCGATTTTTCAGCTATTTCAGACCCAAATCAGGTCGAAATCGAAAATCAGCGCCTTACTCGGCGTTTTGATTAACGAAGGCGCGATTGCGACCACGCATGGCTTTTACCAGCGGGAAGGTCTGAAGGCGCCCCTCTAAGTTCATGGTGATCAAGCCGCGCTTAATGACGGAAGTCGCCAATTTCATGCGCGTGACCGTGCCATTTGGAAGCAAGACCCGCACCTTTTGGATGTTGGACTTAAACTTACGCTTGGTGTGCCCGGTCGTTTTGAGACCTACGCCACCCTTTTTCTTAGGTAAACCGCGGCGGGCAATAGTCTTGCCAGCTGTGGTGCCTTTCCCGGTTACTTCGCATCGTCGTGCCATGATGTTTATGCCTCTGTTTGTCAGAAGGGCCGAAAAGTTTACGGCCCCCTAGCCATTGCGTCAAGCGTTGAAGCGAGGAAATGAAAACCTTGACGCAGAGGAGAGGAAATCGGAAAATACCCACCAATCGGCTGACGGTTGCAGGAGAGACTCGCCAAGCGAGCACCGAAGGGGAAAGTGGAATCGCCACGAAACTCTCAGGTACAAAGGACTGCACCCTGACGAGCCCTGAATTGACTTCGGTCACGACAGGGGCGCACAGTATGCGCCCCTGTCGTTTTTTTTTTCATGAATCACTCCGAAACCCTGCTTCAGACGCCACTTGCGAGCGCCCACAAGGCGCTTGGTGCCAAACTCGTGCCCTTTGCTGGCTGGGAAATGCCCCTCGATTATGGCTCCATCCTTGGTGAATCCCGCGCAACACGCGAGTCGGCGGGGCTTTTTGATGTTGGGCATATGGCGCGCATCTGGTTTCGCGGCCCAAATGTTGCCGCTGAGCTGGACCACGCTCTTGGGGGGTGCATCACCGACCAGCCAATCGGCAAGGCGCGCTACACCATGATTTTGGCCGAAGATGGCGGCATCCTTGACGATCTGATTACTTATCGCACGGGGCAAGACGAGTTTTTTATGGTTGTTAATGCGGCAAACCGCCACCGCGACCTTGAAATTTTGCGTAGCCGCATCACAGAATCAACGATTGACGACATCACCGAAGATGGTGGGTGCATTTTGGCTCTGCAGGGCCCTGATTCTGTTCGCATCCTTCAAGAGCTTTGCGATGACGCCGATTTGTCGCCTGGGTTTCTAGACTTGGCTTGGCCTGGCAGCCCGTTCGGCCAACTTTTCGTCGCACGCACTGGCTATACCGGTGAGCTTGGTTATGAGATTTTCACAACCGCCGAGCAGTCAAATGCTGTTTGGCAGCGCATCCTTGAGCTTGGGGCCTCACCTGTGGGGCTGGGCGCGCGCGATGTCTTACGCTTAGAGGCCGCGATGCCCCTTTACGGCCACGAGATTCACGAAGACATTACTCCCTTTGATGCTGGCTTACGATTTGCTGTCCGTGGCTGGAAGACCCGTGAGTTCATCGGCAGTTCCGCTCTGCAAGCCGCTGCGCCATCCTCCAAAAAGCTTATTGGCTTCACCACCGACAAGCGCGTCCCCCGCGACGGCTACCCCGTGCTGGCCAATGGCATAGAGGTTGGGCAGATCTGCTCTGGCGCGTTCTCGGCAACTTTGCAAAAACCCATCGCTACGGCTTATGTGCCGCTCGATTGCGATGGCCCGTTCACCGTCAGCTTCCGTGGCAAAGAAATGCCCGTCGATGTCGCTGTGCTTCCTTTCGTCCCCCATCGCTCGCGCGATTAATCCCGCCCAACGGCTCCCCCCACTCGCAATCGCGACCTCCAATCATGCGCCCAAACGACCGTTCTTACCTTGACTCCCATGAGTGGGCCAAAATTGATGGCGATGTTGTCACTCTTGGCATCACCGATTTCGCTCTCGAACAACTCGGTGAGCTTGTTTACCTCGACCTGCCCGATGTGGGCGATGAAGTCGAGCAGGGCATTGGGTTTGGCGAGGTTGAATCCGTCAAGGCCGTTTCCGATCTTAACTCTCCAATCGACGGCGTGATTATTGAGGCGAACCAGGCCCTAGCTGATGACCTTGAGTCATTGCAAAGCGACCCCTTTGAAGCGGGTTGGTTAATCAAAGTACGCGTTTCAGGCGACGACGCCCTCGCGCACATGATCGATGCGGCGGCCTACGAAGAGGTCGTTGCCTCAGAAAGTTAAGCGATTTCGCTTTCTCCCCTCGTTCTCAAGACATCCGAAACGAAACGGTCATGCCTTACATCCAAAACTCTGACGCAGATCGAGCGGCCATGCTGCAAACGATTGGCGTTGATTCCATCGACGCCCTATTTGAGGCCATCCCTGATGATTTAAAGGTCAAGGGCAATCTTGGGCTTGGCGAGGGGCTGACCGAAACGGAGCTACGGGCTCACATGACTGAATTGGGGTCATGGAATCGGCCAGCCAGTGAGCGGCCGTGTTTCTTGGGCGGCGGCACTTACAACCACGATTGGCCTGCACTTGTTGACAGCCTCTCAGGGCGCAGCGAGTTCATGACGGCATATACGCCCTATCAGCCTGAGTGCTCGCAAGGCACGCTCCAATGGATTTACGAATTCCAGAGCATGATTGCCGAGGTGTGTGGCTGCGAAGTCGCCAACGCATCCATGTATGACGGCGCGACGGCGGCGGCGGAAGCGGCGCTCATGGCGATGGGCGTGACGCGCAAGAAGCGAGTCGTGGTGTCGGCAGGCCTGCACCCCCACACGCGCGAGACTTTAGTGACCTACTTACGCCACCTTGACGCGGAAGTCATAGAAGCGCCTCTTGTGGGTGGCTTGACCGACTGGGGCAATAGCGTCAACGACGACACGGCGGCCGTTTTTGTGCAGCAGCCCAACTTCCTTGGCCATATCGAAGACCTTGACGCCCTCACGGCTCAATGCGAGGGTCGTAAAGCAATGAGTGTTTGCTCGCTTTACCCGATTGCGACGGGCTTGCTGCGCTCACCCGGGTCAGCTGGCGTTGATATCGTGGTTGGCGACGGCCAGTCTTTTGGCGTGCCGATGAGTTTCGGTGGGCCGCATTTTGGTTTTTTTGCGACAAGGCAAAAACAGGTGCGCAAACTACCTGGCCGCCTAGTTGGCATCAGCAAAGACGGGCAAGGCCGACGCGCTTTCACGCTGACCTTTCAAACGCGCGAACAGCACATTCGCCGCGAGAAGGCGACTTCGAACATTTGCACAAACAATGCTTTGATCGCTCTGCGGGGTTGCATCCACATGGCGGCTCTTGGGCCAAAGGGTCTGGAAGAGGTCGCTTGCTTGTCGCGGCAAAGGGCAGTCGAAATGGTTGAGGCCTTGACGGCGGCGACTGGATCCATCACTTTGGCCTACCCTGATGCGGCATTTTTCTCCGAGGTGGCGTTCCGCGTTACTGGCGGCGACGAAGCGGTGATGCGTTTCCGATCCATGCTGTCAGCCGAGGGCATTGCGGGCGTCTTGCCGATGAGCGAGTGGTACGCAGACCTCGACGGCGTTTTCACGCTTGCTTGCACTGAAAAAACGACTCCTGATGACATCCGCCGGCTCGCTGCTGTTGCGGGTCGTACTTTCAAAAAGGAGATGGCGCTATGAATTTAAAAGAAGTCCCTCTTTTGTTTGAGTCGAGTCGATCGGGTCGGAGGTGCATTCGGCATCGTGGCGCGAATCGCGCTTTCGCTATTGCGGGTGCCACTTCGGGTCGCCCTTCAGGCCTAGTGGCCCCACTTCCCGCCAGCGAGTTGCGCAAATCCCCGCCTGCGCTACCTGAAATGGGTGAGCTCGATTTGGTGCGGCACTTTACGCAACTCAGCCAAAAAAACTATGCGATTACCACGCAGTTTTACCCCCTTGGCTCGTGCACGATGAAATACAACCCATTGGTCAACGATGCGGTTGCGGCCTCGCCGGTCTGGGCTGGGCTCCACCCTCTTCAAGACGAGGGCGAAGTACAGGGGGCGCTATCGTTGATGCACCGCCTGCAGACTGATTTAGCTGCGGCTACTGGTTTGCCTGGCGTAACCCTGCATCCTGCCGCTGGCGCACATGGCGAGCTGACTGCCTTGATGGTGCTGCGCGCATGGCTTGACGAGCGGGGCGAGCCTGATCGCCGCACGATTTTGATTCCGGATAGCGCGCACGGCACAAACCCTGCAAGTTGCACGCTGGCTGGCTTCAAGGTCAAAACAGTTCGCAGCGGTGCAGACGGCCTGACCGATATTGACGACCTCAAATCGCACCTAGGCCCTGACACGGCGGGCTTTATGGTGACAAACCCAAGCACTCTTGGGCTTTTCGAAACGCGCATTGCCGAGATTTGCGAGCTCGTCCACCAAGCGGGCGGCAAAGTTTACATGGATGGCGCCAATTTCAACGCCATCATGGGTGTGGCGCGGCCAGGCGATTTCGGCATTGACATGATGCACCTCAATCTGCACAAATCATTCTCAACACCGCACGGCGGCGGAGGGCCTGGTTCGGGGCCCATCTGCGTCACAGAAGAGCTCAGCAAATTCCTGCCCAACCCGATGGTTGTGTCAGATGACGAGGGCTATCACTTCGCTGATTTGCCGCAATCGATTGGGCGCGTGCGCGGCTTCCATGCGCACTTTATGGTTTTGGTGCGGGCTTATGCTTACATCAAGGCCCTAGGTGATGCAGGGGTTCGCCGAGTTGCCGAGAATTCGGTGATTAATGCAAATTACCTCCGCGTCAAATGCAATCAAGATTGGCGAGTGCCCTTTGACCGAATCTGCATGCATGAGTTCGTGGCTCGACCCACAAAACAAATGCGTGATGCCGGCGTGCACACCATCGATATCGCCAAGCGCCTGATCGATTTGGGCTACCATCCGCCGACCGTGTATTTCCCACTCGTCGTCAATGAAGCCATCATGATTGAGCCAACCGAAACCGAATCGCGCGAAACACTTGATGCCTTTGCCGAGACGATGGCTCAAATTGCAGCCGAAGCTCGCATGGGTGATAAGCGATTGCACGCAGCGCCAACCGAAATGCCCGTCTCACGGGTCGACGAGGCGCGCGCGGTGAAAGATCCGCAGCTTTGCTTCCGTTGCAGTTAGACCAGCCCCCTAGTGGCTTAAGGGGTCGTTTTCTTGACGACCCCGCACTTGCAGGCGCCGAAAACATGGCGCGCGATGAAGCCCTGCTCGAGTGCCGCATTGCGCCAACTTTGCGTTTTTACTCATGGGCCAAACCGACCCTCTCATTAGGCTATTTCCAAAAGGCGGCCGATTTGCCGCTTGATGCCGTGCGAGCCCGCGGCGGCGAAGTCGTCAGACGCATGACCGGCGGCAAGGCGATTCTGCATGAGCATGAATTGACCTACTCCTTATGTATGCCCGAATCGGGCGCATTAGCAGGTGGCCCCGCCGCAGCCATGGAAGCCATTCATCGAGCCATCGCTGGGGTTCTGAGCCAGCAGGCCAATTCCGAGGTTACTTTGCGTGATGATGCCCTTTTAACGAGTGATCAAGCTGGCTCTGCATGGTGCTTCGAAGACTCTTCGCCACTCGACCTGGTTCTAGGCGGCGCAAAGCTCTTAGGTAGTGCAGCAAGACGACGAAAAGGATGGGTGCTCTTTCACGGCAGCTTGGTTTTGCGTGTTCCTATCGAAACCCCTAGAATTGGCGCATTGGGCGGGCATCCAGATTTACCCAAACTTAAAAACGCCTTTTCACAGGGGCTTGGCCTTGTTTTCGCGCCTGCCGTTTGGAGTTCTGCCGAAATGGAAATGGCAGCCGCTTTTCGCAAATCCCGCTATGAATGCGCGGAATACCTACATTTGCGCTAGGAAGTTGCGCACTATTCTGCCCTTTTGCCGAAAAGTAGGGAAATATATAGATAAACGCTCTACCTTTCGCCCCCGCAGAGGTTAATTCTGTCGAAACCCGGTAAGCAATGCGCTTGTCGGCCCCCCATAACTAAAACCAAATAGGTTCGTCATGACTGCGAAACTCATCGCTCTTGGTGCAATTGTTGCACTTCTTCTCATTCCAGCACCTGTGCAAGCACAGGATGGCGCGGTTCTTACCGTCCCTGGTGTTCAAAAAATGACTCTTGGTGGCGAGCTTCGCTGGCGCGCAGACACCCGTGAGCAAACTAACAAGGCTACCAACAACACTAGCCGCTTCCGTCTCTTCATGGACATGCAAGTCAATGATCGCGTTAGCGCTTTCATCGAGACGCAGTATGTCGAGAGCGATTCAGAGCTCGGCAGCGCTTTCACTGGCGCAAATGTTTTCCAAGCCTACGGCAAAGTAACAGATGTCTTCGACCTAGCCGATGTTCAGTTTGGTCGCTTCGAGATGAAATACGGCAACGGCCGAATTCTAGCGGACAACTGGTGGGCCGACACGGGCCGCACCTATGAAGGCTTGCGCTCCTCCATGAACATGGAGGGTCACAAACTAGACCTTATCTATGTTCGCCCTGTTCTTGATATCAGCCCTGGCACTTCAAACGAAAAGACCATCTCAGGCCTTTATTTCGAAAACTCGACTGATCTGTTTAACTATGATGCCTACGCGTTTGATATCAATGAAGATGGCGACACTGATTTCCGCACATACGGCGCCCTACTTGACGGCACCAACATGGGCCTAGCGTGGGACTTTGAATACGCAATCCAAAATGGCGAAGGTGAAGTAGATCGTGACGACTCCATGCTCATCATGAATGTAAAGAAAGACATGGGCGAGGGCCTCATTCTCGGCCTTGGTTACGAGTCCTATTCTGAAACTTACGAGATGATTGGCTCACTCGGGCACTGCTACAGCGGTTGGGCTGATATTGTCCGTTGGAAAAACTACGAAGATGTAATTCTTTCGGCTTCCATGCCCGTCATGGATGGCTGGAAAGGTTTTGCCGAATACCACAACTTCTCAATGGAAACCATCCGTGGTAGTGTTAGTTCTCCATACAAGTACAAAGGCGGTAATGCCTCTTTCAACTCCAACGGTCAGGCATCCGATGACCTCGGTAACGAAATTGACCTCTACATCAAAGGAAATTTGGGCAAGCGCACGGGCCTCTTTTTAGGCATCTCTCGCTTTATGCCAGGTGATGCAGCAGACAACCAATTCAACCAAACTTGGATGTTCGCCCAAATCAACATGAAGTTCTAACCGAGCTGGTTCGGCCCCCCCGCCGAAAGGGGTCGGGCCAACGAACCTAAATTCTCGGTAAGCGGCCGTCAGGTTTTTCCTGGCGGC
>JABHIE010000026.1 GCA_018671175.1 Planctomycetota bacterium | reverse complement strand
CTACGGACCCTTTACGCCCAGTAATTCCGAGTAACGCTTGCACCCTCCGTCTTACCGCGGCTGCTGGCACGGAGTTAGCCGGTGCTTCTTTACCTGTTTACGTCAATTGTATTCTTACCAGGCGAAAGAGGTTTACGACCCTAAGGCCTTCATCCCTCACGCGGCGTCGCACCGTCAGGCTTTCGCCCAATGCGGATGATTCTCGACTGCAGCCTCCCGTAGGAGTCCGGGCAGTGTCTCAGTCCCGATGTGGGTGACCATCCTCTCAGATCACCTAGCCGTCTTTGCCTTGGTGAGCTTTTACCTCACCAACTAGCTTATAGCGCATGACGCGCTCCCTCACCGAAAAAACTTTACCCATTGGAGCATGCGCTCTTATGGGACTATTCGGCATTAGCTTCCGTTTCCAGAAGTTATTCCAAAGTAAGGGGTACGTTCGCCATGTATTACTCACCCTTTTGCCGCTCTACTCGTCTACGCAGTCACTCCGAAGAGATCCTTTGTCGACTTTCGCGCTCGACTTGCATGCCTAATCCACGCCGCTAGCGTTCACTCTGAGCCAGGATCAAACCCTTCACTTATGTTTTTGTTTGGCCCGAAGGCCTCACAAACCCAAGAGGGTTTGAGGAATCGACTCTGGTTCTATTTCTTACAGGGTCATCCTTATTTTGAGAGAACAGACGCCCGAGGGCGTTTCCCGCACAGTCGTGTTTAGCGATTGCGGGCGAAACAGTTTACAGTCCTAAAACCTTTGGTCAAGCCAAAACCACCTTTTTTCCTGTTATTTTCGCGCATTTGCGACTTTGAAGGAGGTGATGAAACTGCCCTGAAGATGAGGTTTTCATTTTCAAGGCCGAGTATTCTAAGAGCCACAAAGTGCGGGTCAACACTTCTCGCCTACTTTTTTTAAAAATGACAAAATTACTCTGGTCCACCCGTGAATGTGTCGCCTTCGATCAACACCTCCAACTCGCCTTTGGCATCCCCGCCTCTCTCCTCATGGAGAATGCGGCATCTGGCGTTGCCGCCTTCTGCATTAAGTTGGCAACTAGCTACAAATTCACTCGGGTCTTGTGCTTGGCTGGGCCTGGCCACAACGGTGCCGACGCACTCATAGCTGCTAGGCACCTCTCGCAAAGCGCCCTAGCGCCCTCCATTGGCCTTTTCGAGCTAGCGCAGCCATCGCACGGCGGCGCGCTGTCCTTGCGCGACAAGGCCTTACAGACGAGTGCACTGATTGGCATCCCTCACCTGAATGGCCCTTTTTCTGCCGAATTTCTCTCCAACCACTTCGACCTCATTCTGGACGGGCTCTTTGGCTTAGGGCTCAATCGACCGATAAGTGGTTACGCTTTTAGCCTGATTCAATCCATTCAAGCTAGCGGCTTGCCGGTTGTCGCTGTCGATTGCCCATCTGGGCTTAATTGTGATTCTGGAGAGGCCATGGGGATATGCCTTCCCGCGACTTGGACACTTACTTTTGTTGGCCCAAAAATTGGCTTCTACACAGATGCCGGCTCTGCCTACTGCGGGCAGGTGCAAAGCTGTGGCATTGGCGTTTCCGACGCCCTGGCAAATGACTGGCTGCTAAGCCAACGAAAAGGCACGCCCTTTAAGGATGGATCGTGACTATGGCGCCGGGGCCGACAAACTCAAATAATTCAGTTACATCAGCATTGCGCATGCGCACACAGCCCTGAGACTCGAAACTGCCAACCGTAGCGTCGCTTATCGTGCCATGGATGCCATACGAGGGGTCTTCCGCGAAGCCCAACCAGCGAGCGCCCAGTGGGTTTTCAGGGTTGCCAAATGGAATCGCACCACGACCGTCTTGAGGCCAGTAAACCGGCTCAACAAGGCAATCTTTGAGTGTGAAGACTCCCAGAGGTGTTTCAGCGCCCACTTCCCCCATGCTGGCCGGCAGCAATCGCAGGGGCACGCCATCCACGAGCAAAGCCAGAACCCGCAACTGCCGCCAAACCTCGATTGTTAGAACCCCTAACGGTATTTTAAGAGTCTCACCGGCGCGCAGGCTGGCCTTGCGCTTTCGATTAAATTCAATTAACCAACCATCGTTAACCAAAATTTTGTCTTTGCGCAATTCTCTCTTGATTTTCCAGAGGCTATCCCCAGACTGGACTTTGTAATCACGGAAAGGCACAAAAGTACTCGCGCGCTTCGAGACTCGCTCAACTAGGGGCTGCAACTCAAGGATGCGCTCTCGGTCATACCCAACCTGCACCTCAGCTCGCAGGAGATCGCCCAATAAGGCACCTGCTTCGACCCACTGCTGCTTGGCGAGCAACTCTTGCACAGCAAACTCAGCCCAAGCCAACCACGCCGCACTCTTAACTTGCGCGAGATGTAGGGCGCCGACGAGTTCATGCACGCCCTCTGTCGACCATTTTGTTGCAAACATGGAAAACACTGGCCCCAACTGTGACTGTGCCTGCTCAGTGCGCAACAAATCGGCGTAAGCTGGGCCGCCACCAGCTTGGCCAGCGACAAAAGCGCGCAAAGAGGCATGGCCTGGAGTCGAACCGGCTATCAAGCGAGCCCTCTGAGTGTGGACGCCGCGGTGCCATTTTCGGAGGAGCATGCGCCCGTCAGCCTGCACATCACTGGACGGCTTGGCCTGAGACGCGGTGTCGTTGTCGGTGCGGGACTCCGCCTTTGGGGAAGCAGCGTTAGTCGATTGGGGCTCGCTGCTAGCGGGCAATTCAAGAGAAAGCGCGGTTGCGTCAACGGTTGTCGGATGGGTCGGAGCTGGCTTTTCAGAGCCAGAACAAGCCAGCGCAACAAAGGGGAGCAAGGGAACAAAGCAAAGCAGGGAGGGGCGAAACATGTCTCAAACAGTTTGCCGCTTTGCCCGCTGCACGGCAAACGAAAAGCCCACTAGTGCTCAGAAAAGAACAAAACACCCCAAAACGCATCGACCCCGCTGAGTCGAAACTCAACGGGGTCTGATGTGCAGCACTGGTGAGGCGGAGAGCCCGGGAAGTCCCAGTCAGTCAAGGTGGGTGTCGCCCATCACGGTTTACCCGCAGCGGAGAAAAACTCCCAGTTTTTGTTTATCGGACAGAGGCCTGTACCTCCAGCAATGCCTAAAGCACATATTGACTTTAACACTGAAACCAACTTATGTGGAAGTTTTTTCTAGACGAATTTCGACCCGCTGTTCATTGGGCAAATCCCAGACGACATAAGACTCACCAGAGGATTCACTTAGAGCAAGGCCGGCAGGAGCCAAAACTTCAGTAGCCATCCAGGAGCCATGCTCGCGCACCGCGTCTTGGACCGCGTCCGAACCGAAAACCTCGACCGAAATACGATCACTCACGCTCAAGCCACTTTCTTTGCGTTGAGTCTGAATTCGATTCATGATTTCGCGAGCCAAACCCTCTTGAGTCAGCTCTGCAGTCAGCTCAGTAACTAAGCCAATCGTGACCGTGCCATCTGTGGCGGCCTCCATGCCGTCTGCAGAGAGAGTTTCGAGGATGACATCTTCGGCGCCAAGCGTGTAGTCGGCCCCATCAATAGAAACCACCGCCGAATCGCCAGACTGCAAGCCGAATAAGGTTGTGCGGTCAAGCTCACCAATGGCAGCGGCAAGGGCCTTCATATTTTTCCCGGCACGGCGGCCAAGCGTTTTGAAGTTGGCCTTGGCACGCACCTGAAGAAAATTAGGCGTGCCGGTAACCCACTCGATTTCTTTCACATTGAGTTCTTCTTGGAGAATGCTCTCGTAAGCCTCAGCACCCGAAGAGCCATCGCCGGCGACATGGCAAATCAACTTGGCTAGAGGTTGACGAACACGAATCTGCACGCGCTCTCTAACGCCACGCCCCAAGCTTGAGGCCACCAAAATGGGAGCCATCGCCTGTTCTAATTTCAGATCGCGTGACTGGCGCTCAGCTGGCCATGTAGCCAAATGGACTGAATCTTTATGCCCCAAACGGCGCCAAAGCGCATCAGCGAGGAAAGGCGCTACGGGTGCAAGGATGCAAGAAACCGTCTCAAGAACCTCAAACAAAGTCGCGAATGCCGAATGCCCGTCAACGCCACCACCCCAAAAACGGCGGCGGGATCGTCGGATGTACCAATTGCTCAGCTCATCAACGACCAAACGCTCGACAACGCGCAAGGCACGAGCGGGCTCAAGGTCTTCCCAGGCTTGAGCAGACTCGGTTGCGGCCGCTACGGCGCGAGATAGCATCCAGCGGTCGAGAGAGGCCCGCTCTGCGAGTGGCGGGCGCGGGGCTTCTGATGACCAACTCTCAGTATTGGCGTAAAGGCTAAAAAAGTCGTAGCTGGCTGTGAGTGTGCCAAAAACGCGACGACGAACCTCTGACAAATTGCGGTCGTCATAACGCCGCGACAAATGCGCTGCGCCCCCACCTAACAAACCCCAACGAACGGCATCGGCACCGTGAGCCTCAAAAGCCTCGTGTGGGTTAACGATATTGCCTAATCGCTTCGACATCTTTTGCCCGTTTTTATCGAGCAGCAAGCCATTGACCATAACCGATTTATATGAAGAGCCTTCGCGTAAACGCGGCAGTGGCTCACCAAACAACTCGCCCGATTCCCATAATGATTCGTCTTGCGTTGTCAAGAAAATTGAAATCGCGTGCAAGGTGTAGAACCAACCCCGCGTCTGGTCGAGCCCTTCGCAAATGAAGTCAGCAGGAAACTGCTCCGCGACCAATTCTCGGTTTTCAAAGGGCCAATGGTATTGCGCCAAAGGCATCGCGCCCGAATCAAACCAGCAGTCGATCACCTGAGAAACTCGGCGCATCGTGCCTGTTTTGCCCGCAGTGGGCGTCTCGAAGGCAATCGCATCAACAACCGGGCGGTGCGGGTCGAAATCGTCGGGTAGCCCCCCCGCCAATTCAGCAAGCTCGTCAAAAGAGCTCACGCAGAGCCAATCACTTGAATCGCTTTCGTTGACCCAAACCGGAAGCGGCGTGCCCCAATAACGATCCCGCGACAAAGCCCAGTCAATGTTATTTTCAAGCCACTCGCCAAAACGGCCCGACCCAATTTCGGACGGCGACCAGCGGATACGCTCATTTTCTGCAACCATGCGGTCTTTAAACGCCGTCGTGCGAATAAACCATGCTGGAGCCGGGTAATAAAACAATGGCTTATCGGTGCGCCAGCAATGCGGGTAGCTGTGCTTGTATTGAGCCTGCTTGACCAAACGGCCGCGCTCTTTCATATCGCGCATCAAAGCCTTATTGGCATCTGCAAAGAAGGTACCGACCTCAACGCCGGGCAATTCGACCAAGAAACGCCCTTCAACCCCAACAGCCATTGCTGCGTACAAATCTTGAGATTGAGCAATACGGAAGTCATCTGCACCGTAAGGCGCCAAATGCACCACGCCCGTGCCGTCTTCGTCGGTCACAAAAGTATCGTTTAGCACAACATGGCGGCGCGTGCCTGGGTGCGGAACTTCGCCGCCCTCCCAGGTGAAAAGAGGCTCGTAAGCCAAACCCTCTAAATCGGAGCCTTTTACGGTGCCGAGGATGGTGGTGTCCGCATCTTCCGAGAAAACATCGGCCATTTTTGATTCAAGTAGTACGAATCGAGTGCGGGCGCCGGCATGGGTTGCCTCAATCACGGCATAGTCGTAATCAGGATGGACGCAGGCCGCCATGTTGGAGGGCAATGTCCACGGAGTGGTCGTCCAGGCGATTAGGGCGGCACCTTTGAGCAAGCCCGTGCCGTTGAGAAATGGGAAGCTCACCCAAACTGATGGGTCGACGACATCTTTGTAGCCTTGAGCGACTTCGTGGCTCGACAAACCGGTGCCTAACGCGCCTGACCAAGGCAACACCTTATAGCCTTGGTAAAGCAGCTCATTTTTTGCAAACCGTGAGAGCAAAAACCACACCGACTCGATGTAATATTTGTCAAAAGTCACATATGGATTGTCGTAGTCGAGCAAGTAGCCCATACGCTGACTGAGCTCTTCCCACTCGCCTTTGTAAGTAAAAACCGAATTGCGGCAAGCCTCGTTGTATGGCGCGATACCGAATTCTTCGACGCCCGCGCGGCCCTGGATGCCAAGCTGTTTTTCGACTTCAAGCTCAACGGGCAGGCCGTGCGTATCCCAGCCTGCTTTGCGGAGCACCTTGCGGCCCTGCATGGTGTAGTAGCGGCACACCGAATCTTTCAGCGTGCGCGCCAAGACATGGTGAATGCCCGGGCGGCCATTCGCGGTAGGTGGCCCCTCGTAAAACACAAAAGGTTCACCATCTTGCCGCGACTCATTGGTCGCGCGCAGAAGGTTTTCGTCTCTCCAAAGCCCAAGTACCTTTTTCTCAAAGGCATCGGGCTGATCGAGGTATTCACGGCTTAGCGGCTCGAACATAGGCGCGCATTCTACGAGGCCGCACGATGCGACCCGCCTTTAAGCGAATCTGCTTGGAAAAGGCAGACGGCTAAGTCGAGGATGGATGCCAAATCGTTTTGGAATCCACAAAAGAGTCAATCCAATAGGGCGATGCACAATGGCGGTCGTCGTACCAATCGCTGCCCTTAGTTTTCCGGACGACGACCCGCTTGACATTACCCGCAGCACCCAATTCAAGAGTGCGCGTCTCTTTCGGCGAACATCCGCCAGCGTGGATGGCGTCTACATCGCGATGGTCAGCGAGAACGCCGAGTAGCTCAGGGCGCAAACCCGTAATCAAATTTAGAACTCCAGCAGGCACATCGGATGTAGCACAAACCTCACCCAAAAGAGCCGTCGCTAGTGGATGCTGAGGGGAACCAATGGCAACCCCAACATTGCCGCTCACCAAGGCCGGCGCAATCAAGGAAATCAAACCAAGGAGAGGCTCTTCATTGGGTGCGACGACCCCTACGACTCCGACCGCTTCAGGCACTGTGAAGTTGTAGAAAGCGCCAGCGACTGGGTTTTGATTGCCGAGGATTTGGGCGTATTTATCAGCCCAGCCCGCCATCGAGACGAGACGATCGCATGCGGTTTCGACTTCGCGGCGCGCACGACGCACACCACCTGGAACCGTAGCAGCCAAGAGCTGTGCAGCTTCATCGGCCTTGCCCTCAAGCATCTCGGCCATGCGATACAGAATCTGCCCACGGTTGTAGGCCGATCGCTTCTGCCAAGCACCTTGAGCTTTGCGCGCGGCCGCAACGGCATTACGCAAATCTTTCTTTGATCCGTGGCAGATGTGAGCCAGCAAATTGCCCTTGAGATCGTCAATGGCAAGCGTGCGACCCGACTCGGTGCGAGGGAAGGCGCCGCCGATAAAGAGCTTCCAGGTTTTCAAAACAGGTAGGCGAGTATTCATTAGACGAGCTCCAGGTAGGCTGACAAACCTTGGCGACCACCTTCGCGGCCAAAGCCTGATTCTTTGAAACCGCCAAATGGCGATGCAGCGTCAAAACGGTTGTAGGTGTTGCACCAAATCACACCCGCCTTAATCTGAGAGGCCATTTCGAAGGCCTTAGAACCCTTGTCAGTCCAGATGCCTGCAGCTAAACCATAAGGGGTGTTGTTTGCGCGTTTGAGAGCCTCTTCAGGAGTGCGGAAACTCATCACGGCCAAAACGGGGCCGAAGATTTCTTCACGAGCAATGGTATGAGAAGGTTGCACGCCCTCAAACCAAGCAGGGCGACACCAAAAGCCCTTTTTGGGCACTTTACGGTGATTGGGCTGATGCAAAAGTGCACCCTCTTTTTTGCCGCATTGGATGTAACCCTGAATCGTCTTTAACTGCCCTGCAGAGTTGATGGCACCGACATCCGTATTTTTGTCGAGTGGGTCACCCATGCGCAACGACTGCATGCGAATCGCAAGCTTTGTGGTCACTTCTTCGAGAACACTTTCTTGAACAAACAAACGCGACCCGGCACAGCAGACATGGCCCTGATTGAAATAGATGCCTGTGATGATGCCCTCGACAGCTTGGTCAATACTGGCGTCTTCAAAAATGATGTTGGGCGACTTGCCGCCCAACTCAAGGCTCAAGCGCTTACCCGAGCCCGCAGTCATTTCCGCGAGCAGCTTGCCTACACCCGTCGAACCGGTGAAAGCGACTTTATCGACACCTTTATGACTCGCTAATGCAGCCCCCGTTTCGCCGGCGCCTGTCACGATATTGACGACTCCGTCTGGAAGCCCCACTTCTTGAAAAATTTCAGCCAAGCGTAATGCAGTCAAAGAAGTCGTTTCAGCTGGCTTTAAAACAACTGTATTCCCGCAAGCCAACGCCGGGGCAATCTTCCAAGCCGCCATCAGCAGCGGAAAATTCCAGGGAATGATTTGCGCACAAACACCAACAGGTTTTGCCTCACGACCAGGAAAGGCATAATCAAGTTTGTCGGCCCAACCGGCATGATAGAAAAAATGCTTGGCCGCCTCAGGGATATCAACATCGCGCGATTCTTTGATGGGCTTGCCGCCGTCCATTGTTTCGAGAATCGCAAATTCTCGTGCACGCTCTTGCAAACGCCGCGCAATGCGGAAGAGATATTTACCACGCTCTTTTGCTGGCAAACGCTTCCATTTAGGCAAAGCCTTTTTTGCGGAAGCAACGGCTTTGTCGACATCAGCGGCCGAAGCCACAGCAATCTTTGATAAGACCTCTTCTGTTGCTGGATTGATGGTCGGCATGGTCTTCCGGCTTTGCGGCGAGACGAATGCACCATCAATAAAAAGCCCGTAGCTCTTGGCGATGACAACGGGCGTGCTGTCAGGCGCTGGAGCGTATTCCCAAGCATCTCCGAAATTGAGTGAGTGTTTTTTCATTTGGCGTATGCCATGTTTCCTGATTAAAAGGACGAGGCTTTAAGCCTCAGAAATATCGTAATGAGCTTGATAGTGGCCGTCGGCCTGTTTGCGCAGTTGCAATAAAACATCATTGAGCAGACTCGATGCGCCAAAGCGAAACAAATCAGGGCTAAGCCAATCATCACCGAGCGTTTCTTTCACCATAGCCAGATAGTGCAGAGATTGCTTTGCCGTTTTAATCCCGCCTGCTGGCTTCATGCCGACCTTGCGACCCGTTTTCAAAAAATAATCGCGGATGGCCTCAAGCATCACGAGAGTCACGCCCATTGTCGCTGCGGGTGAAACTTTACCGGTAGATGTCTTAATAAAATGCGCGCCCGCTTCCATGGCCAAATCGCTCGCAAGCCGAACCTGCTCATAACTAGCAAGCTCACCCGTCTCAAGGATGACTTTTAAGTGCGCTTTGCCGCAGGCATCTAAGACCGCGCGGATTTCATCTTGCACCTCAAGATGTCGTCCCGCCAAAAACGCGCCGCGGTGAATCACCATGTCAATCTCATCTGCACCCGCGGCAACGGCTTCGCGCACATCTTGTAGGCGCAAATCGAGCGACGCATGGCCGCTCGGAAAAGCCGTCGCCACACTCGCAACATGGACACCGCTGCCTTTTAACTCTGTGCGAGCCAGCTTTACGAATCGCGGATAAACGCAAACAGCTGCCACGCGTGGGATATCGAGGAGCACCTCATCGGGGCTCATCGCCTTGCGGCACAAACTGCGTACCTTTTCGGGACTGTCCGCACCCTCAAGAGTGGTTAGATCAGTCATCGATATAGCAAGATGCAAGCCAGCAATCTTGGCTTGTTTTTTTAGGGAGCGCGTTGTGAAAGATGCAGCACAGGCATCTACAGCGACTCGGTCAACGGGACGGAACGGCATGCCCTATCTTATGAACTGCGCACGCGCTATTGCACTTGATCTGCGTAACCCAATTGCTGCATGAGCTCTGGATTGGCAACGGGACGCATTTCAACCGCCTGCTCTGAAGGCACTAGTGGCGGGTCAATCAAGCCTTGAGCCACCCAAAGGGGCGGCTCACTTAACTTGAGCAAATTGACTAGCTCACCAGGGTCTGCTTCTAGATCGTATGCCTCGGCCCAATTCAATCGTTGGCCGTTGTCGTAAGCGACCCATTTATGGGAACCGCGAATGAATCCGCGAAGATTGCCGGCACCAAAACGAATGGTGCGATTCCGTGGCATCATGCCTTGAAGAGCCATACCGGGCATTTCGAATGGAGGCTCAACCCCCATCGCCGCGCACACAGTGGGATACAAATCCACACCACTCACGGGTTGGTCGCTCTGGCCGGGCTCAACGCCTGGGCATTGCAAAAGAAACGGCACATGGACGAGCGGCTCGTAGATGCTATGCGAATGCAAAAACTTGCCATGCTCACCAAGATGCTCGCCATGGTCGGCCGTAATTAAAACGATTGTGTCGTCTTTGATTCGCCCACGCTGCTCAAGATCTTGAAGCAGAGTCGCCAAGCCTTCGTCTAGCTGCCGCGACTGCTCCCAATAAGCCTCTTGGACCCAGCGCAATCTTTCTTTGGCATCAGGCAAGACTTCAAATTCAGAGAGGTCAACCCCTAGCTTTTGGAGGGCATGATGAAAGGCAACCATATCGAGCCGAATGGCATCAAGGTCAGGTCGTTGGAGATTAGGCTGAAAGGCATCGGCCAAGTCGTCGCGCGTGTCATAAGGAAGGTGCGGGTCGATGTAATTCACAAACAAAAATAGTGGTTCATCTTTATGCAAGTTTGCCGCATCAAGAGCCTGAATTGTCGTTGCCGTGGTCTGATCGGCAGAAAGCTCAAGCTGACCACCTCGTGAGAGTGTTTTCACCAAGGCCCCACCAGCACGGCTTAAGGTTGAACCACCAATACCCCGGATCAATGAAGTGCGGAAAAAACGCCGCGCACCATAGAACACAAAATCATCACTGTCGACCAAACTGTCGTCGTAGATTTCGAAGCCCTGCTCAAAGCCCATACCATTGCCAATGCGCACATTACTGGTGACACCTACTGTGCGATAACCATACGCACGCACCATTTCGGCAAGAGTCAGATTAACTTGAGGCAACTTAATATCGCCCATATTTAGAGTGCCATTTTCAGCTGGATATAAACCAGTAAAAAGGGAGGCATGCCCAGGTGGCGTATGCATCGAGCCGGAATAACCTCTGGAGTAGACACGGCGCGTTTTTGCCCACTGGTCGAGCCACGGCGTGACCTGTTGCCCCTCCCATTGATTTTGAATTGAGTCAGCGCGCAATGTGTCAAGGACAATCAAAATGATGTCGGGTTTCGCGGCGGCACTCTGATTACCCGCGGCAGGAGCCTCGTAATAAGTCGTTTTACGCCAATCATTTTCGATAAATAACGCAAAGACAATCAAAGAGAGGGCGCTTGCCAAGAAGGCCCAACGCGCCGACAAAGTAAAATCTCGCGGTAAACCTTTGCGGAAAGCGAAGCCTAAAATAGGCTGTAAGCAAAGCGTACCTAAAATTGAAAACGGCAACGCTAATGCAGAACGCAAATGCAAGACACCCCAATCACGGCCAATATCAAACAAAGGGAACACCAAGACCAAAGCAAAAGCTAAGCCCCAGGAAAAGCCCAGCCACCGATCAGGGCTAATTGGAAAACGACTATGCAATCGCAAGGCTGGAAGTGACCAAAGCCACGCGAACAAAAAACTCGCGGCAATAAAAAGAACTTCTGTCATCCAGAGCCCAGTGCGGCGGTCTACGGATTCAAAGATGCCGTCTGCAAAGCCCACCAACAACAAACAGGCCGTAAAGCTAAGAACAAATTGATTCCTTGGTATCGACTTCATGAGTCGACATTGTATATCATCTATCTTGCAAATCACGCAACAACATGAACACGCTAACCCTATCGACTCACCCCATCGTGGCAGACCGGCTCACTCGCCTGCGCGATGTGAATACAACTCCTGAGCAATTTCGTGGGCATGTCCACGCGCTGACACTCATCCTGGCTTCTGAAGCGACCCAGGCGCTCAGCCTGCAAGATTCTCAAGTTGAAACACCTCTTCAGGCACACACGGGGTCGGCATTGCAAGAGCACATCACGCTTGTGCCCATTTTGCGTGCTGGGCTTGGCATGGTTTCGGCTTTGCACTTGCTCATTCCGCAAGCCGATGTGCGGCATCTTGGCTTTTACCGTGACGAAGAAAAACTAGAACCTGTGGCCTACTACGAAAAATTGCCTAAAGGGCAGGCATCAGACTGCTGCCTTGTTCTTGACCCCATGCTCGCGACAGGCGGATCAGCGATTGCCGCCATTGACACTCTTAAAGAATGGGGCTGTCCGCGCATTCTTTTCCTCGGTATTTTGGGTGCTCCCGAAGGCGCGAGAGCCTTAGAAAGGGCGCACCCCGATGTCGCCATCCATTTATGTGGCATCGACGAGCGGCTAAACGAGGTAGGCTACATCTTGCCCGGTCTCGGCGACGCGGGTGACCGATTGTTTGCAACTTAATTTCATGGCACCGACCGCCCCTAGCTTCGGCTCGCACTCCCCCTTCCTTCACGAAGAGCAGTGCACGATTTGCGATGTTTGGTCGGCCACGGAATCAAGCAATCACTCCGACCGGGTCGCTTTCCTCGATTCAATGGGCGCACAATTAAACCGCATTGAATCGCTCGCTGATTCCCTTGCGCTGTTCCCGCCGGTTTTGCAAGAACAAGCGCTCGGCAAGCGGCGGCGTAGTTTGAGCACTCTTGTTGACTTGCTTGTTGATGCCAACGATGCTGATTTCGATATGTTTCTGCCGACGCGAGCCATCGTAAACCGCTCTCTGGTTCTGGCAAAACTCAATCTCTGGCGCCTCCTCGACCACATAGGCGAGCAAGTCCAACCCGCCGGCCCTGTTGAGAGTTCGCAACTTGGCGCTGATGTCGACAAAGCACTGCACCGCTGCATTTACGGCCGCCTCACCGCCGAAGTCTTGGGCTCGCTTGCCATGGATGCCGATTGCTCTCTTGAGGCACGCACGGAAGCCGTCCGGAATTTAGTTCAATTCTGGGATCGCGGCGCGCGCACTGAGATTCGTGGTTTCTACCCATTACTCGAAGCAATTTGGGCTGCACGACGAAAAGTACGCCTCGCGCTCGGCACGCTGTTAGGCGTATCTGAAATCATGCGATTGCTTCAAGCGGGCTGCGACCCACAATTCGTCGAGTATTTCGCCCAATCTGAGTTGAGTGAAGACGAGCGTATGGCCTTTCATGAATTCCTGATTGGTGTTCCGACTGAGCAAATCCACTCTCTGGAGCAATTCATGGAAAAAAGTGGTCGCACCAGCCTTAGCCCAGAAGAGGCGGGTGATGCGCTAGGCATGGCTCAAATGCCTGCCCAAGGTCGTGCCGGAGCCGTCGCGGCATACCGCTTCTATCGTGTGCGCTACCTGCAGGCTGCCGCACGACGCATCAAGAGCTTGCCAGGGCCCACTCGCACAGCCGAGGAGTACATGATGGTCTACTACCTTAAAGAAGGCACGAAAAACGCCTAAGATGCTGTCCCTGACTCCTCGCGAACTGCATGACCGTGTCGAGCGCGGCGAAGAGCTACTCTTAATCGATATTCGGGAAGACAATGAAGTGGCCTATTGCCCACTGGCCGGCACAACCCACCTGCCAATGAGCCAGCTCTATGATTGGCTCGAAGATGTTGCATTGGCTGAATCAAGCGAGCCCGCAGTGGTCGTGATTTGCCATCATGGGATCCGCTCGGCAAGAGTTTGCGCCATGCTCATGGCGACCGGCCAAAGAGAGGTCTGGAACCTCACCGGCGGGGTTGACCGCTGGGCAGCAGAAGTCGACGAATCGATGCCGATCTACACAAGCCGCCACAGGCTCTAATTCCTAAAAAACGCGTCAAAATCCGTTTCTCAAGGCTATCAAATCCCCCTAAGCCCTGTGCACACGCGGACTTGCCCGAAAAGCAACATAGTACGGACAGCAAAGCAACATGGTAATGACAGTTTCGCAATTTCGTACATATCTCAAAAAAAAACGCCTTTTTTACATAAGAATACTGGACAAGAGCCCGAAAACGGGATACACCTGTAAGAGAAGTCCGACGTCCTTGGTTCCCACTGAGTCCTTCGGCACCTAACGTGAGCGTCAAAACTCACATCCCCTCCCTTGAGAAAACCTAGGCTTTTTAGGAGAACTAAATGTTCCGTAACATCCTCACTGGCATCGCTGTACTTGCTCTAGTAGCAAACGCCTCAGCACAAACTCAGACAGCCAACTTTAAGAAGGCTGCCACTCCACAACACGCTGGCGTTTATCGCGTCGACACCGGTTTCGTATCCGCTGCGCCTGTAACGCGCATGGGTCCTGATGTCATTTACAACAACACCGTTTTCGGTAACTACTACACCACAGGTGGCGCATTCCAGTCATATCTTGACGAAGGTGCATTCCCTGATCGTGGCGTTTCCGGCACCGAGCAAATGAATGGTTTCGAGTGGTACTACTGCTCCGCAACACCAGACCCTAACCAGAACGCTGGTCAAATGACGATCCTTCTATACAACGAAGGCGTTGCTTGCGATGCTCCAATTAACTGGCCAAACCCTGACTGCGGTTACTTGATCACAGGCTTGCCACTCGGCAACGCTAACGGTCTTGCCTGCTGGGGCGTAACTATCGATCTTTCTGGTGGCTACGAGTGCACCATGCAGACAGAAGACGCTGGCGTAATGGATCGTCAGTTCAACTGGTCTGTTCTTTACGAAGACGACGCTACTGGTCCTTTCATCACCCGTGGTGGCTATCGCACAGAAGACTTCTTCGTATGGGATGACACCCTCACAGGTACCATCGTTGGTTGCTACTGGTTTGGTGGCGTGCCTTTCGCATCATTTGGTGTGAAGATGTACGGCATGGCCAATGACACCGAAGCCTATTACAGTGCTGCACCTGGCGCTGCTGATACAGTCATGTTCACCTCTACTGAGATGAAAGCTGGCTCACAAGGCTCATGGACTGTCACTAACCCAACTGGCAACAACTACAGCCTCGTGGCTACATTGTCTGCTGGTAGCATGAGTGTCCTTGGCGGTACTCTGTTGGTTGACTATCCTAACCTCCTACCTCCAACGCCTTTGGCGATGGGTTCTTCTGGTAGCTTGACGACTAACCTTCCTGCCCTTCCACCAAACTTGTACACCCAGGCTCTCGAGCACACGGGTAACTTGTCTGCTGGCTCGGTTGTCGGTTTCTCTAACGGTCTCCACCACATGAACTAGGTTTAGACTAGGCGACTCATCCGAGTCTCCGCTGACACCCCGCCTTTCGAGGCGGGGTGTCTTTTTTTACCCCGAGCAATTGCACTAAACTGGAAGCTGGATGAAACGACCCCCCTCTCTTCTTGGGCAAGCCACGGTATTCCTCATCGTGGGCTTCGCGTTTTCAATGATTGCAAATGCGATTCACCCGTCAGGTGTTGAGCTCTCGCGCAATTACTTCCAGCAAGCGGCGCCGGAGCACGGTTTTACGGTCATCGATACTGAAGAGCTTGCTGAGTGGCTCGAATTCTTAAGCCAAGATGAGGGGGGTATCCTGCTACTCGACGCGCGCGGGCCTGATTCTTTCGCGCTAGGGCACATCCCGGGTGCGATTCTTGTTGATCACTATCACCAACAAGACTACATCCCCGCTATTTTGCCGGCCTTGCAACGGGCGGCCATGGTAATTGTCTACTGCAACGGCGGAGACTGTGAAGACAGCCTCTTCCTTGCGCATGACTTGGTTTACGAATATGGCCTGATGCCTGAAGTGCTCCATGTCTACGAGGGTGGCTTAGATGCCTGGCAAGCCGCCACGCTTGAGACCTCGCTAGAAAATGGAGGGCAAAGATGAAGACCTTGCTCCTGCCGCTGATGCCCTGGTTGACACGAATTGCGGGCTTGGTTTATATCGGATACGCCATTGCAAAGATTATTGACCCGACTGACTTCCTGAAGGCGGTCCATGGCTATGGCATCTTGCCCGCAGAGCCCTTTTGGCTACTCAACGGGGCTGGAATCGCGCTGCCTTGGCTTGAGCTCCTGGGTGGGTTTGCGCTACTGCTTGGCCCCCTGCGGCGTGGTGCTGGGCTTGTATTAAGCGCGCTGCTCTTTGCATTCACGGCGGCGGTGCTTTGGCGGTCGCTCGGTATCGCTTCTGATTTAGGGCAATCTTGGTTTGCGGTAGCTTTTGATTGCGGCTGTGGCACGGGCGTGGTTGTGGCTTGGCAAAAGATTGCTAGCAATGTGCTGCTCTTCTGCGCGACACTCGCCGCTCTGCGTCGCCCGTGACGATGCGCCAATAACTCGCTTGCGTGCGCGCATGCGGATACGCAGCATTCCGTAAGCCATAAAATAAGCCAATCGCGCCGAAGCGTGATTGGCTTATTGAGTTGGTAGCGGGGATAGGATTCGAACCTATGACCTCCGGGTTATGAGCCCGACGAGCTGCCTGCTGCTCCACCCCGCGATGCGGAGGAAGATTCTAACGCCCCTCTGCTAAGGGTCAAGAGATTCTAGAGAAGTCTGCAAAGATTCAAACGCGGCAGCGAAAGCCTTGGGTGGTTCGCCGAGAGTTGTGCAGAGAGTTAGCCCACCCTGACGGTTAGTAGCCGCCAATGCTGCATCGAGGGCATAGATGGCGACGGGCCAGCGATCGGCATCAGGCAGGCCCAGGGCAAGCGCGACCTGGAATGAAGCGAAAGCCTCATCGAAAGCATGACTCAGGCCATGAAGACGCCCCATCAACATCGGCCACTCTGCCTCTGTCGGCTCGGCATCCAAGCACTCTTGAAGGCGATCTAAGCTCTCTGGGATGCGCTCTTCGCGCTCTTTGGGATTCCCTTGGTGGATTAGCCATTGCGCCATAGTGCGTGCTTGCAGGCGCTTAAGCTCAAGCGCCTGCTCTTTTGACCAGTCAGCCTGTGCCGGTTTCTCGAGCAACTGGTAAGCCATGCCCCAATCGCTGCTCAAATGCAGAGACTTCACGGCCAACTCAAGCCCTGCAAAATCAGTACCGATTTGTTGCAAAAGCGCGCCCCCCCAACTTTCGTGCTCGTCAATGGTAGGGTGAAAACTCAACAGAGCTTCAAGCGCGCCAACGGCCTCAGCGGAGGCAAGAATTACAAGCATCTCATTGCGGCATGAGGTGCTCTCTTCGAAACCCAACCTAGGCGGTATGAGTGCGACACAAGCCGAAGAATCGAGCCGGCGCACGGCCTTTAATGCTCGGTATCGGATGCCCTCTTGAGGGTCAGAAAGCATGGACGAAAGTTGTGGCACTAGGCTATCGGGCTGCTCGGCATCTAGGGCAATTCGCACCAAGGCATCAAGGGCGGCAAGGCGATCGGCTTCGGTATGTTCTTCTGGAAGAAGGTCAAGGAGCAGCCTTTCGCGAAAGGCGAGGCCTCCGAACATCCCTGCGATGGCGTAGACCTTTTTACGGACTTCCGCATCTTGTTCGTGGTCAAGGGCCGTCGCCAAAATAGGCTCAATGAAATCTTGCGCGGTCGATGACTCAAGGTCAGGGTTGGATTCAGGGCCAATCCCTTCGAGAGCTCCAAAGAGCAATCGACGGTAATTTGGCTGCTCATTTTGATAGCCCGCCCGCCCGTAAATTTGCTGCAAGTGCTTCCAGAGCAGTTTGCGCACTTGAGCCTTTTCGCTAACAAAGTGGAGAGCTTGGACAGCCTGCTCTTGCTCGCTGGAATCAGAGGAATCCATGGCTTGACCGAGCAGAGCGATCGCACCTTGACCACTCAAGAACCGAGGAATCAGCAGAAGCAACTCAAGCCGGAGATCTGCCGCCTGCTCTTTTTGGAAAGCCTGTTCAAGAGCCTCGACGACGGATGCCGTGGCTTCAGGCGAGTCAGGAGGCGTGCGGTCACGCATCGCAAGATAACCAAGGCGGCGGATGGCCGTGCGGGGCTCTGCTATTGCAGCCAGTGCATCAGGAAGGGAGTGGCCTTCGAGTCGCGCCACCCAAAGGCTAAATTCGCGCAGCAAAGCGGCGTCGGCGGCCTCAAGAATCCAGGCGTTTCGCTTTGCGTATTGATGGGTCTTCCACCAGGCGAGGAACTCTTGCTTGTGCGCAAATTCGCGGCGTGTCAATAACTGCAAAGACTCTCGTACAGCGGCTGACACGCGCGGGTTCATGAGCAAATTGCCCAAGGCTTCAACGGTAGCGGCGTCTGACAACTCTAAGTGACCCGCGGCCAAGATGATGCCTCTAAATTTTGCGTCATCGGCCATGGCGACAGAGGTTTGCACCAAGCTGCGGACATCTTCTTCGGCTCGTGGGTAATGAAGCGATAATTGGCGAAAGGAGGCCCCTAGCGGCACTTCAAGGCAATTATAACCCGCCAGCATAATCAAAAAATTGAGGCGCGCGTCGTCGTTGGTCACACTGGCTAGAACGGCCAGAAGCTCATTTGCGGAAGCCGTGCGGATGGCGAGATCATCAGCAAAGCAACGCTCATACATGGCGACGGCATTAGCGTCTGTGGCCAAAGATGGCGGCAAAGTAGGGCGATCTGTTTCTTGCGAGTGGCCGAGCAGCAACACGCAAGCGAGGAAGACGGAAATCAGCACCCGCGTAGTTTAGGAAAAGGAACGGGCGGCTTCATGCAAGAGAGCAAGAGATTCTTCAAATGCACCCGCAACGGGAACACGGCGCCTTTGCGTGCGATGCCAAGCAGGACGACGCCGCGCATCAATCACTTGCCACTCTTCATGGTGAAACTTGTCAGTCAATGGCGGGCGATGACTCGCTAATGCGCGGTGACTGCTGATTTCAGGTGGTGCATCTAGCCAAACGACTTGTGGCTGAGCAAGAAGCTCGGCAACTGCGGTCTCAGATTCGACTAGACCCCCGCCCGTGGCCAAAACGAGGTTTGGCGTGGATGCAAGCTCAATGAAAAGTTGTGCTTCAGCTTGGCGAAAGGAAGGTAAATCTGCGCTAACCCAATCTGAGATGGACTGTCGACCGAGCGCACTTTGTTGGAATTGGTGTTTGCTCCAGATGGCATCATCTAAGTCGATAAAAGGTCGCTCGAGAATCGTGGCAAGGGCCTGCCCTAGCGTGGTCTTCCCGACACCGCGCATGCCGATTAAAACAAGCGCTGGCCGTGCATCACCTTGGTGGCCTTTTTGCGGGTCGCGCACGGAAAGCAAAACACTTGCCGCATTTGATTTTGCAAAAGAAGTCGCGTCGGGCAGAGCAAGCCTTTCGTGAACCGCGCTCATGGCGGCTACGGCTTGCTGTTGCAGCATGACCGTGCCCAAAACGGCACGAGCCCCACAAGCACGGATGTGCGACAAGAATTCCGTTTCGACGGGGTTGTAAACCAAGTCAAGCGCGATCACGCGCTCTGGGACAGCAATACCCTCGAGCAAATTGCCGGGAGACTCAAGCGAGCCGACTGGTGTTGCCTGAATGATGGCACCGTATGGAAAAGAAGATGTCTGCAGATCAGCAAGCGGGATACGCAAACAACCAGACGGTGGCACAAAGTCTGAGCGTGTCGCAAAAGTAACCGACCACTGATTTTGAAGCGCGGCTGCTGCGATTGCACGAGCCGAAGCCCCACTACCGAGAAGGAGCAAGCGGCTCGGACCTGAGAGACCGAGGGCCGTGAGTGCGCCCATGCCGTCTGTGTTGTGAGCCCACCATTGCCCCTGATGACGAAGCAATAAGTTAGCGGAAGCAGCGGCTTGGGCTTGCGGAGAAACAGATTGGGCAAAGGAAAAGGCCTCTTCCTTGAAGGGTGTTGTAACAGAGAAAACTGCTGGCGATGTATCCTGCGGAAGCCCTCGCAGGGCTTGAGTCAAAGTCGTCGTGGGCTTGATAAGCGCGTAAGGCAAGAAACTCGGCTCAGCAGCTTGAGCGAAAGCACGCTGCCATAAAAGAGGGCTCAGGGAATGAGCCACAGGGCGGCCAATGACGCCTGCATAAACCTTGAGTGGCTCGCGGGTGCTTGGAATGGAAAACAAGTCAAACTGGCCAACTGCTGTTTCGCAACCTGGCCATGAGGCGTAGGCCCAGGGAGCGCCGAGTGCGAGAGACCAGAGGCGCGAAGGTGTGCCCGAAGAACCCTGAGCAAACACAACAAAATCAGGGCCTGCAAGCTTTTGTAAACGCACAGCTTCCAGAGAGTCTTCAAAAGAATCGGCCTGAAGGACGAGCTTGCCAACATCGCCGGAACGCATCCGTGCACGAAGCCGCTCAAGGATGCCAATCAGGTCAACCTCGCCCCTCTGGGCATGATAGGAATGAACCCATGCGCATGAAGACAACTCAGGATGGGTCGGCAGCGGAAAGCTAAGCGGGAAATCAAGCCAATCCGCACCATTCTTTGCAGCTATTGTGAGTCGGGCCTGGTGTTCAACGAAAGTTCCGCGGAAGTCGCCACCTTGAGCTACAGGAGAGCAAGTCGCCAGCCAGGGCAAGCCATCAAAAATCTTGCCAAGAGGAAGCTCAACGGGGCTTAAATCAAGTCGCAGCTCGGTTAGACCTCCGTGAAGTTGAGCCCTGCGCCGCAAGACATCCGCTTGGTCACCAAACAGCGACAAAACCAAGTGGTTCGTGGGTGCTGTCATGGACAAGAGTGCGACGGGCCCATTGAGCTAATCTGGCAATAATGAGAAATGGATCGAACTTTGGAAGCAAGCTTTTGAGCAGACTCAAAGTTAAGGCAAACCGAGAAATAGCATGAGCCGCTCCCGCTTAAATGGAAAAGAGCATGTCGCTGAATCGCCGAAGCAAAGTCAGCTAGCGCAGGGAAAGCGGAGTGGGCGGCTGCCTCAAGCGCATTGGGCTGTGGCTCGGATGGGCAGCGAAAACCTGATGGCTCTTGCGAGTGAGAATGAGTTGAGCCTTGCAGTGAATTGTGGCCAATGAGAGGCGCGCCAACCGCCTGATATACAAGTGGTGTGGGGCAGCCAAACCCTGGTGCAGCCAACACCAAGAAAGCACCTGGCTGTGGAATCTTGGCCCGGCTCAGGACTTGCTCACCGCGCCCCCCACGCAACTCGGCAGCCGTTGGGTTGAGGAAAAAGGGGACATCACTGCCGAGCTGAGCGGCCACTTGTGTGAGAGATGTTTGAGAAAGCGCCCGCGTGGCGAACTCTTGCAAGAGCAACAAGGCAGCGGCCGCATCACTTGACCCACCTCCGAGGCCAGCACCATGAGGAATTAACTTGGTGAGCACCCAATCAAGCAAAGGCGCCTGCCCCCCAGCCTGTCGCCAAAGCAGCTCAGCTCGGCAGATGAGGTTGCCTTCGTGAGTTGGCACACCTTCTGATTGTGGCCCGCAAACACGGAGTGAGGCCTGCTGCTGAATGGCCTCGGAAGCAGATAAATTGTCGCAAAGGCCAATTGGGACGAACCAACTTTTTAGCTCATGAAAACCATCAGCACGCTTCCCGATGATTTCGAGAGACCAATTAATTTTTGCCGGAGCGAGTCGGCTAAGCATGGCCAAGGAGCAAGTTATCGATTAAGCGAGCTGCACCTAATCGCACGGCCAAAATAGCCCTGAGGCATTGCTCATGCTCATGCTCATCAAGGGTCGGCTCAGGCGGACGAAAAGTCAGGTCGTCAATAACTGAGGCGTATTCGACCTCAACGGCTGTCGCTTTGAGGACATCATGCATGGCTTGCTCTAAGACAGAAGCCCTTCTTTCACCCCTATCAAAGGCTGATTTCGCCGCTGAAAGTGCGCGCCAGAGGGAAGCTGACTCAAATCGCTCGGTCTCAGATAGGCGAGCATTACGACTCGACATGGCTAAGCCATCAGGCTCACGAATTGTGGCGCATGACAAAACTTCGACATTTAAATCAAGGTCTTCGACCATGCGGCGGACGAGAAAAAGCTGCTGAGCGTCTTTCTCACCAAAATAGGAACGGCGTGCTCGTGTTTGTTGAAACAACTTTAAAACCACTGTGAGCATGCCCGTGAAATGCCCTGGGCGCTTTTCGCCCTCGAACCACTCGGCGCCTTCGCCGGGCTCAATGCGCGTCTGGAAGCCACGCGGATACATGTCGTTTTCGGTTGGAAGATAAACGGCTGTAGCGCCAAGCCGCTCGAGGACCTCGCAGTCTTGCTCAAGAGTGCGAGGGTATCGATCGAGATCAACCAGCTCTTGGAATTGAGTGGGATTAACAAAAATTGATGCTAAAACTTCATCATTTTCTTTAACGGCTCTCGCCACCAAAGAGGCGTGCCCCTCATGCAATGCGCCCATCGTCGGGACGAAGCCAACCGCGCGATTGCTTGGCAGAGAGGCCGTCCATTGCTGCAACTCACTTAAGTTATGAAATCGAATCATGAGAATGCAGTGCAGGTCTGAGCTAGAAATCGCGCGGCCACCGAGGGAGCAATTTCAGCAAGAGGTTTCATCACGAAATCGCGAAGGTGCATGCGTGGATGCGGGATGACCAAATGAGGGAGGTCGTGCGTCTCATCGCCAAGAATCAAAATATCAATGTCAATCGTGCGCGGGCCCTGGAGCACGGCGCGCTCTCGGCCGTGGTCGGCCTCAATGCGTAGCGCATGCGCCAAAAGGGTCGCAGCTGAAAGGCTCGTTTGGAAATGAGCCACGGCGTTTAGGAAACGAGGTTGCCCAACGGGGCCGCCCACGGGAGCGGTATCAAGGACAGTACTTAAGGCAATGGCCTGAACACCAGGAATCGCTGAAAAACCTTGCCACGCCAAGGAAATGTAAGCGGCACGATCTCCGAGATTTGACCCCAAGCCTAAGAACAAGTCGCGCATAATGAGTGGCTAAGATTCGTGGGCTGCTTCTTCTGAATTTGCACGGAAAAGGAAAGGTGCATGCAAAAGAGGTGGAATAAAAATGTAAAGCACGATGGAGAGAAAAAGTGCAATTTCGGGCTCGACCATAAGAAGGCCAGCCAAAACGACGACTTCTGCTAAAGCCCTTACTGGAGAACGGTGGCGAGTCACCCAAGAGAAAAAGTGCGGGTATGGGACACGCGACACCATCAAAATACCAAGAACAATTGTCACATATGGCGCTGACCAAACCAAGGCCAACTGGATTGTGTGGAGCAGGGTATCGCTCACGACAAACAATGCCGTGTCTTGTAATCCAAAATACAACAGAACCATTGTAATTGGCAAACCACCCGCCCCCGGTGACGGCAGACCCGAAAAGCCTGGATTATCTTGACTCAAATCTTCGGATTCATGCTCAATGTTGTAGCGCGCTAAACGCAAAATGGCACAACATGAATAAATGATCGGAGCGACCATTAACAATCGAGGGTGTAATTGGATACCAAGATCTGGCGCGACCAAGAATACAAGCGTAGAAAGCATGACCGTTGGCGCCACACCAAAAGTGATGGCGTCAGCAAAGCTATCAAGTTGAGCACCAAGAGATGACATGGAATTGGTCATCCGGGCGACTTTGCCGTCAAGGCCGTCAAGCACCGAGGCCAAAAACAGCCACCAGGCTGCGTGATACAACTTAATTGGGTCGCCCTCGCCCATAGCGGCTTGAATGGAAAGCAAGATGGCACCCACTCCACAGGCCAAATTACCCAAAGTCACGAGACTTGGCAGATGACTCACGGGGCGACGAAATCGTTGACTCGACGGCATAGTTAAATTTTACTCGATTAGCGAATGGGTGCGCCAGGGGCCTGATGACCAGACCGCTCGACATAAGCATGATAACCACCATGGAAGACTTCCGCTTCGCCCTGCTGGAGCTCGATGACATGAGTCGCTACGGCATCGAGAAAGTGGCGGTCGTGGCTCACGAACAAGATTGTGCCGTCATAACTTTTGAGTGCGTCAATGAGAGCTTGACGCGACTCAACATCAAGGTGGTTGGTCGGCTCGTCAAGAACAAGAAGGTTAGGGGGCTTGTAGAGCATACGCGCCAAAACGAGACGCGATTTTTCACCACCCGAAAGCCATGAAGTCGCCTTATCGAGATCGCCAGAGTCAAACCCAAAGCAAGCCAAACATTTGCGAATACTGCCAATCGACTCGCCGGGGAACTCACCCAGCATCGTGTTAATTACGGTTTCTTCTGGGTGGAGCATTTCAGTGGAATGCTGTGCGAAATACCCAAACTGCAAAGACGCACCAAGTTTTGCACGCCCGCCATCGGCTTCAATGTCACCCTTGACGATTTTCAGCAAAGTGGTCTTGCCAGCACCGTTGACCCCCATTACGGCCCATCTCTCTTGTCGGCGCACATGCCAGTCAACGCCCATCAAAACGATATTGTCGCCGTAAATCTTTTCGACGCCCTCGCCCACAAAGATGTCATTGCCCGACCGTTTCGTCGGAGGAATGCGAAAATGCAAACGCTGTTTGCGAGAGCGCGGCGGCTCAAGTTTGTCCATTTTGCCAAGTGCACGAATGCGGCTCTGCACCATCGAAGCCTGACGAGCCTTTGAGCGGAAGGCATTAATAAATTTCATCTCACGGCCAATTTGTTTTTCTTGGCGCTCAAAAGCCGCCATCCGTTGTGAGTCTTCCATTTCACGCTGGGCGAGATAAAAATCATAATCGCCTGGGAAGAGCCGCAAGCGACCTTCATCGATTTCAACAATGCGATCAACCACGCGGTTCATGAATTCGTGGTCGTGACAAGTCATGATGACCATGCCGCGATAATCACGAATAAAATTTTCGAGCCAAATGATGCTCTCAAGGTCAAGGTGGTTAGTCGGCTCGTCAAGCAGCAAAATCTCAGGTGATTGCAACAAAATGCCCGCTAGCGAGACGCGCATCTTCCAGCCACCTGACAAAACCTCGACCTGCTGATTCATGCGGGCTTCTGAAAAGCCCAGGCCGCCCAAAATCTCGCGAGCGCGGGGCTCTAAATCGTAGCCACCAAGAGTCTGAAACTCATTTTGCAGCCCGGAATAGCGGGCCATCAATTTGTCAAGGTCGTCAAATTGATCAGGGTCGCCCATGTCGTGCTCAAGCTTTTCGAGCAGGCCGCGCAGCTCAGCCACACGGCCAGAGCAACGAACCGCCTGCTCAACCACGCCGCAACCATGCATCTCGCCTACTTTTTGGTCAAAGTAGCCAATATGCGTTTTGGTCGGTAGCCCGATTTCACCAGCCTCGGGCTTGTCTTGGCCCGTAATCAACCGAAAAAGTGTGGTCTTACCTGACCCATTTGGGCCGATCAGACCGACTTTCCAGTTGTCTTCGACCTTGAGGGAGGCCTCTTGGTAGATGATTTGGGAACCGTATCGGTAATCAATGTCTTGAATGGACAGCAAGCCCATATTGTACCGCACTTCATATAGAGGATTCCCCGCCAAAACGCTACGATAACCACCCCGCTCAGCACCCCAAAACCATGACCGAAATCATCCGCATCCATGGCCGCGAAATTCTTGATTCGCGCGGCAATCCTACCCTCGAAGTCGAAGTCGATTTAGCCACGGGTTCTAGTGGTCGCGCATGCGTGCCATCTGGTGCCTCAACGGGTGCTCACGAAGCACTTGAGATGCGCGACGGCGACAAGCGATACGGCGGCAAGGGCGTCCAAACGGCCGTCCATAATGTCAACGAGATGTTGGCCCCCCACCTTATTGGCCTCGACGCTGACAGCCAAGAAGAGCTCGACCGCGCCCTGCTTGAGCTTGACGGCACCGAAAACAAATCGGGCTACGGCGCAAACGCGCTTTTGGGCATTTCGATGGCTAATGCCGTTGCCGCTGCGGAAGACGCTGGCCTGCCTCTGTTCCGCTACCTCGGTGGCGCATCCGCCAGCCGCCTGCCCGCCCCCATGATGAATGTCCTCAACGGCGGCGAGCATGCCGACAACAATGTCGACTTCCAAGAGTTCATGGTGCAGCCACTCGGCGCGCCTAACTTTGCCGAGGGCCTACGCTGGGGTGCTGAGACTTATGCCGCACTCAAGAGCATCCTGAAAAAGAAGGGCTACGCGACTGCAATCGGCGACGAGGGTGGTTTCGCGCCAAACCTTAGCTCCAATGAAGAAGCCGTTGAGCTCCTCATCGAAGCGATCGGCATGGCTGGGCTAACGGCTAGCGAAAAGGGCATGGGCATTTGCCTCGATGTGGCTTCCACCGAAATTTACCGCGACGGCATGTACCACTTCGACGGCGGCGCTCACTCCGCCGATGCGCTCATTGGCGTTTACGCCGACTGGGTAAGCAAATACCCCATCGTCAGTATCGAAGATGGTCTAGCCGAAGACGACTGGGCCGGCTGGGCTGAGCTTGTGAATCGCTTGGGTGATGACATCCAGCTGGTGGGCGACGACCTTTTCGTGACCAACCCAACGCGACTGCAGCGCGGCATTGATGAAGACAGCGCGAATTCCATCCTGATCAAACTGAATCAGATTGGCACGCTAACGGAAACGATGCAGGCCATCGACTTGGCTAAAGAGGCCAATTTCACGACGGTCATTTCTCATCGCTCCGGCGAAACGGAAGACACTTTCATTGCAGATCTCGCCGTAGCTGTGGGCGCGGGCCAAATCAAAACGGGCGCACCTTGCCGTTCTGACCGCGTCGCCAAATACAACCGTCTCCTTCGCATCGAAGAGTGGTTGGGCCAATCCGCACGCTACGGAAGCCCGCTACCTCTCTAGTCGTCGTGGCAAATCAACGCCGCGCCACCCGTCGCCGAGCTATCGAGGCCGTCTTGTGGGTGGCAGTGCTGCTGGTTGGGGCCTTCATCTTGCTGCCATCTTTGACCACTCTTGCCCACGCAACCAAAGAAGAAAAAGTCGCCCTCCAGCGCGCGACTCAGGAAGAAGCCGACATGAACGCAGCCGCCAAAGATCTCGAATTCATCGTGAGTGACCCGCTCACCGATCAAAACCTTATTCAAATTCATAGCCTTTCAGAAAAGAATGACTGAAAACTCCTATTCCGACACTGCTGCCGTAGCCCGCTTTTCTGAAGCCATGGCGCAACTTCGCGCTCAAGTTGCCCGAGTCATCGTCGGCCAAGATGAAGTCGTCGAGCAAATCTTGCTGGCACTTGCCGCCCGCGGTCATGTGCTGCTGGTTGGCGTCCCTGGGCTGGCCAAGACGCTTTTGATTTCGACCGTCGCTCGCACACTTGGGCTTGATTTCCGTCGTGTGCAATTTACGCCCGACTTAATGCCCGCCGACATCACCGGCACAGAAGTTTTGCACAGCGACCCCGTTTCGGGCGACCGCAGTTTTCGATTTGTGCCAGGGCCCGTCTTCACCAACATTCTGCTGGCCGACGAGATCAACCGCACGCCGCCTAAAACTCAGGCCGCTCTCCTTGAAGCCATGCAAGAATGCCAGGTCTCTGCGGCTGGCGAAACGCGGCCACTTCCTGACCCGTTTTTTGTTCTCGCGACTCAAAACCCGATTGAGCAAACCGGCACTTACCCTTTACCTGAAGCCGCTCTTGATCGTTTCCTGTTTTTAGTCAAAGTCGATTACCCATCAGCTTCCGACGAGGCTGAAATTCTGCGGCGCACCACGGCCCACAATGACGACCAGATTGAAGTCGTTTTGAGTCAAGCTGAGCTGCAGCAACTTCAAGGTTTGGTTCTTGCCATCCCTGCCGCAGATTCGGTTTTAGATTACGCCGTCGCACTTACCCGTGCCACGAGACCCGACGACGAATCCGCGCCTGACTTCATCCGCCAGTGGGTCAATTGGGGTGCTGGGCCGCGGGCATCTCAGGGCTTGGTTTTGGCTGCAAAGGCGCGCGCTCTTTTGCAAGGAAGGCACCACGCTTCTGTTGCGGATATCCGTGAGGTCGCTTTACCCGTTTTACGCCACCGCATCTCGGTTAATTTCGCAGCCGACGCGGAAGGCTTTGACGCCGACACGCTCATCACTCGTTTGATTGACCAGGTCGAATCCCATACTAGCGCACTGGATAGCCACGGTGGCTAGCGAGCCGAGTGGGCCATCCTCGGTTCAAGCGCCAGCCACGCATCAGCCTCCCGCCGAGCTACTCGCCCGCATTCAGGGTCTAGAGCTACGAGCGCGAACGGCCGTTGAGGGCTTACCTGGCGGCAGTCATCGCAGTCATTTTCGCGGTTCATCATCGACCTTTGCCGAGCACCGCGCCTACACACCGGGTGATGACATCCGCCACCTTGACTGGAAGGTTGCGGCGCGATCCGACCGCCTGATGGTGCGGCAGTTTGAGGCCGAGACTGATTTGGCCACGACCTTGCTGATCGACTCGTCGGCCTCCATGAGCTACTCTTCAGGTGGGCCGAGCAAATGGCAATACGCGACTTGGGCGGCCGCCGCGATGGGGTTACTGCTGGCAAATCAAGGTGATCGATTTGCTCTAGCTGCTAGCCATGAGCAAGCTTTACTTCCTGAACATAAAGGTGGCATGAGCCACTGGCGCGATACGCTGCATCAAATTGCGCGGCAGGTGCCACAGGGCCAGGGCGACGCGGTTGAGTTGATTGAACAGGCCATCCCCCAACTCAATGGGCGGGGTTTGGTGGTCTGGATTTCTGATTGCCTGGCTGAGCCCGCGAGCATTCTGCGGGCTGCGGCTCAACTGCGTCACGCGGGCCATGACTTAATTGTCTTCCGCACGCTTGACCCCGCCGAAGTTGATTTCAATTTCGAAAGCAACACGCGCTTTGATGACCTCGAAAGCGACTTGCAGCTTCGCATTCAACCGCAAGCCGTGCGCCAAGCGTATCGCGCTGCTTTCGACGAGCATGCTGATGCGCTGCGCGTCGGGCTTCTGCAACAAGGCGCGAGTTTTTCTCGTGTGCGTACCGATGAGCCCCTTGATGCCATTCTTGCAACTTTTCTCGCGCGGCGACAAGCACGGTTACGCAAGGAGGGCTTATGAATTTCGCACGCCCCGAAGTTTTCTACGCGCTCCCTTTGGCGTTGATTCCGCTTTTAATCCACCTCTGGAATCGCCGGCGCTTCCAGCCTCATGCCTTTGCAGCGATGCGCTTCCTAGAAGAAGCCATTCGCCGCACAAAGCGTCGCTTGCGCCTTGAGCAACTTCTCTTGCTTGCGCTTCGCACCCTTGCTCTATTGATTATAATTTTCGTGCTGGCTGGGCCTGGCGCAAACGCCGAACGGGCGGCAAATGTCTCTGCGCGGTCTGAAATCATCATTTTAGACGCCTCTCTCTCGATGTCTCATCGCAACGAAGACGACACGACGGCGTTTCAACGCGCGAAGGCTCGCGCTCAAAGCAGCCTCCGAGGGATGACCACGCAACGCGGCGATTTCGCAGCACTCATTTTGGCGGGCCGACAAAGCCTCGTTCTCGCAGCAGGTGATCCTGCCGCATGCAGACGCGCTTTGGGTGATTTAGAAACCCCTGAAGAGTCCACGGTGCACATCCTTGCTGCTTTGCAAGACATCATCACCTTAAATAGCGAGCTCAACCTGACCCGCGCGCGGGTGCATATCTACTCTGATTTTCAAGCGACGAGTTGGCATGAGCAAGACGAGCTTGCTGATGTGTTGAGCCAACTTGATGCTTTGGGGTTCTCGATTCAATTCGTCAACACAGGCGCCGCTGTCCGTCCTAATGTTGGCCTTCTTGAATTGAGCCTTGAGCCAGCACATCCGTCAGGCCAAGAATCGGCGTTGGTTCAGATTCGGCTTCGTAATTATGGCGAGAGCGAAACCTCGCGCGAAATCACTCTACTCCTCAACGACTCACCGATTGCTCGCCATACGCTTGCACTCGCACCGGGCTCCGAGAGTTCGTGGCTTGTGCCCATCGTGGCGCCAAGTGCGGGGCAACATCGGCTTACGGCGCACATCCCGACTGACGAGCTTCGAGGCGATGACACTCGCTCTCTCGTATTAGTGGTTGAGCCACGGCCTCAAATTTTGTTTGTGCAAGACTCTGCCAGTCAACAAAGCAATCTGCCCGCAGCGGCCTTCTTACGCTATTTAGGGCTTGATGACCCGCAATCTCCTTGGCAGACGCTGACGCAATCTCCTTCCGAATTGTCGGCAATTGATCTGCAGGGCATTGACATTTGCATCTTGGCTGACCCACGGCAGATCCCTGCGCTAGCGGCCGACGCGCTGTTGAAATATATGCAAAACGATGGCCAGCTGCTTGTGCTTGCCGGCCCTCAGCTTGCCGGGCAAACAGCGACAACACTCGAGGGGCTTGCCGCAGAGTTGGCCCTCCCGCCGATTGATTTTCAGGGCATTCGGCCACAGAGCGATGGCTCATCGACTCGCTTGCACATTCGCGACGACCAACACCCCGCGCTTCGATTTTTTCAAGACGAGCGTTGGCTTCCTTTGCTCACAGAAGTTCCACACAGGGCGTTTCGAATCATTTCCGCACCTAGTTGGAATAGCCCTTTGGCCTTCGAAGACGGCTCGCCCGCATTCCTCGAATTCAACAAGTTTTCGGTTTTAGCGGCTCTTCCATATCCAGAATGGAATCGTATGGAAGAAATCCCGAGCGGCACACTGCCATTCGTGCATGACCTTCTGCGTTATCTTGGGCCGCGCGACAACATCCAGAGGGCATTAACGATTCCAGCCGTCCTGCCGCTCAGCGAGACAAAACAAAGCCAAGGGCAACTGGTCTCACCCGATGGTTTGCAACTTGATTGGCAAAGCCCGCGCGCCGTCCGAGCGACCCAAGCCGGCATTTGGCGTTTTGAGTCCACGCGCTTTTTACCAAATGGCGACACGCTCAAGCAAAACGATTTGTTTGCTGTGCATCCCCCCAGCTCAGAAAGCGATTTGCGGATGGCTGCTCCCGAGCGACTGCAAGCACTGATTCCACAGTCATCCGCACTCGTGCCAACCGCCAACTCAGTCTTGCCCGGGCGCGAGGCGCAACTGCACTCAACGACTCAATCCAACGCGCCGCACCCTTGGCCGTGGTTTAGCGCTTTGCTTGCCATACTCCTTTTTGAGAGCCTCGTTGCCTACCGCATTGACGCCAGGAGGGCTGCATGACCGAGCTGCTCTTCTATCTTTCCCCGCCAGCTTGGGTCATGGCGTTGCTGGTTTTACCGACTCTTGCGCTCTTTGCTTTTGCGGCCTATCGCCTGCCCCACCCAAGTTTGGGTGCGAGGCGTGTCTTAATTGGGCTGAGATTGGCTCTTCTTGCTCTCGTAGCCATCCTGATTCTTGGGCCACACTGGCGGCACAGCACAACCCAAGACGAGCCCGCGCCACTCGCCATCCTGGCTGATGATTCGGCATCCATGCACCGCGCCGATGTCGAGGGCCAAACCCGCCTGTCCGCTCTGAAACAACTCCTTGCCTCTTCCTGGCAAAGCACACTTGCCGAGCGTTACGACCTCTCGGCTTATCGTTTCGCAGACGACTTCCAAGCCATGCCACTTAATGGCAGCGCACTCACGGGTAAAGGCACGGCAACCAGTATCGGCCAAGCTCTTGATTCGATGCTCACTGAATTCCGAGGTCGCAGCCAACCAGATGTTGTTTTGCTAAGTGATGGGCGCAGCAACAGCGGCACTGAGCTTACACCCATGGCTGCCCGGCTTGCCGCGGAAGGCATCCGTGTCCATTCTGTGGCGATTGGGCAGAGCCAAGCGGCGCCTGATTTCACACTTGAGCCTGTGCGACTCCCAGGGCGATTACTTGTCGATGACGATGCGCAAATGACATTCCGTCTGCGTGCGCGTGGCGAAGCTCTTCCGACTCAAGCCCAGGTGCAGTTGCTCGACGAAAACGGGCGTGTCCTCGACTCGACGACCCTACCCACCCCAAACGCCAGCGGCACGCTTGTTCATCTGCAAGCGCGAGTTCTGGAAGCAGGCGCGCGCGTTTGGTTGGCAAAAGTAACCCCAGCTGCAAAAGAAACCGCGCTTGCCGACAACATCGTCTCCGTCGCCATTGACCCGCAGGCAATTCGCATCCGTGTCTTATATGTCGAAGGCAACCCACGCTGGGAATACCGCTATCTCAAAAACCGCCTGCTGCGCGCAAACCGCAACCTCGACACGCACATCTGGCTGTCCTCAGCATCGCGTGATTTCCCCCAAGAGTGCACCTCTGGCCTGACCCCTCTCACTCGCCTTCCCACCGAAGCCACAAATCTTCTCGACCACTGGGATGTCATCCTACTCGGCGACGCCCACCCCGAAACTCTCTCGGCTGACCCTGCCGACGGAGAGCGATTTCTGAGTGCGGTCGAAACTTTCGTCAAAAAGGGCGGGGGCCTTCTCTTCTTAGCGGGCCCGGGCGCTGGCTCAACCGCTCTCCAAACGGGCGCATTGGGCGATTTGCTCCCCATTCAGCTCGATGGACACCCTGCGCCCACGGCCCCCTTCCGAGCCCAACCCGCAGCCGCAGGCATCCCCCACCCTGTTTCATCTCTCGCACTTGACCCTGAACAGACTCGGCAAATCTGGGGTGAACAGGCCCCTCTTTGGTGGGCGGCTCCGTCTGGCGCACTTCGACCAGGCGCGCGATCCTGGCTCGTGCGCACGGATGCGATGGGTAAAGAAATCCCAGTCGCCGCCAGCCATCGCGTGCCTGACGGATGGGTCGGATGGCTCGGTGTCGACGAAACTTGGCGCTGGCGTTTCCCTCAAGGCGAGCGGCAACTAGAGCGTTTCTGGAGGTCGGCCATTCGGCATTTGGCTTCAACTCGTTTACGCGGCACAGATGGCCGCGCGCAACTTCAAGTTGACACTCAAGAACCAGAGGTTGGCAGTTTCCTAACCGTTGAGGCCCGTTTACTTGACCCCTCCTGGGAGCCCTTGCAAGCGCCAGACGGCATACCTGTTTTTCACGACGACCTTGAAGCACTGCTCTTGCAGCCTGTTCTTGACGACCCAGGTGTATTCCGCGGCCAGCTTCGCATCATGACCCCTGGCCCTCAGTCACTTCGCTTAACGCTCAACCAAACTCCAAGCGGCGAGACTCTAGCTAGCGCGGCCTACACGGCGACCTTGACCTCTCTCGAAAACCACAACACCGCTCTCCATGCGGCGGCATTGCAAGAGTTGAGTCAAATCACGGGCGGCACTTCGGTGACTCTCGCTCAAGCCGACGCGCTCTTACTGCGCCTAGACGGCAAAGAGCGCATTCAACATGTGACTTCACGAGAAGACTCGCCGCCTTCTCCATGGCCGTTGTTGTTTGTCTTCCTACTCCTCGCGACTCTCGAATGGGCGCTTCGGCGTCGGTGGGATTTATGTTGAGCTTTTCCTCAATATCGCGCAGCGCCTCATGGGCCGCACTTGCCCTAGTACTGCCTCTTTGCTTCACTCCCGGCCTCACTGCGCAAGGAGCAGTCAGCCTGCCAGTCGACCACAAGTTGGCTGAACTCTTACAAGATGCTGATTTGCTTTTCGAGCAAGGCGAAATCGAAACGGCTCTAAGCCTTTTACGCCAAGTCGCGCAGGCCAACCCGACTTCCGTCATCCAAGGCAGTGACCCTGCCCTGCACATCGGAGCCGCGCACACGGCACAGCAACGCCTCCTCAAATGGGTTGGCGCTCACTCCGAGGCTGAGCCATCTCGTTTTTTGCCCTCGCCTTTTACGGAAGCTCAAGCTCGTGAGGCTTTGTCCAGCGCTCTACGACCTCCACACCGAGGCGCACTCGCGCGCGTGGTTCGGCAATTCCCTGCCACCGAAGCCGCCCAACGCGCTAAGCGACTTTGGCGAGAACTTGCCTTAGATCGCGGTTCTGTCGAGGCGGGCTCGGCTCCCCAGGATTGGCCCGTTACTTGGCGCAATCTTGACGACTCCACTTTTTACGCCACGCCATTTGTTCAGCATGGGCAAGACCCAAAACTACCCATGGTATGGGCAAAAGACTTGAGCCCGGCCTGGTCTTTCCACTTCCAATCCAACTGGCTGGGGCAAGCACGCCACCACCGAGTTTTAAGTCGAGATGGCTTTGTGTGGGCAAGCGACGGGGTCGAGTGTGCCGCGCTCTCACTCGCAACGGGCCAAAAGATATGGCAATTTCAAGCCCCCGAAAGCTGGAAGGCCTTACAAACGGATCAGCTCGATTCTCTTTTTAGTGCGGTTGACAGTGACTTCCTCCACACGCCCGTTCTTTCCGAAGGTGTGCTACTTATCGTCCTGCAAGAGGCTTTTGCATTAGGCCGCAAAGATGACTTCCGCCGCGACATTTCGGTGCGTCGTAGTTTGCCCGCGCGCCGCCTTTATGCCTTTGATGCGCAAACGGGCGATTTGCTCTGGGTGCAAAAAGTGCCCTGGATGACATCCGACGGCAAACCGCAACTTTCTTCTGAGGCTCGCGCCCTTGTCGCAGGGCCGCCTGCCGTTCTCGACGGCCGTGTTTTCCTGCCCGTATACAACGCTGTCGGCACGCTTGATGTTTCTTTGCTCGCTCTCGATCTGCACACGGGCCGCGAGCTCTGGAAAACATTCCTTGTCAGCGGCGTCAAAGAGACCAACCTATTTGGCAACATTTTGCTTGAGTTGGCCTGCCCACCTCCTGTTGCAAAAGAGCAGACTGTTTATCTCTTGAGTGGCCTTGGCGCCGTGAGTGCCGTTGATGCAGCCACAGGCACCTCTCTCTGGACGCGCACTTACCCACGCACGCCGTTGCGCACTTATCAAAGTGGCAGAGAATCCGATCGCGCGGTGTCATTCACTCTTGAGCCACCCGCCTTGGGCAAAGATTCGATTGTGTTTGCCCCCACCGATGCAAAAGAAGTTTTTTCACTCGACCCCAAGACTGGTGGCGTCCAAAAAACATGGTCCGCCATAACAGATGATCGCTTCATTCGACAGCTGCTCGGTGCTAGCCCGCATGGCATTTGGTTCTCAGGGCCGCAAGCTGGTTTTCTTTCTAAAGATGGCTTTCAGGGCCAGAGCTGGACATCCCCGACTCTTTTTGATCATTACTGGCGCTTCGATGCCATCAGAGGTGGTTTCCTTTCGCGCGGGCGCATCGCGGCCAATAGCCCCATTGGTTTGCAGTCTTTCCATGCGACAACTGGCGAGCAAGGCTTCACGCATCCTCACTCTAGCGAGACTCAATCGCTAGGTGATTTCCAGGCCCTTGATGGGCATCTCGTTGCGCTTCGCTCCAATGGCTTTGATGTCTTAAAATCAAACCGTGATTTACTGGCGGCACTCAAAAGTGCAGAACGAGGCGCTCTTGCATGGCCCTCACTGCTAACTCTCTTTGTCGATTTTGATTTTTCGAGCGTGACTCAACTTTGGGTACGCCAATTCCAAGAAGCTCTTGATTCAGCGTATCAATCGCAACCCCATTTCCAAGTCCAACCCATGAGCAGCGTTTGGCATTTAGTTGCAGGGAGAGTGGCCTCTGCGCTTGGCGAAACGGCACAAGCCATTTCGCATTTTGATGCGGCTTTGGTCGACAAGAAATCGGCTCGCATCGTGCTCCAAGCCCTTCTTACGCGAGCCCCTCAATCCGATGCCTTTGAAAAAGCAGTGCGGCTCTTAGACGGAAGCCCCCCTGATGCCGCCCGCGTTGCGCAAGCGAAAGTGATTCAATCAATCGCCATGAATCAGCCCGAAAAGGCGCGGGTCGCCCTCGTCAAAATGTTGCAACTTGATTCGGCGCAAGCGCACCATGCATGGGCTCAAGAGCGACTGAGTGCAACTCTTAGCACTCAAAGGGGTGGCGCAGGCACTTTACTCCAAACCCACGAAAACGAGGCGCAAACAGCACTTTTAAGCCAAATCGAGATTTCTGAAGGTTTCCTGAGAGCTTATGGGCAAACTCAGGTTGTCGCAACGACCCTGCAAGAGCGACTGGCCCTTGACCTTCAAGATGGGCAACTTGCTGATCTTTTGAGTGCGCGGGCAGTGCGTGATTTGTCTCCTAAAGTTTGGGCTTCCATGATGCGTTCCTTCCAAGGCGATATCTTCGCAGAAGCTCATTCCTTGCCTGAACTGCCGCCGATTCTTGCGGCTCAAGAGACCTTCACGCTCCCAGCAGACGACCTGCTTGCATTGCGTTTGCACAACAATGACATCCGCGCACTCATGCAAAGCGCGACTGGCCCACAATGGTTCGGAAGCTCTCCTGACGACCACGGTCAATGGTTCACGGAGCCAGAGCTCAAGCCTAGGGGTCCTAGTTTGCCCGAATCACTTCTGCAGCAACTTCCGCAACAAAAGCTCACTCATCTACCCACCTCAGACGGCCAACTCTTTTTCACCCCCTCGCGACTCGTACATTTTGGCTTCGACCATTCTGTACGCGTAACGACGCTACCAAACCCGATTCATTTTGCGATGCCGCCCATCTCTCTCGGCAAGTTGTGCGCCTTCTTTACGCTAGACGAAAACCAAGAGATCGTCCTAGAAATCCGCGAGCTGTCGAGCGGTCACCTCTGGATGAAAAGAGAGCTGCACCTCAATAAAAACACACATTTGCGCCGTATCCAAGATGGGCGTTTTTTGTTTTTGCTCGCCAGTCGCCTGCCCAAAGCTCAACGCATTGATTTGCATGGTGTGCTCAAAGATGCCTTCCTGCCTCTTCCATTTGCGCCAGCAGCCTATGAATTGGCCGCGATTTCAGTTCGCGACTCAGGCTTGCTCCTGCCGCAAGACGGCGAGATTCACTTTGTACAAGTTGAGCATTCCCGCAGTTTTCCACCAAACGGCATGACGCAAGCTCTGCCTTTTCCAGCTGGTCATGGTGGCGGCTGGCTTCATCAGCCACTCGTGCCAGGCACGGGCAGCACGCCGTCGCCTGCGCTTTCTTGGTGGCCTTCGCAAAACCAGCATCCTCAGGTTGTCTCATTCCAAGAACCACGCCGCGCCTTTCCGCAATTGCGCGCGAGTGTGCACCATGGCGTCCGCGACCTTGGCGAGCATCTTTTTTCGGTGATTCCTGAGCAAGATGGCTCGACTCGTTTAGAGCTATTTGAATTAGGGGCTCAACGCATCAAACGCATCCAATCGGTTTCCTTGTCAGGCTTACCTTTTGCACAATTGTTACTCGACCGTTTCCGCGTGTATCCACTTTCCGACGGATGGCTTGTCAGCGTCCCCTGCACCCTGCCCACTCGCAACCCGACTTCACAGCTTCATCTCCTGCGTCTTGACGCAAAGGGTCTCCTTTTAAGTCAATGGGACACTTCTCCTGAGCTCACACCAGAACGACCACGGCGCGTCCGTATCGTTGGTCAGCGCGTACTACTTCTTGACGGCTCGACCCTTTGCCTTTTCTTTTGATGTTGACCCTACTCCCTTCACTTGCACTCACTCTACTTTTTCAAGTAGCTGCGTTGCCGTCGAGCCTGCCCCAATCAGATGGGCTTCAAGGCCCAGCGCCCGCCGTTGATGTGGTGACTTCTGCCCAAGATGCATTCTTGCAAGAGGGTTTGCAAGCGGCCAATCGTGGGCTGGCATGGCTCGCGGGGCAGCAGCAGGCCGATGGCTCGTTCCGCGCCGATGTGGGCTACAAACTCGAAGAGGGTTATCGCAGCTGGAACGACAATGCCAAGCATCTGGGGGTCACAGCCATCGTCGGTATGGCCTTCTTAGCAGGCGGGCACACTCCAGGCCGTGGCCCCTACGGCAAGGTCGTTTCAGGTGCGCTTGATTTTGTATTAAGTCATTCCCGCGAAGACGGCTACCTCACAGCAAATGAAACCCGGATGTATTCCCACGCATTCGCCACCCTCTTCCTAGCCGAGGCTTACGGCATGGTTGAACGACCTGACTTGCGTGCGACTCTGCAGCGCGCGGTCAATCTCATCGTGTCCAGTCAAAACAAAGAAGGCGGCTGGAGATACCAACCCCATGTCGATGACGCCGATATGTCCGTTGCCGCATGCCAAGTCATGGCTTTGCGAGCGGCCCGCAACATCGGTCTCAGCGTACCTCACGCGACCATTGACCGCGCCGTTCAATATGTACACGACAGCGCCGTCCGCGACGATGACCCATCCGCGAGTCGTCGATGGAGTCGCCCTGGCTCTTTCCGCTATCAACCCGATTGGCGATCCCGCTCCTCTTGGGCGTTGACGGCCGCAGGCGTGGCGGTCTTGCATCACTCTGGTGTCTACGCAGACCGTGACGCAGACAAGGCGTTGCTTTTCCTCGAAGACGAAGCCGCTTCTTTCAACCTTGATTGGGGTCTGCGCACAGGTGGCCATTACAGCTTCTATTATGGCCATTACTACGCGGTGCAGGCATTTCACATGACGGGCGGGCAACGCTACCGCAACTACATGGATGGCATCAGCCGCACTTTGCTCAACATGCAAGACGAGCACGGCGTTTGGCCCAATCGCATTGGCCCCGGCAAAGTTTTCGGCACTGCAATGGCCTGCTTGATTTTGCAGATTCCAAAAGAGTACTTACCCATTTTCCAAAGATGAGCGCATCTCGCCCCAATCTACCCAAGGCCCTGCGCCGCGCACTCGCCGCTCTTGAGAGGCGTGAGTTAGCGCGCCGTCTCTGGATGGGCATCGGGAAGTCATTGAGTCTTTGGGTCGGGCTAATTCTGGCACTTTACGCCTTAGATCGTTTACTCGTTTTACCCAAGGTCGTGCGCCTGCTTTTGCTCTTTGCCGCTTTCCTTTGGGGAAGCCGACTGACCTACCGTTTTTTGTGGTTGCCACTTCGCAAGAGGCCGTCGCAATCAGATTTGGCCCGGCGTTATGAGCGCACTCACCCCGAGCTGCAAGATTGTTTTTCTACGGCCGTTGACTTTGCAAATTGTGTCGGCAATGCATCCCCAGATTTGGTGGCGGCAGCGACACAGCAAGCCAATTCTATTGCTCCAGATGTGGCACCTCGGCGGGCCGTACAAATGCGCCGCGCGCGCAGAAGTCTTTGGCTTGGTTTTGCCTCGATGGCGGCCTTCATCCTGAGCGCCGTGATGGCTCCGAGCGAAGGCTCAATCTTCTTGAATCGATTTACTGGTGGCGAAACGCCATGGCCTTCTGCAACGACTTTGCGCCTCTTAGCTGTGCATATCCAGGGTCAAGAAGAGCCTCTCATGCCTGTTGAGGGCTTGCCTGGGCAGTTTCGCCTGAGCCTCCCTGCCGGAAGCGAACCCTTGATTCGTATTCGCGCCGAGGGTGTCATCCCTGAGCGGATTAATCTGCGGGGTTTGAAACGCCCGCGGCCCATGCGAGGCTCTGGTGGTGGCTTGTTTCGATTGCGACTGGCACCGATTCATGAGTCGATGCAGATCTCTTTTGCGGGCGGAGACGATGACGATGGGCTTCCCATGCTTATTTTGAGCCCCGTCGAAGCTCCGCGTGTTCTTGACTGGAGCTGGGCGGTAACACCCCCGACTTATACGGAAGAGCCTGCGTTTTCGGGGCATTCTCATGCGATTCGCGCACCAGCAGGTAGCACCTGTGAGATTCGTTTCCGCACGAGCCCAAGTGGCTCGCAGACTTGGGTGGTGCAAGGTGAAATGACGAGCCCAATTCCTCCTGACAGCGAGGGTTGGCTTTCGCACAGCTTTACCTTGAACGAGCCGGGGCAACTCGACATCGCCGTGCAAGGAGACCATGATTTCCGAGATCCGCGCGCAGCTTCTCTCACCTGGGAAGTCATCCCCGATCGCCCACCATTGGTGCGTTTTTTATACCCTCCGACTGATTGGTCTTTGGTGCCTGGTGGTGAAATCCCGCTCGTGATGCAGGTGCGCGATGACCGCCGCCTGACTGAGGTTCATCTGCAAAGTTTGGGTGAAGCCCCTGCTGCCATTTCGATCGACCTGCTTCCCCTATCCACGGCGGAAAGTGCGGGTGGTCAAAATCGAGAAGGCACGATTTTCCTAGCGCAACCCGTTTTGAGTCAAGAAACCATGACTTTGCGGCTGCAACTTTCGGCGCGTGATTCTGCGCCTCGAGCTGAGTTAGATTCTGATTCGGCCTACAGCAAAACGACTTCGCCATTCTGGAATCTGCAAACGCCAGAAAGCTACGAACGACATTTTGCGAGCCGCATGAGTCATATTCGAGTCGCCCTCGAAGGCGCGCTTGAAATTTCTCGTGCGCTTGAAGAAAACTTGCCAGACTCCGAGGCGCGAAAAGAATGGCGGCGACTTTCTCGGCAATTTGACACAATCATCGCGCAATCCGAGTCTCTTTTTGTTGAGCGCGTGTTTACGCCCATTGACCCACTTGTTGCCCCCACACGCACTCTATTGGCTGATTTGCTGCGCATCGGCGCGCCTGCACCTGGGGCGGTTGGGCAAGCTCTCGCTTCTTCCGTTACACGACCAGGTGGGCGTTCTGGGATGTTGGCTGAAATCGTTTTGGCGCTTGTAGATTTGCGGCAGCAGCCTCAAGCACAATGGCGCGGCGGCCTAGACGCCATCCTAGAAACATTACTCGCCTGGGAAGATTTTCAGGGTGCCATTGATTTGCTACGCGAGCTTGTGCAACGCCAGCAAAACATTCTCATCCGCACGCAAGAGGCCAGCGGGCGTTAGAACATAGATGATGATTTCTCTCCTCCTCCTTATCGGGATGGCATCCGCCGCTGACGAGCCTGCTTCGGCGCAACCGTTATTGCACATCCTGCAAGAAGACGGTGAGTTGAATCGGCTTGCGCGACAACAGCGCCGCACGGCAGAGCAAGTACGACGATTGGGCGGTGTTTTCAAACGCTTAGAATTACGCGCGACTCAAGAGGGCGACTTGAATCATGCGACGCATTTGGCCGAAGCGCGCTTGCGGCTTGAGCAAGCTCAAGAGACCGGCGACCTCGCTCAGGCACTCGACGGGATTGCACAAGAGCTCACGGCCCAACGCCCTGGCGTAGCAGCAGAGCAACAGGCCATCGCTCTGGCAGCTCTACGCGATTTGCTTGACTTCCTCATCCGAGAAGAAACGCGGCAGCAAGCACAAGATGCTCTTGAAAAAGCGCAAGAGCATGCTGAGAGCCTTGCCGAATTAGCAAAAGAGCAAAAAGAACTTTTGCATGAAACTCAATCGCAGATTGCGAAAGACGCGCCTCCTGAGCTTGCTAAAGAAGATGTCCAACAACTAGCCGAAGCACAAAAAGAGCTTGCCGATCGTATTCAGGAATCTGAAAATGATTCAGAGAAAATGGCGGGTGAAAAAGCGGCTGAAGCTGCAGATGCCCTCTTAGAAAATAATCTCGAAAAGGCCGAAGGGAAGCAGCAAGAGGCACTTGATGAGCTAGAAGATGCCGCGAAAGAAGCCGCGGCCGAGGCCGACGCCCATCAGAAAGAAATGGAGCGTCAAGAGTTACTCGATGTCGCGAAAGCTAGCGCTGAGTTTTTAGCACGACATGAAGTCGTCCGTGAAATGATGGTTGAGATGGCGCAAAAATCGAATGCGCTGACACGGCGTGAGCGCATGAGCCTCCGTGAAGGTTCTGAGGGAGAATTCGCGATTGAAAAAGAAGCCAAAGCCCTGATGTTTCAAATTGCAGATAGTGGCTCAGCTCTCTTCCCCTTCCTGATCAAAACCTTGCGGCAAGACCACAAGCGGCTCGCGCAGCAACTCGCACCGCCTTCCCATGAAGTCAGTGATTCCTCCTTATCGCTTGCCGCGGCACTTTCTGAAAGATGGGAAAACATCATTGACGCCTTCCTGACTGAGGCCGATCGAAAGCGACCAAAAGCTGAATCTCCTGAAGGCGAAGGCGACGGCGAACCACCTGAGAGCCCTCTAGTGCAATTTTCTGTTGAGGTTGAGTTGCTCAAACGCATGCAAATTGAGCTAACCGAACAAATGGCCAACGCCAAGCCAGACGACTGGAAATGGCTGCTTGAACGACAGCGCGAATTGCGCCAAACTTTTGAAGACATGCTTCAAGCCCTCCAAGAAGATGAGGCCAAAGAAGACGACGCATGATTTATTTATTAACGATTTGCTTACTCGCGGTGCTTCCTATTTTTCAAGAAGCCCCACCACAAGAGGCCAAACCTGATGTAATGGAAGAAGTCCAAAAGGCCGTCGAAAAAGTGCGCACCGATTTCTTGAATGCCGTCAAAGAAATCGATGCAGAAGAGCCCAACCGTGAGGCGCAATTATCTTTGGCAAACGCTCTCGTCGAGAGCATGGACGAGCTCCTGGCCAAGCTTCCTGAATCTGAAGGCGGCGGTGGTTCCAGCCAGTCAAAACCGAGTCAGAGCAAGACAAAACCTGAAGACATCCCAGATGGGAATGAGCCTGCCGACCGCCCCAAGCCAAAGAATTCTGGCGGGGAAGAGAATCCAGACGCAAAAGGCGAGGGCTCTCAGCAAGCGGCTGCGCTCTTTACGACACCTCCTGCGGGAAGCGGCTGGGGGCAGTTACCTCCGCGATTGCAGCAAACTTTGCAAGGTGCGGCGGCGAGCGATTTACCTCTGCGCTATCGACACGCGCTTGAGCGGTATCACATCAATCGACAACGATAATCATGGCACAACCCACGACTCACTCTCTCAAAAGTGCGGATGGCACGCACATTCATGCTTTGCGCTGGCAACCGCAAGGTGAGCCTCGTGGCGAGTTGCTCGTCATTCATGGCCTTGGAGAGCATGCGGCACGATATCAAGAAACGGCATCCGATTTGGTCGCCGCGGGATGGGCGGTGACAGCAGGAGATTTGCGCGGGCATGGCAAGAGTGGCGGCAAGCGGGGTGCCATCCGTCATTGGGCTGACTATGTGGCGGATGCAAAGGCCGTTGCAAGCTTGATTCCTAGTGGGCGATTTGTGCTTCTTGGGCACTCCATGGGCGGCATGGTTGCTTTGAACTTTTTAAGCGTTCATGGTGGTAGCGTAAGTGGTCTAGTGCTTTCGTCTCCTGCGCTGCGTGTTGGTGTAAAGGCCCCCGCCTGGAAAACAGGAGCAGCGAGTTTCCTGTCTAAGCTCTGGCCTGATTTGCGCATGGGCAATGAACTTGATTCTGACCAAATCACCGCCGATCGAGAAGTTGTAGCCGCCTACCTTGCTGACCCACTTGTCTTTCATACGGTCACACCGCGATGGTTTACTGAACTGCTGCTCGTGCAAGAAAAGCAATTCGAAATGGCTCGGCAATCGACTGTGCCTCTCTGGCTATTCCATGGTGCTGACGAGGCCTTTGTCGACATCAGCAGCTTCCGCACTTTGGTGGATGCCTGGCCGAGCATTCATCATAGCTCGCTCACTTGCTGGCCCAATCGACGCCATGAGTGCCTCAATGACACCGGTCGAGCAGATGTAATTTCGGTCTTAATTAGCCAATTAGAGGCTTTTTCGAGCCAATCAGCTTAAGCGGCTTCTGGTTAATCAGATTAACTATCTTCAGGCAAATAGCCCTCAGCCGTTTCAATGTAATGTGGCACGGCATAAGCCATAAAGGCTCGCTCTTTGTCACTCACCTCACGCATGATTTTGGCTGGGACACCCGCGACCAACATATTGGGTGGCACTTCCATGCCTTGGCGGACGACCGAGCCAGCTGCGACAACGGCACCGTCTCCGATGATGCTACCACCAAGCAAAGTTGCGCCCATACCAATCAAGACATCATCGCCAATTTTAGCTCCGTGAACAATCGCACCATGACCAATCGTGCATCGCGCACCAATTTCGAGAGCCACACCAGCATCGCAATGAACCACGCAGCCGTCTTGGATGTTAGTCTGCGCGCCAATCGAAATGGGCGCATCATCACCACGAATAACCGCTTGGAACCAGACCGTAACCTCGTCTCCTAAGGCGACAGCGCCGCAAACGACAGCAGTCGAGGCAATGTAAGCACCACAGGAAACTCGACGCATTAAACCACGGCAAGGAGTAGGGAATAATTCAGGTTCAGAATTCATGATTGATTGACCATCCAGATGTAGCCATAAGTTGTGATGGCCGCTAAAGAATTATGTAAGACATGCAGCATGATGACACCTCTTAAAGAGCCACTTTGCCAGCGCACCCAGCCAAGCAGAGCTCCAAACAAAGCCATCAAAAGCCATGCTTGTGGCTCATGAGCGAGCGCAAAGACCAAAGCCGAAAAAACGATGGCACGCTTGGGGCCGTAATCGGGTCGGCTCGCTAGCCATCCGAAAAGGTAGCCTCGAAATAGAATCTCTTCAAAAAAAGGAATGAAGAATAAAACAAAGATTAAAGTAAAAGGGAGGAGTGCAGATTGCACACCCGCAAAACCATAAATTATTTCTTGAAAAGGGCTCAATTCGAAAAACCGCAAGATAACAAGATTGAGCACACTCACGAGCCCAAAAACAGGCAGGAAAAACAAATATTGCTTCAAGACCCAAGCCATCTTTTTTTGCGGCAATTCGAATTGCACTCTGCCGCCGCGCCATGCCAAATAAACGACCGGTGGAAGTAGTGATAGCAACAACGCCAGCAACGAAATCGGGTGAGCTGCGCTAAGAACCTCTTCTTGGAAATCTAGAAGAAGCAAACCCTCTTGAGAAACCCAAAGAGTCAAGACAGCAAATAAAGCGGCCAGGACAAAATCAAGGCCGCGAAGCCGCGCGGGGTCAAACGAAACTCGGCTCAACCGCTATTCCCCAAGGATGCCTGTCATTGGCGAAGAGGCCGATGCATATGCCCGTTTGGGGATGCGCCCCGACAAAAAGCTGTCGCGGCCCGCCGAACAGGCATCTCGTACCGCGCGAGCCATGCGAATGGGGTCGTTGGCATGCGCCACGGCCGTATTCATCAAAACACCATGCGCGCCTAATTCCATGGCAACGGCGACATCGCTGGCACCGCCGACCCCAGCATCAACCACAACGGGGATGGTCAAATCTTCGATGATCATGCCAATAAGATGTGGGTTAAGAATGCCCAGCCCACTGCCAATCGGTGAGCCGAGGGGCATCACGGCTGCCGCACCCGCTTCTTGAAGGCGGATGGCCTGACGGTAGTCGTCACTTGTATAAACCATCACCGTAAACCCTTCTTTTACAAGGACTTCGCACGCATGGAGCGTATCGACGGGGTCAGGGAGCAAGGTCTTTTTGTCACCTAGAACCTCGAGTTTGATCAAATCAGTGCCCAGCATTTCGCGGGCCAATCTTGAAGTGCGCAACGCCGTCTCGGCATCAAAGCAGCCAGCAGTGTTGGGCAAAATGGTGTAGCGATCGAGGTCGATAAAATCCATGAATCGCTGGCCAGCCGGCTCTTCTGTCAGGATGCGGCGCACAGCAACGGTCACGCATTCGGTGCCTGAAACCTCAAGCGCATCGCGCATGAGCCCATAATTTGCATATTTCCCGGTACCCAGCAGAAGCCTAGACTGAAAAGAATACTCGCCGACACAAAGCGGCTCGTCTTGAGGAATGATGGAAGTCATTTTATTTACAGTAGTTACGGAACACGCTCTCAACCGCCGCCCACGAGTCGGACGATCTCAAGCCGATCACCAGCTTGCAAAACACAAGTCTCATGCTGACCCCGGCGGATGACTTCCTCGTTGCGCTCGACTGCCGCCCCCACCATGGAGACCGCCATTTCGTTGAGTAAATGCGCCAAAGTTTGACCTTCACGCCATGGGCGGGATTGGCCATTCACCCACAAGATTTGGGGTTCGGGCGTTTCAGGCGAGGAAGAATCAGTCACGCCATGATTCTAAGGCATTCCTTGGAGAATTCACCCCTTGGAATCGCTTGCCGTTACAGGATTAAGTGTTATCATATGCCCCCCAAACGCAAGCCTCGGCCTGTGAATGGGTGGCAACAGACAGTTCTTTTCGACGGAGCCCTGCGCAAGACGCAGAGACCTAAGGTGTAGAGTTTTAGCTCTGCGCCTTTTTTTCCGCCGAAATCTTCCTCAACCGATTCGACCCAAAATAAAAAAATGCTGAAAAAACAAGATGTACTGCGCATGATCGACATGATCCAGCGCGAGCGTAATGTTGAGCGTGACATCCTCTTTCACGCCCTCGAGGAAGCCCTCAGTATGGCCACGCGTAAAAAGATGGGCGTTGAAGAAGGCTTCGACATCACCATTGATCGCAAGAGTGGTCAAATCTTCATGCAAGGGCCCACCGGCGAAATGGAAATGCCTTCCGCCGAGGCTTTGGGGCGCATAGCGGCTCAAACGGTTAAGCAGGTTTTCCTGCAAAAAATCCGCGAGGCCGAGCGCGACAAGGTTTACGAAGAGTTTGCTGATCAAGTTGGCAAAGTGGTATCCGCACGAGTTCACAAACTTGAGGGTCCCAATGTCATCGTCCAACTCAGCAACCGCGCCGAGGCACTCCTCCCCCGCAGCGAGCGCGTGCATTCTGAGCGCCTCCATAATGGCGACCGTTTGCGCGTCTTGATTAAAGAGGTCCGCAAAGAGGGCTCGCGCGTGGTCACAATTGTTTCCCGCAAAGACCCTGAATTTGTGCGTCAGCTTTTCGAAACTGAAATCCCTGAGATCGCCGAAGGCGTCATCAAGGTCATGAAAGTTGCACGCGACCCAGGCTATCGCTCAAAAGTTGCTGTTTATTCTCTTGACGAGCGTGTCGATTGCATTGGCGCCTGTCTCGGCGTGCGCGGCACTCGTATCCGCAACATTAATGATGAGCTTGGCCAAGAGCGGCTCGACATCATCGAGTGGTCCGATTCGCTTGAGCAGTTGGTCGTCAACTCACTCAAGCCCGCAAAAGAAATTCAGCCTGAGCATGTTTTTCCTGATGTCGACAACAATTCCTGTTTTGTCCTCGTCTCCGATGACCAAAAGCCTCTAGCGATTGGTGTTGGCGGTCGCAATGTGCGTCTCGCCTCTGAGATTGTTGGCTGGAGCCTCGACATCAAGACTCCTGCTGAATACGAAGCCGGTCTGCTTGCCGATGAAGGCGGCACCGATGATTTGGTCGAGCAAGACGAGCCTGAAACCCCCGTCGTTGAATCCACCCCTGAGCCACAACCTGAGCAGGAGGCCTAACACTTGAGCAAGATCAAGGTCCACACGCTAGCAAAGAAACACGGCATTAAATCTGCCGAGTTCGTGAAGCATTTAGCCAGCATCGGCTTCCCCGTCACCTCCTATCAAGCCTCGCTTGAAGAGTGGGACATCCCCATCATTGAAATGCGCCTCATGCAAGGCGGCATCATCGAAGACCCCGACGCGGTCGCCGAAAAGTCTGGTGATTCTGCAGCAAGTGGCGACGCCATGAGCTGGGACGAGCTAATGACTGCTGCCGCAACTGCGACTGAGGCCGCAAGCGCCGAAGAAGACGAAAAGGATGAAGAGGCACCTGCCGAAGAAATTGCGGAAGTGCCGACTGCTGAGATTGAAGAGCCTGAGGCCGTTGAGCCCGAAATCGCAGTTGAGCCTCCTGCTGAGACCACTACGATTGAAACTCCAGAAGACAGCGCCGAAGTCAAAGCTGAGGTTAAGCCTAATGAACTCGCCGCTGTAACCGATGTCGATGAAGTCGCCGCTGTAACCGATGTCGATGAAGTTAATGCTGAAGTGGTCACGGAAGTCACTGCGGCCCCTGAAACGCCTGCTGAGCCAAAAGCTGAAGCCGCTGCCAAAGCCCCTTCAGACGCTCCGGCCCAAACCGGAAAGCCTGGCGAGAAGACCGTCCAAGCCAAAAAGGTTGCAAAGCCAAAAGATCCGAAAGGGCCTGTTCCTAAACCTGCGAAGAGATCGGCCACCAAGCTTGGCAAGATTGATCTTGCGGCACTTGGTTTAGCCAAGTCGCAAATTGCGGGCAAGAAAAAGGGCAGCACTTTTACAGACATCCGCGACCGCGAATCTGCTCGGCGCCGCGACCAACGCTCAAAGCAGCGTGATGCCCAGCGAGACCGTCGGCGCGGAAAGCACCGTCCAAAACATGTTTCTACGGTTGATCGCAAAGGCGATGTCGTCCTTGAAATGCCTGTTACGGTTAAGAGCTTCTCGCTCGCCACAGGTATCCCATCGGGCGATATTTTGCGTCAGTTGTTTGATCTCGACATTATGGCGACGATCAACCAAGTCATCGATAGCGATACTCTTGAGCTGCTCGCCGACGAATATGAAATCGGCATCAGCATCAAAGAAGAGACCGACATCGAGGCTGAGCTCATGGAAGAGATTCTTGCCGGCCGACACCAGGTCGACGAGACAAGTCTCAAACCTCGCCGACCAGTGATCGCTTTCTTGGGTCATGTTGACCACGGCAAGACCTCCCTCATCGACGCCATTCGCTCCACGCGTATTGCAGCAAAAGAAGCTGGCGGTATCACCCAGCATATTGGCGCTTATGTTGCCGAGCTTGCTGACGGCCGCGAAGTAACAATCCTTGATACACCTGGTCACGCTGCCTTCTCGGCGATGCGTGCTCGTGGTGCACAAACGACCGACATTGTTGTGCTTGTAGTGGCGGCCGACGACGGCATCAAGCCGCAAACTCTTGAGGCTATTAACCACGCACGCGAGGCGAAAACCCCTGTAGTCGTCGCACTCAACAAATGCGACACTGTGGGCGCAAACCCTGAAAAGGTTAAAGCTGAGCTCGCAACCCAAGGCCTGCAAGCCGAAGACTGGGGTGGCGAAACAGGTATCGTTGAAGTCAGTGCACTTAAGAAACAGGGCATCGACGCCCTCCTTGAGCGCATCTTGCTTGAGGCCGAGGTCATGAATCTCACCGCTCATGCTAAAGGCGATGCAATCGGCACCGTACTTGAGGCTAAGGTCGAAACAGGCAAGGGCAAAGTGGCTCATGTCCTGATTCAAGATGGCACGCTCAAGCCTAAAGATGTGGTTTTGGTCGGGCATACTTTCGGCAAAATTCGTTTGCTGTTTGACCACAATGGCAAGCCTTGCAAAGAGGCGGGCCCGTCCACTCCTGTCGAGGTCTTGGGTCTCGATAGTTTGCCATCCATTGGCGAAAAGCTCTACGCACTCAAAGACCTCAAAGCGGCCAAGGCCGTTGCTGAAAAGCGACTCCTGCATCGCACTGAGCTTGAGCGCGCAAGCAAAGGCGGCGTCACTCTTTCCAACTTGTTCGAGAAACTTGACGAGTCGGTTACTGAAAAGCTGCGTTTCGTCGTCAAGACTGATGTCCAAGGTTCAGCCGAGGTTCTAGTCAATACGCTGAAAGAAATGTCTTCCGATGAAGTCATTGTCGAGATAGTCCACCAAGGCGTGGGCGGTGTTTCTTTGACTGACATTCAGCTGGCGTCTACAGCTGACGCAATCGTGATTGCTTTCAATGTTAAGCCAGAGGGCAAGGCACGCAAAGAGGCCGAGCGCGTGGGCGTTGAAATTCGTCAATACGAGGTCATCTACGATGTTGTCGACGATGTCGCAAAAGCCGTTGCTGGCCTCCTCACACCTGACAAGATTGAAAAGGTTGTCGGTCAACTTGAGGTTCTTGAAGTCTTCACTTCATCCCGTTGGGGCACGATTGCTGGCTCTCGCGTCTTGAGTGGGTTCATCAAACGGTCTTGCCGAGCACGAGTCATCCGCGATGGCAAAGTCGTCATCGAAACACCCGTCGATTCTCTGCGCCACTTCAAAGACGATGTCCGCGAAGTCAAAGAGGGCAACGAGTGTGGTGTCAAGTTGGTTGATTTCAGCGAAATTCTTGCGGGCGACACAATCGAAGCCATCGAAATGGTCGAGATTGCGCGTACCCTCGAAGACGCTCAGCTGGCTTCACTCGACAAGAGCGAAAAGGCCACGGCCTCTAATTCTTAGAGCAAGCCATGGCCTCTGACCGCCGCCGAAAGCAACTCGCGAGAGCGATTCAGCAGCGTATTTCCCACTTGCTGATTTACGAAATGAAAGACCCTCGCGCGTCTTTCGTTACGATTACGGGCGTCGACATCAATCAAGATTTGTCGATTGCCGAGATTCGCTACACGACTCTTGAGTCAGGTGCGCGATCAAAAACGCAGCACATGCTCGATCATGCAGCGGGGTTTTTGCGCACGCAGATTGCTCATGAGATTGACATCCGATCTGCGCCGCGGCTCGACTTTCAATACGACCTCGGTGCCGAGCGCGTGGCTTTGATTGAGCAACTATTGATCGACGCTAAAAAGGGTGAGCCCGCAGAAGTCGACTCTGATTCTGACGAGTCTCAAGGCCCTCAAACCGAGGCTTAACCCTTGGCGCAAGACGCTCCTCGTCGATTGCGCCGCGCAGAAGCGGTTCTGGCACGCCGCACTGGGCGCTTGCTGCTCGTCGTTGAGCGTTGCAGCGACGACTGGAATTTACAGGCCGTCTTCCGCACAGCCGAAGCGATGGGCATTCAGCATGTCTGGGCAATCGACAACGAAATCGGGCTCGTCAAGACAGGGCGCAGCGCGCGGTCGATTAACAAGGGTTCTCTTCGCTGGTTAAGCCTGCGCAGTTTTGCTGACAGCACGGCTTGTCTTGCGGCTTTACGAGCAGATGGCTGGGCCATTTGGGCAAGCTGCCTCGACAACGATTCACGACCGCTCACTCCCCATCGCGCTGGGCTATCCGATGACGAAGCCCTTCCCGACAAACTCGCCATTGTGGTCGGTCGCGAATCAGACGGCGTTTCCGATGAAATTCTTGACGCGGCAGATCGCAAAGTCATGCTGCCGATGCTTGGCTTCACACAGTCTTACAACTTGAGCGTTGCGACAGCCTTGCTGCTGCAACGCCTACGCGACGCCCTCTTGCAAGAAGGTGATTTAAGCGAAGACGAAAAAGCTGTTTTGCGCAAAGACTGGTACGAAAAACTCGGTAAAAACGAAGAAACTCGCGACCTAAACGCGACCTATCTCGACAACCCACCCGTGCCTTTTCAAGATGTGCGCCCCACCGAAGAAAGCCGCCGGCCACGCATCCGTAAAAAATCAGCACGCAACATTTTGGTGCGTGGGCTCGAAGATTGGTATCGCGGCCCTAAACCCGACACGCAAGACGAATCTTAAGCGCGGTGCCAGTGCAGGCCATCGGGGCCATCTTCCAGCACAATTTTCGCACTAGCCAGCTCATCACGGATGGCATCCGCACGCGCCCAATTCTTGTCTGCGCGGGCCTGAGTGCGCTCAAGCAAAAGGGCCTCAACATCGCCGTCACGCAGTTCATCTGTGTCGCCAGTAGTGTTGCCGAAGATACCAAGAATTGAATCAACGGTGTGATCAAGGAAGTGCAATGCAGCGGCCGCATCAGCGGCACTCAAACCCTCTTTCAAGAAGTGAGTGCGTAACGAGAAGATACTCGCCAGCGCGGCAGATGTATTTAGGTCATCGCATAGCGCACTCATGAAACTCTGCTGAGCCTCAAAGACAGCACCCGATTCAAGCGCCGGCGCTTCAGTGTCACCTGCTGCAGCGGACAAACGCCCACGGAAGTCGTGCAAGTTGCGACGCGACTCAACAGCGGCCGTCAAAGCTTCAAATGTAAAATTTACCGAGCCCCGGTAATGCGCCCTCAAAATCAAAAAACGGAAATCAAGTGCTGAGGCGCCTCGCTCGGCCAGGTCGTCAAGCGAGTAAACATTGCCGAGTGATTTAGACATCTTGCCCCCATCAACCTGCAAGAATTTTGTGTGCATCCAGAGATTCACAAAGGGCGTTTCGGTCGCGCAAACCGACTGCGCAATTTCGCATTCGTGGTGCGGGAAAACATTGTCTTCGCCGCCCGTGTGAATATCAAAATGGTCGCCCAGATACTTCCGCGACATCGCCGAGCACTCGATATGCCAGCCAGGGAAGCCATGCTCGCCAAACGGCGTATCCCACTTCATGATGTGATGAGGGTCTGACTTCCATAAAGCAAAGTCGGCGGGATGCCGTTTTTCAGTGTTGATCTCTAAACGCGCACCCGCCTCAAGCTCATCGACCTTGTTGCCCGACAGCTTGCCGTAAGGCGCGTAGGAATGGACATCAAAATATACATTGTCGCCCACACGATACGCGTGCCCGGATGCGATCAGTTTTTGCACCATCTCGACCATTTCGTCGATGTGCTGCGTGGCGCGCGGGTAATGATGAGCGGGCTGAACGCCAAGAGCATCTAGGTCAGCAAAAAAAAGCTTGCTTATATTTTCGACTAAAACCCAAGGGTCGATTTTATCTCGTGCGGCTTGGGCCTGAAGCTTGTCTTCGCCATCGTCTGCGTCATCGGTTAAGTGCCCGACATCAGTGAGATTCATGACTTGAAGCACCTCATAGCCCAAATGCTCAAGGAAACGCCTCAAAAGGTCGGCAAACAGGAAGGCGCGATAGTTACCGATATGTGGGCGCGCGTAAACTGTAGGGCCACAGTGGTACATGCGAGCCTTCTTGGCCTCAATGGGCTGAAAAGTCTCTAGTTGACGCGACAAAGTGTTATAGAAGCGTGGTTCCACGGCAAGATTTTAACCTCGCCAAGCCTCCAAAATGCCCCAAGAATCCCTCCCAAAGCTCAAGCGCTTCGAACTCCTCGAAACGGCTGGTCGCGGTAACACCGGCACGATTTATCGCGCAAAAGTTTTGACCGCATCTGGCTCTTTGGCAATCGGTGACGAAGTGGCCATCAAGATGCTTCACCCCGGCCTCCTTGTTGATGAAGTGGCACGCGAGGCCTTTTTGTCCGAAGCAAGAGCGGGCATGCAAGTGCGCCACCCCGCATTGCTTCGCGTCCATGCCGTCGAGGAAGTCCGGCGCGCTGAGGGTGTGCGTCTTTATTTGGTGCTCGAGTATTTCAAGGGCCGCAGCATCCGCCGCTGGCTTGACTCCTTTGGCTTAGCCCTTGAGCCGACATTGCGCTCTTTGGCGCGCCAGCTCAGCGGCGCATTGTGCGCTTTGCATGAAAGCAACCTAGTCCATCTCGACATCAAACCCGAAAATGTTCTCTGGGACGACGACCGCGCATTGCTGGCTGACTTAGGTTTTGTGCGTGCCGCAACGCCTCAATCTAAAGACGAGCAGCCACTGTTCGCAGGCACACCCGCCTATTGCGCACCCGAAGTTCTTGCGGGGCAACATCCTGGCGCAGCTGCCGATTTATTTTCTTTGGGCGTTTTGCTTTACGAGTGCGCCACGGGCACACGCCCATTTGGCGACGAAGCGCCGGGCATCCGTGCCGCACGACAACGCGCTTTGGTTCGTGAGCCGTCCTCGATTCAGCCACGGCTTTCTGCATTTTTCGACAAAGTTGTCATGACGCTGCTTTCCGAAAACCCAAACGATCGTTTTGCGTCAAGCGCAGAGCTGCTTGAAGTCCTCACAACTGGCGAGAGAGGTGATTGGTGGGCCGAGCACGCGCCGATTGCACCACGCATACCCCTGCTTCATCGCGATTCCCTACCGTTCGCGGGCCGAGATCGCGAGATGGACCGCCTCGAAGATGTCTTCGATGAAGTCGTCCGCACTCAATCTCCGCGCGCCTTTTTGCTGCAAGGCCCCACGGCCTCCGGCAAGACTCGACTCGCTCTTGAGTTTGGTTCCGTCTTGCGCCGTCGCCCCGATGCACCGCCGTTTCTTTACGGCCGATGCATGGGCGCTGGTGTGGCCACCGCATCCGCCTTTCGCGCGGTGCGCACCGCTTTGGCTCGCTCTCTTGGGCTGGCACCTGACGAGGGCCCTAATAAAAATGTCATTTCGCGGCTCAATAAAGAGCTCAAGGCTAGCGACGCCCGTGACCTGGTTGACATCCTTCGCGGCATTCCACTCCCACGCGGCACTCGCTTGCAAGCTTTCCGCGCATGGTTTCGTGCGCTCGGCGCAGAGGGCCCTTTCGTGCTCTGCCTCGACGACCTTTCCTTCGTCGGCCCTGGCGCGATTCAGTTCTTGGCTGACATCCTTGAGACAGAGCCCGATTTACCTGTTCTCTTTTTGCTTTGCCTGCGCGACGATCTCTCCGCTGAAAGTGCCGCGGCGGCGCAAGCTTTAATGCAATTCGACGGCTGCCGCGCCCTACCAATCCGCGATATGCAACGCTCGGCCATCCGCAAAATCGTCGATCTCTCTTTTGCAGACGGCGCTCTCGAGCCCCCACTGCGCACTGATTTGTCGCGCGGCAGCCTCGGGATGCCCGGCCACCTGCACGACCTCTTGCGCTACCTCAAATCCCACGGCGAGATTTCTGGGCGCCCAGGTGACTTCCGCCCAACGAGCGATGCGGTCATGGTGCCGAGTTCATTCTCTCAAGCCGAGTTACTTGACGACGAAATCGCCACGATGAGCGAGACCAAACGCGCGATGCTGCAATGGGCCTCTCTTTTCAGCCCACCCATCCGCATTCCGCTTCTTGCGACCGCACTGGGGCGAGCTGAAACGAGCGTCGCACGCACGATTCGTCGACTGCGTGCCGATGGCTGGCTGCGAGTCAATAATGTCCTTTATCGATTTGCGCGCCCGCAACTGCAACAAGTCGTTTATGCCACCATGCAAGACGCCGACAAGCGTGCATGCCATCGTGCCGTTTTCCACGCCCTTGAGGCAAGTGCGCTTGACTGGCCTGGCAAAAATTCTTCGCTGGCTTTCCACGCAAGCCGCGGCGCACTCAACAAAACAGCCGCTCGACTCGGCCTGCTGCAACTTGAGCGCCATATCAGTCATGGCTCGCTGTCTCGTGCCCACCGCGTGGCCAAGCGTATTGCTCCTCATTTCGAAGAATTTGGCCAATCAATTCTAAAAAGCCATCGTTGCCGATTTGATGTTGCGCTGGCAAGACTCAGCATCCATTCCCAAAACTGGGATGAAGCCAATGCCCTGCTCACCAAAGCAGAAGCAACTGCCGATCTAGCTCAAGATGATGGTTTGCGAGCTGTGGTGGCCTTTGCTTATGTCAAGCTTTACCGCGCGACAGGCGATGGCGATCTGGCACGAGAGCAACTCGCCATCGCTCGCGACTTGACGCATTAATCATCAAGCATGCCATGCGATGTACCCGTGCCGGCGTGCTTGTCGAAATAGCGCAAATACCTTTTGCGCCGTTGCACACGCTCTTCGCCGTTGAGTGGGCGCCCCTTTAAAGTCGCGCCTGCAAGATCAACGAGCCAACAAACGCCAGTGCTTTTTTGCCAAAGCAAATTGCCCGGGTGCAAATCGGTTGCCCAGAGCCCTAAGTCAAACAACCGCTCGAGCAACTCGGCAGAGGCGCGGCGGGCCATGGCGTCGTTGCGAGCTTCGAAAACAGTTTGAGCGTCATCGACTTCGCGCGTGACCAAATGCTGCCGCCAAAAAACGCCGCGACGCGAAGCTAAAGCAAACAGCACCTCGGGAGTGGCAACCCCTTGGCGGCGCAAATGGTCAGAGAGCAAAACTTCAGCCTCAAGGCGTGTGGAAGACCAGTAAATGCCGCCCAAGAAGTTGCCTAAGAGGCCCCCGTGGCGATTGATGCGCCAAATGCCCACATCGCCTGAGCCGAAATCAACAGCGCGCGCCAACCCACGCCCGACTCCAACCACGCGATCGGCCTTGCGCGCCATCTGCGCAAGGGAGCGCTCGCCTTCGAGCAAACAGTCTTCCCAGTTGCCCGTTGGCGGACGCACGCCCTCGCGCACCCATAAACGAGCTCGGGATGTGCGCCAATGGCGACAAGGTGTGAGATTGGGGGCTTCCACGCCTGCCATGGTATCCTCTCCCGATGCTACGAAAAGAGATGCCATTGCCTGAAGACGCACGCATTTTGGTGATGCGTATGAGCGCACTCGGCGACTTGGTTTTCGGGCTTCCTGTTGTGGAAAATCTGCGGGCGGCTTACCCCAAAGCTCACCTAGCTTGGCTCGTCGAAGATCGTTTCGCCTCGCTCTTACAGGGGCACCCTGCAATTGACGAGATCATTGTTTTCCCTCGCAAGCGTAAGTTAGCCATTTTTCCGCACCTGTTACGGCTGCGGCGCCGGCCTAAATGGTGCGCGGTCATCGACCTCCAGGGCAACCTCAAAAGTGGTTTACATTTAGTCTTTACGCGCGCCAAACGCAAGATTGGTTTCGCCAAAGGCATCAGCCGCGAAGGCGCTTGGCGATTCCTGACTCATCGCGTTACGGTGCGCGAAGACATCCATCGCAGCCGCCGCGATTTGTGCTTGCTCAAGGCTTTCCAATCTGCGCCTGACACAATCAAACTCGAATCGGCGGCGGCGACACCGTGCGCCTGGGGCCTACCGCAAGAGGCTGTTTCCGAGATGGCGCAATCGCTCGACAAGGCCGAATTGCAGCCTAAAGCCTTTACGCTGCTGCATACGGCTTTCACGGATTACGGCAAAGACAAAGAATGGCCTCCCGAAAAATGGGCCGAGCTGGCCAAACGCATGCGAGCCGAGGGGCATCACCCTCTCGCGCTCTGGACGCCCGCCGATTTGCCACATGTCGAAAAGATTGTCGCACTGGCTGATGGCGCGCTTCCACTCGCACCCGCAACTCCGAGTTTGCACCATTTAATGGCATTGCTCGACTCTGCTCATTGCGTAATCGGCACCGACAGCGGCCCAGTGCATCTAGCCGCCAAACGCGGCACCAAAACCATCGCACTCTTTGGCCCCACCGACCCGGTGCGATTCGCACCACCTGGCCCAACTCAAGTCATCTATGCCTTTGGCGACGAAACCCCACCGCCTCGCGACCGCAGCCAACGGTCGCCTCGGATGGACGCCATCAAGGTCGATGAAGTCTTGGCCGCGCTCTAGCGCACCTGAATTAAATAAGGCAATCGGGCCTGCACTCCGTGCAATTCAGACACCCAATTCAAGGCATGCGCTGCATCACTCACGACTTGCGTAGTTGGAATAGAGAGTGGGTTAGCGGCCAGCATTTCTGAAATCATGGCCTTGATTGTGCTGGTTTCAGGCTCAATGACTTTTACACCGTAATCGCCCTCGAGATGAGCACGAGCTGCGGCGACTTCAATGGCGTCGTTGAGGTTGCCAAGGGCATCGACAAGACCAAGCTCAAGAGCATCTTTACCAGACCAAACACGACCTTGAGCGATTGCATGAACCGCTTCACGAGGCATATCACGACCCAAAGCCACACGGTCGAGGAAGCCGTCATAAATGGAATCGACCCATTTTTGAATGATGGCCAACTCGTCATCTGTACGAGGGCGATAGGTGCTCATGATGTCAGCATAGGGCCCGGTGCGAACGGTTTCGACTTTGAGCCCAAAGCGATGCATTAATTTTTGGGCATTGGGGAACATACCGAAGACGCCGATGCTGCCGGTGATTGTGTTGGGTTCGGCCACAATGTAATCGGCATGAGCGGAAATCCAGTAACCACCGGATGCAGCATAGTCGCCCATGGAAACGACCACAGGTTTAACCGCTGTTGCGAGTAAGACTTCGCGCAAAATTACTTCAGATGCAGAAGCTGAACCACCTGGGCTATTAACCCGCAAAACGATTGCTGCTGTGTCTTCATCGAGACGCGCCGAGCGAATCAGGCGTGCAACAGAATCGCCTCCGATGGCATCGGACGACTCGCCGTCAACAATGCCACCCTCTGCATAAATCACGGCGACGAATGGCGTGCTTGGATCTGAATCAAGCGAGTCTAGTTTTTGGCGCGTTAAATAATCATCAAAAGTAATCTGCGGGAAGTCATCACCTTGGCCTTCTTCCCCAGAAAAAGCCCACAACTCGGTGAGCACTTCATCATAGTTTCTAACTCCGCTCAAGAGCCCTGCGTCAACGGCGGCTTCACCTGTGAAAAGGCCTCCATTTGCCAATATAGACTCGTATTCGGCCGTTGTCCAACCGCGCGCTCGTGCGATATCGCCGTGCATTACATCGGAAATATCACCCAAAAAGTTTTCGATTTGCTCCCGGTTGGCTGGGCTCATTTCGTTGAGCAAATAAGGCTCAACAGCTGACTTGTATTTGCCAACGCGTGTAACTTGCATCTCAACGCCAAGCATCTCAAAGGCGTCAGCGTAATACATGACCTCGGCAGCGTAACCGTCAAGAGAGAGCTCCATCAATGGGGGTGCGTAAATAGAATCAGCGGCCGAAGCTAAATAATAAGTTGCATCATCAAAACCCGGCGCATAAGCCAAGACACTTTTCCCCGAGCGACGGAAGTCAAGGATGCCCTGATGCAATGCCCGTTGTGTAGATGCACCCAACCCAGCAGCGGAGCCATGCAAATACAGAGCTGAAATTTTTTCATCAAAAGCAGCGGACTCTAAACCCGCTAATACGACGCGCAGAGATTTAGAAACCTCGGCCTGTTGAGTCAGTAAATCAATCGGCGATGGCATCACATTGTTGTCTCTTACCGACAGGCCCAAATCAAAAGAAAGGACGGCGCCGTCGTCAAGGGATGGCTTCTCGGGTGCATTGATAGCCATAAAGCCAAGTAACGCAACGAGAAAAAACAAAGCTAAGCCCAGTGCTGAGCCAAGGATGGTTTTGAGGAAGTTTTTCATGATTTAGTGGGGTTGACTTAAGAATCAAACTCTATTGTAGTCGCAGAAAATTCAAGTGCGCCATCGCGGACAAACACCTGAATCTCAAATGGAGGGCTCAGCTCAGTCGGCAAATCAAGGCTTTGCTCATTCTGGCCGTCACAAGTTACGCGCAGGACACCATCTCGTTGTGTGAAAAGAAAAGTGTGACGCAAACCTATCCCATCAGAATTATCAGCGAAAGCCATGCGGTCATGGCGCAACTCACCTGGCCGCTCAACCATGGCAAGCCATTGACCAAAGACATTAAATCTCAGACGCAATTGATGCTCGCCGCTCATTAACAAAAGGCCGGCCTCGGGATTGCCAGAACGACCAAGGCGTAATTGAATCTGCAAAGGCTGCTCGCAACTCCAGCTCTCGCTCAAATTGAGAGCGACCATTTCATGAGGCAAAGATGCGAGGCATCCTGCTTCAGAGCCGTGAACGGACTGAGCACTTGCATCACGCCCGAAGAGGCGGACGGTTTGGGCGTTTTCAAGGAACGGCATCGTTTCAGAAACAGACAACCAAGGCTGAGCGGAATCATCGCGTTGTAAGGCATCATGAACCAAATACACCCAAGCCGAAAGTCTGACCTCGGCGGGTTGATTTTGAAGCCAAAGCAAAACCGATTGAGAGTGCACCTTGATTCGCCAAGCCGCCGCCCAAGCCGTCAAAAGCCCGAAACGATTCGATTGCGGGGCATCTGTCGAAGGGGCAATCTCAACAAAAGTCTCACTCCAAGATTCAGCGTAGCCTTCTTGAAACCAAAGCGGCGCCACGCGAAGAGAGGGTCGATCCAGAGAAAGCAAATGCGCCGCTTCATGGCAAAAAGTCGAGCGCCAAGTCGCCAAGGGCGCGGGGCGCTGACGCAAAATGCGATCGTCGCGCGGCATTGGGACGAGCGCCAATCGCCGATTTGGGTATGTTCTGGCTACTTTAGGGTCATCCTTCAAGCCCAACTGACTCAAGAAATTCTGGGCACGCGGGATGTCAGCCAACACCACAAGCCGCAAAGCATCGTCATTTGGCACGAACGGCCAGCGCGTTGACTGCTCAGCGTAAAGAGACTCAAGCAATAGCAAATCAGATTCAAGCGCCGCACGCCAGTGCTCAAGTGACTGTGGCAGCTCAAGCTGAATTTGGGGTCGCACGCGCTCAACCTGTGGCGGCACAATCTCGCTTGAAAGAGGAGTGCTACAGGCAACAAGGCCGAGCCATACGAAGGCAACGAGTGAGCTAGTTCTTCCCACGACGCGGGAATACAAGCTCTATGACATCTGCAAGTTGGTTGACATAATGAAAGGTCAAGCCGCGCGTCCATTCTGTGTCCATTTGCGAAACATCATTACGGTTACGCGAGGGCAACAGCAAAGTCTTCACGCCACGGCTCTTTGCCGCCAATACTTTTTCACGGATGCCACCCACCGCCAAAACCTCGCCCGTAAGCGTAATCTCACCTGTCATGGCCGTACGCGCTTTCATGCGCAGACCCGTAAGGCGAGAAAACATTGCACAAGCAATCGTAATGCCGGCCGAGGGCCCATCTTTAGGCACAGCACCCGCTGGGAAGTGGATGTGCAAATCTTGCTTCTGAAACATCTCACTCTTCAGTGCCAATGAGCCCATTTGAGCGCGTAAGCAACTATGCGCAATGCGGCAACTCTCGGTCATGACATCGCCAAGCGAACCGGTGTGCGCGACCAAACCCTTGCCGTTAGGAAAACTAACGCACTCAATCTCAAGCACATCGCCACCATAGGAAGTGTAAGCCAAGCCAAGCGCCACCCCCACTTCGGGGCGCAAACGCACGGGGTCATCTTCGAACTTGGTTGGGCCCAAATATTTTTCGAGTGACTCAGGCTTCAAGCCCGCCTTAGGACGCTTTCGCCGCGCAATCTCAAGAGTGCGCTTGCGGCAAACCGAGGCGATAGCTTTATCAAGCCCACGCACGCCAGCTTCACGGGTGTAGCCATCAATCATTGCGCGCAGCGTCGTAACAGAGAGCTTGAGGTTTTTGGTTTCAAGCCCATGCTCAACAAGCTGCCTAGGCAGTAAATGCTGACGCGCAATTTGAACTTTTTCGTTACGGACATAGCCTGGAAGCTGAATAATTTCCATGCGGTCGCGCAAGGGGCCAGGAATGCTCTGCAAGAAATTCGCCGTCGCCACAAACATGACCCGACTCAAATCAAACGGAATATCCATGAACAAATCAAGGAAACCATGGTTTTGCTCTGGGTCTAAGACCTCAAGCAAGGCACTCGAAGGGTCGCCACGGAAGTCTTTGCCAAGCTTGTCGACCTCGTCGAGCACAATCACAGGGTTGTTTGTGCCTGCGCGGCGAATCATTTGCAAAATGCGACCCGGCAACGCACCGACATAAGTACGGCGATGACCCTTGATTTCGGCTTCATCTCGCATGCCGCCTAAGCTCATCCTTTCAAGCTTGCGCCCCATCGACTCGGCCAAGGCCATAGCCAAAGAAGTTTTGCCCACACCGGGAGGGCCGGAGAAACACAAAATCGCACCCTTGTGCTCGGGGCGCAATTTACGCACACCCAAGAACTCAAGAATGCGTTCTTTCGCTTCTTTCAAACCATGGTGGTCGCGCTCAAGGATTGACTCGGCTTTATCCAAATCAATCTGATCATCGCTCGAAATGCACCACGGCAACTCAACCATCCATTCAAGATAATTGCGCACCACTGAATACTCAGGCGATGCCGTCGGAATCATACCCAACCGATCGACCTCGGCGCGCACCTTGTCAGCGACCTCGTCGGGATATTCGCTCGCCTCAAGCTTGCCCAAGAAATACTCGCGATCTTGCTCTTGCGGATCTTTCTCTTCGCCCAGCTCGCGGCGAATGATTTTGATTTGCTCACGCAAAAAGTATTCTTTTTGCTGCTCTTCGATTTTGATGCGAATCTCGTTTTGAATGCGATCACCCAACTCAAGCGTCACTAATTCGCGCGTCAGTTCTTCGTCAACTAAACGCAAACGCTCTTTGACGCGCACCTCTTCTAAGACGACTTGCTTCGCCAAAGAATCGCGGAACAAGTAGGCCGCCGCAAAATCAGCCAAATGACCAGCTGGCTCAATGTTTAGTGCTGCGAGATTGAAGCCCTCACCCAGGGATGGATTATGCGACGCCACTTTTTGCGCAAGCGACAGGACATTACGCGCTAGGGCGTCGGCTTCATCTTGCTCACGCTGTGCCTTTTTCTTGGTTGCACCCGCGGTTGCCTCAAAGGGGTAAATATCGTCTGGATATTGGACCTTTGCGGCTGGGATTGGATCCATGCGAACCCATTTGTCGACCTTAAAGCGCCGTAACCCGCGGCAAATGTAATTGGAATTACCGTCGGGCAATTTAATGCGCTTATGCACCTCAGCCAAAACCCCGTAAGGTGCAAAATCACTCGGAGCGGTCGGGCGCCACGAATCGCGGCCCTTAGTAAAAGGTTTTGCATCTGGGTCACCCTTGCCGTCTGGCCCTGGCGCAAAAATCAAACCAATATGCCGCCCATCTTTGAGCGCCTTTTCCATGATTTCGACTTCGACCCCGGCTTCCGCCAAAATGGGCATGACGATTTCAGGGAAAGGCACGGACTTCCGAAGAGGGAAGGCCACCAAAACAGGTGGCGGAGGGCTGTCTTTTACAGAAGGGAACTCTTCACCGATTTCTTCGACGATGGCGTCATCGTCGTCAGCAGTAAATTGCTGAATCAGTTCTTCGAGGTCAGGGATGGAGTCGCTGGAATCAACCATGGGAAAGCGTAGTGGGCTTTTGGTCTAGGATTTTATCGCCTTCCGACTTAGCAATCAGTGCTGCACCGCAAGAATCGCTCCAAACATTGACAACTGTACGCAGCATATCAAGGGGGCGGTCGATCGCGAGCAAAAGTAAAACGCCGTCATCGGGCAAACCCAACGCTTTGAGAATCATGGCCTTTAAGACCAAGCCCGCACTCGGGATGCCCGCCGCACCGATACTTGCCAAAAGCGCCGTGATGACCACAAAAAATTGCATGCCCAGCGTGAGCTCAAAAGCTGGTGAATGGCTAGCGTAATACTGAGACAAAAACAAAACGCCGACGCATTCGTAGAGCGCAGTGCCGTCCATGTTGATGGTTGCGCCGAGCGGCATCACAAAGGAAGTCACGCGGTTGCTGGCTCCGCCACGACGCTCAACGGCTTCCATGGAAACGGGAAGTGTCATCGATGACGAGCTCGTCGAAAAGGCCGTCATGAGGGCGGGCGACATGGCTTTCATCCAGGCGATGGGCGAAATGCCGCCGATAAATTTCAGGATGCACGGCAAAGTTATCAGCGCGTGCAGCAGCAAAGTCATGATGACGAGGAGCATAAAACTCGCCAATGGTGCAAAAACGCCAAGCCCTGTTTCACCGACGACCTTTGCCGTGAGGGCGAAAACGCCATAGGGGATCAAGGACAAAATGCCCGTCGCCATGCGCATCATGACTTCGAATGCCGACTCGAAAAAATTGCGGATGCGCGCCCCATGCGGCTCTCGAGTACGGGCAACAAAATAGCCAAAAATCAAAGCAAAGACGATGATTTGCAACATGTTGCTGTTGCTGCCCACAGCCGAGAATATGTTTTCTGGAACCATGCGCGAAAGCACATCGCCAAAGCCCCCCTTCACGCCCTCGCCAAATTCAGACGGAATTTCAAGGCCAAGCTCAGCACCCGTGCCAGGCTGCATCAAATTCACGGCTACCATCCCTGTACCAATCGCCAACAAGGAAGTCGTCATGTAATAAAGCAGCGTCTTGCCGCCGAGGCGACCAAAATCGCGGCCCCCGCCAATGCCGGCCACGCCCGTGATGATGGATGTCAGCACAAGCGGAACGATGAGTAACTTCAGAAGCCGCAAAAACAGATCGGCAATCATGCGCAGTGGGCTCAGCCACGCGGCTCGTGCACAATCGGGAGAGAGCACTTCTTTCTCAAAGCCAGTCGCCGTAACCTCGGTCACCCAAGCGGCTTCGGTAAACGACTGCAGAGCCATGCCGGCGACGACACCAAGAGCCATGCCAACGAATATGCGTGTAGAAAGCTTCACGCTAATAAGGATACGAAATCGGGCTAAGCTTGAGAGCGACTCTCAGTCTTGATTCAATAAAGCAGCATTTTTACGGCCCCACCTTAGGATGGAATCGTGTATTTCGGCACCTTCGCCGGCGCTCATTAACGCTGTGTGTTTAGCATTTTGATGAGCCTCTTTTGCTGCGGCCAAATCACCCATTCCGAGCAGGACAATCGCCTGATGATTCCAGCAATAGGCCACTTCAGGGTGGCTTGGGCCGAACATACGCGTATAACCTGCAAGTGCTGTTTCGTTAGCTGTTCGAGCGGCACCGTATTCTTCGAGATGAGAGAGCGCGATCGCAAGATCAAGCTGGTTTAAGAAATATAAAGAGGTTTCTTGTAGACCGTGCTCGATTAAGAAAGCATCAATCACAAGGAAAGCATCTCTTGCCTTGGCCTCTTGATACCAATCAATGTCAATCACCGCCAGGCGATTTTGCGCCCATGCATGAGTGGCTGTCTCAGAAGCATTTTTACTGTTGTAGGGTCGATTAATAACGCGAGAGAGCAAATCGCGAGCGATTTGATAACTCGGCTCAGCGCGGCGCACCTCGGTCAATAGTTTTTTTTCCTTAGTGATGCTCAAGTCCATAAACCCTGAGCGACGCGCAAAGCTCTCTCTTGAAGCTGTAAGCGCCAGGCGCATGTGGGCTTTAGCGAGCAAAATGCGAGCCGTGTCGGCTTCGCCCTGCGGCAAAGCCTGAAGATCTAGTGCCTCTTGAAGAGAAAGAGCGGCATCAGGCCACGCTTCAAAAGGATTTAAGAAGGCGCGACCGACCTGAACGAGCATTTGAGCCTTTTGCAAATCATCAGCAAAAGAAATGCGCGCCAGTGACTGCTGATGAGCACGCAACGAATGAAGGAGGCCATCGCGATCAAGAGATTTACTCTCAGCATTGCTCAAACTCAAGAGTGGCCCGGTCGTGAAAATGGCCTGCTCAAGGCGATTTTGCGCCAGCACGACTTGTGGAATAGCCACCGCAAGCACCACAAGTAAAAGTACGCTCATTGCAGAAAACACAAATTGCACGGGATGGCGTCGTGTACGCAGCAAGAACCGCTCACGGAAAGTCGGTTGAGCGGCTGAAATAGGCTCGCCATTCAGAAACGCATTCAAGTCAGAAATTAAAGAGCCCATATCTTGATAGCGAGACTCTTTCAACTTCCGAATCATTTTGCGACAAATCAAATCAAGCGGCTCAGGGATGCTAGGCGATACTGCGCGCAACGCTTTCGGCTCAAAAAGGCGGATTTGAGTGCGGATTTCATCGGGGGTCGCGCCCTGAAATGGACGAACGCCGGTTAAGACTTCATAGAGAGTCGAGCCAAGGGAAAAAATATCGGAGCTAGGGTCGGCAGGTTGTGGAAAGCCGACGACCTGTTCAGGGCTCATGTATGGCCAAGTGCCTTCGTGCGCGCCAATTGGACTGTCAACGGGACCATGACTTAACTCAATCATGCGAGAGATTCCAAAATCAGTGATTTTGGGGAGGTCGTCACAATCGAGCAAAATATTTGCTGGCTTTAAGTCAAGATGCATGACACCAGCGTCATGAGCGACTTGAAGAGCCTCTGCCGTTTTGGCAAACAACCGCGCCACCCAAGAATAGAAATCGCCACCGAGAGCGCCTAATCGGTGCATCTCACGAATGACATCAGCCAAAGTTCGACCGCCCGGTACAAGCTCCATGACAAGAAAACGATGTGAGCCACTTTTCTCGAGGTTATAAATGCGCACAATCCCGTCATGTGCCAAGCTTCCGGCAGCTCTCGCCTCTCTCAAAAAGGCATCAGGCACTTCTTGGAGAAGCTGGAAGTATGGGTGCAAGAGCTTAATCGCAACACGCCGCTTAATCGTGACCTGCTCGGCCTCCCAGACCATGCCGGTGCCACCACGGCCAACTTCTTTAATAAGGCGGTAATCGCCCAACAGAGCACCGGGCATCAAGCCCTCGAGGCGGCCACGAATCGAGGATTGGATTTCGCGGTATTCTTGAACCTTACCGTGAAATAACGCGGCGGCTAGGCTCTCTGAATCGGGTTGGTAGGCTAATGTATCGACTGACCCATCAGCCTGGCAAGCCTGAAGCCACGCCTGAAAGGCATTCTCGGCTTCTTCCTCGTGAGCGCTCATGCTGTTGCGTAAATCTCTTGCGGCTGAAGCCTACATCGCAAGCGGTAATGGCGCTTGCGTGCTGCCTCACTACTGATGCCGAGATACTCGCCAACTTGCAAGGCTGATTTGCCTGATAAGAAGAGGTTAAAAAGAGTGCGGTCGGCAGGCGCGAACTCAGCGATGCGAGTCATGAGGGTATGACAATCTTCTTTTACTGAAAGAAGACCGGCGGTTTTAAGCGGGGCATCGGTACGCGAGACTTTATTCATGTCGGAAGGCACACGCAGATCATCGCGACGGCGCTCTGCTCCGTCTTTGCGTTGATGGTCGAGGACTTTCCAGCCGAGTCGTTGCGTTAGAAGCGAGAGGAAGGTCAACTCAGAATCAAACTTAAGTTCCTTTACGATTGGCAGCAAATCAACATAGATTGAGTTGATGAGATCCATGACTGAACCATTATGGGGCATCGGGCGAGCATAAGCGTGTGCGCAAGGAACCAGCAGATTCGTGTAGTAATTTAAAAACTCACCAAGCAAGTTAGTGTCAGTGTGCGCAGCCAGAAAAACCTCGCGCAAAACAGCATCGTGCACCGGCACCTCATCAGCGATGGCCTTGGAAATCGATGCGGCCCGTTTAGGTTGGCAACAAAGCAAGGCCGACTCTGGACCAAGAATGTCAAGAAAAAGCATAGCCTCTGCAGGTAAAGCAGATGGCATGGGATCAGATGGTGTGTGTTTGTGTGTCATAAAGGAAAAGCCCTCTCCATGGTAAGAGTAACCCATCTCTCTGTGGGACAGAGAAATGGGTAAAAACTTTGAAAAGCCCGAAATTTCAGGCTGATTCGGCCAAATGCTAAATCACAACGCCCATCTTGTTCTTAAGAGCGAAGCCAACCGCGAGCGAAACAACAACAAATAGCATCATGATGCCGATTTCGCCGTCGCCCAAAAGACCAAAGCTCATCTGCCCGTAATCGACCGTCACCGACTGCAAAAAGTCAGTTGAGGCAAATGCAGGCTCGCCAAACCAAACCAAAGGGTCTTTTTGGTCAGCGAAATCACCATAAGGGTCGGCGGTCTTCACTCGCGCCAATCCGCCCAAATCACCACCAACACGGATGTCTTTCGTAAGAGTGTTGCCGGCATAGGTGAAAGCCAGCTCGAAGTCACCCACAGCTTGGGGCTTTAAGCCAACGAGCAAAACTCGCTCACTGTCATTAAGTGAAGCTCGTGAAGTGATTTCAAAGGCCGGTTTCCCGTCAGCCGTTTGTGGCAAAACGATTTGGACTTTAGAAGCATCGGTGCCAGGCGCTAATTCAGCGACCAGCAAAGTCTCTTGCCCCGCGGGTAGCGGCTCAAAGGCATACATCGAATTCAAAGCAAACCAAACCGCCATGAAGGGTGCGGCCATCACAAACATAGGCAAAATGTTGAGCCCAATGTAGCCAAAGTTGAAAGTCAGAGTTTTGCCGAGTGATTTAAGAACCACGGGCAGATTATCTGCGAACAAACGAATCGCCAAAATGTTACAGCTGATTTGGCTTTTGACCCAAATAATGCCCTTTTGCGAAGACACATGAGGAAAAGACAAAATGAACAACACACCGACTAAGGCAGAAATGACGGTTACGACCACGATCGGCCCAGCCCAGCCTAAAGCCAGCTCAAATAGCCCAAACAACCCAAGGATGACCCCAGGCGCAAAGACACTCAGCGCGACCAGCGTTGCGCTGATCGCCATCACGATTAAGGTGCCTTTCATCTAGCTGATGTAACCAAGCCCGCGCATGGACTCAGCAATGGCGTCATCGGAATCACCGCCGCCTTCGATACCTTTGAGCTCTTTTTCGAGCACATGCTCAATGAACTCTTCGACAGAAGCGTAGCCAGCGACCTCAGAGCATTTTTTGCAACGCTCAAGGATGTCCTTGTTGATTTTTACTTTGTTACCACCAAACATGATTATTTTCTTTAAGTTTAAGCCTACTGAAACAGGGGCTGGCCATCAGTGCCAACCGGGGAATCGACCCCGAACAACCCGTAAAGAGTTGCCGTCAAATCCTCGAGGGATGGGTCTTTGGAGAGAGCGTGCGGCGCGCGAGTCATCACGATACCGCGGACGAGCTCAGGGTCCATGAGGTGTGAGCCAGACCAGCGTGAATCATTATCAACTAGCCATGCATCGCCCGTAACTGTGCCCGAAGCGGACTCGTCGGAGCAACCATACCCCACATTAAAGCCCAATTGCAGGTCAGGAGCCAAGAAAACGGCCTCGCCTTGAAAAACTTTGCTCGCGGGCTCAACGGAAGTCAATACAGGCACGCCGTCAGCATCGCGGAGCGCCAACATCTTGGTTTGAATTTCGGCCAAAATATCAGCGGCGGCGCCATCACTGACCACACCTTGCGCCTCGCGCCCGATGCGATTCAAGATGACATTATTAAAGCCAACTGAGTAAGCCTTGCTCTTTTGCCAATCGACCATACTGGTGTCAAAATCAACCGTGCCGTCGTCGTGATGGCCGGTGGCCATGATCAAGCCCGTATCGCCTTTTTCTTTGAGGACAAGGTAGCCCTCTTGGATGAGCCAATCATTCACATGCATCTTGCGCCGGAAAGACGCAAAACCGTGATCGCTCATAACAATGACCTCTGTTTTGCCACCGAGCGCGGCGTCGACCGTATCAATCTGTGCTAGCAAATCACCGAGCATGCTGTCGACCTGCTTATAGACGCGGTCAATCTGCAACTCAAACGGCACCCCATTGTGCTCACCTGCAGGCTCTTGGTGAGGATGCTTGTCGTCTTGGCAATGCCAGAGCATGTGACAGCGCAAGTCAAGGGAGCCCGTGTAGAAAAACAGCAAGCCGCCCGTTTTTTCGAACTCACCCATCGCGTAGTCCATCATGAGAGCGCGCTCTTCGAACACCGTATCGGATTGCGAAACGAACTCGCCAGTCTCGAGCAAATGTGCCTTGTAAGACTTATAAGCATCAGGGAAACCCTGCGTGTAATAGGGCCCGATTGCTTTTGCCAAATCAGCTGCAGCTGATTCTGGGGTCGAGATTGGCATGGCTGGATTGAATGGGTCAATCTGCACAGGTGAAGCGTAAACTTCAAAAGGCTCGGCTGACTTGAACAAGAAGCGAGTCCAGCCAGAGAGCGAGACCAAACCAGGAATCATTTCAAACTCGATTGGCACCCACTGCGACCATTCGCCCTCGGCGCAGATGCCATACGCGCCGTCAATATCAACAGCAAGCATCGGCTCTTCGGCGGTCAAGTCGACGCGCAAAGTGATTGCGGTCGAAACCTCGCGCTCGTTGGCCATTTGACCGCGAATTTGAGCGGCCTTGACTTTGTTACCTAGCTCAAGAGCGGCATGCTCTTCTGCGAGCAAATCACGCTGGTCGAGCATGGTGTTTTCAGGGCCATACATTTTGGTGTTGACCTTCCAGAGCCCAGGGCGGTTTTTATTGACCTCTACCGTGCGCACGAATGAAGAATCACTATCTTTGTTGGCGCGATTCATGAGGTCATCCGACCAAAGATAGGCCTTGCCAGAAGCTGCGCCTAACAAATCAGGTGCACCCATATCCGGGAAAGTCACGGCTGTGGTTTCTTTCATCGGAAAATTTGCCGGCATGCGATGCACCGCAACAGGGATGCCATCTTCGCTCATGACTTCCCAGAAGGCGGGCCATTGGCGAGTCAGCGTTTGCTCACCACCCGAAAGTGGCAAGGTATAGCCAAACAAATGCATTTCGCTGCCGATGTCGGAAGTCTCAGACATCGAGGAAACAATGCCATAATTGCTGCGGTCGACATGGATGAAGTCGTACAAGCCATGCTTGCCTGGGTTCACGCCTGTGATGAAGTTAGACCACGCCACGGGTGATTGCGGCGGCCAACTCGTTTGCAAACTGAGTTGCGGCTGGCCATTAAAGGTGCAGCCCCCATCAGCAAGCAGTGCCTTGAAATTTGGCATCATGCCACGGTCGATGCGCTCTTGAAGCATCTCTGGGTCCATGCCGTCAACGCCAAAAACGATGACGCGCTTGTCGCTATGTGGTTGCCCACACGCAGCCAAAGCAATTAGAGCAAGGACAGGAACTTTAGAAAGGAAAGTGCGCATTACTTGACCTCATCAATCAAAGGTGAGCCTTGCATGTTGCCCGGGACATCGACCCCAAACAGTTTCAAAGCAGTTGGGCCCAAATCCATGAGGTTGGGCGTGTCAGTATTGATTTTCATGTCACTAAAGAAAACGCCAGGGACTTCACGCGGGTCGATGCAATGATCGCCAGACCACGATTTGGTGTTGTCTGAGAAAATCTCACTTGGGCAGGAGCCAGTCGCGCAATCCCAGGAATTACGGTAGCCACGGATGTAACCCATAAACAAATCAGGCGCCTCAAAGACATAAGGCCCCGTGAAAATCTTGGCCGCGTCAAAGACTTCGCGGAAAATGCACTCGCCCGTTTTTGGGTCGACCAGCTTAGAAAGTTTTTCGACGATTTCAGCTTTGAGTGAGTCAAGCTCAGCGCCCTCTTCGACAATGCCATCGCGCTCGCGAGCTTTGCGGTTGATGAACATGCCCGTAAGCCCCATCGAGAATGCGCGCGTCTTAGACCAATCGATATCGACCATCCAGTCGCGAGAGATCGGTTTGCCACTCGCCTCGTCAATCGGCGCACCGGGCTTAAGGACCAAGTAGCCGTTGTCACGCAACCAAGCATTGAGATTGACGCCCCGCTTGAATTGGCAAAAGCCGTGGTCTGAAATCACCATTAAGCGGTCGCGCTTAGGGTTGAGCTTGCTGCGAGCCTCGCCCAACATCTTGTCGGCAATCTCGTAAATTTCACCGACTTTGTCTTTGCCCCATTCTGTATCTTTGCCCTCGTTGGCTGGATGTTCAGGGTCAAGGTAACGGTGGAACATGTGTGACACGCGGTCGGTGCCGTCAAAGACGCAAACGATTGAGCCCTTAGGCGTGGTCTCAAGTGCGTCAAGCAATTGTTTGCGTCGCTCTTCCCAGATTAACAATGAATATTTCCAGAAGGCTTCCTCGTCGATAACACGCTCGTTGAGCGCCCAGGTGTCTTCCGCCAAACCGAGTGTGGCGAAGGGGCCTAATTTTTTTGCTAGATATATCGAGTAAACCGTCGGATGCGAAATAGGCATCGCCGGGTTAGCGGGATCAATCTGAATCGGGGTCATGTAGAGCCCAAACTGCCCGTCAGCAACCATGCAGTAGAAACGCGCGATACCGATGGCCTTGGCTTTGCCCTCTTCGAAGGTCAGCTCGGTCCAGTCGGAATACTCCTTCACGCCCAGCTCAAGGCTCGTTTGATCGCCAGCCTTTCCGATGGTCAATTTGATGCGATTGGGTGCGAGAATATCGACACGCATCGGCAAACGCATTTTGCCTTTGCTTGTTGGTGAAGGTGGCCCCTCAATTGGGCAACGGAATGTCTTTGTACCAGGCTTGCCGACAACAAAAACATCGCCACCGGCCTCTGGGCCACCGAGGGCCTCATCGGTCGTCCAAAAAGTAAACGAACCCATCGTGCCTTGCAGGTCAGGCACGCACATGCCGCTTAAGCAAGTGCCGTAAAACTCTTCGGGCGGGAATGTAATCGGAACGCGGATGATGTTGGAGAAAATCTTTTTCTCGCCAAGCACTTTCCACCATGGCTTGCCGTGACGCAGAAGGCGGATGCTCGAAGTTGGGCGCTTGAAAAATTCTTTTTTGCCAATTTTGAGAAGTGCCTTTTCGCCAGAACTGATTTCAGTCGACGACAAGACGGGCAAATAAGTGCAAGGGTCGCGCGTGATGAAATCAAAAATATTATGACGCGATGGGTCAACACCCGTTGTGAAACTCGACCACGCCACAGGCGACATGGAAGGATAAGCCGTTTCGAGAGGCGTAAATGTGCCCTCGGCAGCCAAAGCTGAAAAGTTTGGCAGGCGGCCTTCGTCCATGAATTTTTTGACGAGCCGTGGGTCCATGCCGTCAAAGCCGATAATGACTAATCGCTTGGCCTCGCCCTTGATTTTGCCGGCACCGGTTACAAAGCGCCACGCCATGCGCAAGGGGTAAATCGCCAAGATGCCGATCGCCAAAAACAGCGAGCCCACCAAGACCAGGCCACCCGACAAAAATGCAAAGCCAGCGCCAGGGCCGATGTATGCAGAAGCTGGGTCAGGAGCCCCAAGCCATAAAATGGCTACGAGGAGCGGGAGTAAGAACTTACGCTTGCGAGAGGTCATGAGGAGGGTCGGGGTTTAACAAGTTGCACCCGCGGTAAGCCTAAGCCAACCGCGGGTGCAGTTAAACAACCTTTAGGCAGTTTGGGCGGCCTTAATGAGGCCTTGCTTTTCGAGATACTCGATCACGATAGCTGTGGACTCTTCGGCGGACTGCGTCTCAGAGTTAACAACGATCTCAGCGTTCTCTGGAGCCTCGTAAGGATCAGAAATGCCAGTGAAGTTTTTGATCTCGCCAGAAAGAGCTTTGGCGTAAAGACCTTTGACATCGCGCTTGCAAAGCTCTTCGATTGAGCACTCAGCGTAGACCTCAACGAAGCGGCCACAGCTACGACGCACTTGGTCGCGTACTTCAGCGTATGGGGAGATTGCAGCAGTTACGGCAATCGCTCCGTTACGAGCAAGAAGCTTGGCAACATAGCCAATGCGGCGAATGTTGGTGTCGCGGTCTTCTTTGGAGAAACCAAGACCTTTAGAGAGATTCTCACGCACTTCGTCGCCATCGAGGATCTCGATGCTGGCGCCGCGCTTGCGCATTTCGGTCTCGAAGAGACGAGAGATTGTGGACTTACCTGAGCCAGAAAGGCCGGTGAACCAGAGGACAAAACCTTTGTGTTCCATGTTTATGTTTTTGCTAAGGGAGATTAAGGGGGTGATTTACTTGAGCTTGCCTTCTAGGAAGGGAACCTCAAAGCACTTTTCGTGCATGATCGGGCCGTGCCCGAAGTAACCGGCTTCGCCAAACAACTCACCGTGGTCAGCTGTAACAATAACCCATGTGTTTTTAGGCATCATGTCGTAAAGGCGTGGGAAGACCTCATCGTTGAGGTACTTCACGGTTGTGATCTGGCGTTGGCGGCACTCTTCGATCTTGTCTTGATTCATGAAGGCGCCAGACTCGTTATCGGAGACCAAGTCGCCCGAACCGCCATCGATTTGATTATCAAGTTTGCGGAAAATACCATTCACACCAGAAATGTGAGGTAAGTCGTTTTTATCTTCGTCAGGCAGGCCGTATGGGTAATGCGTCTCACCGACATTCATCAGGTAAAACTGCGGCACATTGCCATTGAGGCCTTTGGAGTCTTTCGACTTGCAGTGGGCATCCATGTCATCAAGCATTGCGAGCATGTCGTTGTGCTTAGGCATGAGCTTGAATGTATCAAAATCGCGATTGATACCCGTGGCTGGATTCAATACAGGTAGAGAAACCAAACCATTGGTTTCGTAGCCTTGAGCCTTAAGGTAGGACGGCAACCAAAGGTGCGGGATCATGGCCTCAAAGCCAGCTTTCTCTACGCCGAGGCGATCGGTGAACTTGTAGAGGTCTTCTTTGTAATACTCAGAAGCGTAAACCTCAGATGGGCTGGTGTGTGGCACAAGACCCGTCAGCAAGTTGTAGTGCGAAGGGGCCGTCCAGCCGGCGTATGAGAAGCGACGCTCGACATTGTCTAGACCACCGCAAAGCTTTGCGATGTAGTCAGGTTGAGCGGCCATGAACGAGTCATAGCGGCAGGAGTCGAGAGTGATAACGATAAGGTGATTCTTATCGCGCTTGGAGCCAAAGAGTCCGAACATGTTTCTTGCGCTTGAGTTAGGGAGATTGAGGCAGGGGTAGCCTTTCGGCCAAAGTAGGCCAGGGTCAATGTATATCGACCCCGGCCAATGAGAACTTTAGGCGTAAACCTAGCTGACCTGCATGCAACGCACGAGGATATCAGCAACCTCTGGGCGGGTGAACTCGGCAGGTGGACGCTCGCCATTCTGGAGCATCTCGCGCACCTTAGTACCCGACAAGAAGATCTTGTCTTCTGGGCCTGCTGGGCTCGACTTAGTCGTCGCCATGCCGCCCGTCAACTTGCAGAAGAATGAGTGCTCGAAACGAAGCGTCTCAATCTTGAGCTCGCCAGGCTTGAAGCTATCGAAAATCTGCTGTGCATCAAATGTGCCGTAGTAAGAGCCAACGCCAGCGTGGTCACGACCAATGATGATGTGGGTGATACCGTAGTTCTGACGGCAAACCGCGTGCAAAATCGCCTCGCGTGGGCCACCGTAGCGCATAGCCTGTGGGTAAACACCAAGCATGGTGCGGTCTAGCGGGTAGTACTTGTTCAACAATGCGTGATAGCACTCCATGCGGACATCACTAGGGATGTCATCAGCCTTGGTATCGCCAACAAGTGGGTGAACCAAAAGGCCATCAGTCTGCTCAAGAGCAACTTTAGTGAGGTACTCGTGTGCGCGGTGGATTGGGTTACGCGTTTGGAAAACGGCGATGGTTTCCCAGCCCTTTTCTTCGAAAGCTGCACGAGTTTGGACTGGCGTGAAGCGGTAATCGTTGTGCTTCTCGTAAGAAGGAAGTGTTGCGACGCTAATCACACCACCAATGTAGTGGCTACCGAGAGTCTCGATGTAACCCCATGCTGGGTGACCGTGGTCGGCCTTTTCGTTAGTGCCAGAAAAGCAAACATCAAGTTCGCGCTCTTTGTCCATGGCCCAGACAGAAGAAACTGCCATGGTGCCGTAAACCGTGCCGCACTCGCCAACGAGAGCGATTTCGGTGCCAGCTTCAGGAGCGGCGTCGGTACCTTTAGTCGCAAGGACGACAGGCAGTGGCCAAGCGTTACCGTCGGCGAGGTGCATGTTGTCAAGGACGCCGTTGTAATCAGCCTCGGTCATGAAACCCGAAAGAGGGCTCATGGCGCCAACCGTGATCATCTCGAGGTCACTGACTTCGCGAGAGTTAAGGGTGATGCTTGGAAGACCAGCGGCCTTAGCGAGAAGGGCTTCGCGCTCGTTTTCTGCAACGAGGCGGTTGATGAGAGTTCCACCGTGTGGTGCAATCATGATTCTTGGAATTGAGGTTGGGAGAGTTTGAGAGAGCCGAGGCTTAATCGACTTGATTAGAGGTAGCCGAGATTTTTCAGCTTTTGCTTGATGGCATTGAGCTCATCAGGCGAGAACTCCTCTTTGGGGCTTGTTTCGACTTCGCCCATCAGGTCGCGCATAACGAACACGATGAAATCAGTCGCGGAAGAAAAACCGGTGCCTTCGATGACTTGTTGAATCCGCCGGAACAATGGCCGGGGAAGCTTGACGGTGACACGGGATTCTTTCTGCATGAATGGTAGCCTCACTAGGAGATTGGTTCTCATGATACCCCCAGATGCGCCCAGCGTGGCGACTATTTAGGCTCTGATTGGAGTGTCGTGAGACTACGGCTGGCGAGAGAAACCCTTAAAGTCATTTACTCTAGGCACTTACGCACCGACGACGAATATAACATCGGCTGAGGTTTTTGATTATTTTTCCGCTTTTTCGGAAATAAATCAAGTCTGTGGGTAGGATTCCTCCGAGGCCAAATCGAATGGCCTCCTCATAAAATGCGCATTACCTCAACATTACTGACCCTTAGCCTCGTATTCGCCTCTTGTGGCGGCGAGACTGCCCCCACTTACGCTGACGCTTTTGACGCACTCGAAAAGGGTGCCGTTGCAGCAAGCAGCAACGATATGGGCGCCGCTAACGCAGCCTTTGACTTCGTCCTAGCGGGCGACGCCGATGCAGCGACCAAATATCAGGCTGCATCCGGCAAATTCAAGTTGGCGCCAAGTGTTACGGCTTTTGAATCGCTCACTGCGACATACAAAGCTCAATTCAACGCAAAGAGTGTGCGCAAATTGGCTGACGCCTGCGTTTTGACTCGCAACATCGAAGCCGGCAACGCCGTCTTGGCCTATGCCGCCAAAGAGTTCACCAGCGAAAGCGCACTATTCGAGCAAGCCATGGCAGCCATGGACGCCCTGCAGTCTGACCCAGGTGCTGACCTCAGCGCGATCGGTTACGCCGGCGATTGATTCTGTCCGCCGCCGAGCAAGTTTGTCGGGTGGCTACAACAAAAACCTAACGCGGGGAACCCGCGTTAGGTTTTCAGCTACGCCCCCGCCAAACTTGCTCGGCGGCGGTCTTTGAGGTAGGGAGATATTTAGACGGAAAGGCTTAGATGTAATTTATTTGTGCTTGATTACTTTACATCAAAATATTTAACTCTATTCCGCTGCTCACGGAGTTTTCTCTAGGCGAGTCTGGTTTCTTAGCGAGCTTCGCTCGCTAAGAAATTGTTGCCGCCCAAGAGTAAAGCTCCGAGAGCAACAACAAGAAATAGACTTACTCCACCAACAACGATTGGCGATCGTAGTCGGCTGGGGCATCGACCCCCATTAAGTTGAGCACAGTTGGCGCAAGGTGACAGGCGTCGTACCAAGTGTCGCCTTCAGGCAAAGCCGCGGGGCGACTCGAATAAAAGATACCCTGCAAGACTGACATGTCTACGCCGCAGTGGTCGCCTGACCAAGGGCTTGTGTTGTCATAAACAAAATCACCATTTGCGACGACGGGGCCATCTTCCGTTTCTTTGTCGATAAAGTTCATGCCACCAGCTGTAGCATTCCAAGCGGCGCGATACCCAGGCGCAAAGTCAATCGTCAACTCAGCGGCACCCTCTTTGATGCCAGCAGGGCCGCCCGCGAAATCTTCTTTCCACCAGTCGCCGGAGTAAATTTCATCACGCAAGTAAACCTTGCGGACAATTTTCTCACCCGATTCTGGATCGGTCATTTCATACAAGCGTTCCGTGATTTCTTTCAGGACGGCATCCGCGTCAGCCTGGCTAACGATGCCATCTTTTTCGCGGCCTTTGAGGTTGAGGTAAATCTTGCCAATCGCCAAGGAATATGCTTTTGTGCCTTCCCAATCGACATAGCCAAAAGGTCGGCGCAAGAGCGGCTTCATGGTCGACTTGCTCAGCGGCAGGCCGTAGCGGTTTGTCGTTTTAAAATCTAGGAAGCCTTCTTCAGCGAGCCAATTGTTGAGGTTAATCTGGCGGCGGAAGCTATCAAAACCATGATCGGACACAATCATTAGTGTGTCGTTTTCAGCCATGGCTTCGTCGAGCATGTAGCCGACAACTTCGTCCATCTTTTTGTAAATCGCCAAGTAAGTGTCTTTTACGGGGATGGTCTCTCCGAAGAATGGGTACTCGAGATTGGCCAACTCAGCGTTGTATTGCGGGTGGGTCTCGTCGAAGTGGCGCATCAACATGTGGCAAACGCGGTCGGGCGTGCCAAAGAAATGGAAGAGCACCTTCCAGTCGTCTTTTGCCATCGCAGACTTCAACATGCGGTTACGCCAGCCAAAGGTGTACTCGATATCGCCAAGGAAGGACGCATCAGAAAGCTCTGCATCTTTTTGAGCGTGTGTTTGGCAAGCCCAGCCGAGTGTCTCGAAAGGGCCGATCTCAGCGGCGACTTCTGATGCGAAATTTTCGGGCCAGCAAAACTTATGGCCTGGGGTAGGTTTATCAGGATCAACCTGCAAAGGTGAAGCAAAAAGCTCAAGGCCATCGCCATCTTTCTCGGCCCAGAAACGAACCATAGCCGAAGTCGAAACGCCCTCGCCCCATGGGAAGTCGACAAAGTAAAAATCACTCCATGAATCAAGTGCAACAGTTTGAGCTACACCATCAACCGACAGGTTGACCGCAGCATCGCCGCCAGCCCACCCAATCGTCATGGGGCACCAAGTCTGCAACAAGTCGCGGTTGCTGCGAAGAGCAGAAAGTTTCTGACTTTCTTTGTAGGCTTCCGCGTCGTTGTTGCCCTGTAGCTTGGCGAGTCGGTCACCAATTTGTTGCATCCGCAAGCCATTCATCGGGCCAAAGAGCTTGGATTGCCATTTTGCCGAGCCATCAGCTGTCATTTGATAAATGCGAGTCGCGCCCGCGCGCTGACCGGATTTAACTTTCATGTCGGTGGCATCAGACTCTGCCCAAGCAGGGTAAGTTTTGTAAGTCTTGCGCTCACGCACGCGCTCGGTTTGAGTCGTGTAAATTGCAGAAGTATTCAGACCGCCCTTTGCATCTGGCGCACCCAAGCCAGCAATCAACTTGCCGTGTTTCAGCTCTGGCGCGGGGTAAGAAACAATCGTGCCCTGCCCACGAAATGGGATGCCCTCATTATCGAGCTCAACCCAAAACTCAGAGGCCTGGTTGGTTGACTCCCAACTTGGGAAAGTCAGGTCGGTCTCGGAAACCGACTCACCAAGCACGGTCGCCGCGCCTGCGCCCAAACCAGTGCAAACCAAAAGCGCGCCAACGGCTGCACCTTTATTGCGCTTGAGCAAAATCAGCATCAGGAGCAAACCCAAGCCTGCGCCTGCGCCCACAGCGACATTGAAGTCGATGCCTTCTTCCACGACCTGCGCGACCCAAGAATGGGTCGCCGATTTCTGGAAGCCGACCGTGGCGCTTGGCACCTGCAATTTACCGTCAGGGCGGTGACGCGAGACACCAACGAAATCAAAGATGCTGTGCTTGCCAGGGTTGCGCCCTGTATTAAGTGTCGCCCAAGAAACGGGAGACTGCGCTGGGTTGGCGGGCATTAAGGGGGCAAATGTGCCTTGGGCGCGAAGGCGCGCAAAATTGGGCAAATCACCGGAGTCCATCCATTTTTCGACGGAACGAGCATCCATGCCGTCCATGCCGAGGACGATTACGCGGCCCTCAGAAGGGGCACTCGTTTCAGAATCGAGTGCGGTTAAGGGAAGAATCGCCGTAGCGGCGAGGAGGAGGGAAATGAGGAGTGAGGAAGGTTTCATGGTTTCGGGGGGAGCGCGGTTAGGATTATCTCAACATGGGCCACTCGACCGCAAGACAATCCACAACAATACGCCAAGGGATTTTGGCCCTCGTGGTGATTGTTATCGGTGCGTTTGCATGGATTCTTTTGGGGAATTCTACGAATCCTTCCGGCACAACCTCCTCTGGCGAATTTGCGGTCGCGCCTACTCCACTCAATGCTGGCGATGCCTCGAAACCCTCAGCGGTTCCGCTGGGCGATTTGCTTCCTGATGAGCCGCTTGGCGACGAAACGCCCTCCTATGAAAGGCATATAGCCGCGGGTAATAAAGGCACAATCCGCGGGCGAGTGACGGCATCTGCTTGGGTGCCTTGGCCAGCCGGCGTGCGTGTGGTGCTCACGCACGACGGTAAAAATGAATTAGATTTTGTCGCGACAAAAATCGCCCCCACTTTCCGCTTTGACGGTCTTGAAATTGGCAGTTATGAATTGCGGCTTGCTGCAGATGGTTTCCGCCCGATGGCGCAAAAAATCCGTGTGCGTGAGGCCAAACTAGATGGTTATTACGCCTTGCCGTTGCTCCCTGACAACCAAATCAAGGGCCTCGTGCGTGATTTGCGTGGCCTCCTCGTGCCCGGGATTTTGGTCACAGCCGTACCTGTCAGCGATGACCCTAGCGTGCGGCTCACGGGCCACCCATCCCGGACAGATGATGAGGGTCATTTCATCATGAGAGGTCTGCGCCCCGGCACATGGCGCGTTTACCCTGGCGATCGCCGCAACCCTCTTGGCCAGGGGCAAGTCATTGAGCTAACAGCCGGCATGCGTGAGGCGTGGGTCAACCTTGAAGTCCCCAGTTTCGGATCAGCCCATATTTCGCTCGTAACCTCAGATGGGCAAAAACTACCCAAGGGGCTCCGCGTCATGGCTTTGCGAGACGCTCGCAAATCGGGGCCATTGCCTGATTCCCTGAAAGACTCTGCCAGCCACTTGGCCACAATCCAGAGCGACGCTGATGGCATGGCGCGTTTTTCTCATTTACCTCCAGGGCAATACACCTTCACTGCTTTTGGTTCAAAATTCCGGCGCACCATTGGGCGGGGTGCCGTACGAGAAGGCGGCATCACAGAAGTCACTATTCAAATGCGCGCTTACGGCAACGAGCAGGCACCGCGATAACCGCAGATGGCGCAGTCAAACCGTTTGAGGGAAGGCACGACTTCCCCGACCTCCTCTAGCGCGTTCCGCGAAGCCCTTCGCCTAGCCTGGCCTGCGACGCTATCGATGCTGCTCCATGCCGCATATCGTGTAAACGATCAATTCTGGATTCAAGATTTAGGGGCTCCTGCTCAAGCGGCGATGGGCGTCACGGCCTTTTATTTGATTCTGAATTTTGGCTTCATCAATGTTGTCAGCGCGGGTGCACTTGCTCGTATCGCTCGCTTCACTGGCTCAGGAGAAGTCGCAAAACGAGACATCACTTTCCGCACAACGATGTGGGTGGGTCTTGGTTGGTTCTTGACGGTCGGCGCACTTGGCTGGATGGCCTCGCCCTGGTTGGTCGCTGCGGCAGGTAGCCAAGGCGAGGTCGCGACTTTTGCAAATGATTACCTCAGCACAATCTATTTGGTGTTGCCGCTCATTGCACTCAAGCCTGTAGTTGATGTCGTTTTCCTTGGCCTGGGCAATACTTTTTTGCCAATGATTTTGGCGGCCTGCGCGGTGGGCATCAACTTCGCGCTCAATCCCATCCTGATTTACGGATGGGGCCCGATACCCGCTTTAGGCATTGCTGGAGCCGCTTGGGCCACGGGGTTCTCGAAGGGTCTCTCAGGCGGCGTTGGTCTTTGGTTGCTCTGGCGCAAATGGAAAATGAGCCCGTCACGGCTTGGTGTTGGTCTTCACGAGACGAAACGCATCGCGGCCATTGGCGCGCCCGTGGGTTTGTTTGCGGGCTCTTACGCCATCATTTTTTTAATCTTGCTTAAAACGAGCATTGAGCCGCTGGGGCAATCTGTTCAGGCCGGGCTTGGAGTGGCTTTCAATGGTGTTGAGTCTTTGGCTTACTGCGGCTTGATGGGCCCAGCAACCGCCGCATCTTCCATGGTCGGCCGAGCCCTAGGCGCCAAACAGTGGCACTATGCGCGTCAAGCCATGCGTGCCTGCTGGGCCATGTCAGCTTTGGTTGCAGGTGTTTTCACAATCCTTTTCCTTACGAGCAGCGAATGGCTTTCCTCGCTGTACACCAATGACCCAGCTGTGCAGCAAGAAGCCGCCCGCTACCTCTGGATTGTCGCTTTCGGCCAAGTTATCACCGCAACTGATGCAGTCATGCAACAAGCCATGACGGGCGCGGGCCGCACTTTAAAGATGTCGTTGCTCAACACTGCAGGCTTTGCCATTCGCATCCCGTTGGCTTGGGCGCTGTCTGGGCCACTCGGCTGGGGCGCGGCTGGCATTTGGTGGGCGCTTAATATCGCAAACACCGCTAAACTTGCAGCAATGGTTGCACTCTTTCGCAAGATGCAAATATTCCGCCCGCATCCTTAGACTCATTCCTCACATGGCCACTGAACTCCTCATCGACCCTTCGCAATACCCGCTCGACCAAATCTACATGACGGGTACAGAATGTGGGCGCTTCAACCCACAGCGCTTCGAGTTTGCACAAATCACTAATGTGCTTTCACTCGATAAAGAAGCTAATTTGATTGTCGCCCACCGCCATGTTGGCGATGAGTTTTGGGCGCGCGGGCACCTCCCTGGTCGCCCACTTTTTCCTGGCGTGCTGATGATTGAATGCATGGCGCAATGCGCGAGTGTGCATGCTCATTTACAAACACCCCTACCTGAGGGTGGCTTCATTGGTTTTGGCGGCATCGACGATGTCCGCTTCCGCGAGCCTGTTACACCTGGCACCGATTTGTTGATTGCGGGCAGTGTGCTCAAAGCCTCACCCAAGCGATCTTATTTCAAATGGAAAGGCCAAATGATGAAGCTCGACGGCACAATCGTCGCCGAAGCTACCGTTACGGGCGTTGGCTTTTAATTTTCATGGATGCGCAAGACATCCAGCTGAACACATCGTGCGGGCGCGCCGAGTAAATCGGCCAAATTAGGCTCATTGCGGCCCTCGTCGCCTGAAACAAACTCTTTGATGTAAGTGCCATGCGCCGAGTCAAGGTCAACTCGGATACCCTCGCCATCGACGGCCCATTTTTCTACTGTAATCCATCTGACGCGATTGCGGTCAGCGCGCCGATGAGCCACGCGCTGAGGTGTGCGTTGCGTGATTTCGAAGCGGCCTTGCGCCACAAGATCGTCTAACTTTGCCGCCATTTCCTCGGCGGCTGGCGCACCTTCAGGGAAGTCAACTTTGAGTTGATAGGTCTTTGCATGAAGCGTTTCTTTGATGACGGCCACTTGCGCCTTTTCGCAATAACGCAAATCGACGAGCTCAACTGCCCCGCCAGATCGCTCAGCGACATCGAGAGCAAGTTGCTCAAGATTCACATCGAGCCGTTTGCACTTGGACATTTCAAAGACAAAAGGCCGCCCTGTGCCGAGCATTAAGACATCGATGTCTTCGCGGCCAGCACCATGAAATTTATTGCGCCGCGCCTTGAAACGCGGCATCGCCACGCGAGCAATCCAGTCTTGTACAGAATCGAGTGCTAAACGGCCTAAGCCTTCGCAGTGGTCACAGCCCTTCCCGCGACAATCTGGGCAATGGAAAACCGTCTGCGGCACACCACGGATGAGCTTGCGATACCGCCCCTCAAAGAGGATGCGCTGTGGCACACATGGGAGACCATCCGCCGAATCAATCGGGCGGTCGGTGGTTTCGGCATCAGTTTGTGGGTCGTTCTCGGTCATGACTAGCGCAACAGCCTACAATGCCCGCGTGTGGCCTGAAATCTTCACCCTTGAGCTCTTCGGTTTTTCGCTCCCCCTTCGCAGTTTTGGTCTGCTGGTAGCGATTGGCTTTCTTGTTGCCCTAAGTCTCGCCCAAAAGTTGGCGGTGCGATACGGAGCTGACCCTAAACGCGACCCCGAGCGATTTGCTGATGTCGGCTGGTGGATCCTCATCGGCGTCATTGCAGGTGGCCGATGCGCGTTTGTGCTTGTCAACTTCGACCACTATGGCGCGCATCCACTTGACATCCTCAAAGTCTGGGAGGGTGGCCTAGTCATGTATGGGGGTTTAATCGGCGCGATGAGTTTGGGCATCTGGAAGGCCAAACGAGTCGGGCTTGAGCCTTGGCGCGCGTGTGATTATGGGCTCACAGCGGGCTTCCTTGGTCAGGCGATTGGCCGCCTTGGCTGCCTCGCAGTTGGTGATGATTATGGTAAATTAAGTGACCTACCTTGGGCCATCACTTTCCCAAATCCTTTGCCAGCCGGGTCGGCTTTTGCACCCGAGCTTGCAGGGATGTCCGTGCACCCGACACAGCCCTACATGACGCTTAAAGCGCTGAGTCTGTTTTTTATCGGGCTTTGGCTTCTGCGCAACAAAAAATTCCATGGGCAAGTTACCGCATCCCTTTTTGCGCTTTACGGCCTGTTTCGGGGCTTTGTTGAGTTTTTTCGCGGCGACGATTTTGCACGCGGAGGCATCTTCAAAGATGGTTTTGCCCCTGACGACATCACCGCCCATTTACAAAGTTTAGGTCTCGCTGACCCATATGGCCGCATTTCTGACATCCCAAGGTATCAAGAAATGCTTCGAGAAGGTGCCGAGAAATTGCGCCCTGAATTGTTGGTCTCGACCTCTCAAATGGTCGGGATGGTTTCGATCGTTTTAGGCTCGGCACTGTATCTGTATTTGCGCTCCCGCAAAGATTTACGCATCGCCCCCGCGCCTGCGCCCATGAGCCAAAACGGCGCAAAGGCATAAGTCATGGTCTTCCTCGCCGGCATCGACGAGGCCGGTTATGGGCCCTTCGTCGGCCCACTGACCTTGGGCTACTCACTCTTCCGAGTGCGCGATGCCGAGCAAGATTTATGGACCGTGCTTGAGCCGGTAGCTGTAAAAAAGCCTCTCCGAACTGACAAGCAACGCCTCTGGCTAAACGACTCAAAGCTCGTGCATTCTGGCCCTCATGGTCGTGCCAGACTAGAGCGCACGGTCGCCGCATTTCGGCAATTGACTTCACCGCAGGCCGTTTTACTAGATGATTGGGTGACGGAATCACCTGCAGGGCCCCCACGCTGGCTGCATGCCGCACCTTGGTTTCGGCGACTTCCTGACCGTCTTGCCGCCAGTGTAAATCCTGAGCGCACACAACTTGACGCTACCCTGCTTCACCGCACTCTAGAAAACGCGGGTTGCCAATGCGTAGCTTTTGGAGCACGAGCTGTGCCGGCTTGTGAGCTAAATGAGCTCATCCGCACAACTGGCAGCAAGGGCAATACTAACTTTTTCATTGCCATGCAGGCCGTGCAGCACTTGCTAGATTTGACGGGCGATTCACCGTTGCGCATCGAGCTTGACCGTCACGGTGCGCGCACACGATACATGGCTTTGCTGCGCGAGGCCTTGACGCCCGAGCGCATTACGACTCATGGCGAAGGCCCTGGCGGCTCGGCGTACACCCTGCATTTTGCGACCCGCGAAGTGCAGCTGCGATTCAGTATGGGTGCTGACAGTGAGCACCTGCCTGTTGCTTTGGCAAGCATGGCCGCCAAGCAAACGCGCGAACAGCTCATGGATCTCTGGAACGCGTGGTTCCAAAAACGGCTGCCCAACATTAAGCCCACAAAGGGCTACGGCGTTGACGGTAAGCGTTGGTGCGGAGAAGCTATCCCGATGCTCGACGAGCTTGGGCTAGCGACCGATCTGGTGCGCCGCAAGCGTTAGCCACCCGCGCAGGTAGAGCAAGGCGAGCCTCTACTTGTTGTCGCCCTTTTGCATCAAAGCAAAAAACGGGTTGTTGGGGTCGATGGCTTTTGGATCAACTGCTGTTGGGTCAGGGCCCAACTTAATGCGCTCTGGCTTATCTTTGTTGTCTTGCTTACCACGGCCAGTTGGGCGGCCACCTTTGGGTCGCATATTTTTCTGGCCTGGAGCCAAGATGACAGGGGCTTCTTCGCGACGACCACGGCCGCCTTTGCCTTTGCCTTTGCCGCCTTTACCACGACCAGCCTTGGCACCGCCCGTTGCGTCGTCGCTACGCATCGTCAAGCGGAAGCGCTGCTTCTCGATGTCAACCGACACCACACGCACCTCAACCTCTTGACCGACCGTCAAGACCTCGGACGGGTCGTTGCAGAAATCATCGGAGCACATGCTGACATGCACCAAGCCCTCTTTGCGAGCGCCAACATCAACAAAAGCGCCGTAAGCCTGCAAAGCTGTAACTTTGCCCTTGAGCTTAGCCCCGACCTCGAGACTCTCAAGCGCACGACCAGAGTTGCGCGGCCCAGAAAAACCAGATTTCTTGCCACCCTTTGGGCCGCCATGTTGTGGACGACGGCGAGTTGGCTTACTTAAAGCACGAGCAATCGCGGCAGGGACGGCATCTGACCAGCTCAATGCGTCAAGCACATCACCCCAAGCCAATTCGCGCACCTTATTTGGCGTACGCATCACAACGGATGCCTTGACCTCACTTGCAGCCAAAGCTGCGGTCAAACCCGCGTAGTAATCAGGGTGCAATGGCCGTGAGTCGAAGGGCTCGTCGCCTTGACGCACACGCAGCACGCAACCTGCCGTACGCCACACCGAGCCCTCAAGGCCCATGCGGAGACGGAAGTCTTCGAGGGAACGGAATGGCGCTGTGGATCGCTCAACCACTACGCCCGCTGAATCAAGACCTGGCACCATGCGCAAGACATCAATTGTGGCTTCGTTAACATCAACCCCACTCTGCTGAAGCATGTCGCGCAAGAAAGTTATTTCGAATTCATCGAGACGGCGGTGATTCACCTCGCCACGGAATGAGATATAGGAGCGCAAAATGTGTGGCGTATGGAACGCAGCTCCGCGCGGGTCTCGTGCAAAAGATGAGATGAGGTAGCACTGACGCTCTTCTGGTGTTAGGTGAGCCTCATGCATGCCACGGGCGACTTCGCGCATCATGGTGCGCGCCACGCTCACGGGGACAGTGGCCAATCGAGATTCGCGCTTGGCGGCTCGTAGTGCCTTTTGCACTTTTTGTGCTGCGGTGCGTGTATTGGAATCAGCCTGGCAGGCCAGTAAAACCGAATCGGCCTCACCGATGAAGGCTAAAACTTGATCGCCCAAATCGTCAGCTTTGCTCTGCAATTGGCGTGTGCGCAAATTGCCATCAGGCTCAACCGATGCAGCGATTAGTTTTTTATCTCGCGTGGCCAGCATGCCAATGACATTACTTTGATGCACCCCGCGTTGCAGAGAATTTTGGAGTTGCTCCCAGGCATGTTGGAGAGCGCCATCTTCGGCTAACCTCTTTAGGCGCGCGCGCGTTTCTTGCACCAAACGAGGCAAGCGCTCGGTCTCAACGAATGACAAGAAAAGCTTGAGATAGGCTTCTTTTTCTTGAACGGCAAAACCAGTAACGACCGAATCAAAAACCTCTTTTAGAGAACCGGCTGGGTAGGCAAAGTCAAAACGCAAAGCGTGCAAATGCTCGCCATGGCGAAGTTGCAGATAACGGCCGGCGTCGAAATCAACCAGACGCGCTGCATCACCCACAAAACCACGAAAAGGGGCATCATTGACGCCTTCTTTGCCCGTTAGCTCAACTTTGATCGTGCCCACTTCGCGGAACAGCTTGCGCAAAGCCCGCGCGACCTTCCAGTCGCCATGCAGTAAATCAACAAAGGCTTGATGCTCTTCTTTTTCGAGTGGCTCGCCGCCTTCGGAGTTTGAGGATGGCTCGATGGCCAAAGCCATGTCTTCGAGATCGCCCTCGTCGCGCACCTCAGCCATTGCGTCTCGCGCGTCAGCCAAAGTTTCATCTTCGGCACGAGCCGCGAATAATGAAATCAAATTGGCGCGGCGGCGCTCAAAGGCCTCGACAGCGCGCATGTGGTCGACCAACAGCTCAAAACCAAAAGCATGCGGGAACATCCCGGCGAGCTTGGGGTCAGCTGTGCGCAACCAAACAGGCGCTTCACCCGCAGAGAGGGCGTTACGAATGTGACGATACACCGGGGCCTTAAGCCCGAGTGCTTGGGCGACGAACTTGTCGTCGCTAAGCTTCGCTTGGGAAGTCATGATGTCTAAATTCTAACATGACTTCCCGTGTTGAAACCCCTACTTGAGGCGCTCTTTTACAAGTTCTTCTTGAATGTAGCTCGGCACGGCTTCGTAGCCGGCTGGCTCCATGGAGAAAGAACCGCGCCCTTGGGTCAAACCGCGAATTGTGCCCGCATAAGAGAACATTTCAGCGATTGGCACTTTGCCACTCACCTCGCGGATCATGCCGTCCATGGTGATTTCGTCGATGGAGACACGGCGCGTGTTGAGATCGCCAATCACATCACCGAGGAACTCTTCAGGGGCCTGAACCACAATCTTCATGACGGGCTCAAGAACCGTGAAGTTGGCGTTAACCGCATCACGGAAAGCGCGCTGACCAGCCAAATTAAATGCTAGCTCACTCGAGTCAACATCGTGCGACTTGCCGTAGTGCAGCTCAGCCTCAATATTGACAAAAGGCCAACCCAAAGCGCCCCCACTCTTAGACATTTCTTCGATGCCCTTACGGACAGCAGGAATGTAAGTCGTTGGAATCACGCCACCCTTAATCGAATCGATAAAGTTAGTGTTGGTTTCTTTATCTTCGTCTTCTTCGGTACGAACCCAAGGGCGGAATTTGACATTAACCACAGCGTATTGACCGGAGCCACCTGACTGCTTGATTTGCTTGCCCTCAATGTCAACTTCAGCATTAATCGTCTGGCGATAAGCCACGCGAGGTGCGCCAACCGTAACAGGGATCTTGTAATCACGCCCAATACGGGTTGTGATGATCTCGAGGTGAAGCTCACCCATGCCCGCGATAACCGTTTCGTCGGTCTCTTGGTCTGTCATCACGCGGAAAGATGGGTCTTCGCGGTGAAGCTGGGTCAACAAATCGCCGAGCTTGTCGCGGTCACCCATCGACTTAGGCTCAATGGACATGGAAATCACGGCTTCAGGAAAAGTCATCGACTCAAGGATGACTGGCTGTTTTTGCTCGCAAACCGTGTCGCCAGTGATGGTGTCTTTGAGACCAACAACCGCACAAATCTCGCCAGACTTAACTTGATCAACAGCCTCGCGCGTATTGGCGTGCATGAACATCAAGCGGCCCACGCGCTCTTTTTTACGCGTGCGAGGGTTGTAAACCTGGTCGCCACGATTGAGCGTGCCAGAGTAAATGCGCAAGAAGGTCAAGTCGCCATTGGGGTCAGCAATCGTCTTGAATGCCAACGCAGCGAGAGGCTCTTCGCAACTCGGGTGACGGAGGATTTCAGCATTTTCGTCTTTTGGGTCCATGCCCGTAACCGAACCCTTATGGATTGGGGATGGCATGTAATCGACGACTGCATCAAGAAGAGGATGCACACCTTTGTCGTGCAGCGCAGAGCCGCAGAACACAGGAATTGCGTGACCCGCCAAAGTCGCGCGGCGTGTAGCTTCTTTGAGCTCTGCCACCGTAAAGTCGCCGCCATCAAGAAAACGCTCAACGAGGTCGTCGTCGATCTCGACGATTTTCTCGATCATTTCAGCACGGCGGTCATTGACGAGCTCTTTGACATCATCAGGGATTTCCATGTCTTCGATGCCAGGGCCGTCGCCCTCGGTGAAGCGGTAGGCCTTCATTTCAAGAAGATCGACCAGACCGTAAAAATCTTTTTCGATGCCCAAAGGGATCTGCATGCGCACAGCATTGCACTGCAAACGATGATGGATTGAATCAAAAGCCTTGTCAAAATCAGCGCCCGTACGGTCGAGCTTATTGATAAAGCAAATGCGCGGTACGCCATAACGGTCGGCCTGACGCCAGACCGTCTCGGATTGGGCCTCAACACCAGCAACGCCATCAAAAACGGCAACGGCTCCGTCAAGTACTCGCAAAGAGCGCTCAACCTCAACCGTGAAGTCAACGTGACCAGGTGTGTCAATAATGTTGACCTGGATGTCTTTCCACATGCACTGAGTGGCGGCGGACGCAATCGTAATACCGCGATTTTTCTCGTCTTCCATGAAATCCATGGTGGCCTCGCCGTCGTGGACCTCACCGATCTTGTGAGTACGGCCGGTGATGTAGAGAATACGCTCGGAAACAGTAGTCTTTCCGGCATCAATATGGGCCATAATGCCAATATTGCGGATGTTACGAAGGCGGTGCTCTTCTTTCTTGTCGAGTTCGGGGGCCGTAGCTGTGGTCATCGTTCTGGGAGTATGGACGGGTAGCGTGAATTTCCTTTGGAACCCCGTCGGCTAAAAATGCCACTCAAATCGTTGGCGTGCATCAACGGGAGCCTTACATTCTACCTGCATTCAATCGAGTTGCCTAGACCATGCCCCTACCTCGCCGCCGAAAAGATGAAATACGCCTGCGCGTGCCTTGCTCAACGAGCAATGTAGGCCCAGGCTTTGATGCATTTTCTATTGCGCTCAACGCATATCTGACCGTTTCGTGGCGCCCTGCTGAAAAAACAACTCTCACCCGGCATGGTGCTCTCGCTGAGTCGCTACTGAGTGCCGGGCGCGACCCCGTGTTGCGGGGCATGCGGCGCGCGAGCATTTTGGCTGGCCAACCCTTGCCACCTGGCGAGCTTTTGGTTGATGGCGATTTCCCACCCGGGCGCGGCTTGGGTGCAAGTGGCTCTGGGCTGGTCGCCGGCCTGCTTCTTGGCAACAGGCTTTGTGGCGAGCGCATCTCCGAAGACGAATTGCTGATTGAGGGCATTGAGCTCGAGGGCAACCCCGAAAACGCGGTCGGCGCACTTTTTGGTGGCGCCCACTGGAGCATCGAGACCAAACGCGGCGAATGGCGGCACATCCCTGTTGTTTTGCATCGTGATTTGCGCTTCTTGATTGTCGTACCGCCCTACCCACTTGAGACCAAACGCTCACGCGAGGTTTTGCCGACATCGGTGGGCTTTGGGCGGGCTATGCGACAGGCCCACCGCACGCCCGTTTTGCTAGAAGGCCTACGCCTTCTTGACCCAGAGCTCATTGCCGCGGGCATCCAAGATGAGCTGCACATTACCCCGCGCCTAAAATTACTAACGGGCGCAAGCGGGCTCCTTGATTATGCCACCAACAACGGGGCTTTGGGCGCGACGCTTTCGGGTGCAGGCTCAGGCTTGCTAATCGTAACGCGCATGCAAGATGCGATGGCCCTCGAAAAGCGCCTCGCCAGTCGCGTCAAGCGGCTCTGGGGAAAGAGTGGGCATGTGATGTCGACCAAGCTAGAGCCCAAAGGGGCGGCCTTTATTTAAAGGCTAATCGCGCCAAGAAGCCGGCAAGCCGCTAAGCAACTCATGACTCGTCGCTGCATGGCAAGCGACCTCGGCCACGCGCTGGCAAGTGTCAAGCTCAATGTCACGCAGCCAACCGTGCACTTCGGCCAAGCTCTCTGTGCGCACAGCTAAGCGCCGCACACCAAGACCCACAAGCAAAGGCAGCATAGGAATGGTGCAAACACTATTGCCATAAACGCCAAACTCGCGACCTAGCCCATCACAAATCTGCACTAATTTACGCACCGCACGCAAAACGACAGGGTGGGGTTGAGCCAAGCGCCCGCCAACGCCCGAGACCTCATTGCTGCGATCCGAGGCGAGCAAACTCTGCGCCATACCGTCAAGGGCCAGCAAAGCAAAATCGACTTGCCCAAGCAGCTCACGCCCCATCAAAAGAGAAGCCGGCGTTTCAAGCACCAAGCCCAAACGGACGGGATGCGAGACATCAAGCCCCTCAAGGCGCATGACTTCTCGAGCCTCATCAACGGCAGTACGGACGGCACGAATGTCACCCAAATCGGTCACAAATGGAATTGCAATACGGACATCATGGCCCTCGGATGCCCTCAAGATTGCGCGAATCTGAGTCGCAAGAATCGCTGGGTTTTCGAGTAAAACCCGTACGCCGCGCAAGCCCATGGCTGGGTTAGTCTCGGCATGGGTGTAAATCGAAGTCAGGCCACTCTGCGAATCAAGATCAGGTAGCCGGAAACTCACGGCATCACTTGCGCCTACGACCTTGCCATAAAGATTGGCAAGGGAGTCTTCTTTGGGGTTAGCGCGTCGCTGAATGAGGGGTAACTCAGTGCGATAAAAGCCCACCTCTTTGATACCCATTGCGGCGGCACGGCGGACTTCACGCGGGCTTGCCGCAGCGGCTGTTAACTGAATCGGCGTGCCATCCGCCAAAACCGCTGGCTCAAGCTCAACAATGTCAGCCATGCCCGTTTGCCCATCAAGCGCAGCGACCATGGCGTCGGATGGGTTGAGAGTGACCTGACCGCTTTCGCCGTCAACGAGCAGGCGGTCGCCGGCCTGAACCGCATCGTGAAGCCCACCGACCCCTAGAATCGCCGGGATTCCAGCGGCGCGGGTCAAAATAGCACCGTGGCTACCCATAGAGCCACCTTCGGCAACGATGGCCGCAATGCCAGAATCAAGGGCGCCCGTTAGGTCAGAAAGAGACAACTCGCGCACGAGCAGGATGCCACCCGTGCGGTCAGCCTGCGACTCGTCGGATGCCGTGCCGCGATTGCAATGCCTCAATAGACGCAGAGCAACATCTCGCATGTCAGCCAACTTATTGCGCAAAGCTTCGGTTTCGACGACCTCAAACAAACGCTCATAAACGGAAAGCGCATCGCGAACTGCGCCCTCAAGCGAAAGATGGTCTTCGCGAATTCGGCCACGGATGTCGGCCTCGATGACGGGGTCTTCGAGCATGCGCAAATGTGTATCAAAGATGCGTGTCTGCTCTTCGGTGAAGCGATCGCCTAAAGCGTCTCGCTGGCGCACCAAACCCACCCGAGCCGCACGAGCGACAGAATCGACACGGTCAAGCTCGGCTTCGACTTCGCTATCAGCTAAACGGCGGACAGGAATCGAATCAACACTTTCGATGGACAAAAAGAGTGGGCCGTAAGCCGTGCCAGGGCTTGCGGTTTGGCCAGAGAAGGTAGCCGTAGAGGAGCCAGATGCTGTAGTTTCGGACATGATGTAGACCTCCCCCATTATGACGCGCTCGAAAGACTTTTCTAAGTCCCTTCCGTCAGAAGGCAAGCGTCTGTATGATGCTCGGCCGGTTCGGGGCGTAGCGCAGTCTGGCAGCGCACCTGCTTTGGGAGCAGGGGGTCGGAGGTTCAAATCCTCTCGCCCCGACCATTTTCATCACGACCCCATTTTGGGGTCGTTTTTTTATGCCTAGCCAGGGCTAACTCTGCCGGTGTTTGACCGACAGCCTTAGCCCCAAATGGGCAAGAGCCACGAGATCAATCTCGTGGCTCTCGCTTAATGCAAAAACAGGTTTTGCGTTTAGTCAACAACACCACTTGAGGCATCGACTGGAAGCATGGTGCCAGCCGTGGCGAGGAAAGTCGCGACTTGGGTCTGCATTTCAAACCAGGCAGCCTCGTTGTGGTCGCCCGGAACACCAGGGTCACCAAACGCATCAGTTGTGCCTGTCAAAATCGAGCCGTGGTGCCCACCCGTGAAACGGACGACAGCACGAATGCCTGCGCCTGGAAGAAGAATCCCTGGAGAAGTCAAGGAACTCAAACCCATCGTCTCGACGAGAGGCTCAGTGCCGGCAAGCGGTGCGCCTGCAACGCCATTTGGAACGACAAGGTCAGGGTAATGATCCACACCATTTCCGACGACTTCCATGAGGTGTATCGGGATAGTCGCACCCAAGCCACGACCAGCATGATTGACGGGGTCACCCGCGTCGGTCACGCTCTGCACGACCCAAAGGAAATCTTCGTATTCTGGCATATCAGGAGTGATGCCTTGAGATGCGAGGGAAGCAGCAATGACAGGGCCGAAGGCAACGGAACCATTAAGCATGTGGGCCAAACCGCCACCTGGCACAGCAAGAGATGCCGCCTGGACGCCGCTTGCGTAACGCAGGAAGGTCGTGCCTACGATGGCGCCGAGTGAGTGGCCTAGGAAAGAGACTTGGGTCATGTCAAATTCAGGGCCATCGCCAGTGACATCCATTGTTTTCATGGCAAAATGGAGGCTCATCAAGTCAGCAACCGCTTGACGCAAGTTGTCGCGTGAAGTGAGCGGGCTGGCAAGATTCATCATCCAGGCGCCAGACTCATCGACAATACCGTCAAACCCAAAGGCGCCCGTTGCATTATTTTGCAGATCAAGGCCAAAGGTGCGCTCGTGGACAGCCAAGGCGTCATTACCAGCCCAGAGGTCGGCAAAATAAGGGTCAGCCTCATCAAGACCATGCAAAGGCATATCGATAGCGATTGAGGCAAGGCCATCTTGCGCAAGAGCATCGACGACTGCATAGAGGTCGGTGCGATTACGAGTAATGCCGTGTTGGAAAATGACAACCGGCCAACCATTTGCAGGGCGGGGGACCAAAGGTAGCCCAACCAAAACAGGAATCATTTCTGTGCCTGTGGCCAACGGCATAGTGTTCATGCCGGTGAGGTTGACATTGTCATCGCCCCAGAAGCTATAGCGCGCCTGCCAGAACCCGGTAAGGGGGCCCAAATCTAGGGCGTGAGTGCCCGCAGCGTGGTAGTAAGGCAACGACATTGTGCCCGCCCACATATTGGCATCACGATTGGGCGATTCATTGCCATAGAACAATGCATTGGCAGGGCCGAATTCCAGACTCGTAGGCGTGGAAACCAAAGTATCGGTGCCGGAGGTCATATCGAAATAGCCCGAATCGCTCATCCCCTGAATGACTAATGCCTCACGGCCATCTGTCATGGCATAAACCGTTTCAAGAGTACCGCCAATGGATTGAGTCGTGAAAGTCGTCGCACAAAGGACATCTGTCCATTCGAGGCCTTGTGTGCCAGCTGCAGCTGTCATGGCTTGCACAAGAGCTTGAGCGGAGCCGTCTTCGGCTTCCATGGTTTCCATGACGCGGAACTCAACGGATGGCTCGATCTCGCGATTACGCGTATCTTTTAAGCCACGCGCCAAAACGACCATATATGAAGTCGATGGCTCAAAAGGAGTCGTCGGGGCAATCGTAACCGTAGCATCAGAAGTAGTGACCGCGAAATTAGCTGCGTTTAACTCAGCAACGACACCTGTAATAGGTCCGCCAAGGCCATGCGTGGCCACTTCAAAAACACGCACAGTATGACCTGCAACGGCGGAATCCGAATCAACATCGCCCGTAAAGTCAAAACGAAAAGGTGCCACAGTGGACCAACCATCAATAGCATTAAGGTGCACAGACAAGTCGCTGAAATCAGCTGCGTCGGCTACGGGCAGATTCAATGTACCGTCGGTGGAACCTGCAAACAGAAAGTCGTTTGGCACAGGAAGCTCGCCAACAGAAGGCGCATAAACAGGGGTCGTGGCGGGTGAATGATCACCACCGCACGCAGGAAGCGAAACGGCAAGGAGAACAAATGGGAGGAGAAGGGTTTTCTTCATGAGAACAGTATGGGGGAAGTGGGGGTAAAGGTCTACTCGGGCTGAAGGACGAGAGTCTCGTCTGAAATGGGCAATTGATTGCCTAATGTCTTCAAAAACCAATAGGCTTCGAGAGACATCTCATCATAAACGGATTGAGCCGTCGTGTTGGCAAATCCGTCTTCGCCAAGGGGGGTGATTATCGAGCCATGGTGGCCCGCTACGAAACGGACAGAGCCACGGATTGGCCCGGCCAAAGGCGTTGTAGAAATAGAGTCAAGCCCAAGCAGCGATATGAGCGGCTCAGTGCCGACCCAAGGGTTGCTGGAGACTGCATTTGGCATGACCTTATCGGGCATTTCGAGGAGGCCATCCCCCACGACCTCGATGAGATGCAGCGGCACATCAAAAAGTGTGGCGAACTCATCTGCTTGCCCCCGCGCCATGGCGTCGCCAGCGGCGGCGGCAGGCTCGACAACATCAAGCATCGTCTGAGCAAACCAAAGATAGCGGTTGTACTCTGCAGAATCGGGCACAAGGCCTAGCGCAAGCAACTGAGATTCGAGGTTAGGTCCGATTAATTGTGAGGCTCGGAAAGAGCCCATTAGGCTTGCCCCAGGCATGGCCAAGGTTGCGGCTTGAATCTGAACTTGGAAATTTGCCAGGTCAAGGTTCAGTAGCGTAACACCCAAAGAAGCGCCCAAAGAATGCCCAAGAAAAGTAACTTGACTCAAGTCAAAATCAGGGTTGCTATCGCCATCTGCATCGATGCTAGCCAGTGAGCCCAAGACGGACAACAAATCGGCCACACTTTGGCGATAATGATCACGGGCGACAGCTGGGTTTTCAAGGTTTAGGAACCAGTGCCCTGACGGCTCTTCAAACCCATCAGCACCCAATGCGCCGGTATTGTTGTTGATGGCATCAACGCCAAATGTGCGCTCGTGTACACCGCTCAAGACTCGGCCAGTGTAGAACTCGTTATGAAGAAACGGGTCAACTCCATGTAACGGCAAGTCAATTGCGACAACAGCCATCGCACCTTCGAGGAATTCTCCAAAACCGAAAGTAGCGGCTAGATTTAGCGAATCGACACGGCTTCCTTGATAGCCGTGCTGAAAAAGAACGACCGGGTAACCACCAGGTGGTGCTGCCTCTGTAGGCAAGCTCACCAAAATGGGGATTTTCTCGCTGTTCTGCAAGGCCGGCAGTGGGTTGAGGGGGGTCACGGCACGGCTTTGAGCAAGATCGCCTAACAAGGTAAATCGCGACTGCCAAGGCTGGGTCAAGAAAGTAGTGTCTGTCGATTGAGATGGTCGCCCAAGCAAATAAGGAAGCTCAAGCACCCCTTGGAAAACTCGATTCCGGGTACCGCCGGCACCTGCAACTTCTAAAAAATTATAGGCCAGGGGCAAGCCCAGACCGGGCTCTGCACCATCATGTATGTCAAGTGCCGCAAATCGAGAATCGAGCTCGCCTTCCGTGAACATGGCAGCCTCGCCACCAAAAGCGACATCTCGCAACAAGCCCAGAACAGTGCCTAAGGTCTGCACCGTAAAACTCTGCACATGCAGAACGGAGCCTTGAGCTAGACCCTCAGCTTGAAGAAGCTGTAGTAAGTATTGGGCCTGATAGGCCTGACTATGCGCATCAGGGTGTGGAACTGCAAGTTGCTCAGCGTAAGCGGCAGTGCGCTGAAACGAGTCTCTGTTGATGTCTTTTAAGGCAGTCGTCAAAACAGCAACGATGGTGCTACCCGGACGAAATGGAGACGGCGAAATCTCGCCCGTTGAAGCGGCTGTGGGCGCGGCAGGCTGAATCGAGAGCTTGCTGCCAGAAATTGAGACGGAATAATCAGCGGCAGGAATCTCATCTAGAATACTCTCGATTGGGCGCCCTGCGGCATTAGAACTTTCGGCGTAAAAAAGCCGAACCGCCTGCCCGGCTGTTGCAGAATGCGATTGAATCGCCGTGGAGAAAGAGAACTCAAGAGGGGTCAAACCCGACCAAGCGGGCAAATCATTCATGGCCAACACAGACGGCTCAAGAACAGAAGTCACTTCTGATGGGAATTGTAAAGTGGAATCAACAGACCCAGGGTCATATTGGTCATCAGGCAGAGAGCCCAAGCCTTGCTGCCAGCCCACTCGAACTGAGGCCAACTCTTTTTTATTGCCTCCACAGGCCAAAAAAGTACAAAGAAGGAGAGAAAGGATTATGGCATTCCGAAACATCGCAACATTATGAAGGAACCAAGGTCTCGATACACAAAAAAAGACCGACCCATTAGGTCGGTCTAAGTGGAGCCAGAGACGAGATTTGAACTCGTGACCGCTGCTTTACGAAAGCAGTGCTCTACCCCTGAGCTACTCTGGCTTGGCCCGACCTGATGACGGGCCAAAGAAAAGCAAGAGAAGCCTATTCGGCGGCTAAGACTACAGCTGGCATGTGCGCCGCTGCAACCGCACCCAAAGCAGAAGAGCAAGCCCGACTGAGTGCCGCATCGCCTTCGCGGACAGCCTCTTGCAGAACATCTGAATTCAGGCTGACCCCCCTAGCGCCTAATTGGGCCAGTGAGCGAGCTGCGGCAGAACGAACCGAGCTCGAACGACTCGTATCAGAAACAACAGTCGTAAGCGCATCAACGGTGTAGGGTGCAGCAATAAAGCCAAGAGCCGTAGCGGCAGGTGTAGCCACCCCATCAACCCGAGCAAGAGCTGAAACGAAAGCATCAGTATGAGCGCTCAGTAAAGCGCCATTATCTTTAGCAATGGAGGCTAAAGCCGTTGTCGCACGAGCTGCAAACAAATCGAGGTCAGCGCGACCTTGATCAAGCTCGAGGAAAGCAATCACGACTTCACTTGCGTCAGCGAGCTCGACGGTTTGAGCTGAATCGGCATTGTTTTCGCCTAAGACGAAAACGGGCACATCTGAATGGCGTGAGTCAGCACGGATTTCAGAAACGATACGGCGGGCGTCCATGCCGACTTGACGGTTGGAAATAACAAAGGCATCAACCTTGACACTGCGGTGCATAGCGACGAGCCCCATGCCAGCAGAAGGAGAAACAACCGTTGTGACACCCAACTTTGCGAGCTCAATGGCAAGAGCATCGGTGCGGCTGGAATCAGCGTCAATCACATGAACCACGCGCACACTACGCAGGCCCATGGCAAGCGTGAGGGCTTCAAGGACCTCAGTGCTCTGGTCGCCGCGCTCGGCAAGAACAAGGGCGGCAGCCGACCAAACGGCTGGCCACTGGCTATACATGGCCTTTTTGAGACCTGTACTTGGGCAACCAGGTTCGCCGAGCATTGAGGCGAGCTCGATGCTTGCAGCTTGCATGCCATGCTGAAGGGCGCCCTGCATCGCGATATCGCGGTCAGCACCAGAAATCGTAAGTGCAGCATTACGCTGAGCGGCCAAGACCTCTTGATAGTCTTGCCCGTCGTTAACGAGACCTTGCAACAAGGCGGCTTCGTTTGCATAAACAACAGCCAAAGAAGACATGGCTTTAGGGTGACCCAATTCATCGGCGCGAATCAAGTGGTACTTTGCAAGCTCAAGTGCCATCGCGGATGTAGGCACGCTGTATGACTGCAGGCGAGAGCTATCAATTGACCACAACACGCCGTAGTTCTCGGCAGGAGAGAGGCCAAGCATTTCGTCGGCCAAGATGTAATTCCAAGCTTGAGCGTAATGCAAATCAACTGCGCGCTCGGTATACCCCAATTGACCCGCAATGCTACGGACGGCACCATCGGTGTCGTTTTCAGCCATGTCAGCCACGCGAGCAGCGACTCGGCCATCTTTAATTTCAGCCATGACCATGAGAGCGCCCATGCGTACCTCAACATGGCTCGAGTGAGAGGCAGCAAGGGTTGGAAGGACGGCCTCTGTGCCTAAACGCGATAGGGCGTATACAGCCTGCAAACGGATTTCTTCGCTCGGAGAAGCCAGCTTGGCAACAAGCGGTGGAGCAGCAAAAGGACCATACTTTGAGCTCAATGCGAAAATCGCGCGAGCGCGTGTTTCATAAGATTCAGCAAAGCAACCTTTAGCGTCAGCTTCAGCAGCGGCTGAATCACGAATGACATCGTTTGTCATCGTGGCAGCTGTCGCAAGAACTTCGCGGGCAAAAGTTTCAAACTCACCGCCAGCGACAAGAAGCTCAAGAATGCCATCTTGGCTCGAGTGCAGAAGCTCAACAGCAACGACGCTATCAGGCATCGCAGACACGACAGAGCGGAAATGCCCCAATGCCGTTTCGTGATCGCCGGCATGATATGCGGCCATCCCTTGGTCAAAGCGGGATTGAGCGTCTTCTTGCGCAAAGAGGGAAGAAGCGGGGGTAAGGATGGCAGCGAGGCCGATGAGGAGGCCGAGGGCCTTAGTCCGGATGTGGGTCATGATGTGCCCGAGACGGGAGTTACAGGGAAATTGCCATGAAGCAGAGACCGAGGTTAGTCGGCTCGCCCAGCAAGGCAACATAATATAGGGTGTCTAGGGCCGGTCAAGAACAGGAACTGGATGAAATGCTCCTAAAAGTGCCGCTTTTTTTGCGCCAGTCGTCTCGGCGAAGGTAGTTGACTCGCCTTGAACAAAAGCATCGGCCAGTAATGCAAAGGCAACGGCCTCACGCAAGTCGGGGTTCCAGCCCAAATCGGAATAGGGCAAAAGCGAATCGAGGTCTAGGTGCGCTGCAATGCGAGAGCACAAGAAAGAGTTGCTCGCGCCCCCACCGCACACATAAACAGGCGCCGCAGATAGGCCTTCTTTGGCAAGGCTATTAGCGATCGAAAACGCCACGGCCTCAGTCACGGAAGCCATTATGTCAACAGGAGTTGCAGATAGTGCATGTTTATTGAAAAGCGACAGAGCCTGCTGAGCAAAAGGGGCGCCAAAGCGCTCCAGCCCTGTCGAGCGAGGCACTGGGCGATCAAACCAAGTGTCGGCTAAAAGTGCTTGCACGACCTCTGTAGAAACTCGCCCCTGGGCCGAAAAGTGCCCATCGTCATCAAACGGCGATTGAAAAAAATGCTCGGCTAGAAAATCAATTGGACCATTTGCGGGCCCGGTGTCCCAGGCTCGGGGGTTGCTATTGCCTTGCAAGACAGAGACATTGCTAATGCCCCCTAAATTCAAAATCGAAAATTTTGGGCATGCGTTGCGGTGGAGCACCCAATCGGCCCATGAAGAAATCGGGGCGCCTTGCCCCCCAACGGCTAAGTCGGCCCAACGAAAATCTCCGATTACCGGGAGGCCAAGATGAAAGGCCGTAACGGAATGAGCCCCAATCTGCAAAGTGCCTGCCGCAGGGTCGCCATCATGGTGCCAAACCGTTTGCCCATGACTGCCTGCAAAGTCGATTTCTTGAATTGGAAAACCGCGATCAGCCAAAAAGTCTTGGCCAGCCATCCCAAAAAAGACTCCGAGCTCATAGTGGGCCGAAGCCAAATCAGACACGCCCCACTCGGAAGCGGCCTGAACTCTCGCCCGCAAAGATGCTGGCATCTCGCGCATCTCACCGGCCAGAAACTCGACTTTACGGTCGCCGCCGCTGCCCTCAACTCGAATCAGAGCGAGATCAACACCATCCGCAGAAGTTCCGGAGCTTAACCCGAGAATCAAACGGGGCTGACTAGCCTCACCGCTTGGAAATGGCAGAGCCACCGATTATTGCGGGACGGCTAAAACCTGCCCAATTTGCAGAACCGCGTCAACATCGCCCAAATCTGGGTTTGCATCGACAAAACGCTGCATTGAAGATGGGTTGCCGTTGCCGAGATATTTACGGGCGAGCTTCCAGAGGCTGTCACCAGAAACCACTTTGTGAGAAGTGGAGGCCTGACCAAGGTCATGGACAGTGGCGGCCACAACGGAAAGCTCTTTCTTGGCCGTCGCAGGAATCGCGATGAGCGGGTTAGGGATGAGAATCTCATCGCCAGGCATCAGGATATCTGGATCAAGGCCCGGATTAACCGCCAAGACATCAGGGATACGCTTAATTGAGCCAAGTTGTTTCGATACGATGCGCGAGAAAACATCACCCGGCTGGACCTTATAAGTGATGAGGGCCGGTAAATCGGCGGGTTGAGCCACGACTTGTGCGGCGGGCGTTGCACTTGAAGCGTGGTTGACCTGAAAAGAATCAATCGCCCGAGGCGCGGAAGCAGATGCAAGGTCAAGCTTAGGGCTCTGAGGTGCGAAGAGGTCGATGACCTTTGCTTCAACCGTTGAGCCACTGCGAATCTGAAGACTCGGAGCCGCCTCATGCACAGCAATGGGGTCAGCAAACTGAGTTGGCGACTGTTCAGCATCAGGCGTAAAAGTCAGCCCATCTGCGAACAGAACTGCAATTAAAAGAATACCCAGCAGCGCAATGGCTGCTGCAATGATTTGCTTCTCGAGTCGACCCATTTTTGTTACATCCCCTTCGGATGCGCCCAATATATTGTATGAGACTGAAAATCCAAGCAAAATCTTGTGCCACCACATCTTGTGGTGTTTATTGTCATCGCCCCACGACATCTTCGCCGTCAGGATTGTTGGGCGAGAGGAGCCAGAATTTACGCAACCGTTGAGTGCGACGAACCAGACGGATTTCGTCAGCTGAGAGCTCTTGGGGCGCCCATCGAGCGAGGTATTTGAGGGGTGCCATCCGGTCGACCCAGCGCATCAGAGGCCCCCAAATTTTACGGCCTAGCCAATTTGGTGAAAAAGCTGCACCGAAATCAATTAGATATGGCTGCTCGCCATCCAATAATATATTTTGCCGTTGTCGCAAATCAAGATGGAAAACGCCTCGTGCATGCATCTGCTGAATTTGAGTCTGGAAACGAGTCGTAATCTCTCGTGGTGCGCACAAAAAAGCCTCTTGAGTTAGGGGTTGCCCCGGCAGGAGGTCGATGACAAACGCATCTCGATCAAGCTCGGCTAAAACCTGCGGAAAGGCTTCTAAACCGCTTAAACGAAGCATGATGCGCCGTTCGCGATCGAGCAACCACCGCGCCAAAGGGCGACTCCAGAAAGGTAAATCGCGTACATCTTTGACGACAACCGTGACCTCGCCGCCCCAGCGCCAAACGGCAGGCTTAAAGCGTGCACCGCGACTTAAAAGCTCAGGCGTCGCCGACGAAAAAGCCGCTCGCGTGAATGGCATATCTAGCCCAAAAAGGGCGACCACGACTCAACGAACCAAACGGCGGCCATAAGCAGACCCAAAACAAAGCCCCAATCCCACTCATGGTTGGAACCCACACGAGCCCAGGAAAACTCGCGGTCATCGCCTGAGCGCCATGGCTTAATTTGAGGCCAGAAATCAGGGACATTTGCCGCGTGACGATGCACCTGCTCACCGAATAACTTTTCGATGCGAGGGTATTCGCGTGCCATCTTGCGAGGAAAGTAAAAAAGAAAAAATGCTAAAATCAAAACAAGAGAAAAAGCCCAAATAAACAAACCACGAGTGGATTCAAAATTGCCCGCAGCAATAACAAAGCCAAGCAAAGCCAAAAATGACCCGAAATAAGCCGGATTACGAGTATGAGCGTAAGGCCCAGTCGTCACCATCACTTGGTTCTTTTCAAGGTGGCCAAATGCCCAGATGCGGACAACCCATGCCAGCGTCACTAAAACGCAGCCCACCAAAAAACTAGTCGGCCGCGGGTCAGCGTGCGCCACGAGCAGAAAACCAGAGAGGTAAACAGCCACCTTTCGCCAGGTGGGTTTCTTAGATGCGCGCTTTTCTTTGCTCATTTTCAGCAGATTAAGGTATTTCTTGTCACTAAACCAAGGGGGTTTCATGATTTCCGTGCTCTCCATCTTGCGGTTGCGGCCCGGCAAAGGGAAGATTGGCAAGTCCCGGAGCATCGGGACGCCCCTTGTCATGCGAATCCCCCTTCTCCTCATCCTGCTTCTTGTTGCGTCATGCGCCGCTGGCCCCCCCACCTCAACAGGTAGCTCTTCCTCGACTGACCAAGCTTCTTCCCGCTCGGCCCAGCTCGAACAAGCCGGCTCCGCGGCAGAGCGAGAATCCGTCGCCGCTTACGAAAAGCTCAAAAAAGAAGCCGCTAGTCACGGCATCTACGAAGAGACTTCAGATTGCCGTGTCACTCTTTATGATCACCGCAGTGGGCTGCGTATCGGTTTCATGAACGAGTCGTCGGTCAAAGCCTCGGCTTACTATTCCGAAGAGCGCGACGCGGCTAGCTTTAAGGTGGTCGAAGATTTAAACATGGGCGCCTTCCTCAAGCAACTCGAAGAAAGTCAGTTTTTCTCGACGGCTAAAAATGGCGCCGTCCGCACACCAGGGGCATCCACTTCGATTGTGCTCACTCGCAACGATCGCACCTGGACTTTAACCAGCACTCACGATTCCTCGGTGGAAGTCATGCAAGTCGTGCAAGATTGCGCTGCGGCTGTTCGCGGCATTTATGATAGCTCGATGTCCTTTCAGCTCATCAAAAACGAGCAAGGCGCTGAGCTCTTCAAGCGAGAAGGCGAGCGCGTCCGCAAAGCTTTTCAAGAGCGTTGAATCACTCCCCACGAGCACTCGTCGTCGTACCCGCTCGCCGGGCGTCGATGCGGCTCCCCAACAAACTTCTGCTTGCAGAAAGCGGGCAGCCTGTTTTGTCTCACACTTTAAAGCAATGCTTGAAGTCTGGGGCTGACCGAGTCATCGCCGCAGTCGATTGCCCCGAATTGGCCTCTATTGCCGAAAAGGCGGGTGCTGTAGCCATCTTGACCGACCCCGCTCTTCCGTCTGGTTCAGACCGCGTCTGGGCCGCTGCACAAGAATTTGCTGACGCTGAATTCGTCATCAATGTTCAGGGCGATGAGCCAGAGATTGACCCTGGTGCGATTGATGCAGTCTTGACCAGCCTCGAATCCGGTTGTGATGTCACCACCTTGGCCGCACCACTTGACCCTGAATTCCTCCATGATTCAGCCGCCGTAAAAGTGGTGTCGCGCCCCGACGGTCGCGCACTCTACTTTTCTCGGGCCGCCCTTGTTGATGCACGCCTCCATATCGGTTTGTATGGTTACTCGCGGCAAGCTCTCGGTCAATTCGCAGGCCACTCACCCACACCCCTTGAGCTCGCCGAGCGGCTCGAGCAACTGCGGTTTTTAGAAATGGGTTTTGACATCCAAGTTCTTGACTGGCCGCACGCCTTCCCAGGTATCGACACTCGCGTCGATTACGATCACTTTTTGCAGCGCATCGCCTCTGCCCCCTCACATCCTCATGACTAAGTTCATCTTCGTTACGGGTGGCGTCGTTTCCTCTCTCGGAAAAGGCATCACTACTGCCGCCATGGCTGTGCTTCTTGAAAAGCGCGGCCTCAAAGTTTCGATTCAAAAGCTCGACCCTTACATCAATGTCGACCCCGGCACGATGTCGCCCTTTGAGCATGGCGAGGTTTATGTCACCGAAGACGGCGCTGAAACCGATCTCGACATGGGGCACTATGAGCGTTTTAGTCACGCACCGATTACAAAAGCATCCAATGCGACGACAGGCTCAATTTACTCTGAGGTTATCCGCAAAGAGCGGCGCGGTGAGTACCTTGGCAAAACGGTCCAGGTGATTCCGCATGTCACCGACGAGATCCAAAAAGCCATCCGCAACGGCGCGCCCGAGGGTACCGATGTCGCCCTGATTGAGCTTGGCGGGACGGCGGGCGATATCGAATCTCTGCCTTTCCTCGAGGCCATTCGGCAATTTGGCCATATTGAAGGCAAAGGCAAGGTGCTTTATGTGCACTTAACTTTGCTGCCTTATCTTGCTGCTTCAGGTGAAATGAAGACCAAGCCGACTCAGCAATCAGTGGGCAAACTGCGCGAAATTGGAATTCAGCCTGACATTTTGGTTTGCCGTTGCGAAAAGTCAATGACAGAAGAGATGCGGCAAAAGATTTCCCTGTTTTGCAATGTCGCCACCGAAGATGTCATTCAAGAAAAAGATGTCGACACGACCATTTATGAAGTGCCGATTGACTTAATGAAGCACGGGCTCGACGCGGCTTTGGTCAAGCACTTGGGGCTTGAGGGCTCTCATACGGTTGACCTTTCTGACTGGGAAGATTTACGCCAGCGCATGGCCGCACCAGAAGGCGTCGTCGAGATTGCGGTCGTGGGCAAATACATTCTGCTCCATGACGCTTACAAATCAATCTATGAGGCTTTGACTCACGGTGGCGCAGCGCACACGCATAAAGTGAAGTTCCGCAAGATCGCCGCTGAAGATGTTTACGATGGCGACGCCGCAACGATCCTGCACGGTGTCCACGGCGTCTTGGTGCCAGGTGGTTTTGGCGAACGAGGCCTTGAGGGCAAAATCAAAGCCATCCAATGGGCGCGCGAAAACGATGTGCCTTGTTTCGGCATTTGCTTCGGGATGCAGGCTATGGTCATTGAATACGCGCGCAATATTTGCGACCTCGAAGGCGCAAACACGAGCGAAGTTCGAGACGACTGCGCTCATCCTGTGATTCATTTGATGCACGACCAAGAAGCCGTCACCGACAAGGGCGGCACCATGCGTTTGGGTGCCTACCCTTGCCGTGTTTTGCCTGACACTCGCTGTGCTGACATTTACGGACGCGATTTAGTTCTTGAGCGCCACCGGCACCGATGGGAGTACAATAATGACTACCGGGAACAGCTTGAGAAGGCTGGTTTGACAAGTGCTGGGGTTTATGAATCCGTCGGCTTAGTCGAGGTCGTTGAGTTAAGCGACCGCCCGTTTCACTTGGGTGTGCAATACCACCCCGAGTACAAATCAAAACCGCTTGCTGCGCACCCACTCTTTCAAGAGTTTGTCGGCGCAGCCATCGCCCACATGGGTGAGGCATCCCCCAACACAACGACCGAATCCATCGAGGCATAGCGATGCCCGAAACCGAAAACATGACCAACCCCGAAACCGCCCAAGGCGCAGACTTCCGTATGTTTATCCAAAAGCTAGCCATGCAGGGCTTTTACGCTTTAGGTTTAATTGATATCCCAGGCGCCCCAAAGGGTGAGCCTAATGTAGACATGGCACGCATGGTTTGCGACGACTTGATGTTGTTGCGCGAAAAAACCGAAAGCAATCTTGACGACGGCGAGCGCATGACACTTGATAAGTTCATCAGCGATTTGCAGTTTCAGATTCTTAACGCACCAAAAAGCGAAACTGAAGGCGGCTGCTGCGGAAGCCACGACCACAGCGACGAAGGTCACAGCCATGGCGATGACCACGAATGCTGCGGCGCTCATGACCATGGCGACGAGCAGGCAGAAGCCGCTCCAGCAGCCGAAGCCGAAGGCGAAAGTGGCTGCTGCGGAAGCTGCCAGTAATTAAACGAATCTTTCCTTTCTTCTCGGGGGCAACCTTACTCCAGCGGTAAGATTTGCCCCCAACTCATATTAAATTGCAGAGGCGGATGCGCGCCTTGGCGCAACTTGTATTCCCCGATGGGTAACTCGAGAGACAACCCAGAAGAATCTACTTCAATGTCGATAATGGAAAAGGGCTGAGTGAGCCGCTCTATTTTGTATGTCCGATTGGCTTTGGAACGCGGAAAGACCAAGGTGGCTGTTAAGACTTCAAGGATTGCCTCTGTCTCACTTTCAAAACGAATGGAGCACTCGCCGCCGACTTTCCATTGTTGAAAGCCACTCCACGGGGCGGGAACGGCCTCGGAAGGAGAAATCACCACAAACAGCTTTCCCGGATTGGCATAGGCGACCATTTCAACAACGCCCTCTTGAGAAATCTTCTCGAGAGCGATAGCGCCGGACTCTTGCTCATACATTACAGTCCCTCTGAGTACAGGGGTGTTTTGAAAAAAGACCCTTGCCTCCACATTACCCAAAAGAGAAAAAATCAATTCCGCGTCAGATTGGATATGTATTTCTTTCACATCCAGCTTTTTTTTCGTCTCGGCGTCCGACACTGTAATGGCATATTCTCCTGGAGTAACAGGCACTTCTATTTCCGACTGCCCCGATGAAACCGACAAAAAAAACAAGCTCCTTTTTGTATCGGGGTGAATGGCGTGTATTTCCATATCTCGCTGAGCGATCCCATCAGCACCAAACCGAAGGGTTAAAACATTCAACTCTGGCACCTGATACACGAACCCATCTTTTAAGGTCGCATTGAATTTCCCCAAAAAAAGCCGGTGAGGCATAAGGAATAAGCTTAGCGCTACTCTGGGCGCATGAAACAAAAGGGGGATTTTGCTGGAGAGTCCAAGCACATGCGTTTCCAATGGCAGCTGGACATCAAAATAGTTCGAAGAAGAAGCACTTCCGTCTTTATCTATAGCTTGAATCCAAGCGACAATCGACTCTCCCTCTTCTAGCTCACCGGACAAACGGCAATCCAAAAGATTTCCGGGCGAAGAGACGACATATTGCCGATACCCAACTTCTTGAAGCCCCGCATAATAAGCAGACAAGTATTGCGAATGATCTATTTTCACAAATGCTTGGTGCAACATTTTATCCCCTATCGAATAAGGAACTTGAATCCAGCCCTCTTCATCTGTGCGATAGGTAAGAAACGACCGACCAAAAGTACAGCTGGTCGGCACATAAGCATTACGATTCCTATAAGGGGCACCTGAAGCGTCAAGGAATTGAATTCCTGAATAGCCCGGCTCAACATTCAAGTCGAAAGTTTTGAAATGTGCCACATAATACTCGCAAGAGTTATCTTGTTGAATTCGTTCTTTGGAATGATAAAAGTGCTCAACAAAGGGCATACCTTTGTAATCCAACTCGACCTCATATCCATATTTGCCATCCTTGCCTGTTTTCTGATTCGGAAAAAGAACCGTGCCGCCGTCGAGCTCAACGGCAACTTCCTTGATTAGGCTACGATTCGCTAACACTTGACTACCCGGTGACGAAGATTGTGAATCTCTACTCAAAGCAAACAAACGAAGAACTGCGGAACGACCTGAGATTGGGGGGAGGACAACAGCAAGGTGGCTCAAAGGCAAGAGATTGACTTCTAGCAAGTTGTCGGATTGAACACGCCCCGACCAATCACTCCATCTACCGTGATGAGCGAAAACAAAATCGCCAATGGCAACATTCTGTAAATGAAAAAGCCCAAAGGCGTCTGACACGGTAGCGTCAACACCATTTAATAAAATGCTAGCACCCGCCAAACCAAATCCATCAGCCAGCACTATTCCCTCAAGGGAAAAGGTGTTGGACTCCGAAACATCAACGCGCGACAAAACTGGGCTCTTAGCATCTGAGGCTTCTAAAGAATAAGAAGTAGTCTCATGCGAGACTTTAGCTGAAGATCCCTTTGCCGCGTCTAAAGAAGAGGGCTCTCGGGGCATCCACATCAAGATCAATACAAGCAGCCCGAAGAGCAATAAAAGAAGGCGATAAGGCATGGACTTTTCCTAGCGTTTAGTGAACAAAGGATGACAGATTAAAAACGGGAACGACCTGCTCAAAATGAAGGCCGTCCTTAAGGGCCACCCTTACCTTTAGGGGGTAGGCCTCTTCTAAATGCTCTAGGCGGATTTCCAGAGCATTCGCCTTGGGGAGAAAGGAGCACTCTCTTTGATTAACCCAAACCGAACTAACACGAGAAAGGTCTGAAAACGCATCATTCATAATGATCGAAAAAACGATGGGTGCCTTTTCTTGAATCGTCACGACGGAGGGGTAGACAAAATGGTAAGCAGGGCCATCATCAAAAGTTATAGGAATTTCAATAATGTCATGCGCCCTAGAGTCGGAGTGCGGAATGAAACCCAAAAACGCATCGCGACGAGCACCCTGTTGGAAACTTGCAGCATCCACATCGACTCGAAAGAATTGAGTCACAACGAAAATGCCGCTATCTTTAGTCAGTTCTTCTATTCGGTCTAGTTTCTCAACATTAATTCCACTCCCTTTAACGGCCTCATATTCCAACGAGAGATCGTCCGTCCGACATCGCACCTTACAATCAAATGACTGCATCTTTGGAATGGACGCAATACGAATGGATTTCGGCTCAAATTCGAAATCAACGATGCCAGCCGTCTCTCCGCTTAAGGACAATACAACTAAAGGTGAAGCCATTTCGAGACAATATAGCTTTACTACACTATTTCGGCGCACTCCTTCAGGAACAGTAAATTCAACGACTAGTGGTCGCGACTCATCGGGCATCAAGGGAGAGCGCTCAAAAGAAATTGTTGTACACCCACATGAAGAAACCAACTCTAACCCAGTAAAGGTACGACTTGACTCATTCGTAATAATAAATTCAAATTGGTATTTCTCATAAGCTTCAACCACGCCAAAATCCACGGAATCCACCGGTGAAACGGAAACAGGTGAAGCCAAAGGTGTAACCTCCATCTCGGGCTGACAACCAATCAGGCAGAGTAATGGAAAAAGCTTAAGCTGCACTTCGCTTCCCTCGCATCCATACGGCCAACCCGAGGGCAGCAAGGCCAATCAACATCCATATGCGACTCGAGCTAAGGAATGAACTTGAATCACCCAACGCAATAATCGCCCTAGCATTCCGAACATCATCCAAGCTCACATCAAAGACCTCATCCCGCAAATCAAAACACAAAATCCTATCTTTCTCTGGCAAACAGAAAACAAAATGGCCAACCTCCTCATTTAGAGCACTTTCAAACAAACAGATGAAAGCTCGCCCATCTTCAGGCGAAAAAGAATTTGGCATAACCAATTCGTAGGCAATAGATAATTTATCCAAAAGAGACATCAGCAGCCCCACCGGCACCTCTTCAACTGGCACCGACTTTGATGCCACATCTTTCAACGAAGATGCAGGAACCCCGGCGTAAACAGCCGCGAGTGCGATGGCTTGAATACCACAAGAAGCACTGCCAAAGGTATCAGCGACAGCGGCAAGAGACTCTTGCCTAGAATCAGAATGAAGACTCGTTAACTGCAAAAGGGAAGAAAGAAACCGTTCGCTTTGGCTTAGACTTACGCCCCGCGGCGGCAAAGGGCTACTGTTTTGCGATTTGTATTGCCCCGTCAATGCGTCCACTGACATCCCTGATGTTGGCAACAAAGTAGTAGGGTCAATCAATGTCTTCGACCAACCAAAGACAAGCGAATCCACATCAACTGAATGCGAAAAACTCGTTTCGTTCACACTGAGAAGAGTCGCCGCAGAAGAAACCGCGTGCTTATTTTTTACAGCCTTTAATGGAAAGGCGAATGGACTACCTGGGATCAAGCGCCAGTCAGTTACGACCGCTTCTGAAGTCAAGTCATAATAAGAACCAAACAAATCGACAGAATTATCAGAACCGTCTCTCTTAAGAGTACGGTCAAAGAAAAGTTGGCGAGTCATTAACAGATTCTCAGGATGAAGCGAAAACGCTAAAAACCAGCTGCTGTGTTTCCCTTCAGGTGTGAACACAAAGGTTGCATCTTTCAACGGAGAATCTCCGATGACCTTCCAAAGGCGATCCGTTCCCGCCGCAAATAAATCACGAAACGTCAAGCCAAAAGGCCAGAGCCCCAGATTCAGAATAGAATAATCCGTACGAAATAAAACCGACTCGCCAGAAAAAGTCTTTTGGCGAAAATCTCCCAATTTCTGCGACCACTCCCATTCGTAAAACTCTCCCTTGCCATCCGTATAAGCAATCTGTTTCACCTCATTAGCAATTTGGTGCTCAAGCGACCGCTCATCCCCCCGAGCACAATAGCGTTGGTTGACCACAACAGTATGACCGGCAGCATCAACTTCAACGCACGACTGTTCAAAACTACAGTGCTCTAAATAGGCATCTCGAGCGTCCATTGCTCAGATTAGAAGCTGCAACTCCTCGTGCGAGACTGGATTTAGTGACAACTCTTCCAGCTTGGACTGAAACGCCAACAAACTGAAAAAAAGGAACAACATTACTTGGGTGCTTCACAAGGGCTCTGGTCGAAGTAAGACCCGCAAACACCATAAGTATTCGCACCATGGCAATCGAAAGCATAAGGGATACACCCTATGTCTGGACAACTCTCGGCACCGAGCAACTCGAAAACGGAATCATCAACATGCCCGTCCGAACGGGGAACAATGAGGGCAGTAAAGAAAAGAAAAAAAGCTGAAAGAGTGAATTTCATACTTCCACTCTACAAGGGAGAAAGGGAAAAAAAGAAAAAAACTTACAGCGACTGCCCGCCGTCAACGCGTAGCGTGTTACCCGTTATATGAGCGGCGGCTTCACTTGCAAAAAAGGCGACCGCCGTGGCGATGTCTTCGGGGTTACCGAGACGCCCTGTAACCGTTTCGCCACGGGCAGCGTCTTGAAACTCAGCCGGGACGGCAAGCGTCATCGGTGTTTCAATCCAGCCGGGCTCGACGACATTTACCGTGACACCTTTGTTGCCCAACTCGCGGGCGAGGGTTTTTGACAAACCATGCAAACCCGCCTTGGTTGTCGCGTAAGTCGATTGCCCAAACTTTCCGCGTGAGCCGTTTATCGAGCCAATCAAAATGATGCGCCCCCAGCCCTTGGCGCGCATATGCGGAGCCGCCGCACGCGCTTGCAACCAAGCGCCCTTAAGGTTGACGCCCATCACGGCGTCAAAATCGGCCGTTGTGTTTTTCCATATCGCGCGGTCGCGGGTAATCCCGGCACAATGCACGAGAATGTCGGGTTGGATTTGCTCATGCAAAGAGGCAACCGCTTGCTCATCAGCGGTATCACTTTCAAATGCAAGCACGGCGCGCAAACTGGCGCCGCCGCACGCGAGCTCTGTCGTCAAGTCAGCCACCAAAGCCGCGGCCTCATCAGCCTGACCCACATGAGTAAACGCCACATCATGCCCCGCCACAAACAAGGCGCGAACAATCGCAGCACCAATGCCGCCGGCCCCACCTGTGACGAGAGCCTGACTCATGAATTTGACCAGTTTGGCGGACGCTTATCCAAAAACGCCTGGATGCCTTCTTTGGCGTCATTTGTCGCCATCAAATCATTCAAATATTGCTCTTCGAGCTTAGGCAAAATGCGCGTTAATGCATCGGTCCAAGGCCAACGAGAGGCACGCCGTGCTTGACGCAACGAAGACGCTGACTGCTCAAGAATTGCATGCTCGGCCCATGACTCAACGCCTTTTAGCAAGCCGCCTTCAGGGATTTCGAGATCTGCAATACCCAAACCAGCCGCCTCTTGCGAGGAGACCATTGCGCCACTCATAAGCATTGCTGCAGCACGCCCCGCAGGCACGCGCAATGGCAACAAGGCCGAGCCCGCTGGTGGGAAAACGCCCAACTTAATCTCAGGGCACCCAAGCAAACTGCCTTCGGATACGGCGATTAAATCGCAAGCGAGCGCGACCTCAAAACCACCACCAAAACAACGACCATTGACCGCCGCCAAAACAGGTGGGAGATTGAGCTCATCAATCTTGCGCAAAAACGCATGGAACTCAGGCAGCATCGCGCCAACCTGATCTGGAGTATGCTCTTCGACCGAAGCGCCATAACAAAAGTGATCGCCTGCGCCAGTGATGATGACAAGCTTAACGCTCATGTCGTCAGCGACGGCCGTCAAAGCATCGCCCAAAGACGACATCAAAGCACGGTCAACAATGTTTGCAGGCGCGGGGCCGATTTCAAGCACAGCAATTTGCCCATTGGCTAGCGTGCGCTTTTCTAAATTGGTAGCGGTATCAGTCATCTAATTTTCCTCGGGACGGTTAACGGCGTGAGGAGCACAACGCTCACTCAACTTATCGCCGTAGCGAACCCCCTCAGCCAGCGCGCGGCGCATTTCGAGGAAGTCGGTTTCGCGCTCAGCTCGTGGCGCGCGGTTAAAGGTGCGGAAGCCCATGCGGCCTTCAGTCATCATGTTGAGACCCAACCAAGCGCGGTTGGTTTCGCGGTTGGCGTCCCAGTATTGGAGCTTGTGTTTGCGTAATTGCTCAAGAGTAAAAGTCGTGCAATCGGGCATGGTCTGGGCCAATTTAAAGCACATGGATTCGACCTCGGCGTCAAGCAAGCTGAAATCAACCTCGGCTGATTTCAAAACCACCTTAGCCGCCGTAAGCGCATCGCCAGTTTTCGCCGCGCCATAAAGCGAACGACCGAATGCATCGGTCTCAAAGCTGGTCACGGCCATCGGGTTTGCGACGAACTCACCATCAACTTTAAGGACGGGCGCGACACCATTGATCAGGCCAATGTGCAAGGCATAGTGTGCGCTCCATTGCTCGCAGATGGTGCAACTTTCGACAGCTTTTGCGAAACCAACATAGACGGGCAAAAAGTCTGTTGAGCCGCCCACAGGAGCCGAACCATGCTTTGGCCCAGCTTGCCCAAAACGCGCCGTATCAGCTGCAATCGTGAAATCGCATGCCATCCCGATCTCTTGGCCGCCACCGATGCGCATGCCATTGACTCGGTTAACGACTGGCTTATCGCACTCAAGCATGGCCGAAACGCCATCGTTAAAGAGGCGCATATAACGGCGATACTCATCGGGCCGACCCGAATAATGCTCGGAATATTCAGCCGTGTTGCCACCCGTGCAAAAGGCCTTGTCGCCGACAGCGGTAAACACCACGCAAACCACACTCGGCTCGTTAGATGCCTTGCGGAATGCCAAAACCAACTCAGCCATGGCGCGCGTGGAGTATGAGTTGTATTGGGCAGGGTTGTTAAGCCAAATCCAGGCGTTAAAAAGCCCGCCAACTTCAGAGCCATCTGGTGCAATCACCGGGCGCAGCTCATAACGAATCTCAGTGAAAGAGTAGCCCGGAGCCAGCTCGTGGTCGGCGAAAACAACGCCTTGTTGGGTGGAATCAGTCATTTCTTTAATGGTCGGCTAAGGCGACTATGGAATCAGAACAGGGCGCTCAGCAATTTTGTGATGGCGCACATCTTCGAGCACTTCGTTGATGTCGTCCATCGGAAAATGCTTTACAAAAGGGAGGACCTCAACTTTGCCTTCGCGGACAAGATCAAGAGCGGGGGTATAAAGTTGCGGACGACACCCCCAGTTGCCAAAAGCGCGCGCGTCAAAGGCCATGAGATTGCTCAATCGAACCTCAACGCGTTTGAGAGTAAAGCCAACAATGCCAATGACGCCAGAGAAGCTCATTAAGTTCCAGGCTAGCTCTTGGCCTTGAGGGGTGCCGCTCATTTCGAGCACTTTCAGGCAAACACGCGGGAAGCCATTTTCTTTGCAGGCCGTCTGCACAGCTTTGCGCGCGGCTTTTGCATCGAGGTCGCGGGTATTGACGCCTGCAATCGCACCATAGTTCATGGCGCGGGCAAGCTTGGCATCGTCGATATCAACGCCAATCACCTTGGCCCCCATTGCACGGGCGATTTGAATGCCAAAAGAACCAACGCCGCCCGTGCCAATGATGACGACATGATCGCCAGGGCCGACTTCGGCTCGCTCGCAAGCTTGATAGGGCGTTGAAATCGCATCGGCCAAAACCGAGACATCTTCGAGGGCTAGGCCCTCGGGCAAACCGCTTGCATCAACCAGCCAACGCGCAGGCAAAACAATGTGGGAAGCAAAGCCGCCATGAAAATCGTTGCCTGGCATTTTTTGTTGCCTACATGCCGTTTCGCAGCCAACAAGACAAAGCTCGCAATCGCCGCATGGAAGCACAGCGGGCACGACCACATCTTTGCCGGCCCATGAAGAGCAGCCCTCACCACAAGTGATGACCGTGCCCGAGATTTCATGGCCCAAAGCGAGAGGCAGCTCATGATTCGTGCGTACGCCGCCCTCAGTGTGAAAACCAATATCGGTATGGCAAACGCCACAACCCGCAATTTTGACCAAAACCTCGCCCTCGGTAGGAACAGGCATTGGCCCAACCTCTTTCACTAGAGGCTGACCCGGAGTCACCATCAACCAACGATAAAAATCGCTCATCAGAATTGCCTCGATTAACGGTCGCCGTAAGGAGCCACGCCAGAAAGCTGGTGGCCGAGAATCAAGGTGTGAATCTCGTGCGTGCCCTCGTAGGTCAGCACGGTTTCGAGGTTGCACATATGGCGACCAGCTTGATACTCAAGCGTGATGCCATTGGCGCCAAGCAAAGTACGGCAGGTGTGTGCCATCTCAAGAGCCTTAGAAACATTGTTGCGCTTGGCCATCGAAACATGCTTTGGCAACATTGTGCCGTTGTCTTTCATCTGACCAAGACGCCAGACCAAAAACTGCGCTTTGGTAATTTCGGTGGCCATCTCAGCCAACTTGTCAGCGGTCAACTGGAAGCCAGCGAGCGGTTTGTTGTAAATCTTGCGCTCTTGCGTGTAGCGAAGGGCCTCGTCAAAACAAGCTTGCATCGCGCCGACAGCACCCCAAGCAATGCCATAGCGCGCTTGCGTGAGGCAACTCAGAGGTGATTTCATGTGTTGCGTGTTTGGCAAGCGGCTCGATTCAGGTACGCGCACATCTTGGCAAATCATTTCGCCTGTCACCGAGCAGCGCAAAGACCATTTGTGTTTTTGCTCTGGCGCCGAGACACCTGGCAGGCTCATGTCGACAATGAAGCCTTGACAAACACCGGCTTCATCCATGGCCCAGAAAATGCCCATCTGCGACATGCTGGAATTGGTGATCCACATTTTTTGACCATTTAGGATCCAGTCGTCGCCATCTTTGCGGCAAGTTGAGCGCATTCCGGCTGGGTCGGAACCAAAATCTGGCTCGGTCAAACCAAAGCAGCCAACGACTTCGCCACTAGCTAGCTTAGGGAGCCATTCCATCTTTTGCTCTTCGCTACCGAAGGCCTCGACGGGGTACATCACGAGGGAGCCTTGAACCGAATTAAAAGACCGCAAGCCCGAGTCGACGCGCTCAATTTCTTGGCAGATTAAGCCATATTGCGTGCCAGTCATGCCAGCACCGCCATATTGCTCAGCCACGCAAGGGCCCAAAAGCCCAAGCTCACCCATCTCGCCAATAACTGGCATTGGGAAAGTGCCGGCCTCCCACTCGTCGGCCACTATGGGCATCAACTTAGCAGTGCAATAAGAACGCACCATGTCGCGCACCATAATGTCATCCTCGGAGAACAAGCTGGAGAGGTCGTAGAAGTCTAATTCGGTGAAGTCGGCCATGTTTTGGGGTGCAGGGATGGCTTAAAAGGGCGCCGATTGGCGCGCAGAAGCTTCCGTACTGATGAGTATCTTAGTGCGGCCAACACCGGCGCGAAAGGCGGCAACGCTATCCTTTCCGCCCATGGTCAAGTACCTCGTCACTTCTGCCTTGCCGTATGCCAACGGCCCCATCCACTTCGGTCACATCGCCGGCGCGTATTTGCCCGCCGATGTTTATGTACGCTATCTGCGCATGGCCGGCGAAGAGGTTTTGTATGTCTGTGGCACTGATGAGCATGGTGTCGCCATCACGCTTAAAGCCGAAAAAGAGGGCAAGGATTATCGCGAATATGTTGACCACTGGCACGGCGAAATCAAAGCCCTGTTTGATCGCTTTCAGATCTCTTTCGACATCTGGAGCGGGACGGCTCGTTGCCCCCAGCATGCAGACACAAGTCGCACTTTTTTTTCAAACCTACTTGAAAAAGAATATGTGTTTGCGCGCACAGATGATCAATGGTATTCCGAAAGCCTCGACCGCTTTTTACCCGACCGCTATCTCGAAGGTGGCTGCCCAGAGTGTGGCCACGAAAAGGCGCGCGGCGACGAATGCCCTGGCTGTGGCGCATGGCTTGATGCCCGCAAGTTGATTGAGCCGACTTGCACGATTGATGGCTCAAAGCCAATTTTGCGTGCGACGAAACACTGGTATTTAGATTTGCCCAAACTTCAAGAGGCCGGCCTCGCAGATTGGTATACGGGCGATGACGCATCGCATCCGCATAAAGACTGGAAACCAAATGTTCACGGTCATGTGCAAGCTATGCTTAAAGATTTGCGCGAGCGTCCAATCACACGCGATTTACCATGGGGCGTAAAATTACCTGACGGCGTCGATGACGAGGGCACCAAAGTGCTTTATGTCTGGTTTGATGCCCCCATCGGCTATGTTTCAGCCACCATGGAATGGGCCGAATCGCAAGGACAGCCAGATGCATGGCGCGACTGGTGGCAGGGTGACGATTCGCGTTTGGTGCACTTTATTGGCAAAGACAACATCGCCTTTCACATGGTGGTTTTTCCTTCGATGCTGCTTGGCCAACAAGACGCATGGGGCGGCAAAAACTTTGTCTTGCCATGGGCCGTACCTGCAAATGAATTTTACAATCTGCAAGGCGCAAAGTTTTCGACTTCAGAAGGTTGGTATCTCGACAATGATGATTTCTTTTCAAAATATTCACCTGATGCTGCGCGTTTCCATGTCTTGTTTTCATCTCCCGAAACGGCTGATGCTGAGTTCACCTGGGAAGCCTTCCAGACGACAAACAATTCACTTCTGGGTGGTAAGCTTGGCAATTTCGCATCGCGCGTTTTGAAGTTTGCCGGCAAACGATTCGATGGTCAAGTACCCGAGAGTGATGGTCGCTTTGATGACCACGAGATGCTCAAATCGGCTGATAGCGCATTTGCTGAAATTGGGGAGTATCTCGCAAACCACCAGTTTAAGGCCGCCACAAGGTCTTTAATGGGCGGATGCGATGCACTCAACCAATTCTTCGACGCCCTTGCTCCCTGGAAATTAGCCAAGAGCGATGATGCAGATGACATCCTTGCCTGCGGTGCGGTGATTGAGCGTTGCGTGGCCTATCTTGATTTGCTGAGCCGCCGCTTCAGCCCATTCTGCCCGACGGCCTCGGCCGAATTACGCGCGATGTTAGGCGAGGCTGCCACTTCCGGCGCTAGCGCCTGGGGAGACGAAAACGCGACGACTCGCCCGCAGTTTGTTCCTGCCGGTTTAGCCTTTGGCGAGCCGGGCGTTTTGTTCCCGCGCATCGACGACGAAGCCATGAAAGCCGAAGTTGAGGCTCTGCAATCCCGCGCAGACTCACTCGCCTAATGTGATTCTGAACCTTCGACCTTAGCTTATTCAAGGTCATAGAAACGCAGAAAGCCCAGCACCGTCAGGTGCTGGGCTTTGCTACTTAACAGGCTCTAATTGAGCTCGTCTTTCCAAGCCTTGGCAGGCTTGAAGCCAACAGAATTGCTGGCCTTGATCTGAATCGCTTCACCCGTCTGAGGGTTGCGACCCATCCGAGCAGCGCGGTGACGCTTATTCCAGGTGCCAAAGCCGGCAAGTGAAACAGCTTCATCGCTTTGGATGCCAGCGCGGACGCCCTCGAGGACGGCGTTAACAGTTTCGGTTGCTGCGGACTTGGTTGTGCCCATTTTCTCGCAGACGAAATCGATGAGTTCGTTTTTGTTCATGTTTTGATGAGTTGTATTGATGTTTGTTTTGTTTTTGGGATGTAGGCCTCACGGATGCAAGGCCCACAGTTTCGTCAGCTACTTCTTCTTACGGACGACCTTTTTCTTAGCGACCTTTTTCTTAGCGACCTTTTTCTTGGCTACTTTTTTCTTGGCTACTTTTTTCTTGGCTACCTTTTTCTTGGCTACCTTTTTCTTGGCTACCTTTTTCTTGGCTACCTTTTTCTTGGCTACCTTTTTCTTGGCTACCTTTTT
>JABHIE010000012.1 GCA_018671175.1 Planctomycetota bacterium | reverse complement strand
TGGCCGGCGGCCCTTGCAATTGTCTCCATTCGCGCCTGCACTTGTTTCTTGTTCTGGTTCAGCCCAATCAATGAACTGAGAGCAAGCGCAAGCCGATGTAGGAGTAGCGGCTGTTCGGGTTGTTGTCGTAGCGACCCGCCGAACGCAAGTAGACGGCAGAATGGTTCCAACTCCCGCCGCGGCCCACACGGTACGAGCCACCACTAGGACCCGTAGGGTTGCTACCTGGACTAGAGCTGTAGTAACCACTGCTATACCAATCATTACACCACTCCCAAACATTACCGCTCATATCGTAAAGACCATAGCCATTCATCATGTCTACACCGCTTGGAGTTTGGTTGCCATCGTAGTAGCCGACGGGGGTTGTTTCGGGATAACTGCCGTTATCCCATGGATCGCCTGAGCCGTTCCAATTTGCATGGCTTCCATCGATGCTATTCCCCCAGTGATACTGCGTGTAAGTCGCTGAGCCACCACGAGCGGCATATTCCCACTCAGCCTCAGTCGGCAAGCGCCAGCCGTTGGCATTGAAATCGCAGGCCCAAGTCGACAAGTCGTAGCAGGGAGTTAGGCCTTGCTGCTCGCTGCGCCAGTTGGCGTATGCGCAGGCGCCGTACCAGCTCACCTCCACGAGAGGGTGTTGCTCTTTGCCAGCCGTCACCCCAAAGGTCGAGCCGTTCCAGGTGATGCGACTGTAGAGTGAGCTTGCCGTCGTGTCGGCAAGAGCTTCGCCGGCTCCGCCGACTTGGTAAATCACATTGCTGTTTACCGTCACGCTGCCCGCGGCATATGCATCATTCAAATAAGCAGCATAAAGCTCATTCGTAACTTCGTAGACATCCATCTTGAAAGTATCGAGGGCGACGGAATGAAGCGGGCCTTCATCGGAGTCGCCCACGCCAAAGTGATCCCCCATCTCAAAAGTACCTGCTGGGATCTGCACCCAATCAGCACCACCGCCACCAGATACGGACAACGCGGCAGACGCACCTGGGGGCGGCGAGGGCGCAGTGCATGCTGCAAGGCTAAACAAGGCGAGCAATGAGAAAAACCAGAATGACGATGTCTTCATAATTAGTAAAAGGGTAAAAAACCGCACCTAGGACACGAAAAATAAATTCTATTCGTGATTCTCTTCGGCGGCGGAATCTATGGCTCGCATCTCGGCAAGACCGTCAATCAAAGTCACCTTGTCAGAAATCTCACGATTCAAATGAGCCTGAAAGTTAGCATCATCAAGGCTGAAATAGCTGAATTGCCGACCAAACTCGTGATCGAAGAGGCAATCGCTGCTAGCCTCGACCCTCTGCCAGTGAATCGCGCGCACGGGGCGGGTTGCACCGTCAATCGTTGGCCAACCTTGCTCCAGGAAATCATATTTGTAGTTTTCGGATGCTGAGCGCATCGACAAGCACTTTGCATCGATTTGAATTTTGACCTCGCTGCCCAAGAGGTAACCCTCGAAATGTTGCTGTATTGGCTCCCAATTATCGCTTTCGGCTACTGATTTCTTGCGCAAGAAAGACAAGTGGGTAATCAAGGCAATGCGGCCCTTTCCACCCATTCGAGCAAGACTCAAACGAATCGAGGCCTGTTTGCGACGGCCATCTTCATATTCGACTTCGCCAATTAAAGCCACACGCACACTCGCCCCAAAATCTAATTTATCGGCTCGCAGTGAAAAGCTTATCGCTGGTGCTTCAACATCGTCACTAGGCACTCCAATGATTGATGGAGTCATTAACCAATCAATCATTTTGTCTGCTGAAACAACTCTTCTGCGACTCCAGCAGCGGCCACGCATTTCAAAGCCTGAGTCGGACATCAATCGAAGCCATGGAAAATCACCGAATCGCCAAACCCAATCTGTAGGAGCCGAAGGGCGTTGGTTCTCGGAATGAAGCCCTTGCTTGGCGAAAAGAGCCTCGCAAACAGCCGTGCGCAATTTTGCACCTCCCATGCTCTCGGCAAGCTCTAAAGTCTGCACATGATTCGAGTGACTCGACTTGAATCCGCAAGAAAAGAGCAATGCCAATAAAATGAAAAAGAAAGAATGCATTACTGTTCGGGCCATAAAGCCCTCCCGTTGACCCAACCCAATGTAGGTAATTGACTTGGCTTATCTATCCTCAGCAATAAATCGCTGAAACCGTCATGGTCGTAATCAGCAACATCTTGAATTGAGGCACCGCGCACATCATTGGCGAAACGCAAAAGTCGCCGGCTACCTGACAAATCAAGCCGCGCGCCTGCCTCAAAAGGCCCGTATAACACTAAAGCAGGGCCATCTTGAAATGTGACCGATGCCGCGAAACCTTGGCGGATGGAAGAGCCAGAATGCCCTAGGTCGATACCCGATGATACTCGACCACACAACAGTGGCTTCGGCGCGATGCTCAAGAGCCGGTCTGGCCGCTCTTCTGCGTCTGGAGCGCTGCTTTTCATACGGAATCGGCGGTCAGTCAAATCGAAGTGAATCGCAAAATGAGTGCCGTCCCAATCTGCAACATAAATGCCCCCGGGAAGTTGACTGCCCTCTAAACTGCCACTTACGCTGTGGTCGCGCGTTGCCAAGGAAGCGAAAACGAATTGACCTTTGTTGCGATTCCAGAGCCCTAGAGCCGCGGTATTGCCCGCATAAGCGCGGCGGTAGAGTCGCCCATTTCGATAGACGGCCAATTCCATGCCACCATGCTCTGCTCTTGCGATAATCGCGTCTTCTTGGAGCGACCCGTCTGCTCGAGGCAAAAATATTGGGCCCGTGGAGACAAAATCACTCTCATTCAAATCAAGTGGCAACTCTCGCCCTACGAAGTAAAGTGAATCGACACGATGCTTGGCATCGGCCTTTATGTAAAAATTGCCCTCCGAAGCGCGACCAACAATAGGTGGAGCCGTTTCGCTTAGCCCTCGCCCAAGGCCCAATTGACCACTCCATGCGAACACGGGCTCGGCGACAGATCTCCATTGGGCTATTTCATGAAACTCTTGCCCTTCTATTTCAAGCAAAAAAAGTTGTAGCCCGGTCGAGGCTGCAAGCCAGCTCTTGCCACCAAGTATGCGGTGAGTTAACACGCAGAACCGCAATGCGGAATCACGAGTGAGAACTCTATCGTACAAATGTATGTCATTGATTCGAGGCGCGGCACAAGAAAGCCACTGTTCGGTGTCTGAACTAAATTGATAAAGCGAGCCATCTGGGCTCATGAAAACGACGGCTTGGAGGGCGGTAACCCACTGAGCCGAATGAGGGGTTCTTATCGCGCAAGCCTGCGCAAGCTCGACTCCGGGCAACCGGGGCAGTTCGTCAACCAGTAATCGAGGTTGACTCAAAGCAGGCGATCCGGCATCGAATATGGCGCTTAAGGCTGATGCTGCCCGCCAGCGCCCCGTTTCGGCATACCATGAAGCCGCTTCCGACATGCCGGCGTGGACGATTTTTGAATGGGGCGATTTGGAATAGGACCGCAGCAATTCCATCATGCCATGCTTTTCGAAAATCTCGAATTCATCTAAGTCACCCTCAGCCAGCGCCACCTTAGCTTTACCCAAAAAAGCGCTTGATGCTTCAACATTATCGAGCAATCGTGCCCGCTCACGCGAAGCTTGCAAAAGAGTCATCGTCACCAGCGCAATCACCAGCAGGCTGCCAAGTAACGAAAGGGCTGCATATCGAGGGTAATATCGCACGACTCTCAACAGCCGCACCATGAGAGAAGGGCGAGGAACTATAAAATGCTCGCCGGCCAAGTAGCGCTTTAAGTCTTGCGCCAAACTCTTTGCAGCACTGTATCGATCAACCGTTTCTATGGCGATGGCACGCATGACAATCGCCGAAAGCAAGCGCGACAAGCCTGGAATCAACCGCCGCGGTGACTTTGGTCTTGAACGCCTCATGGACCGAGCCAGTTCCGCCCGAGTGCGGCCTGAATAAGGTGGGCGACCCGTCAACGCCTCATAGAGGACGGCACCAACTCCGTAAACATCGCATCGTGGGTCTGCAAGAGTAACTTGCCCAAGAATCAATTCAGGCGCCATATAGAGCGGTGTGCCAGGCATATCGCCGACCGCGGTTAATTGCACATTGGGCTCTGCCAGAGCGGCACAACCAAAATCGCCTAAACAGGGTTGGTTGTCTTTTGAAATGATTATATTTGAAGGCTTCACATCGCGATGAATCACTCCGTTTTCATGGGCATAGCTCAAACCGTCAGCAATCGTCATTAACCAACTCACCCATTGTCGCTCGTTTGGCAAATCGGCCGTTGAGGAAAAGATGCGACTGCGGTGTAGCCACCACCTCAAATCGCGGCCGTCAACGAACGGCATTGTGAAATATGGAATTTTGGCTTTGGCTTCAACTGTTAGCGCTGGAATTAACGCAGGGTGATCCAGACTCGAAGCGAGCTCTGCCTCACGAACAAAGCGCAGTAGACGCCTTTCGTCTTTAGAGAAGCCACTGGGTAAACACTTGAGAGCTTGCCAAGTGTCAGTCTGATCAGGGCGCACGAGCCAAACTTCCCCCATGCCACCACGACCGAGCAATCGCTCAAAGTGGTAGCCCTCAATCTGGGGGCGGGTTGTTGGGTTAAGCGGTGCGGGTTTTTCACCGTTCTCAGCGGCACTGCTCAACTCATCAGCAATTTCAATCATAAGGAGCTCATCTTCTGCGGAAAGAAATTCGGAATCAGAAGACACAGAAAAACCCTATCTAGAAGCTTGACTCGAACCAATGATGCCGGATTCGCGAAGAGATTGGCGTACTTGCTTAAGTGACTGGGCCAAATGGCGGGCAATCGTGCGCTTGCTCACGCAGAGCCGATTAGCAATTTCAACAATGCTGAGGGATTCTCTCCGCCACAGAATGATTTTTTTATCCATATCAGACAAAAGGGAAACGGCTTGATGCATGTGCCATTTTTTTTCTTCAGCGGCCATGAGGACAGACGGGGTTTTTGACGGTCGAGCCGTCAGAGACTGCCCTCGACGGAGAAAATCAGAGGGCACATCAATCAATACCTCCCCCCCGCGCTTTTGAGCTTGCTCGCTTCGCACCAGATCTCGGCAATGGCTTTGAGATAGAATTTTTGTGTAAGCAAAAAACTGGTTGCAGCCACACCATTGCATCCTGTCTAGATTTTTACGCCACGCGCAATAGATTTCGGCGACTAAATCTTCATGGTCGTATAGGGAGCGTAGCTTTTTGTTTTTTGACCAAGCACGCGCTAATGGCACAACGACCGTTTGCGATTCTTTCCATAAATATGCAATCGCATCTTCGTCACCGTTAATGGCGAGATCGAAGAGCTGTTTCGTGGCAGGCATTTATCCGACGACTATACCATGAAATCATCTAAAGGTGTCGCACCAGCGAGTTGAAGGACTCTTTGGACGACATCCGCCAAAACCGTATCTGGAGTCGAGGCGCCCGCAGTAAATGCGACCGTAACGGGGCCATCTTTAGGCAGCCAATCTTTCACTTGAATGAGTCGGCCGCTTGGTCGCTCTCGGCAGGTTAAAACATCTCCGAGCGAGGTCGGGCCGTCAATGTGGTAAGCCGGGACGAAAGCGGCATCGCCGACACGAGCAAGATTATTTGTGTTGGAAGAATCGAAGCCCCCTACAACCAAAAACAAATCTGGGCTTTCAGCCACCATCGCAGAAGTCGCGTCTTGGTTGTCTTGAGTCGCACGGCAGATGGTGTCGAAATCGAGGAAGTCGCCGCCTAATTCACTCATGCGGGGCTCCATAGCTGATTTGAGGCGGTTTCCGATTTCGCGCGACTCGCTTGCCAACATCGTAGTTTGATTAATCAGCCCAATGCGATCTAAGTGGTCTGCAGGTCGGAACCCTTCGGATGCAGCACCTGGGTGCAGGCCGGCCATGAGCTCTGCAGAGTCAATTTTGCCGCGCAAAAAAGTGCAAAGTAAATCGGTCTCACCAAGGTCGTGAACCACCAAGAAATGACCGCCGCGATGTGTCACCAAACTGCAGGTGGAGCGGGTTTCGTCGTGCCCCACAGTGCCATGAATGATGGTTGTGTAACCCTCGCGCACATATTTTTCGGCGCGTTTATGTGGCTTAATCACCCAAGGGCAAGTTGTATCGACGACTTCACAACCTCGCTCTTTTAAGAATTGCATCTCTTCGATCATGGCGGAAAAAGCTGGGACGATGACGACATCTTTGTCGGTTAATTCTTCAAGAGCACCTGGCGCCGCATGCTTGCCTTTTAAAAATCGAATACCAAACTCTCGCATGTCGGCATTAACTTTTGGATTGTGAATAATAGAATTTAACAACCACATGCGGCGATCCGGAAATCTTTGCCGGGCGTCTTGCACCATCGCCAAAGCCCGGTCGACCCCCCAGCAAAAGCCCAGGCTCTGCGGCATAAGCAGGCGCAGGCGCCCCACCCGGACTTGGCCAGCGGCACGAAGCCGATCAACCAGAGCACTACGGTAGGTGTAACGGTGACCAGTCTCGGGGTAGCTTTCGGGAGGTGTCATGTCTGAACTTCGTTAAAAGGGTTGCGCCAAGGCAGAAGTCTGCGGGCGGAGTGCACCGACTAAATAAGTGGAACCTGTTACAAGCAAAACATCGGGGCCGTCAGGGAAACCGACACAATCAAGCTCTTTAGCGCCAAAGGCCTGCGCTAGATCTGCTGGGTCAGCGGAACGAGGGTGCTCGCCTGCTCGAGTCGCAAACCATCTTGTGCTTCCGCACCCATCGGCATGTATTAAATCTCTTAAGCTGTCGGCCATGACACTAAAATTTTTATCATCACGCAAAGCAAAAACAACTCCGCGCGACATAAACGGGTAATCATTATGAAAGGCCTCAATCACAGCTCGTAATGATTCAATCGAATGCGCGGTATCAAAAACAACCGTGCGCCCATCTTCTAATTGGCGACCTTCGTAGTGCCCAGGGATGCCAAACTGATCAGCGGCTAAAGAAAAGGGCTCGGGGAGCAAGGCGTCACTTTCGGAGCGGTCGTGGTAGTAGTTTTTTACGACATCCATGGCGAGCGTGTAATTTGTCCACATGTGCTCTTGGGGATACGGGAAATCGCTTGATCGGGGTCGAACCCTAATTTTGCGCAGCGTTTGCCCCACTTGCTCTGCGGCATTAGTCAGCACCGACTGAGCAGGGTGCAAGAGTGAAACGCCCGACCAAATTGCGGCGTCTTTTTTGAAAATGCCCGCCTTTTCGGCAGCGATTTGAAGCAAGTCATCACCGAGGACATCAGTGTGCTCAAGCTCAATGCTGGTTACGATGCAGGCCGACGGGTGCGACAAGACATTAGTCGAATCGGAACGACCGCCAAGGCCAGTCTCAATCACAACGGTCGTGCAGCCCATCATTTCGTAGACGCAAAAAGCCGTAGCCGTAATCAAATCGAAAAAGGTTAAACCCTTTGTCGAATGCATGAGCACTCGAGTCATCGCAGCCGCCAGCAAACGATGCGGAACCTCTTGGCCATTGACGGAGATGCGCTCGCCCCAAGATGTAATATGCGGCGAAGTGTAAAGCCCCGTGAGCTCACCTCGCGCCCGCAAACCACGCTCAATAAAATGCGCAACCGAACCTTTACCTTTTGAGCCAGCGATATGAAACGACTTGTATTTGTCTTGCGGGTTGCCCAACTTATTCAGCAACTCGCGGATGCCATCTAAATCAAATCGCGCGGCGCGTGGGCGCTCGCATTTTTCATAATCTGTGCGCTCTAAAAACTGTTCCCAATTTTCATCGCGTGTTGGAACTCTGTCAGCTTTGCCAGCTCTATCAGGCATGTTTATGCTCGGCCCCGCTTACGAGCCATCTTTCGCAAAATCGCACGGCCGCGCATATCAAGCTTTGCGTCAACTGCTGGCGCACCTGCAACAATAGCACCATCAGGAATATCGCTAAACGCAACCGACAGGCCGGCCATCTGCACACCTGCGCCAATACGGCAATGCCCACCCGAACCGCTACGCCCACCCAAGATGGCGCCGTCGCCAATCACTGTAGAACCAGCAATAGCAACTTGACCGCAAAGCACGACAAAGGCACCAATTTGGCAATTGTGGCCGATTTGGACATGATTATCAATGATGCAACCCATGCCAATTTGAGTCGGTTCAAAGGTGCCTCGGTCAATTGCCGAGCATGCTCCGATTTCAACGCCATCGGCGATGACAAGGCCACCCGTTTGCGGCACTTTCTCGTGGCGGCTACCCGACCACGAATACCCAAAACCGTCGGCGCCCAAAACAGAATTAGAATGCACCACGCAAGCGGCCCCGAGCTCAACATCATGGTAAACCACAACACCTGAATAAAGGTAGCTGCCTTTCCCGAGTTTGGCATTCGCGCCAACACTCACGCGAGACTGCAAGACCACGCCGTCATCAAGGTGAGCGCCCGCTTCAACCACACAGCCAGGGCCAATCGAAACATCTTGACCAATTTGCGCACTCGCATCGACAATCGCCGACGGGTGCACGCCTGGCTGACTTGGAGGTACAACACCAACAAATCGTTGCGCCAATTTTGCCGCTGCAAGCCCTGGGTTGGCGCAATCAATTAAAGCCGCGTTTGGGGGCAGATTACCCGTGACCGACTCATGCAACAAAAGCACACCCGCGCCTGAATCGGCCAATGCCTGCCACTGCGCGTCGCTTGGCTTCCGCCCTGTCAAGTCAGGCTTGCCTGAAAACCAAGCCGCGTGAGTTTCGTTTGCCGCATGGACAGCCGTCACAAAACCAATTTGAGCACTGCCATCACGCCGCAATGTACCGCCGACAAAAGCAGCGATTTCAGTGGGTGTCATTGGGCTTGGGTTAGCGGGGGTTGGCAGAGAAAAACTCATTGACATAGATTACGAAGAAAAGACCCACCACGCGCTGAGGGCGTAAACAGTGATGGCAAGCAAACCGCCAACTTTACAGAGGATTGGCCATTGAGCTCGGCCACGCATAAGCATCGCTGGAATTAACAACGCTAATGTGGCTGCTGCATTCACCCATAATTGGGGGCTTAAGTTTGCGATGGCCATTTCGGGGCCCATGGCATCTGCCGCGCCGCCGAGGGGGCCGCCTAAAAAACCAACCGCCGATCCAACGAGCAACAAATTGAATGTATTCGACCCCAAAACATTGCCAAAAACAACACCGACATTTCCGCGACGCATCGCTTGAATCGAAGTCGCAAGCTCAGGGGAAGAAGTGCCGATTGCAGCGATGAGGTAACCCGCAAAGCCTGCGCTCCA
>JABHIE010000035.1 GCA_018671175.1 Planctomycetota bacterium | reverse complement strand
GATTTTGCCAGCAGCTTTTGAAATTATGCCATCCGCCATGGCCTATATCCCAGAAGGCTCTTTTGAGATGGGTGACCACAAAAACACTCCAAACCCAGACGAGCAACCTATTCATGATGTTACGGTTGCAAACGATATCGTTACACAAGTGGGTGGCATTATGGCGACTGTGTGCAACCTGGCTCCAACGGCTTTAGATAGCTGCATTAGCTGGAACGGCACGAGCTTTGAAGTTTCTGTTGGAAACGAAGACAAGCCGGTTGTTGAGACTTCATGGTTTGGTGGTGCGCTTTACGCAAACTACCTGAGTGCATCTGAAGGTAAAGGCCGCGTTTACCATCCATTGACCTGGGTGATTAACTACAACTCTGATGGCTATCGCATGCCAACCGAGGCTGAGTGGGAATATGCAGCTCGCGGTTCCTATCGTTATCTTCGCTTCCCTTGGGGTGGCACAATTGACGCTGATGATTGCAACTACAACAACAACATCGGCGATGTGACAAATGTAGGTTCATATCCTTACAACGGTTATGGCCTTTACGACATGAGCGGTAATGTTTTTGAGCGCTGCAACGATTGGTACGATGCCAATTATTACGCAGTCAGCCCAGGCTCCAACCCAACGGGCCCTTCTTCGAGTACTTCATCCGGCCGCGTTCAGCGTGGCGGTTCATTCCGCGGGTCTCAAGATCAGGTGCGCTGTGCAAACCGTGGGTACGACGGCGCTGAAGCCACTCACAATCATGTGGGCATTCGCTTGGTCCTTCCTATTCAATAGGGTTTTCAAACACTCTTCCGTATGGCCTGGCGGCAAATACCGCCAGGCCATTTTTTTATTCATGCGACGGCAACCACTTATTTTCGAATCGCCGCGACCCACATCACGCCATCGCGCGTGCCATCATCGTTGAGGACATCCATTTGATAGTTCCAGTGATTGTTGTCGGGGAAAATCGTCGTGCCGATGGTGTTGCGCTCTTGGCTGTCACGAGCGATTGCGGTGAGGGTGCGTGTCTCAGCATCGTAAGTCGACAGCGCGGTGAGTTGAGTGGCTTCAAGCGAATCTTTCCAGGTTGAGAAAAACTTCCCTTTGGTAGAGTCGAAAGTAATAGCTTCTTGGCCCCAGAACACTTCGCCGTTTGCGGTTGAGTGAAAATCAGAAAGTAGCCAGCGGCCGTCAGGCGCCATACGGATGTAGTAAGTGCCCGTGGTCGCTTCGGCGTCGTGCGCACCAAAGCGCAATTCGACATCCCATTCACCAAGCCAATGCCCGAGAGCTTGCATCTCGGCGGTTTTCGCTGGCGGCCCGTCGAGGAGCGGGTGGGGCTCTGGTTGCCCACAAGAACTCATGGGCAAAGAAAGTGCGGCTGCGAGGCTGATGGCGAGGGCGAATTTCACTCGACCATCTTATCTTGTGGTGTTTACCTTAGTGGCAAGACCACCCGCCGTCGACGGGTAGCACCACGCCGGTCATCCAGCGCGCGGCGGGGGAGGCCAAAAAATGGATGGCATCTGCGACCGCTTCGGGTGAACCGAGGCCAAGCAAGTGTCGGTTTTCGACAGACGCGAGTTGCTCTTTTGGTAGCTCTTTAATCCAATGGCGATTGATATCGGTCACCACAAAACCTGGGCAAACACAATTGGCGCGAATGCCTTTTGCGCCATAATCAACAGCAAGCGATTGCGTGTAATTAATCACCGCAGCCTTGCTCGGGCCGTAAGCCGCGCGATTTTTCATGCCCTGCATGCCGGCGATGGAAGCGGTGGCAACAATCGCACCGCGCAGATTGTTTTCGTCAGCATCGTTGCTCAGCATATGCGGCAGGACAGCTTGGCAGGCACGATGCACGCCTGCGACATTTACCCTAAAGGTGTCATCCCAAGCGGCATCATCGACATCGGAGGCGGGGCAGCGTTGAGGGTTGATGCCCGCATTAGCGATAAGGATGTCAACCCCATCGCCGCAATCTGCGGCAAAGGTCGCGACTGCATTTGCCAATGACCCTTTGGCGTTGGGTTTGCTCGCAACATCGGTTGCGGCAAAAGCAGCGCTCGCCGCACCTGCCGACAAGCAATCGGCCGCAGTCGTTTCAATAGGCTCTTGCCGCCGCCCAATCAACAACAGCCGCGCGCCATCCGAGGCAAAACGCAAAGCCGTCGCGCGGCCAATGCCTGTGCCAGCGCCGGTAATCACCACGCGGGGGGAGGGAGTGCTCATGCAGGACAGAATATCAGTTTGTTTCCTTTTGGATTGCCCGGATTCTTACAAGCGAATTTTAACCGTCACGGTTTCTGAGTCGGACGAAACATTGCAGAAAATCGTTTGAGAGCCCTCTTCTGGCACAAGAGAGTACTTCCCGGGCGGCAGGGCAAATATGGAAAAAAGGCCCTCTTCGTTTGTTTTGATTGAACCACTTTGAAAGTAATTCTCCCAAGTGTCACCGGTCTCAGCGAGAACCGTAACCCAGGTATTTGGGTGCGGCTTTCCGCCGAGGGTTACTTGCCCTTGAATGCTTGGAAGGGGGGCAGCAATCGTGAGGGTGTCGCCAGCAGCCAATTTGGAAGGCTGAACAGAAAATGTCGTGGCAAACATGCTGCTCCAGGATTGATTCATTATTGTGGCCACCAACATAAAGGGTTGATTTTGAGGCAAACCCCCAATTTGAAAGCGCCCGTTTTTGTCGAGAGGGGCACGCATGATCGCATTTTGAATGTCATCCATTGCGTAGGCTGACACCCAACTTGAGCATGGCGCGGCAAATAAACTTGTGGGGATGTTGCCGACGACGCCATCAATAAAAGTGCCCGCTGCCGCGCGACCGAGGAAAAAGTCATGCCGCTGTTGACCCTCGGCGTGAACTTCGATGAATTCGGAAGCGATTGTCATTTTTGATGTGCTTTGATGGGCGTGACTCCCTCGCACGGAATGGGTTGACAATTGAATGGAGTAGTTCCCCGGTAAGAGATTGGCCTGGCGAAAGTTGGCATTGGCATCAACGCTAGTCTCGTAGTCGATAGGGAAGTCGTGCGACTTCAAAGAAACGAAAAACTTCCTTGTTGCGTCATGCTCGTCGCCTTGCTGAACTTGCCCCACAACGGAGCCGGATTTTTCAAGCCAACAGATGATTTCTTCTTGAGGGACATTCGGCGGAAAAGGCTGAAGGCGAACAGCGTGCCCATGCTTGAAAATAAGCAAGGTGTAAGGAAAGCTGGGCGTTTGTTTGAATGAGAATTCGCCGGATTGATTCGTTGTTGTAAACGGGGCGGCGGCACCTGCTGCTGATGAAAATTTCGATGAGCGGGCTAGGCGCATAAGTGAAAATCTCTGATAATCTGGGAAGACCATTCGGAACTCGTTCAATTCGCTAGAAGGCAATAAGGCAACTTCTGCACCTAGGATTGGCACGCCGGCATTCGACAGCACAGAGCCAGTAATCGGTGCTGCTTTTAAAAGAGAAATGGAAATGCCGGAAAGATGTTGATCTTCAGCAATTGGATACCAATTACTTTTGTAGGGTTTGTAGCCATCGGAGAAGACATGAATACGAAACCGTTGATATTGAGAAGAAAGCGCCAATAGGCGGAACAACCCAGCCGCTTCTTTAATATCGTGAATTTGGTAGCGAAACCCGTGAACGGCACCTTCTTTGCTTTCCGCATCGAGTTTAATTGTGTAGGCAGGAACGGGCTCTTTCGTATCGAGCTGAACGACTTGGCCAGAAATACTATTTCTGGCGATTAAAGGCAATGTAGCTGTTGCGCCCCCTCTTTTTTGACAAGAGATGGTTTTAGAAGACCCGACCCAGCCATCTCCAGAAATACTTGCATCAAGAAGATCAACCCCTGTTGTGTCGAAAATGTAGTTTGAGAGAAAGGTTGTAAACAGCAAAGACTTCACGGCAGTGCCCCTGTGCGTTAGCACAAACCTTGGCGATTCTAGGAAGGCTCCAGCAGAGGAAAGTGAAAATTGCAGTAGGAGCTCATTTGAGCGACTCTTTGCGGAGACGGCTTTTCTGCCTGGTGCGGAGTCGCTGTTTTCCGGCGAATAATGTTGTGGCGCCTGATTGTGGGTTGCAGGCGCCACGCTCAATTTCACCCCTGATTCTTTACTGGTAGTTTCAGTAAAAAAAACAATGGCAAGGGCGACAACGGCGAATAAGGAAAGGATGAATTTCCATTTATTGTCGGGTGTCATGCTTGGGCGGATATAAAGAGCAAGCTAATCGTTTTGAGCTTCATGTCATTCACCATAGTAGAGTCGCCCCAATCACGCAACGCTCATCAAGCCACTCTAACTACGAATCGAATTCAGCGCGGAGCCGGCTTGCCACCAAACAATCTGTTCGGCATTAAGCGTGTGCCGCAGCGCAGCCCGATCTGCCGTGCCGTCGGCGTGGGTGAACACAGCCGTGACATCTGACCCTGGCGCGAGCTTGTCGAGACCATCAAGGCTGACTTTGTCGGCCTCTTGGACTTTGGCCCAATCGGCGGCATCTGCGAAAGTAAACGGAAGCACACCCTGCTTTTTCAGGTTCGTTTCGTGAATCCGAGCGAAGGAGCGCACAATCACAGCAGCAGCACCCAAATGGCGTGGGCACATTGCCGCGTGCTCACGACTGGAGCCTTCGCCGTAATTTTCGTCACCAACAACACACCAAACTTGACCCGCAGCTTTGTATTCGCGCGCGACATCAGGGACGGGTTTTACAAGGCCGGTTTCTTGGTTGCGAGTCGCGCCGATCTCATCGACAAACGCGTTGGTCGCGCCAATAAACATATTATTAGAAATGTTATCTAAATGCCCACGAAACTTGAGCCATGGCCCAGCAGGCGAAATGTGATCGGTCGTGGTCTTGCCACGCGTCTTGAGCAGCAAATTCATATTGCTGTATTGCTCAGCCCGCAAACGCGGAAACGGCTTGAGCAATTCAAGTCGCTCGGAGCCGTCTTTGACCTCGACCGTTAGACCATCACGCGTGGCAGGTGGCCCTTGATAAAGCGTCTTAGCCAAAACAAAGCCATCGCTAGGGATGTCAGGCGCAGGCTTGGGGTCATCAAGTTTCCAGGTCGAGCCGTCTGGTGCGGTTAACTCGTCACGACGCGGGTCAAAATCGAGCCGCCCCGACAAACCAAGTGCGAGCACCATCTCGGGGGAGCCAATAAACGCACGCGTTTCGGTGTTGCCATCGGCGCGAGCGCGGAAGTTGCGGTTGAAGCTGGTTACGATCGTGTTGACCGTGCCTTTTTCCATGTCTTCGCGTTGCCATTGGCCGATGCACGGGCCGCAAGCATTTGTCAAAACGACACCACCAATGCTGGTGAGTGAATCAAGCTGGCCGTCGCGTTTAATCGTTTCGTAAACCTGCTCAGAACCGGGGCTCACAAACAGATTGGCGTGCAGAGGCATGCCGTGGGCTTTTGCTTGCTCGGCCACATCGCTGGCGCGGCAAATGTCTTCGTAAGAAGAGTTGGTGCAGGAGCCAATCAGCGCGGCGGTCACCTCGATGGGGTAGCCTTCTTTCTCGCAATCTTCGGTCATGCGGCTGATGGGGTGCGCGTGGTCAGGCGTGTGCGGCCCAACGAGGTGTGGCTCAAGCTCGCTCAAATCAATCTCGATATCAAGATCGTATTGCGCACCCGAATCAGGTGTAAGCAAATCACTGTTTGCAGCCGCCAATTCAGCCAGCTCGCCCCGCTCAGTCGCGCGTAAATAATCGCCCATGCGCTCGTCATAAGCAAAGACCGAGCAAGTGGCGCCAAGCTCAGCGCCCATGTTGCAGATGGTGGCCTTGCCGGTGCAGCTGAGACTTTCGGCGCCCGGGCCGTAATACTCAATCACGCGGTTGGTGCCGCCCTTAACAGTCAGCATGCCGAGCAGTTTCAGAATCACATCTTTGGGCGCGGCCCAGCCCGACAACTTGCCGGTCAACTTTACGCCGACCACATTAGGCTGAAGCACTTCCCAGGGGAAATCGGCCATGACATCGACGGCATCTGCGCCGCCTACGCCGACTGCGCACATGCCGAGGCCACCCGCGTTGGGGGTGTGCGAATCGGTGCCCACCATAAGACCGCCCGGGAAAGCATAATTTTCAAGGACGATTTGGTGGATGATGCCCGAGCCAGGCTTCCAGAAGCCGAGACCGTAGCGACTCGAGACCGACTGTAAAAAGTCATAAACCTCAGCGTTTTCGTCGAGCGCGACGGCGAGGTCATTTTTGGCGCCGAGATGGCCACGCAAAAGGTGGTCGCAATGCACGGTCGAAGGGACGGCGGCCTCGTCTTTGTCGGCGAGCATGAATTGCAGCAGCGCCATTTGCGCGGTCGCGTCTTGCATGGCGACACGGTCAGGGCGCAGATTCAAATAAGCTTTGCCGCGCTCGATATCTTGGCCGGCCGCGTTGTCGAGGTGACCAAGGAAAATTTTCTCGGCCAAAGTGAGGGGTTGATTGAGACGGTCACGGACGACTTGCAGGCGCTCGCGCATTTTGGCGTAGACGCCGGCGACCATCTCTGGGGAGCTTTCGATTTGGGGCATGTGGCTAGTTTTCGCTAGTTTCGTGGGGTTTGGTGGCGAAACGGGGGCATATTCTAGCGGTTATTGACCGCTAGTGTGTGGGGGGGGTAGATTCGAGTATGAGAATAAGAGCCATTCAAATTTGCGTAGCTTGCAATTTTTTTGGTAGCGGCAGTTGCTTAAATCCTCAAGTGACAATACCCACTTCACAAGGCAACCTAATCACCATAGTAAGCGTGAGATATGGTGACAGTCCAATCTCGAAATCGGCGCCTAAAACTTCTACAGCAATTCGATCGACTTGCGTTAACTTATACATGCGAGTGTCTTTGATGGTCGCCGCTTCTTTGCGCACACTTTTTTCTCAAAAAAGGATGTCGCATTTCCCCGATTTATGCTCTTATATAAGTATGCGTATCCCCCGTACTCCCCTGTTTTTCCTCGGCTTACTTTTAGCAGCACCTCTTTCCACTGCAAGCGCCCAAACTCTTTCGGTCAATAACCTAACCGAAGGCATGACCGCGACCATTGAAATCAGCGGCTGCAGCTCAGGCGATTCCGTCCAAGTCGCCTATTCACTCTCCGGCCCCGGCCCGATTTCGACGGCTTACGGATTGGTTTACCTGACCCCTGAAGTGATGCTCGATATTCCAGCGTTTAGGGCAAACGCAAACGGCGTAGCTTCGATGGATGTGCCGATTCCGCCCAACAGCGGCGGCGTGCCTGTTTGGTTTCACGCCCTAAATATTTCAACGGGCGCATTAACTAACCCGCTTGCGGAAGTGATCGTTTTTAACAATCCGCCCGTAATCCATTCCGTTTCGCCAAACCAGGGTAATCAGGGCGATTGGCTACCGCTAGTTTTCAGCGGAAGCGATTTCATCACAGGTTCACAGGTTCAATTTGTCGGTGCTGCGCAAACCATCGCCGCGACGAATGTAGTGGTGGGTCATCACACTTTCATGACAGCCGATGTCGATTTGGCTGGCGCACCCGCAGGTTTGTACACAGTTCTTGTGACGGTTCCGAGCGGCTTAACAGGTGAGCTAGTCGACGGCTTCGAAGTCTTAGCAATGGCCCCGAGTTTGTCAGGTGTCGCACCAGGCGCAGGTTAT
>JABHIE010000032.1 GCA_018671175.1 Planctomycetota bacterium | reverse complement strand
GGCCGCGACCCATCAAAGCACCCAAAACCTGTGTGCCGTGGCCGTAAACATCTTGTTCGGCATCAAGCCCACCATTTGAAAAATGGATGCGCTCAACGGCTAGGTCGCTGTGCAGCGCAAAACCGGAGTCAATCACGCCAACGGTCGTCACGCTGTTAAGCGTGCCATTTTGATAGTCAGCCCAAATGTTGGCGTTGCCACTCATGGACGCCCCTTTGTCATTCATTGGCTTGAACTGAGCGCGCGCACTCAAGAAGTGCACCTCATTGAGTGCGCTCAAAGTCATGATTTCTTCGACGGTTGCGTCAACGGCGAATGTACGAGTGTTTTCGCGATACGCTTTTACTTTGAGACCGGCTTTTGTCATGCGGCGGCCAAATGGGCTGGCCGATGGATCAAAGCTAGATGCTTGCCCCTGTTCCACTTGGGTGGCATCTGCGCGCAAACTAGGCGTGATAAAGGTCGTTGCCGTTGGGCCCTCAACCCCAGAGTCGCCCATAAGGCTGACCCAGATCGGCAAGCGTTGTTGGTCTTGCTGCGTCGCGATGAGCGAGGCCAAGACGGGGTGAAATTTGGCTTGCGAAGGCAAGGTGCCAACCCAGCGGATGTCACGACGACTCGCTAGGGCCTGCAATGCACTTGCAGGAATTTTGGCTTGCACCGCACCAGACAGGCTTGAAAAGGTCTGAATGCCTAATTCATGCAAAGAATCCAAGAAGCCAGCGCGGATGCCGTCAACGGGTTGAACCCAAGCATGTGCGTAGCCTTGACGCGAAGCGATGGCCTGGACTTGAGTCTCAACACCAGGTTTAGGCTGGAATGCACCGCTAACCAAAGAAATGGTATTGGCTTGCTCAGCTAGACCATGACCAATCGAACTTTGAATACCAAAACTAGATTGCCATGGATATGGCAGCGCATCACCACGCTCAAGGTCTTGAGCGGTGATGAGGCTTTGAGTCGCTTGGTGGAGCGTGTAAAGATTGTCGCCTGTAGGGGGCGATTGAATTGCGGTTTCCTGAGAAGCGTTAAGGGGATCGCAAATCAGTAGAGCAAGAAAGAAAACCTTTGTGAAAGAGTGCATGAGGGGAATGAGGTTGTGGAACCAGCGCTTCGGAATAATGAAACGCAATGATTAGTATGACAGAATGTCGAGAATGTGCAAAATGCATTTTCCTAAATTTTTCTAAGATGATTTGAAGTATGGAAATAGACTCGCGTACTAACTAATAGGAAAAAGTCGCCAAACTGGACGCTTTATCTCGGGAAAATCGTAAACTACCGCCCGAAAAGGGGCCACTTCCGCCCCAAACCCTCAGAATCATGACAACAACCACTTCTGACATAGATCTCTCCTTCCTTGAAGAGCTCGGCCTTACGGGCCTTCAATCTGGCGCTTATTGCGGCCAATGGCTCTCTTGCTCTGGCAAAGAGCTTGATGTTTTTTCGCCTGCCGATGGCTCAAAAATTGGCACGATTAAGCAGGCCAATGCCGACGACTACGAAACGGTCGTTGCCGCTGCACACGAGGCTTTTTTGCGTTGGCGCGAGGTGCCCGCCCCGATTCGCGGCGAATTTGTTCGTCGTATCGGCGAAGAGATGCGCAAATCGAAAGCCGCGCTTGGCAAGCTTGTTTCATGGGAAATGGGCAAAATCCATCAAGAGGGGCTCGGCGAAGTCCAAGAGGCGATTGACATCGCTGATTTCGCGGTGGGCCAATCCCGCATGCTTTACGGTTTGTCGATGCACAGCGAGCGCCCGCAACACGCGATGCGCGAGCAGTATCACCCCTTGGGTGTGGTGGGCGTCATTTCGGCGTTCAACTTCCCATCTGCCGTTTGGGCCTGGAACTCGATGCTGGCCTTGATTTGTGGTGATAGCTGCCTCTGGAAGCCATCCTCGAAAACACCTTTGACTGCGATTGCCATGACTAAGGTGGCCGCGCGTGTGCTTGAGCCTGAGGGCTGGGGTGCTTTGATTGGTTTGGTCGTTGGGCGCGGTTCTGAAGTTGGCGAGATTTTGCTTCACGACAAGCGCGTGCCGCTGATTTCGGCTACGGGCTCCTGCTCCATGGGCAAGCATGTCTACGAAAGCCTCGCTTCTCGTTATGGCCGCGCAATTCTTGAGCTGGGTGGCAACAACGCCGTCGTCATCATGGATGACGCCGACCTCGAGATGGCTTTCCGCTCCACTCTCTTTGGTGCGGTTGGCACTGCGGGTCAGCGTTGCACCTCGACTCGCCGTATTTTGATCCACAAGTCGGTCAAAGATGAATTCGTCGCCAAATTGGTTGACGCTTACGGCAAAGTCTCAATTGGCAACCCATTGGCCGAGGGCACTTTGATGGGCCCGTTGATTGACCAAGGCGGCGTTGATGATGTCTTGCGCTCGATTGAGTTGGTCAAAGAAGCCGGCGGCAAAATCCTTTGCGGCGGCGAGCAAGTCCATCCTGAGGGTTGCGAAGGCGGTTTCTACATGACGCCATGTATCGCCGAAGTGCAAAACGAGTGGCAAGTCGTCCAAGACGAAACTTTTGGTCCTTTGCTTTACATCATTGAAATTGATGATCTTGACGACGCGATTGCTAAGCACAATGATGTGCCGCAGGGCTTGAGCTCTTGCATCTTCACCATGAACATGCGTAATGCAGAGCGTTTTGTTTCTGCTGCAGGTTCTGACTGCGGTATCGCTAATGTCAACCTCGGCACATCTGGTGCAGAGATTGGTGGTGCATTCGGTGGCGAAAAAGAAACTGGTGGTGGCCGTGAATCTGGGTCAGATTCCTGGAAGGTTTACATGCGCCGTCAGACAAATACGATTAACTGGGGTTCGGAGCTTCCTCTTGCCCAAGGGGTTTCTTTTGATCTTGATTGATCTTTTGTTTTTTTTGTGATGTCTCCTTTGGGGCGACAACAAAGCGAGGTCGCAGGCGTAGCCTGCGGCCTCGCTTCAGTTCGCCCACGGAGACATCACAAAAAAGGGAGATGAATTAAGATAATTAAGTTTAATGACTTAATTGGGTTCGTTTGTTTGTTTGTTGGGTTCGTTTATTTGTTTGTTGGGGTTAGCGTTGTTGGGGGGTTAGGTAGTAGATTTGGTCGGTTGTGATGTGTTCGTTGTTGGCTGCGTCGCGGAATTTTGCCCAGACTGTGTGATGGGTGTTGGGTGTGGAGGTGCCGCCGTAGTTGGGGTCGGTGAAATCCCAGGATGGGATGTTTTGTGTGACGGGTGTCCAGAATGTCCAGGTGATGCCGTCGTTGGAGAGGCGCAGGTGGGTGACGCCGGAGCGGTCGTCGTTGCTTGTGAAGTTGAGCTCGACTTTGGGGTTGAGGGTGAAGTCGGCGCCGCTTGAAAATGGGCTTGGGGTGATGTAAATCGTCCCTGTTGGTGCGACGGTGTCAATCCAGAAATCGCCGAGGCTGGCTGCGTCGCCGATATTAGTTGCCTGATCAATCGCCTGGATGCTAAAGCTGTTGTTCTGCCCATCAGCGAAGGTGGCGGTCGGGTTGTTGTCGATGACGCCGTCAGCATTGGTGTCGTAACCGGCAACTCCTGAGAGCGCATCGGTGGCGGCATCAAAAGTGAAAGTCACGGTGTTGTCGTTGGTCCAAACAAAAGGTGCTTGATCGGGGCGCAAATTGCTAACGCTACTTGGGGGTGTCGTGTCAATCCAGTAGGGGCCGGCTGGCCCAGTTAATTCGCTAATGTGACCGAGGTTGTCGTGAGCATAAAGCCCAAACATTTTGTCGTCGCCCTCTTGGAAGTTACGGGCCCATGAAGTCGTATCTGGGCCGGTGTTCAGGCCGCCGTTTCCAGTTAAGTCATAACCGGCTAGCCCAGAGCTTGGGTCTTGCGCGGCCGTCCAAGTGAAATTCACGATGGGGTTGTTCGTCCAGGTTGATGGTGCGAGATCGCCGTTGAGGTCTGTTGCAGCAATTGGAGCCGTCGTGTCAATCCAAGACTGGAATTGCATCTCAGTGCTCAAGTTGCCCGCGGCGTCAATGGCATAAACGCTATGCGAAATCGCTCCGTCGCCAGGCGTGAGTTCAGCGTAGTTATTAAAGCCGACACTTGTTCCATTCAGGACGAAATCCGTGATGCCTGATCCAGAGTCAGAAGCCGTCCAAGCAAGGGTGAGTGTGCCATTTGCGCCCCAAACCGAATCGGTGTGAGAGCTGGAAGTCAGGCTGTCCATGCTTGGCGCGAGGGTGTCGATTTTGACTTCATAGCTAGCAGCCAGACTTGCGTTGCCGACCGCATCGTAAGCGATCAAAGTCATGTCGTGCACGCCCTCGGCAAGTGCGATTGTGGCTGTGGTGTCGAGACCGACATCGATGCCATTCAACTCATAGTGCGCGATTTCCGATCCGGCATCATGCGCACTCCAAGAAAGCTCTACGGAATCAAGGCTTGTCCAGAGGCCCTCTGTATGCGTTGCGGAAGTAAAACTATCAATCGTCGGATTCGTTGTATCAATCCAAACCGTGAAAGTTAAATTGTCAGAAGGAAGACCGGCAGCGTCAGTCGCGTAAACCGTATGCGTAGTTTTACCGTCGCCTGGGCTCAATGCATCGGCCAAGTCAAGGCCGACGCTCGCGCCATTAAGGAAGTACTCCATAACGCCCGAAGTGTCGTCGGAACCCGACCACGCCAAGTTAAGCGTGCCATCTGCACTCCAAACCGAATCGGTGTGAGAACTGGAAGTCAGGCTGTCGAGAGTGGGTGCCGTGGTGTCAATCCAAGCAGTAAAGCCCATGATGCTCGAAGCATTTCCGGCGTTGTCGACGGCGTAAATCTCATTCAAGAATTGGCCATCTGCAAAATTAAGAACAGAAGAAAGATCTAGACCAACACTCGCGCCATTTAGGAAATATTCGGCAACACCAGAAATCGCATCCGAACCAAGCCAAGCTAAATCAAGCGTGCCGTTGTTCGTCCAGACGCTGTCTGCGTGACTACTGGAAACGAAATGGTCAATGGTTGGAAGACTCGAGTCGAGCCAAGCGGTGAAACTCTGCGTATTAGATAAGTTCCCTGCTTGGTCGACCGAGTAGATTTCATTGACGAACTGACCGTCTGGCAAAGTGATGGCTTCAGAGCCACTCATGCCAACACTCGCGCCATTAAGGAAGTACTCCGCAATGCCAGAAGTCGCGTCGGATGCCGTCCATGAAAAATTAATCGTGTTGCTACTGTTCCAAACGGATTCGGTGTGTGAACTGGAAGTGAAACTATCGGTTGTGGGTGAAACCGTGTCGATCCAGAAGTCGCCGAGTGGGCCGGTCAGCGTGCTGCGATTGCCGGCGTGGTCGTATGCGTAAAGCCCAAATTGATTGTCGAGGCCGTCGGTAAAGAGGAGTGCCATTGAAGTCAAGGCACCATCAAGATCGACGCTTCCATCGCCTGTTGTATCGTAGCCATTGAGGCCAGAAAGTGCGTCCGTCGCGGCTGTCCAGGTGAAGTCGACATGGGGGTCGTTACTCCAAGTTTCAGTCGGAATATTTGCGACTAAGTTTGTCGCGGAAATCGGTTTGGTTTGGTCGACTTTGAATGGCCCGAAAACTTGACCCGCTTCGATGTTGCCCGCAAGGTCAATCGCAGCAATTTGGAAAGTGTTGGAATCGCCCTCAGAAAAAACCGTTTCGCGGCTCGTTGCCGCTGCGCCGATGTTGCCCGTTCCGTCGCCGTTTAGGTCATAGCCGGCGAGGCCAGAGCGGTCGTCAGTAGCGGATGTCCAAGTGAAAGTGAACGCGGGGTTTTTCGTCCATTCGTCAGCATTTTGACTTGAAGTGAAATCAGTAATTCCGTTTGGAAGAACCGTATCGACCATGAATTCGCCCAAAGCAATAGGGGGGCCCATGTTGCCAGCGAAGTCAAATGGCGTAAGCGCGAAAGTGTCGCCGTCGCTGTCGGCATAACTGCGAAGCGTTGTAGTCACATCACCAAGATCCATGAGGCCGTCGCCCGTTGAATCGTAACCCGCAATACCAGATGTCGCGTCTGTCGCGGCAGTCCAGGTGAAAAGGAAGTCTGGGTCGTTCGTCCAGACATTCGGTGCTTGATCAGAAGTTAAATCCGATGCCGATTCTGGCGGTGTGTTATCAATCCAGAATGGGCCAATTGTCTCGGTTGAACTTTGGTTACCCGCAGCGTCAAGTGCTGTTAAATCAAAGCTATGGCTAGCACCGTCACCCATAAATGTATGGGGTGTACCAGTCGCGGCAGCGGCCAAAGGGCCAGCGCTACTTTCGTATCCATCAAGCCCAGAAAGCATGTCTGATGCGGGCGTCCATGAAAAATTGACGGTCGGGTTATTCGACCAAACTGAAGTGCTTTGATCACCTGCAAGATTGCCAGCGGGCGTTGGTGCGGTGATGTCGACCCAGAAATTACCGAGCGTCGCGGCATCGCCTAAGTTGTCTGCGTTGTCAATTGCACGAATCGAGAAAAGATTACCTGTGCCCTCAGGGAAGGTTTGGGTGAACAAATCATCAACGATTCCGTCGCCGTCGGTGTCGTAGCCGGCGACTCCAGAAAGTGCATCATTGGCGGCATTAAAAGTGAAGGTAAAGCTGTCGTCGTTTGTCCAGGTCTGGATGGCCTGGCTTGCAGAAAGATTCGTCACGGCACTCGGCTGAGTCGTATCAATCCAGAAGTCTCCGATGGGGCCCGTGAGCGGGCTGCGGTTGCCGGCGTTGTCATAGGCGTATAGGCCAAATTGATGATTCATGCCCTCTTCGAATGTCATCATGTAGGAGGTCGCCGTGCCATCAAGATTGATTTCGCCGTCGCCGGTGAAGTCGTAACCGCTTAGGCCAGAAAGCGCATCACTCGCAGGTGACCAATCAAAAGTGACATTTGCGTTGTTTGACCACACACCCGTTGGCGCATCGGCGACAAGATTAGTCGCGGCATTGGGGTTGGTAAGGTCAACCATGAACGAGCCGAAACTTTGGCCAGGTTCGATGTTTCCGGCGTTGTCGAGTGCAGCAATCGAGAAATGATTTGCAGCGCCCTCTGGGAAGGCGATCTCGCGGCTGGTTTCCCATCCGCCTAAATCACTAACCCCGTCTTCGTTGATGTCATACCCGGCAATGCCAGAGCGGTCGTCTGTGGCCGGTATCCAACCGAAAACAAAATTCGGGTCATTGGTCCATTCGTCTGCAATTTGACTGGAAGAAAAGCTCGTGATGCCAGTTGGCAGAACCGTGTCAATCAAGAATGGTCCAAGCGTTGCCGCTGCACCCGTGTTGCCAGCAATGTCGAACGGAGTTAGAGAGAAATTTATGCCATCGCTATCGGGATAGGTCAAAGTTTCCGTCGTAACATCGCCGAGATCCATCGAGCCATCGCCAGTTGAATCGTAGCCAGCCAGCCCAGATGTTGCGTCATTGCCAGGAGACCAAGTAAAGGTAAAGTTGGAGTCGTTTGTCCAGGTGTTTGTGTTTTGACTCGAGTTCAAATTCGTTGCTGCATTCGGCGGAACAGTGTCAATCCAGAAGGGGCCGATTGGGCCTGCAACCGCGCCGAAGTTGCCTGCGATGTCAGCTGCCGCTAAAGCAAACTCGATGTCGTTTCCGTCTGGGAAGCTCATCCCAAAACTGTTTGCTGCGCCTGCGATGTCAAGAATTCCATCACTGTTGTGGTCGTAACCTTGGATGCCAGAAAGTGCATCGGTTGCCGGCGTCCAGGTGAAATGGACAAGTGGGTTGTTGGTCCAAGTGCTTGTCGGGCGATCGCCCGTTAAATTTGTGGCAACGCTCGGATTGGTCGTATCAACCCAATAAGGCCCAAATGTGGCATTTGCGCCGACATTGCCAGCGTTGTCGAGTGCCTTGATGGTGAAGAAATGATTGGTGCCTTCTGCAAATGTGCGATCGAGATCGTTGTCAACGATGTCGTCGTCATTGGTGTCATAACCTGCAATGCCTGATGTCGCATCGGTCGCGGGGTCAGATGCAGTAAAAGTGAAATTAACCTGATTCGTCCATTCTTCCACATTGGCTTGCGGCGCAGTTACGCCGACTACGGTCGTTGGCGGGGTGGTGTCAATCCAGAACGGCCCAAGCGGGCCAGCTACATCGCCGCCGTTGCCGAGGTTGTCGATTGGGATTAATCCAAACAATACATTGCTACCGTCAGCAAATGTTTCAGTGTGTGCAGTCGCACCTGCTGCAATTTCAACTGTGCCTATATCTTGGTCCGTGGAATAACCGAGCAGACCCGAAGTCGCATCGATTGCAGGCAACCAAGAAAATGAAATATCATTGTCGGTGTACCAAACGCCACTTGTTTGACCGCTAGTCACACTTAGATTCATCCCCGAAGAATCAGGGCCGGTCGCATCAATCTTAATCGGGCCGTATTCCACAGAATAAGGCGCAGAAGACCAGTTGCCCGCACGGTCTGTCGTGGCAATGCGGAAGTAATGCGTGCCGTCTGCAAGGCCAGGGTGCATTTCAGAATTAAGAGCACCATCGACATTTGCGTTTTGGTCGGGGTCGCCGCCAGAGTTTGCGCGCATGGTCGTGGAATAACCACCGATGCCTGAGCCGCTGTCGCCGTTTGGTGCTTCATTGTCGAGGGCTGTGTCCCAAGTGATTTCGACATCGCGAGAAGCGACCCAAACATCAATTGGGTGCGTGGCGGAAGAGAGGTTGCTCACCAAATTCGGAGGTGTGCTATCCACCCACAAGGTGTAGCTGTCCGTTACGCTTCCAGCGTTGTCACTGTTGACTTTCATGTTAACCTGAAATTCGCCCTCGTCGGCGGCTCGGAAAGTCCAGGTGATACTGCGTGGTTTGGCTTCGATAAGCGAACCTAAAACTAGGGTGGAACTTGCCAACGGGAAACCGACATAGCGGTCGCTTCCGTCTTGCAGCGTGTATTGAACCGATTGGATCGGCAGGTCTGCGCTCCAATCCATAAGGTTGGCAATCGTTAGCGAGGCCAAGCCCATGTCGGTCGAAAGCACGGTCGTGATGCTTGCCCATTCTTCCTTTTTCAAGGCCTCGTGGCTCAGGCTTGTGGTTGCCGCAATCGTTGGGTTCAATTCGCTCTCAAAAAGATAAGCCGCACCCGCAACCAGCGTGCTTGGCGTGCCATTGTCATTTAAGTCGGTATCGCGGGGGAAGAAAATAAGTCGAGCAGGCCCCGGTGTAGGGTTTTCGAGAACCAAATATTGGTAATTCGCATTGCCGGTCGCCGACGCATCGGTCCATCCGTCAATTCCGTAATCAACACCCAAGTCAATATGCCCCGTCACAGGTGTCGCGCCGCCAACCGTCGAAAGTGCTGGCTCATGCCAAGCCATTGCGATTGTTAGTCGCACCGTGCCCACAGGGATATCAATGTCGGTTGTCGCCATGTTGCCGCCTGCGCCTTGCTTCACCGAAATCAACGGAATGTGCGCGCCTTGCCACGAAAGCGAATCATGATGTGCGCGGTAGGCGTCCATCATTCCAAAACCATAATCATCATTTTGAGCGCCCGCCTCTGGATGCATGGCCGTAGCCATCAAAGCCGCGCGTAATGCCGGTGGGTTAAACGAAAAGTAGGGGTAGCGGTCAATCAAAGAAGCCGCCAAAGCCGTGACCTGCGGGGTCGACATGGAAGTGCCGCCTGGAGCGGTTTCATAAGTGGCGGGATCATTTGCGGATGTCGTCAAACACCCCGAACCCGCATCGCCAGGGTCGCCGCCGCCCGGAGCCGTGATTTCAGGTTTCAGTCGGCCATCCGCCGTCGGGCCTTGCGAGGAAGTCAACGCAATCTCGCCAAGCGTATTATCGCCTTGCACCATCTCGTAAGGCTTGGTGTTGCCCACCGTCAAAACATTCGCCGCCGCGCCAGGGATGCCGACCGTACTCGCGCCGTTAAGCCCGTCATTGCCCGCGGCAAAAACATAAAGTTGATTCGTGTTGTAGGCCACATGGTCAATGTCGAGGCACTCTTGCTCGGTGCCTGAATAAGCCGCGCCGCCAATCGAGGGTGAGCCCCAAGAGCAGTTGATGACTTTGGGTATCTCCGACCCAGCTTGAGTTGTCGCCAGTGCTGCGTACAAGTCATTGATGTCACCCACAGGGTTGCCCGCATCGTCAAAATAGCGAGCCAGCCAAACGCGGCCGACAATGAGGTTTGCAAGGAATGGGTTTCCTCCGCGCGCATCGAGATTGACAAAACCGCGGCCGAGCATTGCACCCAAAACCTGCGTGCCGTGGCCAAATGCATCTTGGGTGGCGTCGAGGCCGCCATTTGCAAAATTGAGTCGCTCGATGGTTAGATCGGTATGGAAGGCAAAACCAGAGTCAATGACTCCGGTTGGTGTTTGGCTCGAAAGAAGCCCCATTTGGTAATCCGCCCAAATATTGGCATTGCCGCTCATTGCGGAACCCGTGCCATTCAGCGGCTTGAATGCGGCCCGCGCACTCAAAAAGTGCACCTCGTTGAGCGCACTCAAAGCCAGAATTTCTTTCGCGCTTGCATCGACGGCAAAAGTGCGGGTGCGTTTGCGATATTCCGTGACCGTAAGCCCAGCCCCTTTCATACGCTGACTTAGCCCGCCATTTGCAGAATCGCCCATCAGGCTCACCCAAATGGGGAAGCGTTTTTGGGTTTCATCCTCTGCAAGCTGTGCGGCTAAAACGGGGTGAAGTTTCGCGCGAGGGGGGGCGGTACCCACCCAGCGGATGTCCTCTCTGCTGGCCAATGCCTGAAGCGCTGCAACCGGAATTTTTGCCTGAACCGCCCCAGAAAGCGAAGCGAAAGTTTCAATGCCCAAACTATGAAGCGAGCTCAGGAAGCCATCCTGAATGCCATCGGTGGGTTGAACCCATGCGTGGGCATAGCCCTGCCGTTTGGCCAAAGTCTGAATTTGTGGCTCAACCCCAGGTTGGGGGCGGAACTGCCCACTCGCCAACGCAAGTGTGTGCGCGCTCGTGAATAAACCGTGGCCACTTGATGTCTGGAAACCATAGCTCGGTTTTTGCCCCTGTCGCAGTGCATTCGCCCGCGCCAAATCTTGGGCGGTGATGGGTCGGGAAACAGCCTCTTTTTGGGTGTAGAGGTTGTCGGCGCTGGGTTGCGCTTGGGGTGCAATATCTTGCGCTGCACTTAATGAAGTGCACAGCACAAGACCCATGGATAGGTTCTTGGCGAAAGAAGGCATGAGGGGATGTGTAGAGAGCAAGCGCTCTCAAAACGAAAACGCCTAGTGTCAGTATGACACATAAAAGCGATTTCGTAACCCTCTTTTTGCCTTTTAAGCTTTATTTGCCGAGCAAGAAATGGCAAATATCACCGTCTTGCAGGACATAATCTTTGCCCTCAGTGCGCAATCTTCCGGCGGATTTGACGGCAGACTCGCTTTCGTGCTCAACTAAATCATCAACCGAGTAAACCTCGGCGCGGATGAAGTTTTTTTCGAAGTCGGTATGGATGACACCCGCGCCAATAGGGGCCGTGTCGCCTTTGTGGATCGTCCAGGCACGGATTTCAATCTCGCCCGCCGTGAAGTAGGTCTGTAAGCCAAGCAGGTCAAAGGCTTTATGCACGAGTCGCCCCAGGCCAAGCTCGGTCACGCCAAGCTCTTCCATGAACATCTCGCGGTCTTCTTCGCTCATGTTGCGAAGCTCTAGCTCAAGGTCTGAGCAGATCGGGAGCCACTCTGAGCCGTTAGCGTCGGCAATGGCGCCCACTTGCTGAGCGAAATCGCTGTTGCCGTCTTGGTCGCCGTCAGCCACATTTGCGATATAAAGCACAGGCTTGAGCGTCATGAGGCAAAGCGGCTTGATGGCCTGCATTTCGCGGGCTGACCAGCTGATTGAGCGTGCTTGCTGCCCGTCTTCGAGGAGCGTGACGACTTTTTTGAAAATCTCAAGGTCTAGGAGCACTTCTTTGTCGCTGTGCCTCGCTTTTTTGGCCGTGCGCTCAACGGCTCTCTGTGCAGTTGCCAGATCTGCCAAGGCTAATTCAAGCTCAATGACCTCGATGTCGCCCTTGGGGTCGACGGGCTCTTCACGCAACACCTTGTCGCCGCCAAAACAACGCACAACATGCAAGATGGCATCGCATTCCATGATGTTGCCAAGGAATTGGTTGCCCATGCCCTCGCCCTCGCTTGCTCCTGCGACGAGGCCCGCGATGTCGACCATTTGCACGACCGCTGGCATTAAGCGGCCAGCGGGCACATATTTTTCGATGAGCTTGAGTCGTCGGTCAGGCACCTCAACGATGGCCGTGTTTGGCTCGATGGTGCAAAAGGGGTAGTTCCCGACTTCAGCCGTTGCCGAGCTGAGTGCCGAGAAGAGGGTGGACTTGCCTACATTAGGAAGCCCAACAATGCCACAGGAGAGTCCCATTTAAGCTGGTTATTTTAGTGTTTTGTTGGGTTGTTTGTGTATTTGTTTGTCTATTTGTGGCGGGTCGCTGCTGCGACTTTTGCCCGGCGCTCAGACATTCGGTTTGCGGCGCGAGCGCCGCAAATCCGAAACTCGCGGCGGAGCGAAAAGTCGCAGCAGCGCCCGCTTTGAGATGGAGGATACTCAGGGGAATAAGCGTGCTTGAAAGTGGGAGGGTTAGAAGTAAATTAAATGTAGAGGTGTGTTTTTGACCCCGTTCGGGTGCAGGAGGGGTTGTTCGTTTGAGTAACGGCTTGGGGTTTACGGCCCATCACCTCGGTGAATGGGCCGTAACCGTTTTAAAGCCCTTCACATTCATTACTCCATATAGATCTCTCCATCTCAATTACTCCATATCCTCAGAGGCACCGCGAACATGCCCATCGGGGCGTAGCTGAAACCCTCCCGTGGCTGCGCCACGGGAGGGTTTTGTTGTAGCCCCAGGGGGCATGTTCGCGGTGCCGCTACAAAAGACCATCAAGCGCCCCATCCCGCTCAAGAGCCACCAAATCGTCATATCCACCAATCAACTTATCATCAATAAAAATCTCAGGCACAGTCATGCGGCCATCGGCTCGCTCGATCATCTCGTCGGCTTTAGCCGGATCACTATCAATATTATGCTCGACCCACTCTTGGCCTTTGGATTGCAGCAGGCCTTTGGCCATGTTGCAGTAGGGGCAGACTGAGCGTGTGTAGATTTCGATTTTAGCCATGAGGCAATTGTAGACTAGAGGGCCATGAGCATCCTCAACTCCTCTGTTCCTGATCAGATTCATTACTGCGAATGCTGGGCCCGCGATGGCCTGCAGAGCATCCAGACTCAAGTCCCGACCGCGCATAAACTCGAGGTCCTTCATGGCATGATGGACGCCGGCATAAAAGAGATGGAAATCACCTCTTTCTCGCATCCAAAGTTTCTGCCACAGTTTTCTGATGCGGTCGACATGCTTAAAGGTGTGCGCCGCCCTGATGGCGTTAAATTGCGGGTTTTGATGCCAAATATCAAGGGCTGGGAGCGTTTTGAAGAATGCGTAAAAGAGGGCTACGGCGCTCACAAAATCATTTTGATGATTAGCTCATCCGAAGAGCACAATACGCGTAACTTCCGCCAAAACCACCAAGAGGCGATGGCCGAGCATGCCGAAATCATGAAGCGCGCGCTGGCGCTTGGCGTTGAGGTGGTGGGTTGCGTCGGCACTGTTTTTGGTTGTGCGATTGCGGGGGATATCCCCATGGAGCCGATCGATATGTTGGTGAAGTTTTATCACGACAACGGCGCAAATCTAATGATGATGGGCGACACGACTGGGCAGGCAAACCCTGCGCAGGTCACGCGTATTTATGATCACCTTCTTGGCACACATCCTGAGACTGAGTTTTTGGCGCACTTCCATGACACGCGCGGCACGGGCTTGGCTAACAGTTGGGCCGCCATGCAGACAGGCGTGAAGTGGGTTGATGGCAGTATGGGCGCGATTGGCGGTCAGCCTGCGACTGAGGCTGCGCTTTATCACCTCGGCTACAAAGGCAACATTTGCTCAGAAGATTTCTTGTCGATGGTCGATGAGTGTGGCGTGCGCACGGGCATCGATTTAGACAAGTTGTTTGCGCTGGGGCGCCGCGCCGAAGAGGTCGTTGGCTTCCCGATGCGCTCAAATGTGATTCATTCGGGTCGTGTTGACCACAACCCATCGAGTGCTGAAAAGGGCACCCTCGAGGCAGGCGGCAAAGGCACTTCCGCTACTACGGCCTAAAGCAGCACCGAGCGCGATGGCCAGGCCATCCACCGCCATGACGGCTTAGCGATCAAACCGCTAAGCCGTCTATTCTTTTATTGCACACTCAGCGTGAGCAAGTTCGAGTCAAGGATGGCCCCGTTTGGCTCTTTGACACCGACCTCAAGGTAAATCGTCAAGCCTGCTGCTGCACCCGGAAGAGTGCTTTGAAGCGAACCCGCGCCTTGCCCATTGGCCGCGCCTTGACCTGCGATTTGCCAAACATTGCCGATATCGAATGAGTGGCCCGCGATTTGGGTGCCCGCGTTGCTGAGACTCCAAAGTAGATACCAGTCGGCGTTGGGGGACATCCCTGTGAAGTCGTAGCGGACGGCTGAGCCTGCAGCGGCTTGGGTTGGGCCGCTTAGTGCGACAGCATTACCAGAGCCAACAGGTGAGAGGGTGTATAGCTCGACATCGTCGACATTCCAGCCGCCGAAGTTGAGACCACCATCTGATTTGAGGTCGAAGCGCAGTTTGACGGCGGGGTTGCCATCGGCGAGTGCCGAAATGTCGACATCATGCATGACCCAAGAAGTATCGGTGGTGTGGCCGCTGTTTGGGTTTTCCCAAACAACTTGCCCGTTGACGCGGATTTGAGCTTGGTCGTAGGCGCCCTCTTCAACCGTCAACCAGCGCGCAAATCGCAAATGGACGCCCGTGCCGGCACTGCAGTCGAGATTTGGAGAGCTCAGGTAGTTGTTGACATCTGATTTGTATTCGCCGTTCCAGCCTACACCGCCAAGGTCATTACCCCAGCAATTCTGACCTGAGAATGCGCCAGACGGGTCGCCCGCTTGACCAGCTGGAGTGCCGCGTTGCCAATCATCTTGGGTTTGATTTTGAGCATGCGTCCAGCCTTCGTCGTTGCCCGCTTCAAAGTCGAAGAAGGCAAGTTGTTGATAAACACCAACCGCGAAACCGTAAGTCATGTCGCCAGCTTCAAAGCCGTCGGGTAGCCAGTTTTCTCGGCCATTTGAATCGGTTGCGGTTAAGTAATAACGCACTCGCGCGGGCGAAATCTGACCAGGGATTTGACCCGACCACTCGTCAACGCCCGATGTCGGAACCATCGCGGATGTATTCCAGTTGCCGCCTTCAAGTTGCCAGTGTAGATCAGCAGAAGTGACGCTGATTCCGCCTGATTGGCCCGCAATCGTGGCGACCACGGGGTATGGCCCAGCTTCGTTTTGCGTATCGGTGAGGGGCACATGCGCCATCATCAGCGATGGGGGTGCAGCCAATTCAGCAATCGTCGCAAGCGCGCCTTTCGTAATCAATTCGGCCAACACAAAATCATTGGCTGATGTGCCAATCGTGTCGTTGTAACCGTGGATGTACGGGCTGTATTGATCGATATCTTCAAAAGGGAAAATCGCAGGGTAGCCGTGCTGGAAAAAGGGGCGGTGGTCGCTTGTGCCGCCAGACATTGGCCCTGATTTTACTGGAAGTGATGGCACATAAGCTTCGTAGCAAGACATCGAAAATGCATTGAGGGATGCACTCGTATCGTTTGTAATGAAATCAACTGAGCGGGTGTCGCCATTCGCGCGATAAGCCGTCATGTCGAGCTGCACCATGCCAACGACATCAATCTGATTGTTGGCTAAATAAGACGCATAAGCCTCAGAGCCAAGCAAGCCCGATTCTTCGCCAGAGAAAGCGCAAAACTGAATCGTATTTTGAAAATCACCACCTGCAAGAATGCGTGCAATCTCAAGGATACCCGCCGTGCCCGACCCGTCATCGTCTGCGCCAGGTGCGGATGCCGTGTTTCCAGCGTAGTTAATCGAGTCGTAATGAGCACCAAGGATGACAAGCCTTTCGGGGTTTACACTTCCAAGCATTTCTGCGACGACCACATCAGCACCCGAATCGTAATCGAATAACGAAACGGAATAACCCATGTTTTCAAATTGAGATTTCAACCAATTCTGAGCGTTGACTTCGCCTTGCTGGCCATGTCGGCGCGTGCCAAAGTTAACGAGTGTTGTGACATCGGCTTCGATGCGAGCGGCCGAAACTTGGCCGACTGCAGCGGCAATGTTTGGATCAACCGTAATGGAGTTTGTGCCAAATAGAGCCTGCCTCTGGGGTGTAATCGCCTGTTTGGTGTTGAGGTCGGCATAAGCACCATGGCAGGAGAAGCCAGCCGAAGCGGCGGCACCTTTTTCGGCACCGCTTAAAACGCGCAACATAGTTTGCCCATCGGGGGATGTCCAGATGGCTTCCCCGGCATCGCGTGCGGGGTTGTCTTGCCCATGATGATGATGCGCAACAACGGCAAGCGTGTAGCCAGCGGGCACTTCAGGCAAAACCGTTGCAGAGAGCTCAAAAAACTCTTCGAGACGAGCGTCGTATCGACCGACAATTTGCCCGCCAAGGTCTTCAAACATTTCGCCACGACGAATTAACGCATCGCGCAATTCGAGTTGGTCGCCGTAGCTGTAGACAGCAAGTGTGTCTAAATCGATTGCGGCCGTTTGCGGAACGATGGCAAGGAGTAAAGGGAGGAAGCAGAGCATGTGCGCTATTGAATCTGGAGGGTGAGAATGTTGGAGTCTGAGATGCCGCCTAAATTTGCAGCAGCTTCAAGGTAAACCGTGAGGCCAACACTGTTTGGCGGAAGAGTCGCGTTAACAGTGGCTTCGCCTAAGGTATTTGTGGTGCCATTGTCGGCAATAAACCAAGGTGATCCGATGTCGAAAGCGTGCCCCGAAATCGATGTGCCCGTATTGCTCATGCTATACAGCAACCAATAAGGCGCATTCGCTGGGGCAAGAGATAACGACCATGATGCGGATTGCCCCGCAGTGCCTTGGGTCGTCCCGGTTAGCTGAATTTGATCGGCGTTGCCAGGAAGTGGTGCGAGGCAGTAAACCAATAGGTCGTCGATGTTCCAGCCCGCATATTCAATCGACCAATCACTTTCCAATAGGAAGCTAATGTTCAAACTTGGATTGTTATCGGCTACTGCGGAAATATCCATGTCGATACTCTGCCAACCGGTATCGTGGTGGTCTGCGCCTAGGTCATTTTCCCAAAGGAGTTGACTGTCGCCATAAACCTGAGCTTGGTCGTAAGTACCCTTTTCACTATGAAGGACGCGTTGGAAAGACATCCTGATGTTGCTTGCATTGCTGCAATCAATACTCGGTGAGCTGAGCAGTGAGCGGCTATCCGTTGCATAGAGGCCTGTGGAGTTACCTTGACCGAGTGCGGTTCCCCAACATTGGCTGCCAGAATAGGCCTGCCCAGGGTCATTGTCTTTGCCTTGCGGTGCGCCTCGCTGCCAGTCATCATTGACGCCAGAGTGGGTCCAGCCTTCGTCGGTGGCGCCTTCAAAATCATTAAAGTAAAGAACCTTCAGGACACCAATGACAAATTCAAAAGGGCCATCAGCAGGAAAGACTGCGAGGTTGCCGAGCGCGTCATTGGCTTCAAGAGAGTAACTCACAACCGTTGGCGAGATCTGCCCAGGGATGCCGCCAACCCAAGTGTTACCAACAGTCTGCGTCATCGCAGTCGTAATGTCCGAGCCATCATTTACTCGATACACAACATTTGCACTGACAATAGTTGAGCCAATCAAACTTTGGATATCGGCCTCTACGATGTAAGGACCGTTTTCATTGTTTTGAGTCCCGAGAGGGGTGTGGTCGAATTGAATCAAGTTGAGATTCACGCCCGGGAAACCCTGTTCGCGGAAACCAGAGTCAATGTCGCTGTAGCTAGGCGTGCCGTTTCCGACATTTCCATCATCGTCGTCAATGATGAGCCAATGGTCTTCAATCGCCGTAGTGATTTCGCTGTCATCAAACAGGTTCATCCATGCAAGCATCAAGGTGTCGGCAATTAAATCGCCAGCATCGTTGCCATGACGAATGTTGAGGTTGCGACGCACTTTCCAAAGCGCACCCATTAAAACCTCACCGTCAGCATGGACGCCGTTGTAGCAGCCACCATTGCCGTCGCCGCAGAATTGCCGCGTGTTTAAACCTGTGCGGAGGTCACTGCCTGAGCTAAAGAAATCTTCGCCGACGATGGGGCTGTCGTAAATGTAGTTGGCCCATGCGTCAGCCTGACCTTCGCCGAAACCATCCCAGCCATTGCCAGAGTTGTAAAGGTCGTTTGCCCAGTGGCCTTCTTCGTGGGCGACAACGCTGCTATAGGATGTATTTGGGCATCCGCCGCCAGATTTATAGAAGTTGATGGAGGAACCATTGTAATAAGCGTTACAAGTTTGAGAGAGGTTGGTGTTGGCCTCAATCTGGAAATTCATGTGCGTGTCATTGGGGTCAGTGGCTTGAATCCAGGCTTGAAAATCATTCACGCTATCAAAAGCATTGGCCTGCGCGGTGATGGTTTCAGTTGGATTTGGGTTCATCACAAATGATTCGTGCACCCCAGGAGAAACCGATTGAGTCAGTGTGTAATCAAGACCCGTTTCATGGTTGACCTGACAATATGTGCCAATGTAAAAAACCTCGACATCTAGTGCGGTCGTGCCGGAATAAGGAATGGAAAAGTTGCCGTCTTTGTCGGTTAAAGCCCAACCGGCAGAGCTGTTTGCGTATGCGTGGGCGACAGGGTGCAGCGTGGCTGTGTTGTATGGGCTCGTGCCAGGTGTCGCATAGGTCGCTACCGTGCCTTCTAGCGATTGATGATGAATGAGCTCATCGGTGTGTAAGATCTCAAGCCCATTACGAGCCGATACAAAGTAGCGGCGGCCAGACGGTGTGCTTTCGTTGTCTGGTGTGCGCAGCTCAATGGCCCAAACCAAACGAGGTGTGGTTGTTTTCTCTGAGCGATGCCCCAGAATCATCAGCTTAGGCGAGGTGAATTGCGTGGCCTCACGACCTTCTTGCTCGCGGTAGTCTTGATGCGCAAAGGAGAGCGCAGAAAATCGACTGCGCGTTGGCTTTGTATTGGCTTGCGAAAGGTGCGGTAAGCCTTGGCTGTCAAGGGCGAGTAGTTGCCCTTGAGGGGTGAAAATGGCCGTAACAGAAGATTGCTTCACAGGGACGCCATCCACCTCTTGTTGAAAAGTCACGCCGATTTTATTTTCCATCCCAATACTTTCGAGGAAGCCAAGATTGACGGCGTCTTCGATTAGGGATGTGTCTTCGACACCAAACATCGAGTAACTTTCGTCAAATGCAATGCGCGCGAGTTCAAACCAGTCTGCGTCTGTTTCTGGAGTGAAAATGGGTTCGTTGCGTCCGCCAAAAAGAGTGCGCGCAAAACCGCCTTTGCTATCTGCTGTGCGTAAAATCCATGTTTCTCCGTGCGAATCTTGCCACTCTTGGAGGGCCGTTTGCGTATCGGGGTTGCTGATTTGTTCTTGCGCAACCAGAGGGTTTGCGAGGAATAGAATCGAGCCGAGAATCGCAGAGAGGGGAATGGACATGACTTTATGAGGGTGAGGGGGGGGGTGAAGCTGAAGGTGAAAAGAAAAGGGGCGACTCGAAAGCCGCCCCTTAAAGTGAATCGATTACTGAATCGTCAGCGTCAGCATATTTGAGTCAAAGACTCCGCTGGAACTCGCTGCGGCTTCGAGGTAAACCGTTAAACCAGATGTATTGCCCGGCAGAGTCGTCGTGATGACAGCAGAGCCTGAAGCGTTAGCATTGCCAGTCGCACCGATCGACCACGGAGCGCCAATGTCAAAGTTATGGCCCGAGATAATCGTGCCGCTTGAATTGAGGCTATAGAGCAACCAGTAAGGAGCATTAGCAGGGACATTGTTCAATGACCAAGATGCACCCGCGCCCGCAGTACCGTTTGTGGTGCCTGAAAGCTGAATGCTGTTTTGGTTGCCAGGGACGGGCCCAAGCGTGTAGAGCATGAAGTCGTCAATGTTCCAACCGCCGAATTCAAGACCACCATCACTCATCAACTTAAAACGCACGGTAACAGCCGCGTTGTTGTCAGCATACTGAGAGATGTCCATGTCAACCGTTGTCCAGGCCGAATCGGTGAAGTGACCCGAGTATGGGTTTTCCCAAATCTTGGTGCCTTCGACGCGGATGTGCGCCGAATCGTACTCACTCTCTTCAACCGTCAGCAAACGCTTGAAGCTCATGTGTACATCTTGCTTGCCGGAGCAATCAAAATCAGGTGAATCAAGATAGACATTGATATTGGCGGCGTATTCGCCATCTTGGCCGTTGCCGAGGTCGTTGCCCCAGCACTTGGTGCCAGAGAATGCATCGCCTGGGTCGCCCGCTTTCCCGTTAGGGGTGCCGCGCTGCCAATCGTCAGAGCCTGAAATCGCGGAGTGCGTCCAGCCTGCGTCGCTTGTGCCTTCAAAATCATTAAAGTAGATGATGTTGCGCACGCCAACAATGAAGCCGTAGTTGTCTGCTTCAGGGTTACGCTCGTCATTGCCAAGCGCGTCGAACATTTCGATGTAGTATTCGACTTGCGCAGGAGAAACCTGCCCAGGGATGCCAGCAGCCCAAGTGTTGCCACCTTGATAAGACATCATTTGTGTTTGCTCGCCACCACCGTCAACGGTGTAGCGCACAATGCCGCTGCTAATCGAAGAGCCAATCAAACTTTGCGCATCGACCACAACCACATAGGGGCCGTTTTCGTTGAGCTGATCGCCAAGTGGAGTATGAATGACCTCGATGAGATCTAGGTCTACGCCTGGGAAACCCTGCTCGCGGAATCCAGCATCGATATCGCTGTAATCAGGAGTGCCGTCGCCGAGATTGTTGTTGTCGTCGTTGATGATGAGCCAGTGGTCTTCGATGGCCGTTGTGATGCGGCTATCGTTGTAAAGATTCATCCAAGCCAAGCAAATAGTGTCAGCAATTAAATCGCCAGCAACATTGCCATGAGTGTTGTTGAGATTGCGGCGTACTTTCCAAAGAGCGCCCATCAAAACTTCGCCGTCGGTATGGACCTGCCCGTAGCAACCAGTATTACTGTCGCCACAGAATTGGCGTGTGTTCATACCATTACGGATGCCGCCCCAAGACGAAAACCCTTCACCGACAAGTGAGGTGTCGTAGATGTACATTGCCCAAACATCACCCATGCCTTCGCCGAAGCCATCGGACCCGTTGCCGGAGCTGTACTTGTCGTTGGCCCAGTGACCCTGTTCGTGGGCAACAATCGTGCTGAAAGCCGTGTTAGCGCAACCACCACCAGACTTGTAGTAGTTGGTTGAACTACCGTTGTAGTAAGCGTTGCAAGTCGAGTTTAGGTTGACATTGGCGCGTGCACGGAAATCCATGTGAGTGTCAGATGGGTCGGTCGCCTTAACCCAATTATGGAAGTCGTTAACCGAGTCGTAAGCGTCAGCCTGAGAGGTGATGAGCTCGGTTGGGCTTGGGTTCATGACAAACTGCTTTGGTGTGCCAGGTGTCACGGATTGTGACAGCGTGTATTGACTGCCTGAATCGTTCATGACATAGCACCAGTCGCCGTAAAACTCAGTTTTGACATTGACGGAAGAACTGCCCGAGTAGCTAATCGAAAAGTTACCAGAGGCGTCGGTGTAAGTGTTGCCGGCCGAACTTGTCACGCGAGCGTGCTGAACTGGATGCTGAGTCGCCGTGTTGCCGGCTTTAGAGCCAGGTGTGGCATAAGCCTGCACATTGCCCTGGAGGCTTTGATGGTGAATCAGCGCATCGACCTGAACAATCTCAGCCGCGCCATCAGCAGCCACAAAGTAGTTGCGCCCACTCGGGACGCCTTCAGTGACGGGTGTGCGAAGTTCAATCGACCAAACCAAGCGAGGTGTTGTGATTTTGCCCGAAAGGTCGGCAATAATCATGAGCTCAGGTGCGCCGAATTGAGTGGCGGAGCGGCCTTCGAGCTCGATGTAGTCTTGCGACGCGAGATTGACAGCAGCGAAGCGATCGCGCGTGGCGGTCGTACTGAAGCCGTCAAGTTGAGGTAGTGCTGTGCTGTCAAGAGCAAGCAAATCACCCGCTGGGGTGAAGAGTGCAGTAGCCCAAGAGCGCACCACGGGCACGCCGTTTACGGCTTGACCGAAAATCACACTCATTTTGTTTTCTTGCCCAATTGACTCGAGGTAGCCGAGGTTGACCGAATCGTGTGTCAAAAACTCATCTTCGAGGCCAAACATATTGAATGCTTCGTCAAAAGCGATGCGCCCAAGCTCAAACCAATCTGTTTCGTTTTCAGGAAGGAATGGGGCATCGACGCGGTTGCCGAACAACATGCTGGCAGAACCGCGGGCCTCGTCTGTGCGGAGAAACCATTCGCCGGAATGGTCAGATTGCCACTGTTCAAAACCAGCCGTGACAGCATCTCGTGGGGATGGGGCTTCTTGGGCAACCATTGCAGGTGCAAAAAGCGAAAGCAAACAAAGGGTAAATGGGATTGGACTCATGATGGAGGGAGGAGAATCAGGGATTACACGGAAGGGATTCCGAGTGTGTTTGTAGGGCCGAGATGGCTTTCGGTTCCGTACTTATTCATAATATATAGGGTATTTAGCGGCCGATTGTAAAAAATTGCATTTTCTCGGCAAAGAGAAGCGGTATCGTGTAGAATAAAGGCACCACTTCACATTTGCCGCCCCCCTGAGTTTCCCTCAATTCGATAATCCTGTGAAACACCTCATCAACGGCGGTCGTTTGTGCCGCTCAATCGCCTTGTTCCTTTTGGCGTTGCTCCCCTCGTGTCTTGACGGTGGAGACCCCGTCGGCCAATCCAGCGGAAGTGTAGGCTCTGGCAGCACTTCGGAAGGTTTTGAGCAAGTCGAGCTCGAAGGCTCTTGGGTCGGGCTATTGTCCCCCTATGACACAACTCAGCCTGAGCGATCAACTTATTTCAAGTTTGACTCCATAGGTCGCTTAATCGAGTCGGCAGACACCGACGCCAACGAGTGGTATTTGGAGACATCCTATTTTTCCGCTCAGTTGCTTGATGATGGCACTTTCGCATCATCGATGATGGCGTCGTATGGCACTCGAATGGCTCAAGTCTTTACAGGCACCATGGACGCTTCCCGAAATGTTCTGGAGGGTTCCTACGAGCTCTCCAAGGACGGCTTCAGCGTGCAAGAGGGTACTTTCGCCTTGACTCGTTCCTTGCCAGGTAACTTCAATACATCTGTTCACTTAGCCGGAGCTTGGGTCGGGCCGGCATTTAATGAAGTTCGCAAAGGTGTTTCCCTGTCCGTTGCGCTCGACGAGAGCGGCTCACCTCTTTCAGGTGGAATCACAGATGGCCCAGAGGCCAATTGGGAGCCGATTCATGATTTTCTGATTGATGGGTCAAACACTCAAGCCTTTCAATTCGCCGACGATGCCGTGGGGCGTTTAGAGAATGTCCAACTACTTTCTGACGATGGTGCTGTGACGACATTTCGATTTTTAATCGTATCGCCAGACGGCTTGATTCTTGGCGGCCCTGGGGAAGATAGTGAACTCGGCCACGGTAAAGTGCGGCTCGCCCGCGATAATCAACAACCATAAACTTAGAGATGAAACGACTCTTTCCTCTTTTCGCATTTCTGCCCTTCCTCGTGATGGGTTGCGTGTCCTCTGATCGCCCTGATTCTGATTCCGGCGGTTCAGCCTCTTCTGGAAGCTCAAATGGCTCTGGCAATGAATACATCCTTGCTGATTTGTCTGGCGCGTGGGTTGGTTCCTTTACCCCATTTTCCTCGACAGAGTTTGGCGAACGCGGCGCATACTTGCGTCTTGACGAATTCGGTCGTCTGCTCGAAGTGGCCGACACGGAAGCTTTCGAATGGACTACAGCTACGGCACGATTAGATCAAAGCATCAATTCGGATGGCGCCTTTATGATTTCGATGTCTGATCTAGATTCTGAAAAAGTATTGATCCAAACTCTCACCGGAGTGATGGACTCAACGCGCACTGTTTTGCAAGGCACCTATACCTTGCAGACTTCAGAAGACTCTGCATCTGGCGGAGTCTTCTCGTTTATCCGCAGTTACCCAGGCGCTTTCTCCAATGAAAGCCACCTCAATGGTCGTTGGTCAGGCCCGGCATTTAATAAACTCGATGCGCAAGTGTCTATGGAGATAGAGCTTGATTCAATGGGGTCGGTTCTAAGTGGCCATGTGCGTTATGGCGAGAAGCGTGACTATGGAATAGCTCATGGTTTCTTAACCGACTCATCCAATGAGTTCGCCGTCGTATTTACCGATGATGAGGTCGGCCGAATCGATGATGTGGTGCTTGTCGGCACAGATGGTTCAATTACAACATTCCGCTATTTGCTCGTTTCTTCAGATGGGCGCATCCTTGGTGGCCCTGGTCATGACAGCCTTCTTGGGGCTGGCCAGGCAAGGCTTAGCCGCAACCTGTAATCAATATTTTAGGGCGCATGCCTATGATGTCCGCCCTTGTCGAGCTTTCACCTCATCTCAGATTTTGACGGCGTCTGGACGGAAACCAGCGCCGAATTACAGGCCGTCCATGAAACGGTCATGGGGCGGTTGCAATTGCTGTCGGGTCGCAGTCGTGAAGAAGTCCAAGAAGATTACGCGCGTTTTGTGCAAGATGTGCTGAGCGAGCCTCATTTGCATGGCTGGAAACTCAACGGCCGTTTGAGCTCTTTTGTCGATGAAGATGTTTTCGCCATGCCCACATCGGTCGGCCAATATATTGATACTGGGGGCTGCGAACGCACTCGTTTCTACCGCGGCCGAATTTTGCAAAAATATGAAACCGTCCTGATTTTTCTGGACGACTGCTATCACACCACTTGCGATGCCTTTCGCAGCACGGTGTCGCATGATTTAGTTACAGGCAGTGAGCGCGTTTTGGAATGGTTGCTTCAGCATGATGTGCAAGTTACTTTTGTGACCAACGCGCCTGCTGGCAAAGTCATGGATTGGTTTGCCCATCATGATTTCCAGGTGGCTAATGGGCGAGAAGTGCCGCGTGGTGCCGCCCCATTGCGTGTCTTTGGGCGGGCAGGCAAGCAATTTTTGGGCTCTTCCGCTCGCTCGCTGTCATTCGGAGGCCGTGAAGTCGCCGTTGACCGCCCGCAATATCGGGCCATCCTAGAGCAAGAATCGCCTGACATGGTGATCGGTGATGTCTTGTCGCTTGACTTGGCGACCCCTGTTTCTTTGCGCGTCGAAGGCCCCCCCGCCGCTCCAAAAGAGGTGGGGGTGATGCATATGCGCCACACCCCGCAGTGGGTGCTCGATTCGATTAAGCCGACGCCTGCTGGCATTGACCACCTCATTTCTCATGTGACTTCT
>JABHIE010000034.1 GCA_018671175.1 Planctomycetota bacterium | reverse complement strand
TCTTGGGTTGGGGCGAGTGAGTGCCCGAGGTGTTCCGAATTCTGTGTCCCGTCCATTTGCCAAATCGTGTTGCCCGTGGCTCCCGAGACTGCGCGGATGAATCCGTTGTCCGACAGGCCGTTAGTGCTTGCGTATGGCGAGCCAATGAAGACATCATCCACCCCGTCGGCATCGAGGTCTTGGGTTGGGGCGAGTGAGTGCCCGAGGTGTTCCGAATTCTGTGTCCCGTCCATTTGCCAAATCGTGTTGCCCGTGGCTCCCGAGACTGCGCGGATGTATCCGTTGTACGACAGGCCGTTGGTGCTTGCGGATGGCGAGCCACTGAAGACATCCTCCACGCCATCGGCATCGATGTCTTGGGTTGGGGTGAGTGAGTATCCGAGGCATTCATCACTCCGCGTCCCGTCCATTTGCCATAAATCCACAAGGTAGCCGCCGTCTTGCCCCCAAAGCGCCTGTGGCAATAAACTGGCGGCTAAAAGAAATAAAAGTGCGTTTTTCATGTTGTTCATCATCAGAGCGTGTTTCGTAGGAAAGAAAAAACTCGGTTGTGTTGCGGCTAACTTGAGTAAGCCGCGCTATCTCTATTCTATACTAACTCTTCCGAATTGCGGGGCGGAAAAGCGGGATGGGAAATATAATTCCCAACATCTAGTGCACCCGTTGAAAATCCCGCTCCTGTAAGTTATTCAGACCTCCCGAACGAATGTTCGGGCATTCTTACTCATGGAAATCCGCATTCACGGACGAGGAGGTCAAGGCGGCGTCACCGGCGCAAAGATTTTGGCCCTCATTTACGCGCGTCTTGGAAAAGATGTGCAGACTTTCGGCGACTACTCGGGCGAGCGTTCAGGCGCGCCCGTTCGTGCTTACACCCGTGTGAGCGACGAGCCCATCACCAACCGCAACAAGGTTTATCACCCAGACCACTTGCTGGTTTTTGATGATTCTTTGCTGGGGCCGGCCGTTTTGTCAGGCGTCCCTAAAGGTGGGCACATTTTGCTGAATACGACCATGTCGTTGAGCGATTTGCCGCCTGAATACGCTGATTTCAATGTGGGCCTGATTAATGCCACCGAAATCGCCCGCAAGCATGGCATCGGCACTAAATCGCTGGTCATTGTCAATACGACCATTGCTGGCGCTTATTGCAAGCTGGTTGGTCTTGAGTTCTCTGAGCTCGACGCGGCTTACAACGATATAGGGTTTGCGTCTAACCTCGACTCAGCGCGCGAGGCGTTTGAGACGGTTGAGATTTGCGAGACGAGCACTCCGCATCAGCACGCCCCAGAAGACGACCTCTCAGCGGCGCAATTGCCGATGGTCATGGAGCTCGTCGCTCATGTGACAAGCCCCGCGACCGGCCTGAAAACGGGCACTTGGTCGAGCCAGCGCCCCGCTTATGTCGAAAAACTCGCTCCTTGCTCAGCGTTTTGCCCGGCGGGCAACGATGCGATTGGCTTTGTGCAAGCGATGGCCGCTAATGGCGGCGGCGCCGCTGAGGGCGCTGAGATTTTGGGTCGCTCGACACCGCTTTCGGCAGTCTGCGGGCGGGTTTGCCCCGCACCTTGCATGCAGGGCTGTAATCGCGCCGAAAAAGAGGGCACGGTCAATATCCGCGGCCTTGAGCGCTGGATTGCCGAACAAAACCCGGTTGCCGTCCGCAAGGTTGAGCGAGTGGCTGAGCCCAAGCGATTGGCAATCATTGGTGGCGGGCCAGCGGGCCTGAGTGCTGCCTATGAGCTGGCCAAGGCTGGGCACGATGCTCACATTTTCGACACGGAAGCCAAGCTTGGCGGCGTGTTGCGCACGGGCATCCCTGAGTATCGTTTGCCGCGAGTCGCTCTTGACCGCGAGGTCGATGATGTGCTGGCGCTTGGCGTGACAGCGCATTGCAACGAGCCGATCGACGCTGGCCGCATGAGCGAGCTGGCCTCTGATTTTGACGGCGTCATCATTGCGGCTGGTTTGCAAAAGCTGCGCTCGCTTGGGCTTCCTGGCGAAGACTCTGATGCGGTTGAGCAGGGTATCCGTTTCTTGCATCGCATCACGATGGGTGGTGGCGCGACGGTGAGTGGCCATGTCGTCATCTTGGGTGGTGGCAACACCGCAATGGATTGCGCGCGTTCGGCTTATCGGGCGGGTGCTGAAAAAGTAACCGTCGCTTATCGCCGCACGCACGCCGAGATGCCGGCCATCCGTGAAGAAATTCATGAGGCGGAAGCCGAGGGCGTCGAGATGCTTATGCTTCGCGCGCCAAAAGGCTATGTCGTGGCTGACGGCAAACTGACGGGCATTGAGCTCGAGATCCAAGAGCTCGGTGAGCCCGACGAAAGTGGCCGCCGTTCCCCGAAAGGCACCGGGCAAACTGAAACGCTTGATTGCGATTGTGTTTTGCTCGCGCTTGGTCAAAGTATTGACGCAAGTATTTTCCCAGACGGTTGGGAAATGAGCGACGACCATCATGTCAAGACAGCAAATGGTGCTGTTGTTTTTGGCGCGGGCGATATTTCGACCTGGGAAGGCACGGTCACTCACGCGATTGGTTCCGGTCGCCGAGCGGCAGGTTTGGCGCTCAATGCTTTGGGCGTAGATTACGAAACATTCGTGCGGCCTGAGCGTTTGACCGCTGTCCCCGCGACTGCTATTCGCATGGATCACTTTTCTAAGAGAGACATGAATGCCGACCAAATGGCGCATCCGAGCCCTCTGGCGGGTGATTACAGCGAAGTCAATTCTGGCATGGCCGACGCCACCGAGGCCGACCGTTGTTTCTCGTGCGGCAAATGTACGAGCTGCGACAACTGTCTTGTTTACTGCCCCGAGGGCATCATCGCGCGGCAAACCGAATACGGTTATGCCGTTGACAACGATTATTGCAAAGGTTGCGGCATCTGTGTCGAAGAATGCCCTCGCGATTCCATGGAGATGTATCAGCTATGAGCCGACAATTAATTAGTGCAAACCACGCAGCCGCTGAGGCCGCCACGATGGCCGCGCGCGCCAACAAAAACGCCCGCGGTTTTGCGAGTGGTATTTACCCGATTACTCCGCAGACCGAGTGCATTGAGTATCTCGCCAAGCAAGAGATCGAAAAGGGCGCGGTTGTGCGTGTCGAGAGCGAGCATAGCGCGATGGGTGTCTGTATTGGCGCCGCGCTTTCTGGCGCACGCACCTTCACGGCATCGGCTTCAAACGGCTTGTCGTACATGGTCGAAAACATTGCGACGGCTGGCTTTTATCGCCTGCCGATTTTGATGTACGCTGTAAACCGCACTTTAGGCCCCCCCTGGAACATTTGGGTTGATCATGGCGACACCTTCCAGTTGCGCGACGCAGGCTGGATGCATGTCTATTGCGAAGACAATCAAGAGGTCATGGATAGCATTCTGTTTGCTTATCGCGTGATGGAAGACGCTCGCATCATGCTACCGATGATGGTTTGTGCCGATGCCTTTGTGTTGAGTCACACCATGATGATGACCGACATGCCAACTCAAGAGCAGGTTGATGCTTACCTCCCTGACCTAAATTTGCCTCATGCTGTAGCGAGCGAGCCTGTGACGGTGGGTGGGCTTGACTTCCCACGCGAAACTGAGGTGCACCGTCGGCAACACCAAGAGGCCTTTGATCGTGTGCCCGAGGTTTATGCCGAAGCGCAGGCCGAATTCGAAAAAGTTTTTGGTCGCAAGATTCCCGATCGAGTTGTTCCCTATCAGATGGACGACGCCGAAATCGCGATTGTTTGCATTGGCACCTTCGCCAGCACGGTTAAGCCCGTCGTAGATAAGCTGCGCAAACAGGGCATTAAGGCCGGTTTGGTGCGTTTGCGGATGCTTCGCCCATTCCCTGAGCAAGAAATGGTCGAGATTTTGTCGGGCGTCGAGCGCATTGGCGTGATGGACCGCGACATTTCACTTGGCATGGGTGGCGTCCTCTGGAGCGAGACCCGCGGTTGTGCTCCTCACGCAATCATGCAAAATTACATGATTGGTCTTGGTGGCGGTGATGTCCGCGCCGGGCATATCGAAACTATTTTCACCGAGCTTCTTGAGCAAAAAGAGTCGGGCAAACCTCGCATTGTGGAGGTCGGATAGATGACTGCAAATGAACCAGTAATGGCGGGTCTACCGCATTCCGAGCAAGATCGTTCTGACCCTGTTTTACGCGCTGGCAACACCAATTGTGGTGGTTGCGGCATGTCAAACGGGCACTTGTTTATGTCGCGTGCGGCTGGCAATGATTATCAAATCCAAATGGTAATCCCTGCTTGTTGTGGCATCGTGACGCCTGGGCAGTTTCCGTATTCCAACTACGGTGTGCCTGTTGTTGCGTCTACCTTTGGTGGTGCGGCAGCGGTTGCGTGTGGTTTGTCTGAGGTCGCCAACCAAAACGACGACGGTTATCGCGTGGTTGTTTGGGCCGGAGATGGTGGCACTTACGACATCGGTTTCGCAACCATGTCGGCGTCAGCCGAGCGCAACGATGACATCATGTATGTCTGTTACGACAACGAAATTTACGGCAATACGGGTGGGCAAAGGTCATCCGCTACACCCAAGGGTGCGTCGACTACGACAACGCCCAAGGGTAAAGATGTCGGCAAGAAAGACATCATGGGCATTTTGGGTGCGCATGGCATCCCTTATGCGACAACGATTTCTTTGGCTCACCCCGAAGATGCGATTCGTAAATTCAAAAAGGCGCTGGGCATGAAGGGCTTCCGTTTTGTGCATATTCTTGCGCCTTGCCCTACGGGTTGGAAATCAGAGCCGGGTGAGGGTATTGAGATTGTGCGACTCGGCGTTAAGGCAGGGCTGTTCCCGATTTTTGAAATCGAAGATGGCTTCAAGTACACGATTAATGTCGAGCCTGAAATGTGTGATGAATCGCTTGGTGATTATCTTTCCAAGCAAGGCAGATTCCGTAAGTCAGGCGTGACTGTTGCTGATTTACGCGAATCGATTGATCGCTATTGGCGGCGCTTGCGTTTGCTTTCTCGCGACGAATAACGAGGTTTAACTATGTGTGATAAAAACGAATCCCATTCTGTTCCTGAAACGAATGTGGGTCAAGAAAAGGTGTATTGCCAGCGTCTCAAGCGGCCGCTTGAGGTAAACGAGCATGGACGCTGCTTGTATTGCTATGGCGATACGGCTGACATCTTGACTGGCGATTACGAAATCTTTTGTGATTTCAACTCTGATGAAGACCCGATGAGTTTTGGGTTTCCGAGCGATAACATCCGCGATTTAGACGGATAATCGAATCAACGAGTCAGGCGAGGGCTGCGGCGCCTAAGCGTCTTGCGGCGAGGGCAGACGCAGGGTGACCCAAATCGGGATGACCAAGATAATCGCGCTTGCGTAGTAAGGGGCTTGAGAGCCCAGTTGCCAATAAAGCACGGCGCCAAAGAGTGGCCCAAAGGCGCGGGCGAGTGAGCCCATCGAGCGGAATGTGCCCATGGCGAGACCTTGGTTTTCAGTCGGAGCGTATCGAGAAACAAGCGCCGATAAGCAAGGCATGGCAAGCGCAGACCCAACGGCTAAGAAAGCAAGGCCTGAATAAAGCGCTGAACTCGTTTGCGCTGAGGCGATCCAGATCAGCCCCGGCACGATGGTCGCCAGGCCAATTGTTGCGAGTTTGCGCTCGCCATATTTGGGTGCGAGCCGCCGTACAAAACCGCCTTGCACAACTGCAATAATTAGGCCGACAAACACAAAAATGCCAGTAAGCTCCCGCGGAGTGTAATCAAGTCTTTCAGCTGCAAGGAAAGTAAGTGAAAATTCAGAGGCCGAAAACGCCGTCAGGAAAGTGAGGTATAAAAGGTTTGTCGCCAAAATCCCAGGAGCGTCAAGGGTGCGCAAACGGGCAAATGGATTGAGACTTCGCTGGTCTACGCCAAGGCCACGCTTTTCTGGCGGAAGTGTCTCCGGGAACTTAAGTGCGACCCAAATGATGTTAAGGATGCCAAGCGCCAAAGAAGCCAATGCCGGAATAGAAAATGGATTGAGTGAGAAAACCGAATCTGGAGCGATGCCGGAATCAACACCTGGTAAATGAATAAAGCTACTCAAACCGCCAATGGCTGGCCCCAAAATGAAACCCAGGCCGATTGCCATCCCGACCATGCCCATGCCTTTGGCGCGATCTTTGGGTGTCGTCGTGTCGGCAACAGCAGCCGAGGCCGTTGAAATGTTGCCCGCCATGGCGCCGCCCAAAATGCGTGCTGCAATCAAAATGGAAAACGAGCCAGCGAAAACCCAAAGTACATAAGACAAAACCGTGCCCGTTAAAGTCATCAGCAAAACAGGCCGCCGCCCGATTCGGTCGCTCATCCCGCCCCAAAGTGTGGAAAATACAAATTGTAAAATGCCGTATAGCGAGCCCAGGATTCCGCCGAATAATGCGTGCACGGCCATGCTGTCGCCCGCTGCCATTTCTCGTAGCCATGCGGCAAGCTGCCCGAGTGATGACGCGCTGCCTTCGACGGCCAGGTAGTGGTCAAGCAGCGCGGGGAATAGTGGGAATAAAACCGAAAAGCCCACAATGTCTAAAAAGACAGTGAGGAAAACGACTCCAAGTACGCGGGGCGGCTGTTTCATTGACGGGTAGTTTAGTGGCACAAAACGAAAAGGCATGTCCTAATGGCTATCTCCTCCCTCAGTTCAAATCTATCCCCGTCGTTTTGTCGCTTGCTTTCTTAACGAGCAATCATTTCGTTTCTCGCCCGAAATTTGCGCTGTAAGCCCAGATGGTGTCATAGAATAGGTTATGCAATTTACGGCTAAGATATTTCTCGCCTCTGTGCTGGTTGTGGGTTTAAGCCCTGCACTGCCCGCCCAAACAGGAAACCCCGTGCTGAGTATTCTGAATCTTGTCGAGGGCGAAACCACCCGTGTTGCCGTGGGCAATTGCTCTGCTGGTGATGTCGTCCAAGTCGCGGCATCCCTTTACGGCCCAGGCCCGATTTCGACGGTTTATGGTGCGGTTCATTTAACCCCGCCGCTGATGAGTTTTCCCTCGCTGACGGCCAATCAAGGTGGGGTCGCTTCAATGACGGCGTCCGTTCCGATGGGCAGTGGTGGTTTGTCGGTTTGGCTGCACGCCGTTGATTTGACGAGTGGTTTGTTAAGCAATTCACTTGCCGAGAGGATTGACTTCCCGACACCACCTATCGCAGAAGTTCTCATCCCCGCGGGTAGTTTTGAAATGGGGGATCACTTTGGCGGCGGCGAGTCAGACGAGTTACCTTTGCACGCGGTTACTCTAGATGAGTTTTATATGGACCAATTTGAAGTGACGAATCAATCTTATGTTGCATTTTTAAATGATGCTGTAAATGCCGGCACGGTGGTCGTCCAAGGTGGTGTCGCTTATGGCAAGCAGAATCAAGAGCCCTATTGCAGCATGCTGAGTTCGGATTGGCGCAGTCGGATTGATTATGCCGGCGGTCGATTTCGGATCACTCCCGGCAAAGATCTGCATCCCGTTGTTTTGGTGAGTTGGTATGGCGCCGCGGCTTATGCGAATTGGCGTAGTGAGCAGGCGGGTTTGATGCCTTGTTTTGATTTGGCAGTATGGGGCTGCAACTGGTCGGCAGATGGCTATCGCTTGCCCACCGAGGCCGAGTGGGAATACGCCGCCCGCGGTGGTGCGGCGACTTACTCCCCGTTCTATTGGGGCGCTTCACTTGCACCAGCCGATGCGAATATTTGGGATTCATTCGACCCTTTTGAACAGGGCGATTTGCCTTGGACGACCCCCGTCGGTTACTACAACGGCAATCAAGTGCCTGCTGGCGCCGACCGCGCAAATGGGTTTGGCCTTTACGATATGCACGGCAATTTGTCAGAGTGGTGCTACGATTTTTACAGTTCGGTTTACTATGACCGCAGTCCAGTCGGCAATCCAACAGGGCCGTCCTCGGCTTTTTACAAAGTCTTCCGTTCAGGCGGATGGAGCCATGGCGATTGGCATTGCCGTTCTGCCGAACGCAAACTCGGGAACGCAGATTATCGCGGGTACAACTTAGGCTTCCGGCTCGTTTCGCGACGCTAAGACGAAGTCGCTTCCTTTCTTTTCCGCCTTAGCACTTTAGGTGAGATGGGGTGTGCCCTATTAGGATGTGCATTCGCTGGCGCGGAGACCCCCGCTGCTACGAATTACGGAATTCATGAACCTTCCCGAAAAAGCAGTAAGCGCCGGGGTTGCCCGCGTGCGCGATTTAGATGTGCGGCCAACCCTTGCTCAGGGTATTGACCCGTTTACCAAAATCATGGCGGCGGCAGCTGAGCTCGAAAGCGATGAGTGCTTGCGATTAATCGTCGGTTTCAAGCCCAAGCCCTTGTATTTAGTGATGCGTTCGCGTGGTTTCGCTAGCCACACCGCGCAAAATGCTGATGGCGACTTTGAGGTTTTGTTTTGGAAAAAGCCAGGTGGCGGCGGGGGGTTGTTCGGCAAAATCCTTGGTGGCCTCAAGAAAAAGGAAACGGCTCCACCTTCTGCAGAGGCACGCGAGGCTATTGCGGCTCGTGCAGCAACAGATTCGCAAGAGGTTGTTTCGTCTGAGCCGCCAATTGAAATGCAGCCCCCTGAGTTTTTAGATGTGCGCGGGCTTGAGCCACCTGAGCCGATGATGCAGATTTTGGCCAAGCTCGATGAGATGGGGCCAACCAGTCAGTTGATGATTGATCACCACCGCGAGCCTCTTTTGCTTTACGCTAAATTAGAGGAAAAAGGTTTTGCGTCGTCGGCTGAAGAAGTTGAAGCTGGGCATTGGAAAATTCATATTTTTCCAGCTTCATTGACTCAGGAGAATAACAATGAGTAACACCGGGTTAGCCACGCAATTTGCACCACCATTTAAGTTGGTGAACGCGCATTTCCTTTTTGGCATTTTGGGCTTTGTCGTTGCGGCTCTGTTCCTGAATTATTTCTCGCCAGAGTTGAGTGGGCATTACTTGACACCTAAGTTTATTGGGCTCACTCACGCTTTCGTTTTCTTTTGGTTTTTGCCTGTTGTTTTTGGGGCGTTGCTACAGATGTTGCCCGTTTTGTTTGAAGTGCCTGTACGCGGTGTAAAAACTGCGGGCTTTGCTTTCGCACTATTGGCGATTGGTGGCCCCGGGGTTTATTCGCATTTGGTGAATATGAATACATCCGTGGGTTTGATCGCGACATCATCATTTGTAACGCTCGCTATTTTGCTTTACTGCTCGGTCTTTTTCCGCACTTTGCTTCAGGCCAAAAAGATTGATTTAACGGGTTGGCATGTGATTGCCGCACTTTGCTGTTTGGCCTTTGCGGCACTCGCAGGGCTGGTTTTAGCGTTTCATTTGCATAAACCATTCTTGCCTTATGCGCATACTATTTTCTTGCGCGGGCATGCACATTTGGCGGCATTTGGTTTCTTTGCATTCCTAGTTATGGGGGTGGCTTATAAGTTGACCGAAATGTTTTTGCTGGCCTATGGCGCGCCGAAAACAGCCGGGAAAATTTCGCTTTCTTGTGGCACAACAGGGGTCACTCTCTTGTCGATTGGCTTCTTTTGGCTCGAGCCCATGATGGGCATTTTGTGGGCAGGCGACCTTGGCACCATTTTGATTGGCCTGAGTGTCATTCTTTTTGCCGTTCAAATGCGGGTCATCCTGAGTAAGCGCATGAAGCGCAAGCTTGATGCACCATGGCAGCATACGATTGCAGCGGTCGTTTGGCTGCTTGTCGCGTTTACTCTGGCCGCAACGATGCGATTGGGTGGGCATTCCCCCGATGTTGAGCATGGGCTTGGCATCGCTTATGGGTTCATTGGTTTACTTGGTTTTGTCGGCTCGGTCATCATTGGCCAACTGTATAAAATCGTGCCGTTTCTGGTTTGGCTGCACAAATTCAGCCACCTACTGGGCGGCGATCGTCCAGTTAAGCCCGCCACCGAGCTCATCAGTAAAAAAGCCATGGACCTCCTCTGGATGCCCTGGCACCTCGGTTTACTTTGCCTCGTCATTGGGGTCTTGAGTGGCCAAGCCAATGCCGTCCGCGCGGGTAGCCTTTTAGTGTTGGCCGTTGCAGTTGGCCTCGCCATCACATTGATCGGCGTTTACCGGGCCACGCCTTACCAAGACGAATCATGACATCCCTCGACAATCTTTCTGCTGACGAGCAATGCTTATTAGCCTCTCTAGAAACGGTTTTTGACCCCGAGACGGGCATCGGCGTGGTTGATATGGGCCTAATTTACGGTCTGGCACTCGACGCAGATTCGGGTTTGGTCAAGGTTACGATGACTTTGACAACGCCCGCCTGCCCAATGGCTGACGCACTTACCGATGGCGTAAAACGGCGATTAGGCAATCAAAACGGCGTCCAATCGGTCGAAGTCGATCTCACATTTGAGCCGGCTTGGTCGCCTGAAATGGTCTCCGAATCAGCACGAACAAAAATGGGGATGACATCTGCACCGTCGTCGACCCCAAGCGACAAAGGGTTTTCGGTTTGAGTTTTTCGAGCTTGCTTATGTTGGCGGGGGCTGGCGCAGTTGGCACTCTGGCTCGGTTTGGGTTGAGCTCGATCCTTACTCGTTTGTTTGGCGCGGTTTTTCCTTATGGCACGCTCACGGCCAATATGCTCGGCTGCTTTGCTTTTGGTTTGCTTTGGGCGCTTGTCCGCGAACGCGAAATCGTCACACCTGAAACGGGCATGATTTTGATGGTCGGTTTTTTGGGCGCGTTTACGACTTTCAGTGCCTTCGCTAACGAGGGCGCCATGTTTATTAAAAACGGGCAGTGGGGGATGGTGCTCGGCTATGTCTTGCTAAGTAATATCCTTGGGCTCGGCTGCGTTTTCGGCGGCTCGTGGCTGGCTCGCTGGGTATAGGTAGAGTCAAAGTCGGGAGGCACTCTCCTTAAGTGAGCCTGTTTGTAAGGAGTAAGATCTTCTTCATTTCGTTAATTTTTGTGAGGTAGCACGATATTCGCGGAATCATGTCGCAATCGAATGGAACATTTTGAATCTCATTTAATAGAAATCATTTCCCTCAGTGCTTCCGGGCCAATTCCTGTTGAAATTGATGACTGTCATTGCTTGCTAAAATCCTGCTACGCTTACCTGTTCAGTGTACTTTTCGCCGTTCATGTAGGTATTTTTTAAAAGAATTTCCTTTTGTCGATGGGCTTACAGAATAGGGTTAGTTGACGGTATTTGTAGCACATGTCATGGAGTCAGCAATTTCATCAATGAATTTTGGGAGTTACCCTCAGCACTATTTTGGGCAAGTTCTTTGGGATGACCCCAGTTTTGGCGTAAAGCTAATAGTTCGCCTGGATTCTTAAGAGCACACAATAAGCTGAGCAAATGCATTGCGCAAAATACGCAAAACCTACTGGTCGGGAGAATCCAACACTTTTTCTTACTTGCCTTTTTTGCTTTGCTTCTACTTTAGGAGAAAGAAATATAGCCCTTTGCCTATGTGGGATTTCATTCGGATGAGGTAGGTTTTCTCTTGCACGAATCTTGCCACCATTTATTCTATGGCATGCACGAACAGCAAGAATATTCATTTGACAATGAAATACCTGATTCGCTTGAGGGAAGGCTTGAGGTCTCGACCCTGTATCAGAACTTTGGCGTGAATGGGAATCGAACTAGTTTTGGAGTGGATGTGAGCCTCTCAGAGCTAAAACTGCAACGTTCCTTGAAAGCTAAAGAATGCTATCAACTAAAAGAAAAAATCGACGGCATTATTCGAATTTGGAGCGGCAAGTATGAAAAACATCAAAAAAACGAACATTGTGAAGAACGTGCTCTATATGTTGATGGTCTAAATCAAAAAGCTGAGGAGCAACGGATATGCTTGGCTAGATTACTTGAACACTCAGATGGAATTGAGCTGGTGCGCTCATTTAACCCCGAATTGTCGCACAATGCATTTGCCGTCTCCCCTGATGAGATTGTAGAGGAGTTGGGCGAGCTTTCGTATTTCTCCTTTGCTCTGTGTGGAAGGCCAATCGAAGTTCAATATCGGACAAACCCTACGAAGCCTAACCTTGAACGAGCTTCGGAAGGCTATGGCTTTTTCGAGCGCTTATTTTCTCCTAAACGCATTGCTGGAGAAGTTGAGAACAGAAAGAAGAGTTGGCTGTCATCCTGGGAGAGCGATTGCCGTGCAGTAGCAGTAACCAATGCACGGCGTGACGAGCAATTAGCGAAATGCAAAATAGCGTATGCGCGTTTACTCGGTGAATACGAACAACGATTTTCCAAGAAATCGAAAGAATATCAAGAGTGGCTTGATGCTTATAGAAGCGGCGCTACAGAAAGCGTTCTAGCTTATTTCCTTAAAGCGTTGAAAACTTCTGAGTACCCAGAATTTATTCCAAATGAAATGGTCGCGGAATATCGAGAAGAGGAGAAGTTGTTGGTAGTACTAAGGCAAATGCCTGGCCTTGTTGCATTTCCAAAGGTTCAATCTTATAAGTATATTAAATCTCGAGATGAGGTTACGAGTAAGAAATTTCCCCAGAATAAGCACAAATTTATGTACGATGATTTGCTTTATCAAATTTGCCTGAGATCATGTAGTGAGGTGTTTTCCGCAGACGAGAAAGGCTGTGTTGACAGTGTCGCTTTTAATGGTTATGTGGAAGCGGTAAATCCGGGCACGGGAGTGCTTGAAACTAAGATTGTGATGTCTTTGCTTGTTGAAAAGTCACAACTGATGGAGGTTGATTTGTCGCTAGTAGAGCCCCGAGCAGCTTTTCTTCATTTGAAAGGAGTCGCAGCGGCTGATTTGTCCTCTCTAACGGCCATTCCCCCAATTGTTACGCTTGAAACAGATGATAATAGGTTTGTCAAGGGTCGGAAAATTGTCCATAGCGTGGATGGTTCCGTTAATTTAGCCGCGATGCATTGGGAAGACTTTGAACATTTAGTTCGAGAGGTGTTTGAAAAGGAATTTACTGCAAATGGTGGTGAAGTGAAAATAACGAAAGCAAGCCGCGATGGAGGTGTCGACGCAATTGCTTTTAACCCTGACCCCATCATGGGCGGAAAGGTAGTCATTCAAGCG
>JABHIE010000033.1 GCA_018671175.1 Planctomycetota bacterium | reverse complement strand
GTGACTGTGAGTATCGCGCCTTGGTCGATGAAGTCGCCGCTGATGGTGATTGAAATGACTTCGTTTTCAAAACCTGAGCTTGGTGCGATGCCTGACAAACTCGGGGCCATTGCTAAGACTTCGAAGCCGTCGACTAGCTCACCTGTTAAGCCGCTCGGAACCGTCACAAGAACTGTGTACAAACCTGCGGGTGCGGCGGCTAAAAGTAGGCCGAGGAAAAACAGGGGAGTACGGGGGAGACGCATACTTCTATAAGAGCATAAATACTGAAAAGGCGACATCCTTTTTATCAAACCCCAGCGGTCAACGACATAAGCGCGCCCCCCGTCCGCCAAGCGTCCACTACAATCAAGCCAATCGCTCACGGCGATTCCCCACCCCCATGGAACGCGACGACCTCATCTACGACTGGGAAGCTCACGGCCCCTACAGCCTTCCCGCGCCCAAATACCCCATCTTGCTCGATGACGAGACTTTGCGCGATGGCCTGCAGTGCCCGAGCGTGACTGACCCGCCGCTTGATAAAAAAATCGAGCTGATTCACCTCATGGAGGGCCTCGGCATCAACACCGCCGATGTCGGTTTGCCTGGTGCGGGGCCGACTGCGCACGAGCATATTTTGGCTTTGGCGCGTGAGATGCAACCGCTCAAAATCACGCCTAATGTGGCTTGTCGCACCGTTTTGAGCGATATTGAGCCTGTTGTTGACATGGTGCAAGAGCTTGGTGAGCCCATTGAGGTTTCGGCGTTTATTGGGTCGAGCTCGATTCGCGCCTACGCCGAAAGCTGGGACTTAGAGCGCATGGTCAAAAATGTGCGCGACTCGGTGCGCTTTGCAAAATCGCACGGCCTACCCGTCATGTTTGTGACGGAAGACACCGTGCGTTCGACGCCAGAGATTTTGACCGAGCTTTACAACGCGGCGATTGACGAGGGCTGCGACCGCATGTGCCTTTGCGACACGGTTGGCTCTGCGTCGCCAAAAAGCACGCGCAATCTCGTGCGCTGGACGGCTGATTTTGTCGCCGCGCGTGGGGTGAATGTCGAGCTCGATTGGCACGGGCACCGCGATCGCGGCCTGGGATTAATCAACACCATGGTCGCAGCCGCCGAGGGGTGCAATCGTCTGCATGGTTGTGCGCTAGGCATCGGCGAGCGCGCCGGCAATACCGAGATGGATTTACTTTTGGTCAATCTCAAATTGCAGGGCTGGATCAAACGCGACTTGAGCGGCTTGGGGCAATATGTAGCCGCAGCCTCTGCCGCCGTCGATCGGCCCGTCCGCATGGAATACCCCGTCTTTGGTCGTGATGCCTTTGAAACAGGCACGGGTGTACATGCCGCAGCAGTCATCAAGGCACTAAAGATGGGCGACCAATGGCTCGCCGACCGTGTTTATTCTGGTGTGCCAGCTGGCGAATTTGGCCTTGAGCAAAAAATCAGTGTCGGGCCGATGAGCGGCAAGTCAAATGTGATTTGGTTCCTCGAAAAGCGCGGCGTCAAAGCCACCGAAGAGCGCATTCAAGCCATTTTGACGCACGCCAAGCAAAGCAATCGCCTGCTAACCGAAGAAGAAGTGCTCAACGCAGCGGCGACCGTGTCGGCTTAAATTATTCTTCGTTGTAAGTATCCGTGTCAGGGTAAAGCGTGAGGTAAGCCCTCTCGCCAGCACGCAAAACCACGCCCGATTTTGTCAAAGACCAGTGCTGTCGGCCAGGCGCACTTAGTGTTACTGAAACCGTGCATACACCCTCGGGCAAAAAGAAGCCAAGCAAGCGACCGCTAGGGCTACCTTGCAGCACCGAACCCCATGGCGGGCTTTTGATCTGAGGCAATTTCGGGAAGTACAAATGCGACTGCACTAACTTCCAGTCTGGCTGCACGCCGTCAAACGAAACGACCAAGCTCGCTGTTGCCTCGTCGAACAAAAGCACATCGCCATCTTGAACGGTAGCCGAAAGACGCTGTGGCACCCAGCCGCCTAAATATAAAGTCGGCCGACGACGCACCACCTTGCGGTCAAGAAGCAAAACGCCCTCTTTGTCTGCCACCTCGTCGCCCGACACTCGCCCCATAAACGGAATCGGCAAACCCGATTTTTTTGCCACGCAGCGCAAGGATATCGATTTAGACAGAACGACTTCAGGCTCGAGCTCGGAAACGGTACCGCGGCTTGGTGAAATATAGTTCTCTTTATCTTCGACAACGGGAAGTATATTTCCATCTTGCTGAATTGATTCATGATTCTGCAGGAAGTATTCTGCCCTATTTTCTGCATCACTCGGCGCGAAAAGAACCCATGCTGCGGAGAGCGTAACCGCCGCAACCGCCGCCCACAAAAGGGCTTGCGCTTTATTATTGTTTTGCTTTTTTTTCATTGTTCTTGAATCGTGAAACAATACTTCTTAATCCATAATATCTATATCTTGCAGGGCTATAGACCTAAAGTTTAGATATGACAGACCCGTGACATAGGGTTGTCATGCATTTTCTCTCTCTACTCCCGCTCGTTCTTCAGGCTGCGCTTCCGCAGCAAGAAAGCCCTGCCGTGTCTCCAACCGAGCGCACGACCAACACTACTATTATCAGCGAAGAATGCATTTTTGAACAGCTCAACGCTCGTTTTGATTTCCGCTGGCGCCTTCGCGGCAACGACACGCCGCGAACCTGGGATTCTGACCTCTGGGTCAGCGCCGACCTTGAGACAAACAACGGCCTGACCGGCACTGATTATCAGGGCTTCCGTATCGACGGCACGCTGCTGCTCGACCTTGATGGTAACGCCGCACCTAGCGATAATTTATTTGGCCTCGATGATGCCCACAAAACCAGTGCGCAAGTTTTTCTCTACGAAGCCTGGGCTCAATTTGGCGACAACATAAAAGAAGGTATCACCCGTGTCGGCCGCCAAGAGCTACACCGCACCGACGCACTTTGGCTCGATGGCTTGCGCTACGACTTCCAAACTAAGCGTGGGCTTGACGCTCTGATTTTCGCTGGCCGTCCCGCTCATTTTTACGAGCACGACTCCAGCAACGACCGCCTCTATGGTGCGGGTTTGCGCTGGCGGCCACTTAGCAATCTGCGATTCAGCCTTGACGAGCTGCGCATCGAAGACAGCTTCCGCTTTCAAGACACCGATCAATCCCGCGAAGCTTGGCTGACCGTGCTGACCGCTTACTATCAGCCGTCCCCCTTCGCAATGTTCCGCGGGACGGGCTCATGGGTCGGCTCGACCGATCGCCGCCAGTCGATTTACGGCCAATGGTCGGCTCCTGACGGCTCTTGGTCGGCCAATGCGCGTTTCACGAAACAGCGCGACTACGCCGAATTGTTGCCCGCCGACGCAAGCGAGTTTTCTAATTTGTTCGGCACAATCAGCCCATACAGCGACGCAATGTTCGTCATGCGTAGCGAGCTTGACGGCGGATGGTTTGGCGAGTTTGGCTATCAAGAACGCCGCCTCGACAGCAACATAGCCGACAGCAACTTCAACCATTCATTCCGACGCGCTTGGGCGGGTCTTGACACCAAAGAGTTTTACGAAACGGGTGCCGAAGCTGGTTTGCATGTCGACGCCTGGGAGTCTGACGACTACGACACCACTGCCGGCGGCGGTTTCATGCGCTGGGGGCTCGACAACGAAAAGTGGCTTGAGCTTGCCAGCGACTACGCGCTTTATCGACTCGACTTCCTTCAAGGGCGCGAGTTTCTCGACAGCCAACGCTACACGGTTCGCATGGGCATCCCTACTGGCGATGGTTCCGAGCTGCGCTTCCGCCTTAGCCACGACCGCTCGCAAGATGGCCTGACTTATCTCGCCGATGTGAGCTGGAGGGTTCAGCTATGAGCAATCGCACCATCACCAACCGCACCCGCGCGATTCTTGTTTGCCTCGGCTCATTCCTTTGCGCATGCGCTTTGGTTACGCCTGATTTTGACCTCTACGGGCAAAACCGCATTGCCATTACTTTCAGCCACGCCGCGCACATGGACGACCCCGCGCTTGGCGAGACGGCCGATTGCCTTGCATGCCACGACGACCACCGCCGCGGACGACGCGAGCAGCTTGATTGCCGCGATTGCCACGAAGGCGATCTCGATCAGGCCGATGCCCTTTATATGCGCACCACACGCATGAGCGACTGCGTTTCTTGCCACGAAGAAAAGCAAGTCGATGATGGCGGCTGCCTAGGGTGCCACAAAGACATTGACGAAACCACCGCTCCGCGTAACCACACTTTGAATTGGGGGCGCACTAGCGCTCACGGGATGGCATCCGACTTTGCTGATTCTTGCCAAGACGCCAATCTTGAATGCTCGCTCTGCCACACCGAGGCTTCTTGCGCCGACTGCCACCAGCGCACCGAGCCCGTCAGCCACACCAGCTCATGGTCGCGGCGCGGTCACGGTTTTGCCGCGCAAATGAACCCTCAAAATTGTGCGACTTGCCACAAAGAAGATTCGTGCATCGCGTGCCACCAAACGGCCGAGCCCACCTCGCACCGTTCGGCAATCTTTGGCGGTCGGTCAAGTTCGCACTGCGTCAACTGCCACCTTCCACTTGACCCCTCTGACGGCTGCGGCGTTTGCCACCCCAACACGCGCAGCCATCAACAGGCGCAACCCGTGCCGCCTCTGCACCCGCAGGGCGATTGCCGGTCGTGCCACTTCCCACTCAATCACTTTGAGAATGGCCAGGACTGTCGGTTCTGCCACTCCTAGTCCCCCACGGGCAATTCTCGCTGGGCGCCCGCCAGCAATTAGATCATGACTCTAAATAAACTCTTTTTAGCTTCCCTCCTCGGATGTCTCGCCTTCTCTGGCGCGGCTTGCGGTGGCGGTGGCGTCGATGCCGAAGAAGTCGGCGAAGCCTTCCAGGGCACGGTTTCCGATCCTGGTGGTTCGCTTGTCGCTGACGCAACGGTTTACCTCATTCCTGCACTTGATGTCGCAAATCTTGATGCTCTCACTTCTGCAAACATGCGCTCAACTGACGATGGTCTTGGCGGCTACGACATGCCCGAGTCCATGGATTTCGATGAGCCTCTCGAAGACTTGGCCCGCCTCAACGGCGCCAGCTTCTTGAGTGCCTTGACAGACGCCGACGGGCGTTTTGCCATCAACGATGTTCCAGATGGTCGCTTCTATGTCTATGTTGAGCCAAGCGATGCTGGCCACCTTCCTGGTGGTAGCCTCTGCCGTGATTCAATCACAGAATCTGGTTTGCGCGGCATGGATCTCGCGATTTCTGTTTCTGGCGTGACTGGCGCAGACGCTCACTACATGGGCGCTGACCGCTGTCTTGAATGCCACACCGACCATGTCGGCACTAAGAGCCTCGCTCACTCGCTTGGCTTTAAGGTCCCTAAGGAGGTTAGCCCTCTGCAAGACCTAAGTGATTTCCCTGAGTTTGATATGTCTTTTGACTATTTCACCACAGGCGCCGACTACACCGTTGGCTCTAAAGTTTACTACTACGATCCTGATCTAGACCGCAGCATGGATGACTTCAAGACTTCAGAAACTAGCCAAGGCGTTGCTGATGTCATCGTTCTCTGGCTCTGGACAGACGAAACTACAGGCATTCCAAACATCACTTTTGAAAATGTTTTGAATCCAGGCGATCCAATGAACTTCCACACACACGAAGTTCGTTTGACTTACGGTGGTGCTGTCAACAAGCAGCGTTACATGCTTGAGTGGGAAGGTTACGGCCTCAAGGGTCTCTACCCAGTGCTTCAATTCCAAGGCTTCACGGTCGATCAAGCTGGTGGCGATGTCACGGGCCACGAAGGCAGTGCAGATCGCTCTCGTCAGGTTTGGCGCGACTACCACATGGATTACTACTGGAACTACGCAACAGACATGTTCATGGTTCCTGGTTCCGTTGATGGCAAAGCTCACAACATTTCTGTGAAGTGCATGGGTTGCCATGCCACAGGTTGGAGTATTGCTGGCCCAGACCCTATTACAGGCGAAGTTCTGTCGAGCTCAATCGCGTCACTTAATGGCGAGTATGACCTTGACCATGATGGTGTGACTGACATCCTTAACACTGGTTGTGAGTCTTGCCACGGCGCTGGCTCTAACCACGTAGCCGCTCAAGGCCCAAGTGGTTCTAAGAATGGCGCGTTCATCGTGTCTCCTGAAGACCTTACTCCAAGCCGCGAAATCATGTTGTGCAACCGTTGCCACAACCGGATTTCTGGCCAAGGCGAGCACTTTGGCGCAGGCTCGGGTGACCACCCAATTAACCTTGCTAACGAGTGGCCAGAAGCCGGCATGGGTCTTTCCGAATTCCTTACCGACTACGCTGCTGATGGCGTCAAGGCGCCTATTGTCAAGAAAAACTGGGGCGATGACATCCACGCGAAGGCTCACCACCAGCAAGCTCCTGATTTCTTGAAGTCGGCTCACTATCGCAACGAGTATCACCTCGTAACTTGCGCTAGCTGCCACGATCTTCATGGTAATACTGGCGAGAAACGGGCTTTGACGGCTGACCCTGATGTCGTCGATACCGCTCTTTGCACGAGCTGCCACAACACTTACCTTTCGGGCGGCGACACCAGTGGTCACACGCTTGCGATGGTCGGTTATGACCACGGTGTTGCTCACAACGCCAACGCATCTTGCGTCGATTGCCACATGGCAAGAATGGCCAAGACGGGCGCGGGCGTAGAGAGCAAG
>JABHIE010000017.1 GCA_018671175.1 Planctomycetota bacterium | reverse complement strand
TCGACCTTGATGCCGGCCTCAGCTTCGCTGAGGATGCGGACGATTTGTTCTTCGGTGTAGCGGGATTTACGCATGGGATTAGTCTGTAGTTTGACAGATTTGTCTCTTTGCGGGTGGCCCTATTTTTGGGGGTCACGCCACCCCCAAAGTCTCAAGTCCGCCCAACGGGGTTGGCGTTCAGCGGCGCGAAGCGTCCGTTGCAACGCCTGGTTAGGCTTCAATCAATATACTTCTACCACAGGTACCAGCACTTATTCCAAAGGATTTAAACCAATCGTTCTTTTTGTGCCCGAAGGGCCACGAAAAAACTGACAAGTAACATGTACGCGGGATACTTGGGCTCCCCTTTGTATGCCTAACGGGTTTGCCGTTCAGCAGCCGGGGCAAGCGAAGCTTGTCGCCCCGGTCTGACTGCAACGGCTGGTTAGCCTGCGCAAGCACACGAGAATTCAATCCTGCCACACACTTCTGGCTTACTCATCTATCGCATCAAGGCAGGCGGAAAACCCGGACATGGCTTCGAGCAAAATAGTGTCATATTCATTTCGAATTCGTTCTTGAAGTAATTTAAAATTGGAGTTCGAAATTCTCCCTCCTGAATATTCCTCGTTGTTTCGAATAACCGAGGCGCGGTAATTCGAATCAGCTGCATCAATCCCCCTGCACACCTCTTGAACAAAACCGGCAACCTCTGGGCTGTCGTAGGGAGATAGACCACGCAAAACTAACTCCCGCCCCACAGCTTTGGGTAGCACAGAAAGCCACAAATACGTGTTTGAGCCATTTGGGTTCTCTACTTCGCTCGCGCCCCCCCTCACAGCGGGAACGGCATCCTCCCGGCGCAAGTTGATTAACCCAGAGTAGACTTCCATCCGACTTGCCAGCTCTTCGATCTGAATGCCTAACTCTCCAACTTGACTCAGGATCCTGGCTTCAAATCCCTCTCCCCTCACCATCAATGGCTCCAGCTCCCCATCACAACCTGAATTGCCAAGGAAGGTCATTGAGGCCGCACAAACTCCCGCTCCAAGGAGCGCAACGCAAACATATCTCCATAATTGATCTGAAGCAATCCAACTCATTGTTGGACTCCCGTTTCTTCTAAGAAATCAAAGCAATTGGCATTTCGGTTGAGGGACTCAACATACCATAGAAGCTGCTCTCCCAAATTTTTGATTTGCCTTGAACAGAATTGGGCTACCGCTTCCTCAGAAATCATACCATCCGGGGCGCAATAAACTGCAGGGCATCCGGCACAGACCCTACAGAAAATACACTCAGGGCATCGCTCCTGAAAGTGTTCTACGACTTCATCTAAGACAGATTTGCACTTTGACAAATCCAATCCGCCTCCCAAAACATTACCAATAACGAATCTCTCACTTACCCTTTCGCATAACAATATATCACCATTAACTTGAATATATGACTTTCTCACTCCCGGCAAACACATCCCCATGGGACCAAGATGTTCTCCCAATAAAGTTTTGGAGCGATTGTGCAGATTCGCAACCGGAACCTCAAAAAGACGGTCAAGGAATATTTCGGCTCCAGCTCCGTCTTTCCCGGTGGCATTTTTTTCTGTCCATCTCAGGAAAAGGTCCCTCTTGGTCTCACTTACTATTTCGCCAACCTGGCCAACCTCGCCTGCCTCTCCAAGCAAACTTGCGACATTGGAATGACTCACTTCAGACAGTCGGTACTCTAATCCGGCAATCTCTGGAGGAGGATTGGTACAAAAAAAGTTCTCAAGCGCCAAGTAATCTGTCCAAGGGCCGCATACCGCATTAATCCGAATTTTCCCTACTCCAGTGTCTCCATAGGCCTCTCGAAGGCTGCGAATCCCTCCCATTGTCGCCGAATATCCGCCAATCCTACTTTCTCGCAGCTTTCTAAACGAGTTGTGAGCCTCTTCGGGCCCATCCAAGCTTACAAGGACGGATACCCCACGAGCCGCTAACTCTTTGGCTATGGCCCCCGTAACAGGAGTTGCATTAGTTGTAAGCGTGAACAATAATCGCTTATCTCCGGCCTTGCCGATGGCGTAATCCATGCAGGATTTCATCAATTCCCATTCCAACAGTGGTTCGCCACCATAAAAACCAAGGACTGGCATCTCTACGCTAGCGGAACTGTCGAGCAGCAAGTCTATTCCTGCCTTAGCTGTATCCCAATCCATCGCCGCAACTGAATGATACCTTCTCCCGGGGTCTTGAGCCGAATACGGGCAGTACAGGCATCTGTGGTTGCAGGATTGAGTCAACTCCAATACCACCTGAGTGATTCCGGTTTGTTGCCCATCGCTTAGGCAGCCATCACATGCTGCGCGAACGCCATTCGGCCTATGGGATGACAGATAGCCTTTTTCCTGGAGAGCCAAAATTGCTGGCGCACTCAAGCTCTCAATTCCAATTGATGGATTCTCCAGAACATGAACAATTTCTGAAAATGTCTCCGGGCACACCTCCATTATTTCATTGGTGTTTACGTCATAAATAAATGACTGATTGTCCACCTTGAAACATCCAACGAAGGGGGTCCGATGTTGCTTCTGCAAAGGAGCCATCTTCTATTTACTCAACATCCGATCGGACTCCGGCGACCCAACCAGTGGTTGGGTTATTGGGATCCACACTACACTTTGACATTGACACCAAGCCGTTTGACGGAGCGTCTTTCACATCCGAACTAGTTCCGCTGTAGTCTCCGTTCTGGGACATTACAACAAGAGAATTAGTGTTGTCGGCACTCGCTACAGCTTGAGAGGCGGCCATTTTTTCAATCGCAATGGAATCGCTTCCGGGAGAAGCAGGCGGACAAACGCATGCACCGCACTGCCCGCAGTGTGAACACAGAGCTCCACAACGGCACATGCAAAAACTCGTACATTCTGTATCCTCCTTGGAGTGCTCGTGGACAACATCCGCAGCAGCACGAGCCTTTGGCGAGAAAACCACGGCTCCCGCTCCAATCAAACCTAGGGAACCAAATCGAAGGATTGCCTCGCGGCGGCTGATTCCATCTTGAATACTAATGGGAGAGTTCCGGGTGGATTGGTGCTTCATGATTAAATGATTTCTAAAAAGTTTGAGGCCGATGCTTGAGCTAGCCATATGCCGAGTTTAACAGAAGCCATCCTAGGTAAGGGCCGCAACTCTATCCTGGGAAATAGTTCTTTCTTTTCTGGGATTTTTGCCAGCCCCGAATGCAGTGAAGCCGTTGTTCACTTACCTTCACTGCATTCGTACACGCAAGCCTGACTGACAGCTCAATCTCTGTCAGGCTAACGGGTTTGGCGTTCAGCTGCGCGCGAAGCGCGTCCGCTGCAACGCCTGGTTCGGCAGCAGCATGAACGCGGGGACAAGTCCTACCTCCCTGCACCAAACAAATATTGTGTGCAACTATTCATAAGACTTCAACTATGGAAGAGATGTCACCCCAGGGCTCAAAGCGAAGCACTGGGCAAGCCCACTTTTTGACAAAGGGAGGAAAACGAGAAATTGACTTCTTGCCGGGGCTCGGAAATCAAGTGTACAAGGGGAACCCCGTTCAATAGTTTCATTAAAGGGGAAGGAAATCAGGGCACTATTCCCAAAGGCCAATGCAATTCTGGACCCCTCAAAGGATGCTCGAGTCTCTGGCCCAATCTCTACTTGATAATCCAAATCCGTTAGCGGCAAATACTTATTAGAGATGGCTGATCGAGTAAAGCCAGTACTGTGTTGTTCTGTATCTAGAATGAGGTACGAACTTCCCTCAGCACTTGCTCCCTTCCCAGAAAGCCATAAACGGAAGGATGAAGGGCTAAGGGCTTCGACAAACTCTACTGCAAACCCTGGAGTTGATCGAATAGGAAACTGTTGCCCTGACTCGAGATCCACGCCTAACCCATGGGAGCCTGCCAGGAAAGTTGGAGGAATGCCTTCTTCTAATTCGAGTACGATTGATTCCCCACCACGCTCAAGGTCGATTATTCCAAGGTCAATGTTGCCCAAACCATTCAACTCTTCAGTTAACTCCACCTTAGAGTATCCCGGGATATGAACCTGGACTCTTAGTTCGTCAGGTAGTCCGTGAGTAACTACGTTCGGGCGCAACCAACTAAATAAGGCATGCGGACTAAACTTAGGAAGCAACTGAACTGTGCCATCGCTTTCAATGCTTCCCCGGAATTCCTGAACCGCCCTCTGCTTTCCACTGCGGAACTCATCCTTTTGGTATGTAAACCAAATCTTGATAAAGTACGGCTTTCCAGAAATTTTTTCTAGGACTTGCGAGTCACGTAGACGTAAATCCACGCTCATTGGATCCCGGAGTAGAACCTCAATTTCCTGCCCATTATTCTTAAAAACTGTTGACCAGCCAACTAACTCACCATCAGCATGAGCGAAGAAGAGTACTTCTGCCCCAAATGGGACATCAGTGATTAATGCTTCCTTACCACTAGCAATAGTTTCCATTGCACTTGCTGTTGAGATTTTGACCACACCCCATGGTCCTTGGGCAACTGTGCTTCGAAGCTGTACAGATTCAGGCAATCGAACAAATTTCTTCCATCTTACATTACGCAAGCCCTCTCCAATAGCTCGAACTGTCATTGGAGGGCCAGTGGGATTGGCCGAGAGAATAGCTCCCCATGAGCATTCGCCGACAACACCTGGAGATTTGGAAAAATCCACATCAAGTGAATATCCACCTGCTAACCGAAGCCTTAAAGGTAATGAAGCGACATTAGCCACATCCTTTAGCTCCGAAGGAGGCATGGCCACAACCACAAGTTCATCCTTCACCCTTCCGGCCCAAACGAAGAAGCTGCCAACTTCACCATCATGGATATAATGACAAGTAACGTCTGAAACTTTTATTTGAGGGGGGCATCCCCTAATGCGTAGCAAAGCATACGGTAAAAAAACAAGTTCGTTCGAAAATGGCTCAAGCCTCTGCGGGAGGTGGCCAGAAGGAGTAATAATCGTGCCATCCGGCACCAACGCCCTTTCGATCTCCCCTGGCTGAGGCAATACAAGGAACTTCCTCTCCCCATCTACTGTATGAAGGACAACCTTTTCAATCTTAGCGCCAACCGATGATACTAGCGTGACTGTAGTTCTATTGGTCTCATCAACGCGGACTGGTATCTCAGTTCTAAAAAAGCCTCCCTCTTCTGAAGGTAAAACACTATTTACCTCGGAAATCTCATTTGCCTTTCGCTCTGATTCACTGGGCAAAGACAACTGAGGAACCTTGGATGGTTCAGGTTTACCCTGAACCATCCAAGCAATAAGCACCACAAACAGCAGGCCAAGTGCGAGGAGTTTGCGGCGCCACATTCAAATTTCCTAAGAGAAATCAATTGAAGGGGTTTGGTCCACATCACTGTGTGCATTGGACCCTGTAACTTTTACATTCTCACCAGCAGCGATAGATTCAGGCGAGATATCCAACTCAACAGGATCAATCGTCAACTTATCCGAAGGTCCGGGTGCTGGACCAACTCCAGAGGCAATCCAAATCTTCTCTGGAGAAGGAGGGCCACCGATGGCCGATACAACTGACACGGCACCAATGATTAGAGAAATAGCCAGCATAATCAATGCCAACTTATTAAATCCGAATATAAACATTTTTTATTATTACGTGTTAATAAGGGAATCCCCTCGACTCGGGTGATTCTTACACGCACGATTTCCATTGTCAAGCTAGGAAACCTACATTCCACCACTCAATGAGTTGCAAGGGAAAGGAAGGTAAGTGTCGATGCTTTGATATCTGTCTGCCGAACGTGTATTAGACCGACCCGCATAAGCGCGGAATTGCAAGTTATACAGGTCTGTAATCTGGGTCATGACAGGCACTATACAAGAGATATAAGCGTGATTCCCTGAGATACCCGCGCGTTATACAGACCTGCATAACGGCCTAAAGTCGGTCCAATGGGCGCCGCGTCCCCAGCCCCCCTTTGTTCAAAACATGGGTATAAATCATCGTAGTCTTGATATCCGAATGCCCCAACAGCTCTTGAATCGTCCGTATATCTGACGCTGACTCAAGCAGGTGCGTAGCAAATGAATGCCGAAAGGTATGGCAAGTCGCGCGCTTCGAAATTCCACTCGCCGCAACGGCCCCGCGCACGCCTTTTGCACCACCGGTTCATGCAAATGATGCCGCCGACGTCGGCCTTAGATGGAGATCTTTAAGTGGAGATATTTCTGCTCGAATATTTTACATCCATATTTTAACTCTCTTCCCCCCGCTCGCGGAGTTTTCTCTGGGCGAGTCTGGTTTCTTAGCGAGCTTCGCTCGCTAAGAAATTGTTGCCGGCCAAGAGAAAAGCTCCGCGAGCAACAACAAGAAATAAACAAAAAAGAAAAGGAAAGCAGTTAAAATCACAACCATGTTTCATCGCGTTTTCATCGCAAACCGTGGCGAAGTGGCGGCCCGAATGGTCCGCGCTTGCCAAGATTTAGGCATCGAAGCTGTTTGCGCAGCATCCGAGGCCGACCTAGCTGCTGGCTACCCTTACCTAAAAGAAGCCGCCGAGGTGGTTTGCCTTGGGCCTGGCCCCGCCAATCAGTCTTACCTCAAAGCTCTTGAAGTCATCCAAGCGGCAAAGCAAACGCAATGCTCGGCTATTCACCCTGGTTGGGGTTTCTTGGCCGAAAATGCTGAGTTCGCATCGCTCTGCAAGCAGCACGGCCTGACTTTTATTGGGCCATCACCTGAGACCATCGACCGCATGGGGCGCAAAGTTTCGGCGAGAGCTTCTGCGATTGAAGCCGGCCTCCCCATCGTCCCAGGCTCTAAGGGCCTGCTACCCAACGCAGAAGCCGCAAAAATCGTCGCGCAAGAAGTCGGCTACCCCGTGGTGCTCAAGGCTGACGCTGGCGGTGGCGGACGCGGAATTCGCCGCTGCGATTCAGCCGATGAAATTGACGCCGCTTTCACCGAAGCTGCACGAGAGGCTGAAACGGCCTTTGGCTGTGCAGAGTTGTATCTCGAAAAATACCTCTTGGGTGGTCGACACATCGAGTTCCAAGTAATGGGAGATGGTCGCGGCAAGGCCATTCATTTTGGTGAGCGCGAATGTTCCATTCAGCGGCGACACCAAAAGCTCCTAGAAGAAGCACCAAGTTCCATTTTGACCGCCGAGCAACGCGCGCATTACGGTGAGCTGTCCACGCGGGCGGCGGCCTTCTGGAATTACTCTGGCGCAGGCACCATGGAATATTTGCTCGCCGACGATGGCAAGCTTTACTTCCTTGAGATGAATACGCGGCTCCAGGTCGAGCACCCCGTAACCGAAGTGATTTGCGGAGTTGATTTGGCGCAATTGCAAATCCGCATTGCAGCCGGAGAAGACCTGCCTTTCACTCAAGAAGAAATCACTCTTACTGGCCACGCGATTGAGGCACGCATTAATGCCGAAGACCCCGATGCTGATTTTCGACCGGCACCTGGCACAGTTGAGCGATTCGTGGCCCCGACTCAGGGCCGCACCGACACGCATTTGGTTCAAGGCGCAAAGATTCCGCCTCACTACGACTCGCTGATTGCAAAAGTAATTGTGCACGCCGACACGCGCGAATCCGCGATTGCATCGACAATCGAGGCTTTAAATGAAATGGTGGTCGAGGGTGTGCCTACGACGACACCTTTGCATCTGCGCATTTTGGCCGAGCCCGATTTCCAACAAGGAAACTATGACACGCTGTGGTTAGAGAAAATCCTCAAAGGCTAATCGAGCTTGCACCCGCATGGTCGCGGCGCGCACGCCTACATGCCGTGCGGATGCTCGGCGTTGCCAACCTCCCCATTTCGATGGCCATCGCCTGGGGATATCTGCAATTACTACCCAACGAGGTGAGCTTTCAAGCGGGTCTCTTTTTGGCTTCTGCACTTACAGCTTCGCTGCTTGTTTTAAACCTCGTGCCCACTGCGCTTGCACACTTCGCAGCAGGCTTACTGCCTCGCAAAACGGCCGGTATCGTGGTTGCTTTTTGTTTTACTCTTTTCGATACCCTTCTCTATTCTGACACGCGCATTTTTGCACTTTTCCGTTTCCATTTTAATGGCCATGTCTGGAATGCCCTCTCTACACCTGGCGCAGGCGACTCGATTGACGCTTCGGCAACGACTTCGGTTGTGCTACCAATTTTGGGCCTCCTAATCATTTGGTTTTTATCGGCTCGACTCTGGAAACATTTTGCAAGTCGCCCCGTTTACGCAAGCCAATCCATGTCGCCATTTGCACGGCCTGTTTTTTGGTGGCTGGCTTTGGCGCTACCAGCTTTTGCACTTGAAAAGGGTCTTTATGCTTTTTCTGTATCCCAACAGCAAACAGAACTATCCGAAATTGCTCATTTCGTTCCGGCCTATCTTCCGCTGAGATTGCACCTTGATTCAGATGATGCCGCGCCCATCCAAACAGATTGGGACCTCATCGAAACTGACCAGCAATTGCGCTACCCAAAATCTGATATTCAACCTTCGGCCTCGGGCGCACGACCTAATATTGTCATTTTGGTCAGCGACGCTTTGCGGGCTGACATGCTTGCTCAAGACACCATGCCCAAAATGCATGAATGGGCGAAAACGGCGCGCAACTTCACCAACCATCTCTCTGGCGGCAATGGCACGCGCATGGGGCTATTCAGCCTTTTCTACGGTTTGCATGGGTCCTATTGGGCGCCGTTTTTGGCGGCACGGAAGGCACCTGTTTTGCTCGACATTCTTCAAGATCTTGACTACCAAACTTTAGTTTTGGCCTCTGCCTCTCAGCTCTACCCAGAGTTCCGCTCCACACTTTGGGTCAACATGCCCGACAGCATCGAAGATCAATTTACTGGGCCAAAATACCTCCGCGACCAAGCGTGCGCTGAGCGTTTCGACTCTTGGCTCGAAACGCGCGACACCGAGCGACCTTTTTTCAGTTTCACGCTGCTCGACGCAACGCATCTCAATTATTCATTCCCCGAAGATGCCGCTCGCTGGCAGCCCTATTCCAAGGCCGTTGACTTCCACCGATTGAGCTACGGAGGCGACGCTAAAACTCGCATCGAGCTCTTCAATCGCTATCGCAATGCCGTTGATTATGCAGATGGTACGCTCACTCAAATGCTGCAATCCCTTGAGTCGCGTGGTTTGAGCGATAATACGATTGTCATCATCACGGGCGACCACGGGGAAGAAATGTTTGAGCATGGCTTTTGGGGGCACAACTCAAATTTTCTCGACCCGCAAACTCAAGTGCCATTCTTGATGAAGGGGCCTGGAATTGCATCGGGGGTTGAACATCGCCCGACATCCCATACCGATCTTGCACGCACACTCCTTGAAACCCTTGGCGTGCCGGCTGCAAAATCACCCGACTACAACCTCGGCGTCAACCTGCTCACACCTCTTACCTCACGGAAACGCGTTTGCGCTTCTTGGGGCCAACTTTGCGTCCGCCTGCCTGATGGCTTGATGATTGTGCCAATCGAAACATTTGGCGGCGGAGTTGAGTTTCGAGATTTAAACTGGGATTTAATGCCCCAGTCCGACGCCCTGATGGTGCGCGAATCCGAGACGCTCGAGCGCTTGCTCGCAGATTGCAGAGAGTTCTTACAAGAAAAATAATCTTTTCGGTTTGCGAGACCGTTCGGCTAACGCAAATGAGTGTATTGCGTAAGATAGGGCCAATGAAACGCATCTTTACGACATGTGCCCTTGTTTTGGGCGTCCTAGCACCGATTCACGCGCAAGGCCAGAGATCCGAGTGCACGGTTGGCCTCGATTCAAGTCTTGCAGGCGTTTATATCCCTCTGCAACTCGACACCCAAGGTGATAACTGGGCTCTCTCCCACTCCGTTTTCCAAATCACCTGGAATAGCAACGAGGGTTTATTAGCCGAGATTCATCTTCCTGAAAAGACCGCCATGGCATTCCAGCTCGATGCGAGTGCCCTCCGTGAGTTTCTCGATACAAATCTAGATTTCAGTTGGGCTGGTTTCTCATGCGAGCCCGGCGCCGACCCGACTCTTACTGCAAATAAAATCTGGGCGGCAATCATAGATGAAATCGACAATGGCCTTGCCGGCGGAAGCCCCTCTCTGAACCTACAAGTTAAGTTCAATCGATTATGGAATCAACTTTATGCCGAAGTTATCTCGCGTGATGGTCTGGCTTCGATCGAAACCGAAGGCCCCGTCACGCTGACCTCTTTCAGCGTTTTGCAATCAACTTCTCATGTCGTGCAACTCCTCATCGAGACGGCCCCTCTTCATCGCATACCTGAGATCGCTGACCAACTGGGCAAAACACTACCTCCTAAGTTGGCGCTACTTCTCTCCGACGAGCCGTTTGCGCGCAAATTGATAATTTCAACGCTCCAAGGTCTATCGAGCACGGTTCTTGATGCGGGTGATTTAATTATCAACTATTACTCAGCAAACGGCAGATTCCGCGCTTTTGAGGCAGAGGTCCAATTGGGTGATTTCGATCAACTCCAGGCCTTTCCCCAAAATTTCCGCGAGTCGTTGCTTGACAGCTTGCGCCCCTACTGGCCTCGCTTACTCGAATTGAGCGTCAACCATCCCGAGCTTGATTTCCAGACTTTAGAAATTGTCGAGGCTAATCTTCTAGAAATGGAGCCGGCCTACGACATCGAGCCAGGCTGGCGATTTTATTTGCCAATGCATGCCTCTTTCGCGGTCAATCTCGACTCCGCTGAATCCGTCGATTTTCCAGCAGATCATTTCGGCCTGCAGCGCAAAGGTGTCTTGGTGCAAAATTTAACTCCATTGCTTCAAATGCTCCTTCAGCAAATGTCTGACGGGCGAGACAGCTCAGAAGATCTCGAGTTTTAACTCGGATTGCCCCCGCTCGTTGAGAGACAAATGCGTAGGGAAGAACTAACCTACGCATATGGCTTTCGTCCCCCTCCACCCTATTGGGTCTGCTCGAGATTCGTTTCTTGACGAGCAAGAAGTTGCGAAAAATGGTGCTTTCTTAAATGAGCACAATGCTCAACTAAATGAGCGCCGCGCCGAGGTGAAATCCGGCTGGGGCGACAAATATGTCGAGCGCACTCACGCAAAAGGCAAAATGACCGCCTGGGAGCGAATTGAGGCCATCCGCGACGAGGGGGCACCCGTCCACCCAGTCGGTACTTTTGTCAATTGGGGCGTTGAGTTTGACGCGGGCGGCAAAAAAATGGTCTCACCTGGCGCAGGCGTTTTAACTGTTTTAACGCGCGTCGAAAATCGCTGGGTCGTTGTCATCGCTAACGACAACACGGTGGCTTCTGGTTCTTGGTGGCCGCAGACATCCGAAAAAATTGAACGGGCGCAAGAGATCGGCTTGAGTTTGCGCATCCCCGTGGTCTATCTGGTTGATTGCTCTGGTTTGTTTTTACCTGAGCAATCCCGCAGCTTCCCAGGCCGCACTGGCGCCGGTCACATTTTCAAGAAAAACTCGCAATTGGCTGCTGCGGGCGTCCCTCAAATCGCTGGCGTCTTTGGCGACTGCATCGCAGGTGGCGGTTATATGCCAATCATTAGCGACCGTGTTTACATGACCGAGCAAGCCTACATGGTCATTGCGGGGGCCGCTTTGATCAAAGGCGCCAAATCGCAAAAGCTCACTTCATTGGGCATTGGCGGCCCTGAGGTTCATGTGCATCAATCTGCTTGTGCCGACGAACGCGTGCCAGACGATGCGGCTTGCATTGCGGCGATGCGGCGCGAGGTTGCGCGCACGGCCGATTGTGGGGCTGAATTCCGCCGAGGTGGTGTTGCACCTGCCGACCCAAACTTTGACGCCAAAGAGCTCGATACGCTTTTCCCTGCTGACCACCGGCGTTTTTATGACATCCGCGAAGTGATTGCTCGCTTGGTCGATCGCTCGCAGTTCTGGGAAATCCTCCCCCACCGTGGCAAAGAAATGATTGTCGGCATTGGCCGCGTAAATGGGCTTTACACGGGTTTCATCGGCAATGTGCAGGGCCCCGTTGATGACCCGCAGCACAAGGGTAAGGTTAAGCCGGGCGGCATTCTTTACCGCGAAGGCATCGCCAAGATTTCGGCCTTTTCGCGCGCTTGCAATGATGACGGCATCCCAATTGTTTGGCTGCAAGACATCTCAGGTTTTGACATCGGCACCGAGGCCGAGGCTCATGGCCTGCTTGGTTACGGCTCTAGCTTGATTTATACCAACAGCACAAACACGACACCGATGTTCACAATTTTGATGCGGAAGGCGTCGGGTGCAGGTTACTACGCGATGGCGGGGCTTCCTTATGAGCCTGTCCTGCAACTCTCCACACCGCTTTCCAGGCAGAGCGTGATGGAAGGCCGCACGCTCTCCATTGCGGCATTCAACACCAAGCTCGATGACGATTTCGAAATCGCCACGACCGACCCCGAAGAGCGCGCCGCTATCGAAAAGGGCATGGCCGCGACCGAGGCTCGCATCGAGGGCGACATGTGCCCCTACAAAGCGGCGAGCCAGCGCGACACCGACGAGATCATTCAGCCAAGCGAGATACGCCCCTACCTCGAATGCCTCATTGAAGCCAGCTACCAAGCTCAAGGCTACCGCCGACTAAAAAACCCCCGCATTTGGTCACTGCACGATCTCGACATTCTGACGGAGCGCCAATAGATGCCAGCCCACACCATGCTTTTAAAAATCCGACCCAGCGACAACGGCAACGGTTGGGATGTCCTCGCCCCCGCGGTGGGTTTTTATTCAAGTGCGCCATCCGAGGGTACGCCGCTTCATGCCGGGGCTTCCGCAGGTTGTATTTTAATCTTAGAACGCAAAGTACCACTCGTTGTCCCTGAAGGCATCGGTGGCTTTGTCGCAACTGCACCGCCAGCACTCAAGCGCCACGCGGTCAACTACGGCGACACCCTGTTTCAACTCACAGCCGCAAACGATGGCGATTTCACGGTGCCATCGACTTCAAACGATGCTGAAAGCACTGAGGGCTTGGTGGTGCGCTCACCGCAAGCAGGTCGTTTTTATCGCCGTCCTGAGCCCGATGCACCTCTTTACGCAACAGACGGTGATGTGCTCAAAGCGGGCCGCACCCTTGGCTTGCTAGAGGTCATGAAGACATTCAACCCCGTCAAGTATCAGCCGGGCCATGGGCTGCCTGACACGGCAACCGTGTTGCGTTTCTTGGTCGATGACGCAACAGATGTCGAAGACGGTCAAGCTCTTTTGGTCATCGAATCTTAATTTATGAACCCACTGTTTTTCATTTTGGCAGCGGTTGTCATTGTCGCTGTTTTCCTTGTTTTAATTTTCAATCGCCGCGGTCAAGAAAAGCTCGACATCGAAGCCGCGCGGCGCATACGCGATATGCAAAGTGAATTAGATGTCGGCCAGCAAACTCTTATGGGCTTGCGGTACCGCTCTCAAATTCAAGAAATCATCACTCGCCTGAGCTCGCATTTTATTCAGATGCCCGAGCAAGACCTCGATGCCGGCATCGAGACCGCTCTAGGCGAATTAGGCGAGTTTTCAGAAGTTGACCGCGCCTACCTTTTCCTTTTTTCAGAAAGCGACGACACCTTCTCCAACACTCACGAGTGGGTTGCACCTGGCACAAGTGCGGAAAAGGCAAATCTGCAAAATTTGCCGACCTCCATTTCTCCATGGTGGATTAAAAAAATCCTAGCTCGTGAGGTTATTCATTTTCCTGATATCCAGCTCATGCCTCCCGAGGCTTCCGCTGAAAAAAAGATACTCGAAGCCCAAGAGATTCAATCCATTCTGGTCGTGCCTCTGCATGCCCGCTCAGGGTGCCTTGGCTTTTTAGGTTTTGATGCCGTGCGTGAAGCGCGCGTTTGGCCCGAAGACATTTTGCCCCTACTGCAAACCGTCGGTGAGATTTTCGGTCGGTCACTCGAAGACCGCTCCAACCGACAGCACATCGAGGAAAGCCGAGAAAACATCGATGCCGTGGTTCAATCGGCCCCTGTTGCACTCTTTGCCCTCGACCCCAAAGGGCATTTCTTGTTAGTCGAGGGCAAATCCGCACGCGGGCTTGGGCTGAGCAACAAAGTTATCGGCGAATCAGCTTTTGAGTTTTTCTCCGACCAACCGCGTCTTCAACGCGAGTTTGAGCGAGCTCTTGCTGGCGAGGCTTTCCGCACAGAATTTCACGCAGAAGAAAAAGTTTTTGATTTGCAGATGCGCCCTGTTTTTGATGACTCAAGCACAATCGAAAAAGTGGTTGTGGTCGCCAATGACATCACCGAAAAGTGGCATGCTGAATTGCAGCTTGAAATTGAAAAGCTCTACGACAGCCTGACGGGTCTCCCGAACCGCAGTTTGCTTATTGATCGCGTCCGACAAACACTTATGCGCCGTGAAAATGGTTCTTCTCGATTCGCGATGTTGGTGCGTGTCGACCTCGATAAATTCGGTGTACTCAACGATTCTCTGGGTGTTGGGCTTGGCGACCGCTTCTTGCTTGCGCTGGCCTCTTGCATGGAAGGTTTATTCCCCACTCCAGCCACTGTCGCGCGCATGGGCGCAGATGACTTTGCCATCTTGCTCGATGATTTGCACGACCTCGACGATGCCGCAAAACTATGCCTTGAGTTGCAAGACAAACTAAAAGTCGGTTTTGAAATCGACGGGCGCAAGGCCTCTTGCTCCGCAAGTATTGGCATGGCTCCTTGGTCCCCAGCCCATGCAAGCCCCGAAGAGTGGCTTCGTGATGCTGAAAGCGCGATGTCATCTGCACAGAATTCGGGTGGAGCGCGGCAAGAGTTTTTCTCCAACACCATGCATGTGCGCGCCGTTTCCGCTTGGCGACTCGAAGAAGAATTGCGGGCCGCGCTCGATGCAAATGCAATCAAACCATGGTTCCAACCTATCGTCACCCTCGAAGACCAAAAGACGGTTGGCTACGAAGCACTCGCTCGTTGGGAACATGGCGAAGAGGGCTGGATTTCTCCTGGTCTCTTCATTCCTGTCGCCGAAGACAGCGGGCTCATTACGCATTTGGGTATCACAATTCTGCAGCAAGCTTGTGCGGCCCTCGTTGCCATCCATCAGGCCGACCCGCAAAATACAGATCTTTGGGTGAGCGTCAATTTGGCAGCACGCCAACTTGAAGAAACCGATCTTGTTCAGCAAATCTCTGAAATCGTATCGAGTGCTGGGCTTGAGCCGAAACATCTCAAGCTAGAAGTCACTGAGACCGCTTTCATCCAGCAAGCCGCCAACGCTGCTCAGGTTTTGACCGAGTTGCGCGACCTTGGCTTCCGTATCAGCCTTGATGATTTTGGCACGGGCTACAGCTCACTCAGTTACTTGCATGAGTTCCCGGTCAATACCATCAAGATTGACCGCAGCTTTGTGGTTTCGATGACTGAGTCAAATCACGGGCGAGAAATCATTCGCACCATTTTGTTGCTGGCGCAAGGCCTTAACTTTGATGTGATCGCTGAGGGCATTGAGACCGAAGAGCAGCACCGCCTCTTGCAGGCGATGGGTTGCGGTATGGGGCAAGGTTATTTATTTGCTCGCCCAGCCCCACCCGAGCAAGCTCTTCAAAGCTAATTTTTCTGCGGTAAGTCTGCGCCCAATTTTTCGTAATAGCCCGAGTAATGCACGCGCATCCCGGCGTCGATGGGGTCGCTCGCAAAGCGATAACTGACCCAAAGCCCGGTGCCTTCGCTGACGACCAACCCAGTCTGCCACTGGAGTTTCATGAGGTTTTCGCCTTTGGCGAGTACATCACCTCGAATCACATTCAGCAGTTCTTTCGTTTGCCGAGGAAATCTCTGAAGCAACCAAAAGCGGTCGCCTCCGCGAAAGGCTGTAGGGTAATCTTCGAGGGGCAAGCACCAGATATCGGTTAAGACGAAACGCTGGCCAATGGGCACCTGCAAAAGCTGGATTGGCTTGTCGTGATCGACGACCACATTGTCAGAAATGGGCTCACGAGTAGCGAGACGAAGCTCAACGCGCGGCATCGGCGCAAGGCCGGATTCTTGACCATCGGCCATTAAGGAAGTGGCACCTGCCCAAAGCAAAACGGCAAACGCAGCAAGAAGAAGAACCGGTGAGACTGTGATGGATTTCATGAGAGACAAAGGCAACGCCACAAGAGCGGGGCGCCTGTAGTCTAGACGAAAATGGATCGCGTTCTCGTCCTTAATGCCGTGGGCTTAACCCCGAAACTCTTGCATTCGGGGTTCATGCCGCTCACCGCAGCCTATGCTGCTTCTTGCGCTGGCGAGCAATCCATCCTTCCAGATTTACCTGCCGTCACCTGCACGGCTCAGGCTTCGATGCTTTGCGGCTGCCCGCCTAGCGACCACGGCGCTGTCGGCAACGGCTGGTATTTTCGCGATCTCAGCGAAGTTTGGCTTTGGCGGCAATCGGCTCACTTACTCCAGCGCCGCACGATTTTGAAGCGTTGGTGCCAAGCCTACCCCGAGTCAACGACTGCGCAAATCTTTTGGTGGTGGAACCTCCCAAGCACTGCGACTTATTCCGTAACGCCTCGCCCGACCTATTGGGCGGATGGCCGTAAAGAGGCAGACATCCATAGCAACCCTCCCGAGCTGCGGGATCGCCTGCGTGAAAGATTGGGTGATTTTCCTCTTTTTTCCTTCTGGGGGCCTGGCGCCGGCATTGCAAGCACACGCTGGATTGTCGACGCAACACTTGATGTGTTAGCCGAAGAAAAGCCCGGGCTTACACTCAGCTATTTACCGCATCTTGATTACGACCTGCAGCGCTTCGGCCCCGAAAGCCCAGAAGCCCTGCGAGCAGCAGCCGAGCTTGATACAGAAATTGGGCGACTCATCGATGCGGCCGAGGCAGATGGCATCCACTTGATTGTTTTGAGCGAATATGGAATTGAATCTGTAAATGAGCCTGTCTACCTCAACCGAGCTCTACGCCTAGCGGGGCTTCTCGAGGTGCATCCCGCTAAAAACGGAGCCTTACTTGATGCAGGCAACTCGCGGGCCTTTGCTGTTTGTGATCATCAATGCGCGCATATTTATGTGCAAAACGACCGAGACATTCATCTCGTGCGCGAAATTCTAGAGATGCTTCCTGGCGTTGAGCGCGTTTATTCTCGCGATGAGCTGCGCACCATCGGGCTTGAGCATGGTCGCTCCGGTGCTCTTTTTGCGGTGGCGGCTGAGGGCGCATGGTTTGCCTACCCCTATTGGGTTGGCGACGATGTTGAGCCTGATTTTGCGCGTACTGTCGACATCCACCAAAAGCCTGGTTATGACCCGTGTGAGCTGTTTCTTGACCCTGACAAGCGGTTCCTTAAGCCAAGATTGGCACTCAAATTGCTGGCTAAAAAAATGGGCCTGCGCACGCTTTTCAACCCCATTCCGCTTGATGCAAATATAGTGTGCGGCAGTCATGGCCGGCTTCCATCAACGCCCGAAACTGGCCCACTCTGGATTGGCCCGGTCGATTTGCGGCCTCATGCCAATGATGTCATCCGCGCTCGTGATGTATTTGGCGGCTTGCTTTAAACTATTCGGCCAGCCAATGCAGAGAGTGGGTCTTGGCGATGACCCAAACTTTGGCACCGACCTTAAGGCCTAAATCGGCAAGCGCGCGGCGCGTCAGAGTTGCGACCCATTCGTCTCCGGCTCGAATGCGAAGTAAGACATTGCGCTCGGTTTCTTCTGTGCCCGTAACAACACCGGGCAAAATATTACGCGCAGACAAACCACTTGGCTGTTCGCAGGCAAGCAATACATCTTGCGCTCGGACGGCAAGCCAGCCCTTGCCGCCAGCAGAAGCTTGAGGCGGTGAAGGCGCGACCAACTCAACGCCAGCCGGTGTCGTAACAACAGCGGCATGCCCAGGCTCAACAGCTGGGAAGTCGACGCGGAAAACATTTTCAAAACCAAGGCGGTCGAGCAGTCGCAGGGAAGTTGCGTTTTGCATCAAAGAAGCCGGCTCGCCAGATGCGACGACCTCGCCAGCGTCGAGTAGAACGACTGTATCGGCAATAGCCAACACCTCAGCCGGGTCGTGGCTCACATAAAGCATTGGCGTCTCAAAAGCATCGCGCGCTTCAAGCAAAAAGCGGAACACGCTTGCACGGCGCGGCAGATCGACACCGCTTAGAGGTTCATCTAGCAAAAGCAAATCAGGCTCAGAGGCGAGGGCGCGGGCCAATGCAACCCGTTGCCGCTCACCGCCACTCAAAGAGTTTGGCGATTGGTCAAGCAATCGCTCAAGCCCAAGGACCAAAATCGCCTGCTCGGCCAAGGTTGGGTTTTGACAGGCAAAGCTAATGTTGCCGCGCACGCTTAAGTGGGGAAAAAGAGCCGCGTCTTGCGGCACCCATCCCACTCTGAAGTTGTCGTCGAGAATGGAGCTGCCAGCTAAAGAGGCCAAGCCCGATGCAGGGCGCACTTTGGCCAAGGCCTCAACGAGCGTGCTTTTCCCTGAGCCACTCGGACCAAAAAGAGCAACCACACGGGCTTTAGCCGTGAACTCAGCATGCAAAGAGAACTCGCCAGCAGTCATGGCCAACTGAAAGGCCCACTCTGGATGTGCAGCGCTCATGAGGCGACCTCAGACTTCTTAAGGAGGACTTCCGAAAGTAAAACGGCAACAAAACCAAGGACGATGGAAATCAAAGCCAGCATAAGTGCGCCAGAGTCATCGCCCGTGGAGAGGCGGCGCATCAGGCCAGTGGCCAGCGTTTCGGTGCGGCCAGGCATCACGCCCGCAATCACCGAAGTGGCGCCATATTCAGAAATGCCGCGTGCAAATGCCAAAAGCAAACCAACGGCAAGCCCACGGCGGGCTAAGGGCAATTCAATGCGACGAAAGGTCTCAAAACGACTGGCACCCAGAGATTGAGAAACTTGCACGAGCCGGAGAGGGACAGCGGAAAAAGCCTCTTGGCAATGCCTCAGCATCAATGGAAAAGAAACGACCGAAGCCGCGAGAACGGCAGCAAAGGGTGTGAATAATAAATCGACAGAAGAGAAAGGCCCCGACGGCCCCAAGAGCAACAAAAGCAGCAAGCCGACAGCGACGGGCGGGAGAAACATCGGCAGCACGAGAAGTGATTGCAACAAAATGCGACCACGAAAGACTCGACGCGCCAATAAGTGCCCGAAGAAAATTGCGAATGGAAGTTGCAGCAAAACGGCGAGTGCGCCGATGCCAAGAGTGCGCGCAAGCAGCGGGATGAAGTCAGTCATTTAGAAACCCTGCCGCATGCCAGGCATCTTGTTGCCGTTGCAACCAATGAGCCAATTGTTGGGCTTGGCTTGGAAAGGATGCTCGCTTAGGAACAGCCAAGCCATAGACGACACGCCCTTTCGGCCTGTCATCTGAAAACAAAACTCGCGTGTTCGAGGATGTCGATTGCACATCAGTAGCGTAAACGAAACCATAAGAGCACGCACCTGATTCAACGGCTGCCAATACAGATCGGACATGCGGGAACTCAATCAAGGAAAGATCGCTTTGAGTAACGGCTGCCACAGTCGAATCAGAAAACCGAGTCGGCTGAGCCTCTAGCCAAGCGCGGGCGGCATCGCCCGCCGGAACACCAGGCGAACCAATCGCCACCCGCTGGTGAACGGACTCGCCGGAATGGCGCAACCACACCAAGCGGTTGCTTGGGCCGGCCAGCACGCGACTTTGCAGCAAACCTAATTCATGCAAATCACGGAGTGGGGCCTGACTTGCCAGAAACAACAAATCAAAAGGTGCCCCATGCCGCGTTTGAGCGGCCAACTCACCTGACCCCGCAAAGGTCACCTCGAAGGAAACTTGAGTTTGTGCCGACCATTGCTCAAGCAGAGTGGGAAGTACATCTCCGAGTGAAGCTGCGGCGGCAATGCGGAGGTGGGGCTCAACCGAACGCCCAGTGCAAGACAAGAAGAGCAGCGGTAGCCAAACGATGACTCGCCTAGTCAGCATCAAAACCAAGCCGACGCCGCGCGGGCTTTCCCGAAGCTGAAGCTCCATTGAAAACCATAAAACGAGCCGCTTTCTCCACCATTACCGGGGTCTTGCAACTCGACAAAAAACCGAAGCTCTTGCCGATGTGTGAGCCGTGTGCCCAGCCAGACTGAGTGGCTGGATGCTGATGAAACAGCCAACTGATCTGGCAACTCCCAAAAAGATGCCAAGACCCCAAATGTCGACTCAGGGGTGAATCTCCAGTTCCAGGCGGCCCAAGCACCAATGGACATATCACCCTCAGTAATGGTATCTGTCAAAAACTCGCGGTCGTCAATCCATATTTCACCCGTGAGCAAATGCCCCTGCCCCGAGGAATCGTAGCTCTTCCAGGTGGCATCGACACCCGCCAAGATATGAGGAAGATCTCGCTCGATACGCTCGCCGATGGTCGGGTCGAGACGCGAAATTGCTCGGGGTGAAAAGGAAGCCGACGCCCCCAAGGAGAGCTCATCCGAACCAAATTTCTGAAGCAAATCAACATGAGCAAAGGCCGTCTCTCTCTGCTCACCTTGTGGAAAGCCGTCTAACATCGGATAGTCAAGGCGATAACCATTGCCAGGTAAATCAACATCTTGCCCATGCGTTTGAGCGGCGAGACCGAAGCTTAAATGCAATCGGCCGCTCGGTGTCGTGCGCAGTTGATGCCACTCAAGACCATCCGCCACCAAATGCCCACCCCAGTAGGCGCGCCGCACGCCATCGCTCGATGGCCAAAGCGCCCCAGTAGGCAAGATGTCATTCCATGCTCCAAAAGTCGGCATAAAGCGCCCCACTCGAAGAGCCGAGCGGGCGGGCAGATTCATCAGCCATACATTGGCCTCGCGGAGGACGAATTCAGACCCATATCCACCATCAGCCAGATCTGCTGTCACACGGAATTCACCCCAATCACGCTCGTTTTGAAAATGCAATTGCATGCTGCGAAGGCGGAACGCACCCGTCTCGGGGAGCAAGGCGTCTGAGGAACTTTCTGCGGCGACGATGTCAAAGCTGATGCCGAAATCACCGGAGTTGTCAGACTCTTCTTGCGCTGTCGCGGAGACGGCGCATAAACAAAAACAAGAAAACAGTGTAGGGAATGAAAACTGCATGCCTAGATTGTCGCCTCGTCGGGCTACCCTGCGCAACATGAACTCCCGCAAACTTGACCTCCGACATGGGCCATTACCACAGCTTGGCTTCGGCTCATGGCTGACTTTGGCCCGAATGAGCCCATTAGAGGCCGATTCGATGGTGCAACGCGCGCTTGATGCCGGAATTCATCTATTCGATACGGCTGATATTTACGACTACGGCGCTGCCGAATTGGCCTTGGCGCGAGCGCTTCAACACTCGCCAAGGGCCGACATCCTGCTGGCGAGCAAGGTCTTCTTTCCCATGAGCGATGCGCCTCGCGATCGCGGACTTTCGCGCGAGCATATCTTCCGCTCCATTGATCAAAGCCTGATTCGGCTCAACACCGATTATCTTGACCTCTATCAATGCCACCGATTTGACCCAGAAACGCCGCTCGAAGAGACCGTGCAAGCCATGGGCGATTTGATCAAGCTCGGGAAAATCCGCCACTGGGGCACGAGCACTTTTTCGGCAAGCCAACTTCAGCGCGCACATGATATGGCTCGAAGTCTCGGAGTTGCACCACCCACAACCGAGCAAGCGCGCTACAACTTCCTTTGCCGCGAAGTCGAGGCGGAAGTCGTCCCTATGGCAGATGCCTTAAAAATGGGGTTGCTATGGTGGTCTCCGCTCGCCCAAGGTTTGCTTACGGGGAAATATCAAAACCTAGAAGCCCTGCCCGCTGATTCTCGCGCTGCTGACCCCCAGCGGGTCGGCGACTTCCTTGACCGCGCACTCGCAAATCAAGAAGTCATGCTCGCCGCTCACCGATTTCATGATGTGGCCCGCAGTTTGGGTGTACCCACGGCCTCGCTGGCTTTGGCGTGGTGCCTTCACCAACAGCCCGGCTCCTGCGTTTTAATCGGCGCGCGCACCCCAGCGCAGCTCGACGAAGCCCTACAAGCCACCACAATTTCATGGACGCCAGACATCCGCGCCGCCTTTGCCGAATGGAATTCCGGCCAAGACTTCGACTTATAGGTAAAATATCTACCGTGAGCTCTACCGACCAAAAGCCAATCTACGGTTCTGCACCCTCAACTCAGACGACACCTCGTGCCGCTAAAGTTACTGTGCCGAGCATTCGCAATCGCAAAGGTACCGACAAAAAAGTTTTATGCCTCACGGCCTATGACTACCCATCGGCGCGGCTCGTCGACGAGGCGGGTTTTGATTTAATTCTTGTTGGCGATTCCATGGCCAATGTTGTTTTGGGTCACGCTTCGACGCTTAAGATTTCTTTAGAGCAAATCATTAGCGCGACAAGAGCCGTTAAGCGCGGTGCAGATCGCCCTTTGATTGTTGCCGACATGCCGTATGGCACATATCACATTTCCGCGGAAGACACGATTCGCAATGGCTTGCGACTTGTCCGTGAAGGTGGCGCACAAGCCGTCAAAATCGAGGGTGGCGTTGCGCGAGCAAAAACAGTCAAAGCTCTCGTTGAGGCTGACATCCCTGTTTTGGGGCACATTGGCTTACTTCCGCAAAGCACCAACACGCGGGGTGGCTATCGCATTTCAGGTCGCACCGTTGAGAGCGCGCGAGCTTTGCTTGAAGATGCACTTGCCATCCAAGATGCTGGCGCCTTTGCCGTTGTCCTTGAGGGCGTACCCGAGGCCGTGGCCACACGCATAAGCGAGAGGCTTGAAATCCCGACGATTGGTATCGGTGCCGGAGATGGCTGCGATGGGCAAATCCTGGTCTTCCACGACGCACTAGGGCTTTCATTCGGGCCCGCCCCTCGTTTTGTCAAACGCTATGCCAACCTTGCCGACATGGCTCGCAAGGCTCTTAGTGAGTTAGCCAACGACATGGGCACGGGTTGTTTCCCGACAAGCGAAAATACCTACCCAACTCACGAAGAGCTTCCAGACAACTGGGATCAGTAAGCGTTTTATTCTCTTCGCTCAAACACTAAGCGCGGCAATTCGCCGCTGCAATCGAGGCGTTGAATAACCAAACTTTTTGCTGGGTCACCAGATTCGTTCATATCAAACACACCCGTCACGCCACGAATATCTCGCAATCCGGCTAGAGCGTCACGCACTGAAACCGGGTTACTCGGGTCTTCCGCTGCCAAAAGAGCCTCGACCGCAAGGCGCATCGCGTCATAGGTGAGAGCCGTAAGTTGACCGACATCTTGGCTTGGATACTTTTGATGGAATCGCTCTACAAAATCAAGAGAGAGTGCTTCTTCGCCGATTGAAAAGTGATTCGAAAAATATGCCTTACAGCTGGAATCAAGTTTGCCCGAGGTCGTGAGATCGGGAGTATCCCAACCATCAGTACCTAAGACGACGATATCACCCCAAGCTGGATAAGCTTGGCTGAGTAGTTTCACGACTTCATCGGCGTAGGCTGGCACAAAGACCAACTCAGGCTTGCCCTCTTTCACCTCTTGGATGAGACGAGCGAAATCAGTCTGACCCGTGCGAAAGTAATGGCGGTCAATCAGAATTCCGCCGCGTGAAGTGACCTCTCGCTCAAAGATCTCGGCCAAATCGAAAGAATAACTTTCAGCAAGATCACAAAGAATCGTGACTCTTTTACGCCCTAATTCTTGGACGCCAAACCGAGCCATTGCTTTGGCTTGATCTTCGTTTACAAAACAGGCTCGGAAGGCAAAAGAATTACCGCGAGTCACGCCCATGTGAGTGGCAACAGGTGACAGCATGGGCACACGCTGACTCGCGGCTGCAGTACCAGCCGCCATTGCAGGCTCAGAATAATAAGGGCCCACCACAATGCTCGCCCCCATGCCGGCCAATTCGTTAAAGTTTTGGATACTGACTGCGCGATCTGTTTTGCTATCAAGGAGAACAAAGTCGCAAGGTGCATGCTCCCCCAACTCGCTTAGAAAAAAATCATAGCCCTGAATGGCAAGAGCCCCGTCGGGAGCAGCTGGGCCTGAGAGTGGAATCAACACTCCGATAAGTGGGCGACTGACTTCCTTTTGACAGGCCGTGTTTAGCGAGGCCACAAATAAGGTAAAAAGGGTCAAGAAGAAACGCGTCATTATTCGGGGACCTCACGGGTTGAATTAACGACTGAAAGCACTCGAATGGCCTCGGTTCTGACAACTAGAGCCGTTTCATTTTTAGCGACGCTCTTCAAAAAATCAATCGCAACGGGGCTCGAAAAGCGCGACAAAGCTCGCACGACTTCTAGGCGCAATTGCACCTCGCCCTCTGAAAACGAATCAATCAACGGTGCAATGGCGTGCTCGAAACCCGTAGCGCCCAAAGCCTCAATTAAATCAGAACGCAAATCAACCTCTCGGTCAAAAGCCTCAGAGGCTGTCCATTGATCGAGCATAGTGGTCAATGGCCAAACCGATTGGGGGTGTCGGTAGCGGCCCAAAGCTACAGCAGCATTTTTTACGACAAGAGGGTCAACATCTTCGAGGAAGTGCGCCAACATACTCACGATGCGATTCGGGGCTAAACGGCCCCTAGAGCGCGTTGTGGGCAGAGCCTCAAGTTGAGCAATTGTTTCGACCTTGACTGAAGACAAAGCAGGAAAAAATTTGCCGCGGGATGAATGGCCTGTCTCTCGTGCAATGCGATAGCGGGCATCTGCTGCTTCGAGGAGGTCATAGCACAAGTCGACACGCCCCGCCTTGAGACGCGACGAAGCATCTCGAATCAAGTCGACGACCGCATCGATATCAAAAGTGCCGTCGCCCGCAACGAAACGAAATAATTCACGGTCGGCAACAGAGCCAGAAACTTCTGCGCGCTTCAATCGAATGGCTAAGTCTTCTTCATTGACGCTCTTTTGGTATTGCAAGACCGTGCTCACCGTGGCCAGAATCAAGACTGAAACCCCAGCAACAACGGCCCCACGATTTTTTTCAGCGAGTCGCCAAAGTCGGGTCAATCCACTCACAGGAGACGACCCAATGGCCTCAAAATTAAGAATGTGATGCATTTCAGCCGCGAATTCACCACTCGTCGTAAAACGACGATCTGCATCTTTCTCCATGGATTTCAGCAAAATGATCTCGACATCTTTTGGTAATCTAGGATTGAGTTTGCGCGGCGAAACGGGCGGCTTGTACAAAATTGCGCGCAAAGTGGCTTCCATTGTGCCTTTTAGGAAAGGCTGAACCAAGGTGAGCAGCTCATAAAAAGTAACACCAAGCGAATAGACATCTGTGCGGTGATCCACAGCGACTCGGCGCGTCATGGCTTGCTCGGGGCTGATGTAACCCGGTGAACCCAAAAATTCACCTGTGCGCGTAATGGAGACATCCGTTTCTGTTTTCGCGATACCGAAGTCAGTCAAAACTAATCGCCCCGTATTATCAAAGACCAAGTTGCTGGGTTTAATATCTCGGTGAATCACGCCGCCCCGATGCGCAACCTCGAGTGCATCGGCAATATCTGCCATCATGGCCACCGCCTGATAGACATAGTTGCCCACGCGAAACTGCATCACGGAAGGCTCTTCGGGGGTTGGGGCATCTGCAGGTAGCGCGCTCGGATCGGCTTGAAACAGATCGACAACAACAACCGGTTTATGACTGCGTTTGGCTTGACGCAAATCGTCAATCAAGTCAGCAAGCGTTGGCCCCGAGAGGTAGCGCATAGCGAAAAAGTGCAACCCGTTTTCTTCGCCCACAGCATAAATCGGGATGATGCTGGGATGACTCAACCGCGCCACAGCTTCGGCCTCACGCTGAAAACGATGGACCGCTCGCGTCGAGCGCGTCAACCCAGGGTGAAGCACCTTAAGCGCGACCCGCCTCGACAGACTGATTTGCTCTGCTTCATAAACCACACCCATGCCGCCTCGCCCCAACTCTCGAATGAGCCGGAAGTCGCCAATGCAATCGCCAGGACCGGGCTCGCGGAAAAGCGAGGCACCAGCCGCTTTCTTCACAGGCAACTCTTCGCCGGGTGAATCGTCGCCCGAGCCATTCCGCGGCTCTGAATCGCGGGCGTCTTCGACTGCCTCCAGTAAGCGGCGCAGGTGGTCTTTCTCTTTGTCGTTTGCCATAAGGCAGATAGGCAACTTTACCCTATCCCCAGCCAGCCCGTTAGTAGGAATGTTCCAGCTTATTTATGCTCTAGCATGGCTCAAAGTCCCTCGACCCTGCCCGTTTACGCGCCAGAAGACCAGCGCCTTCTGGCGAGTGTTGCGCTTGCTTCAGAAAAGGAGATTTCCGGAGCTCTGCAAGCGGCGGATGGCACGCGGCAAGTTTTAGCTTCAGAATCTCCTAAGGTGCGCTCGGCACGCCTCAAGTGGATAGCAAAAGCGATTCAAGGCAAAGCCGATTCCTTTGCTCAAATCATTTGTGACGAAGCAGGCAATGCTTGACCCTATCGAAGAGCTTCATTTCCATGACCGAAATGCACGACTCGAGAAACGGCCCGTCGGCGTCTGCGCATTAATCACGCCCTTTAATTTCCCTCTCAACCTCGTCGCACATAAAGTCGCGCCCGCGCTCGCCACAGGTTGCCCTTTTATTCTAAAGCCTGCTGAAAAGACGCCACTCACCGCACTTGCACTCTGTGAACTCTTAGAGCAATGTGAGCCACCCTTACCGCCTGATTCTTTTGCTGTGTGTGTTGCTCTGCCCAAAGACTATGGGCCACTAAGCCTTGATTCAAGCGTGCGGCATCTTAGCTTTACGGGTTCTCCCACCGTGGGCTGGCAGCTCAAGTCGCTTGCGCAACGCGCACATGTCACTCTTGAGCTCGGTGGAAACGCAGCTTCAATTGTGTGCGACGACTGGCCACTTGAGCACGCCCTTAAAAGCTGTTGCACGGCGGCATTCGCCTATTCAGGGCAAGTTTGCATTAGTTTGCAAAGGCTTTTTTTGCCGAGTGATTCCTTCCAGACTGGCATTCATCAGCTCGCTCAACTTGCTCAACAACTCAAGCGCGGGCCACTCAACGAAGCCCAAACTGATATCGGGCCAATGATTGACCTTGCCGCCGCCAAACGAGTTGAGCAATGGGTCAACGAGGCTCTCGCAGACGGCGCGACACTCCATTGTGGTGGCTCGCGCAACGGTACTTTCTTCGAACCCACCGTGCTAAGTGGGGTCTCACACAACACCAAAATCTGGCAGGAAGAAGTCTTTGGCCCCGTCGTTTGCGTCGAAGCCTGGAGTGACTTCTCAGAGGCTCTTGCCGCAGTCAATGACTCTCGCTGGGGTTTGCAAACTTCCGTCTACACACACGATCGCTCACTCATGGAGCAAGCTTGGCAAGAGCTCGAAGTGGGCCAAGTCATCATCGGCGATGCGACGACATTCAGGGTTGACGAAATGCCTTATGGCGGCGTAAAAGATTCGGGCGTGGGGCGAGAGGGCCTACGCTGGGCCATAAACGCCATGACGGAGCCAAGACTCTTGGTCTTGCCCCCGTCAAATGCGGCAGAGCGCTCTTAAAACTCTTTCTCGACCGTGACCTCGCGGCCCTCTTGGAAGTGAGCCGCTTCTGCAATGTCAGGTGCAATGAAGACAACCCCAGCCGTCGCGCCTTCTGGGCTCTCGAAACGAGCATGTGCCGAGCGGAGACCACCCAGCCACCAACGACGATCGCAGACATAAACCAAATCACCTGGGTTTGCGGCCATTGCCGAAAGTGCGGCGGCATCCATGCAAACGGTGCCCTCGGCAAGTTGATCGTCAATTTGCCAGAGCGCTGTGACCGTTTCACCTGGAGCATCATTTGGCTCACCACCTTTAAAATTGTGACGAGCTTTGCCTAAAGTCCAGAGCGTTAAGCCGCGGCTCTCGGCAGTGTTGGAAGGGTCAAGAGCCTTGGAAACGACATCTTTGCCGTAGGGCCAAAGCGTGCCGACGACACCAGCACCGAAGCAGACCACGATGTTGTAGAGCGCGCCGATGTACTTGTAAGGAGTGTTGCCAACGGCCTCGATGCCATGGCTGAATGGGGAGATCAAAGTGCCAGGGAAGAAACGCCCTAAGACCATGAGCCCTGCACCCGCGATGAAAACGGAAACTGCGCCGCGCGAATTAAAGCGCCGCCAAAAAATGCCCAAGAAAATAGCCGTGACCAAAGGCGGAGTCAGTGTTGCATGGAAAAAACCGTGCGCCTCATAGAGACTGTCAAACTTACTGAAACCCCAAGCTGAGCCAACGCCGACAATCGTAGCCAATGCTGAAACAATCATTGCGACCTTTAAGTAATGGCCATCTGCACGAACCTCTTTGCGGGCTTCGAGGATGGGGCGATAAATGTCGTTAATGACCACTGCAGCAACAGCATTGATTAGCGTATCGACCGTGCTCATTAAAGCCGCCGTAACCGCAGCAACAAAGAAACCAAAACCAGCGGGTGTCGTCAAAAGGGCCGTCACGCGAACGAAAATATCATCAGCAGCAATGTCGGCTGGGAGATCGCCCTGAATGACCATGCCCCGGCCAATCCAGCCAGCGCAGGCCACTGCAATCGCAGAAATGGGCAAGAGGAAAAGAACATTAAAGGCCGCTGCCTTACGGCCGTCATTCACAGATTTGCAAGCCATGAATCGCATAATGAGCCCCTGATTCATGAATAAGAACCCAATGCTGCCCGCGATGGCATCTTGCCAGAAAATGCCCACAAAATTAAACGACGGGTCGTCATTAAAGTGTGCAAGAGGCAGTTTGAAATCTGGAGGAAGAATCTGCCATAAGGCGTCGAAACCACCAAACCAGTTGAGGCCCAAGAAGAACAAGGCTACACCTGCCAGCAACAGAATGAAGCCCTGCAAGAGGTCGGTAAAAATCACAGCGGTTTGCCCGCCAAATGTGATGTAAACACCTGCAACAGCCGCTACGACCCAAATGATCGTAATCAGATCCCAGCCAAGTACGCCAGCAAGAATCGGCTGGAGCGTTTTAGCCATCGTGACAAAACCAATGCCGATGTAGCCCAACATAAAGAGCAGTAGGGCAATGGTGGCCAGTACACGAACCGTGCGATTGAAACGACGCTCAAAATACTCTGGGATTGAGCGGACGCGTAAATAATAAATAATGGGCAGCCAACCAAACATGAACAATGGCATAAAAAACCAATCATTCAAGTAAGCCATTGTGCCCGAGACGCCATGCTCGAAGGCCTTTGAAGAATACTTTAGAAAACTGTGGCTACCCACACCTGTCGCCACGATGGACATCGTGATGAGCCACCAAGAAAAACGACGACCCCCAAAAAAGAAATCGCTGGTTGACTTGTTAAAGCGAGCAAACCAAGAACCAAAGCCAAGCACTATGATGAAATACCCAATCACAATCGCCCAAAACACCCAGCTCTCACCTGCGGCTGAGGCGGCGTCCATGGCCTTTGCGGTTTGCGGGTCAGCGGAATGCTGAAGAAGATGGCTCAGAAAAAGAGAAAGAATCGACACAGTGAAAACCCGTTAAGCGTAAAGAGCTGCAAGCGTGCCAATGCCATGAATCGCGGCATACCACACAAAACCAAAGACAAGAATGCCCACCCAGCGTCGATGCCGAGGGTCTGTGCGTCGAAAGCCTTCGCTACGCAAGACCATGAACAACCCACCGAAAAACGCAACGCCGCCCACGCCATACAAATAAATGTACGGCAACCAAACGCGCTCGAAAGTAAGGACTGCTTCTTCTCCCATAACAGAATGATAGCGGCTCACTCGCTCTGCATGCGATGCTGCAAAGCCAAAACAAGGCGTGGCAAAGAAGTCACATGAGAAATGAGGTGGTCAATGCCAGCAGGCGTCGGCTTAATCGAATCGAGCACCCACTGCGGGGTGTGGCGCATATGCATCACCCCCACCTCTTTTGGAGCGGCGGGGTGGCCTTCGACGCGCAAAGAAACGGGAGTCGCCAAGTCAAGCGACAAGACATCGCCGATCACCATGTCGGGCGATTCTTGCTCTAGGATGGCCCGATATTGCGGTCGGTCAACGGCAACTTCACGGCCTCCGAATGACAGCGAGCGATCGGACGAACCCAAAAATTGCTTGCCCGCTCGCCCAAAGACCCGCAAAGGAGCTGCACCACGCGGCACTTCCCGCCCATCGGCCACCTGAAAATCATGATGGGCAAACCAATCCATGACTTTGCCAGCAGGCGCGTTGGTCACAAAAGTAACTTGCACATCATGCTGGAGCAACCATTCCAAAACGCGCTCACTACCCGTAACTAAATCATGCGACACCGTGCTGCGAAAGGCATCGCAAGTGGTGTGATAGCAGTCGTCCAGAAAAATCAGGACGGTTTCATATTTCTGTAAGATTCGGCCGCGATAGAAACGAGTGCGTTCACAGCCCCCAGCGTCAATATATTGGCCGACCGATGTGGGCATGGCGAAAACATCTTCATCGACAAAAGAGCTCAAGCGGCCGTCGAGTTTCCAGCCGTGCAAATGCGGCTCGGCCAGCACATCTTGCACAAAACGCGCGTAATCCTCTTGGACTTCTTCGCGACTGCGACCCGATAGCCATTGCAGGCGCCCCATGACCGTTTCATGGACGGCCTGTAATTCGGCGCTGGTTTCCGTCCAGACGCCGTCAAAATCTGAGATGAGGTGAAAGCTCGACAAGGGCGGACATCATAGGCATGCGCCCT
>JABHIE010000014.1 GCA_018671175.1 Planctomycetota bacterium | reverse complement strand
GGCGACAAATGGCTCGCGGAACGATTGCACAATCAAATCGTCGTGTCGCTCAAGATAAGTGCATTCAGGCAAAACGACATCGGCCCAACCGCAAATTTCAGCGGGCAAAATGTCAATCGCGACCATGAAGTCAAGCTTCTGAATTGCATCAAGCGTGCGTTGCTTATTCGGCAAGACAATGGGTAAGTTTGTGCCGTAAACCATCCAGGCTTTAATGTCGTATGGCTTGCCGCTCAATGTTGCTTCACGCAAACCTGAAGCCAACGCGCCCGAAGCAAACGGGTATTGACCCTCGCTCTCTTGATCGGCACGCGCGCGATGCTCAGGTGCGTGGGGCATATTCGGCATGCCTTTTAGATCAGCGCGAGAAGGCAGATAAAAACCACCGCGGCGACCCCAAGTGCCCAAAAGCGCGTTTAATATGGCAATTGCCCGACTTCGCTGCGCGTCATCACCGTACCAGACTACATGGCGACCCGGGTGTATCAAGCAGTGCGGGGCGGCATCGGCCACCTCGCGAATCGTTTCTTGAATTGCCTCGACCGTCAAACCAGTTTCGATGGCAACCGCTGCAGGTGTGTAACGCGCGACCGCTTTGCGTAGTTTGTCAAAACCAATCGTGCGCTTGGCGACATACTCTTTGTCGAACCAATTATTTTCGATGACCTCGCGAATCCAGCAAAGCAAGAGCGCCATGTCGGCACCCGGCTTAATCGGCAACCAACGCTTGGCCTTGCCCGCTGCAACAGAATGCCGAGGATCAACGACAAACAGTTTCATGCCGCGCGCCATCCCTTCGGCGAAGTCTTGCACTTGAGTGTTATGCATATTTTCACCAAGGTGCGAACCAATCAACACCATAGCACGACAGTTTGGGATGTCGAGAGGCTCAGGCGAACCCACGCTAGAGCCGAAAGTTAGCTCAAAACCAGCCGCTCGTGGGCCGCGACACTGCGCATAAGAAGGTGCAGCAATGTTTGGCGAGCCCATGCCCTTCATGAGAGTCTTGAAAAAGCTGCCGCCAGCGCCGTGATAAAGCATGGCGATAGCTTCGGCGCCATCACGATCGATAATGGTGCGGAAATTATCGGCCACCTTATCGAGAGCTTCTTCCCAAGTCGCTTCGCGGAACTTATCTTCACCGCGCTCGCCGGTGCGAATCAAAGGCACGCTCAAACGATCGGGGTCGTAAAGAGTGCCGACCGCACCCACCCCCCGTGGGCACAGCTTGCCTTTCGACAAAGGATGATGCGGGTTGCCCGAAATCGCGCGCACTTTGCCATCTTTGACATGGGCTTGCACGCCGCACTTCCAGAAACACATTTCGCAAACCGAAGGGACGATCGTCTCGTCACCCCGAAGAGGTTTAGGAGCGCGCGCTGCATCATCAAGCAGGCAAGCAGGCAAATGAGAGGCCATCGTAGCCCCCAAACCTGCCGCTCCGCTGATCTGCAAAAAGCGTCTCCGATTGAGTGAGTTAGTTTTCATGATTCAAACACACGCGCCTGCTCCTTGGCATGGCGACTGAGGGCACACCCGACCAAGCCGCAAGCCTGGCCGATTTCGGGGTGAGCCAATTGGATGTAAGTAAAACGCCCTCTGCGGCTAGTACGAATCAGCCCAACAGAGACCATCTTGCTGATGTGTTGACTCATCGCCGGCTTTGCAATGCCCAAATCTTCCAGCATCGAAGAGGATGCCAACGGCTCGCCAGCCTCGTTAAGCAAATGCAACATCCGCAGGCGCACGGGGTGGCCCATGGCACGACAGAAAGTCGCTTGTATTTCGTAAACAGAGAGGTCAGTTTTCATCTTATTTTTGGTTTCAGATGTTTGCAATCATTAAACCTCATATGTGCTTTTCCAAGGATGAAAACAATCATAAGTCTTTACCTAGCAAAAGTTTGGCAGTATATATCACTACCCATACCTATAGAGTGCAGCATATTTCACCACCGCTATATCCCTAACGAGAAAGACTCCCCCGCCTGAGCGAGGGAGCCTCTCACAACCTGACCAAAAGTTGTTAGAACTTCACGCGGAAGCCGATTAAGAGGCTGTCCGTGGAGAGTGTGCTGGTTACATCCGTGCCGGGAACTTGCTCAGGAGGTGTGCCTGGATTGCCATCGTGATCGCCCCAAAGCATGCCGCTAGCAGAGTTTTCAAAAGCTTTGCGGTAAGTGATGTCGAAGAAGAAATCTTTGCCAACACAGTAGCTTAGGCCAGCGCTTGCATGTTGCTCGACGCATCCAGGGGCGGCAACATTAAACATCGCGTTTTCGCTTGAGATTGGATTGTCGTTCATGGCGACACCAAAGCGGAAACTGAGGCAGTCATCAACTTCATACTGCGCTCCAAGAGCAAAGACCATGATGCTGTCCCAGCCAAAACCATCTACGACACCGTCTTCAAAACCTGGGTCGCCGAAGCCATTTGTGTTTGCGTAATCAATGTAGCGGGCATCAAAAGCAAACTTCCAGCCTTCCATGCCTGAGAAGCCAACGCCGACAGATGCCATGGCAGGGTAATCCATGCCGAAGGAAAGCAAGTCAACAGTGCCACCGAACATGTCGACATATGGGTTGACATTCCATTCGAAGTCTTCGAATTTTTGCGTAGATTTGTAAGAAGCACCAAAGCTAATACCACTCATGTCGTCCATGTAATAGACACCAACTTGACCACCATAGCCCCATGCGGAAGCCGTGTGATTGGCGCCCGGGTAGCCGTCTGCGCCAGGGGTGGCTGCAGGGAATGGGTCAACAGCCAAAACAGCCTGGTTGATTGTTGGAGCAAAACCGATGCTCCACTTGTCGTTCACCTGATATGCGAATGTGGGAGCAACCTGCAACATACCGAATTGTGAGTAGATAGAGCCAAAGCCACCGTCGCTTTGTGGCGCGGTAATTGGATTCATTGCATCACCTGGGTAATTCACGCCAAAACCACTAATTCCGTACGCGCCCATACCAAATGTCCAAGGGCCGTCGGTCTTATAAACCATGCCAAAGCTAGGAATCGCAAAAATGCCATCTGTGCCCTCCGTAGACCCAGAAAACGGAACAAAGCCACCAAGTCCATCCGGGACAAAGGCCGTGGACTCAAGCGTCAAACTCGGCCTCATCATCTCCATCGAAAACTGGATCTCAGAAGTCTCAAGACCTGAAATCGAAGCTGGGTTCCAGTGGATTGCACCGGAAGGGTCAAGTGGCAGTGCTGTACCTGCGCCAGCCATCGACTGGTTGACAGCGCCAACGCCGTTGAGTGCGTGGCCAGTTTGTGCGACGGCGGGTGCCGAAAAGAGTGCAACAAGAAGTGCTGCGGTCAGGATGTGACGAGTGTTCATTTTTATTTCTCCTGGGGCAATTGCCCCTGTGGACACATCCATAAATCGCAATCTCTATACCTATCAAGGTCAATATATGGCGCGGACCCTAAATAGGGCATTTCATATCCCTTTCCTTTCAAAATGGGGAAATACACTGCACCATTGGCATAAATTGTCTGAGATATGCGGCATAATCGAGGCGATGCTTTTCCTCCTCCTCGCGTCCATGGCCGTCCTGCCAAACTCGGCTCTGCCAGTCGCCATCGCCACCTGCCACCCGCAAGAAGACTCTATCGATGAGCTTTTCGCTGATGATGAGCCTGATGGCTGCCGCAAATGCGACCACCGCGGCGTCAACGACTGCAAATTGCACGGCAAAATGACAGAGCTTGAGCATGCGGCCGTTTTTTGCTCTCAAGCGGCGGCTTGTAAAAAATGCTTTGGCGCTCTGCTCATCCCCTGTGAAAAGTGTGAAGGTGGCCCCGAAAGCCGGGTCATGTATGAGCGGCAAGGCCGTTTCGAGCATCGCCTGAATCAACCCGACCCGTGCCGCGATCAGTTCAAGCGCGAAATCGTGCGCGTTGAGGGCGAACATTTTGTCGTGCAAATTGACGCTCACAAGTTGCGCAATGGCAAATCCAAGACCGACGCTCATCTTTTTGCCCACCTAATGCTGCAAGAAGCCGAAAAGGCGGCCTTGCTTTTCGAGGGGCATTTCCCCGATGTTTGGTACACCGGCGAAAAACCGCGTATTTGGTTCTGGGGTAAAGTCGATGACCACCTCACCGCAATGCACCATGTTTTGGGCGCGTCGGGGTCAGGCGATTTTAAATTGATGGGGCCCGCCCCTGTTTCGACGGCTTCGACCCCTTCCGACCATCTACAAAACAAAGCCAAGTTAGTGGCGATGCTCGGAGTGCACTCGGCCATTCACCTACTACTCGACAACGCCTGCGGGGAAGTCTGGCTCGGGCAGCAAAAAGCGGGTTGGTTTGATGCTGGTGCGGCTCATTGGTACGAAATGCAGCTCTTCAACCAAACGCTCAATTACTGCATCGATGAAGTCAAACTCCGCGCCAACTTCAAAAATGGTCAGTGGTTCGTTCATGTCAAAAACCATCTTGCGACCCATAGCGAGCCCATCCTGCCCGCTATGCTCCGCAAAATGACGGGCCACCTTGATGTCGAAGACCACCCCTTTTCGTGGTCGCTTTTTGACTGGCTCGTGCGAGCTCACCCCGACAAAACGACCGACCTACTTCTATCTCTCAAGGCCAAAAGGTCATCCCGCGCCGCATTCCAAGAAGTTTTCAAATGGAATGTCGCGCGCGTCGAGCAAGAATGGCGGGCGTGGGTTGCCGCCGAGTACCCCAGCAAAAACCCAAAACCGCGCAAAAAACTATGACCCGCCTACTCACCTTTTTCGCGCTCTTCCTGAGCGTCGGCTGCGCTCAGATTACGCCGAGCTACGACCATGTTCTCGCAATCAGCGTTGACGGTTTGCGCTCAGACGCTCTCATCGCGGGTGGGCCTGACGAGTTGCCTCACTTTCATCGTTTAATGCAAGAGGGTGTCGGCACCCTTAATGCCCGCACTGACCCTGACTTTCAGGTGACTTTGCCAAACCACACCAGCATGCTGACTGGGCGTTTTGTCACCGCCGGCCCAACGGCTCACGGTTGGACAGGCAACTCGCTTGCACCCGCTGGCGCACAATTGCTTGACGCAGACGGCGAGATCCTCCCTGGTGCTTTTGATGACTGCAAAGAAAATGGGGTTCTTAGCGCGCTATTTGCGGGTAAAGACAAGTTCCAGCTCTTTACAGAGACTTGGGAGATTGACCAATCCGTCATCCTCAGCGCCAGCGTTGAAGCTGATGTCATCCAGCAGCAAGAGACGCTCACCCATGCAGTGCTGGAGCATTTCGAAAAGGCCACTCTTCCTGACAGTTCTCGCTCAAGGCAACTTGTTTTCTTGCACTACTTGGGCCCCGATGTCGCTGGGCATATGCACAACTGGGATATGACTGAAGATTCGGCGTATCGACTTTCTGTTCAGGAAGTCGACCGCCAACTAGGCCTTATTTTTGAGTGGCTTGATGCTCACCCCCATATTCGCAGCCGGACGGCCATCTTGCTCACGGCCGATCACGGAGGCGGATCACCTTCCAACAACCATTGGGGCAACGCCGGAATGTGGATTAATTACATCATTCCATTCCTCACATGGGCGGGCGAAACAGCTAGTGTTGGCACTCTCAAGAATAATGATTTATATGCGATTAATCTTGATACCCGAAAAGACCCCTCTCTGCAAAATCCGCATGGTTTGGCTAGCGGGTTGCCGCCCATCCGCAATGGCGAGATTGCAAACCTCGCGCGACATCTTTTGGGCCTGCCCTCACTTCATGGTTCGTCACTAAACGCGAGACAAGATTTGGTTACCCAACCCTAATCAAAATGATGCGCAAACACCTGCTCGCACTCGACCAAGGGACGACCTCTACGCGCGCGATTCTATTTGATGCTGACGGCAGCGTGGTTGCTGTAGCGCAACAAGAGCTGCCGCAACATTTCCCGCAAGATGGCTGGGTTGAGCATGACCCCATCGACCTCTGGCAAGATAGCGTCTCGGTTTTACGCGAAGTCCTTGAGCGAGGTAAAACGCTCGCGAAAGATGTCGCCGCATTGGGCATCACCAATCAGCGTGAAACGACCCTTCTCTGGGATCGCAAAACAGGTGAACCACTCCACCGTGCGATTGTATGGCAAGATCGTCGCACCTCCGAAATCTGCGATTCTATGCGTCAAAATGGCCTTGAGCCACAGTTTCAAAAGAAAACAGGGCTCTTGCTAGACCCTTATTTTTCTGGAACAAAGCTCAAGTGGCTACTCGACAATGTTCCCCACGCGCGTGAAAAGGCAAATGCTGGCCAGCTCGCATTTGGCACAGTTGACTCCTTTTTACTTTGGCGACTTACCGGCGGTGGCGCACGAGCGCGGGGCACTGCGCCATTGCATGCAACTGACCCGACAAATGCATCTCGCACTTTGCTGTACGATCTTGCTCAAGGTGATTGGTCTGCCGATTTATGCGCTGCTCTCGATGTACCCATGAACCTGTTGCCAGAAATCCGCAACAGTTCTGATGCTTTCGGCGAAACGCACCCCGAGCTTTTCGGCACGCCGATTCCAATTCGAGGCATTCTTGGTGATCAACAAGCCGCTCTTGCGGGGCAGGCCTGCCTTGAAGCTGGCCAAATGAAAGCCACATTCGGCACGGGATGCTTCACGCTGCTGCACACCGGAAAAGACATTTTCCACTCCAAAAATCGTCTCTTGACAACCGTAGCAAACCGAATCAACAATGATGATTCATTCGCTCTCGAAGGCTCAATTTTCCACGCCGGAACGGTGATCCAATGGCTTCGTGACGGGCTTGGGCTTTTCAAAGACGCTGCTCAAACAGCCACGCTTGCGGCAACGGCCTCTTCCGACCGCCGCGTTTATTTAGTGCCGGCTTTCACCGGCTTAGGTGCACCCCACTGGGATCCACACGCCCGCGGTGCCATTCACGGAATTACCAGAGATGCAACGGCCGCCGATTTGATTCGAGCAGGGCTTGAAGCGTCAGCCTTTCAAACCGCAGACCTGCTTGATGCCCAAGTGGCAGACGGCGCACCTCTGCCTGACCTACTCCGCATTGACGGCGGGATGGCGGCCAACGACTGGTTTGCGCAGTCTCTTGCCGATATTACGCGCATCCCTATCGAGCGGCCGGCAAATATTGAGACCACAGCTTGGGGCGCCGCGGCCTTTGCAAGTCTTTCAGTACGAGCTGACGGCAACCTCGCCGATCTTGGCAAAAAATGGCGCAGGAATGGGCTTTTTGAGCCAGCTATGAGCCAAGATGAGGCCGAAAATCGCCGAAATGGTTGGTCAGATGCCGTCCGACGAGTTTTAAGCACCTCGTGATTGATGAGGCTGATTTATAGAAAACTCAGATATACACCGAAACAGCGTCAATTATGCCCCATAATGGCTCTATGCGTTTCTCCTCACTCGTCCTTTCCGCACTTGCCGTTGCCGCTTTAGCCGCGACCGCTTCTGCGACGCCTCAATGATGCCCCCCTCCGAGTTACCAGGGTCCTGGTGACACATCCACACCTGGCGGCGGCGGCGTTCCAGCCGCACCCGCAGCTCCTGCAGCACCCGGCGCAGCAACGGGCGGCGCACCTGCTGCACCCGCAGGGCCAGCGGCTCCATCCACGGGTGGCGGCGCAGCCCCTCGCTTGCACATCGTTCATGGCAAAACAGCCAAGAAACTTTTGCAGATGCCATGGGACTACCCTGTTTTCCATAAGCCTCAGCCACAAAACGCCGCGCCGACTCGTGGCACAGTTGCCTCTGGCCCCCGGGTGGCTCTTCCAGCTGAGCGCGCCTACGCAGAGATTGCGGGCGACGATTTGCGCCCACTGCTAATTCTGCGCGAATGCGACACCTGCAACGGAACAGACGACGCCTTGCTTTCAAAAGGTAACGACAATCAACGCACCTTCTTGATGTCGCGCTGGTTCCACTGCGTCAAGTTACCCACGCACATCACCGAGGTTGACCACCCCTTCCACGCTCTTTTCGAAGACAAGCACCCGCCACACCTTTTCGTTAGTGATTACGACGGCTCCAACGCCATCCCACTCAAGGGTGACCAGTCGCGCACCGAGCTCTGGGAAGCCATGGATTCCGTCCTTGAGCGCTCCTACAAAAAGAGCCCTCAAAAGGCGATTCGCGAGCTAAATAAAATCATCTCGCAATACGATCGCTGGGATGCCGACGAAAAGCGGCTCCTCGAGCAAATCGACTCAGAAATTGAAAGGAACGGTCCGAAATCTTCTAAACTGAAAAAGTTAAACAAGAGTTTGACTAAAGTCCGGCTGAAAAAAGAAGCTGTGGCGCAACAAGAAAAAGATGTTTCCGAACTCCTCCTCACGGTCAAACCCAAGCCAAAAGAATAAACGCATTTCTTTTCGGTTTCTCTCCAGCCTGCTGGCCTGCCTCTTGGTAAGCCTGCAGGCTGGGTCTTTATACGCCGCCCAAGACGACGAAAAAGAACCAGAGCCAGACCCCTACACTGAGGAAGACCCGGCGCTGATGCAAGCTGCCGGCATTGTCGCCTACGCACCGTTCCCCTTTATCGGGCAGCAAAAGACCGACAAGATTGAGTCAGTCCTTGGCAATATCGATTTGCTTTGGGTCGAAACCGAGCACTTCCGCATTGGCTCGGCTTTGCCTAAGTGCTCACTTGGCACGAGCCAAAAGAAAAAGAAGGCCACTCGTGCCGAGATTGCTGAGTTGCGCAAGACGCTGCCCAACATCCCTAAAAAGCCTAAATTCGTTGACCCTTGGTTGCGTGTGCATTTATACGCTAGCCGCCTTGAGGCTTTATACACCGACATCGAAGATCGCTTAGGCGTGCCTGCGGGTTACTGGCCAACGGCGCCTGGGCAAACCCCTGGCGGCGAATATCGAGGCGAAGGCGCCTATATGGGCATGAAAGACAAATTCACCATTCTTCTCTTAGAGAAGAAAAGTGGAATCTCGCGCTTCTCGTCTGCTTTTGCCGGCCAAGAGCCTCAAAGCCCTTTTGTTTGGTGCTTTGGCCTTGAGGGCAATATGTTTTTCGGGTCGGCCTGCGAGGAAGCCGAAAAGACTTATTACGACGACACCCTATTGCATGCGCACATGACTTTTCATGTTACGCGCAATTTAATTGCGGGCATCAAGCACTTTGCTTTTAACCCTCCATTCTGGTGGCACGAAGGTTTGGCGCACTGGTATGCACGGCGCGTCAACCCCGACTCCAACAATTTCTCAAAGGTCAACAACGGTGATGTCGATTTGCGTGACGAAACCAACTGGGAGCCCAAAGTGCGCGCGCGCGTAAAGCACAAGTATTTCCCTACTGCCGAAGAGCTGATTAACCGCGAAGACTGGACGGGCATCACTTTCAGCGAAACCATGATGATGTGGTCGAGGGTCGACTACCTCATGTCGCTTGGCGACGAGGGGTTCTCCACCTTTATGCTTGGTGTATCGAGTCGAGTCGGCGGCGCAATTGCGCCAAGCCACGCTGTGATGGCCAAAGAGCAGCTCAAACTCCTTGACCAAGCCTGGCGCCTCTCCCCTGGAGAGTTTGACAAAGGCTGGTCCAAGTGGGTAATGAAAAATTACTCGAAAAGATAAGCGGAACGCAAGCGGCCGAAGCACCGTCCATTTTGTAGTTACCCACCTCAACTCCCTGCTAAACTACTACAATGTTGCAATTACTGCTTGCCTGCGTTCTCGCGCTCCCCGCGCAATCTTCTGCCCCCGAATTGTGCGTCGAGGTCTCTCCGCCCGACGGTTGGGTGCCCCTCCAATTAGTCTCCGAAGTCCGCGAACGCTTCATCGATATGGATCTCAGCTTGCTTCAAGCAGCTAGCTTCGACCCAACCGCTGCCCGCACAACGATTAACCTATTTGACGACATCCGCCCCGTTGCTATTTTTGAAAGCATGATTCCTGGCACGAATGGCGCCTGGATCTGGACGGGCCGACTTGAGGGCGACGCCGATGGTGATTTCGTTTTGGTCTCAACTCAAGGTGCTGTGGCCGCAACCCTGCGCTGGCAAGATAATCTGTACAAAATCGAAGGCACTTCATTAGGTGGGCACATTGTTTGGGAATCCGATCAAACCGCATATCCAGAATGCGCCACTGGAATTGGCCAAGCCGTCCACAGCCATGCGACTCAGAAAAGCTCGCAAAACGGAAGTCTTCCAACCGCTGGCACCCCGAATATCGATGTCATGATTGTCTACACCTCGGCGGCGCGATCCGCTCAGGGTGGCACAAACGCTATGAATTCGATGCTGAATCTCGCCATTACCGAGACCAACCAATCCTATTCGTCGAGCCAAGTTGACCAAGAGTTGGTTCTCATCCATAGCGCTGAGCTGTCGAATTACACTTCCAACTCAAGCTTTTCGACCGAATTGGGCCGACTCAAAAGCACGAACGATGGCCAGATTGATGAGATCCATGATTGGCGTGAGCAGTACGGTGCAGACATCGTATGTGAGATTGTTTCGGGTTCTCAGTATTGCGGCATCGCCTACTTAATGACCAACCCAAGCCACAGCTTCCGCTCCAACGCCTTTTCCGTAGTCGCGCGGTCTTGCGCAACCGGCTATTACAGTTTTGGTCACGAACTGGGTCACAACATGGGCTCAACCCATGACCGCGGCAATGCGAGCTCGGGCGCATACAACTATTCCTTTGGCTTCCGCACGAGCAACAATCGCTATCGCACGGTGATGGCCTACTCGCCCGGCACAAGGGTTAAGCGGTTCTCAAACCCTAATGTGACCTACAGCGGATACGCGATGGGTGTGGCAAACAGCGAAGAAAACTGGCGCTCGCTCAACAATACAGCTGACACCTGCGCAGGTTGGTACGACAGCGGATCAGGCGGCGGTGGCGGACGCTATGCCGTAACAGGCCTCGTCGCAGGCGGGACGGCCACCCTCACCATGAATGAATGCACGCTGCTTTCTGATGTCGTCTTCTGCTACTCAATCTCAGGCCCTGGCCCAACTCAAAGCCCTTATGGCCCTCTTGACATGAGCATGCCGATTAACCACATGGCGCCTGTAGATGTTGTCGGCGGCACCGCAACGACGCAAGCCCCCGTGCCTGCAGGGCTTAGCGGCATAACAATCTGGACGCAAGCCATCGAGCTCGGCTACTGGGGTGTAAATGAGGTCTCAAACGGGCTAGAGCTGGTCATCCAGTAGCGAAACGCCTTAAACACATACAGGGTGCTGACTTAGGTCAGCACCCTGCTTTCATTTACTGCTAACAAGCAGCCTCGAAGGAAAGATGGTCGGGGCGAGAAGATTCGAACTTCCGACCTCTGCAACCCCATTGCAGCGCGCTAGCCAGGCTGCGCTACGCCCCGGACACCTTTCTCGAGCAGCAAAAGCCACTCATTGAGGGCGCAAAGTGTACCCCTGCGCCCATTATTCCGAAAGATATTCCTTAAGTAGGGCGTTTGCCATCCGCAATTGAATGGAGCCAACGAAATGGCCACTAAATTGATGATGAAGTCCTTACTAAAAACATTCCTTCTGCTCACGGCTTTTGCCCTGACGCAGATTTCTTGCGTCCCAGCTCCTGAAGATGATGACGGCGGCAATCAAAATCAACCCATCGCAGGCAATGGCGATACCGGCACAAGTGGTGGAATGGGCGATGACGACCAAGAGCAAGGTGATGATGAATCCGGCGACAACGCTGTAGCCATTGCCGAGGGTTCTTTCAGAATTTATGCCGACGACCTTCTGCCAGCAGTTGGAAGTGGCATTTTGGGCATCTCAAGCAACTTCGCATGGCCAAAAGCGCTTGAGATGTATGGCCAAGCAGGTGGGCGAGGCGGGCTATTTCGCTTATTCGTAAACATGTTCTCGGACAATGATATTGAGGGACGGAGTCTTCGTGATGCTAGAGACTCTGGCTTACTCACGATGATTACGGTTACTGGGACGCCGTTCGAACTGGCCACAGCCTTCGAGGGCGAAGAGCTAGGGCCTTTCTTTCCAGTCTACGCCCGCTCCATGCCTTCTGACCTTGACGCATACTGCGACCTAATCATTGCACGCATTGAACGATTGGATGAAGATTATGGAATCATTCCTGATTATGTTGAGATTTGGGACGAACCAGATATCCCACACTATTGGAGTAGCTCGTTGGAGAACTTCCTTCTTCTCTACAAGGCCGTTTCCCTTCGAATTCGCCAAGAATTCCCAAGCATCAAAATCGGCGGCATGGGCGCAGCCAACTGGAGATCAAAGATGGGTGGTGACCAGCCCGCTCTCATTACGATAGCCGAACAAGCTGCGGCAGAGAATCTACCACTCGACTTCATTTCCTGGCACAACTACGCACCGACAAGTGAACTTGTTCGCAGTAAATGGTGTGATACAGCACGCGGCCTGCTTGCCAATCTTGGTTTTCCCGAAGCAGAATTGATGATGACAGAATGGAACCTACACTCTGCTGTCCAAGGGCCTACTATTCAGCACGACCGCTCTAACTCAGCAGCAAGCTTTGCTGGCTTCATGACAACTGCTATTGAAAGTGGTATCGACAACGCTGTTTTCTTCAAATTACTGGATGACCCAGTAGAAGACCTTGTCGGAGAGGGTGTTGGATCCATCTCGCATCATGGAATCAAGAAGCCCGCATTCCGCTTAATGGAAGAGTTCATGCCAATGATGCAAGAAGTTCGCGCCCGGACGGAGCGTTACGAAAGCGAATATAGCCTTCAATTATTCTCCTCACGGTCAGGCAATCGCCTCCGAATGGTACTTTCAAACTCCGTAGAAGATGCTGAATGGGCCTACGCGTCAGCCTGCCGAGAGAATGGTTACTCAGCAAGCACAATGTGGATGCTCTATAAACTAGCCGTTAGTGAGTCAAGCACACTCTACCCGTCAGAGATGAATCTAATGAGTGCAGGGATGACTGCAGAAGAAGCGTCCTTTTCCTTCGCACTAGAAAGCGAGTTGAGGACAATCAAGTCTTGGAAGAGCAACAACCGCGAGGTTGAACTCAATCTCAACACGAATAGCGACTTTCAAATTGCACGCGTCGTTCGATTCGATTCGAGTCACAACGCTCCAACGCAATATGTTGATGCCCTTCAAGATAGAATCGCACATTCAGAAAAAGTGGCTCGTCAACTCGCCCGCGAAGCGACCGTCAAGGAGCTTAATGATATGGGCTACCCAGTTACGCTAGATCAAGTCACTCAATACGAAGGCAATCTTGCAGCCATGGGTACCAAGATGGGAATGTCTCACCAAGAGCTCAACTACATCTCAAGATTCCAAGGGCGGGCCACATTCGAATACCGCCTCGAAAGCGAAGCGATGCTCAACTCACTGCCTGAAACAGCTCTTCAAATTGAAAGTGCAGAGCAAGCAGCAGTCACCCTCGAAGGCAACATCATCAGGCTAGAGATTGAACCTGAAGCCGTGACTGTCATCGATATCCAGCTCTACTAGATTTCGAATCGATACACACCCCGCTGCCCCGGGGTCTCTTCCACCGCGACTTCAAGCGCATGGATAGAGGCCCCGGGGAAGGCGCTTTCAAGGCGTTCGCGGAGGTGGCGCCCAACCCAAGCGGCTAGATTTTCAGCCGATGTGTTGTTGATGGGCAGGATCAAAATATCGGCGGCGGGGGCAGCGTAGTAACGCTCTCGATAGCGCACCTCGACAATGCCGTCATCGCGGGTTACTACTTTTAGTTCTTTGTGCTCACCTGGGATGAGCCATCGCTCGTCAAGCTCACCCACCAGGCTGCGGACGACGGGCTTTACTTTTTGAAAATCAAACACCAAACCATGCTCACACAACTCGCCGCTGACTTTGACATAAACACGATAGTTGTGCCCGTGCAATCGCTCAGCCGAACCATCAGGGAAAATCAAGAAATGCGCGGATGAGAATTTAAGATTCTCTTTATCCACTTCGATAGACCAGCTTTCCATTTGACTTATTAAAAACGAATGTCAGAGAGGCGGAACACGGGGCCCTGAATGCAAGTCTTGACCCACGGCCAATCACTGAAAGCACCCGATTCCGAGGAAGGGGTCGGGCATGCATTACAAACGCCAATGCCACAGCCCATGTATGTTTCGAGACTCAAATAAGCCTCAACTTTTTGCTCGCGTGCCCAAGCGGCAAAACCGTGCAAAAGTGGCGCTGGGCCACACGCAAGAAAAACAGCATCAGAGGAAATGCGGCCCTCAGCAATTTCAGTTTGCACGGCCTGCACCGCATTGCCTACAAAGCCCAAAGAGCCATCATCTGTGGCGCAAACCAAACGACCGGGTGCTTGTTGAAAAGCATCAAGTTCATAAAGTCGATCAGCCGAACGCGCGCCATAAATCATGTGCGTATTCTTGCTTTGAGCCTCGCGTTGGCGCAACCAAGTCAGGAAAGGTGCGCAACCAACGCCACCAGCGACAGCCACGGCCTCGCGATTAAAAATAGTTTCAGGGAAGCCATTTCCTAGCGGAACGGTAATTGACACCTTATGCCCAGGGCGCAAGGCCGCTAAAACCCGCGTGCCACGACCCAAAATCTGAATGAGAAAGGATATTTTTATGCCACCATCATAATCGTAAATACTTATCGGCCGCGGGATTACAGGGCCGGCTCCATTTTCAGGAGACAACATCGCAAATCGCCCCGCGCGCAGCTCACCGATGGGTGCGCTTAATTGCAACTCAAGCACAAAAGCATCATTGCCGCAAGAACGGGTGTTAGTAATCAATGCAGAACCGCATCGAGCATCAGCAGAGAGGGAAACCATGCGCGTTAGATTGTAGAATGGCTTCCATGTCAGAGCCTGTAATTGAACGCCTCTTCGTTAACCGCAAACTACTCAACGAGCACAAAGTTGATGTGCCCGCTCACTCGGTTTATGCCTATTGCTGGGCACTAACGATAGATGGCAAGCGGTCGTATTTTTCCACCGAAGAAGAGGCCAAGGCGGCCTTGACGCCGACAGAGCAAACGGCTCCTAATCAAGAAGCCGAAGCTGGCTCTTAAAGTTGGCTAAGCGCGAGGCAAGCGGCACGCCCGAAGACCCTGTCCTTGCAGCAGGCATTGTGGTCTGGCGAAAGAATGATTACGGCGTGATTGAGTTCTTGCTGTTGCAAAATGCTCTGCATCACACCTGGTCTTATGCAAAAGGTCACGCAGACTCTGATGATTCTGATTTGATTCAAACAGCCTTGCGTGAGCTAGCAGAAGAAACGGGTGTTTTGATGACGCCCAATCAATTAGTCAATGACTTTGCAGATGTCAGCACTTATCGCGTAAAAGACTCCTACTGGAAACAGGTCGTTTATTTCCTTTCCAGCAAACCCTGCACGGCTGCTATCACTTGCTCCCCCGAGCACGAAGCGCATCAATGGCTTCCTGAGAAAGAGGCGTTGGCGTTGCTCCCCCACCAAGATTTAAAGCGCACTTTGATTCGCGCGGCGATGCATTTGACTCATGCTCACGCCACTTGAAGCCCACGGCCTGCTCGCAACTTATGGGCCTGCTACTGAACTTTGGCCGCTGCACTGCCGCTTGGTCGGTCGCATCGCTCGACGAGTCGCGGAAGCACTCATCGAGCGCAAAACTGACTCAATCTCTACTTTAGAGGTCAACCCAGACACTCTAGAAGTCATGGGTCTGCTGCACGACATTGGCCGAAGCAAGTCCAACGGCCCGATGCACGGCTGGTCTGGCTTTGTCCTACTTCGCAGTTTGGGTTACGCCAACGAAGGGCGTGGCTGTCTGACTCACTGGTTTAAGGGGCGCGAACAGGCTGAAATGGCCGCCACTGGAAAGTTTAGCGATGATTTCTTAAATGGCGTATTCGGCAACCTTGAACCGCGCGAATGGCTTTTAACAGACAGCATTTTGTCGTTTGCCGATTCTTGCGTGATGCACAATCAAATCGTGAGTTTAAAGACACGACATCAAGACCTGCGTGATCGATACGGCGCATCGACCTGGATGGCCCGCACCGAAGAACTTGCCAACCAACACGCCGACTCAATCTCCGCGCAATTAGGATTTACGGTTCACGACCTCGTAGCCCCCCTTTACGGCGAGATTCTCGAACATGACTAACGCAACGACTTTTGGCCTCGACCCACTGGCCAACCGCATCATTACAGCTATAGCGCCTGAATTGGGCGTTTCGACCGCCGACTTGCAGCTTGAGCGTCCACGCGAAGAAAAACATGGCGAGTTCAGTTTGCCTTGCTTTCGTTTCAGCAAAGCCACAGGCAAAAACCCAGCGCAGTTGGCTGGTGATTTGGCTGACGGTTTTCATCTCGAAGGCATCACGGCCGCAGCGGCAGGCCCGTTCTTAAATTTCAAAGTCGACCCCGCGCTCTTAGCCTCAACCGTGCTTGAGCATGCCCGCAGTATTGATTTTGCGCGCACAACATCTGACGAGACGACCGTCGTTGAGTTTTCGTCCCCCAACATTGCAAAGCCTATGCATGTTGGTCATTTGCGCTCAACTGTTATTGGCGCAGCGTTGGCTCGCATCTATGAGCACTTGGGGCACAATGTCGTCCGTATCAATCACCTTGGCGACTGGGGTTCGCAGTTTGGCAAGTTGGTGGCGGGTTGGCAGCGGTGGGGCGATGCAAGCAAGCTTGAGGCTGACCCGATTGGGCACCTTCTTGAGATTTATGTTCGCTACCACAAAGAAGAAAAAGACGACGAATCTCTGCCGGCTGATGCGAAAAAGGCCTTCCAAGAATTAGAGTCGGGTGTCGACAACGAGACGCGACAAACATGGAAGCAATTCACCGAGTTGAGCCTGCGCGAATTCCAGCGCACTTATGCCCGCCTTGGCACTGAGTTTGACTTCCTCCGTGGCGAAAGTTGGTACGAAGATAAATTGCAAGACACGCTCGACTTCCTCGAAGCGGCAAATATTCTTGAGCTCGACGATGGCGCGTGGCTTGTCAACCTAAAGAGCGAAGGCATTAAAACGCCTTGTTTGGTCAAAACGGCCCACGGCACGACCCTTTACGCCACTCGAGACTTGGCCGCTGCACGCTCTCGCTGGAGTGAGTTCCAATTTGATCGCTGCCTCTATGTTGTTGGTTCAGAGCAGATTCTTCACTTTAATCAGCTCAAGGCAACGCTCAAACGGGCGGGCGAATCCGAGTGGTCTGACCGCATTGAGCACATCACTTTTGGGCTTATTCGCCTCACCGAGGGCAAACTTTCCACACGCTCTGGGCTCGTCCTTACCCTGGCTGAAGTCCTTGATCGCGCGGCTGAATTGGCACGAGAAATTATCGCTGAAAAAAACCCCGACTTGGCAAATGCTGAGCAAGTGGCCGAGCAAGTCGCAGTTGGGGCGATTGTGTTTCATGACCTCAAGCATCAACGCCAAAAAGATGTGGTGTTCGACTGGAAAGAGGTCTTGAGTTTCGAGGGCGACACCGGCCCCTATCTACAATACACGCACGCACGGTGCTGCTCGATTCTTCGCAAGTCTGAAAAAGCTGCTCCGACCTGGGGTGAATTTGACCCTGCTCTTTTACCTGAGTCGCGTGATTTGATGGTTGCAATTGGTCGCTTCCCTCAAGCCATCCGCGAGGCTGCGGCAAAAAACGAGCCTATGCTGATTGCTCAAGCTTTGTTGAAAATTGGTCAAGCGGGCAATTCTTTTTATCGCAATTGCTCCGTGCTCAAAGCTGAGACGCCCGAGCTCGGCAATGCTCGATTGGCCGTCATGGATAGCCTGCGCCATGTTTTGGCCATTGGCCTCGGCTTGCTTGGCGTCCCGACTCCAAAAGAAATGTAAATATGGCGACCTTCCAAACACGAATCGATTACAACGACTTTTTGCGCGATGTGCCTGACTTCCCTAAGCCCGGCATCCTGTTCAAAGACATCACGCCGCTTTTGTCTGCGCCTGCCGCCTTTGATGCGAGCATTGCTGATTTGTGCGATTTGGCCGCGGCATACAAGCCAACGCATATCGCCGGCATTGAGTCGCGTGGCTTTCTTTTTGGTGCACCGATGGCACAGCAGATGGGCATCTCGTTTATCCCCGTCCGCAAGCCCGGCAAATTGCCCTGGAAGACCTACTCCTGCGATTACGAGCTCGAATACGGCAAAAACACGCTCGAGTTGCATACTGATGCTGCTTGCGCTGGCGACCGAGTTTTGCTGATTGATGACCTCCTCGCGACTGGCGGTTCGGCCGATGCTGCGATTCAACTCTTGCGCAAAACGGGTGCTGAAATCATGGCCGCGCTTTTTGTGGTCGAACTTGATTTCCTAAATGGTCGCAAAAAATTGCATGGCACTCCGATCTCAAGTCTGGTTCATGTTTCTTAGGCCTCGTCGCCGTTAGAATCGCAGCACCCTCCATGGTTACGGAATCCCTCGCCCCCGACGAAACGCCCCCCATCACGACCACAGATTTGTGGCGTTTGTGGCGTTCGGCTGCCGAATCGGGGCGTGAAGACGAAGCGCATGATTTTCATTCGCAATTGGTTGAGAGGCACCAGCCATTGGTGCGCTTCCTCGCCGAGCGCATGGCCGTCAACCTCCCACGCTCGGTTAGCGTCGACGACCTCATGCAAGAGGGCAATTTCGGCCTCATGGACGCCCTCAACAAATTCGATGCTGACCGTGGCATTAAATTCAAAACCTACTGTTCCACCCGTATTCGGGGCTCTATTCTCGATTCCTTACGCACGCAAGACTGGGTTCCGCGTTTGGCTAGACGGCGCGCTCGTGCCATCCAAGCGCTTCGCGATGAGTTTTTAGAGCGGTCCGGCCGCGAGCCAAGCGATAAAGAAATCGCCGCCGCGCTAGACCTCAAAGAGAAAGATGTCGCCCACCACGGCAGCCTCAAATCCATGAACAGCTTGTCCGATCGCAAGCCGTCCACAGGCGACGAGGCCACTCCGCAAATGGACACCCTCGGCTCAGCTCCCAACGCCGACCCTTTCTCCTGCATCGATCACGCCGACTTAATGGATGTCATCACAAAATCACTCAGCGACAAAGAGCGCATGGTTTTGCAGTTGTTTTATATCGAAGACCTCAATCTCCGCGAGATTGGTGAGCGACTCCACATCACCGAATCGCGCGTTTGCCAAATCCGCAGTGTGGTCTTAAAACGCCTCCGCGAACGCCTTTCGGGCAGCGAAAACGACTACACGGGCTAATCATGGATTTGGCTCGACTCCAGCGGATGCTCCCCGCGCGGAGACGCCTTGCTCGCCAAGTCCGCATCGAAGCTTCCTGCCCCAGTACGAGCGACATCGTTAAGCAAATGGCGGCATCCAAGGGTTCGGCCGCAACAGATGGGCTCCTTGTCTTGGCCGAAGAGCAAACATCCGGCCGGGGGCGGCGATCGCGAGATTGGTGGACAGGCCCGCCGCACGCAAATCTTGCCCTCTCCATTGGCCTCGCCACGCCACTTCCTCAGCCGGTCGAGGCCTTAGGCCTACTCGCCGCTTGCGCCCTGACCGATGTGGTTGAACGCACGGTCGCCGCCCCCGTCGCCATGAAGTGGCCAAATGATGTGCTCATCGGCCAAGCCAAAATCGCTGGTCTTCTCTGCGAAATGCCCGCCCAAATTGACCACTTCGCCATTATCGGCATCGGCATCAATGTCCACGCTGCACCACCCCCGCAAGCTTTGGCCTATGAAGCCAGCTGCATTGACCGCCACGCCCCAACGGGGCGAGTCGATCGCACTTTGCTCTTGGCTGGGTTGTTAATTGGCCTTGAGCGGCGATTGCGTATGTTCCAACACGCCGGCCCATCCGCCCTCGAAGCTGAAATGCTCAAGCGCCTGCGCGCATGGGCGCCGCATGGCGTACGCGACCCTCGCACCGAAACGGTTGGGCTTCTCCAGGCTTTTTCATTCCAAGATGGCCTCACCATCCGCGCGCAAAATACGCAAAATGATTTACCTTTGGCATGGTTGAGTTCATTAGAGCGCCTCAGGGGTTAAAATCCGCGCCATGACACGCTTCAATGGACGCAATGCGGACGAGCTCCGCACCCTCAACTTTCACCGCGGTTTCACAGAAAACGCCGAAGGCTCTGTTTTGGTTTCAGCTGGCCGCACGCGCGTTTTGTGCACGGCTAGCGTTTTGCCGGGCGTCCCTCGCTGGATGCGCAGCAAAGGCGAAGGCTGGCTAACCGCTGAATACGCGATGTTGCCGGGCTCTGTTGATGGGCGCAAAGCAAGAGAGCACAATAAACGCGATGGCCGCTCCGTTGAAATTCAGCGACTGATTGGGCGCAGTTTGCGGGCTGCCGTTGATCTTTCGGCCTTCCCTGAATTTACGATTCATGTTGATTGCGATGTTTTGCAGGCCGACGGTGGCACGCGATGTGCGAGCATCACGGGCGGCATGATGGCCATTCACGACGCTCTGCAAGTGCTCGAAAGCCGCGGCCAACTCAAACGAGCCGGTATTCGCCACTGGATTTCAGCAATTAGCGTGGGTGTCGTTGATGACGCGGCCGTGCTTGATCTCGATTATGGCGAAGATTTTGCCGCTGATGTCGACATGAACATCATCGCAACCGCTGACGGCAAAATTATCGAAGTGCAAGGCACAGCCGAAGGTGCGCCGTTTTCGCGGGAAATGCACGATCAGCTACTTGACTTGGGCCTTGCAGGCACAGGCTCAATGTGCGTAACAATGCAAGAATTGGCAGCCGCCGGCCTCGAAGTCTGATGGGCAAACAAAAAATCTTGGTGGGCTCCGGCAACAAGAAAAAGTTGGCCGAATTGGCTGCGTTGAGCGCGACATTGCCCATTGAGATTTTGACCCCAGCCGATTTGCCCGACGGCCTGCCAGAAGTCGATGAAGACAAAGACAGCTTTGTCGATAACGCCATGAAAAAAGCAAGGGCCTTTGCAGAAGCCGCCGCCGAGCAATTGGGCGAAGGCATTTGGGCGTTGGCTGACGATTCAGGCTTAATGGTTGACGCCCTCGAAGGTGCTCCAGGTGTGCATTCTGCTCGTTACGCGGGAGAGTGCCACGATTTACCTGCGCACGCGCGCGATTTAGCTAACAACAACAAGCTCCTTGAAGCCATGCAGTTTTTGGGCGAAGGCGAGCGTGAGGCCGCATTTAAGTGCGTGATTGCCGTTGCCGATTCCAAACAGCCGCTTTTTGCGGTCGAAGGACTTGTTGCAGGGTGCATCCTGACCGAGCCCGACGGAGAAGACGGTTTCGGATACGACCCGCTCTTTTATCATGAGGGGTCCGGCAAGACCTTTGCCCGCCTTTCTGCAGCTGAAAAAGCCGCAATTAGCCACCGCGGTCAAGCCATGGCCCGCCTGCAAGTCTTGCTTGAATCCGTCCTCTAATGCCCAAGAACTACCCGACTGAGCGCATCCGAAATTTTTCGATTATTGCGCACATTGACCACGGCAAGTCCACGCTTGCCGACCGGTTTCTTGATATTGCCACTCCAGGTGATGGCCGCAAAAAACAAGAGCAGCGGCTCGACTCCATGGATCTCGAGCGTGAGCGCGGCATCACGATTAAGGCAGCGGCCGTTTCTCTTGAGCTCAAAATCAAGGGGCAAGATTATTTGCTCAACTTGATTGATACGCCAGGCCATGTTGATTTCGCTTATGAAGTCGAGAAATCACTACAAGCCTGCGAGGGCGCATTGCTGCTGATTGATGCAGCGCAAGGCATCCAAGCGCAAACGGTTGCCAATGCGATGCTGGCTCTCGAACAAGACATGGAAGTCATGCCCGTCTTCAACAAGATCGACTTGCCGCATGCGCGTCCCGATGAAATTGCTCAAGAGCTTGAGCATGTTTTGTTGCTCGAAAGTGAAGGCGTGCTGCATTGCTCAGCCAAAACGGGCAAAGGTGTACCGGCCATTATCGACGAGATTGTCGAGCGCATTCCTGCACCCAAAGGCGACCCCAAAGCACCTTTGCGAGCTTTGATTTTTGACGCGGCCTACGATGAATACCGTGGCGTTATCGTCTATTTGCGTATTGTTGATGGCATCATCCGCAAGCGTGATTTGGTGCATATGATTGGCGCAGATGCCAATTACGAGGTTCTTGAGTTGGGTCGATACACGCCTGAGCCTAAGCCATGCGACGAGTTGCACCCTGGCGAGGTGGGTTATTTGATTTCAAACATCAAAGAGCTCGGCGATATTCGCGTGGGCGACACAATCACAGTCAACAAGGGCGAGCGCGCGGAAGTGCTTGCGGGCTATCGTGAGCCGCAACCGATGGTTTGGTGCGGTATTTACCCCGTGCAATCGAAAGACTTCGAAGACTTGCGCACAGCTCTTGACACGCTCAAACTCAACGATTCGTCGATTATTTTTGAGCCTGAAACTTCTGAGGCACTTGGCTTTGGGTTCCGCTGTGGCTTTTTAGGTTTGCTGCACATGGAAATCGCTCAAGAGCGGCTTGAGCGCGAAAGCGGCATTGATATTGTGCAAACGGCGCCGACCGTGCCTTATCAAATTCTGCTCACCGATGGCACGACGCGCGACATCCATCGCCCAGGCGACTTGCCTGACCCCACTCAATACAACGAGGTGCGCGAGCCGATTGTCACCTCGCATATTTTGGTACCTACCGATTGCATTGGCCCGATTATGTCGCTTTGTTCTGAGCGTCGCGGGGTCTTTTTGAAGCAAGAACATTTGTCGGCAAATCGCGTGATGCTGACCTGGGATTTACCCCTAGCCGAGGTCATTTATGACTTCTACGACAAGCTTAAATCAGGCACAAAAGGTTACGGCACAATGAATTTTGACGAGCCGCGTTTCTTTGCGGCCAACTTGGTCAAAATGCGCATCTTGGTCAATGAAGTTGAGGCCGACGCCTTAAGCGTAATTTGCCATGCTGACGACGCCCAGCGCCGTGGTCGTGCAGTGTTGCAAGTTTTGCGCAAAGAGATTCCGAGACACCAATTCAAAGTGCCCCTTCAGGCGGCGGTCGGCGGCAAGATTTTGGCGCGCGAAACGATCAGCGCACTCAGTAAAAATGTCACGGCCAAATGTTATGGCGGTGATATCACGCGTAAGCGTAAATTGCTAGAAAAGCAAAAAGAAGGCAAGAAGCGGATGAAATCCATCGGTAGCGTCGAAGTGCCTCAAAAGGCGTTTTTGGCGGTCTTGCGTACGGATTAGGCCGAGGGGCGCTGCTTGGCTTTAGCCCTATTTATGGTCGGGGTGAAAAAGACTTTGCGATTGAGGTGTAACCTTTTCGCGATGAAACCGTCTGCTCGTTGACGGGGAATCCCCCCCGTTTCAACCTGAGCGATAGGAGGAATCTATGCTCTTTCTTACAAAACCGATGGCTGTTTTACTGGCCGTCATTCCCTTAAGCGGCCTCGACTGTGACTGGTTTGCCGCAGACAAAGTCTTCGTCAGCACAGACTACTTATCGGCCGAAGCCTTTGATATAACAGTCAAAAATGGTGTACTCGACTTAAAAAAAATCAGTGTGACGGGTAAAAACGGAAAAAAAGTTGAGGGGTTTACTTTTACCACCTTCAATGACATTGATGGTGTCGCTGGCTTCCAAGACCCACCCGATATCATGACTAGCGCTCTATCTGTCTCATCCAATCCGCCATCAACCAAAGTCGACATGGGTGATGTCTCAAACAACACTTCTGGCAATGGCGCAGGCGCAAGCTGGGAACTCAAAATTACTTTGTCACCAAACAATGGTGAACAAAGCGTCTTTTCAGGAACCGCTCGCTAAGTAAACACATGAAACTATCTCTTCCAGCATTCCTAATTGGCCTAAGCGCTCTGTTGCTTGCCGCCTTCCTTTCTAGCGATTTGAGCAGCCAGGCTGCCTCTTCATTATCTCAAGCCTCACAAGAAAAGACCTTTGCCCAGGCAAAAGACGCACATATTTTCAATGTGCATCGCTATGGCATTGGTGTTGTTGTGCACAACCCACTCAAAAGCAAGCATTTCTCACGCCGCATCGATGTCCGCGACCTCGGTCCAAACTGCACCTACCTCTACGAAGACCTTGAGCCAACAAAAGCAACCGTGCGAGTAAATGATAATTACATCCTCGCTTTGCACCCCGATGGCCGCGGCGGACTTACAGGTGATGTGCCTCATTCAGTCTTGGGCGCCCTTCAAACAAATGAAGTGCTCATCGATGTTTACCACCAATCTCGCTTACTATTCACTCATTCTTTTACCGCCACTTTTTTCTAGGTCAAACGATTGAAAACGCTTCACAACATTCTTTTTTCGAGCCTGCTGCTTTTCGCAGCAGGCTCGTGCTCTTCCACCCCTGCGGTAACTCATGCCACAAATCCTCTTGATCTGCAAATCCTTCTACCTGAAACAACGGCGTTAGGCCAAGATTGGATCTTCCGCTACGAGTCCATGCAAGATGGTGCCTTGATTCAATCTCTTTCATGTACCGTTTTTGATGACCAAAATGCCGACAATGTCATGCAAAAGAGTGAGTCGCTTTACAACTATTCGGCCGTGCACCACCCACCCTCATCCTGGGCTGAGGTTGGTATGCCTGTTGATGCTCTTTTCGACACCCTGAGCCCCAAGCTCTTTGTAGATTGGGCCTGCACAGACGGCAGCGCAGGCTCAACTGTCATTGAATTGCCCGCAAGCGTAAAATCTTGGGCTTATGGGCAAGACAAAAGAAAAGGCCACTCATCCAATCCGTGACCAGATTGAGATGATTCTCTTCGCCATCGTTATGGCGTTGGGGCTCAAAGTTTTTGCTCTAGAGGCCTACGAAATCCCAACTGGGTCGATGCAGCCCACTCTTATGGGTTGCGATTTATTGGATGCCCGCACGGGTCAAGCGACCACTTCGGGCATCCATGATCGCGTCTTGGTTGACAAGACGCTCTTCTTGACTCGCGACCCTGAGCGCTGGGAAGTCTGTGTTTTTCGCTACCCTCTGGCGACATCCAATAATTATGTAAAACGCCTCGTTGGCATGCCTGGCGAAGAATTGTGGGTGCAGCAGGGCGATATTTGGGCGCGTGATTCGATAGCTCAAGGCGACTTCAAGATTCAGCGCAAGCCATGGTCCGTGCAACAGCATCTCTGGAAGCGGGTCTACCCCAGCGCAACCGTCGAGCCCGCTCAATGGTCGGGTTGGCATACCGTGGGTCAATTCACCCGCGACGAAGCGGGCTTACTTGACTTGACCGGCCGTTGCTCGATTGAGACTCGAGCCACAATTCGCGACGAATATCGCCACGGATACCCCGACAAGGTTGCCATGCAAATCCCTGTTGCAGGTGCCGGTGGTCGATCGAGGCACCCTGTCAGTGACCTACGAGCAACTTTTCGATTCACGCCTTTGGCGGGCGCAGGCGATTTAGCCTTTGAGCTTGATTACGGCCATTACGGCCTGACTTTGGCCTTTGACGCAGCAGCAGCCCAATGGGTTTTACGCTCTGGCGACACCATTTTGGCCGAATCTGATTGGGGTTTTGAAATTGGCAAAGAGATTGAGATTGATCTGGCTTTCTGGGATCACCACATCCGGCTTGACATCAATGATGGTGATTTCCTTTTCGACACCGATTTAGATTTGCCTGCAAAATCAGTTACGCGTAATGGCATGCGCATCCACAGCAGTTCTGGTGGGTGGCAATTGCAGCCAGGTGAAATCTGGCGAGACATCCACTACATCTCACCCCTAAATGGCGGCACTCCGCTTTTCACTATTCCAAAGGGCGAGTATTTCATGATGGGCGACAATACGCAAAACTCGCTCGATAGCCGCGACTGGACGGCTCGTCAGCTGACTTTCGATGACACCGTTTTGCGCGGTGATTCTTTACGCCACGGCTCTGACCCATTTTTCGACAACCCGCGCTGGAATAGCGCTCGCTCACTAATGACTTTCCGCGACGAGTTTGGCAATTTGCATACATTCGACCTTGATGATCTAGCGCAAGCTCAAGACACGCGAGTGCCCGTTTCCACTGTGCCACGCGGCTATATTTTGGGTAAGGCCTTGGCCGTTTTCCTGCCTATTCCACCGATGGCGCCGATTGCGCGCATTGGGCTGGTTCATTAATTTCACTTTCACCCTAAAACTCACCCATCATGGACGACACCCTCCTCTCAACCGAAGGCCTGCAAAAAGCCTACAAAGGTCGCCGCGTAGTTGATGATGTAGCGCTACATGTTGCGCCAGGTGAAATTGTGGGTTTGCTTGGCCCAAATGGTGCGGGCAAGACCACGACATTCCGCATGTGCATGGGCATGGTCAAGCCTGATGCAGGCGTGATTCGTTTTGCCCACAAAGAGGTCACGCGCCTTCCGATTTACAAGCGAGCGCGTTTAGGCCTGGGCTACTTATCTCAAGAGCCATCGGTTTTTCGGCGCTTATCGGTGCGCAATAATCTCCTTGCCATTCTTGAGATGCGCGAGCGTGATAAATCAAAACGCTCCACTAAGGCAGATGAGCTACTCGAAGAATTTGGGCTCACTCACATTGCCGAAAGCATGGGTGAGGTTCTTTCAGGTGGTGAGCGCCGCCGTCTTGAAATTGCCCGCACTTTGGCAACGGAACCACGACTGATTCTGCTCGATGAGCCTTTCAGTGGGGTTGACCCAATCGCCGTGGAAGAAATCCAAGCGATTTTGGCCACTCTGCGTGAAAAAGGCATTGCCATTTTGCTGACTGACCATAATGTCCGCGAAACCTTGCATATTACTGACCGGGCATACATTTTGGCGGCCGGTAAAGTTCTTGCGACCGGCACAGCGACCGAGCTTGTGCAAGATGAGCAAGTCCGCAAGGTATACCTAGGCAAACGCTTCGAGCTGGCTTAAACAGACCTGCACTTTGGCCGAAAATCGGCTAAAATCTTCGGCTCATCCCTTCGGAGAATCCCGTGAAAATCATTACCTGCGTAAAGCGCGTTCCGGCCACGACAACTCGTGTGGTTATCGACGCATCCACTAAATCTCTCGACCCTACTGGGGTCGAATTCCTTCTCAACCCTTACGACGAGTTTGCGGTTGAGCAAGCCCTTCAAGTTGCGGCTGCCCATGAGGGCTCGACCGTTACTGCGATTAGCCTCGGCAACGCAGCGGCTCAAAAAGAGTTGCGCACTGTACTGGCAATGGGCGCAGACGATGCGGTTTTGCTAACAAATGACCTTGCGCTCGACGCCGATGTGACCACGACGGCTCGCATCTTGGCCGAGGCCATCCGCGGTCGCGAGTTTGATTTGCTCTTTTTTGGCAAGCAAGCGGTCGACAACGATGCCCACGGTGTTGGCCCTGCGGTCGCCACAATGCTTGGCGTCCCCTGCTTAACTGAGGTCGTTAAATTCGAGCTTGATGGCGACAAAGTCATCTGCGAGCGCGAAGTCGAAGGTGGCCGAGAGATTCTTGAGTCTCCATTGCCTTGCGCCATCACTTGCCAAAAAGGCCTAAATGAGCCTCGTTATGCCAACCTCAAAGGCATCATGAAAGCCAAGAAAAAGCCTCTTGAGATTACCGAAGTCGATCTCGGCGCCCCGGCTCTCGAGGTCATCGATCTCCTCCCCCCTGCAGACCGTCCCGCTGGCCGAATTATCGGTGAGGGTGCGGCCGCCGTCGCCGAATTGGTTGACGCTCTCCGCAACGAAGCCAAAGTTCTCTAGAGGTTACTGCTATGTCTAACATTCTTGTTCTTCTGGAAACCCGCGATGGTTCCCTCCGCCCCGCCTCACTCGAGGCTCTTGGTGCTGCCCGCAAAACTGTCGACGAGCTCGGCGGTGGCACGGTTACGGCACTCTCTTACGAGGCTTTCGATGCCGATGCTGCACTTTTGGGTGCCGCGGGCGCTGACAATGTGCTCATCGCAGGCGCTGCTCAGCACTCAGCCGAAGGCGCCGCTGCAACTTGCACACGCGTGGCCAAAGAATTGGGTTCGGTTGCTGTACTCTTGGCCGCCTCAGTCCGCGGCAAAGATTTGACCGCTCGCATTGCTGCGGGTCTTGAGACGGGGTGTGTCCCCGATTGCACAGCGATTACTGTCGCCGATGGCCGGATGGTCTTCACTCGCCCCATCTACGCGGGCAAAGGTATGCTCAACGCGAGGGTCTCTGGCGCGGTTGCAGTTGCATCCTTGCGCGGCAACTTTTTTGCGGCCGCATCCCGTGACGCCGCAGCGGAAATCGGCGAAACTTCTGCCGAAGCTTCCAAGAGTGTCGTACGCGAAGTCGCTGCAAAATCTGGCGGCCGCCCTGATGTCGCTGAGGCCAACATTGTTGTCGCCGGTGGTCGTGGAATGGGCGATGCCGATAATTGGGCCATGCTCGAAGCCATCGCTGACCAACTACCTGGAGCGGCCATCGGCGCATCACGCGCAGTTGTCGATTCGGGTATTCGCTCTCATAGCGAGCAGGTTGGGCAGACGGGCAAAACTGTTGCCCCTGAGCTTTACATTGCGGCCGGCATTTCGGGTGCCATTCAGCATCTTGCTGGCATGAACAACTCCAAGTGCATTGTTGCCATCAACAAAGATGCTGATGCTCCGATTTTCACGGCGGCGACATACGGCATTGTTGGTGATATCAATGAGGTACTGCCCGTCTTGGCCGAAGAGCTCAGCAAACTGCAAAATTAGTCAATGCCTCGCTGATTGAAGGCAGCTCACTCAACGGCCCTTGGGCCACCAAGTGAATTGAGCTTATTCATTCCCAGCGAGCGCGTTCACGAGCCACAGCCCCTTGGGTCCATTTGAGATCCCAAGGGGTTAACCTTTTCCAGAGGATGTCTGGGTTTGACACATCAAAATCGCCATAGCCTTTAGCAAAGGCCTCGTCAGCTGCTGGCGCAATGCGACCCCAAAGCGGGCTTAAAAAAACGAGTAAATCAGACGCGCTGGCACTTTTTCGACCTATCCGCCTTGACCACTTTGCCTTGGCAGGATCAATCCAGCAAAAGCGGTCGCTTTGCACGAGCAAATTGCGTGCGCATAAGCCTCGATAACGGCAACGCGCTTGATGCATCAAACGCACACTCTGGCCAAGCTGAGTCCAAAACCCAGGTGCAAAAGAATGCCCGCTTAAAATGCTCTGCTGCAAATCAGGGGCTTCAGGAACAAAGGGCAACAACAGCCAACTATCTCTTACAAAACCAAAACTGCGATCCACTCCCCAAGCAAGAGGCGGCAAAGTCGGAACGCCCGCCCCACCCAAACGCATCAAGTTTTCTGCCTCGACAACAACTTTGGGAGCCCCCCAATAAGTATGTCGCCCCGCCGATTGAAAGCGCTGGCGCCACTCAGGGAAAAAATACCGCTTAAAAAGCGTATCTGGACCTTTAGGGGGCCGCAATTGCACAACCGTAGCCGTCGGACCAGAAGCCAACACGCGGACGATTTCGCCTGCGGGCATATTTTTTCGGAGCGCGGGCGGCTCACCCGTATGAGTCTGGATGGCCCAGCTCATGGCTTAACCTCAAGCAAAACAATGACCTGCTCGCTCACTCCTCGACGCAGCGGCTCTCGAGCAACAACTTTTAAACCAGCCGCCTTTGCTTCGGTCTCAAATTGAAGGCGTGGAATCGCGTGGCGTTTGGTCTTGCGGCCCAACAAACGATGCCGCCACGATTGCAGGCAAGCTGCGTCCCAATAACTCACGAGAACATAGCGGCGACTCACGCGCGCCAGCTCTTTCAAAATGTGCACCCTCGTTTGGCTCTCTTCAAAATGGTGTAAAAGACGAAAACAAAAAACAAGGTCTATTGAAGCTGTGCAAAAAGGAATTGCGTCAGCCGAAAACTGAATACGAGGTGATTGCCCCTCGTATTGACTGAGCATGGCGTGCGAAGCATCAGCTGCCCAAAGCCGCAACGCGTGTCGCGCGAGAGTCGCCTCGAAACGCCCCGTACCACAAGGCACATCAAGAGCGGAATCAATCGAATCAGCTTGCTCAAGCAACTGGTCGACCAGAAATTGTTCGCGGCGGTTTGTGCGACGCGCGCGGGCACTTTGAGCCCAACGGCCATGCGCATAATGTTGTGCCCGCAGAGCATCCTCCCACGCCTGGCGCGTTTGCTTTGGCTCTTGCGAAATGGAGTTAAAGGTCGCCATTAGAGGAAACTATCTCGCCTGCCTGCGACTTCAGGAAAAGCGGTTTCCAAATCTTGACCACTCTCTATGAGTCGCTCAAAAAGGTGATTCACGCCATGATAAAGGCAAGTAACCTCAGCGCACTCATGGCAAGCGTCGAAAGAATCAAGGAGCGCACTCGTGGCGGAAGTCGCTTTGGCCACCCCATCTTGAGGTGCCCAATCATGCGCCTCACCAATGCGTGCTTTGGCGACACCACGATGCGCGGGACAGTTGAAAACACCAAGCGGGCTCAAGACTTGCCGAAAGGCTTGCATATGGCAAATCGCGGGTTGGCGCGTCATTTCTTGCCAAGTATTCTGTATTAAGACTCGCAAATTAGTACTCTCGACAACACGGAAGGCATCATCTTGCAGTGCGGTTGCACGCGTCAATTGAGCCTGAATCCTGGTTAACAAAACCTCATGCGCTTCGAGTGCGGCATCGGGTGACATCACCTCGGCGCCTTCCATCGCCCTCGTCAAGAACGGTTTGAATGAAATGTAATCAAAACCAGCACTCTTTGCACGCTGGGCCGCAAAAGCCATTTCGTCTAAGTTTTCGAGGACTTGGATGTCGTGCCGCAAAGCACCGCGCCAAGTCATCACAAATGAGAAGCCGAGGCTTAGCTCTGAGTTGGTCGACTTGATTTGCCCAGCTGACTTCAAGATGGCCGTCAAAGTTAAATCTGCCGAGCGTGGTTTGTGCATGGCGCGAAAAAGCTCATCTGTGCCAGCGTCGAGAGATAAGCGCACCCAGTCGCCGCTAGTGAATGCGTCAGCCACCGCGGCAATGACTTCATTTCGGGAGCCATTTGTAACGACGGCGACCTGCAGGCCAAGCTCTTTTAGAAATCGCACGACCCGCGAAAAAGCTGGGTGCAAAGTCGGCTCTCCGCCACCGAGCAGGATGACCGAGCGCAAGCCGTTTGCGGCTAAGTATTCGAGCGAATCAAAAAGTGCGAGCTCATCGTGCCGCGCTGGTTGATTGAGTGCTTCCCAATCGATGCAATGATCGCACGCATAATTGCATGCTGTCGTCAAATCTAAATTGATGGAAAGCGGCACAAGCGGCGGTGATGCTGGCGCGCATACGCCAGACAACTTTGTGCGAGCAACTTCACGGCGCCAGCTCAAATACTCTAAAACCTGAGGCCGCAAATCAGGATGCTGCAACTTACGCGCAAAATCATGAATGGGTGCGACTTGCGCAGAGACCTGGCTCGCCGGCGGGGGCTTCATTTTTTAGGCCGGGTATGCATCAAGCAAGGCCTCCATCAGGAACTGACGGCGGACCAAACCCTCGTCAATAGGCGATGAATGGGTGTTTTGAGCCTGTTTGACCTGTTTGAAGAAATCGCCTAATCGCGCTTTCATTGGGTCGACCTCTGGGAAATAGACCTTGGCGTTTTCGTCGTGAGTGGCCGCAAAGCCAATGCGGTAGCCCGGTTCAATAACACGACGGCGGCAAACGAAATCATCAAAGGCGTATTCGGCCGGCCGAGGGTATGTGCCTGTGTCTTCGAGAACGACCTCGCACTCAATCTCGCGATCAAAAACGCGATACACAAAATTCAAACGCATATCGGATGCCTCAAGACCCGTTTCGAGATAACGCACATGGAGCAACTCGGCGGGCCCAGGGAAAACGGCTTGCAGCAAACTCAGAGGGTGCGACAAGACTTCGAGTAGGCGCGCCATTCCGCGACCGCCGGGGCAAAGCAACATGCGAAAACGGGAGACCGAACTGAGATCGGCCTGAGGGTGCAAGCCATGAAAGGCCTCAAGCGTTTGCGGCCACTGACAATTTTCGGCAAGCACCAAACCCGCCGCGGCAAATCGTTTCGCCAAGTCTTGAGAGTCTGCCGCCGCACCTCTCAAAAGTGGTTTTTCGCAAAGCACATGGATGTCATGCGCCAACGCCAATTCAAGCCACGGCCGATGCGTACCCACAGGGGAGGCGATCACAATCGCGTGTGGATCAGCGTAAGCCATCATGGAATCCCAGTCGGAATATTCAGCGACCGAAACGCCTCGCGCGCTAAGCCAAGCCGATGCGTGATGCGCCGTAACCGGCCGCGTGCCGAAAACGCCCACCAAATCTGCGCCCCACTCTGCCGTTTGCAGAGCCAAAAACGGCCCGGTGCCTTGGCGCACTCGACGCGCACCCACCACCACCACACGCAAACACGCAAATGGGCTGTCGGAAGATGCGCTTGGGCTCGCACCTTTGGGAGCAGGGTGCGAGGCCGACGCGTGAGGGCTGTCGGGGTTGGAAGACATGAGTGCTATCCTAACTCAACATGGCCAGCCCGACCTCCCTCATCATTAGATTGCCCAACCCTCTGGGCGATGTCGTGATGGCCACACCGCTGCTCGAGATACTGCGCGCCAACCTACCGACCACTCATATTTCGGTGGCTGGCGCCGATCATTACGAATCACTGCTTGAGGGCCTGACATCTTTCGATCAATACTTGCCCATCGATGCCGTGGCGCGACGCTCAACCTCGCGCATGGCGCGTATCTTGAGCTCACCCCAGGCTGACGCGATTTTGCTCTTACCAAACTCGTGGTCATCTGTTTTAGCCGCACGCAAAGCGGGCATCCCGAGGCGAATCGGTCGACGGGCGGCATTCCGCAGTCTCTTCCTGACCGACAGTCTCCCTGCAATTCATGAAGCCCGCCCCATGAATTTGATCTACGCCGAAATGGCCGCTCCGTTGCTGGGCTCGATCGATCTTGAGCCACCTTTGCCACGGCTGATTGCACGCACACCTTCGCAAACTTCAACAAGCGCGACATGTCAAATCGCAATCGCACCAGGAGCGGCATTTGGTGTATCCAAGCAATACCCGCCAAAATTAATTGCGCGGGCCATCCAGATTGCTCAAGAGAAAATCAAGCTTGATGTGGTGCTCATTGGGTCGCCGAATGAAATGCCTCTTTTGCAAAGCACCGCTCGGGCTCTGCAGCTGCTTGGTCTAGACAGCACCACAATCACGGGCACGCTTAGCCAAGCCAAAACCGCCCTCGCACGCGCCGATGTATTGCTCACCATGGATTCTGGCGCGCGGCATATGGCGGCTGCTCTGGGCACACCACAGGTGGTCCTTTACGGCCCAACGCACCCGGCATGGAGCGCGCACAGTCTTTGCGACACCACCATTTTGCGAGTCGAAACGCTCGACTGCCTCACTTGCCATAAAAAGGTTTGCCCCAAATCTGGCCACCCATGCATGCAAGAGCTTGACCCCGCGCAAGTCGCCGACGCAATCCTGACGCGAATAAGCAAATGAATTAGGCTAAGGCCATGCCAAAAACTTTCCACGCGCCGTACCCCTTCGTCCCTGCGGGAGAGGTCAGCCTGCACACTCAGGCGGAAAGCACTTGGCATTCACTGCTCGCCGATTTGAGGACAGCAAGGCAATTGCTGCTCGTCGAAAACTACATTTTTGAAGACGGCCTCGCGGGTGACGCCATTGCAGACGCCTTATGCGCTGCGGCAGAGGCGGGCGTGCGCGTCTTGCTGCATATCGATTCTTTTGGCTCGAATCAAATGGGTGCAAACCTCAGCGGCCGCATGATCCAAGCCGGGGTCGAAGTGCAGCTTTACAACACCTTCCGAATCCGACCGTTTTTCGGGTTGTCGCCACTCGGTTTTGGTCGTACGCATCGGCGCATCATTGTGATTGATGGCCGCATCGCATGGACGGGCGGCCTTGCCTTTGGTGACCCATGGTGGCACGAGCGCAAACCTGCACCCGCTCGCGATGTCATGGTTCGAATCGACGGGCCTGTTGCGGCAAATTTCCAAGGAGCCTTCTTTCGCCTCTGGAACAACAACCGCGCAGGGCCAAATGCCGTCCCTCAGCAGGCAGCGAGTGCGAAGCCGAATCAAAACGAAGCTCGACTCGTACCGCAATACAGCCATCGGCCAACTTGGTTTCGCCGTTGCCTGCTGCATCATATTCACCATGCTGAAAAGCGCGTTTGGCTGGCCACCGCTTATTTCATTCCGCCTGCACGCTTGCGCCGCGCTTTGCTTGCTGCGGTGCGTCGCGGTGTTGATGTGCGCTTGCTTTTGCCCGGCCCTGTTTTGCATGACCACGCCGGGGTGCGCTTGGCATCGCATCGCTATTACGGTGCGCTCCTGCGAGGCGGCGTGACGATCATGGAATACCAACCTTCCTTTCAACATGCAAAAGCTGCACTCTTTGATGACGACTGGTCTCTCATCGGGTCACCAAATCTCGACAATTGGTCGTTGCGCTGGAATCATGAAATCGCCGTTGAGTTACGCCACAGAGAGATTAATCAAGAGTTGGCCGATTCTTTCTCAGCAGATTTCCAATTGAGTGAGAGCATCGAGCCTGCGCTTTGGGCTAAGCGACCTCTACGCGAACGCCTACGAGAGCGATTCTTTGGCCTGTTTGACGGTCTTCTTTGATTTCTCATCATGCAAATCTCAATAATGAGTTGGAACATCCACCGAGCCATCGGTATGGACCGCCGATTCAAGTTAGATCGCATCATCGATGTCATACGCCACCACGACCCTGACATTTTGTTGCTCCAAGAGGTCGATCGTGGCGTGCCGCGCTCGCGCAAACTTTGGCTCGATCACGCTATTGCAAAAGCGTGTGGCTACTCGGCTCACTCGTGGGCCCAAGCGCACACTTTGAAAACAGGCTCTTACGGCAATGCCACTCTGAGTCGCTTCTCAATTGAAAAGCGTAGGCATCTTGACCTCACGGTTTCTTGGAAGAAAACGCGCAACGCGCTTTATACGAGACTCAAAATGCCCGGGCATTTTAAATCGCTGCATGTTTTCAATTGGCACCTTGGCTTATCGGCAATCGAGCGCAAAGCTCAAGTCAAACGACTTTTCCATTCTGGTGCCTACCGCAAGCTCTCAGAAAATGACCGGGTCATTTTGGGCGGTGACACCAATGATTGGCGAAACTTGCTCTATCCATATGCCGGGATCAAGCACGAACACTTTCATGCTTGGAGTGAGCATCGAAAACGGCGGCACCTTTACACCTTTCCAGCACCAAAACCTATTGGCGCGCTCGACAAAATCTTTTGGCGCGGCTCATTTGAGAATGAGCATTTGCATGTCAGCAAGCTGGCCACAACTCGAATTGCAAGCGATCATCGCCCGCTCGTAGCAGAGCTTGATTTAATCTAGCGCATTAAAGTTGGCGGCAACTCGAATTAGGAAAGCCCGTGCGTGACCATGCCGAAGAAAAAGAATGCAAACAAGGGCAGCCAGCCCACTAGCCAAAAAATCGACCACCAAACCATGAGCGTTTTCATCTCATATTCGGTTGCTTTAACCAAACCGATGACCCAACCCAAGAAAGGAAAAAAGAAAGTCACAAGGCCGGCAAGGATGTTATCGCGTTGAAAAAAGCGAATCATCACCATCACCCAACAAACTAAGGCACCCACACTAAAGAGGGCAGAAAGGGCAACAACTGAAATCAAAAGAATGCTCATGTGGGAAAGAGTAGCAGATTGATTGCCGTTTCATCAAGGACTTCAACACCCAAGCTCTGCGCCTTATTGATCTTGCTGCCTGCATTTGCGCCAGCAATGAGGTAATCCGTTTTCTTGGAAATCGACCCTGTAACTTTTCCTCCGGCAGCTAGCAGGTTTTCTTTCATTTCTGTGCGGGACATGCTCAGTGTGCCCGTCAAAACAAAAACCTTGCCGGCGACACCCTCGATAGCAGCGCTAGCGACGGCCAAAGACATGGCTTGAGGTTGAACCCCACGCGAAAGCAAACTCTCAATTGCGGCAATGTTTTTGGGCTCATGGAAAAAGGCAAGCAATGAGCCCGCAACCTCAACGCCAACCCCGTCGACCTTTGACAGCTGCTCAATGGCATCGGCCTCGTTTTGCTCAACGGCTAAAACCTCTCGCAAAGAGTCTAGGGTCGGAAAATGCTCACATAGAGATCGAGCCGTTTCAAGACCCACCTCAGGTATGCCCAAAGCAAACAAAAAATGGGGTAAATCGGGGTTACGGGCTGCATCAACTTGCTCTTGCAAAGCAGTCGCCGATTTTTTTCCCCATCTCTCAAGTGCAGCGACCTTGCTGTAGTCGAGCGCGAAAATGTCTTGCACATGCTGGATTAAGCCGGCCGCGGCAAACTGCACAACGGCTTTTTCGCCCAAGCCCTCTATGCGCAAGGCCTGGCGAGAGGCCATGTGCTGCACTCGACGCAACATCTGCGCAGGGCAATCGATGCTCGGGCAAAAACGATGCTCGCCCCTAGCTTGAGGCTCAGCACCACATGATGGACAAGCCGAAGGCCAATCAAACGGCCGCTCGTCGCCGGATCGCGCAGCCAAAACAGGCCCCATAATTTGTGGAATCACATCGCCCGCCCGACGCACAACGACCTGATCACCAATGCGAATATCAAGATCTGCAATGTAGCGTGCATTATGCAATGTCGCATGCTGCACCATTGTGCCGCCCAGCGAAACCGCCTCTAAATGAGCCCTTGGGGTCAATCGCCCCGTGCGCCCCACTTGAATTTCAATGTCAAGCAAACGAGTGCTTTCTTCGCGTGGTGCAAATTTATGTGCGCAAGCCCAACGAGGCGTGCGAGCCCTAGAGCCAAGCTCATCGCGCAAGATGCGGCTGTCAACTTTGACGACCACGCCATCCATTTCGTATTCGATCTCGTCGCGGCGTGCTTCGAGGTCATCGTGGAAGGCAATCATGCCCTCAACATCGGTGACTTCTGCCCGGTAGACCGTAACAGGAAAGCCCCAATCACGGACGGCACTCATGGCTTGCGTGTGCGTTTGAAAATCTGGCCCGCCCTTGCAGCGAACCAATTCCCAGGCCAGCAAGCGCAAGCCGCGCTTTTTGACAAATTGGGGGTCTAGCCGTTTGAGTGAACCCGCAGCAGCATTGCGTGGGTTAGCAAAAGGAGTATCACCAGCCTCGACAAGCGCAGCATTGATGGACTCAAAAGTCGCGAGTGGAATCATGATTTCACCACGAACCTCAAGCAAATCAGGCACACCAAGCCCATGACCCTCGGAGCGCAAAACAAGCGGCACACCACCCACGGCTCGTAAATTATTGGTGATGTCTTCGCCGAAAGCGCCATCGCCGCGCGACAAGGCCCGGGTGAAGCGCCCCTTTTCATAAATCAAACTTGCGGAGACGCCATCCCATTTGGGCTCACACACATAGCTCAAGGTGTCTGGTTTTGAGAATAAATCACCGCCCGTTGAAACAGAAAGCCCTAAGCCTTTGCGCACACGCGCATCAAAATCACGCACCTCGTCATTGCCGAATAAAGACTCAATTGAAATCATCGGCACCGCGTGCGGAAGACGCTCAAACTTTGAGCCCTCGGGCAAGGCAGCCCCCACACGCTGGGTTGGTGAATCAGCAAACACCCAATCGGGGTGCGCTCGCTCAAGCTCAACAACCACACGATAAAGCCGGTCATATTCTGAATCAGGGATGAGTGGCTTGGCCTCAACATAATAAGCATGCTCGCAGCGGGCCAACTCACCACAAAGCACGATGTATTTTTCGCGCTCAATGTCGTCGGGGCTGGAAAACAAATCAGCCAAATCTATGCCTCAGCAAGCAGCTCAAGCAAAGTGCGCTCGACTCGCTCGCCAGTGCCTGGCGAAAAAATCACCACTAAATCATCAGAAACGGCGACCTCTTTTAAACGCAATAAAGTCGCACGCGGGATGGTCGGCAAGGCCCCACCAGTCGGGCTGTAAAAACCGACTCGCTCAACCTGCACCATGCCCTCAACTCGTGCTGCGGCTAGCGCATTTGCAACAGGGTCGAGATCAAGAGAAGGGTCATCAAACTCAAGGCGACAGCCCCGAAAAACAACAGCCCCTGGCCCGCGCACTGTACAACCAGCAATTGGGCTGCGTAGCACCTTAGAAGTACCCGCTGCCTGCTCGGCAACGGCAATGAGATTGCGATCATCCATGTGTAAAGGATAACTCTGCTAGACATGAAAAGACCGAGGCTCCGTTAGGAACCTCGGCCCCCCTCAGGCAAGTTAGGCCTTTGCCTTTGCCCCTTTTGGATCAAGGCTGTAGCCCGCAAACGGCACGCGATTCGACACCCGCCGAACCCCCGTAACCGTGTCTTCACGCTCTTCGGGAGCGATTTGGACAATTGCTGTCTTACCCTCTAATTGAACCGCTTTAAGCTCCATTTCGCCACCAGTCGGGATGCCGATTGCCTCAAGGACAAATTTGACACGCGACAAGCCACGCTCAGACCAGTGCAGGGAATCCCAACAAGCGGTGCGGCCTTGCCACTCGCCATCAAGGATTTCCCAGCGCAGGCCCCAACGGGTGTGCCCAGCAGGAGATTCGCTTTCGCGGGTTTCGGCTACACGACACCTGTATTCGCCCTCAGGGACGGCACGCAGGTCTTCGATATCAGCCACATTTGTGAAATCTACATTCATGGTTTTTTCCTCGCCAAGTAGACGGTTAAGAAGGCAAAAGGTAACGCTCGACATCCCCTTTTTTTTTCGTCACAATCGAAACCCATGCTTTTCATGCCCCACCTCTTTGCGGCCCTCGCGCAAATCGCCCCCGCCCAATCGCAAGACTCTGCCCGCAATCTCTCAACCATGGTCGATGAGGCCGCGGGTTGGGTTGTCGAATTCATTGGCGCAGCGTTTTTCTACCCCATCTATACAACAGCAGCGGGCACGGAAGTCCCGCTCGTCGTTGCATGGCTTGTCATCGGCGCGATTTACTTCACTCTGCGCATGGGCTTCATCAATATTTGGGGCTTCAAGCATGCCATCCAAGTCACGCGCGGTATTTACGATAACCCCGATGACGAAGGCGAAGTCAGCCATTTTCAGGCACTCGCATCAGCACTCAGCGCGACGGTCGGCTTGGGCAACATCGCGGGCGTTGCAATTGCCGTAAGCATCGGCGGCCCAGGCGCAATTTTCTGGATGGTCGTCGCCGGCTTCCTAGGGATGTCATCCAAATTCGTCGAATGCACTCTCGGTCAAAAATATCGCCAAGTGCGCTCAGATGGGCGCGTGATGGGCGGTGCAATGTTTTATCTCTCGCGCGGCCTTGCCGAAAAGCGCATGGGCGGCCTCGGCAAAGTGCTTGCCGTAATGTTTGCCATCCTCTGCATCGGTGGCTCATTTGGCGGCGGCAACACCTTTCAGGTCAATCAGTCACTCAACGCTTTGCAAGAGACGATTCCATGGTTCGCGGAGCATCGTTGGGTTTACGGCGCCATCATGACGGCCATGACGGGCGTTGTGATTATTGGAGGCATCCAGCGCATCGCGCAAACCGCTGAAAAAATCGTGCCGACCATGTGCGCGATTTATGTTGTCGCCTGCCTCTTTGTTCTTGGCAGTTACTTCGAAGCCATTCCATCTGCCTTTGCTACGATTTTTGATGGCGCTTTTGGCACAACGGCTGCATTTGGTGGGTTCATTGGTGTGCTTGTTCAAGGCTTCAAACGAGCGGCCTTTTCAAATGAGGCTGGCGTGGGTTCGGCGGCTATTGCACACAGCGCGGCACGCACCGAGTTTCCTGTGCGTGAGGGCATTGTTGCGTTGCTTGAGCCATTCATCGACACGATTGTGGTCTGCACCATGACGGGCCTGGTCATCGTCATCACGGGCGCCTATAACCCCGAGACATTAGTCGGCGGCGAAGCGGTTTACGCCCCATTCCTTGACAACGCAAACGGCGCTGGCTTGACATCCACGGCATTCGGGTCGGTCATTAGCTGGTTCCCTTATGTACTCAGCATCGCCGTCATGCTGTTTGCCTTCTCCACGATGATTTCCTGGAGCTACTACGGTGAGCGATGCTGGGCCTACCTCTTTGGGGATGGCTCCTCGATGCTCTACCGAATCTTGTTTTTGCTGATGGCTTTCCTCGGATCGATTATCACATCGCAAAATATTCTCGATTTTGGCGACCTCATGATTCTCGGGATGGCCTTCCCCAATGTCTTGGGTTTGTACTTTTTGTCGGGCGGCGTGAAAAAAGATTTAGTTTCTTACATGGATTCCTTGAAAAAGGGTGCGTTCAGAACATACAAATAGGTAAAGGTTTACGCGCACCCCCCTCTCGGGGCGATTTCGCTAAGTCAACCTCAACTCCAGACTCCATGAATCTTCTTTTTCTCGCATTTGCGGCTGCCACAAGTGGCGGTCTGCCCATTGCCGAAGGTTCCGTCGAGTCAAAAGTCATGCTGACGGGGCTCGGTATCTGGATGACCACAGCTCTTTGGGTTGTATTGATTGCGCTGAATGCTTGGTGTTTCCGCAAAGTGCTGCGGCACAATAAAGCAATTTCGAACTAAAGTCTTGTAAATAGCGGTCGTTAATGGGTGGAACCCGATTCCCCTAGAAATGAACCGCTACACAACAACGACCCCAATCGACCCTGACCGCCTCGCCGAGCTGCGAGCCCTTTTCGGCGGCGATGACGAGCTAAACGCGCTTTTCCGCGACTTTTTCCGCGACTTACCGTCCAGAATGGTCACCTTGCGGGCTGGTTTGCAGAAAAACACGCCCGAATTGGTCGATTATGCCGCGCACACCCTCAAAGGGAGTGCTGCATCGCTTGGCGCAAAACACACCGCCGAACTTGCCGCCGACATCGAGCGGCTCTCACGCTTGGGCAAACTCGCCCAAGCTAGCCCACTTTATGCCGAACTTGAGACCGAGCTCAGACACCTCTGGCAATGGCTCGGTCTACGCGGACTGACTTAACAACCTTTGAGTCGTGAAAGCGCGACTCATCCGCCGAAAAATTCGGCAATCGTTTTCATCACAATTTCGCGCTGCTCATCTACCACTCCGGGGTAGATGGGTAGTGCGATCACTTCATTTGCCGCCAGCTCGGATGCCGGCAAATCGCCGATTGCGCCACCCAAATGAGCGAAACAAGGCTGCAAGTGAAGAGGCAATGGGTAAAAAATGGCTGAGCCAATATCGGCCTTGCCCAAATGCTCGCGCAAAGCATCGCGCTGAGGTGTGCGAATCACAAACTGATGGAAAACATGCCCTGGGTGGGATTGCGGCATTTGAATCGACTCGCCCAAACCCAAGTCAGAAGCCAGCTGATAATAATGCTCAGCACCGCAACGCCGCGCAGTATTGTGCTCGGTCAATCGCGGCAAGTGATGAAGCAAAGCCGCGGCCTGCAACCCTGACTGACGAAAGTTAAAGCCAACCTCGTCATGGAAATAAGCGCGGCCACCACCATGTTGGCGCAAAGCTCGCATACGGTCAGCGCGCTCAGCGTCGAGAGTCGTCACAAAACCAGCATCGCCCGTCGCGCCTAAATTTTTGGTGGGATAGCAGGAAAACGCCGAAGCGTCGCCGAGTGCGCCCACCGTGCCAGTTTCATGCACAGCGCCAACAGCCTGTGCAGAATCTTCGACAACCATCACCGAGTGCCCAACAACCGATTCGACAGCAGCACGCACCGCAGAAACATCGAGTGGGCAACCATACAAATGAACCGGCAAGATGGCCTTAGTTTTGGCGGATGCCCTAGCGGCTGCCGTTTCTGGGGTCATCAAGTAAGTCACGGGGTCAACATCGGCAAAAACAGGCACCGCACCAATGCGAGCCACCGCACCTGCCGTAGCGAAAAAAGTGAACGCAGGCAGGATGACTTCATCGCCAGGGCCAATATCACAAGCGCGTAAAGCCAACACCAAAGCATCGGAGCCATTGGAGCAGGCCACGACATGCTCGATACCCAAAAACGAGGCCAAGGCCGACTCAAGCTCTGCAATCTCAGGGCCATTCACAAATGAACCGTGATCTAAGAGGGCCGACCACCGCTCAAGAATCGCTTTTTTATCCTCGTCGCCGAGGTTGTAGCGCACATCAAAGAAGGGGACTTTCATCGCGCCAAATTGTACGGTGGCACAAGTAAAAAAACTCACACGGAAAGGGCTGCTGTTTTGCTAATAGCGCACTTCCCAAGCGACAATCAAATTGCGGCCCGCACCATTTAGCCCCGATCCATGCACGCGATAATCTTTATCGAATAGATTCTCAAGGCTCACCGTAAGCGTATTGCCCGCACGGATGACCTTAGACCAAGTCAAACCGCTCGTCGCAAAACCCGGCGTGCCATCTTGCGGGATGCGGCTAGTATCAAGCTCATCTCGTAGGCTCAGCTCATCGGATCGCCCGACGGCCCAGACCCATGCTTCAAATGAAGAATCGCTGTCATCAAAGTGGTGCGTCAATGAGCTGTAAAACGACATCGGGACTAAGCGATCAACTGGCTTACGCAGCTCAAAGCCGTCGGCCGTCCATTGATCAACTTCGCCATTCATGAGCGAAGCAACCGCCGACAGCGACCAAGTTTCGTCAAGCTCAAAGGCCGCTGAAAGCTCAAGACCATTTAGAAAACCATCGCCATTGTCTTTGAGGACATCGACACCGCCCGACCCCTCTGGCGAGCGCACAATCATGTCTTGAATCATGGTGTGCCAAAGCACAACCTCGTAGCGCAACTTGCCATGCCCACCTTTGCGGCCAAACTCAAACTGCAAAAAATGTTCGGGCTCAAGCGTGAAATCGGGAGAGTCAGCCACGCTCGTTTCATCGGTACTTGTCGCGTCATATAAAGACGGCGCCCGAAAGCCCTGAGTCGCACTCAGCCAAGTGATGCTGTCGTTATTACCCCAAAAAGTCGCGCGCACACCCGCGGTGAGGGCATCCCAGGTTTGGGTGTACGCGCTGGGCGTGAAGTCGACGACATTGGCATTCAGGCCAACATGGGTGAAGCGCAACCCGGGCTCGATGGTCAGAGCGCCCACATCAAAAGAAGGCTCAATATAAGCTGCAATCGTCGAATAGGTGGCATCAGCTGCCACAGGCCCTTGGATATTGTCAGACCAAACACCCGTGGAATCGCGCCACTCACTCTTCCAGGAATGAACGCGCTCATGATGAATCTCGGCACCATAACGCAGCAATAACCCTGAATCGAGACCACGCTCTTCGCGCCAATTCAGGCCCCAATCGTCAACAGAAAACCCTTGCCGATCATTACGAAAATCGTCGCTTTTGATTCGAGCACGATCACGCCTTTCTTCATGTCTGTGCAAACTGAGAGTCAAAGACCCACGCTCACGAGCTCCATGACCCCAATCAAGAGCGGCCGAATACAAATCACGATCTTGGTCATGCAAGCGCCATAATTCAGAGCCGACACTCGTGCCCATCCAAGAAAAGCCATCAATCGTTTTATGAGTGCGTGGCACATCAACTTGACGGACGCGCTGTAGATTCAGCCGCAAGTTCAAATCATCATCAAGCCGACGCACAAAACGCAAATCACCGAAGTCGTCTTGGTAGCCCGTATTGATCTGTGTACCCGTCGAGCCACCCGCATGCAGGTCGCCCCAAGTTTTGTGGGTAAAACCAAGCTGCATGGCCCAATCTGGCCCCGACTGCATTTGCTGCAATCGCGCGCCCCACCCACCCTCAGCAGAGGCCATCCGCGAGCGCACCATGCCGCTCGTTTGCAGACTTGCATCAGCCGCACCCGGAGTGAGCAAATTCGAAACCGCATGGACAACACCACCAATCGCATCTGCGCCATAGCGAATACCAGATGTGCCGCGCAAAAACTCAACGCGGTCAAGCGCCCAACTATCAACCGTTGACCAATACTGATTGGGGCCGGGTCGCATGGCCGAGTGATTTAACCGCACACCATCGACCAACAGCAAATTGTGATACCCAGTTAAGCCACGCAAATAAGGCGAGCTTTGCCCCTGAGCCGTCTTTTGCACCGATACCGATGGCAACCCACGCAGAGACTCGGAAAGTGTGCGAGCCGTTGTCGCCAAAGTCGCCGTCGGAACCAAAGAAATCGCCCAAGGCTCGGTCAAAGGGTCGGCAGCAAACGCACTGGCCGTTACGACAATGTCGTCTGGCGCTAAGGGATTTTCTTGAGTGCCCTCTTGCGGCAATTCTTGCGGGCAAAGCAAAGACAAGGCCGCGGGCAAAAGATGCAACATGTCAAACAAACGCATGATTTTCGAGGTGGTTCAAGAAAACCAGAGCCAATCAATCGATTGAGGTCAAACGCAACGGCACTTTCTGGCCATCAAGACCAACAAATGTAATCACGCTTTCCTTCCACAACCGAGCCACTCGCGCCGAGGCCATGACCTCAATTTGCTGCCGCATGAGCTGATTCTCGGCAAGCTCACGCACACGATGGTCGTCTAATGTCGGCCGATTAGCCCAATCGTCGTCGGAGTACTCACCACTCTCGCGCATGAGCTGCATCTTTCCGTCATACCAAGCCTGAATCTCTGCCTCGGTCGGATGTTGCAAACCAGCGCGCATCTCAAGCAAAGTCTCTTCAAGCCGAAAGCGCCGCAACAAATGAGCACGGACGCCATCTTTGCCGAGATGTTCTTCGAGCATGCGCGCTGTTTCGCCTGCGCCCTTATGGAACGCAGCCTGCATCTCACCAAAATGCTCACCGTCAACTTCGGGGAAGCGCTGCGCGTGCTCGCGGACAAGCAGCAAATCGTGAATCAATGGCCGAAGAAGCTCAATCGGCTGTGCGTAGAAAAGCTGCGTGACTGCAGCCAAATGAGCCTCGCCTTGCTGATCAGCCGCGCCCTCTTGACGGAGATAAAACTGCGTCCACTCACTCGTTAAAAATTCATGCAGCGCCTGAGCGTGAACGGGTGCGTCATCAAAGAAAAGCGCGACCGGCCCAGGGACGGCAGGTGTGTCCCAGAGCATGCCACCGTCTGCTGAAAGGTCGACAGCTGGCGCGCAAGCCAAGGGCAGTGCGCAAAAGGAAAGGGCGAGAGAGGCGAGAAGGAGTGAGCGCATCATGAGCAGAATAAAAGAGCGGAGCTTGCCAAAGCGAGCTCCGCCCAAAACCAATGAAGTGAAAAACTTAGTAG
>JABHIE010000021.1 GCA_018671175.1 Planctomycetota bacterium | reverse complement strand
CTACAGCGCCCCGTACGGCCGCGGCAACTCCGTCGGCTTGCGCTTGCTCTCAGTTCATTGATTGGGCTGAACCAGAACAAGAAACAAGTGCAGGCGCGAATGGAGACAATTGCAAGGGCCGCCGGCCACAGCCGGCGACACGCCCGCCGCAAGTCTCCATTCGCGCCGGAACGCAAGGCCCACTAAATTTCATGCAATTTCATACTTTTTACATACCTGCAAAAGGCAATGCGGAATTAGAAGAGGAGCTTAACCACTTCTTGCGATCGCGCAGTATCGTGAATGTGCGGAAAGAGCTTGTGCAAGATGCTGGCGAATCCTATTGGTCGTATTGCATCGAGGAAATGCTTGGCGGGAAAATCAAGACAATCGGAAAAAAGAAAAAAGAAACGATTGATTACAGAGAAGTTTTGTCGGACAAAGATTTTGCTCTTTATTCAACTTTGCGCGACAAGCGAAATGAACTAGCCAAGGCAGAAGGTATGTCCATGTGGAATGTGGCTTATAACCATCAAATAGCAAGCATGGCTGAAGACCGCCCCAAGACCGTGGCGGACTTGAAAAAAATCAAAGACTTTGGCGAGAAGAGTATTGAAAAATTTGGCGAGAGCTTTTTAAAAGTAGTATCGGATGAAGAGAGCCGGAAATCTGATTGAGGGTATTTGCGACTATGACAACATGCGCCTTGCTTTTTATAAAGCGTGTCGTGGTAGGCGAGCAAAACCTGAGGTGATTCGTTTTCATGAAAACCTTGATGATGAATTGTGGCGGTTAGGCCAAGAACTGCGGGCTGGGAAAGTGGATTGGGGTGAGTACTTTGTCTTTCAGGTGCAAGATCCAAAGCCGCGAGCGATTTATGCTGCACCCTTTCGCTCTCATGTGGGGCACCATGCTTTGCTGAATATCTGTGGGCCGATTTTTGAAAAATACCAGATCGATGAGAGTTGCGCCTGCCGGGTTGGCCGCGGTTTAGATGGCGCGATGCGATTAGCGAAAAAGTATGCGAAGAAATCAAAGTGGTATTTGCAGATGGATATCCGTAAATACTTCAACAATATCGACCACGCGGTTTTGAATCGTTCTTTTGCGCACCGCTTTAAAGACCCGGTTGTTTTGCAGTTACTGACTTCAGTTTTGGCCACTTATCAAACGGCAGCAGGAAAAGGTGTTCCGATTGGCAATTTGACAAGCCAGTATTTTGCGAATCATTATCTGGCCCGGTGCGACCGCTTTATCAAAGAGAGGTTGCGAAAAAAACGCTATGTGCGTTATATGGATGATTTTGTGGTTTGGGGCGACTCAAAAGACGAGTTGCTCGAAGTGCGTGATGCTGTTCAGATTTTCCTAAAAAAGGAATTGCACTTGGATTTGAAATACGCTCGCTTGAATCGGATGCAGCGTGGTTTGACCTTTTTGGGGTATAGGATATTCCCGAACCGTGTCGGTTTATCTAGGCGCTCGCGAGATAGATTCCGGCGCAAGACGAAAAAATTGTTTGAGAGGTTTTATGCAGGAGATTGTTCAGAAGAAGAGTTGGCGACTCGTTTAGAGCCCATGATAGATTTTGTGAAAAGAGCGGGGTCTTTCCGTTTTCGAGAGAAATGCTTGCTAGAATCGGAATGGGCACGCCCCAAGGCTCGAACCGTGTGATCCGCGGCGGGAGTTGGAACAATTCTGCCGTCAACTTGCGTTCGGCGAATCGCAACAACAACAACCCGAACAACCGCAACAACAACATCGGCTTGCGCTTGCTCTCAGCCCAATGTCTAGCCGGATGGCAGACAATGAACAGGGCGCTCGTCCAGCCCCTCATTGAGGGCAAATCCGAATTCAAGGCGGTGTAGTGAGTAGGTCGAGCCGGATAGCCGATTCGAAAACCGCACCGTCTTTTTTGGCCGATAGCATTTGAGGGGCGTTGCAAGCAACGCCCCTCAAAAAAATCGAGCTCCTTGAATCGATTAGGCCGTTTGAGCCTCGTCTTCTTTATCAAACGAAGCGCCCTGCGTGAACCAAGACTTCCCGAAAATGGCGGCGAGTGTGCCGACCAGTGCGACCGTGCCGAGAATTGCCCACATGAAGTAGGGCGAATCGGTAAAGGCCACATTGCCTGCGGCGATCCGTTCGCCAACATTTGGCTCGCCGGGTGCTGACTCGGCGCAGTATCTCGCGAGCAGTGTGCCGGAGTATGCACTGATAATCAGCTTGGCCAAGAAGTAAGGCACCATCGTCAAGCCAAGGTAAGTGCCCTCTTGGCCCTCGGGCGCAATCGCTGCCGTGTATTCGCTTAGTCGCGGTGACCAAATTAACTCACCGACCGTCAAGACCAGCAAGAACAGCCCTGTCGTGATGTAGGTGAAATCGGAAATCGACAAACCCAAGCTAGCCGTAAACGGAATCGCAGGGATAAACATCGAAATCGATGTAATCAACGCGCCAAAAACTAACATTTTGTAAACATTGAATTTTTGCAAAAGCGGAATCACCACAATCAAACCAATAATGACAAGTACGGGGTTAAACGCCTGCATCAAACCAACTTTGGCTTCTGGCCCGATGACTCGATACCAAAACTTTGGAAAGAGCAAACCGAGATAAAGGAACACCGCTCGCACTCCCAAAAGCAAAGTGATGAGTGTTGTGAAGCGCCAAAAGGCCTTTTCGGAAAGCACAGCCTTTGCAATTTGAAATGGGCTGAGTTTCTCTTTTTCTTCGGCCGGTGGTGCGGCGGCCAGCTCGGCTTCCTCTTCGGGAGTTAGCAGCTGATCGGTGTTGCGAATGAAGAGCATGATGGAAACCAAACTCAAAATGCCCGTGACCAAGCCAAAAGTAAACACATGGTAAAGCGGCAAATCCATCTTGATGTAAAGAATGTCAATCAAGAAACCACCGCCAGCCGCGCCGACATTCATAAAGAGGTACCACAAGTTAAAGCCCGCGCCGCGCGACCGCTTTGTCGTAAACCGTTTGTTGCCGGCCTGAAAAACAGTCTGGAGCATGGCCATGAAAGGAGCCATCAAAGCGAGCAGGCCAATCACGAGCCAACTGCGGAATTTGTTTTCTTTGATGTTTTCGCCAGCGACTAAATCATTCGTCGCATCATCGCCTGTGCGCAAAATGCCAAGAGCATCGGCCGCGTCGCCGTCGATGCTAAGGCCGCTCAACTCTTCGCCGAGCTGTTTGGCGTGATTCGAAATCATTAAACCATTGCCGGGGACATTGAGATTGACATTGACTTTTAGGCCCGCTGATTTGGCGCTATCTTCGATATGCTGCCGCAGATCGCTGACATAAACCATCTTGCTCAAGCCCGAAATCGTGCCTTCGTTGCCCCAGCCGTCGGTGATGTGAATCGAATCACCACCCGACAGGCCATCGCCCTGATTTAGTTTGGCAACCAGCACACCATTTAAATCAGAAACCAAACGCTTGCCGTCAAGCGGGCCGTCGCCGTCTTGCGCGTCTTGCAAACCCAATCGCTTGGCCATGTCGGGGTTAGACGCGGTGCCTGTAACTTTAATGCCACCATAAGAATCGCCCTGAATGGTGTCTTCGAGGCGCAGACTCACCCAGCCAGGGGCAATGCTCGCACGAATCGCGCCGTCGTTGCCGCTCGCCGAATCAATGCGCTGCAAGACATCTCCGATTGTGGCCGCCCCGTAGAGGTCGACCTCAAAAGTAACATCGTTGTGGCCCGTGATGATTAAATCGTTGCTGCCTTCAATCGCGCCCAAACCTCGGCCGTCAAAAAGCTCAGCGACCGCATGGGTTTCGTTGAGTCGGATGGGCTCGTCAAGTTGCTCAGCGACCACGACACCCGCGCGGCAAAGCACCAAGCCAAGCATTGCGACAATCAGCGCCTTTTTAATGCCGAGCCAATCGGTGAAGACGCCCGAGAAGAAAAGGAAAATCGTCGTTAGCCCGGAAAACAGCGCGTAAATCCAGCCGGCCATTTCATCGGAAAAACCAAAGTCTTGCGAGAGCGTAACGGTCGCGATATTGAACATCGCAAAGTAGGCTAGGCAGTCGAGAATATTGACGAGCTGTAGGCCCCAATATTCGCGTTTGGTTTCTTTTAAAACTTTAAAGTCTTGAAAGTATTTTTTGACAGCACTGACATTTTCGTCGTTGCTGGCAGGGGCAGGTTCACACACATCGGTCATGGGTAGCAGGGGCTAGGGAATGGTGGCCCTGCAAGTATGGCGAGTGCATCTCGGCGCGGATAGAAAAATCGGCGCGACTCGGTTTGTGGCGGGTTAGCCTTCGCCGCGGAAAAAGTCGTCAAGATCTTTTTCGTCGAAGCGTGGCAACTCGATGACGCCAGCTAAGATGCGGTCTTCCGCCCAGTCGGCAAGTGAAAAGTGCGCGGCGAGCAGCTTGGAGTATTCTTCGCCTTCGGCCTGCATGATGCCCGTTTTGCGCAAGCGGCTTTTGGGTGTGAAGAGGCGGCGCTTGCGAAAAAGATCGTTGCGGCTATCGGCGACTAGGCGAAGGCACTCGGGCGCGGGCACATAGGGCTCCATTTCGGCAAGCTCGCAAAAAAGCAAATGCACAACAATGAGCAACTCATCGGCGTCGAGCTTGTGATCGCGCGTGAATTTTTCGATGCCAAAATCGCGGCCCTTGGCTGTGCGGCCAATCCGCGCACGGATGCGTAGGTGCATGCCGCGGGCTTCACGCCGCAAATCGCGGAAGCGCGGAGACTGGCTCAGCTTGCGTTTGCCCTGCTCGAAAAGAGCCTCGGCGCGTTGGAGACTGAGGTTGCGCCAGGTGTAGAGATCCCAGAGGAGTTGCTCTTCTGAGCGATAGGGCTCGATTGGCTCAGGGTGATCGGCCGCCGCTGAGGAAGTGCTTTTGGAGCCTGTCTTACCCGCTTCGCCGGCGTAACCCGGCCAAAACAAGGCAAGGGAACTGTGCGAAAGCCGGAATTGCGTGTCGATCGGGTCGAAGGCGTGCTGTGGGTTTTCGGCCAACAGCCAAGGGCCCGTGCGCAAGCGGCTGCCAGGGTTGAGCATGCCGAGCGAAGCGCCGCGGTCGAAACCGGCAATGCCCAGAAGCGCGACTAGCTCTGCGCCGGCCAGGGCGTCCGCGCCGCCATCAATCGTGCGATGAAACAAAAGCGCGAGCAATAAAAGGTCTTCGTGGGGGAGCCGAGCCGCCTCGGGCTGATGCGGAAGGCCGGGGATGAGGGCGAGCAAATCAGGCCCTTGCTGCTGCGCCTGTAAGCGCGTGGTCTCGGCAAGAGTTTCGGATTGCGGGCCAGGGTCGCGCAATTGAGCGTCGAGCGAGCGGCGTAAAGAATCGCAGAGGCTAAGAATGCCTTCGAGAGCAGTATGAGATGGGTTCATGATGGCAGGTAGACGCTACTATAAACGCATGGTCAAAAAGCGTCGCCGCGAGTTGCGCCAAGAGGTGCTCAGCACTTTACGCGATTTTCTGAATCAGCCCGAGGGTGAGCCCTTCGAGCTGGGTTTGGCCGTTCACGCCGCCGACTTGGCCGATGTCATGTGGTTTGACCTCGATTCGGCCAAGGCCAATCGCGTTTTTTGCGCATTATCTCTTGAGCACCAAGCCGAGGTTTTGGCTGAGGCCGAGCCCAAGTTGCAGGGCCGCTTGCTTGATGGGTGGTCTCCTGAGGCGATCGGCCCCGTCTTAACCGAGATGTCAGCCGACGACGGCGCCGATGTTTTAGAGGTGCTGCCCGAAGAAATCCGGCTTCAGGTCATTTGCTTTGTCGAGCCCGAAGACGCCGCCGAGTTGCGGCACTTATCTGAATACCCAGCCGAGTCAGCAGGTGGTTTGATGACCACCGAGTTTCTGACCGCCCGCGAAGACGAAAATGTGGGCGATATTTTGCGCGCCATTAAGCGCGACGAGGGCGAGAGTGAAACGATTTCAGCGATTTATGTCGCAGACGAAGTGGGCACGATGCTGGGTGTGGTTTCGACCCGAGAGTTACTTGAGGCGGGCATCCACGACCCAGTTGGCGACATCATGATTCCTGATGTCATCATGGCGCGCGTTGACGAAGACCAAGAAGCTGTGGCGCACCGTATTTTGCATTACAACTTATCTTCGATTCCCGTAGTCGACCCACGCGGAGTCATTGTCGGCATTGTTACCGCCGACGACGCATTAGAGGTTCTCGAAGACGAAGGCTCCGAAGATGTTTTGCTTTTGGCTGGTGCGGGTGGCTCGGCCGATGCCAGCGAACCTTTATTGACAAAGGTGTGGCGCCGCGGCCCCATGTTGTTAATTACAGTTATGGCGGGCTTGATGATGTCGCGCGTCATGGAATATTTCGCGCCAGGTTCTGAAACCGCCGACGCCGCTGAGTCGCCTTGGCGCGTTTTGATTTCGTTTATCCCGATGGTGTTGGCTTTATCTGGCACGGTCGGCGCGCAAACTTCAGCGGTTGTAGTGCGCGGTTTTGCAGTAGGGCAAATCGGCCCAGGCCGTCGCGGAAGTGCCTTTACGGGCGAAGTGCAAGTTGGTGTTGCGCTCGGTTTCTTGTGCGCCATTTTGGCCGCCCCAGCCATGGCACTTTTTGTCAGCGACTGGGACGCCGGCGCATCGATGGGCATCGCGCTTTTCTTGGCGATGAGCTGGGCCGCAATTGCATCTTGCTCGATTGCGATGGGCTCTGAGGCAATCGGCCTTGACCCCGCTTTAGTTGCCGGCCCCGTGATGATTGCCGTGAGCGATTTGTCAGCTGTCGTTTTGTTTTTCGGCGTTGCTAGCTTGTTACTGAATTGAGTAAAAGACGCCTGAACCGTCTATTTAGAGTCGTTTTCGCCGTGATTGGCGTTTTGGCTCTCTTTGCGTGGATGCAACGACCTTTTGTTGTCCATGGCCCTTCGATGTCGCCAACTTTACAAGAAGGTGATTGGCTTTTTGTTGATCGCGACGCCAAAATTCAATTTGGCGACTGGGTTGTTTTTCGAGAACCAGATATAGGCGGTGCGGTTGTGAAGCGGGTTTGTGCGTTGCCTGGCGAGACGGTCCAGTTGATTGACGGCAAGCTTTATGTTGATGGTCGCGTCAAAGAGATGGCCCCATCAAATGTGCGCGAACAAATCGCAATGTTCGAGGCGACGGGTGAGAGCGCGATTCAAGAGTTTCGTGATTTCCGTTTGTTTTCGATCGATGGATTTTTGAAAGATGGGCTTTTTGTCGAGAGCTTGCACCCCGCAATGGGGCTAGGTCTTGAGGTTGGGTTTTCTTTACCTGAAAATGAATCAAGCGTTACTCTTGAGGTTCGTGCCGGCGAAGATATTTTTCAACTGCGCTTTGACAACAACCAATCGCTCCTTACTCTAGTGCGCGTCGCACCGGGCGAAAGTGTTTTACTCAACGAGTCGCCTTGGCCGACAGCGTTGCGCAATGGCCGAGCGTTTTTATCGTTGCAAGGGCAAATGATTCATGCTTACTGGAATGATGACTTATTGTTCGAAGCTCTTCCTTTCACCCCTTCTCCACAACGCGTTTTAGCCGATGCCCCGATTGAGTTTGGGCGATCGGGTCAGCCCAGAATTCACCACACGGCTGGCGCGATGATTGACTCGGTGCGCGTCGGGCGTTCCATCTCCCGTATCTCTCGCGGGGCGTTTGGTTGCGCTAGCCCACTCTCACTCCGCGCGGGTGAGTATTATCTCCTTGGTGATCAGCCCTCCAAAAGCCGCGACTCGCGTCAATACGGCGCTGTCCATCTCGACCAAATGGTCGGGGTGGTGCGTGGGCGTCTTTTTGCCGACAATCGAAATGAGTGGGGCTGGCAGTGAAGTCTGAGCACCCAGATGTCGGCACTAGCCTGATGCTAGATTTTCAGGCAGGCAATGAGTCGGCTTTCGACGAGCTGGTGCTGGCTCACCAAGGCATGGCTTTCGCTGTGCTCCGCAGGGTGATCGGGCCCAACGCAACGATCGAAGATTTAGCGCAAGAGGCTTTCATTAGGGTCTACCGAGCTCGCGAAAGCTATGTGCCCAAAGGGAAGTTCTCAACCTGGTTTTATCGCATTTTGTTTAACCTTGGCCTTAACGAAATCCGCAGAAACAAGCGCAAGCCATTGTATTCAATGCCGAAAAATGACGAAGGCGTTGAAGTTGAGCATGTTGATCACGCTGCCGAAGCCCCATCTCAAGGCACGCACGATGCCGATTGGTCTGATTTGGTTGGCGCGGCTCTAGCTAAAATACCGGAAAACCAGCGATGCGCATTGGTGTTACAGCATTACGAAGGCCTAGATTTAACTCAAATTGCAGAGGTGTTGTCCATCTCTACAAAAGCAACCAAATCCCTCCTTCACCGCGCTCGCGAAAGCATGCGCCACATTCTCGCCCCCCAACGAGATGCCGAAAATGACTGACTGGCTCACAAACTCTCTAGATGAACTTCCCCTCGAACCTGTACCAACAGGTTTCGCTGATGCCGTCCGCGCTCGCGTCGACCGTGAATGCGGCGCAAAATCTCACCAAAAGCGAGGCAAGCTTTTGGTCGGTGTTTTTCCCAAGGTCGCCGCTGCATTCATCGCCGCGAGTTTGTTGCTTGCCGTCGGTTTTTGGGCAGGCGCTGGGGCTAAGCCAATCTATCGTTCGATTTCGGGCGGCGTGCTTGGCGAGTCAGCCGTCCTAACGGTTGACGAGCTTTTCGAAAATCGAGTGTCGCTTGAGTCGTGGGAATTAGTCCTTGATGGCAAAGCCGAGATGGGCTTCGCCGATGCGACATCTGGCAGTTTCATTTTTGAGCAAGAGGGCGACCTCGGTCAATAGTTTTATGCCATCCAAATCTCCTTTCCGCAGACTGGTTTTCACATTGGGTTTTACCGCCATTGCGATTCTGGGTTGTAGCGACGGGGTCGACACGACGGCAGAGTTGTCATTAGATGATGTGTCAAACGAGGCCTCGGCATGGTGGGCGTCGCTTGATAGTGAGCAGCAAGATCAAATGATGCACCGTATGCAAACCATGCGTGGGCTTGCCGATGATGACCGCGAAGAAATCCGTCAGCGCGCGTCCTACGCAGGCGACCGCATGCGGGCGATGCACTCCAGCATGAGCGAAACAGATCGCCGCAACTTGATGTCTTTGCCGCCGCATGAGCGCCGAGCTTTATTGCAGGGCCGCCTCAAAGAAATGATGGTTCAGCGCAGCGACGAAATTTGCTCCACGGGCGGCTGTGGCGATAATGCTTTCGGTCAATTGGCGTTGCCTGATCGATTCCGCGAGTCAAAGCGCCTTGTCGGCGAAAAGAGAGAGCCCATTGCCATGCAAGCTCTTGATCAAGCGACACTTGCCGGTCAAATTTCTGTCGAAGAGGCATCCGCTCTCAAAGACGCATCCGTCGAAGAGGTCGTCGCCGTGCTTGGCGACTTGCGTAAAAAAGAAATGATCGCCTCTGCAGACGCCCATGGTTTTTGGGGCTCTTGCGGGGTTAATGCTGAGCAAAAAGAAATTATCGTTGGGCTTGAGCCCAAGCTTTTCGTCCGCGCAATCATGATGTTGCGTGCTGGCGTGCCAAGCGCTGAGGTTTGCGAGCGTTGCGTTTGCGAGACGGAAAACTGCGAGGGCATGCAGCAAACGCGCCCAGGCAGGCGTCGAGTGCCAGCCGATAAACGCGGCGTGGCACCGGGCGAGCGCAGAATGCAAGGCGGAATGATGCAAAGGCGATAGCGCGGTGTTGAAATAGGCGCTCTTGAAAGTCTCAACTGTTACGCCCGCTCAACTCGCTCTTCTGCCATCCGTGCGGAAGGTTGACTTGCGCAGCCCATCCGAATTTGCGCGAGATCATGTGCGCGGTGCATGGAATGTGCCTCTGTTTGACGACGACCAGCGCGCGGTAGTTGGCACGCTATATAAGCAAGAGTCGCCAGATGCGGCATTCGAGCACGGCCTTGAAATGGTCCAAAAAAAGTTAGGTGATTTGCTTGCCTCTATTTTGGGTTATCCGATTGCTGCGGATGATTTGCGTCAGCGTTTTGATGAATTGGCGACGCGTCTAAAAGCCGGCGTTTCGGCCGTAACGCTTGAGCCGCTTGCCGATGTCGGCGGCGCGACCCTTGCCGTTTATTGTTGGCGCGGAGGCATGCGCTCACGCTCGGTTGCGGCCTTGTTGCTTGCCCTTGGTATAGAAAATGTAGTCTTAGTTCAAGGTGGCTATAAAGATTATCGACAGTGGGTTCGCAACTCACTCGAATTAATTTCATACGCTCATTCTTTCATCATTTTGAGAGGCCCCACAGGTGTTGGAAAAACTCAAATTTTGCATCAACTCGAAAAAGAGCTCCCTGGCTCGACCATCGACCTTGAGGGGCTGGCTCAGCATCGATCTTCCGTCCTGGGCGCGGTTGGGTTAGAGCCCGTGAGTAAACCAGAGTTCGATTCTAGGCTGCTTGAGCGATTAAGTGAGCTTGGCCCACGCCCATGGTTTGTCGAGGGCGAAAGCCGCAAAGTTGGCGATGTCGAAATCCCGCCCACCTTTTTTCTCGGCATGGAAGACGGCGCCCATGTGAGGCTTGAAGCCAGCATGGGGTATCGCACCGCGCTGCTTGCCCGCGAATATTTGGCAACCTCTCACCATGTCGAGCAGCTCGCCGACCAGCTCCAATTCCTAGAAAAACGACTCGGCGCCAAGTGGGTGGGGCGACTGCGCGAGTGGTTAGCCGCCGGTCGGTGGCAAGAGGTCGCCGAAGTTTTGCTCGAACGCTGGTATGACCCAAGATATGGGCACCATGATGAGAGGCGCACTTGGCTTGCCAGGTTTGACGCTTCAAGCAGCAGCTTGATTGCTGATTTGTCAGCACTACGATCGAAAATGATGGCGTCCGCCGACCTAAAATAACCGACCATGTGTGGATTCATCGGCATCGTCGGCCTGCCCGGCACTCACGCAGCCCCAGAGCTTTACGAGGGGTTGATTGCATTGCAGCATCGCGGGCAAGACGCGGCAGGCATTTTGTCGTTTGACGGAATGTTTCACCTGCGCAAACAAAACGGCATGGTGCGCGATATTTTTCGCGCGCAAGACATGACACGCCTGCAAGGTAATCTTGCGATTGCGCATGTGCGTTACCCGACGGTTGGCATGGGCAGCGATCAAGACGCGCAGCCTTTTTACATTAACTTTCCGTTTGGCGTCGGCATGACGCACAATGGAAATTTGACTAACTGGGTTGATTTAAGGTCACGGCAATTCCCAGCCGTCAACATTTGCATGGAATCATCCTGCGATGTCGAGGCGATTCTTTATGCCTTTGCAAAAGGTCTGCAAGATGCCGGCGCCGGCGCCTCTTTGGTTGATCGAGTGCGATCTGGCACGGCTTCTGCGTTCGACATGGCCAAGGGTGCTTATTCCGTTTGTGGTTTGTTAAGCGAGGGCGTTATGTTTGGCTTCCGCGACCCAGCAGGTATTAAGCCATGCATTTTGGGTCGCCGTGATTCTGACGCAGGTGTCGAGTGGGCGCTGGCCTCTGAATCGGTTGCGCTTGATATTCTCGGTTTCCACCGAGTGCGTGATTTAAGAGCCGGAGAGGCCGTTATTCTCGAAACGGGCAAAGAGCCTGTGTTTATTCAGGTCGGCGACAAACCGCACACGCCTTGCATTTTTGAGCTCGTTTATTTTTCTCGTCCCGATTCTTTTCTTGATGAAATTTCGGTTTACAAAACGCGGCGGCGTTTTGGTGAGTCGTTGGCCGAGCAGTGGGTCGCGAGCGGCGCACCTAAGCCTGATGTCGTGATACCGATTCCTGATTCTGCGCGCGACTCGGCTTTGTCGATGGCGCACGCGCTCGATGTTTCCTATCGAGAAGGCTTTGTAAAAAACCGTTATATCGGCCGTACTTTTATCATGCCCAATAATGAGGCACGCAAAAAATCGATTCATCGTAAACTGAATCCAATTCCTCTTGAGTTTGAGGGTAAAGATGTTTTGCTCGTTGACGACTCCATCGTGCGCGGCAACACATCGGGTCGCATTATCGAGGCCGCACGCGCGGCTGGTGCACGCAATGTTTATTTCGCAACGACCTCTCCGCCTTTGGTCGCGGTTTGTCCTTACGGCATCGACATGGCCACGCAAAAAGACTTCGTCGCTCAAGGTCGGTCGGTTGACGAGGTGCGTCAAGCGATTGGCGCAGATCATTTGGTTTACCTAGAGCTAGACCGCATGGTAGATTGCGCGCGGGTCGGCAACCCTGAAATTAAGGGTTTTTGCACAGGTTGCTTCACGGGAGAATACCCGACGGCCGATGCGGTTGAGCATATCGATGCACTCTCTGCTGAGCGGGCATCTGCTCGAGATTAAGGGTTGCGCGACAACAAGCCAAGCGGCTTGTGTTGGAGTGTTTTGCGGCGCTGCTGGCGGTCGCGAGCGGCAAAAGTGTCCATGAAAGTCGGGCGCAGAGTTAATTCTATGTCAAACTAGGAAGTCGCACTTTGACCCCCTTAATGCTCGCCCTCCTTCCCCTCCTTTTGCTTGCGCCGCTGGCGTGGCAATCAACGACTGTCCAACCAGGCGGCACGCAATCTTCCCTTCCACCAGGGTCGGCAAAATCTGAATGGAAGCTTGATGCCTATGTCGCGCCGGTGGATGGCTCGGCAGGCACGCTGATTGTTGAAACATCACATGTAAACGGGCAGCAAGTCGATATTTTTGTGCGTTTTGGCGCACCCGCCAGCCCAAGGCATTTCGATTTTAAATCAGCAGACCCGACGACGGCCAAAGAGCGCGTGGTGGTCACGGGGGATGACATCCAAACGGGTAGTTGGCATATTGCGGTTTTGCACCCGCGCTCGGTTTCTTACGACATTCATTACTGGACCGAGGCGAGTGGTTCTCAACACGCAGGAATGGGCGCGATTGTGAAGCCCGACGGCACATCGTTTCGCGTTTGGGCGCCTAATGCCCAGGGCGTAAATTTAGCGGGCGGCTTCAATGGTTGGTCTGGCCAAGCGACTGAGATGGTTGATGACGGTGACGGCAATTGGTCGGTTTTTGTGCGAGGTGTTGGTCACGGCGAGCATTATCAATATGTGATTAATACGGGCAGTAATACGGTTTGGCGTAATGACCCTCGTGCCATGCGCGTGACGAATTCATTGGGCGATTCCGTCGTGGTGGATCATGGTGATTTTGATTGGAGCGGCGTTGGCTTTTCAACGCCCGCTTGGAATGATCTCATTATTTATGAATTGCATATCGGCACTTTTAATCCCACCAATAGCCCTACGGCCGGCACTTTTCAGGAAGCGATTGCAAAGCTTGATTACATTCAGGCTCTTGGCGTAACAGCAATTGAACTGATGCCGGTATGTGAGTTTCCGGGTTCGGGGTCGTGGGGGTATAACTATTCCCACCCGTATTCGGTTGAGTCTTCTTACGGCACGCCGGCCGAATTTAAAACTTTTGTCAAAGAGGCGCATCGTCGCGGTATCGCTGTTTTTCTTGATGTGATTTACAATCACTGGGGCCCAACAGAAATGGATTTATGGCAGTTTGACGGCTGGTCAGAAAATGGTTTCGGCGGCATCTATTTCTTTAATGATGACCGCGCAATTACTCCCTGGGGAGACACGCGCCCCGATTACACGCGCGGGGAAGTCAGGCAATACATTCGCGACAATGCCTTGCAGTGGCTCGAAGACTATTGGTGTGACGGTTTGCGCTGGGATTCAACGTCGTATATGCGCAACGGCAATTCCGGTGACATCCCTGAGGCCTGGACTTTGATGCAATGGATTAATGATGAAATTGATTCACGACAGGGCTGGAAAATATCCATCGCCGAAGACATGTGGTCAAATGAATGGATCACAAAACCAACATGGGCGGGCGGTGCGGGTTTTGATGCGCAATGGGACCCAAACTTTGTGCACCCTATTCGTGAAGTTGCGATTCAACCAAGTGATTCTTATCGTGATATGTGGGCCGTGAAAAACGCGATTGAATATCGTTACAACGGAGATGCTTTTGGTCGAGTGATTTACACCGAGTCTCACGATGAGGCTTCAAACGGCAAATCGCGCGTGCCAGAAGACATTTGGCCGGGTAACGCCGATTCGTATTATTCGAAAAAGCGGTCTACGATGGTGTCGGCTTTGACCTTTACGGCGCCGGGCATCCCGATGCTCTTACAAGGCCAAGAGTTCTTGGAAGAAGGATACTTCCACGATGATCGACCGCTTGATTGGGCTAAGGTTACGACCTTTCAAGGCATTGCTTTGCTGTATCGTGACCTCATTGCGCTGCGTCGCAATTTACATGGCACAACGGCTGGCCTAAAAGGGCAAGGCTGCAATGTTTTCCATGTGAACAATACGCAAAAAGTTGTCGCCTTCCACCGCTGGGATCAAGGCGGCCCAGGAGACGATGTCGTCGTTGTCGTCAATATGTCGAACCAGGTGCTAAGCGCATACGACATCGGTCTGCCATCTGCGGGCACATGGAAAGTCAGATTCAATAGTGATTGGATTGGCTATGACGCATTTTTTACGGGGCATAACTCCCCGGATGTGAGCGCCCAAACGGGCGGGCAAGATGGAATGCCAAATCATGGCGCCATCAGCATCGGCCCTTACACGGCACTCATTCTTTCCCGATAACCCTCATCCTTTCAACATCATGAAAAACTTAACTCTCCCCCTCACCTTGCTTGTCTTGGTTGGCTTAACCGCACCCATGAGTGCTCAATACTCCACCTTGGCGGCTGAAACTTTTGAATACACCGCGGGCCCGCTTGGCGATCACGCCGGTGGAACTGGTTGGTCTAGCGATTGGTGGTCTGGCGTAACTCTTGACGACGCGGTCGTTGCTTCGCCGGGCTTAGATATGGTTGGCAATAAGGCGACCACGAATCTTGAGCACGTTGGTTCATATCGCACCCTAGACACTTCAGCTTTTCCAGGCTTAACGGTTAACGATAAGTACGGCAAAGACAACACCACGATTTGGATTGCATTTGATTGCGTGCGAGAATCTATCTCCGATGATTTTTACGGCGGCCTTTCACTCTTCGAGCAGTGGGGCGGCGAGCGTTTGTTTATCGGCTCTCCTTACGGTCAAGATTGGTGGGGTGTAGACTTGTCATTCGTTCTTACACCAACTTGGGTTCCAAATACCGACTGTGGGCTTCAAGCGCGGCTTGTTGTGCGCATTGACTTCCTTCCTGGCGATGACCGCGTTCGCATGTGGGTGAGCCCAGGCGACGATCACCCTGTAACAGTTGCTGATCTTGATACCGTTTTTCCTGATTTCACTTTCAACGAAATTCGTTTGCAGTCAGGTTCTGGCGGCGCAGCTACAGCGTTTAGTTTTGATGGGATTATGATCTCTGCTGACACGACGGGCCTTGGTCCTTCCTATCAAATCAATAACTTGGTCGCGGGTCAAACGGCGTCGCTTGAGGTGCAAAACATGACACCTGGCTCGAATGTGATTTTTGCATATTCCGTTTCAGGCCCAGGCCCAACGCCAACACCTTTCGGCCCAGTTGCGATGAGCATGCCGATTAACCAAATGCCTCCAATGGCCATTGGCGGAAGTGGTGCACTTGCGCTCCCAGTTAATGTTCCCGCCGGTATCGCTGGCGTAACGATTTACACGCAAGCGGCTGAATTATTCGCAGGTGGCGGCGGCCTTTTGACCAACGCTCTTGCCCCAACTGTTCAGTAGTCGAGCAAAATCATGATGTGGGCGCTCGCTTTTTTGTGCACCATCGTCGCCGCTCCCCAAACGACTGGGGGCGGCCCGATGGTGACCGAATTCATGGCTTCAAATGACCATGTACTTCTTGATGAAGATGGCGAAGCGTCTGATTGGATTGAGATCCACAACCCGGGGTCGGCTGCGGTCGATCTCGGCGGTTGGTTTTTAACGGACGACGATCTCGCGCTCAATGCGTGGCAGATTCCGGCCCCGATGGTTTTGGCGCCTGGAGAGTTTATGTTGGTTTTTGCTTCAAGCAAGAATCGGCAAATCGCTGGCGCTGAATTGCATACTAATTTCAAATTGAAATCGAGCGGCGAATATCTCGCGCTTGTTCAGTCTGATGGTGTGACGATTTCAGATGAATATGCACCTGAATACCCCATTCAGTTTACCGACATTTCTTATGGCCTCGCTTTCGTCGGCGGCATTGTTACGACCGACGAAACTTACTTTTCGTCCCCAACACCGGGTGCGGCCAATGGCGGTGGCGGCGCAGTCGTGATGGATGTCAGCTATTGGCCTATTGAGCCAACGCTCGCAGATTCGATTCTAGTGACGGCCGAAATTGCCGCCTCGCCATCAGCTGCGATTGTCTCCGCAGACTTAACTTGGCGAGTCATGTACGGCGCTGAAGTCGCTCTAGCCATGCGCGATGACGGGATTGCGCCTGATTTGATTGCATCAGATGGCGTATGGTCAGCCGAAATTGCAGCCGGTGTTGCCCAACCAGGAGAGATGTTGCGTTGGTTTGTGCATGCGCAAGATGCGCAATCCGCAACGGTGCGCGCGCCTTTGTTCCTTGACCCGACAAATAGCCCTGAATATTTTGGCTGCATGGTCGCAGACCCAACCGTTGTCTCTGATATTCCGATTTTGCATTGGTTTATTGAAGATGATGCAGTCTTGTGGCAAGGCGGAGGTTACGCCTCGTTGTGGTATCAAGGGCTCTTCTACGACAATGTCGAAAATTACCGCAGAGGCGCATCGTCGCTTTGGTGGACGAAGCCTAACTTAAAGTTTGATTTCCATTCCGGTCACCATTTTTCTTGGAGTGATGTCGAAGACGAAGCGGAAGAAATTAATATTAATTCCACTTGGTCAGATAAGTCTTTCGTCCGCCGCATTTTGGCTCAAGAAACTTACACCGATGCTGGCGCAGATGTGGGCGCATGTTTCCCGATTCGAGTTGAGCTGAATGGCGAGTTTTATTCTTTAGCCCACTTTGACCAACACATGGATAAACGCTGGCTTAATCGCAATGGGCTGAGCGAGACGGGCGCACTATATAAGATGGAGAATGCCTTTACTTCTTCAACGCAAGGTGTAGACAAAAAAACGCGCGAGTGGGAAGACAATACCGATTTGCAAGAGGTTATTGATGGCGTTGCATTAACCGGCAACGCGCTCACGCAATACTTGTTTGACAACATCGATTTGCCTGCGGTTGTAAATTATTTAGCAGCAACGAGTGTGGTGCACGACAATGATCATGTCGCCAAAAATTATTTCCTTTATCGCGATACTGAGGGCGATAAAGAGTGGCGTATCTTGGGGTGGGATAAAGACCTCACTTTTGGTCGTAACTATACTTTGGTTGGACAAGTGCTTAATGACACGATTTGGGCAGACCTAGACCCTTATGGTCATCCGTTTTACGGCGACCAGAGTCATAAAAAAATCGATTTGCTCTGGAACCGATTTATCGATGCGTGCTACCGCGACTCACGGGTGCAGGCGATGTACCTTGCACGATTGCGCTCGGTCATGGATTTATCTTTGCAAAGCCCATTGACCCCTGGCGCCGAATTGAAATATGAAGCGCGATTGACCGAGCTCGAAGCTTCTCTTGCAGATGAAGCCGCTGCTGATGAAATTGTTTGGGGAGTTCCTCGCTATGGCGATCGCACCATGAATTTCCATTTGGGGCTTGATCAAATTGACCAAGATTATTTACCTCGCCGTCGAGTGCATCTTTACGAAACTTACGGAGGAGCAGGTGGGCTCATCCCTCAAGCTCAACCAGCGGTTATTGTTTTGAGTTTCGGCCAAGTTGTTACAGATCCGATTTCTGGCAATAGCGAAGAAGAGTTTTATGAGATTGTCAACGGCAATGCATTTGCCGTCGATCTCACAGGTTGGTCGCTTGAGGGCGGCATCGCTTTTGACTTTGCACCGGGCACCGTTTTGCTCCCCGGGCATTCCGTTTATGTGAGCCCTAACCCGCTCGCTTTCCGCGCTCGGCTCACGGGGCCATCTGGCGGCCAAGGCCTATTCGTCGTTGGCAGCTCGTTAGGCAAACTTACCGCGACAGAACCGCTGCACCTGATTGACGGGGACGGTTTTCTTTCTGCAACAACCGACGGGCCAGCTTTGGTCGTTCGTGGTTTTCAGGCAGGAGTTACCAGTGAAATCGTTGTCGCTGGCGCCAGCCCGAATGGGCCCGTTGTTGTGGCCTATTCGCTTACGGGCGCAGGGCCGACAAGCACTCCGTACGGCATAGTGGATTTGTCGATGCCGATTTTGCAAATACCCATGGTTAACGCAAATGCCTTTGGTGCGGTTCTTTTACCAGTTTCCGTGCCAACGCAAGTAGCCGGCATGGATGTCTGGCTACAAGCCTATGACGCCTATGCGGGCGCATTTACAAACGCATTGCACTTGATCGTGCAGCCCTAATCGGCAAACCAATGGGCCTGATTCATGTCCGCGGTGATTACACAGGAATCACCGACCTTGAAATCTGATTTACCCGATACACGACTGACGACCGTCGCGCCGCATTCAAGAACAGCATGCAGGTCGCTGCAGTCACCCAAAAATTCAACCGCCCGGATGACGGCCGTTGGCCCCGTTTCTTTCATGTTTAGCGTGAGCCGAATTGCATCGGGTCTAAGACCAAGAGTCATCATTTCTTTTTCCTCAAGACCAGAAACGCCGCCTTCGAATAAATTCATGGGTGGCGTGCCGAGGAAGCCCGCAACAAATCGATTCGCGGGGTGATTGTAGATCTCGTCGGGTGTTCCGATTTGTTGTACGACTCCATCATGCATTACCAAAAGCCGGTCGCCCAAAGTCATGGCTTCCTCTTGGTCGTGAGTGACATATAAAATTGTTGCACCCAATCGTTGATGAAGTGCTTTTAACTCGGCTCGCATTTCGACTCGTAGGCGAGCGTCAAGATTAGAAAGCGGCTCGTCAAAAAGGAAAACCGCTGGGTCTCGCACGATCGCTCTGCCCAGAGCAACACGCTGCCGCTGTCCACCCGAAAGAGCACCCGGCTTGCGATCAAGCAAATCGTTTAGGCCAAGCAAAGTTGCGGCTTCGCTAATGCGCCGATTGATTTCGATTTTTTCCGTCTTCCGCCGCTCAAGACCAAAGGCTAAGTTGCGGCGCACCGACATGTGTGGGTAAAGCGCGTAATCTTGAAAGACCATCGCGATGTCGCGATCTTTTGGAGCGACCTGATTAACAATGCGCTCACCAATTTGAATGGTTCCATCTGTGGCAGCTTCAAGGCCAGCAACCATCCGCAGAGTTGTCGATTTACCGCAACCACTGGGGCCAACCAAAACCAAAAACTCACCATCAGCGACCGATACATTTACATTACTCGCGGCGCGCACATTGCCAGAGTAAGTTTTACCCACATTCTTAAGGACGACTTTTGCCATGATTTAACCTTTAACGGCTCCTTTGCCGAGACCTTCGACAAAATGTTTTTGCGCGGAGAAAAAGAGCAGCACGCACGGAATCATGGTCACGATGCTCGCGGCCATGAGTAAGTGGACATCATCAAGCCCACCATATTGATTGCGGAATGAATTGAGTGCGACCGCAAGAGTGGAAGACTCTTCGCTGTGCAAATAAATCAGTGGCCCCATGAAGTCATTCCAGGTAAATAGAAAAGTGAAAATCGCGCAGATGGCGATGACGGGCTTACACATTGGCAACATGAGACTCCACCAGATGCGGAAATGACCACACCCGTCGATGCGAGCGGCTTCGATTAAGGCTTCTGGCACGCTTGCGAAAAATTGACGAAACATAAAAATGTAAAAAGCATTACCGAAAAACGCGGGTACGACAAGTGGCAGCAATGTGTCGACCCAACCTAAGCTGCGGAAGAAAAGGAAGAGCGGAATCATGGTGACCTGTGGCGGCAGCATCATCGTGGTGAGCATCAACCCAAATAGAACTTTTGACCCGCGGAAACGAATGCGCGCAAAGGCATAGCCAACTAAAGAACAAGAAAGCACCTGCCCAATGACGACCAAAACTGTGACCACGATTGAATTTGCGAGCGCATCAAGGAAGCCAACCCATGGAGTCGAGCCAAACTCTTTGAGGGCGTCGGTGTAGTTTGACCATTGCGGGTCGCTCGGCCAAAGAGTGACTTTACCGCCGGCTGTTGCCGCACCAGCGCGCGCGGCGGTCTCGAGTGAAATGGTTGTCATCCACCAGAGGGGGAACAGCATGACCATCGCGCCAAGCACGAGTGGGGCGTAACGCGAGATTTTGAGTTTCATGAAGAGAGGGATTCGTAATGCACGAATCGTTTTGAGCCGCGCATCATGATGACCGTGAGTGCGAGGATGATGATGAGTAGCAGCCACGCCATTGCTGATGCGTAGCCCATTTCGTGGAATTCAAACGCTTGGTTGTAAAGATACAACACATAAAAGCGCGTCAGGTCACCAGGCTCGCCACCGGTCATGACAAAGGCTTGCGTGAATACTTGGAAGCTACCGATGACGGCCATGATGGTGTTGAAAAAAATAACGGGCGACAACATCGGCAATGTGACATGACGAAACTTCGCCCAACGACCCGCGCCGTCAAGCTCGGCCGCTTCATGCAATGATTGTGGGATGCCCTGCAAGCCGGCCAAATAAATCATCATCGGGCCGCCCACTGCCCAGAGGCTCATGAGCGCAAATGCGGGTGGACCAAACCATGCGGCATCTGCGCCAAACCATTCTGGCGCCGTTAGATTTGCCCATGAAAGAATCGGCGAGTCAAGAATGGGTTGTAGCCCTGCGTTCATTAGGCCGTGGTCGCCATCGAAAACCCATCGCCACAGAACGGCGATGCCGACCCCGGCCAACACGCTTGGCAGATACCATGCAGCACGGAAGAAGCCGATGCCGCGCACTTTCGAATTCATAAGCATGGCGGCACCAAGCGCCATCACTTGCCCGAGTGGCACGGCAAGTAACGCGTAATAAAGCGTGACGCGTAAGCTTGTTAAAAAACGATCATCGTGCGCAAGAAGTTGAGTGTAATTGTTAAGGCCAACAAATTGCGCGTGGTCGAGTGTGCTGACGCCATTCCATTTTGAAAATGAAAGAACCAGAGAAAGCGCTATTGGTAAGGCTAGGAAGAAAATAAAACCAAGAAGCCATGGCGATAGGAGCGCCCACCCCCAAAGCTCTTCTTTCCATTCGAGCGCGCCTGGTCGAGTGCGCCACCATCGTATGGCAAGGGCAGTCAGTAAAGCGATAAGGGTGAGTGAACCCCACAATGAGATGCGTGCCCAATTTACAAGCGGCCAATCTTCTTTGGCGAGTGGTGAGTTTTTGACCAAAGACCAATCTTTTTCGAAAGTCGCAACGGCCTGCTCAAGGGTCTGATCACCGGTTTTAAGGCCTTGGTCCATGCGTGCTTGAAAGATTGCTTCAAAGCGAGCGTCGGCAGGCCAAGCGATAACGGAAGCGTTGTTGGCCTGGTCAAGGAAGGCGCGGTCGTTTGCCGGAGCTTGTGCCGGGTCGATAAATGCGGAACTTTCCGCAATACTTATACGAGTTGGAATCGCTAACCCTAGTGGCGCTGCCAGGCGTTGGCTTTTCTCACCCGTCAAGTGGCGGACGAGTGCCCAAGATGCCGCCTGTCGTGGGCTTGCCGCCGCGACACTCCAAGCAACGGTTGCGATAGCATTTGCCGGTGCTAAACCTTTTGCGTGGGGGAGAGGGGCGAAATCCCAGCGAAAGTTAGTCTTGCGATAACTAGGAACAACCCAGCGGCCAAATGGGCCTGCCATCCCTATTTTGCCGGTCAGGAAAACCGAAGAGCCGCTGGCAACTTTTGACTTGCCGCTGGTGAGTGCGTTTGGGTAAGCCGTGCGGTCATGGCGCCAATCGCGAAGTTTTTGAAGCGTCGCCATGACGGCGGGCTCACGGAAGCGCAGTTGCTCAAAATCAGGGCTGACGACATCAAGATTATGTGTGCGCAGAAAAAGGCGAACCATCATTGGCCAGGTGACGAATTCGGCACCCGTGCAGTTTTCGATTTGGCCAATGGCTAGTGCGGCGTCAAGGAACTCTTGCCATGTCCATGAAGTGGTCGGTACTTGTATGCCCGCTTGTTGGAATAAATCTAAATTAATATAAAAGCCAAGAGTCGTGAAATCTTTTGGCACACCATAAAGAGTGCCACGCCCGGCGCGAGTTCCATTAAAGCGAAAGGCGTTGACCGTGGCTGGGTAAAAGTCGGTTAAATTAAAATCAGATTCTGGAGTGGGAGCAAGTAAACCCATCGAGGCAAAGGCAGGAAGTCTCTCGGCGCCAACATAAAAAACATCGGGCGGCGAGCCGGCGGCCATCATCGTCTGGAGTTTGGTGTAGAAAGATCCAGCGTCTCCAGGGTTGATGCGGCGGATGCGAGTGCCGGGATTGTCGGCTTCGAAATCGGCAATCAAGTCGGCGACGATTGCGTCTTCTTCTTGGCCCGCATCACCAGACCAGTGCATGAGCGTGAGCGTTTCTTGGCCCTCGATTTGCGCGTGGTGGTCGGGCCGATTTGCGACTCGCGTAAACGCCCAAGCCACGAGGATGATTGCGATGGCAATCAAAAGCGCGCTAGCTGTGCGTGAGAAGAAGTTGAACAAGGGGTCTTATCGGCGTGGCGGCAGAGAAAAAGTGTCAGCCGCGCTTGGGTATTTTAGAATGAATTTGTGATCTCCCTCATCTTCCTTGCGCTGGCCCAGAGTTCATGGCCTCTTTTGCCTCCCTTGCCAGAACCAGTATTTTCGGCTGGCTCGCTACCGCAGGGCTTTGAGGCGAAAAAGAGCGACCTTGGGCAGTGGCTGGTGGCTTTTCGGTTCCTGAAAAACGCCCAAACAGTGCATTTGGCCGGTAGTTTCAATGGGTGGAGCAAAGACGCGACACCAATGCAACGCCAGAATGGCGAGTGGGTGGTCGAGGTGCCTTTGCAAGAAGGCGTGCATCACTACAAATTTGTCGTGAATGGCGAGCAATGGTTGACCGACACAAAAAATGCGGATGCGTTGCCCGACGGGCATGGCGGATCAAACTCGGTTTTGCGTTTGGGCGAGCTTTGGCAGAAACAAGACTTGTCGAAGTCTGAATCACTCCGAGGAGATGGCCAAATCATGGCCGCCGCAATTCGGCACGATGTAAGCTCGACCTTTTTCTTCCAAAGCGCAGGCGATGGCCGTGTTGTGTTGCGCGTGCAATGTCTGGCCAATGATGTAGAGCGCGTTGACTTAACTATGCAGGGCTTTGATGACATACCGATGAGCCGTGCGCATTACGGCGATCCTTTAGAAACCTGGGAAGTCACTTTTCCCGCGACGGATGAGGGAACACCTTACACCTTTGTTTTCCAAGATTCAGAACTTAGAGCAACGGACTACCAGCTTTATTCTATGCCGAAATTAGATACGACCTACCCTTCGCCGCCAAGTTGGGCACGCCACGCGATTTGGTACCAAATCATGCCTGACCGGTTTCGTAACGGCGAACCGTCCTGGGACCCAACTCCAGTAAATACATGGAAGGCTCCTTATGAAAAGGCCGAAAGCTTTGAATCGAAAGATGGAAAGAGTTATTGGAAGTATTCAGTTTTCAATCGTCGTTACGGAGGCGATCTTGTCGGCCTTGAAGACAAGTTGCCCTACCTTAAAGAGCTTGGCGTAAACGCCCTTTACTTGACGCCGGTGTTCCAGTCTATTTCCCACCACCGCTACAACGCGACAGACTATATCCATATCGATGATGTCCTTGGCGGTGGCGACTACGCGGCAGAAGTTGCCGGTGAAGATTTGCTCGACCCGTCTACTTGGGTATGGACGACCGCCGACAAGCGGTTCTTAAAGTTTGTTCGCAAGGCTAAAGCAATGGGCTTCCGTGTGATTCTCGACGGCGTCTGGAACCATGTTGGCGAGAAACACCCTGCTTTTATCGATGTGCAAAAAAAGGGTGAGAGCTCAAAATACGCCGACTGGTTTGATGTACGGTCCTGGAAACCATTTCAATACGAGGGGTGGGCCGGCTTTGGCGAACTCCCCGTTTTTAAGAAATCATCAAATGGTTTTGCCAGCGCTTCCGTCAAGCAACATATTTTCGATGTGACACAACGATGGATGGACCCTGATGCCGACGGCGACCCATCTGACGGCATTGACGGCTGGCGACTTGATGTGCCGAATGAAGTCCCCATGCCTTTCTGGGATGATTGGTGCGCACATGTAAAAACGATTAACCCTGATGCTTATATCTCTGGAGAGATTTGGCATCGTGCAGATGATTGGGTTGGCGGTGGTCGTTTTGATGCTGTGATGAACTATCCGTTTGCGTCTGCGGTCGTTGAATGGTGTGGGGTCGAGAAGCCCGCGATGCCAACGGCTGATTTGGCAAAGCGCTTGAGCGAGCTCCAATTGGTGTATTCAGCGCAAAACACGGCAGTCATGATGAACCTGCTTGATAGCCACGACACCGACCGTTTAGTTTCAATGATGGAAAATCCTGGCCGAAATTATGATCAACAAAATCGGGTTCAAGATACCAACCCAAATTATTACGACGGCCGTCCAAGCCCTAGCTCATACCAACGCGCGCGGCTCGCTGTGTTGTTTCAGATGACCTGGCTTGGCGCACCCATGATTTGGTATGGCGACGAGGTCGGTCTCTGGGGGGCCGATGACCCCATGTGCCGCCGCCCAATGTTGTGGAATGATTTAGGGCCATACGCATCAAAAGATTATTATATTCATGAAGAGCACCTTGAGTTTTACAAGGAAGTCATCGCACTCCGTAACAGCCACCCCGCTCTACAAGATGGTTCACTCAAGATTTTACATTCGGACGACACTCACGAGCGCCTGTTTGCGTTTTTGCGTTCTGCCGAAACACAAGAGGTTGTTGTAGCCCTAAACGCATCAAACTCTAAAGAGTCAAATTGGCAACCCAAGGGTGATGGCTGGCGGGTGGTTTTTTCACAAGAAAAAGACCGCTGCTTGCTGCCGCCTCTTACAGGTTGTGTTTGGGTGCGTAGCCGATGAGCTTACCTCGTCACCCATTTTTCGAAGAGCGATGTGCCGGCGTATTGTTGCACTTAACTTCCCTACCAGATGGCGGGCGTTCATTAAGCGAGGCTTGTGCGTTTGCAGATTGGCTTGCGAGCGCAGGCTTCCGTTGGTGGCAGATGTTGCCGATTGGCCCTTTGCCTGACAATAGTCATTCTCCGTATTCGGCCAAATCGTCCTTTTGCCGTGGCGATTACCTAGAAGGAAAATGGGATGCATTTCGAAAACATTGTCAAGGTCTTGGTATCCGATTGATGGGGGATTTACCTATTTTCGTGCCAGCAGATTCAGACGATGTGCTTGAAAAACCTGAGCTATTTCGACTCGATAACTTGGGCCGGCCAGAGGTGCAGACCGGAGTGCCTCCAGATTGCTTTAGCGCGACGGGGCAACTTTGGGGGCATCCGCATTATGATTGGCCAGCGCACCGCGCCGAAAACTTTGAGTGGTGGGTGCGGCGTATTCAAACTCAATTAGAGTGGTTTGATGCCGTCCGAGTTGATCACTTTATTGGCTTTTACCATGCCTATGAAATAGAGGGTCAAGCGCAAACGGCTGAAAGCGGCTCTTGGCAGTTGGCGCCTGGTCGTGAAATCTTGCAAGCTTTGGTTGACGCAAGATTAGGCGGCGCTCTCCCGCTCGTTGCTGAAGACTTAGGTTTGCTCACGCCAGAGGTCGATGCTCTGCGCGATGACTTCGGTTTGCCCGGCATGCGCTTGCTGCAAAATGGCGATGAGCTCGACGAGGTTTTCGCAGTCGCCTATACCGGCACACACGACAACAACACGACTCTTGGTTGGCTGGACGGGTTTGCCGAGCGTGGCTTGAGTTCACCGTTTTCATCTCTCGGCCAGGCTCTGCAAACCCTTTGGCATAGTGACCCGGCCCTCGCAATCACTCCGATGCAAGACTTGCTCGGCTTGGGCGCGTCGGCTCGAATGAACATTCCTGGTGCGATTGTTGATCAATGGGCCTGGAAATTGCCGCAGGGCTCACTTTCCATTGCTTTAGCGGATCAAATAAGGGAACGACTCGACCACGCAGAGCGTCTAGTTACAAAGTTGTAAAACCGAAATGCAGGGGCATAAACCTGCATTTCGTGATATTCTTTGTCCTACACGACTTACAGCGACCAACACCACAATTGAACCCCCTGCAAAGCCTGACTACAGCCGCGTTTACGCTGCTTGCCGCCCTCAACCTACCTGCCCAACAGGTTGTGATTAATGAGGTATGTGCCTCCAATTTAGAGAGTGCAATCGACTCCGACGGCGCCACGCCAGACTGGATTGAGCTGCACAACACCGGGGCAACTCCCGTAAGTCTTTTTAACTGGTCACTTTCCGACGATGCCGCGAAACCAGGGATGTGGGTTTTCCCAGATGTCACCCTCCCGGCTAATGGGTTCCTCACAGTTTTCGCCTCAGACAAGGATCGCGGCCAACACCTCAACTGGGATACGGTCATTAATTGGGGCGATGTTGGTGCTTATTGGGCAAGCCCAAATGCTCCCGACTCAGCGTGGCGCGATTTTCTTTTTGACGACACCAGTTGGTCTAGAGGAAACAGCCCATTTGGCAAAGGTTACAGCCACACGGCCACCGCCATTTCCAGCGACACGATTGCGGCTCGGTATACATTTTCGTTAACTCAGCTTGAGATCGACGACCTGCGACAAGTCCGCCTCGACATCGATTATGACGACGGTTTTGTAGCTTACCTCAACGGCACGGAAGTCGTCCGCGACCATGTTGGCGTGCAGGGGCATAATCCAACTTGGTCGGAAAGTGCGACTGATAATCATGACGGCGTTTTGCAGTGGAATGGTGCGCCGCCTAATTTCCGCGTTGATTCATTTGCCTCGCTTTTACGAGTTGGCGTAAATGTGTTGGCCATCGAGACGCACAATCAAGGCTCCGGCGGCATGATGACCTTGACTCCGTTTTTGTCTTTGGGTCGCTCATGGGCTTCAGCGCCCGGGTCGCCATCGTCGGCTTTAAGCTTTGACGAAAGTGGGACTGAATTGCACACCAATTTTAAATTGTCCACCTCGGGCGATCGAGTCATCTTGACCGACAGTTTTGGCATTCAGCAAGATGTCATGCTCACAGGGCGTATGTACTGCGACCAAACAATGGGCCGCGACGCCACGACTGGTGGAGTTGTGCGTTTCTTGGAACCAACGCAAGGGTCAGCTAACACGGCTGAAGGTCGGCCAGACCATACGGCAATCGTTACGATTACGCCGCCCGGCGCGCATCGTGCACAAACAACATGGGTCGCACTAGATTGCGTCGACCCTACGGCTGACATTTGGTACACGCTTGATGGCACCGAGCCAACACCATCCGGCCCGTCCGCCTTTTCTTATACGGCACCTTTTCAAGTTGGCAGCTCAAGTTTGACTGGCGTCATCCCTGTGCGTGCCGCCGCGTTTGCTCAAGGCATGTGGCCCTCACGCACGGCGACCGAATCTTATCTCTTTAAGATTACTGAGCACGATATGCCTGTTTGGTCGATTGTGACCGATCCATATAACATGTGGGACTCAAACGAGGGCCTTTACTCAAACTTTATGTCCGACATGGAGCGCCCATTTCATGTTGAGTTTTTTGAAGAAAACGGCCAACGAGTTTTTAGTAGTGATGCCGGTGCAAAAATTCACGGGGGCGCAACTCGCGGTTACGCCCAAAAAACTTTAGCCCTACTTTTTCGTTCTGGTTACGAAGAGTCCAATATGGCTTGGCCTATTTTTGGCGCCGACCAGCCACAAAAATTTCAGCGCCTGCTGTTGCGCAACTCTGGTCAAGACTGGACGCAATCCATGATGCGCGATGGTTTAGCGCACACCCTTATGCAACCCGCCGATGTTGATGTGATGGCATACAGGCCCTCCGTTGTGTACATTAACGGCGAGTATTGGGGTATCCACAATATCCGCGAGCGCATCGACAAGTACTACACCGCGGGGCATCATGCAGCTGATGAGAGCGCTGTCGACCTGCTTGAGTTTGCTGGCCACGATGTGCACGAAGGCGACAACCTTGCCTGGTTTGAGCTTATGGATTACATCAGTTCGCACAGTATGGCTGACCCGACTGCTTACGCGCTTGTTTCATCGCGTCTCGATATTGATAGTTTTTGCGACTACATGATTTGCGAAATCTTTTTTAACAACTTAGATTGGCCGCACAATAATGTAAAGTATTGGCGCCCTCGCACCAATGACGGGAAGTGGCGATACTTCTTTTACGATGCCGATGGGGGCCTCGGAAATTGGGGCGCAACGGCATCACATGATATGCTCGGCCAAATTCTTGGTGGCGGGCATCAAGTTACGGGAGTCTTCTCGTCCCTGCTTGACTCACAAGACTTCTTGAACCGATTCGTGAATCGCTATTCCGATTTCATGAATACAAATCTATCTGCCGACGAGTCCATTCCGGTGGCGCGTGAGATGGCTTTGAAAATTCACCCAGAGATAGTCAATTCGCAAATCCGCTGGGCGAGCACTTTTTCGGTTTGGCGATGGAACATGAGCGATATAGCAACCTTCCTTGAGCAACGGGTTGCCTACGCTCGCCAGCATGTTTCGACTCATTTTGGTTTGCCTGGAACTTGGCAATTAGAGTGTGGCCCGATGAACAATAAAGCTGGGTTTGTAAAGCTAGCCGCCGTTGAAGCACACGGGTATTTTAAAGGCACATACTTTTTGAACACACCGATGACGCTTGAAGCCGTCGCTTACCCTGGTTGGGAATTTGACCGCTGGACCGATGCAACTTTACCGCAAACGGCATCCGTCACTTTTACGGCTACGGGCAACCGACAAATAGGGGCTTATTTCAATCGAGTACCTATTCCCGGTTCGGCGGTCATCCAAGAGATTAATTACAACTCCGAGATTGGGTTCGATACGGACGACTGGATCGAGCTACACAATCCAGGCGAAATTGATTTCGATCTTTCTGGTTATCAACTCCGAGATGACAAGGACAGCAATATTTTCATCATCCCCGCTGGCACGATTTTGCCCGCTGGTAGTCAGTTGGTTTTCGTGTCTAACCAGGCGATGTTCCTCGCTCAGTGGCCGAGCTTCCCCACTCAACGACTCATCGGTGATTTGGGTTTTGGCTTGAGTGCAAAGGGTGATACCGTCCGTCTTTTCGACCCGCTTGAGAACTTAATCGACATCGTTGCTTTCAACGACAAGGCGCCGTGGCCGACCGAGCCAGATGGCCTTGGCCCGACGCTTGAGCTAATCAGCCCTTGGTTTGATAACAGTCTGGCCGAGAGTTGGCAGGCTTCTGCTGCACCGCACGGTTCTCCTGGGCAATAAGGCGGCGGCAACGGCATAATTTGGTATGCCTTCTAAGAAGCCTTCCAGCAAAAAGAGCAGCTTTAAAACGCCGTCCTCGGCGGCCGCTCTTCACCAGAGACTCAGCGATTTGGCAGCCAATTTGTGGTGGTCTTGGCAACCAGAGGCCCAGCGTTTATTTGCCTCGCTCGACCCGATTGCGTGGCGCGCGTCCAATCACGCTCCGCTCGTCGCAATTTCTGCAGCGGCTCAAATCCGTGCAGGCGATGGTGGGTGTCGCCTCGATGAGCTAATTGCTGACGCGGGCTTCTTGAAGCGTCTCGCCAAGGTGGAAGAATTGCATCGCGACTACTTTAAATCGAGCACCTGGTTCGATCGATTGCGCAAGGCTCGTCGACGCGCAAAAGTTGGTGCGGCAGGCAAAGGCATGAGGCGAATGCGCGTGGCCTATTTCTGCTCTGAATATGCCTTGCACGAGTCCATCCCTCAATATTCTGGAGGCCTTGGCGTCTTGGCTGGCGACCACCTAAAGTCGGCAAGCGACCTCGGTATCCCTCTTTGTGCAGTCGGGCTTCTTTATAAGCATGGTTATTACCGCCAAGAATTTCGTCAAGACGGCACGACTCGTGTGTTGTACCCTGAGCCAGATTTTGCAGATTGGCCACTGCAAAATACAGGTGTCGAGATTGAATGCCCAATCGGGTCGCGCACGGTTCGCGCGAAAGTATGGAAATTAGATGTTGGTCGAGTGCCACTTTATTTGCTCGACGCCGACTTGCCAGGCAATAAGCCTGATGATCGAAAATTGACCGAAGGCTTGTACAAAGGCGAGCCTGAGTTGCGGCTGCGCCAACAAATTTTATTAGGCGTCGGCGGCGTCAAGGCGCTGGTTGCGGTCGGAGAAAAACCAACTCTCTGCCACCTTAATGAGGGGCACGCGGCGTTCGCCAATCTCGAACGCATGCGCATGGAATTAGAGGCAGGTCGCTCCATGGAAAAAGGTTTTGACCGCCTGCGTCAAACGAGTTTGTTTACAACCCATACACCCGTTCCTGCAGGCCATGATCGCTATGAGCCGCAAATGGTTGCTAAGTGGCTGCGCCCTCTTATGCGAGAGTTAGATTTAAACATGCACGGTCTTGCAGATTTAGGTCGCGAAACACCTGGCGATAAAGCCGAGCCACTTTGCATGACGGTCTTGGCCCTGCGCACTTGCGGGCAAGTCAACGGGGTCGCCTCGCTTCATGGTCAAGTTAGTCGTGAAATGTGGAAGAAGGTTTACGGGAAAGAGCAATCGAAAGATGTCCCAATCTCTCATGTTACAAATGGAGTGCACACCCAAACATGGTTGGCGCCGGAAGCAAACGAGTTGTACGCGAAGCACATTACACCTCGGTGGTCGGGCATCGACCCAGCGCAGCCGTGGTGGGACAAGGCGAAAAAAATTCCTGACGAAGAGTTGTGGGCTCTTCGCAACACTTTGCGCCACAATTTAATTCACTTCGTTCGCGAGCGGATGAGTGAGCAAATGTTGAGGCGCGGCGCTACGGCGAGCATGATTTCTGATGCCAGGCATACACTTAGCAAAGACGCACTCACGATTGGGTTCGCTCGTCGTTTCGCGACCTACAAACGCGCTCCACTTATTTTCAAGGATGCCGCGCGTCTTGAAAAACTCATGCAAGCAAAGGGGCAGGCCGTGCAAATTATTTTTGCGGGCAAGGCACACCCACGCGATGAGGCGGGTCAGGCTTATGCCCAAAAAATTTACAAGATGGCTCAAAAAGAGGGTTTCCGAGGCTCCGTGGCCGTTCTGGAAGAATACGATATGCACATCGGCCGTATGCTAACTTCAGGTTGTGATGTTTGGTTGAACACTCCAATCCGTCCGCATGAGGCGTCGGGAACATCGGGCATGAAGCCGCCTTTGCATGGGGGGCTTAATTTGTCGATTGCCGATGGGTGGTGGCCAGAGGGTTTCAACGGTAAAAACGGTTGGGTGATTGACGGCGACAAGTGGGCCGTTTTGCAGGGGCGCACACGCGCACTATCCGAGTCGGGTCGAGCTCGCGATGAAGCCGATGCCAGTGCACTTTATGAGTTGCTCGAAAATGTATTGGTGCCTTTGTTTTATGACCGAAATCGGTCGGGCATTCCTAAAAAGTGGCTCAAGCTTTGCAAGCAATCCTTGATGAGCATTCCCGCTGAATTCAGCTCTCATCGTATGCTTGTTGATTATGCGGCTATGTATATGCACGAGCGCGAGATTTAATTTTAAGATGAGTCGCAAAGTATGGTTTCGAAACATTGGTCCAGGGGCCTTGGTCGCCGCTGCTTTTGTTGGGCCAGGCACGGTCACGCTCTGCACATTAGCGGGTGTTGGTTTTGGTTTTGACTTGCTTTGGGCGATGGCGCTTTCCATCTTTGCAACGATTGCCTTGCAAGAAATGGCCGCGCGATTGGGTTTAGTTACTCAGCGTGGTTTGGCGGAAGTCGTCCGTGCGGAAATCAGTCACCCCGTGGTTAATCGCTTCATGATGTTTTTGATTTTGGCTGCGATTGTTGTGGGTAACGCAGCTTATCAGGCTGGAAATATCAGCGGTGGTTCATTAGGTCTAGAGGCGCTCGCGGGCCAGCACCACCTCACGGTTTTTAGTCAGCCAGTCAATCTCATCACGCTGATTATGGGAGCTATTGCATTTCTGATTTTGTATTTCGGAAATTACAAAGCTTTAGAGAAAGTGTTTATCACCCTAGTCGTTTTGATGAGCTTTTCATTTGTACTTGCGGCAATCGCGACGAAACCTAGCCTTGGCTTGATTGCCAAAGGTCTGCTGCAGCCAAAGTCTCCGGACGGTAGTTTTCTAACCATTGTTGGCTTAATCGGAACAACGGTTGTTCCTTACAATTTGTTTCTTCACGCATCTTTAGTAAAAGAAAAATGGAGCGGCCTGAAAGACCTGAAAGCCGTCCGTATTGATACGACAATTTCAATTATCTTGGGTGGCGTGGTTTCGATGGCGATTATCATTTCTGCATCGGCAGCCAACTTGACCGATGTGCATTCAGCGGCAGATTTGGCGGAAGCCCTCGCACCTCTTTACGGTGAATACGCCAAGTCGTTCCTAGCAGTCGGTCTATTTGCGGCGGGCATCACTTCGGCAATCACCGCCCCTTTAGCCGCGGCATTTGTCGCAAAAGGGTGCCTTGGGTTTAACGGCAACATGCACTCTCGCGCTTTTCGCTTGGTCTGGATGTTCGTCCTGCTCTTTGGCGTCTTACTCTCTTCGTTTGGCGTGAAGCCCATCGAAATCATCCAGTTTGCACAAATTGCAAACGGCTTCTTACTTCCCCTCATTGCTGGGGTCCTTCTTTGGGTGGTCAATAAAAAGACCGTCTTGGGCAAATTCGTGAATACAAAAACACAAAACATAATCGGCATGGCAATTTTACTGCTAAGCCTCTCTCTAGGGTTAAAGGCCATTTTAAAGGCACTTGGAGCCATTTAAATGATTCATCTCAACTGTGATATCGGCGAAGGTCTTGGCAACGAAAGCTTGCTCATTCCATTTTTATCTTCTTGCAGCATTGCGTGCGGAGGCCACGCAGGTGATGCCACCTCAATCGATGAAGTCTTACGCCTAACGGTTGGGCATGACCTTACGGTCGGCGCGCACCCGTCTTTCCCCGACCGTGAAAATTTTGGCCGCGCTGCAATGCAACTTTCGATTCCAGCTTTGCAGGAAACCCTGCGTGAGCAGTTAGGCCTGATGCATGAAAGGTCAGGGCGCCTTCATGTCAAAATCGAGCATGTCAAAGCACATGGCGCACTTTACATCGCTCTTAGTAAAGACAGCGAAATGGCTCAGTCCTTTGTCGCCGTTGCGCGAGAGATTTTCCCCGAAGCGAAAATATACGCGCCTTTTCAATCCGTCTTGGCAAGCGTCGCTTTAGAAAATGAGTGCGAGGTGGTCTACGAAGCTTTTGCAGACCGAAACTACAATGACGACTTGTCTTTGGTTTCAAGAGAAAGCAAATCAGCCCTAGTGAAAGACCCGGGCAAGATATTGAAGCATTTGATTTCTTTGTATCACGACTCAGTTGTAACAACCGTTACAGGGAAAGAGCTAACTCTCTGCGCGTCAACTTTTTGTGTGCATGGCGACAACCCGAATGTCCTTTCCATTCTGAAGAACATTCGGCGGCATCCAAAGTTAAATGCAGTTTGATCTGCAGTACCAACTGTTTGGCGACTCGGCCATCCTTGTTGAGTGGCCGAAGGTTTTGTCGAAAGACATCTTGGTTGACATCCTCGCTTTTGAAGCAGTGGTCAGGCAGGGTGCTCGTGCGACCGATTTAATTCTTGCTTATCATTCACTCACGATTTGTTTTCCTCATGCGGTTCACTTTTCGCATGAAGTCTCGATTCTGAAAGAGCTTTACGCAAGACTTACACTTCCGTCGGCAACGACGCAAACCATTTGGGAAATCCCGGTTTGCTACGATCAAGATTTTGGCATTGACCTCCGTGAAGTTGCAAGCCGCAACGGAATGGAAATCGACGATGTTATTCGCCTGCATAGCCAACCTGAATATTTGATTCATTTCATCGGTTTTCAGCCCGGCTTTTTGTATTTGAGCGGGCTCAACCCATCTCTTCATACTCCGCGCCGACCATCTCCAAGATTACGAGTGGATCGCGGCTCGGTGGCTATTGGCGGCCAGCAAACAGGTGTCTATCCGAGTGATACGCCCGGCGGTTGGAACATCCTCGGGAAGTCGCCTATTTCGTTTTTCGACCCTAAGCTTGCCGAACCCGTTTTTGCAAAGCCGGGCGATGGCCTTCGCTTTCAGTCCGTCTCGCGCCAAACCTTTCTTGAACTACAAGAGCAAGTTGAGCAAGGCCACTTCCAACTCAGCCGTACCACTCGTGATTAAAGTCATTCAGCCAGGAGTGCATTGCTCGATTCAAGATCGCGGTCGGGTGGGCCACGCGAGGCTTGGCATTCCAATAGCCGGGTCAATGGATGCGCAGTCGGCCGCGCTCGGCAATAAACTTTTGGGCAATGACGCTGATGCCGCCGTGACCGAAATCACTTTTGGTTTAGGTCGTTTCCAGTTCACGAAAAGCTGCGCATTCAGTTTGACAGGCGCTGATTTTTCAGCCACTCTTGACGGCCGGCCACTTAAACCTAATCAGGTTTATCAGGCTGCAGCACGCGAAACCATGGGCTTTGGAAAGCGGCAGTTTGGTGCGCGCGTCTATCTTTCTGTTGCTGCCGGCATTCGCTCAAACCTTGTGCTGGGCAGCCGAAGCTATTTCCCTGGGATGACCCCCAATCGGCTTGAATCGGGCGATTGCTTGCCGATTCAAGAAAGTAGCGCCGACCCGTTCGACACGCAACTTCAGCCAGCAATAGAACACCAGGAGTTCTTGTCGGCGAGTTTAGAGTGCACACCTGGCCCAGAGTTTCGTTTGCTCAACTTGGAGCAGCAGACAAGATTGTTTCGCAGTTTCTCAGTTTCGGTCGACAATAACCGAGTCGGTTACCGACTTGTCGAAAGTCTAAATAACGAATTAGAGCCAATCCTTACATCAGCCGTTTTGCCTGGCACGGTTCAGCTAACACCTGACGGTACACTCATTATTCTTATGCGCGACGCACCCGTTACCGGGGGTTACCCTAGAGTCTTGCAATTAAGTGAATCGGCGATTTGCCGTGTCAGCCAAAAAATTGCACGCGACCCGATTCGTTTTCAGCTCAAGCGAAATTAGATCCCAGAACTTACCCAGGCAATCAAACCGAGAGTAAGTGCATAGAGGCCCATAGCGACCCGCAAATAAAGAGGCCGGCAATATTTCAGTTCCATATAAACACTGCTAATCAAAATCAGTTTGATCAAAGCAGCACCCATAAGTAGCCATGCTGCCGTTGAGCCACCGACATAGTTTTCGCCAACAAGGTAGCTGCCCGCAGAGAGCGCGAGGAGCAAGGCCCAAATGATGTTGAGGAGAGTCTTCATGGCTAGAGCAAATATAGAAGCGGGAAAAGAATGACCCAAACCAAATCGAGCATGTGCCAGAAGGCCGCAGAAGATTCGGTGTTGTGCACAGTGGCTTCATCGATTGCGCCACGACTTGTCTTAACAATAATGTAGCCCAAAAAAACCACGCCGAGCATGACATGCAAGTAATGAAAGCCCGTTAAAAAGTAGTAGAAGAAAAAGAAAGTGTCGGTGCCGAGTGAAATCCCTTCGGCAGACTTAGCCGAGTATTCCGAAGTCTTAATGAATAAGAAGACGACACCCAGCAAAAGAGCTGCACCATACCAATAGCTAGTCGCCTTTGCGCGACCACCCTTGATAGCTAAGACTCCACGCGCTGCACACCAGCCACTTGTAATGAGAATGAGAGTATTCGTAAACGCCAGCGTCGGGTCGAGGTGCGCCTGACTAGCCGCAAAGCCAACAGGGTCTGCCGCCCGCATGACCGCAAAGGTCACACAAAAAATACAAATCGTCGCAAACTCTGCTGTGAGAAACATCCACCACGCGGCATCGCCAGGTAGCGGTCGCCAAGTTGATGCGTTGCTCGATTTGCCCGACAAAGCTGCCTCACTCGAAGGATTCATCATGCCTATTAACCCACGAACATCATTTTTGCGAGGATGACAATAATCAGCCCCAGCGTAAAGACGCCATAATGAATGAATCTAAAATGCTCGGTTTTCATGTCTTTTGCATCGCCCGTAATCACAAAGAAGTGCTTCAGTTTGTTGGGTTGCGGTCGCATAAATGTAAAGGGCGAGGTCAGGAAAACACCTAAAAGCACAATTGCCAAAATCGCTTTAAGGGTCAGCATTGAGCCAAAATGCGTGCCGAGCCATTGGGTGTAAAGCTCCCAGCTGTCGGGTGCGTATTGGAAATAGAAATGAAAACCAATCGCATACATCGGCAGAACAAAGAGCGGGTAAACGCGCTTAATTCGGCGGAAAAGCAAGAATTCGACCTTTTGGAACATCTCTTCGCCGAGGTGTTTGCGCATGGAGTCGAGGCACAAAACCTCAAGCGCAATAGCGCCGACGAAGAAGATCGCACCAATGAGGTGGAGAAGAACAAGGATTTGGTGTGTCATCGCGACATGAGAATAGGTCTCAATAAGGAAAAGTCAAGCATAACTTACATTTCAAGCCGCTGCATTAACCGGTGAAGGTTGCTTCGGTGCATCCCGAGCTCGCGTGCCGCGGCAGACCGATTCCCAGCTTGTTTTGAGATAGCGCGTTGGATTAATTGAATTTGGAAGTTGGTCGTAAGTTCTTTGAGGTCGCCAAGGACTAGGTTTTCGGTCATCGTTTGAGTCTCGAGATTCGCTGCAACTCCTTCCGCCTCGAGCGGCGCGGCCAATTGCACGCCCGCGTTTTGATTTGCCTGACGAGCCACGGAAAAGTCTTCCCCGAGATCGCGGGCACTGAGCAAAATAGGCGCGCCCCTCTCACCACGAGCCGCAGCACGCAGGGTTGCCCTGGAAATCACATTTTCCAATTCTCGGACATTCCCTGGCCAAGAGTATTCTTGCAATGCTTCGCGCGCCTGCGGAGTGAGGTGAATGCGCCCCGAACCAAGTTGGAGGCGTGCGGTATCACAAAAGTGCCCAGCAATCGCAGGGATGTCGTCCGCGTGTTCATGAAGTGCCGGTACATGCAGCCGGCAAACATCAAGTCGATGCAGCAAGTCCGCGCGGAAACGCCCGGCTTTAACTTCTTCATTTAGGTCGCGGTTTGTTGCGGCAAAAACGCGAACATCAACTCGACTCAGGTCATCGCTACCCATGCGTTGAATCTCGCCGAATTGCAAAACGCGTAAAAGCTTGGCTTGAACTGAAAGCGGTAATTCACCTATTTCATCTAAAAACAAAGTCGCGCCATCTGCAATTTGAAACTTGCCGAGCCGAGTGTTTTTCGCGTCCGTAAACGCACCGGCGGCATGACCGAAAAGCTCACTTTCCGCCACGGTTTCGGGCAATGCGGCGCAGTTTACATAGACTAGCGTGCGGTCGGCCCGCTGTGAACTTTTATGTAACATTTGCACGGCCAACTCTTTACCCGACCCTGTTTCGCCCGTAATTAAGACGGGTAGTTGCGAGCCACCAACCATGCGTATTTCGTCTTTAAGCTGCTTCATCACATCTCCGCTACCAATAAGGTAAGATCCGTGTCGCGCGCGGTCGCTTTGCATTAAATTTTGCGCAATCAGCCCACTGCGCTTCGCACTCTGCTCAAGTGCTTGCATTAGCAAAGAAGTGTGAAGCGTCGCGCCAGTTAGCGCGCCGAGTGCGTCAAGAAATGGTCGACTCATCTTTGCAAACGCGTCGGGTTTAAGAGCGTCAAGCGTCAGCACTCCCGTGAGGCGTTCGTGCACCCAAAGCGGGCATCCCGCGCAAGCATGAATGTGTTCGTTCAGATTAGGTGCGGCAGCAAGGAGGCCGTCGAAGGGGTCGGGCATCTCGCAATCAGGCTCAAAAACCACTGGCTTGCCTGCCTCGCAAATGCGTGCAAGGCGCGGGTGTTGCGAAATAAGAAAACTACGCCCCATTGCGTCATCGCTCAGCCCGTGCTGGGCTACAGGGGTTAGCAAGTCGTCATCGAGACTCAAAACCGTAACGGCATCTACAGGCAGAGCCTCGGTTACGATGTCGACCAGTCGCTGAAAGCGGTCGTCGGAATCGAGTGAGGAGCTCAGGTCTACAGAAAGACGCATGAGCAAGTTAAATTCTTCGGGAGAGATTGATTTCACAGCAGCGGCGTTGCCACCGAGACAACGCCGCTATCTTAATGACAACGCCGCCGGTTGTCAAAACCGCAACGAGCACAGAAAAAACCCCCTTTTTTCACCCCAAAACTTGGCACGCCGCTTGAATAACGCTGGGGATGACATCCCTCACAATCGAAGGCGAAAATTGGTCCGGCCGCAGCTTGCGCGCCTTGGTCGAGCACATCCTCGACCGTTTTCATGCGGTGCATCGCGAGCAATTGCCGCGACTCATCGAGCTGGCAGGCGAGCTTGGCACGGACGGTGCGGCCGTCTTGCGGTTTGTTGAAAATTGGCAATTTGAAATACACGATCACCTTGCGAAAGAGGAAGAAGTTCTCTTCCCTATGATTCTTGACGACATGGGCGATGATGCCGCCGCGCCCATCAGCGTAATGGAGCAAGAGCACCACGAGCACGACGAGAATCTTGCGCAACTTGAGCAACTGATTCAGCAGCTCGGTGCGACTCACATCGACAATTCAACTTGGCAAAAACTGAATCATGAGTTTGCCAACTTCAAGGGCGACCTGCAAATGCATGTCCATCTTGAAAATCAGGTGCTCTTCCCAAGAGCCCTGTCAGGAGAACAGGCCGGCAAGTCCGAGCCTCGTCACTAACCCCCCTTAATAAACAAATGCTTACTAAATCAGCAGCGAAAGCCTTCTTCTTGGGCGGCACGGTGATTTGCGCGGCGGCGTTCGTCTTTTTGACGGTCGACACCATCGCACAATTTCCCGACCGTTCGCACGAGGAAAACATGACACCAGAGGTGATTCATGGGTTTGAAATCTGGACCGAAAACAACTGCATGGGCTGCCACACGCTCATGGGCGAGGGCGCGTATTACGCACCTGAACTCACGCAGGTGTTCCGCCGCCGCGGCGAGGCCTGGATGACCGAATTCTTGAAAGACCCTCAGGCCTTTTACCCAAATCGTCGCAAGATGGTCCAATACGATTTCTACGATGCCAAAAAAGTTGGCAAAGAAGAGGCCGCAAAGAATATTGCAGACACCATTGCTTTCTTCAACTGGGTTGGCGATATCGACCTCAACGGCTTCACGGGTGACCCAAATAATGGCCCTGAGCAAGATATTGAAAAAGCAGCAGCAAAGGCCGCAGCCCCAACGGCCGCAGCTTCTGCAAGCGTCGATCAACTCGCAACGCTTCGCAGCTTAAATGCCGTTTGCGCAGGTTGCCACACGATTGGCGGCGGCGCACTTGTTGGCCCAGACCTCGCAGGTGTCGCAAACCGCTTCGACGCTAAGTACCTCACTAAGTGGATTCAAGAGCCAAGCACCATTAAGGCTGACACCACAATGCCCAACCTGGGCCTAGGCGACGCGCAAGTCAAAGAGCTCGTCGATTTCCTTTTGACCCTGAAGTAACCGGACAAAAAGATGAAATACAAATCACAAAAAATCGCCTGGTACTTTTTCGCCGCTTGCATGGGCTTGTTCCTTTTGCAATTGGTCTACGGCTTCATCATGGGCTTCGCGCACATGGGCATGGACGGCCTGCATGACATCATTCCGTTTAATGCAGCTTCCGCTACTCACAAAAACCTGCTCGTCGTTTGGCTCCTCGCGGGTTTCATGGGCGCGGCATACTGGATCATTCCAGAAGAATCTGGCCGAGAGCTTTGGTCGATTAAATTAGCATGGGTTCAACTTGCATCCCTACTTCTCGTAGGCGTGACAGCCGTCATTGGCTTCCACCTCAACTGGTGGGAAGGCCGTAAGTTCCTTGAGATTCCGCGCGAGCTTGACTTCCTTGTTGTTGTTAATGTTTTAGCGTTCCTCTTCAACTTGCTGATGACCATCTGGAAAGGCAAGCGCATTACAACGACGGCCTCAGTGCTGTTCTTTGGTTTGCTGTCGGCAGCACTTTTGTATCTGCCTGGCATGATTACTTTCGACAACATTGTTTTCGATTCATTCTTCCGCTGGTGGGTAGTTCACCTCTGGGTAGAAGGCGTTTGGGAGCTCATCATGGGCGCCATCATGTCTTACCTCTTGATTAAGCTCACGGGCGTTGACCGCGAGGTTATCGAAAAGTGGCTCTACATCATTGTTGGCTTCACTTTCCTTTCGGGCATCCTCGGCACGGGTCACCACTATTACTACACAGGCGCCCCAGGCTACTGGTTGATGATTGGTGGTATTTTCTCCGCGCTTGAGCCGCTAGCTTTCCTCGGGATGGCGATGTACGCGATTGCGATGGCGAGAAAAGGTGGTCGTAAGCATCCAAACAAAATCGCTCTGACCTGGACGATCGGCTGTGCCGTGATGTCATTCGTCGGCGCTGGCTTCTTGGGTTTTGCGCACACGCTTCCATCCGTAAACATGTACACGCACGGCACGCTCATCACGGGTATGCACGGGCACATGGCTTTTTGGGGTGCGTATGCAATGTTGATCCTCGCGATGATTGCTTATGTTCTTCCGCAAGTTACAGGCCGCAAGCGTTACACCGACTGGAAAGCCGAGTGGGCATTCTGGACTAGCAACATTGGCATGACCGGCATGGTCGGCGCGTTTGCAGTCATGGGTGTTGTGCAGGTTTACCTTGAGCGTAAAGGTGGCATGGATTTCCTCGAAGTCCAAGAGCAACTTCATGTTCACGCCGCCGGCTTGGTCATTGCTGCGGCACTTTTCACAATGGGCATCGTGCTGTTTTTCATGAACTTCTGTTCATACGGCATGCCCAACGACGAAACATTAGGTCAAGAAGATTAATCTTCGACTATAAGTAGTCATGGAAACGACATCCCACACTTCGACGCTCCCGTTTTATCAGTCCGTTGGCGATGAATGCACTCTCTTTGAGGTGTGCCATTCTCAAAAACTGCCGCTGATGCTCAAGGGGCCAACGGGGTGTGGGAAGTCTCGTTTCATCGAGCATATGGCGGCTCGCATGGGCCGCCAGCTCATCACTGTTCCTTGTCACGATGACACGAGCGCGACCGATTTGTTGGGGCGTTGGTTGATTCGCGGTGGCGACACTGTTTGGCAAGATGGCCCCGTTACGCGGGCCGTGCGCGAAGGCGCGATTTTATATTTAGACGAGATTGCTGAGGCGCGACCCGATGTGGTCGTGGCGCTGCACCCACTCACCGATCATCGGCGAGAGCTGTATCTTGATCGCCACAACGAGACCTTAACGGCCGGCGACGACTTCATGATGGTCGTGAGCTTTAACCCTCAATATCAACATGGCTTAAAAGAACTCAAGCCATCGACTCGCCAACGATTTGTCGGTGCGAGTTTTGATTACCCAAGCGCCGAGCTTGAGGCATCGATTCTAGTCGGCGAAACGGGCGTAGAAGAAGCCGTTGCCAAGCGCCTCGTCCGACTGGCAGGCAAATTGCGTGGCCTCGATGAGCTCGGTTTAGCCGAAAGCGCGTCGACTCGCCTGCTCGTCGATGCTTGCCGCCTCTTGAGCGCAGGGATGACCCCACGCGCCGCATGTCAAGCCGCCATTCTTGAGCCGCTCACCGACGAGCCTGAGGTTTTAGCGGCCTTGCGCGAGGTGGTGGCCCTTGCCTTCTAGAGAGCAAGCGCCCGAGCTTCCTATTGAATGGGAAGAAAAAACATTTAAGCGTTTATGGAAATGGCTTGGCCGTTTCCGTCCAGAGCCTCCGCCAAAATATGATGCCGAGTGCGCGTCTTGGCTCAAAAATCACCAAGATGCCTTCGCCCCCTTGGCGCAAGTTTTTGCCGGCCGGCCTGTTGTGGTGCGTGAGGCCGAAGATAATGGCGGGGTGCGCGGGCGCGTATTAAGTTTGCCTAAGGCCATTGACCGAGGCGCCGACGCTCAAGAGAGCTTTGAGTTTTTCACGGTGCGCGTTGCGATTGCGGCGGCATTGGCTGAGGCTCCCTCGCCCGCAAACGAGCGCGAAGCCATGATTCAGGCGCGTGCGGCTGCGTTGACTTTGAGTGCTGAATACCCAGGCTTTTCTATTCGTTATGAACACGCGCTTCAGCTTGAAATCGCGGCGCGCCCGACCATCGATTCATTATGTGCACGCGGTGCATTAATAGAGGCTTACCGTTTGGAATTACTTCATCATTTTGACTCCACGCCAAAGTGGTCTGAAGAATCCTGGAATCGTGCATCATCAAAGGGTAACGATTCACCTGGTGTTGCGTTGTGGGGTGGCTGGCTTTCTCCATCTGAAGAGCTGGCTTGTGCTAATGCCGCCGCCGCTGACAAGGCTGCGCGCGAATCGGAAGAGGGTGTCGCAGAAGACGCAACCGAAAAAGAAGCGCCTATTAAAGACGAGGTTCATCGCACGATGGTCGACGAAGAATCCGAGCAAGAAGCTATGCCAGAGCATGTGTTTGAAAAAGTCGAGAGCCTTGACAATTTCGCAGGAAATATGCGACACATGGATGGCGCAGATGATTTAGAAGACCATCAAGAGGCACTCGATGAATTAGATTTACGCGAGCTCATTCGTGGCGGGCCAGAGGTGCATAGCGTTTATCGCGCCGACCTTGACGGGGCGACTGGCGTGCCAGATGTGCATGAAATATTACCGAGTGATCGCGGCCAAAAATACGATGAGTGGGATGAGGTCGCGCGAGCCTATCGCCGTAATTGGGTCACGGTTTACCCAACGGTTATCCAAGAGAAAGATGCCGAGTGGGGGGCAAACCTCCGCCGCGAAATGCGGTCCGCGATTTCAAAATTAACTCGCCGGCTCGAAGCCTTCCGCACCGAGCGCGCCAATCGCAATCGCCTGCTTGATGGCCCTGAGATTGATTTGTCGTCCGTTATCGAAGACCGCGCCGAGGTCGCGGCGGGTCAGCCAAGCAAGGGTCGGTTTTACGCCGACACCCCACGCGTTGAGCGCGATCTTGCGACTACGGTTTTGCTCGACCTTTCGTTGTCCGCCGATAGCTGGATTGATAATCGCCGCGTCTTAGATGTCGCTCGCGAAGCGGTCATGGTTTTGGGTGAAGCCGCCGACAAGTTGGGGGATCAACTGCAAGTTATCGCCTTTGCGTCAAATACGCGAAACCTCTGCCGAGCGTGGGAAATAAAAGGTTGGCGTGAGCCATGGGCGCTGGGGCGAGCGAGGCTCGGCGGTCTTAAACCACAAGGCTACACACGCATCGGCCCTGCACTTCGCCACGCAACGGCTGAGTTGGCGAAGACGCCCGCACGACGGAAGCACTTGATTTTAATCTCAGACGGCAAGCCAACCGATTTTGATCGCTACGAGGGCGCGTACGGTTTAGCCGATGTCCGCCAAGCCACTCGCGAAGCCCGGGCGGACGGCATCCGTGTCCACATGCTTGGCATCGACCCCAAAGCCGCAGGTATTTTGCCCAACATGTTTGGCGTCGGCGGCTGGGAGATTCTGAGGCATATTAAAGATCTGCCCGAGTGCTTGGTGGCGGCTTATGGG
>JABHIE010000030.1 GCA_018671175.1 Planctomycetota bacterium | reverse complement strand
CGGGCGGACGGCATCCGTGTCCACATGCTTGGCATCGACCCCAAAGCCGCAGGTATTTTGCCCAACATGTTTGGCGTCGGCGGCTGGGAGATTCTGAGGCATATTAAAGATCTGCCCGAGTGCTTGGTGGCGGCTTATGGGAAAGCATGAATTTCGCATGAGCGCCTTTTGGTCTCTGGTAGATTTGCTGGACTAAGATAATCGAAATAAACTAGGAAAAGGCGTCCCAAGGTGCCTTTTTTTACTCTTGATGGGGTATGAAGACAACAGCCCTCCTCCCAGCGCTACTAGCACTCATAGTCCTTGCTTCAAGCTGTGGCTATGCTCGCAACGTGCGTGATGATTTCCTAGACATAGGTACTTTTGCAATTGGCGGCGTTTCGCCAATTAAGCCCAGCGCTAATGGCTCTGAGCCCCAGGCAGCCGGTTTTCTGCCACCGGCATTTGGCCTTTACGTTCAAGCGACAGATTTCTTTCAGGCGGGTGCACTGTACAAGAATACGGTGGACTTAGAGTGGGACCGTCGCGGTTATGGAATCGTTGCTGACGAGCGTTATAAAGCCGGTTTTCTCTTCATGAATAAGGAGGTGCGAATCAATCAATCGCCTATCTATATGAATGACTATAAGACGACGGGTAACAACAAAGATGGTTGGCGCGAGCACTTGGATGGCTTGAGAGACCCAATTTATTGCAAGCCAGCCAAAACATTACTATTTAATGACAAGGTTGGTGGTGGCGATTCGAGTTGCAATTTGCCTGCAGGCCTTCGTTTAAATGATGTCGGAGCCGAACCGCATGATTCAAGGCTATATCTTGGCTGGCAAGATTGGGAAACATTTAGTGTGGAGCTCGGCATCTCTGAGCCGTTCTTCTTCCACACGGGTATTTATCTACGTGCCGGGTTTGACCCATCGCAGATTTTTGACTTCTTTGTAGGCCTTTTTTGCATAGACCTCTATACAGACAATGCTTACGACTATTGGACAGGCGAGTTGCTGTATCAGTCAGACGACAGCTAGCCGCAAAACACTCGTCAAGGCCGCACTAAGCTGCCTGGCCTCAAACGCTTCAAACCCGTGGCGAAAAGCCGCTACAGGTTTGGAGACTTTGCTAACCCAGTTCAAGTCAACACTGTTCTTGTTTGCTCTCGAGCACAACGCTTTACATTTTTCGGTAAGCGTTCTGGTCTATAAATATAGCGGCCGACACATCATTTTTGTGTTCGATCCACTTTTTAAACCCTTTATTTCATCAATCGCACAACCAAAGTGCGCGGCAAGCCGCCCGGAAAATCGCCGAGCGCCAAGAGCCAGCTTTTTCCACGGATGGCGGGCAATGCCAGGCTCTCGCTCACTTGACCGAGTTGAGGTTCGAGCCAGGCCAACTCGTGCCCATTGACTTTGCTCTTATGCTCAAAGTGCGCGATTAAGCCGCTGTGTCGATTCGTTTTTCCGCTTGGCCTAATTCATGAAAGCGCGACTGGATGATCGTCTGGAAATCAATTGCGCCCAAGTCGTCGGGAGAGCCAAAGACAACCGATATCTTGGCCGTGCAAGAGCCGCGGTCTGGCGTAGAGATGTGCTCCATGAAAAGCTCGACGAAAAGGCGGGGTGAGTGCTTGATGCGTAGGAGGCCAACAAAACAGCGAGTCGTGCGATTAACGGTGTGAGGCTGACTTTCATAAGGCCATTATGCTGCGTAACTAGAAAGAAAATCTGTGCGAGTTCTTAGAGAAATAAAAAACTCTAAAAATGAGTGTCCACTTGGCATGGAAACTGCTCTTGTTCTAATAGCTAGGCTATTCAACAAAGAAGCGTGCGCTCCTGGAGGGGCGCGCGTTTCTTTTTTTAATCGAAAAAAAGGTGTCCCACTTTTCAAGTATTTCCTCTTATCTATACGCACGGGCCCCCCTCCCATCACTCATTTTGAGAGATGCTGCGGTATGCACCTTGCATTCAATTAATCATGTTAAAAAAAGCAATTCTCCTTCTTTCAATCGCTGCGGTCTTGATGTCTTGTTCATCAACACATCGCGAGATCCAAACCCTTGGCACGCCTTTAGGGTCATTCGCCGCAAAAAATGACCATGTCGTCGATGTCCAAGTCATGTCTAGCTATGTTATTGGCGAAGCTTCGGGCGGCACATTTTTGACCCTGTTTTCTTTCGGAGCTTCGGATTATGTCGAGGGTGCCCTTATAGATGACGGAAAGATGATCTCCGTTTTTGGCTCAAGTCGTCTTAGCGAAATCAAGAGTGCTGCTGTGCGAGATGCCTGCGAGAAAAACTCGTGCGATGTATTGGCCTACCCTATCTTCCAATGGAGGCAGGTAGATAACTTCCTTTCCACAGAATATAAAGTTCAGGTTAAGGGCTTCCCGGGCATGGTCCGCTCTGTCCAAAATGTCCCTCGCGTTATTGCGCCAGGCCACCTTCGCTTTGATGGTAACGCGGCCAATTTTGTGCCTGAAGCCAATCGCTTCACGGTAAACGGCCACGGCTCAGTTACTCTGCAGCCGACAAACTCCCAGTCGGCGGCAGAAGCGATGCTCACATCTAATTCAGTGTTTGGCTGGTAAGCGATGCCTCTACAGGCACATCTCATTTTACTCGCCCTGCTTGTGGCTTTCACAAACGGCTGCTCGGTTGCTATACCTGGGCAGGCTGAAAGCGATCAGCCACTAGGACTCTTTGCTGGTGTCGCAGATGGCAGCGGGACGCTCAAATCCGTTGAGCTGCCTTTGTCATCAGCAACGACCTTGCTCATGTCCACGCATGATCGCGACCCTTGGGGTGATCAGGCAAGTTTTAACACGATGTCTTTGGGGCTGAGACGATACTTAAATCCAAAAGCTAGGTTTTCGACTTTTGTTGGCTGTGGGCTATCGGTTACAGGAACTCCAGATTCGTTCATTGACACATCCGTTGGCACGGCATTAAGTACCGAAGTAGGAGCATGCTTCTACTTAACCCGCGCGATTCGGGCAGATGTTCTTCATCAAACAAACGCCATCGCAGACTTTGATTCCTTAGAGGGTAATGGAATTACTTTCTATGGATTTACATTTCTGTTTTAACCCAACACCTTCAACAAAGCCGCGCGAATCTGCCCGGCCTCAAGCTCTTCAAGCTCGTAGCGAACATTCGCTACGGGCTTGTTGACTTTGATAATCCGGCTCAAATCAATCGGGGTGCCTTCGACAACTGCGTCGGCAGGCGTTGCGTTAATCGTTTCTTCTAGTTCACGCACTTGCTCGTCGCCGTAGCCCATCGCCGGCAAAATCTTGCCTGCATTTGGGTAGTTCTCAAAAGTTTTGGCAATCGACCCTACGGCATACGGCTTTGCATCAACCATCGAGGCCGCACCCGACTGAATCGCGGCAAACCAACCCGCACCAAATTCCATACCACCATGGGTGAGCGTTGGGCCATCTTCGACAACGAGCACATTTTTCCCTTCGACCAACTCTGGCTGGTCAACCGTGATGACTGAATTGCACTTGACCACCGTTGCAGATGGGTTGTAGAGAGCCGCATTTGCGATGACTTCCGCCACGCCCTCGGCAGGAGCAGTATCCATTTTGTTGACAATCAGCAAATCGGCGAGCAGCAAATTGACCATGCCCGGGTAGTAACTCAGCTCGTGCCCAGCGCGGTGAGGGTCTAGCAAAGTGAGATACAAGTCTGCCTTATAGAAAGACATGTCATTGTTGCCGCCGTCCCAAAGGATGACATCCGCCTCTTTTTCGGCCTCGCGCAGAATCATTTCGTAGTCAACGCCAGCGTAAACGATAAAACCGTTGTCAATATGTGGCTCATATTCTTCGCGCTCTTCGATGGTGCACTTGTGCAAGTCAAGATCCTCGTAAGTCGCGAAACGCTGGCAAGCCTGTGCGGCCAAATCGCCATAAGGCATCGGGTGGCGGATGGCGACCACGCGCTTGCCCATGTCTTTTAGGATGCGACTCACATAGCGAGTCGTCTGGCTTTTACCCACGCCAGTGCGCACAGCTGTGATGGCCACGAGTGGTTTTGTCGACTTGAGCATCGTGCGCTCGGCGGAGCAAACGCCAAAATGCGCGCCCGCAGCCATCACTCGGCTTGCGGCGGTCATTACATATTGATGGGCGACATCGGAATACGAAAACCAAACTTCTTCGACCTCGTTTGCTCGAATAATGGCTTCAAGATCATCTTCCGGCTCAATTGGAATACCCTGGGGGTAGAGCTCGCCCGCAAGCTCGGCGGGGTAGCGTCGGCCATCAATATTAGGAATCTGAGTCGCGGTAAAGGCAACGACCTCATAGTCGTTTTTGTCGCGAAACAAGGTATTAAAGTTGTGGAAGTCGCGGCCAGCGGCTCCCATGATGACGACTTTTTTGCGTGACATCGTTTTCTCCGGGTATGCAAAGAGTTTGGGGTGCGGAAGGGCACCAACAAAAAGGCAAAGGCCTTGTGGGGGTTTAATCCACAAGGCCGGAGAAGCAAGAGCCGCGCAACGACGCGACCGGCTTTAGTCAGTAATAATGAGCGACTCGTTTTTGACCTCGACAATCTCGATTTCAAAACTCAGAGTCTTGCCCGCTAGTGGATGGTTGAGGTCGAGCGTGATTTCGTCGTCGCCGATCTCAGCAATCACAGCCTGGAAGCCCTGGCCGTTCATGTCACCTTGAACCATGTGCCCAACGACCAATTCCATTTGCTCTTCGCCTTCTGGCGCATCAAATGCATTGCGGGGAACTTTGTGCATGCCTTGTGGGTCGTGCTCGCCGTAACCATCTGCCGCGGCAACGGTTACAGTTTTTTTGGCGCCTTCGATTAGGCCTTCGAGCTCGTTTTCGAGGCCTGGGATAATCATGCCCGCGCCCTGAACAAACTTGAGTGGTTCTTTGCCTTGGCTTGAATCTGCTACAGCACCATCAACTGTGAGGGTGTAGTGCATGCTTACTTTGCTGTCTTTTTTAATCATGTTTTTGCCTCAGAAGAGAGGAGTGGCACGCCCGAGAGGATTCGAACCTCTGACCTTTGGTACCGGAAACCAATGCTCTATCCAGCTGAGCTACGGGCGCATGTCCGGTTTAAGCCGCATAGGATACTGGAAAATATCAAAAAAACATCCGAAACCTGCTCCTTTTGACCCCTAGAGGGATGGAGAGTGGGGGTTTTTCTCCCCAAGAGCGTCAAAAACTGCTAAATTAGAGACCTTCCCTTAACATGCGCACAACACACCTCGTCACTTTTGTTTCATTAACTGCCTTGCTGGCAGTTGTCGGGTTGGGCTTTGTCGCAATGCCTGCTCCATTAGCCGCGGCGGGTTCAGGGCAATTTACGGCGTTTTTAGACACCGACCTTGATGGCCTCGACGATGCGCTTGAGGCGCGATTCGGCACTGACCCAACACTCGCCGATACTGACGGCGACGGCTTCAGCGATCTTGAGGAAAAATTCCTTGGTATCGATCCGCTTAAAGCTGACATTGGCACGATGCCTGGGCAGATGCCTCCCGGCCTAGAGCTTGAGATTTACGCCGTTGGTGATCAGTTGATTATGCAAGTTTTTGGTTTGTTCCAAAACCGCGTTGATTCTTTGCAGTTTTATTTCGCGGGCACAACTATTAAAACGCAGGTTTTATCCTTCCGTGATATGGCGCCCTTCTTCGTTGGCGTTGAATCGGTCAATCACTCCTTCCCAGGTCGCAATCTTCGCGTAGCGCGATTCGCGATCCCGCGCAGCCACTTTGATTTGCAGGGCTCATCCGCTTTGGCCGTCTCGGCTGTTGCCGATGGCCAGTCATCTTTAGGCGACTCCTGCATGATGATTACGATTGACAATACCCTGTCAGAAGTCCGCCCTGATGTTGTCGCGTCTAGCACAATGAACGGTCAATCTTCCAACAGCATGGCTGGCGGCCTATTTCCTGTTGACCCCGAAGAAGGCCCCGGTCCAGAAGGCTCAGCAAACGAAGACCAAGTCTGCGTCCAAGTCATGCAAGAAGTCGCCAACATGGGCGGTGGTCGCGTGGCTTATCGCGTGAGTGACGCATATTGCGACCCACTGCCTAGCGCGGTTTGTTTTTCAGGCTGCACGGCTTCTGTCGAAACGATTGTTATCGGTATCGACATCGTTGGCCTTTTAGGCGGCTGAGATTTCAGCGCGCCCAAGTGGCAAACAAAGTCAAGGTGACTGCTCTTGCGGCCTCTAGCTCGTTGAATCGTAGCTGTAGTATGCGTAATCGTGGTGCTTATTAGACCGTCGTGGAGCAAGCACGCGGTTAAGCACGGCGCCAATCGGCTCAGCTCCAGATAACGCGAGGCGTTTTGCCGCGCCAGCTAAAGCGTTTTCAGGGACATGGTCATAACGGCACAACAGCAAAATCGCATCGAGCTGGTTTAAGAAACTCGCCGCATCAGCCACAGCCAAAACGGGTGGCACATCAAACAAGACAAAGTCGTATGCCTCGCGTAGCTCAGCAACGAGAGAGTTAACGCGCTCTAAGGCAAGTAAGTCGCCAGGGTTGGTGCCGCCATTTATAGTGCCTGCGGTGATGACATTAAGCCCAACTATTTCACCCGCGGGGCGGATGGCGTCTTGCCATTCTTGAGACCCAAGCAAGATTTCAGCTAAGCCGGGGCCCAAAGGCTGCTCAAACATAGTGTGAACAACTGGGCGACGAAGGTCCGCGTCAATCAAAAGCACTTTCGCGCCACCGTGAGCTAAAGCAATAGCGAGATCAGCAATCGTAGTTGACTTGCCTTCGCCCTGAGTTGCGGAAGTAATGGTTAGGGTTTTGATATCTTTACTCTTTGCAGCAAACCGCAAATTTGCCCGCAAAGCTCGGTAAGATTCTGCCGCAGCCGAGTCGGGCGCATCACGCAAGGCCAAGAAATGCTTGTGGCCAGAAGCCCGTTTTGCCTTGGTGCCCCCTTTACGGAAATCAGGAATAATGCCCCATTGAGCTAACCCGGTCGCTGCTTCAAGTTGAGCCGCAGTCAAAATGGTCTTTTGGGAGGCCTCTCGCCATAGCGCAAGTGCGGCACCTAAGAAGCCGCCAAGCAACAGGGCGGCCGCCATGCTCAAAGAGATGTTTGGGGATGAGCGAGAAGTCGCAGGCACCGCGCGGTCAACGATTGAGACCGATGCAATCGCAGAATTCTGCGCCATTGCAGCTTTATGTTTTTCAGTGAGCAGGTAAGTGTAAATCTGCTCGGAAGACTGCGCCTCTCGCTGAAGAGTGGCCAATTTGAGCTCAATGGCGGGCAGCGCCATAAGCTGAGAATGCCAACGCTCAATCGCTGTATTCAGCGTGTTGTCTTGGCGCTGAAGGGCAGAGGAGCGAGCGCGGATACCCTTAGAAATCTGATTCCGCAGAAGGGAAACTTGCGCCCTGACCTGCATAAGTGGAGGCCAGTTTTCAGTATGTTCTTCTTCTAAAAAAGTAGCTTGTAGGTTTAGGGCGGCCAGCTCGGTCAGGAGGTTGACTGTCTGCGGCCCGAGTTCAGCACTGGAGGCAATGTTTTCAATCAACTCACCTTGGTCGAGTGCTTCGACCAAATGCTCATGGCCTCCGATGACTAGCGAGAGTTGTGCCCGCGACAGGTCAAGACTGCTCATGCGTTCTACTGCAGCGCGGGCGGTTTCGGGCAGCATGACTTCGCCACTACCTTCTTGAAAGGTCAGCAGTTCTTCTTCGGCCTTATTTAATTGCCCCTCGGTTCGGGTTAATTCACTCTCGATATAGTCAAAGGTGGCGATCGCCTGCAGAGTGAGTCGCTGAATTTTACTGGCCATATAGGCGTCGACTAACTCGTTGACCACAGCAGCGGCTCGCTCGGGGTCATTGTCTTCGTAAGCAATGCGAAGTACTCCAGACCCACGAGCGGTCTCTGAAACAGAAAGTCGATCTAATAGGGCCTCGGCAGCGGAGCGTTGGCTCGTGAACTGCAGCAGGAAGCGTCGTCCTTTTAAATCACCCTCTGGCTTGAGGTGAAAGGAGTGGCCCTCATGCAAAATAGGGGAATCGGAATGAATCTGAAATTGCGTTAGGCTATCTGGAAATAGACTGTTTTCTGAAATTTCAATTCGGTCGTTTGTCAAAAAATGAACAAGGTAGCTGCCTGAAGCCTCGCCGTGCCCAGATCCGACTCTCTTGGCATGCAGGGAGCCTTTTGGATTACGGGCTGAGAAGTGCCGCATGAAGAGAGGTAGCGTGCCATAGCGATCGAGGTCGTTCACGCGCAAGGTGAGCCCTAGGCCGACTTCTTTTTCGTCAGACTTTGGTGTGACGACTTGCAGTGCGAGTTTGCGTGACTGAATGACCTCAAGCTCTGCCGCCGCGGGCGGGGCACTTGAAAGCATAGACAATTCGCCCAAGATGCCGCTTGATGGTGAAGACTCTTCAAGCAGGATTCGAGCTTCAGCTTTGTAGGTTGGAACCTGGGTGAGCGTGAAGCCAAGGGCTGCAACAGCCACTAAAGCCATGGTCACCACAATGGTGCCACGGCGGCGCCACAAGGATTGGAAGATTTCTTGAAGCGAGAGGCCCTCTTCTGGAGTGCCCATTCCCGGATAGCTACCCATTCCGGGGTAATTCCCCATGCCTGGATAACTGCCCATGCCGGGGTATTCTCTTTTAGGCTGCGAGGCGCTGTCTTGATGATTGTCGGTCATATTTATCGGCTACGAATATCTTCGAAAAGCGCAACATCGCGCGCCGTGCCGACGGGCACGGAGATGAGCTGCAAAATGGGGATGAGGTCTCTTGCGACCGCGCCAACGCCGGCCCATTTATGGCGACTAATGAAGAGCATGTCGCCTGAAGCGAGTGCGAAATCGCCCCCGGAATTGAGGTGCTCGGCGTCAAACAAGACAATGTTTTCTGGCGTCACATCACCGCGGACTAGAGCGACTTGCTCGCGGTTTGCATCATCGGTGAAACCGCCCGTAAGGCTGAGGGCCTGCATGGCCGTAATCGGGCGATCAAAAGTAAACGACCCAGGCTTGCGGACTTCACCCATGACATAGATGCGCTGTGAGCCAAATTCGACGACGCTTACATCAACGAAAGGGCGCTTGAGATACTCAAGCAATCGCGTTTGCAGATCAGCTTTGATTTCATGAACGGTTTTACCCGAAACAATGAGCGAGCCCACATAGGGCAGCTGAATCGAGCCCTGGCCGTCGACGGGAGAGCCAGGAGCATTGTTCCGGTATGGCCCAGAAGACAGGGCGGGGTGGCCGGCAACATTGACGCGCAAGACATCACCGGGGCCAACCAGGTAATCAAAGGTGTTGACCGAAGGCGTGGGTAAATCGTCGGGGTTTGCTCCACCCGAAATCTCGGGGGACGAGCAAGCCGCAAACAATGCCGCGGCGATGAAAAGGGATGCGAAACGGGAAAAAATCATGGGGGGCTGGAATTCCGTGGAGCCCCATCATAAGGCGATGGTATCTTAATGCTATGGCTACTTGGGTTGTCGGAGATATACACGGATGCGCAGACGAGCTTATTCAGTTAGTTAATCAACTAAGACTCGCTCCAAGCGACCAACTGATTTGCGTGGGTGATCTTTACCATCGCGGCCCAGACCCTGTGGGCGTTGCCCGTTGCTTGTCGTCGGTGCCTAATCTTGAGATTGTTCTTGGTAACCATGAGCGAGTGTTGCTTGAGCATGAGGCACGCGCTGCAAGTCTCGGCGACAAGCTCGTCCAAGCTGACTTGGCCGGTGACGGCGGCACGCCCATGTCGCCCGTTACAGATGATGAGGCCGTTGAGTTGTTGTCATTGATTCAAAATCGCCCACTTTTCGTGCAAGGTGTGCACAACGGCCAGCCCTGGATTGTGGTCCACGCGGGCGTCGTGCCTGGTGTTCCGCTTGAGCAGACGCACCCGCTTCATCTCACTCGCTTGCGGCGTATTCATGAAATGCCAGGCCAGCCTTACTGGTACGAACTTTGGCAAGGCCCTGAGCTTGTTTTGTTTGGGCACACGCCAGGGAAGACGCCCCGCACATGCTTTGCTGGCGGGCGCTTGGTGGCGCTAGGCCTCGATACTGGCTGCGTCTACGGTGGGTCGCTGACGGCTTATTGCATCGAAACCGAAGACATGGAAGTTGTCCAGGCAAAGCGGAAATATGTGTCGTAGGTACCAAATTGCGATAAACTAGAAAATATAGTTCCCAAGCAACTTTTGGGAACTTGTTTTCGTTTCACTCGTCCTACCGACATGCTCATCCCTCTGTTGATAGCCGCCCTCCAGGTCGGCGCTCCTGCTGGTTCTACGGAATCAGATTTTTACTCCGTTTACACGGGTCACGCTGTTGAGACTTTTTGGGTCTCGACCCCGCTTGCCGCCGAGAGTGCAGCTGAGCGGCAAAATGCCGACCACCGAGATCAGTTCGGCGTGATTCCGGCGCCTACATCAGGCTTTACGCTTACGGATGGCGTGATTGTCGAGTCGGGCAATTCTGATTTGCTCAAAGCCGTGGTCCAAGATTTTGGCGGGGGAGTGATTCAACCCCTACCCGTAGACAATTTCTGGCTCGTTTCCACAGGGACGGTCGCATCCGCCATTTCGATGACGAGCGCGCTTTTACCCCTCTACCCAGAAGGCGCGGTTTACCTTGACCTGCAACGCCCTCTCACTTTCAAGGCCTTGCCTAACGACCAGTATTTTTCAAATCAGTGGCATCTCCGCAACACTTCCAACACTCAGGCAGACGCGAATGTTGAGCCCGCATGGAACAACGGCTACACCGGCACGGGCGTGATTGTTGGTGTGATTGATGGCGGCTCGCAAAACAACCACCCTGACTTGCAGGGCAACTATAACTCGACAGCGAGTTCTACATCATCTTCTAGCAGCCACGGCACGAGTGTCGCTGGCGTCATTGCCGCCGTTGCAAACAACAACCGTGGCGTTGTCGGTGCCGCATACGATGCTCAATGGAGTCGCCACACTTATGGGTCTAGTTCAAACACAGCAAATGCATTTAAGCATCGCAATGATTTGAATGATATTAAGAATAATTCATGGGGCCCTTATGACGACGGAACCGTTACATATTTGTCTTCCGTTGAGCTGAGTGCACTCGAAGAAAGCGTTACAACTGGTCGCGGTGGTTTAGGTGAAATATTCACTTGGGCTGCTGGCAATGGCGGCACGGCTGACCGTTCTGATTACGACCCCTACGCATCCAGCCGTTACACGATTGCGGTCGGCGCCATTGGCGATAACGATACGCGCGCTTACTACAACGAGAAGGGTTCATCCATGATGGTGGTTGCTCAATCAAGTGGTAATAGTCGCAGCATCTGGACAACCGATTCAGGCAGTGGCTACACCAGCAGTTTTGGTGGTACATCTTCTGCCGCCCCACTCGGAGCTGGCGTTATCGCCCTAGTTCTAGACGCAAACCCCGGTTTGACTTGGCGGGATGTCCAGCATGTTGTCATTAAAAGTGCACGCAAATGCGCACCAAACAATAGCGACTGGAAAATAAACGGCGGCGGTCTTGACATCAACTACAACTACGGCTTCGGCGCAATGGATGCCGATGCAGCATGCAACCTCGCGGCGGGTTGGGCAAATGTAGGCCCAGAATTAGAGCTCCGGACAGGAAGCGTTTCGGTTGGTCAATCCATCCCTGACAATAATGATGCTGGCGTTGACAGAATCGTAAGTGTCCCTAATGATATTTCAGTCGAAAATGTCGAGCTACGCCTAAAAGCGACTCATAATTCTATTGGCCATTTACGCGTTGAATTGATCTCGCCCTCTGGCACAAAATCTGTTTTAGCAGCTACGCGAAATGATAGTCAAAACAATTACAACAATTATGTTTTCACAACCGTGCGCCATTGGGATGAGCGCTCCAACGGCGACTGGACAATCCATGTTTCTGACCGCACCAGTGGCACAACAGGTACTTGGGATAACTTCGAGCTTCGCATCTACGGCCACGATGGCCAGGGCGGAGGTCAGGGCATGTCATTGACTTCATCGGCGCTTATTCCTGGCGTTACTGCAATTGTGAATCTTGCTGACGCGACAGCATCGGCACCCGCATGGCTGGCTTACAGTCTCGCTGGTTTAGGCAGCACGCCGATTGGCGCACTTGGCGTAACTCTTGATTTGGCGTCTCCACAGCAGGCCGGCTCGGTGCTCACGGTTGACGCAAACGGTGACGGCTCTTGGTCACTACCGATTCCGGGTGGCAGTTCAGGTGTCAGCGTTTGGCTTCAAGCCCTTCAGATGGGCGAAGTTAGCGATGTCGTCGCTACGAGTATCCTTTAGGGCAACGGGTGTAACAAGCCACATGGCTTGTTACGCCTTGACCGTTCTTGCGGATACCCTTAGAACCTTAAAATAAAGCGGAACTCTCCCCGTTTTCCTCCCGTCCTAAAAGCGAACCTAAGTGTCAGACCTCGAAAAAGAACTCGTCGTTGCTTGCCAACAAGCTAGCACTGAAGAATTTGAGGCCGCTTACGCAAAGGTTTACGCTCTTTTCAAAGATCGGGTTTTCACAATCTGTTTTCGCGTCACCAATAACCGTGACGATGCGCTTGACGCAGCCCAAGAAACAATGGTCACCTTGGCCCGCCGCATTGGCGATTTTGCCTGGCGATCCCGTTTCTCTTCCTGGGTTTATCGCATTGCCGTTAACTCCGCCATTGATGTGCGGCGACGGCGCCTCGACACCACTCGCGCCGGGGTTCGCACCACGGTGGGCGGAGTTGAAACAGAAAAGATGCAAGAAGCCACTCCGGCTGACGAATCGACTGACCCTGTGCGCAATGCAGCTCGCAGCGAATCAAGGCTCGCCGTCCGCGAGGCTCTTCAGCACATCAACCCTAAGTTCTCTTCTCTACTAGTTTTGCGCTACACGCAAAATCTCAGCTACGAAGAAATTGCCGAGACGATTCAATGCGAGCTTGGTACAGTGAAATCTCGATTAAACCGGGCCCATGGCGCACTCCGCGACTATTTGGCCCAGCGAGGTGGCAGCACACTGCACCTCAATTAACTCCCCTCTAACCATGAATCACGACAACGAAAACCTCGAACTACCACAAGAGCTGCAGGACGCGCTCTTTGGGTTGGGCGATTTGGCGGCTCCTAGCGAGCTCGATCAAAGGGTTGCGATGTCGCTCATGGGCCAGGAGAAAGCCCCTGATGAGCTCTGGTCTCGCGTCCAGCCTGAGCTTTGCGAAATTGCAACGACTCATTCCGTTTTGTCTGCCGCAACTCCATCCCCATCGCACGGGGGCCGCCTCCTTTCTTTCCCTACTTGGGTCGCTTCAGTTGCCCCAGTCAGGCTACCCGCTGCTGCGGCTTTGCTTCTTTTTGTTGGTGTGAGCTTCATCGTAATGCGCTCCAATGCCAACAACGCTACTTCCACGCAAGACTTGCTGGCTCAAGCTTCGACCATCCGCGCCGAGCAGGCCGCCTTGCGTGACCAGTATCGCGCTCGCGTCTTTGCGCAAAAAGTCACGCCTTCTCAGTTGTCGCCAACCGCCCGCGGTTTGGCGAGTTCGTTAGGCGCCACCACCCCTGCAACTCGGGGGCAAGCCCTCTAATGTTTCGTTTATCTCGCTTTTCTGTATCCCTCGCCGTTCTTATTTCGGCGACGCTTGTTAGCTGCCTTCCTGTAGAGCAGGGCGCACAGACAGGCCCCTCTTCTTTATCGCAAAGCAGTCAGGGCGGTTTTGGCACCAACCAATCGATCGCAGCTGGCGAGTGGTCTTTGCCTAGTGTTGTTTATCCCGAGCAAGAAAATCTTCGCGTCGAGCGGCATCTAGGCGTTTTGAATTCCGCTGGCCGCATGACTTGGCAGCACGAGGCTTTGCATGCAGATGGCGCGGGCGAATTCCGGCTTGATTTACTAGGAGTGGCCCTTGACAACCCTATGGGTTTTTCATTGCCGAGTGATATTCAGTTTGCGGCGTTTGATCGCCGGCAACGATACTTGGTGAGCTTCCGCGACTTGCATTTTGGCAACTCGCTACGCGTGCGGCAAAACTACGAATGGCACGAAGAATTCGGCGTAACCACCGTTGCAGGCGTGCTTTGCGACCGCTACAGCGCAACGAGCCGCTTTGGCTTTGGCGCCGTTGAGTTTGTTATCGCGGCTGATACGAGGCTGCTTATGGGTTGGTCTCTCCGCGATACAGAGGGTCAAATTACTATGACCAGCACGACGGTTTCCCTAGATTGGGCCCCCGATCACACAGGCATAGCTTGGTCTACGCCCGCTGCGCCAAACCAGGCTTACACGGGTTCGGCGGCTGATATCGCGACTTTGGGCTTTGAGCCAACGCCTGCTCGCTACATCCCGCAAGGTTTTGCGACTAGCGAAGAGCGCATGGTCTTGGTTGAAACGATTTTCCCTGACATCCTTAACTTGCACCTTGATGTGCTTGATGATGGGCTTCGCACACTGTTTTTTGCGCAACAACGCAATATTACTCGTGGCGGCGGCCCAGGGCAGAGCACGGGCACGGGTCAATTGGCTGGCGCGCGATATTCTGATTTGGGCGGCATCCGTGTTGTCGAAGGGCTTTTCGACGGCCGCGAGATTTTTATTGTCGCGCCTTTGCCCACAGATGAGCTGATGGCGATGCTCGGCTCGCTGTTCGACTAAGTTTGGCCTCTTGTCTTTGTGGCGGATAGGGTGTAAAGCAACTCATGATGTTGCTCGCCGTTCTGCCTCTTCTCTTGCCACTCGCCCAAGAAGTGCCTTTGGTGCGTGGCGCTTATCGTGGCCCCTACAGTCAAGTTCTGCTTGAACAAGCCTTCGAAACGCAGCGACAGACAGATGCCGCTTCCAAATACCAGGCGGGTGCCGGAAACGCAGTCGACGCTGCACCTCGGATGGTCGATGGTTACGAGCGTTGGGAGTTTTGGTTTGAGCATGAGCGTCTGTTGCTTTTTCGCGGGCCCGGCGAGCCTTTGCCTAGCGTTCTAGGGGAAGACAAGCGTTACGGGAATGGCGCCAACGCTTTTTCGGCAGATGAGTTTCAGAAGGCGGCGATTCCATTGCTTGTTGATGCTTTAAAGTCAAGCCACCCTGAGCTTCGCGAGTCGGCGGCCGTGGCTTTGGGTCGAGTGGGTGCCTTCGCAACCCGGGGTTTGTTGATCGAGGCTGCAAATGACCGCATTGTGCAAGTGCGGCAGGCGGCGTTAGTCGGGCTGGGATTGATGCATGATTCACGCAATGTCGGCTTGCTTGCCGAGACCCTCGCTGATCGCAATAAGCCAATGGCTGACAGGCAATTTGCCGCTTTGGGGTTGGGGCTTTCTGGCCGAAATGAGGCAGCGACTTTTTTAATGCAGCAATTGAAGGGTGATTTAACGCCGGAGAAAATCCTGATTGGCGACAACGATTTGCTGCTGGCTATGGTTTGGGCGGCCGGGCTTTTCCCCGACCATGGCTTTACGACTTTATTTGTCGAAGCGTGCCAAAAGTTAGAGGGCGGTGCGGCTCGCGATTCTCGCCGGCTGCGCATTTTTCTAATCCAGGCTTTGGGCAATATGGGCGACCCAATTGCAGCCGCGTTTTTGGTGGGGCAGTCGGCTTCAAGAGATTTCGAAATCCAGCGAGCGGCCGTGCAAGCTTTAGGGCGTTTGCGCTCACCAATGGGTGCAATCCCGGCTTTGTTAACACAGGTGAATGATTCAAAAGACACCGAAACCCGCCTTTTTTCAATACTGGCGATTGGCCGTATTGGCGGAGATGAAGCGATTCAAGCGCTAAAAGGCATGCTTGATGGTATTCGCCGTCATCGGCAACTTCATGCCGCGTGGGGCCTTGCTGTTGGCTTTGCCCAATCCGAAGAGCTTCATAAATTATTGGCTTCTGAGTTTGTGAGTCGCAAGCCGATCGAAGATGTTTTGAAAATTGAAGGCAAGATCCGTCGTGATGAAGAGCGGCTTCGTGGCGCCTTTGCTCTCGGCTTGGGTTTTTATGGCCAAGAAGAAGACGAGGTGTTGTTGTTAAAAGTCATCCGCCAGCAGGGGCTTGCCCCTGATTTTGTGGGTTACATTTCCAATGGTCTTGGCTTGCTCGATGGTTTAGCCGCAACCGAGCATCTATTCGCGCTTGCGAATCGAAATAAATTGCCCGCTGAAGCTCAGCGTGGCGTGGCGTGGGGTTTGGGTTTTTGCACGCACCCACTTGCCGGTGAGCAGCTGGTTGGCTTGATTTCTAGGGCAAACGATGCCGAGGTGCGTTGGGCTGCTGCGCACGCACTTTCAGAGGTTCGCACTAAAAAGGCGCTCGACGCTTTAGTCACTTTGTTGGCAGATGTTGGCGAACCCGAAGTTGACTCTAGTCGGTATTCACATTTCATCATGGCTCTTGGGCACCTCGGCGACACCCGCAATGGCGACGGCATTGGCGCATTGCTCGCCGGTCTAAATTACCGACTCGATTTTCCGCTTTTGCGCGCAGTGAGAGCTTTTTAGGGGTACTCTTGGGCAACCCTTTCACCCTCATGTTCGAGAAAACCCCCCCCTCATCCAACCGACTGCTTGACTGTCCAGCCAAGCGCCGCGACTTGCTTGTAAAAGTTGAGTCGCTGATTGCAGTCCTAGAAATCTCGCGTAACAAACTTGAGCGCCGCCTAGCTCGGCTTTCGCCAATTGAGGCAGAAGACCTCTTTGCCAAGCGCCGGCGATTGACAAATACGCTTGATGTTTGCCGTCATGCGCAATCGGCTTTGCGCGAGCACGATCCGATTACTGCCGAAGAGCTGGCCGAGACTGATTTTGATGCGCTGGCCGAGGCGTTGTCGGCAGGTTAAGTACCCCAGTCACGCGCATACCGGAAATCTAAATTTACCGTGCGATTGGCGACCTTTGCAATCAATGGTGGGCGTCGTTTGTATTGGTTGATGCGAATCCGCTGACGGACGCCGTCAACAAAGTCAGTCGCAAACCCCGCTTCGATTAGTTGGTCGCGAGACCAAAGCTCATCGACGAGTCGCACCAGTAGGGCGTCAACGGCATCGTAGGTAAAGCCGAGCTCTTCTTCGTCGGTTTGGCCGCTCCAGAGGTCAGCACTTGGCGGCCTATAGATGATTGCTTTTGGCACGCCCAAGTGCCTAGAAAGCGCAACAATTTGTGATTTATATAAATCGCCCACAGGGTTGAGTGCGGACGCCATGTCGCCATGAATCGTGCCATAACCGAGCAGCAACTCGGTCTTGTTGCTCGTGCCCAAAACCAAAGCGTTGTCGCGAGCTGAGCGGTCGTAAAGCGTAATCATGCGCGCGCGAGCCATGATGTTGCCGCGTCGCAGCGAATCTGTTTCGCCGGCTTGGTCAATACACGCATCGGCCATTGTCGAGATGTCGACGACTTCGAGCGCAACACCGGCGTGCAATGCCGAGTCTTGCGCCAACTCAAGGCTGATGGGGTTGCTGGTGCGATAGGGCATAGCCACAGCAAGTACATTTTCGGGGCCAAGAGCGCGGGCGGCAAGCTCGACGACCAAAGCCGAATCGATGCCGCCAGAGAGCCCTAATACCGCTTTTTGAAAACCTGCTCTATGGGATTCTTCGCGGAGGAAACCGCACAATACTTTCGTAGCAAGCTCAGTGTGGCATTGAGGCGGTGCGGGAAGTTTAGGCATGGGGCTAGATGGGCCAGGTGCGTGATGATTGGGGAAACTCGCTAGGGGCGCAAGGCGTCGCGGTCATCAAGAATGCGGGCCAGTTGCCGCCTTACGAGGCCTGGTTTTGCATCGCGTAAGAGAGGCGCGAAATCGCGTGCGCGTCGCGTTGCCGCTGGGTCGACTTCAACGATGAGTAGCTCTTCCTCATCGCTTTCGGCTTCGATAACCGTTTGGCCTGAAGGGTCGGCGGCGATGGAGCCGCCCCAAAAGAGCGCACCGTCTTCATAGCCGACGCGGTTGCATTGCAAAACCCAACTTTGAAAAAAGAGGGACTGCGCGGAAACTAAAGTGCGCCAAGCGCGTTGCGAAGTCAGCTCGGCTGTGTTGGCGTCAATGCCTCGTGCTGGCGAGGCGAAGGGAATTAGTAAAGCGTCGACACCTTGCAAATAATGCAGCCAAGCAGGGATAAGGTGCCAGGCGTCTTCGCAAATCATCACGCCGAAATTTCCGTGTTTGGATTGAATCAAATCAAAAGATTCGCCCGCAGCAAAGTAGCGGCCTTCTTCGAAAATACCATAGTCGGGTAAATGTACTTTCCGGTGCACACTCAAAACCTTGCCGTCTTCAGCAAAGAGCGCGCTGTTGTAAGTGCGATGGTCACTCGCCCGCTCAACAAAACCAATGACCAGGCTTGGGCCGCCATCGGCCGACCGCGCGATGAGCTGCTCGAGGCGTGGGTCGTTGAGCTCAAGTGCAACCTCTTGCGTTAAGTCGCGCAAGAAATAGCCCGTCAATGAAAGTTCGGGGAATAAAACGAGGTCGGCACTAGCTTCGGTCGCACGATCAATCCAGTCGTGGTGCGTTTTGAAGTTGGCGTCGAGGTCGCCCAGCTTGGGGCGGATTTGGCAGAGTGCAGCTTTCATGGCTCGTGCAGAAAGGATACTCGTGCGGGGCAAATACCGCGTAAAGTAGTGGCATGCTCACGGCGAAATCCCTACGCCTTATTGCCCACCGAGGCGCGTCGGCGGAACGCCCTGAAAACACTATCTTGGCGTTTGCCCGCGCCCTTGAGCTTGGCTGCAAAGCGATTGAGCTTGATGTGCGACTCTCGGCAGATGGCGTCCCGATGGTGGTGCATGATGCTGATTTAATGCGCACGCATGGCCGTGATGAAGTTGTGTCTTTGTCTGGCGCTCGGCAGTTAGCTGGTTTGGGTGTTCCAACTCTTGAAGAAGTGCTCTTGCTTTGCCAAGGTCGAGCAGAGTTGTGTATTGAGCTAAAAGGAGACGACCCCGCGCTTTCTGAAGCCGTCCTGGAATTGCTTCCTGCTTTTTCTGATTGGCGCATTCTTTCCTTTTCATCTGCAATACTTGAGCCGTTTTCAAAGGCAGGGTTTCGCGAGAATTGTGTTTTGAACATGACCGAGCCGCGCCAAGCGAATTGGCCTGTTTTGTCGTGTGCAATTGAGACGGTTGATTCGCAATTTGTAAAAGAAGCGCAGAGTCGGGGCATTAAGGTTTGGGCGTTCACTTGTAATACAATCGACTCGATTCAGCGTGCCGTTGATTTGAATCTTGACGCCGTTTTTAGCGATTATGGGCAAGTGTCAGCAATGATAAACATTGAGGCCAAGAATAAAATGCAGCGCAATTATTCGGGATTGCGGTCAGGCCCTTTTGATTTGCTCATCATAGGTGGCGGCATTTATGGCGCTTGGGCTGCTTATGACGCGGCTCTTCGCGGGTTAAAAGTGGCGATCGTAGATCAGGGCGATTGGGCGTGCGGCACTTCGCAGTCGTCCTCAAAGTTGGTGCATGGTGGGCTGCGTTATTTAGAGCATTTTGATTTTGGGCTCGTACGGAAAGCCATTGCCGAGCGGCGTAAATTGTCACGACTTGGGCCACATCGAATTCGGCCTTTGCGGTTTATCATCCCCAATTACAAGGGTGATCGCGTTTCGCCGTTTAAGTTTCGGCTTGGCTTGATGATTTACGATTGGTTTGCGGGTCGCGCTCAACCAGGAGCGCGACATCGACAGATTTCCTCCAAGGAAACTATTCAGAGATGGCCCTTTTTGCGTCGCAAGGGTCTACGCGCGGCATTTAGTTACTGTGATTGCGAAACAGATGATGCCCGACTTGTTTTAGAGTTAATCTCAGGCGCGCTTTCAGCTGGAGCTGTCGCCGTAAATTATGCGCGCGTCGAGCATTTAATTCGCGAGACTCAATCTGGTCAATCAAGAGTCACCGGCGCAAAAGTCGTTGATTCGTTTGGCGACGAGCAAGCCATTGATATTCATGCAAAAATAGTCTTCGCGCCTGTTGGCCCCTGGGTTGACACTCTGCGTAAACCGACATCCAAAAGTGAATGCGTGCGTTTGATTCAGGGCACTCATTTGGTCATGCCAGCACTGCCTTGCCAGCAGGCGTTTTTATTGACTGCTGACGACGGACGCATCTTTTTTCTCATTCCCTGGTATGGCCGCACTTTGCTTGGCACGACTGAAATTGATCATCATGGTCATCCAAGAAAGGCGCGCGTGAGTGAAAATGAGATTGAGTATTTAATTCAAAATGCAAATGCATCTTTTCACAATTTGTCCTGGAATAAAGAGGATGTCATTTCTTCCTTTGTTGGCCTCCGCACCTTGCCGAATCAAACAGGTTCCGCAAGCGCGGTTAGTCGAGAATGGGAGTTGACTGAGCCTGAGCCGGGCTTGCTGTTGCCCATTGGCGGAAAATTGACATCCGCAAGAGTTGATGCGGCCGAGGTCGTTGATTTGGTCGTGCAGCGGCTGGGGCGAAAAGCGGTTGAATGTAAAACAGATGACCGCCCTTTTCCATGGCGTCCAGCGGGCGATTGGCCAAGTTTCGTCCACCAATGCCTCCTTGAATCTGAGGCTGTTGGGCTTGACGCCGAATGCGCCGCAACCGCCGCCCATCGGTATGGTTCGCGGTTTGGCATGTTTCTAGAGCTCATCAGAGAGACTCCCGAGTTGGCTGAGCGTATCCACCCAGACTTACCCTTTTCTAAAGCAGAGGTCGTTTTCGCCAGAGATTACGAAATGGCCTGTGCCGACAAAGATATTTTTCGCCGCCGCCTGCCCCTTTGGCTGTTGGAAAAAAGTAGGCGGTAACCTGTTTTCTGATATATTTTTTTATTGCAATTTCCTACAAAAGTTAGGAACTAAAGCCGATAGGGCTTAGTCATAAGAGTGATGCAAGACACCGCCCAAATTACCGTCCGTGAGGCCTTTGGCCAATACAAGCTATTCTTCAGCCAAGAAGACTTGGCCGGCCTAGATGCTTACATGGCCACTTTGCCCGAAGAAATACGAACCGCCGTCGAGCGAACCGCCCGTAGTTATCGTTGGTTGCGCGAGCACCTTGTCGCGCGTCTGGCGCGTAATGCCGCTTAAAGCAACGCTATTGGATTGGAGAGGCCGCAAGAGCCTCAGAGACAAGCGTTTCGACTTGTGCGCCAGTTGCGCGCGCTTCAAATTTAAGCAGTAGACGATGCTCTAGGGCAGGCTTGAGCGCATCCGTTAAATCATTTGGCGCAACATGGTGCCGACCCCGCAAAAGAGCAAGGCCTTGGGCAACAGCAAGCGCAGATTGACCCGCCCTTGGGCTTGCGCCGAAGCGTATCGATTCGCGAATGCTCGGCGGTGCGCTCGCTGCATTCGGATGAGTGGAAAGCAAAAAGCCAGCAAGTTGAGCGTAAAGGTCGTCAGCAATAACAACCTGTTGCACATTGGCCTGCAACTTCCGAAGCATCTCTTGATTGCAGACAGCTTCACTTGGAAGCGCCCCATTTTTAAGCCGCAAAATGGCCTCAAGAGTTTGCGCATCGGGTTGCTGTAAATTGAGTTGCACCGCAAAGCGATCGAGCTGAGCTTCGGGAAGTGGGTAAGTGCCTTCGAGCTCGATTGGGTTTTGGGTTGCAATCACCAAAAACGGAGTTGGCAGCAAATGGCCCGTTGCGCCCGATGTGATTTGACCCTCTTGCATGGCCTCAAGGAGTGCAGATTGAGTGCGAGGCGTGGCTCGATTGATTTCGTCTGCCAGGAGCACTTGGCAAAAAACAGGCCCCTTAGAAAAACGAAAACATCTCTTGCCGTGTTCGTCTAAATCAAGGACATCTCCGCCAGTAATGTCGCCGGGCATTAAATCAGGCGTGCATTGAATGCGGCCAAAATCGAGCCCAAGCAACGCCGACAGCGCGCGGACGAGGTGAGTTTTGCCAAGACCAGGCGCGCCTTCAAGCAACACATGCCCACCGCTTAGAACCGAAGCGAGCAATAGCTCAAGTAGCTCAGACTCGCCCAAATGCCACTTTTCAAGCTCAACGCGCAACTGGGTCGCCAAAGCGATTGCCTCGTTGGGTGCGAGTGGCTGAGCGGCGCTAGGCATTTGTTTCGAGTGAGGAGTGTGGAAGAGCTGGTGCGGTAAAACCAAGCGCCGCATGCAAAGAAGAGGCGACGGGGATGGTCTCGCGTGTGAATTGATGTTGGCTTGTGCGGTCAAGCAAAATCGCGCGCAACCCAGCGTTTAGCGCGCCACGCACATCACGGTCGAGATGATCGCCAATATGTATCACGCGCTCAGCAGAAGCACCCGCCCGAAAAAGAGCTCGCTCAAAAATGGCGCGAGATGGTTTTTCCGAACGAAGCTCGGCGCTAGTTACTGTAAATGCAACTAGGTCTTTGAGGCCAAGGCCCTTGATGAGTCGCGGTAGCCGCTCAGACCAGTTAGAAATAACGCACACAGGAATCTTGCGGTTCGCTAATTCTGTCAAGAAAGGGACGACTTCCTCAAAGAGATGGTAGGTCTTTGGGTTTTCGAAAAGGGCGACAAGAGCATTGTGCGCCTCGTCGAGTTGATGCTCGGGCAAGCCGGCCTGAGTAAGGACGGATTGGTGGAAATGGCGAAACCAGCCAATGCTGAAACGAAAATGCCCATCGATCTGGTCTGGCAAATTGCCATAGGCTTCGCTCATCCAACCACGCATCTCAACCGGCCTTTCTGCGCAGCCAAAGCGCGCAACCAAGTTGGCGTAAAGCTCGTGCCGCGGTCGCCGCTCGGTGAAAAGCGTGTTGCCAGCATCAAGGAAGATGGCTTGAAGGGGGATGGGGGTCAAGGATTTCTCGGGGGGGAAGGTGGATTGTAGCCGTAGAATAGATGGAAATGAAAGCAAGCCGCTCACGACTTTTGCATAGTCGGCCCACCTGGGGCCTGGCCGCATTGGCTTTGGTGTCGTTTTTTGCGCCAGCTTGCCAGACTATGAGCCACGCGTTCGGCGAGCGAGGCGACTTCATTAGCGCCCAAGAGCTCGCTCAAACCCAGGGGCCAGAGATGAGTTTCCTTCCCGCCCCTTTGCGGCCGACCCTCCGAGATTTTGCACGGATGCCAGCTCTTTCTAATGTTGTCGGCTTGATTCGAGCCGCTGATTGGTCTTCTGCCGCAATGCGATTGACGGCCGAAAAAACGACCTACCGCACAAGTTCGCATGTAGAGGCGCTCCACGCTTGGGTTTTGCTACAAATAAACGAGCGCGAGACCGCCCTCAAAATGGCAACCTTTGTAGTGGATTACCACGAGCCAAAGTCACCAGCCGCATATGTCTTGGCGGTTGATTCTCGCGAGCGCGGAGATTTTGCTGCGGCATTACCCCTGTATCAAATTGCACTTAAGAGCCATCCTCGTGACAGCGGGCTTTTGCGAGAGATGGCGCATTGCGCATTTTCGAGTGGGCAAGAAGCTGAATCGATTGTTTTGCTTGATCGCTTGATGGTGGTTGACCCACTTTCTTCCGAAGATTTGACCTTGCGCGCGCGCGCTTTGGTGACCCTTCGTCGATATGAAGCCGCGCTGCTGATCTACGGTCGTTTGCAAAAAGATTCGCCTGGTGATGTTGCGCTACTCCTAGAGGCAGGGCAATGCGCGTTTGCGGGCAACCAATACGACAAGGCCATCAGCTTGTGCAACGAGGTCACTCAGCTAGATCCCCAAAACGCTGAGGCTCATTTCGTACTAGGGATGGCGTCCGCATCGTTTTTAGACCCTGCTGGCGCTGAAGCTGCTTTTTCGCGTGCGCTAGAGCTGAAGCCAGATTACCTCAAGGCGGGCCATGCTTTAGCTGTTTTGTTGAGCAACCAGGGCATGATTGATGAGGCATACGCGGCTTTAAACCAACTCTCTCGTCAGCCGCTTTCTTCTGTAGATTTAGAAAAAGTGCAGGGCTGGCTTAACGAGCTGGAAGACTAAAAAAGACCCGTTTGTGTCGCTATTAGGTGATAATCTAGGTTGATGCATTTTCGCAGAGTCCTCCCTTTTGTAGCCATAGCAACCTTTTTGGGGTTGTTATTTGCACAGATGAGTTGTATTGGTGCCGGCGGTGATTTGCGCTATAGCTCTGGATCGGGCAGCGCGAGTAGCGGCGCATCAGGCGATGGCGGAGATGACGACCCTCCAGGTACCGAGGAAAATCCACCAATGGATGACTTCGCTGAGGCCGAGGGTGGTGGTTATGTTGACATCAAAGTCTTAAACAATGACTTTGGCTTTGAGCTTGGCAATCTACAAATTGCGACGGTTACGCGCCCTCCTAACGGCACGATTCAATGGAATCCAAATGATCCCACCGAGCCGATTCGGTACTGGCCGGGTCGAGCATTTGTAGGTATCGATTCTTTTCGGTACGCATTGCTTCTTGAAGATGGCACTCAATCTTCTTACGCGACCGTTTATGTCACGGTCACGCCTTTGCTCTTTTCCTATCTTGACCTAGAGGCGCTTTGGGTTGCTGAGCCAGGTTCGTTGCCGATGGGCGGCATCAGTGATTTCGTCATTGATTTTGGCTTAGACCCCGAAAACGGTGGCTTCGGCGTTCTCGGCGCGCGATTTGACGAAGGCCCTGAAACGCCCGCACCGTGGTGGCAGTCCTGGGATTTTGATTCCTCCGGTAAATTAACCCTCGATTTAGGTTGGGTTTACTCGGGCGGTGCCGAGACCAAGCTCAAGCTCACGGGGCAGATGAGCGAAGATAAAGACTTCCTTTACTGCGATTACACCGTGATGTATCTCGGCGGCCCAATGCCAGGCGGCGAGGCGGGCACAGTCACTCTTAAGCGCTTTGATTACCCAGACTCAATTTTGGCCGGCGCTTGGGCCGGGCGTATGTGGAATGATTCATCCTCAAGTTGGACAAACCTGCTACTTGATTTTTCCGAGTTCCAAGAAGAGGTCGTTCTCAACGAGTACATTTTTAGTGGCATTCGTTACACCCCAACTTCAGGTTTGAATTTTTCTTGGGAGATTGACGAAGATGGCCTGGTCGAGTTCAGCATGTCGAGTAGCGACCCGAATCAGATGGTTTCAAACACGACCGTGTTTTATATGCAGTTCGATGCATCGCTTCAGCGCATGGAGGGCTACTACGAACGCAGCATTGTCTACACCGACGCCGAAGGGGTCATTTGGTTCGAAGACAATTCTTCGGGTTCCGTTGAGTTTGAAGGAGGCGTCGGGCATTACGACATGAACTTCCTTGGCGAATGGGAGGGTTACATCTCGACCAACACAGGTTCCGTACCGGTTTTGATGAAGTTCGAAAAATGGTACGGACACGAAAACTCTGAGATTTTGCACTTTGCATGGGGCAGTGTCTATTGGGGCGGTTGGGGCTCCAGTTTCGAGCAAATGCAGAACTTTGACCAAAGCTTTGATGGTGGCCCTAAGGGTGACGCTGGGTTAGTTTTGGGCACGATGGAAATGAAAGATTCATCTGACATCTTGTTTACCGGTTTGGTGAATAACGGCAACGACACCCTGTCGGCTAGCGTCTACTCAGAAGACGGAAGCGTTTCAGGATTGATGCATCTCTCCAAGACTTGGTCACCAGAGTAATCGGCGGGTTTAAACTCGCGGTATGCGCCGCATACTGATTCCCCTTTTCACGCCAGCTCTACTTCTTGCATCTTGTTGCACAACGCCCGCCGATGACGGTTGGCAAGATGGCTTTGCCTGGGATTACCCCACAACGGCAACTGTGGATCAGGTCGATGATTATTTCGGTCAAGCCGTTTCTGACCCCTATCGTTGGCTAGAGGATGATCTGTCAGACGAAACAGCCGCTTGGGTTTCATCGCAAAATGAATTGACTTTCGATTATTTGCGCGCTCTCCCTGCGCGTGAGGCTTTGATGTCTCGACTCACCCAGCTCTGGAACTATGAAAAGATTGGCGTGCCGAGTCGCCATGGCAAGGTTTGGGTTTGGTCCAAAAATGATGGTTTGCAGAATCAATCTGTTTTGTTTGTTGGCGATAAACCGCACGACCCGAATGCACGCATCCTGCTTGACCCCAACACTCTCAGCGCTGACGGTACTCAAGCGTTGTCCGCGGTTAGCTTTAGCCACGATGGCGACTACATGGCATACGCCATTGCCGATGCTGGCTCAGACTGGCAGACTTGGTTTGTTCGCGATGTAGCAACAGGGCAAGATCGTAGTGATGTTTTGCATTGGCTAAAAAATTCAGATGTATCTTGGAAGAAAGATAGCAGTGGTTTCTTTTATTCTCGATTTCCTGCACCAGAAGGAAGCGAGTTATCTGCGGTCAACCGAGATAACAAAATGTACTTTCATCAACTTGGCACAGATCAAGAGAGTGACACATTAATTCACGAGCGTCCGGATCAGCCTGATTGGGGTTTTGACCCGACCGTGACCGACGATGGCCGCTTCTTGGTTTTGTTTGGCTACGAGGGGACAGCTCGGAAAAACCGTATGTGGTATATGGATTTAGAGTCCGATTCTGCACAAGTCATGCCCTTGTTTACTGCGTTTGATGCGGCCTACCATTATCTCGGTAATGACGGCACCACATGGTTTATCCAAACCACAAAAGATGCTCCGCGTGGCCGCGTTTTGGCGATTGATATCAATAACCCAGAGCCAGCAAATTGGCTTGAGGTCATTCCGCAAACAAGCGATGTTATTGAGTCAGTCGATTTCCTCAACGGAAGTCTATTGGTTACTTATTTGCATAACGCTCATGGATTGGTCAAGGCCCTTTCGACGAGCGGTGAGCATCTCTGGGATTTAGAGTTACCAACCCTCGGTTCAGTCGGAGGCTTCTCAGGCAGCCACGATGATGACCAGGCATATTTTTCATTCTCTTCATTTTCATATCCATCGAGTGTTTTTCACTTAGATATGACTTCCGGCAAGACGACTTTGTTTCGTTCGCCCGAAGTCGACTTTGATCCATCGGGGTTTGTCGCTGATCAAGTGTGGTACCCGTCCAAAGATGGCACTCAGGTCCCGATGTTTTTAGTGCGCAAAAAAGGAGTCGAGCCCAACGGTGAGTTGCCCGTTTTGCTCTATGGCTATGGCGGCTTCAACATCCCATTGACCCCATATTTCTCAATTGCCAATACAGTCTGGATGGAGATGGGCGGCGTTTACGCAATGGCGAATATCCGCGGCGGCGGCGAATTCGGGCAAGAATGGCATCAAGGCGGCACTGTGCTGAATAAGCAAAATGTTTTTGATGATTTCATCGCTGCGGCAGAGTGGTTAATTGAAAACGACTGGACAAAACCATCCAGGCTGGCCATCCGTGGTGGCTCTAACGGTGGGCTACTCGTTGGTGCTTGCATGACCCAACGCCCCGAGTTGTTTGGCGCGTGCTTGCCGGCGGTAGGCGTGCTTGACATGCTGCGCTATCACAAATTCACGATTGGGTGGGCTTGGGCCAGCGATTACGGCACAAGCGATGATGAAGATCAATTCAATTATCTGATTCAATATTCACCGGTTCACAATGTGAACAAAGGCGTGGACTACCCCGCAACTTTAGTTACAACTGGTGATCATGACGACCGCGTTGTGCCTGCGCATTCGTTTAAATTCGCAGCGGCCTTGCAGGCGGCGCAAGCTGGCGACGACCCCGTTTTGATTCGCATTGAAACACGCGCAGGTCATGGTGCCGGCAAGCCAACGGCCAAGCGCATCGAAGAATACGCCGACACCTGGGCCTTCTTAGTAGAGGCTCTTGAAATGGAAACCCCGCAGTTTTAATTCTCATGAGCGTTTTTCTTTCTTGGATGACAACGGCCTTTTCTTGGGCCAAAGAGGTTTGGGTGACCTACCCTTGGGTCGGCAGTCTCTTGATTGTTCTTTTTGCATTAGTTGCGGGCGCGATTGCCGACCGCCTTTTGACAAGAGCCTTTAAAAGCTGGGCGCAAAAAACATCAAGTGATTTAGACGACAAAATTCTTGCGAGCATTCACGGCCCCGTTGTAAAAACAGTCGTGCTTTGGGGGCTGATGCTCGCCTTTGCCCGACTTAACTTTTCGGATGAGACCGTAGTGTTCGCCCACCGCATTTTCTGGACCGCGATCGTCTGGGTCTGGATGCGATTCGGCTTAGTGGCGGTGAGCCTTGTTGTGACAACGGCATCTCGCCACCCTAGTCGCTTTCATGCGATTGAGCCGCGCACCTTTCCATTGTTTGACAATTTAGCCAAATTGCTGCTGGTGTCAGCTGGGCTATTTGCATTTATCTCAGTCTGGGATTTTGACGCAACGGGTTGGCTGGCTTCGGCCGGCATCGCGGGTATTGCTATAGGTTTTGCAGCTCAAGATACGCTTGCGAATTTATTTTCTGGCGTATTCATCATTGCCGACGCACCTTATTGCATGGGTGATTACATTGTCCTCGATAGTGGTGAGCGTGGCGAAGTTGTGCATATCGGTTTGCGCTCAACTCGATTACTGACTCGAGATGATTTAATTATCGTTTTGCCCAACGCTGTCATCGGCAAAGCAAAGGTCATTAATGAATCTGCCGGCGATAGCACCCGTCGCCGCGTTCGCGTAAAAGTGGGCGTTGCCTACGGATCAGATTTAGATAAAGTCCGTGAAGTATTGCTTGGCGTTGCAGAAGCTGAAGACATGGTTTGCGCCACTCCAGCACCGCGTGTGCGTTTCCGTGCGTTTTCAGACTCAAGCCTAGACCACGAGCTTCTTTGCTGGGTCAATGAGCCGGTGTTGCGCGGACGCGCGCTTGATGCAATCAATCGAGGCGTTTACCAAGCCTTCGCCGAAAATGGAATTGAGATTCCATTTCCTCAGCGCACGGTGCACATGCACACGACTTAGTCTTTACCGCAATGCACGCAGTGGGGCAGCAAGCTATGGCGACGCCCGCCACAGTCGTTGCATTTTTCAAAGAGCCCTGTGCCACATGATGGGCAGTTGTAATCCATTTGCACACTCATGCCGTCTTCCCCGCCTCGTGAAGTTTTGACTTTCCCGAAGCCCTTTCCGGCAAATGGAAAAGAGCATTCTGGGCAGAGCCCTTTTTGGTAGCCTTCGCCACGACGACGCAAGAGTGCGTTTGTGTCGGGTTTAGCAGACGACTTAAGTAAGAAAACGAGAAAGGCCGTCACGATAATGAGTGCCGCAAAAATCGCAATGTACTTGAAAAATTCAGATGGGAAATGATCATGCATGACCGTGCCAACTTTCCAAAAACTCGAAAGCAAAAATGCTAGTAAGATTGGGCGCAGCAGGCTCTTTCTGTGCTTGCGGAACAAAAACGCGCTTAATAATAAAACGGGAACGATAAAGCCTAATTTAGCGACCCCAAGCACGGTGCGGTGGCCGTCCCAAGCTTCTTGAAAGGCTTGATGGCTTTTCTTTCGCTCACCTCCGAGTTGAGTCTGCACTTGCGCGAGATTTGATTTTGAGTCCCAGCGTTGCGCTTCGAGCGTTGCGATTGTCGCGTTGGCTTCTTCAAACGCATCTTGCGCGTCCATAAAGCGAGATTGCGCTCGGGTCAGACTGGCTTGCTCCTCGTCACTAGTCGGCGCACCCCGCTCTCTTTGGAAGCGCTGCAAATCTGTAACTTGGCGCAAGGTTTGCTCGGCATTGCTCATGCTAGTCGCAAGCCGCTCTTGGATTTCACCCTGCCGCTCAATCGCGCTATCTTGAGAGGCAATCGTTTGCTTTAAGGCAAGCTCTTGGCTCACAACCACTGCATTAAGTGTTTTTGAATCAAAGTCAGCCCTTAGCGGGCCTTGTATGTCATCAATATCGCTCAGGAAAAAACTGAAAAGCCAAATCAACAACACTGTGAGCAAGGCACTCATTGCACGGATGCTGAGCAAAAGAAGTTGGGGTGTAGCCTGAGCCATGAAAGCAGAGTAGCATGCTTTCATGAAGCGAATAACGACACTCCTTTCTCTCTTTGCCACCATCATCCTTTTGGGTAGTTGTGCGGGCGTTCAAGTCTCCGATGACACCTTTTCTGCACATGCAGAGGCGCTCGTCATTCTCGGCTTCGAGTTGCCTGGCGACGAAGCACTCGCCGCAGAGGCACTCGTCCCCGAGGGTGCGATTGTGCAAACGGTTTACTCAAGCCCAGACGACTGGACATCCCTGCTTGGCGTGCTCAACAACATTTTGGGTGTGCATTACACAATCATCGGTGGCTCCTTGAAATAGCGTCATTTACCGGCAAACTGGGAGCAGCATTCCCCCAGTTTGCCGTTTTTGATGTATCCTTGTTGAATGCAGGCTCCTTGGGCGCTCGACCGTACTTTCCGGTCTCGGCATGAGTGTAAGTACTTAATCTCCGAGACTTTAGCGCAAGAGGTGCGTCGCTACGCATCAAGTTTTGTCCAGCCAGATTTTTTCGCGGCCCGCTCCAAAGACTTCACTTATCCAATCTATAGTCTTTATTTGGATAATCGCAATTTCGACCTATACCGCACAACAATCGAGGGGCACAAAAATCGTTTCAAGCTTCGCATCCGAGGCTATGACGGCAACCCGGATTCTCCGGTCTTCCTTGAAGTCAAAGAGCGTTCCGATCGCATTGTCCGCAAAAAGCGGTGTTTGGTTTCTAGAGATGTTGCCCGTGCTCTTTTAAGTGGCCGCTCATTGCCACAAGATGCGAGCGATATTCACTCCACTGATTTTGCGTTTTTCCGTAGTTTGATGGCGCGCCTTGACGCAAAGGCGTCCGTTTTTGTTCACTACCAACGCGAGGCCTATGAGGTCGCTGGCCCTGAGCCCGTCCGCATCACTTTTGATCGCCAGTTGCAGTTTGCGCCGCCTGCATCGACCAATGTATTTGCCTTTCCTGAGCACTCCTGGCGCCCGGTGTTTTGCCCGCAAGTTGTGCTTGAATTGAAGTACACTGACGCTTGCCCACTTTGGGTTGGTCGACTTGTCGAGCATTTTCAGCTCAGTCGAGTTTCGGTGGCCAAGTACATCATGTCTGTCGATGCTTCCCGCGAAATAGCACCGGGTCATTCTCCTCCAAGTTTTTCTTCACATGGGTAACACTCAAGACTTCCTTCGCATGCTTGCCGAAGAAGGCAATTGGGCGCCGGCTTACACGCCAGCGGCAATGGCCTTGTCGTTGTTGCTTGCTTTTGTTTTGGGGCAGTTTTTGGCTTGGATCTATGTGCGCACTCACAGCGGCTTATCTTATTCACGCACCTTCACGCAAAGCTTGGTGCTCATGAATATGGTCGTTGCTCTCGTGATGTTTGTTATCGGCAATTCAATCGTGACCGCTTTTGGTTTAATTGGCGCGTTGGCAATCATCCGATTCCGCAATGTTCTCAAAGACACGCGAGATACGGTTTTCGTATTTTTCACACTCGTCCTCGGGATGGCCTGCGGCTCACAACGCTATCTGGCCGCGATCCTTGGCACGGTCTTTTTAGCGACTGCGGTGGTGTATTTGCACTTTACAAAATTTGGTTCACTTTCCTCCTATGACGGCCACCTCAATTGCAGGCTTGGCCGCGACAATCGTGAAAAGGCCGATACTGATTTACTTTCCGTTATTAAAACTCATTGTCAAAGTTCACGGCGAGTCTCCGTTCGTGAGGCTCAAGATGGCTCTGAATATGTCTTTCAAGTCCGCCTACGCGACCCTTCCCGCAGCGGAGAATTCCTCGATGCGCTCTACCAACTCGCTGGAATTGGTGAGGTCGGCTTAATCCTCCGCGACGAGCACTCTGAGATTTAGCTATGACCCCGCGCATCCCAATCCCTTGGCCAAGACGGCTCGAAGATTTCCGTCTTCGCTGGGTCCCATTGCTTGTTTGGCTTCTTGCTATTTCGGCCGTAGTGAGTTTGTATGAGTTGCGCAATGTCGGCCAATCTTGGGTCGGTATGGCGCAGAGCCAAGAGTGGTCGCTTACCGTTCCGTCTTCTGGCCGCATCGACTCAATCGAAGTCAAACTGTTTTCAACTCTTCGCGCTGGCGATGTCGTGGCTCGACTTGACCCCTCATTTGTTGAGGCGGCTCTCAAGACTGCGCGAGCCGAAAGCGAGCGATTGGTGCTCCAAGGTCTTGCTCTAGAAGAAGAGTTTCAAATTGCAGCGACCGATGACATTCGTGATCATCAAACTGATTTGCGCCGCGCTTATCGTGACCGCATGAATTTGCAAATGGACATCTCAAAGATTCAATTAGAGATGTTGCGTCGCCGCATTGAGCTTGAGGCGGATCGGCTCGAAATCGTAAGGCTTGATGCAAAACTTGCGCGGGCAAGCGCGCTTGTTGCCGCTGAAGTGTTGTCGCAAGAGCAAGCCGAAGATTTTCAATTGCGGCGCGATGTTCTTGTTGCGCAGGTCGCAGCGCGCGAAGATTTCTTGACGGGGCTTTCTTTTGAGCAGCTTTCTGCCCAGCAACGAGTTGACGCATTGAGTGAGCCTGATTCTTTTGTTGCTGACCCATTTGCTCAGCGGCTTCAAGCTCAGGCGGCCGCCCTTAATGTGCAAGAGTATCGATTGGCCGAGTTGGCTTTGCAACGCGACGCACTCGTAGTGATGGCAACTCAAGCTGGCCAGGTCATCCGCCTGAGTGCGACTCCTGGGCAAACGCTTTCTGCTGGTGATTCGCTGTGTGAATATACGACATCTGCCGGGAATACGGTGGTGGCTTATTTGCGAGCGCCCTCCACTCAAGCTCTGCGGCTTGGCGACTCTGTGCTTATTCGCCGATTGCTTGACGCATCAGCCGAAGAAGAGCCCGTCCGTGAAACGCTTGTTGCAAAATTGGCTCCGCATATTGCTGCCATTCCAAATCACCTTTGGCGCGACCCGTCTATTCCTGAATATGGCCGAGAAGTTGTCTTGGCGCCCATCCCGGGGCTCGGCTTGGTCCTTGGTGAGCAGGTGCAAGTTTCACGACTTCCGTAGCCGCTCGACCTCCGCGCGACTAAAATCTTGCCGCACGGGCCGATAGCTCAATTGGTTAGAGCTGCGCACTCATAATGCGTAGGTTCCAGGTTCAAGTCCTGGTCGGCCCACCATTTTTTTACATATCGTTTTTTCGTGGTTTATATTGCAATATGCACATCACAATCACTTACTGCCAAGAATGAAACTTTTTGCCTTTTGCGACCGGTCTGGCCGCAAATTTAGCCGAAGCTTTTGGGGTTGAGCCCGAGTTGATCTCTGGTGGTGGGGGCATCCTCGACATCAAAGTTGACGATGAACTCGTCTGGAGTAAATTTGACAAAGGCGAATTCCCGGTCGCCGGAGAAGTCGAAAGAATTATTCGCTCTCGCTAACAAGCGACGAGTGCTCGACACCAGACTCGTCGCTTACGAGCCTTTTGCTTTTCCATACCCCGCTCCGCCAGCGTCGATGGAAGATCCAGCCGCCGATATAAATTTCTGCGGTGAAGGCCATCCAGGCGTGGAAGACATCACCATTAAACCAAAAAATCGTTGCGGCAATGATGGGCACATTAAGGAGCCAGCTGACAAGGATGCCCGCCCACATTACCCATTTGTGGTCGCCTGTTGCACGAAGACAAAAGCGGTAGGTGATCTGAAAGGCATCGCCAAATTGCCAAGCTGCGACGGCAATCGCGACCATGCCACCCATCTCAATGGCTTTCGCATGCACGATGGGGTCGGAATCTTTCAGGAAAAGACCCATCAGCTCTTCGCCCCAAACGACGAATACAACGCCCATAAGGCACATAAACGGCAAAATGAGTTGCAGCACGCTACGGACGGTTTTGCGGACCTGCTCCCAACGAAGCTCCCCAACATATTTGCCAATCAAAACCGACCCGCCATCGGCAACAGCAACGGCCGGCATGATAGACATGTGCACAAGCTGAATGGCCGCTTGATGGATGGCTAGCGATGCCGTCCCGAGGAAGCCGACAAAATAAGTGATGAGTGCGAACGCGCCCCCTTCGATCATGAATTGGAAACCGCCCGTCCAGCCCGTTTCGAAGACGCGCTTCATGCGGCTCCAGCGAAAGCGTAGGGGGTGTTCTTGAGAGAGTTGCGCCCACTGCCCGCGTTTGGGTCGGGCAAGCCAGAACATCACCGTCATGGCGCAGAGGTCGGCGAGCCCAGTGCCAATTGCCGCGCCGCGCACACCCATTGCTGGAATGCCGAATTTTCCGAAAATGAGTACATAATTAAATGCAACATTAAGTGGGTGGGACAATAAATCAGCCGCCATCGGGATGCGCGGCCGCTCGGTTGAGCGCAGATACTCGGCTACCGCCATTGCGAGCAGCATGGGTGCAGCCCATAACATGCGTAAGCCGAGATATTCACCCGCGATGATTGCCGATTCAGGGCTGATATTGCTCGTCTCACCAACCCACTGGCCGAATTGCCCAAGCTGGCTGGCGAAAACAACAAAAAGTGCCGAGGCCATCGTTGCGAAGTAAAAAGCGTGCACGCCAAAGGACAGTGCGGCCGTTGTGTCGCCAGCCCCTAGATATTGGCTTACAAGTGGTCGTTGCCCACGCAAAGCGCCCCATGGAAAGGCCGTTATGTTCCAGGCCAAAATACCAGCAAGCCCAACGCCCGCAAGAGCTTCGAGCCCGAGATGCCCGACCATAAGCATGTCGACAAAACCCTTAAGCGTGTACGACACCATCGAGACCCCAATGGGCCACGCAATGCGAAGGACGGCCATCTTTGAGCCATCGGCTGGGGTTTTGGAGGGCATTCGTGGCCTACTTTAGTGCGTTTGCGGAAGAAGGTGTCCGGTTTGCTAGGAAATTGGACTCTATCGGATAGCCCAGCGGCTTTCTTTAGCATAAAAGTAAAAAAAGAGCTAAAATTCAGTTACCAAGGGCGTTTCTTTAACCTAGCAATAGCGTAGATCTCATCACATGGCATTCGCACAACTTCGCACCGATAATTTGCCGGCATTTGCCGAGCGACTTAGTGCGTTTGCGCAAGAGTTAACGGCTGACGGGGTAGAGGGTTACGACAATTTGGCTTTGGCGGCTGAGAGCTTAGAGCAGGCGACGGCTAAAGATCGCGATCAATTGTCGACTTGGCTGATGGCCGCTTACCGTGATACGGCCAGCAACGAGGCCTTTACTTTGCTTTACGAGCTGAATCACGAGGCAATCACCCGCTTGATTTACCACCACTTGCGTCGCTCGTTTTATGCGCACGCCGTTGATGTGGGCGATGTACTGCAAGAAGTGTTTTTTAACATTTATCGCTACCCATTCAAGTTTAAGCCTGAGCGTGCGGCTGCATTCCGCAACTGGACGCACTCTATCGTGCGCAATACCGTCCTCAAGCACAGCCGCCGCACTCACCGCGATCGCGTAATGCCCTTGGCCACCGCCGGCGTCGAAGAAGACGACCACCCAGTTCTTGAGCCAGCCGATATCAATGGCCGCACCCCGCTCGAAGAAACAGCCAATCGTGAGGCTGCCGATGATTTGGCCGCAGCGTGGCAGCTATACCTGCACTTTTACCTGCACGCCTACAAGTGCTTGACTCCCCGTGAAAAGCGAGCGCTCTTTCTTGTTGAGGTTGAGGCCAAGCCATATCGCGAAGCATCTGAGGCCCTTGATATTCGTGTCGAGAATCTAAAGATGCTAATTTTTCGCGCTCGCCGCAAAATCTTCACCATCATGAAGCGTAAGTTTTCGGCCGGGCAGTCGCATGTCGATCGCGCCACACTCACCGGGGGCAAAATCTAATGTACGACCGCACTGGTTTCGTTGATGCCATGCGTAATGTGCAAACGGCACCTCGCGTTTTATGTCAGGCCTTTCAGCGTGATTTGTCCGCTCTGCTTGACGGTGAGCTTGCCGAAGATCCCGCACGCCGCACTTTGGTGCACATTGAGTCTTGTGTTGATTGCGCCGAGTTTTTTGAAGCCATCCGCTTGCAAGCCCTTGCCCACCGTGATGCCGCGATTCCGGGTTCGCTCTCGACTCGTTTGCGTCGCATGCGCGGTCAAGATTTGTTCGATGGCCTGACTGACGCAGAAATTCTGCGCCGCCTCGCTCAAGCTCTTTACGAGTTGGGCAAAGCCTACGCTCTAGTTGCCACTGACGGCGATTATCTACTGCGCGTAGCTCAAGAGCCAGTTGTCATCGATGAGTTCACGCAAGGCGAGGCCGCTGATGCAGCCCATGCCGCCGAAGAAAGTGGCGCAGCTCGTTTGTCAGCAGAAACCCTGCGTCATGATGCAAGCAATCAGCTTGTTAAGAGCCATCAATTGCTTGGCGAGGCTTTGCGCCTCAAGCCTAAATTCGCCGAGGCTCGGATTTATTTGGGTTTTGTCTTGCAGTCGCAAGGCAATGACAGCGAGGCCATCGACGCCTATCGCGAAGTTTTCCTTCGCACCGATCGCCTAGTGAATCGTGGCCATGCCGCTGTTCAGCTTGGTTTGGTTTACGATCGACTCGGCGAGAGTCAGCGTGCTTTGCGCATTTATCGCTGGGTTGTGGCAAGTGGGCTAGTCGCTCGCAAGCCTGAATTTTCTTTTGTGCTTCACAACATTGTTGTTGAGCACTTGGCCTTAGATGATGCGCCTGCCGCAAGCAAGATGTTGCTGCACATCCGCAATCATTACCCATCCTTGTGGAGTCAGGCCATCGAGTGGCTACGCTCCGCCCCAGAGCTTCTTGCCACTCTTGGCGCCGATCAAGATTCCAGCGCCTGGATTCGCAAAGCAGAGCCAGCCCTTTTTGCTGCATAGATTCAAGATGCAAATACAACCTAAACAAAGACTTCGATTCGGTTTGGCTTTTGGCCTCTCTTTGTCGCTCATTTTGTTTGCTGCATTGCCGGTGTTCGATTTGACGGCCTCGACTAAAGATGTCATTAATTCTGATAGAGGTGACAATCCTGTAGTCGGCAGTCTTCCCTGCTACGAAGACGATGCCTTAGATTTAATGTTCTGGCGCGGTCTTGGGCATAGTGAGCCCAACATTAAGGTGTTTGCGCATCGCCCAACGCTGGGCTTCCTTGGCTCAGATGATCTTTCTGAGCGCATCCTTGCAGCAAATGGTATGCCTTTTGGCATCGTAAACCGTGACTTTGGTTATTCTGCATTTGCCGTTGAGCGTCAGGCTGTTGTCGAGTTTTGGGTCGCTGACATCCTTCGTGGCGATGTTGCGGTGTGGCAGTGGCTTCCACGCGAATATTTTGGCGCGAGGTTATTGATTGCTGGTCCAAACTTTAATTTAGATACTACGATCACAACATCTTGCATCGAGTTGCCTCTTCGAGAATTGCTCGCCTCCGTTCCAAGCTTAGCACGAACCCGTTTGCTGATTGTTCCCAATGCTGCCAATGTCGGCGTCAAACCCATTGAGATTATTATCTCTAATGTTGGCGAGTTGCTCTTCGTAGACTACGGTTTCTGAGCTACGCCAAACCCCGCGTCGCCGTTCCGCAGGGGGACGCCGGCGGAATCGGCCCTGAACTTGCCCTGCGTGTGTTTTCTCGCTCTCAGTTGCGAGAGAGATGTCGCCCCTTGCTGTTTGGGAAAGTCGAGGCCCTCCAAAAATTGGCGACGGCTTGCGTGGACGCTGGTGTTATCGAGCCCTCGCTTGGCAATCTTGTTTCTGTGGCGACGGCCGAAGAGGGCTTTGCTCTGCCGGCAACTGGGCCATTGCCTGTAATTGAGTTAGAGGCGCCTCAAACAAATGACCCAATTGGCAAACCCTGCGCCGCTTTCGGCTTGGCTTCGACCGAAGCCAATTTGCGTGCAGGTCAGTTGTGCCTGTCGGGCGGTGCAGATTTAGTCGTAACACCGCCAATCCATAAAGAGAGCATGCATTTGGCCGGTTATCCCTACGAAGGCCAGACGCAAATGTTCGGCGAGTTGAGCGGAAGCCGCCGTTACGGCATGCTGGCTTGCTCGGGTGATCTACGCGTTTTGATTGCCACGAGGCACATGGCCTTGCGAGAGGCACTCGACCGGCTTGAGATTGGTTTGGTCGCAAAACAAATCCGCATCGCGCATGAGTCAGCGCGCGAGACTTTAGGCCTTGATAACCCACGCGTCGTTTTGGCCGGGCTCAATCCCCATGCCGGCGAAAGCGGCGCCTTTGGCAAAGAAGAAACAAAAGTGTTATTGCCGGCCATCGAGCGAGCCAAACAAGAATGGGGCTTTGAAACGGCTGGCCCCGCCGTCCCTGATATCGTGTTCGGAGAAGGTCGCGATGGGCATTGGGATGTCGTCGTCGCGCTCTATCACGACCAGGCGTTTATCCCGCTTCGTTTGCTCGGTCGTGAGCGCGCCTGGACATTGCTTGTCGGCGCTAAAGGCTTGTTGCGCGTGAGCCCAATGCATGGCTCGGCTTACGATTTAGCGGCAAAAGGCCCCGGGTCAGCTGACCCAGAGCCTTTTGCTTTTGCTGTTGAGCGTGGCCTTGAGTTGGCCATGCAAAAAATAGCTGAAGCGAGCGTTTAGGCTACATCGAGGTCAAATAGCGGTCGAGTTCCCAGGGGTGAACCGCAGCGATGTACTCACGCCATTCTGCATGCTTGGCAGTCAAGAACTGCTGAGATGCATGAGTGCCAAGGGCTTCTTTGAGCACGGAACTTTTTTCGAAAGCGACCAAGGCTTCACCAAGGTTGCCAGGCAGGCTCTTGATTTTATTGCGTGTGCGCTCACGCTCGCTCATGCGATAAACATTGCCCGTAACCGGGTTTGGCGGGTCGATTTGATTGCGCACACCATCAAGGCCTGCGGCGAGCATTGCCGCAAAAGCGAGATATGGGTTGCAGGATGGGTCAGGCATCCGAAGCTCGCAACGCGTGCTAATGCCGCGGCGATCAGGGACGCGGATGAGCGGCGAGCGATTGCGCATCGACCAAGCAAGGTGAGTTGGCGCCTCGTAACCAGGGACGAGCCGTTTGTATGAATTGACCGTGGGGTTGGTGATGGCAACCAGGGCGCGTGCATGCTTCAGCAAACCGCCAACATAGTGACGCATTCGGTCAGAAATGCCGCCATCGGCAGCACCCTCTTCGTAGAAGATGTTTTCACCGTTTTCGAAGAGTGACATGTGGACATGCATCCCCGAACCGTTTTGGCCAAAAATTGGCTTAGGCATAAATGTGGCATGGAGGCCCATGTCGCGTGCCACTCGGCGCACGATGAAGCGGAATGTCGACAAGCGGTCGGCGGTTTCAAGCGCGCCACCGTATTTGAAATCAATTTCGTGCTGGCCCGGTGCAACTTCGTGGTGGGCGGCTTCAATTTCAAAACCCTGCTTTTCAAGAGCGATGACAATCTCGCGGCGGCACTCTTCGCCAAGGTCAAGAGGCGCGAGGTCAAAGTAACCAGCGCTATCGTGAGTGTTGGTTGTTGCACCACCATCTTCGTCGCGCATGAAAAGGAAGAACTCTGCCTCAGGGCCGGCCATCATTTCGTAGCCCAATTCAGCGGCTTCGGCGATAACTTTACGCAGGATGCCTCGCGGGCAGCCTTCAAATGGCTTTTCGTCTGTGCCGTAAACATCGCAAATAATGGAAGCAACTTGCCCATGGCTCGCCTCGTGGACGCCATAGCTGTCCCATGGGTCAACGCGGTATGTGCCAAAATCAGGCTTGAGCAACATGTCTGATTCTTCGATGCGCGTGAAGCCTTCGATGGAAGAGCCATCAAACATGACCTCGCCGTTGAGCGCTTTTTCGAATTGACTATGCGGCACCTCGATGTTTTTGTTGATGCCTGTGATATCCATGAATTGCAGGCGCAAAAAACGGACATCATGCTCTTTCATGTGGGTCAAAATGTCTTCGCGGGACATTTTGGCATGTGTGGAGAATCGTTTGGGCATTGTGTTCATGATGTTGTGTGCAGCAAGGGGGCGTTGCGCTCTTTGCCTGGCGAAAAGATAACGCAGTAATTGATATTTGCCACCCTAGAATTGCAAAAATTGCAAAAAAAGTGCAATTTCACGCCAGCAACCGCACCATTTTTGCAATTTCGGTTAGTTTATTGGGTCAGTCCTGCGAAAACCACGGCACGGCGCCAGGTGCGAACTCTGCCGTTGCGCCTTCTTCTGGTGCTACATCACCGGCATATCCAAGCTCTTCCATCGACGCACTCATTGCATTGTGAAGCATCGTATGCGCGCTTGGGGCTTGGGGTTTATTGACGAGCCAACCGGAGCTCTCTAGTGCCTGGGTGAGAGAAAGCAGCTGCGGCCCATAGGTTGGTTGCCCGGCCAAGTTGCGCGTCTCGCCTTTATCTTGTTTAAGGTCAAAGAGCCAGATGCGGTCTGCGGAACTAGACCACCGATCGCTTTCGATATATTTCCACTGGCCTTCTCGCCAAGAGCGAAGGGGCCCTGCAGGCCCAGATAGGGGGCTTCCGGGGTGGTCGCTCTCGGAAAAAGCGGGGCGGTCTTGCTCAGGCTTACCTAAAAGGAATGGCAGCAAACTCTCGCCGTCGAGCTTTGGGGCTGCAGCCGGCCAATCAAGATCGGTTAATTCGAGCAGAGTGGGCATGACATCCATGAGGCGGACTTGCTCTGGATGCGCACCAGCTTTAAGCCCAAGTCGCTCGCCTAGCTTGGCACTCCAGGAAAACTGCAAAGGCACCAAAATCAATTCGTCGTAAAGCGAGTGCCCATGCCCGAGGTCGCCGTGCTCAAGAAATTCTTCGCCGTGATCCGCGCAAATGACGACAATCAAGTTATCGTTATTTGCGAGTTGCTCTTCAACAAAGCCACCTACGCGGTCATCTAAAAATCGAATTTGCTCATAGAACTTTAGTTTAAGAACCTCGACTTCTTCGACAGAATAATCACGCTCACCCAAGCGGAACGCACTCTCGGATCGCCCGTCTAACTGCGCCTCAAGGTCGCCTTTGTTAAACATACCTTGATAGGGGGCAATGGGTCGATAGGGATAATGCGCATCATTGAAGTGCATATACATAAAAAATGGCCGATCGTCGTTTTGACGCCCATCAAGCCACTCATTCCCCGTTTCAAGGATGTCATCCGCGCGCCAAGAGAAGTTTTCGCTAAATTGAAAAAAACCTTGAGCGAAACCAAAAGCCGATGCAATATTGGGGTTTGATGAAATAGCGCAAGTATCGTATCCCTCGATGGCGTAGGCCTCGGCCAACACGCGTTGATTATTTTCAAGGTTTGGGAAAAAGTTAACAGCAGGTCGGCCTACAGCCAGGTGGTGGCTTGGTGTGCGACCCGTGAGCAGGGTTGCAACGGATGGCTTCGTCCAGCTAGATTGAGCGACCGTTTGTGAAAACCCAGCGCCTTGTGCAGCGAGAGCGTCAAGGCGAGGCGAAGTGTTGTGCTCACATCCGCCTCGGGTCAGTGCATCTGCGCGCACGGTATCGAGCAAGATGACCAAAACGTCTGGCTTGCCTTGCGCGTCGGGCTGCATTGCAGATGACACGGCAACAGGCAAAACGGCAAGAGCCAGCAAGCTTGCGGCAACGGGAAGTGCGGAAAAATAAAGAACCAGCCGATGAAACCAGCGAAATGGAGCAAACTGTGGGTTACGCTGAACAGGCAAATCAATTGCAAGCACCACAAGCGCAAGCGCCGCGGCCATCCATAATCGATCAAAGCCTAGATTTTCACCCCAAGTGAACCAAAATAACAACCCATCGCCAAACTCAGACCAGAGGCCTGAGGAAAATGCAACCCATGCTCGCCAAGCGCCAATAAGCGCTGATGCGAGTGCGGTAGAGGAAACAATAAAGAAGAAGCGTCCCATCGATTTAGATGAGTATATCCCCAATGTTGTCTGGCCGTCGGCGCGCAGGGGGGTCCGTTTTGAGCGCATGACGCGTGCGAACGCTCAGGCCGCAAATGCGTTAACGAATCTAGTCTTTGGCCTAGAGAGACCCATTGAACATTTCATGTGGAAGTTTTGGGAGAACCCAGCTGGCGACCCCGTTGCGTGGATGGGGCTTGATTCAGAAACGGGTGAGATTCAGTCCGAAAATATCGGCTTGTCGAAGAAGGTGCGCGTCAAAGGCCAAGACGCAAAGTGCATCATGCTATGTGAGAGCGCAACTCGGCCGTCCGCACGCGGTGGTGGCCTTATCTACAAGGGAGTGACCTCTTGCGTGGGCATTGACGCTGGAGCATCTGGTTTTACTTTTGCCTACGGTGGGCAATCAACAGACGATGCCATCAAAATTGGCAAGCGCTGGTTTGGCTATCGAGTCGCGTTCGCCCTAGATGTGTGGGAGAAAAGACTCTCATTTGCCCCCGCTTTAGAGCATCGCTTGGGCGCGTTTGGTCGTTTGCTCGCGCCACTTGCCGACTTGTTTTTGTCCTCGCAAGAAGCGGCAACTTCCTCCTTTCAGTTTGAGGAGGTTGCAGAATGTGGTGAAGAATTCGACGAGCTTTGGTCCCGGCATCGAGATCAATATGCCTTGTGCTTTTTTCGCACAGCACAGATTTTGAATTGGCGCTATGTGAATTGCCCCATCGGCCCAAACCGCATCGTTTTAGCCCGCAAGAATGGCCGCGCTGTTGGCTATGTCATCTGGCGTGAAGGGCGTGTTAATGGCATCCCTATTGCGACGATTCTTGATTTGTGGCACGGCGACGAATCGGGTGTTGCAGAGGCTTTGCTGGCTCACGCATCAATCGCCGCTCGTGTTTCAGGCGCGACATGTTTGCGCTTTGCGGTGCATAAAGGCGGAGCTGAGCATCGTGCGATAATGCAACTTAAAAACACACGGCCTTCTCCTTTTGAAAAGGAGGACAGAGTCATTGTGACTCCATTGCCAATGGCGGTTGATGTTGCGACCGAAGGTGATTATGGCATTATGCGCGCAGCTATAGATGGCCGTAACTGGTATTACACGCAAGGCGATTGTGATTATTTAGACTAGTCGTTTAAAAATCTCGGCGAGAAAAAGCCCGCCACGAAAAGAAGTAAAAAACCAAAGAGGCCGCGGCGAGAGTTGTGGTCTCTTTCCATGGATAGGCCCCCCGATCTGCGAGGGGCAGAAGCACATCTAAATCGATGATGTTAAAAATGGAGTAGTGCCAAATGTGCTTAACCAAATAAATGGCCATGTTGAGCATGATGAAACCGAGCACGATAATCCCGGCGCGCAATTGTTGCGTGCTGTGAGCAGACAACCAAATCGTTGCTTGAAATACAGCAAGAATGAATAGGCTTACATGGGCAGTTGAGGCAAGCAAGCGGCCAAGTTGAAGAGATTCGCCAACTTGTGGAGAAAGAGCCCAGCAGAAAATGACGCAAGAGAAAAAGGGGATGAGCAGCATCGCGCAACCCGCAAGCCATCGTCGAAACAGAATCTGCGCACGCGAGATTGGCCGAGAAAGTAGGAATTCAGCCGTATTGCGGTCGGCTTCACGAGCAATCAGCCCTGAGCCAAGTAAGCCAGCAACGGCCGTCGCTACCATGCCGCCACCTTTAAATAGGATTTGTGCATCGAAATAGGCCCAGTAGCCCTGAGTCTGAAAAGCCTCTGCAAAACGCCGCACGCCATCTAGCGGTATGAGCTGCACGATGAGATCGATTTGCTCACGCAACTCAGGCCAAAAGAAAACAGATAAAGCACCCGTGACATGCATGAGTAGGAAATACCCATAAATAAGCATTCTGTTTTCACGAAAGAAATGAGAGGCAATCATGTGCTGAGCTCTGGGCGATATAGGGCTTCAAAAACATCTTCGAGGCCAGCGGATGAGTCGCGCAGGCTTGCAATCGGAAGTGAGCTAATCATCGCCAAGGCTTTTTCGGTCGGGCCCTGAAAACGCAGCGACCATTTCAGGCCCTGCCCAGACCACTGCAGATTTTCATGTTGGGGTAGCTGCTCAAGCGTGAGTGGCTCGCGGAAAGAAAGTTGAATATGCCTGGATGCGCGATCGAGTATTTCGGCGAGTGGCGCTTGCTCAAGCAAAAGCCCATCACGCAAAAAGGCCACACTTTGGCAGATTCGTTCAACTGATGCGAGGTCGTGTGATGAAAACAATATGCATCGCCCGCTTTGCGCCTCGGCTGTTAATAAGGATTCAACAAATCGCCGCGCCTCGGGGTCGAGCCCTTCCATTGGCTCATCTAAAACCAGATTTGGAGTGTTTGCCGCAAGTGCGCAAACCAGTAATAGTTTGCGTTTCATGCCATGGCTGAATTTGCCAACCGCTTGTTGTCGCGGCAATTGAAAAGCATCAAATAAATCTAAACCGACCTGTAGTTTTGGCGCGGGGTATCCGTGAATCGCTAGCTGCAGGGTTTGCACCGCGTTTAAGTTGTCATAAAGCGAAACCACACTAGGCGCAAAACCCGTAATTTTTCTTGCTGCCAGTGATTGTCTGCCGGTACAGAAAGAATCGATTTGCGCCTGGCCAGAATCGGCGCGGGCGATGCCCAAGAGACATTTCAAGAATGTCGTTTTGCCGGCACCGTTTGGGCCGACGAGGCCAAGTATCTCTCCGTTTTGAATCTGAATAGAAACCTCACGCAACACGGTTTTTTTACCATAGGTTTTCGAGAGGCTTTGCGCGCGAATCATGCCCATGAGTTTAATCCCGCCAGCCACCCCTGACGCGCCACGGTCGGTTATGCTTTCAACATGGATGGCCTCCTTGAAATGCTCCTTGTGGGTTCTAGCGTCGTGATTGCGCTGATCGGTCTCGTTTTGATTCCAATCGGCTTGCCCGGCAATTGGCTCATCGCGCTTGCTGGGTTGGTTTCTCCGCTTTGGCTTGGTGGCAACTGGCTTCCGGTAAGTGTTTTATTCGGCGCCGCGCTGTTAGTCGAAATTGCAGACACAGTAATGGCCGCGAGATTTGCAAAAGCAGGAGGTGCCGGTAAATCAGGCATGTTCGGCGCCTTTATCGGTGGCTTCGTGGGTGCATTGAGCTTAACTTTCCTGATTCCGATTCCAGTTATCGGTACGCTCTTTGGTGCCGCAGCTGGGGCGTTTCTGGGCGCGGTTGCTTTTGAGATGATTTTTGCGGGCCGCAAATGGAGTGAATTGTCTGGCGCTGGCTGGGGTGCATTTCTTGGCTCGCTCGCCGGAAAAGGCCTCAAGCTTGCCGTTGGAGTCTTCCAGGTCGTTTGGCTGTCTATGACACTCTTTGGGTAAACTGAAATATCATGAAATTCTTGGCCACTCTATTAGCGGGCATGCTCCTGCTCTCACTAGTTACTTCCCAAGAAGCCATCGCGGAGCAAGAAGCCATCGCGGAGCAAGAAGCCATCGCGGAGGCCATCACGGGTCTATCGAAGTTAGCGGCTAATTCATGGGAGACCGATTTTGCGATTGTGTTCATTTCAGAGACGCCCGCACTGGAAAGCGAGCAGCTTTTCGAGGCTAAGGGCCACATCAAGTATCAAGACCACTTGCATTTTTCACTTAGCGTGAGTTTCCGCTTTCCTGGGCCACTTGACTTAAAGTTTGATGGTTCCGCAACAGCGGTCTGGAATTCTGGCGTATTCTCGGTCCACTTGCGGCTTCCCGAAGAATTCAAAACCGCGATTCCATTTGAAGTGTTTAGGTTTGATTTGTCTGTTTTACCCATATTTGAAAAATCAGTTAAGCCAGGGTTTCTTGCAGATTTTTTGTTAACCCAAACGACTGAGTTCGCAGCGATTATTAAAGACATCCATCTTGACGATTCTGTTAAATCGCCCCGTGCTTTTACCTTTAATGACGCCGTTCGTAGCGGCAAGGTCGTTTTTGACGAAAAGACTTGGATGCCACTTTCATTAGAGGTGACCCAAAAAGAAAAAGGCCAGTTTTCTTTTTCAACATCGAACACGAAAACAGTCGAGGCGTTTAAAGATGGCGCCTTTGAGTTGGAAATCCCTGAGGGCGCATTGGTTCAAGACCTAACCCCATTGCTTGAGGCCGCGCTATTGCAGTCCAGCATTGACATGGGCGAAGAAGAGCTCAATTTTTAATCGACCAACATAAAATCAGGGCGTCCGTATTGGTGGCGTGGCCTTAGAATGAGGCTTCGGCATACGCCGTTACTACGATGAAAATGATCACTACTCTTTTTGCGGGCATGCTCCTGCTTTCACCTCTTGCCGCCCAAGACGCTGACTGCTGCAAGGCAAAAGTCGCTCAAGGCGAGACTCCCTGTTGTACTCAAGATGCAGGCGCTGATGCCTGCGCGCCGATTGCCTCTGAAATCCAAACGGGCCTCGTTGCCCTACTTGGCAAGTCATGGGAAAGCGATTTTTCCGTCTCTGGCTCTCAAAATTCACCGATGAGCGAAGAAAAGATGATTTTCGGCGTCAAGGGGCACATCGTCTATCAAGATCTGTTGCACTTCCGCCTAGATGTCACCTTCAACATGAACGACCCAATGCAAGGCGATGTTGCTGGCTCGGCAATCCTCGTGCTAAATGGCTCAATTCTTCATGCCGAGTTTGACCTACCACCCGAGATGAAAGCCGGCATGGCTTCTGACATCGTCAAACTTGACCTAAGCGTTTTACCTGATTTCGCAGAGCTCTCTACGCCAGAAGCCATCATGGCAAAACTGCAAGAGACCGATGCCTTTTCCTTTGATTCTGTTGATGGCGGCATCAAAGAAACCAAAGGCGCTGAAGGCACTCGCAGCTACAGCATGGGCAATGAAACAGAAGGCGGCAAAGCTGTCTTCTCGGCTAAAACATGGTTCCCAGTTTCCATCACGGGCTTCTCTAAAGAAGAGGGCCAAGACATGAGCTTCTCGATGTCTAACTCCAAAATGGTTGAGGCGTTCGACAAAGGCACTTTTGACTACACCCCACCCGAGGGCAAGATGGTTCAAGACATGACGGTCATGATTCAAATGGCGACCATGCAGCAAGGCGTCGACATGGGCGAAGAAGAGCTCGATTTCTAGAGCTTCATCAAAGGCAGGCTTCAATCGCCTGCCACGCTCGTTGCGCGCTTTTTCTCCATGAGAAGCGCGCAATTTGCTTTTTACCTTTTTCGCGCAATTCATCTCTGAGAGCGGGCTCGTTGACGAGTCTTTTTAGTTGTGCGGCCAAACTTGAGACATCGGCAGGGTCGCAATAAAGGGCGGCGTCCCCGCAAACTTCGGGCAGAGAAGATGTGTGGCTTGAGATAACCGGGCAACCTAGCTGCATTGCCTCGCCGGGTGGTAGGCCCCAGCCTTCGTAAAAACTTGGGTAGACAAAGCCAAGAGCGTTTTCATAAAGCGCGCGCAATTCGCCATCACTAACGCGCCCAACATGGATGACTTCTTTGGGCAAAGCGTCAATGCCTTGCCCCGCGAAAACTTTAGGGTTTGTGCCACCGACGATGACAAATGGAATATGAATATCAGCTTCTTTCGTCGCTTGAAGAATCGCGAGAAAGTTTTTGTTTGGGTTGAGCGAGCTGACGGCAAGCAAAAAGTTGTCGGCTAATAAATTATGCTTTGCTAAACAATCAGGTTGTGAAGGCGTGCGCAATACATGCTCGTGCGAACAACAGGTGACAGTCGTTTCTGATGTCGGATGTTGAAACCACTTTTCAAGCTCAAGGGAGGTGGAGTTTGAAATGGCAAGAACAGTGCGAGCGTTTCGGACAGCACGCGGCACGATGAAGCCGTAAACGCGATTGAAGAAGAACGAGTGCGTGGATGGCCGAGCCCAAACCTGTAAATCCATGATGGATACAGCTTGCTCTTTTTTGAACGCGGGTGCGGTGTTTCCGAGGTTGATTAAAAAATGCCCACGCGTAAAAAGGGGCAGGCTAATTTGTTCCCAGAGATGCGAACGCAAGCGACCCATAATCTGTAAGTCGAGATGCCGATAACTTGGCATGTCGCTCGGGATGGTGGGTGAAAGCAAGATAAAACGAAATTGACTCCCATTAATCGCGCCTTCCTGAATCATATTATCCCACTCACGAAGCACCTCTCGCCCAAAGCGCTGTATACCCGTAAGCGGCGCTGTTAAAAAACGCGCGTTGATATAAATCGTCCTCCGCTTAGGCATGAATGCTGAATGCGCTTAAGCTTCGTCTGGTGGCGCAGCAGACAAAATGCGGTCTTGCATCTCGCGCACGGCCTGATCGAGACCAACATAAATCGACCGCGCGATGATTGCGTAACCGATGTTGAGCTCTTCGATGTGTGGAAGTTGCGCAATCGGCATCACATTTTCGTAATCAAGGCCATGGCCAGCGTTTACCCGCAAGCCAAGCTCGTGAGCGTAATGCGCAGAGGTCTCGAGGCGCTTTAATTCGTTGTCGCGATTCTGGCCTTTGGCGTTGGCGTAAGACCCGGTGTGCAGCTCAACATAATCGGCGCCAGCTTTTGCCGCCGCTTCAATTGCGTTGGGCTCTGGGTCGATAAAAACGCTTACCTCGATACCGGCGGCCTTGAGTTGCGCAATCGTATCACTTAGGTGATCGAGGCAGCCATCGGCATCAAGCCCACCTTCGGTGGTGAGCTCTTCGCGACTTTCGGGCACAACGCAAACTTGGTCGGGTTTGACCTGTATGGCATGCTCGATCATCTCGTCGGTCAAGGCCATCTCAAGATTCAGTAATGTCTTGACCGTATCACGCAAGATGCGGACATCGCGGTCTTGGATGTGCCGGCGGTCTTCGCGCAAATGCACGGTAATACCGTTTGCGCCCGCAAGCTCAGCGATGCCGGCGGCCAGCACAGGGTCGGGTTGGGTGTCGCGGCGAGCTTGGCGCACAGTCGCAACATGGTCAATGTTCACGTGGAGACGAGGCATGTCTCCGTTATTCTACGGTCTATGCTTCGTATTACCGCCGGAGAACATCGAGGACGCAAATTAAAAGTCCCAAAAGTCGCCGCAACTCGCCCATTGGTCGAGCGTGCGCGCGAGGGGGTTTTCAATCACTTGGGTGCCTTAATCACAGACGCCTTGTTTTGGGATGTCTACGCAGGCTCAGGCATCCTAGGTCTTGAGGCACTTTCGCGTGGCGCACGGCAAGTTGTGGCGATTGAATTTAACGCAAAGGCCGTTCAGCAAATCCGCGAAAACGCAGAGCTGATTCGCGTGCAAGATCGCTTGCAAACCATGCGGATTGACGCCCACACTTTGCCTGGTTTGACGACCTTAGAGCCACCAGATATCGTCTTTTTTGATCCACCCTATGATGACTTCCGCAAGGGCGGCGCGGCTCGAATCAAGGCTTGGGGGTTGTTTCTTGGTTTGTGTGAGGGCTTAAGGCCAGGTGGTTGCGCGATTGCCCATACGCCCAAAGGCCTGCTCAGTGATGATGAGTTGGCAAAACTCCCTGGTGTCGAGCGCCGCGATTATGGGTCGGCGTCTTTGTACTGGTGGCACAAAGCCGAGACTCATTCATGACGCAAACTAAATTTTTTAGGCAATGGCGCTTGTTGCGAGTCTTCGCCCAGCGCAAGGGCAATGGGTACACCTTGGCCGAGCTGCTTCATGAGCTTGCTCCAGACGAGCCAAGCGAGCGCACACTTCGACGCGACCTCGACGATTTGGGTTCGGTGGGCTTCCCAGTGCATGATCGCAATCGCCCTGACGGCGAAACTGAGTGGTTTTTCGATGACAAGCATTGGTTTGGCGACAACTTGCAAAAAGCGGGTATTCAGTTGCCGCCAGAAACGGCGGTTGCCCTTTCCTTGGCCCGCGATTTCCTTGAGCCACTTTTGGCGACGCCCCTTGGCGCGGGTTTGGGCGTTTTGTTCCGTGAATTAGAGCAATCGCCCGCCATGGAACACTTCCGTGAGCTGGGCCCGATTTTTGTTCAAGAGGGTGCGGGCGGAAAAAGCTACGAGGGCCGTGCCGCCAAATTGCGCACCATTCAAGAGTCCATTGAAAACCACCGTCGCGTCAAGCTCAACTATCGCAAGCCAAGTTCCGAAACCTCGCAATGGGCGGTTTTTGAGCCGCTGGCCGTTTATGTGCGGCATCAGTCCACATATATTGTTGTGCGTGGCGACGGCCCGATTGTTTTCCTAAAACTCGACCGCATTTACGGCGCCCGTCGCACAGATGAGCGTTTTGCCCCCGCGCCTTTTGATGTGCGTTTGCATCTCGCCGACTGCATTGGCATTTTTCACGGGGAAGCCGTCCAGACGGCCAAAATACGACTCTCTCGTTTGGCGGGTTTGGTCGCTGAAGAAGAGCCTCTGCAGGCTGGGCAGGTGGTTACATGGCAGAGTGATGAAGCCGTGCTTGAGGTGCATTATCGCGGAGATATCGAATTGATTCGCTGGGTTTTGGGTTGGGGTGGGCAGGCGGAAGTCCTTTCTCCTGAAAGTCTTAGGGCGCGCGTTATCGATGAATTGAAAAAAGCTTCGAAAAAGTATTCTGAGTGACAGCGGCTGACAATCTGCTGGCGAAACTACTTGCTGGAGATTGACTCATGCAACTACCACTCATTGATTACCTCACCGCTGCCGGCCGTCGTTTTGCGCGCCGCCCCGTGGCTTCCATTACTCGCGCCAAGGCCAGACCTCGTTTGCTTGAGCGGTCAACGCTTGGGTTGCCCGATTCGTTGCCCAGCTCAGTAAGAGCCAGCGGCGAAGCTGTATGCGATCAAGCGGTCGTGCCCACGCAAGTCCAAGAGCTGCTCGATTTCTTTCAAGGCGAGCTCGAAGAGGTGTCGGCATGCTGAGCCAAACCGATGCAATTCTGGCGCTATTCGTGTTGGGGGGCTGGTTTGTCATGACTTGTCTCTTTGAGCGCTACACAAAAAAGCGCCGCTAGGCTAATGGGGTGCCCACTTCCCCTCTCGACGCTGAGCGGCCAGCCATTGCGCGTTTGCTCGCGGTTTGGCCGCCCGCGGCGATTGATGCTCTTATTGCCGAGTCTTGTGGGCTGTGGGGCGTGCCAGGTTTTGCCACAAAAGTTGCTTGGCGGTGGAATAGCCGTTTGCGCACAACTTTAGGGCGAGCGTGTTTGAGCGATCAAGTGCTTGAGTTCAATCCGATTCTTCTGGCGCGACACCCTGACGAGATGCAGCCACTTTTGCTGCATGAGTTGGCGCATCTTGTGGCTTATGATCAAGCAAAGGCAATGCGAAAAAGAATCGCCCCACATGGCGCCGAATGGAAGTCGCTCATGCGAGCCGTCGGCGGTTCCACCCGAGCGACTCATCAACTCAATGTCGAGGGCCTGCGCGCCAAGAAAAGCCGCCGCAGACGCCGTAGGCGAATTTGGTTTGGCTGATAGAATGAGGGGCGACGCCATGCCAACAACCCCTTTAGTAGAGCCTTTGTTTTTTCAGCGCCTTTTGCAAGAAAAGGTGTGGGGGGGCTTTGCATTGGCTGAGCGCTTGGGCATAAATTTGCCCTTTGCTGGCCCACTCGGCGAAACATGGGAACTCTCAGATTGCCCCGGCCAAGAAACCATTATTGCCGGCGGCCCATTTGGCGGCACGAGCCTACGCGAACTGATGGAAACACATTCGGCAGAGATTTTGGGCGATTCACGACCCACGCATGATGGCCGTTTTCCATTACTGGTCAAGTTTCTTGATGCAACAGATGATTTGTCGGTGCAGGTGCATCCACCTGATGGGTTGGCACCGGGGGCTGGCGTTGGCAAAACAGAGGCTTGGTTCGTTCTAAATGACGGCGGCTCGGTCATTAGCGGCCTTGAAGCTGGTACGCAGGCTAAGAGTTTTTCTGAACATGCACACACGGCAGAGGTCGAAGGTGATCTACACGAGATTGGCGTCCGCCGTGGCGATTGTGTTTTCGTTCCCGCCGGGCAAACGCATGCCATCCGTAGTGGCACGATGCTTTGCGAAATTCAGCAAACTAGTGATGTTACTTATCGGCTTTACGATTGGGGTCGTTTGGGGCTTGACGGCAAGCCGCGCGCAACTCATCTAAAAGAGGCATTGCGTGTGGTCGATTATTCTTTGCCTCCAGGCGAGGCGGTGCGCGGCGAGTGTGCTGAAAATCTACTTGTGGTTTGCCCCTATTTTCGGATGCGCTCTTTCCGCCTAAACGCTGATCAAATTCTCGGCATCGAGTCTCATACTCATGCGCGAGTGATGGCGGTCGTGGGTGGTTCAGGGCAGATGGCTGGGCGTGAACTTAAATTTGGCGACACTTTTCTGTTGCCAGCAAGCCTTGAAATGGTTTCCATTCAAGCATCGGGCGACGGTCTCGAAATAGTCGAGGCAGAGGCACTTTAATGGCGAATAAGAAAAACAAAAAGGGTCACTCAGCGGGCCACATGGGGCGCGGTAAGCCTAAAACATCTCGTAAGGGCAAGCGCTTGGCATATGGCTTTGTGGCTCAGCACGACACACCTAGCGAGTCGGTCGTTCCGCAGGCTGCGGGTGCGTCTGAAAATGGCGTCCGGCTCAATAAGTGGCTGGCCGATGCTGGTGTGGCTTCACGCCGCAAATGTGATGCCATGGTGCTCGAGGGTGTCGTCGATGTAAACGGCGAAATTGTGCTTGAGCCTGGCCGCCGAATTCTAGCGGGCGACGAGGTCAAGGTTGAGGGGCGTGTCGTCAAAGTCGTGCGGCGGCTCTATTACCTTTTTTATAAGCCCAAGGGCGTGCTGTGCACCAATGACCTGCGCGAGACGCGTTTGCGCGTTTGCGATTTGATTGACCCCTTGATGCCTTCGCGAGTGTTTACCGTGGGGCGGCTTGATGAAGCCTCTGAGGGTTTGTTGTTGTTGACCAATGACGGCGAGTTTTCTCAGTTGATGACGCACCCAAGTTTTGGTGTGCGCAAGACTTACATGGTGCGCGTTGATGGGCTTGTCGATTTTGACTCGGTTGAAAAGCTTCGTAAAGGAGCCTTTATTGACGGCACGAAAGTGGTGCCATTGTCTGTGCGCGTGGGTCGCCGCACAAAGGCGTTTTCGGCTGTTGAAATCACCATCCGCGAGGGTCGTAACCGAGAGGTGCGTCGCTTGCTTGCGCGGTCGGGCTTAAAGGTGCGGCAGCTTAAGCGCGTTCGCATTGGCTCACTTGGCGTTAAGGGTGTCAAGAGGGGTGGTTATCGACCGCTTTCACGCCACGAAGTCGAAGAGCTTGTGGCCTGCGCTCGCGAAGGGCGAGATTGATGCTGAATTACGACTACATCATTCGCGACCCCGTTCATGGCGACATTGCTTTGACGGCCGAGGAAATGGCCATTCTCGATACGGTCGAGATGCAGCGTTTGCGTGATGTGCGTCAGTTGGGTGTGGCTCATTTGGTTTATCCAGGCGCGCAGCATTCGCGATTTGAGCATTCGATAGGTACGGCGCATTTGGCCACTCGCATGGTGCAAGAAATCAACATCGTGCGTGATCGCGATTCGGGTGCCGAGTATGGCGGCTATGACCCTCACGAGTTGCGCATTGTGCGGCTTGCGGCGTTGGTCCATGATTCCACGCACTTGCCTTTTGGGCACAACATCGAAGACCAAACGGGTTTGATCGCGCGGCACGATACGCCTGAGCGTTTTCAAACGATGTTCTCTGACGATACCGAGCTAGGTCGTGCGCTTGGTGCTACGGGTGTGCGTCAAGATATTTTGGCCGTGCTTGCACCTGATGCCGTCCCTGCTAATCGTCAAGCGCCACCCCACTGGACGGGCCTTGTCTCAGGCACGATTGATGCCGACATGCTTGATTACTTGTCGCGAGACGCTTTGTTTACAGGGCTCAAACTTCAGTATGACGAGCGCATCATGGGTGTGTTTCGTGTTGATCGCCGCACCCAGAATCTGTTTGTTGATTTGGGCCGCTCTGGCTATCTGAAAGAGGCTGTGTTGAGCGAGGTGATTCGCTGTCTTGAGGCGCGATTCTATTTCAGCGAGCGTGTTTATTATCACCACGCCAAAATTGCGGTGGGGGCCTTGATTGCCAAGGCCGTAGAGATTGCCCTGCTTGAAAAGGCGATTACCCTCAAAGATTTGCAGCCCGCAACTGATGCTGGCTTGCTTGAGTTGCTCAAGGCGGTCAAGGTTTCTGACCCAGAGCGCCAACAACAGCTCGATGTTTATTTGTCAGCCTTTTTGCGCCGCCAAATCCCAAAACGAGCAGCAGTGTATCCTGTTTATGCAAATGGCGATATTCAGCAAGAGCTTATCGACCGCTTCTTTGGCGCGGGCTCGGCCGATCACCGTCGCGAGGTTGAAAACCGCCTTGCTTCAGAGCTTGAGCGCCGCACAGGCCAAAAGGTGCCAGTGCTGCTTTATTGCCCAGCTGGCCACATGCAGCTAAAACAAGCCAAGATGCTTGTCCGCTGGCCAGGCATGGACGACTTGGCGCCCTTAAGTGATTTCAAAGAATACGCTCCACGCTTGGGTGACCTTGAAAGTTCATACCAGCGCATGTGGAAGTTTTATGTTCTTGCATTGTCGAGCGATGCAAATGTTCTGGCGGAATTAGCCGAAATCTGTCAGAATGAGTTTCCTGGGGCAGTCAATGTCCTTCGCAGTCGAGTTTCCTCCACAAAAAACCTGAAACGGGCTTAACTAAGCCCACTAGTAGAGGTTCCCCCCAGTCGCGATTGATTCATGCTTCTTGCAACCTTAGCCCTCGTCCTGTCTTTTGTGCCACACACGGTTAGTGTGCAGGCTAATTTTGCGCTCACCTCTATTGCTGAGCGGCAAACGATGGCACTTGATGCATCTGAGTCATTGGTTTTCTTGGGCATTGAGGGTGATTTTGCAAACGACGGCGATGTCGCGATGTCGCAGCGCCTTGAAAACGAATACAAATTGCAAGTAATCGGTCGCCCTGTTCGCGCGACCTCCAATCGTGAGCATTATGTGTTTGCTGTCCAAGCCGATGATGCTGGCAAATTGGCGCGCAAAATGAAGCGCGGTCTAAAAAAAGACGACTACAAAGTGTCCGCACTTTGCCTGACTGTTGTGGTTGCTGTTGGCGAAGTCAAATCACGCGATCTACGCCGCGCCGCCCAAATGGTCGAAGAAAACGACAAGAGCGTGTTTGCCTCATTCGTTTCAAAGAGAGAGGGTCTCGTTTGGGTTTTTCATGAGAGCAAGCTTAAGTCAAAAAAAGTCCTCGCTCTTTTTGATGAAAGTAAGGTTCTGTTTGATTTTTACCATCAAGATGTCGAGCTCGCTCCTGACAAAGATGGAAAAATTTCCGACTTGGCTCAGTTGGCCGCCACAGCTAGCGAAAAGCTAGATTTGGCACGCGCCTCACAAGCCGAAGGCTATTTGACACTCGATGTTTATTTGCGTGACCTAGATTCCATGATTCTTATGCAACGCGGTCGGCACACTTTTGCTTGCCTTGATGTTTACAAGCCATTTATCAAGCCACTAAAAAGCGAGACCAAGTGGATTGTGACTTTTGATAACAGCGGCTATCCGTTTGTAGATTAAGCCATCTGTCGCACACAGCGGGTTTCCACCCGCACGAGAGCGGTTAGGTTCCATAAAACCTAGCCGCTTCTTTTTTTATATTTATATTTAAGTTGGTTAACTCTTTGGCTGGCCCCCTCTAAATAAAGGGAGAGCCCCCAGCCTCTAATTTGCCCGAAAGGTCACATGAAACCGAGTACCAATCTTGCCATTTCCGCTTCAGCAACAACCGCGTTGCCTGAAGAATGCGCATGCCGCCAGCCGCTGCCACAGCTAGCTCTTAAGCGTCAAGATGCGTCGAGCAGCTCGAGTTCGCCGCCATCACTAGTGCTTGGCAAAGAAGCCTTTTTGTTCGGTGCCGCATTAAAGCCTGGCTATCAATTGGGCGGCTATCGGCTGATTGCAGAAATGCAGCGCACCGCAACGGCTGTTTTGTGGGAAGCGCGTGATGTCAATCTAAAGCGTCGTGTCGCACTTCGGATTTTCCGTCGCGACGCCACGGCAACGAAAGATGGCTTTGAGGTTTTCGAAAAATCTGCTCGATTGGCGGCCAAGCTTGAGCATCCCAATATCGCACAGGTCTACGCCGTTGGCAGACAAGGGCGCGCTGCATTCCTCGCACGCGAATGGGTTCACGGTATGCGCGTGGATCATTTGCTTGATAAGTGGTCGGCTTCGGGTGAGCGTCCGCTCCCAATATCGCTCCCGTTTAAAGATACATTCGAGGGCTGGGCTTACGGCATGACGCATGTTGCCATCCAGCTCGCAGACGCGCTTTGCCTCGCCCATGACTCAGGGGTCGTTCACGGTGCGGTTTGGCCAGGCAATATTATTGTCACTCCAGAGGGGGTCGCAAAATGGATTGACTTCGGCAACGGGGCGCCCCTCATTCCTGCCGCAATTAACAAAATGCAGCCTTGGCTAAGCCCTGCTCGGAATGATTGGCAAGAAGCCACACCTTCCGATGATGTTTATGGTTTAGGCGCCGTTCTGTATCATAGTTTAGTTTTTGAAAAACCACCTGTAAGCGAGAATCGTTTGGGGCTTCGCCGTAAGACGGCCATCCGTATGCGTAGCTTGAAAAATGAAATTCCTGCTGAGCTTAGGCGTATCGTTTTGCGCGCGCTCGAAGATGACCCACTCGTCCGCTATAAAGATGTGCGCGAGCTTAAAGATGATTTGCAGTCGTTTTTGGCAACGGGCGCGCGTCAAGGCCGCCGCAAGAAGTGCTGCGCGTGGGTACGCACACTATTGAAACGCCTTGAGTTGCGCTTCAAGCGTCGCTTTGTCCGCGGTGCTCAGGCGCAAATGTATGTGCGCTAATTCTCGCGGATGGCTTGAAGCCTTGCACCCAATTTAGCCATCGCTTTTTCGATGACATCGTCGGCCGCTGCGAAAGAAATGCGGAATGAATCGGGTGCGCCAAATGCCGAACCGGCAACAAACGCAACATGATCGGCCTCGATTAAGACTTCCACTAAATCATCACCGCTCTGGATTGTCTTGCCCGTGGCGGGGTCGGTTTTGCCGATGATTGTGTCTGCCAATCGCGGGAAAGCGTAAAACGCACCTTCAGGCACAGGGCAAATCAGGTCGGGCATCGTGCCAAGAGCTTGGACTACTTTTTTGCATCGGCCCTCAAAGGCGCGACGCATGCTTTCGACATCGAGATCGCCATCGCGTAAAGCAGCGAGCGTGGCAAGCTGACTAATTGCACTTGGCGAGCCGGCGAGCTGGCTTTGCAGGCTCGCAATGGCTTTGGCGATTGGCGCTGGTGCAGCCAGGAAACCCATCCGCCAGCCTGTCATGGCGTAGGCCTTGCTCATGCCGCCAATCCAGACGGCTTTTTCGCGCAAGGCGGGAAGAATCCAGATGGGTGAGTGATGCTCAGCGATTTCGTAAACGAGCGCCCCGTATATTTCGTCTGAAATGACCCAGATGTCGTGTTCGAGTGCCCACTTGCCAATCGCGCTGAGGGTTTCGACGGGGTAGACCGCGCCCGTTGGGTTGCAGGGCGAATTGAGCAAGATTGCCCGCGTATTCGGGCGGCGCGCAGCTTCAAGGTCGGCAATGTTTGGAAGATGGTTTTCGCCGCACGGCACCATTTCGGGCTCAGCTTCAGCCAAGCGCACCATCTCGGGGTAGGAAGTCCAGCATGGGGACGGCATCAAGACATGATCCCCTTTTTGCACGAGAGCGAGCAGAGCCTGGGCGATGCCGATTTTGGCCCCGTGAGTCACCACAATTTCGGTGGGCTCATAATCAAGCCCATAGACCTCGCGGATGTGCTTGGCGACCTCAATACGCAACTCCATCAGGCCAGCAGCTGGCGTGTAGCGCCCCTTGCCAAGCTCAATAGCCTCGATGCCGGCCTTTTCGGCGCAGCTCGGGGGCGTGAAGTCTGGCTCGCCTGCGGTCAAGTCGAGCATGTCGATGCCATCAGCCTGCATTTCTTTGACTCGTGCAATCATGGCCAAAGTGGCGGATGGCTGGAGAGATGCCACGCGGTCAGCGAGACGAGGTGTTGTGCTTGTGGAGGTCTTTGTCACGGTCTTTTGCGTTTCTGGCTTGCGGCGTGCGTTGAGTGGCCGCCGTGCGGTAAGATTCGAGATTCTTGGACGAGATTCTAACCCTTGCCCGTCTGAATCAAACCCCCGATGAAAGACATTACTTTTACCGAACGATTGCGCGATGTCCTCGCCAGTCGCAGGCTCCACTGGACGCTCATGATTGTCACGAGCATTCTGGTGGTTTTCTATTTTTTATTCGTCACATTCTTTTTTGACCCGTTTGAAAAAAGGCTAGACGACATGGCAGCCATTGTGCCGCGCGAGGTCGAATATTTTTTCCGCTGGAAAGGCGCGGGTGAGAGTTTCGATGAGTTTCCAGTGCCCAAACTGTGGGGTGATTTTGAATCTAGCCAGATTCATGACCGGCTCGACAAAACGGGTGCGCTCGATGAATGGGGGCGCGAGATGGGCGTTGCTCAGGTCGTCACCAACTTAAGAAAAGTGTCTGCAAGTTTGCCGATGGGGCTAAATTTTGAGAAAGACATCTTGCAAGAAGTCGCGCTTTCTGGGCGTGGTTTACCCAACCTAAATGCAAATTTTGACGGCATGGTCATGCTGCGCGTTTCTTTCAAGGTCAAGGCGGGTGTGGCCATGCTTGGGCTCGATACGGTGCGCGAAAAATTGCCACAGTCTTTGCAAATCCAATCACTCGACAATGATGTCTATCGTTTGCCGCAATTCTCGGCTTTTGGTTATCAAGACGCTTATCTAAAACGCATCCAAGATGTGCTTGTTTTGGCGAGCCGCCCTGAGTGGCTAGAAACCGCGCATAGTTTGCAGCTGCAGTCTGGTCAAGATTCGCTCGCTGAGGCTTCTATTTTCCGTGATCAAGTTGAGGCCTACTTAGCCCCTGGCGACCAGCCGATTGAGGTCTTCCTGCGTTGGGAAAAGATGCGTGACACTTTGGGGCGTTGGCCTTCACCGGCTGGCACTGGGTTGGTTAATCGCATCGGGCGATCCATGTTCGATACCGATTTGTTGCGCTATGCAGCGGGCTATTTGCACGGAGGCGATGCTTTCGAGTTGAGGCTGGGCGGTGCAACCGACTTGAGTACGGCAACGCCTTCGCAGCGCTCGTTTTTGCAGAGCCCACCGATGTCGTCCTCTCGTATGCGAAAATATGCGGGCATGGTTCCAGCCGACAGTTTTTTATTCACCTGTCTTGGCGGAGACCCGGGCAAAATATTGCTTGAGGCTTCAAGTGTGCTCGACGCTGATTTCCGAACGCTGCTTAACGAAACGATTGGTGGCACGAGTCAATACCAGGGCTTGATGCATCTTCTTGAAGACATTGGCCGAGCTGCGGCGCCTGGGGTAGCGATTGCCTTTCACGCCGATAATTATCCTGCCGATGCCCAACGAGATGTTGAGCACGACAATGCACCCATGCCGCTCTATGCGGTGTTCATAAAAATCAAAGATCGCGGCGCATATGATCGCGTGATGGAATTCTTCCAACAGCACTGGAAGCGATTTACGGGCGGCGATGGGCGAGACCGCTTGACCGCAGTTGATTTGCACGGCGGCACGCGAGGCATTTCTTTTGCGTCACCTTTGATTCCAGGCACGGGCGAAGTCATGGTCGCCGAGATTAAGGCCCTTGATACGCTCGTCGTCAGCAATTCATTTAAGTATGCACACCGCATCGTTGAGTCGGCCTTTGTCGATGCCCGCGAGCGTGATGCAAAGTTAAAGAAATTATCGCTCGACGATACTTTTCAATCCGCGCTGTCATCCCACAAAAATGGCTCGAGCGTTTTCTTTTGGTTTGACCCTCAAAAGGCTGAACATTGGTTTCAGCAGTCCGCCAAAGGTGTAGCTCAAGAGGCGTTTCGTCGTGAGATGAGCCAAGTTTGGGCGCGCGACCGCCCTGCCGAAACGAGCCGCCAGCGTGAAAAGTTATTTGGCAATCGCGAAAACCTGTCATCTTCAGAAGAGTCATCCTTGATTCAAGTGGTTGATGAGGCTCTCGCCAATAAGTATCGCCAAGAAGAGTCGCAGCGCGTCCCTGCCTTGCTTGACGAGGCGCTGGCTGATTTCGTGCCGATTCAGGCACTAGAGTGGCTTTCGCTTGGCTTTCGGCCGCACCGCCGCGAGGTTTCCATCGTGGTCAACGGAGAATTGTCGTTTTGAGCCCCCGCCAGTATGGTTTGTCATTGACGCTTGGCTAGGCTCGGCTAGAATATTCGCCCCTAACCCAGCCGGGATGGCGGAATTGGCAGACGCGCAAGGTTGAGGGCCAAGTTGGGATAATACTCAGTGCAGGTTCGACCCCTGTTCCCGGCACCAAAACTCACAGACCGTACTTTCGAGTGCGGTCTGTTTTTGCTTTTTAGCGTCTACCTAGAGTTGCCTTCATATATAACTAATGTTTAGGAGAACCACAAAAAGAAAAAGGGGTAGGTCTATACATGACCACCATACCCCCCAATGCTGGAGCCATCTCCAGCCGCCGAGCGTTTTTGGGCAAACTCGCGTGTACAGCAGGAATTGTAGCTTCAGGAACCTCACTTTTACCGCGAGCATTTGCCGCGCAACCCGCTGGTGCGTATACCCTTTGGGCCATTGAGGCCGTCGAAACCGACGAGTCTTTTGGCGATGGTTCGACCGTGCACTTTTATCGCTTCCAGCCCTATCAAGGCTCCGCCAAGCGCGGCAAGCTGCCGTACTTCGAGGCGACTGAGGGCGAGACGGTTGTACTTGGCCTTAAGAACTCGAGTCGAGTTCCACTTCAGCCCTCCATCCCTGGTGTGGTTGTCGCGCCTGTTGTCCCTGCAGGGCAGACAGGTTGGGTTATGTTTACGATGCCACCTGCAGGAAGCTATCAGCTTAGCCAAGAGAGTTATCGAGTCGTTTCCGGCCCATGTGGCTTGGCAGGCACGATGGTTTCGCGGCCGAGTAATGGCTTGAATGAGTTGTGGAATGGCGGCCCCGCGTTTGATCGCGAGTACACCCTGCACTATCAAGATTCCGATAGTCGCTGGAATGTCGCTGCCGCGAATTTGCAGATGCCTAATCTCTCCGAGTATCAGCCAAATTACTTTACGCTGAATGGTTACTCCTATCCCGATATCGCGGCTGACCCTGATTCAGTTGTCGCCTGCAATGTCGGCGAACGCGTTTTGTTGCGCATGTCTAATTCTGGGCATATGCGCCAAAGCATTCACTTCCATGGCTACCACGCGCAGATTGTTGCGCGGAATAATGTCCCGGTTACGGCGATGCCAGCGAAAGATACTTTTGAAGTCGCTGGCGGCTCAACGGTTGACATCATTCTTAATGTTTTGCAAGCGGGGTCCTATCCGCTTCACCCACACTCTCTGACAGCGGTGACTGCAAATGGTCTTTACCCGTATGGTCAGCTCACCCTCATTGTTGCGAGTTAAATCATGGCTGGTCTCGGAAATATAGTTCAGGCTGATTGGAAACTTGAATCCCGCATGATGGGTTCGATTGAGATTGGCGGCAGTAATCATTTCGCTTGGTGCTTCATTGACCCAGAGCATGGTGGCGAGGGCTTTGGTGGCGACCGCACTTCGCTTGGCTCACATCTTGAGTTCCGCGAAGGCGAAATGTGCAGCATCGATTTCTACAATCGCAGCGGCATGCCGCACACCATTCACTTGCATGGTTTAGATGTAGATCAGGCCAATGATGGCGTGCCGGCCACTTCATTTGAAGTGCCGGGTTTTGGCTCTTACAAGTATGTCTTCCGCGCGCCTCACGCGGGTACTTACCATTACCACTGTCATGTCGACACGGTCTTGCATTATGCCAAGGGCATGTTTGGCACCATCATTGTGCGTCCAGCCGACGGCTCAACCGATCGCGCCTGGGACGGCGGCCCAACTTTCGATGAGGAAGTCCTCTGGAACTTGGCGACCACCGATACAAATTGGAATGACAACTTAATCGCGTCCGGCCCTGAAACTGCGCGCTTCAACCCAGATGGCTTTGTCATCAATGGCGGCGAAACGGCGGCAGCATCGGCTGATGCAATGACTGCCATTGCTGTGCAGCGTGGCCAAAAGGTGTATTTGCGCTTGGTTCAGTCTAGTTATCAATGGGCTCGCGTCAGTCTTAACGGCTTGCCTTTTGAAGTTGTCGCAACTGATGGTCGCCCGATGCCGACACCGATTCAGGCAACCAGCTGGGAACTTGGCCCCGGTGAGCGTTACGACATCCTGTTTACGCCAAACACGGCCGGTACTTTCCGCCCAATGGTTGAGTACCTCGATGATTACACGAGCCGCGTGATTGGCAGCGTGAAGACCAAGTTGGTCGTGAGTTAACGACTTCTCAGTGCATGAGATGATTTGGGTGCGGGCACGAGTAAAATCTGCCCGTGCCTAAACCTAAACTCAGCCTTCAAACGACGACTCTTTGGCAATACCCTTCGCAACATTACGGCAAAGGTGAGCAGGGCAGTTCCAGCTACCGCGGCGCTACGCCATCGTGGGTGATTTGGAATTTGCTTGAGCGCTACACAGATATTGGCGGCACTGTTGTCGACCCAATGTGCGGCTCAGGCACAACGCTTGATGTATGCACCGACCTTAATCGCGAGGGGCTTGGTTTTGATTTGCAACCGCATCACCGCGATGTGGTCGAGGGCGATGCACGGCATTTGCCGCTCGAAGACGACTCAGTTGATTTTGCTTTTATCGACCCACCTTATGGGCGTAACTTGCGCTACTCCGAGCGTAAAGAATGCGTCGGTGAATTAGACGCCCGCGAAGACGCTTACTTTGAGGCAATGGGGCAAATTTTTGAAGAGATGTGGCGGGTGGTCAAACCCGGTGGGCACATGGCCGTTTATGCCGCAGATGTTTTGAAGAAGGGCACATTTGTCCCGATTGGCTCACAGTTTATTTTCATGCTGTCGCAGATTGTCGAAATCGTAGATCATGTCGTTGTCGTGCGCGGCAATAAAGATTTGAAGAAGGGTAATTATCACAAAGCCGCCGAAGAGCAAAATTTCTTTCTACGCGGTTTTCAGCATTTGATTATTGCGCGCAAGCCAATTGAGGTAGTTGATACAGCAACCGCGCAAAAGCCAAAGCGCAAAAAGAAAAAACGCAAGCCGCGCTCTTAGGCGTGGCTGAAGTAAGAAAGGCGGCACTCAATTGAGTGCCGCCTTTGCGTTGTGCGCAACAAAGCGCGATTGAGGGCAAGCTCTAGAAGCCGCCCATGCCGCCCATACCGGGCATGCCGCCGCCCATTCCGCCCATGCCACCCATTGGGTCGCCACCACCAGGCATTGGTGGAGCAGGCTCAGGGATTTCGGAAACCACAGCCTCAGTTGTGAGGAGTAGAGTCGAAACAGAAGCAGCATTTTGCAGAGCCGTGCGCACAACCTTAGTCGGGTCGATGACGCCAGCTTTTACTAAATCCATGTACTCGTTTGTCGCAGCGTTGTAGCCTTTAGCAAAGGCTTTTTCGCGGCGCACAGAATCAACAACAATCGAGCCGTCAACGCCTGCGTTGGTTGCGATTTGGCGCATTGGTGCTTCAAGAGCGCGTTTGACAATCTCTGCGCCAGCCAGCATGTCGCCGGTTAGGTCAAGAGCATCAATCGCTTTTTGCGCACGCACCAAAGCCGTGCCGCCGCCAGGGAGAACGCCCTCTTCGGAAGCTGCGCGTACTGAGTGCAACGCGTCTTCGACACGGGCTTTTTTCTCTTTCATCTCGGCTTCAGTCGCAGCACCAATGTTAAGGACAGCAACGCCACCCGACAACTTGGCCAAACGCTCGATGAGCTTTTCGCGGTCGTAGTCGGAAGTCGTGCGCTCAACCTCAGCTTTGATTTGCTCGCTGCGAGCTTTGATTGCTGCAGCATCACCACCACCTTCGACGATCGTTGTCTCGTCTTTGCCGACAACGATGCGCTTGGCGGTACCAAGATGCTCGATGGTTGCGTTATCGAGCTTGTAGCCCATGTCTTCCATGAGTGATGTGCCACCAGTAATGGCAGCGATGTCGTCCATCATGGCTTTGCGACGATCGCCAAAACCAGGAGCCTTGACGGCGCAACACTTAAAGATGCCACGCAACTTGTTGAGCACCAAAGTTGCGAGAGCCTCGCCCTCGATGTCTTCGGCAACAATCAAAAGAGGCTTGCCGCTTTTGGCAACCTCTTCAAGTAAAGGAAGCATGTCGCGAATGCTTGAGATTTTCTTCTCGAAAATCATGACATAGGCGTCTTCCAAGACAGCTTCCATGGACTCGGTGTTGGTAGCGAAGTGCGGTGACAGGTAGCCCTTGTCAAATTGCATGCCTTCAACCCAAGTGATTTCGGTGTCGAGCGACTTGCCCTCTTCAACCGTGATGACGCCGTCTTTGCCAACGCGCTCAAAAGCCTCGGCTAACTTAGAGCCAATCTCAGGGTCGTTGTTTGACGCAATTGTGCCGACTTGCTCGATTTCTTTTACGCTTTTGACGGCGATGCTCTTTTTGTGCAAGAAATCAATCACTGCAGAAACGCCCGCCTCGATGCCGCGCTTGAGCATGACAGGGTTTGCGCCAGCCGTGACATTGCGTAGGCCTTCTTCGAAGATAGCTTCGGCGAGAACAGTAGCGGAGGTCGTGCCATCGCCAGCGACATCACTTGTTTTGGCAGAGACCTGGCGAACAAGTTGCGCGCCAATGTTTTCCCAGCGATTTTCGAGCTCGACTTCGCGGGCGACGGTTACACCATCTTTGGTGACAACGGGCGTGCCGAAACTTTTCTCGATGATGACATTGCGACCGCGTGGGCCGAGAGTAACTTTGACCGCTGCGGCAAGCTTTTTGACACCATTACGGATGTGCTCGCGTGCCTCTTGATCGAATGCAATTTGTTTTACAGCCATGATAAAAACCCCTTAGCCGACGATGCCAAGGATGTCATCCTCGGACATGATTAGGAATTCTTCGCCAGACCATTTAACTTCGGTGCCTGCGTAAGAAGTGAAAAGAACCGTGTCGCCCTTAGAGACAGCAAACGCTGAACGAGTGCCATCGTCAAGCAAGCGGCCGTCGCCCATCGCGATGATGGTGCCTTCGGCTGGCTTTTCTTTTGCAGAGTCAGGGAGGACGATGCCACCGGCGGAAACGGCAGCGGCTTCGAGGCGCTGGACGAGCACCTTGTCACCGAGAGGGCGGATTGCGACTTTTTTAGCCATGGTTTTAAATGCGGCGCTTGGCCGACTTGTTGCGGATTGATCCGCTTGGGTTGCGGGCTAACCCCGCTGGGAAAAGAAACGGTCGATGGTAATGCGGAGAATGTCTGCAGAGACCGGTTTGTGCAGCATCGTGATAGCGCCCAAATCGAGCGCTTCGGTTTCAATGCTGGCGGAAGGATTGCCCGTCATGATGATGCTCGGCACAATGCGATTAAAAGATCGCAGCTGCGCTAAAACCTCAAGCCCGGTCAAACTGGGCATGTGGACATCAAGAAGGGAAAGGTCAAAAGTCTCGTCGAGCAAGCGCTCAAGCGCCGAAGCGCCGTCACAAACCGTTGTCGTGGCCCAACCCTGACGGTCGAGTAACGCTTGAATGGCGTCTCGGCAATCGGCTTGGTCGTCGGCAACGAGGATGCGGTAAGACATGACGCTACCCATGAGCAAGGGTTGTGCCACAAAAAGGGCTGTTTTTGAGCCGAATCAAAGGGCGTCGACTGCCGATTCGGCAGTTTTGAGCTCAAGGCGGGGAATGCCGCCTCAGTTAGAGGACATCTTCGTCTTCTTCGCCCTGATCGCCGAAATCAGAAGTGCCATCGAGAATGTCGTCTTCGTTGGTGAAATCAGCCTCAGATTCTGCTTTCTCGGCACCTTCGTCAAGCAGCTTGGAGTCGGGGTAAGTGTCAACTGCGAGTTTAAGGGCAGCCAGCTCGACATCACCACCGCAAAGCAAGCAGCGGCCGTTGCTCTCAAGGCTTTCGAGGAGTTCGGAGTAAGTGCTCATTGCGTAACCACAATGGCGACATTCCACAGACGAGGAGGCACTCATTAGGTGTATAGTTTACGCATGTTGTTCCTGCCGTATCTTGAAATTGCATCGCGCCTTGGCATCGCGGCCGGGCTTGGTGCATTGGTTGGCCTTGAGCGTGAAGCTCGTGGGCACCCCGCGGGTTTTCGCACGCTGATTATTATTTCGATGTCGTCAGCGCTGATTATGATTTTGTCGATCAAGATTAGCGGCGGAGCAGATTACACTGACCCCGGTCGCATCGCGGCTCAAGTCATTAGCGGCATGGGTTTTTTAGGCGCGGGTGTGATTATGCGCACTGGTTTGACAGTGCGAGGCTTAACGACCGCCGCAATGATGTGGGGCGTTACCGCAATTGGTTTATGCGTCGGTGCCGGTTATTCCCTGGAAGCCATGATGGCAACGAGTGTGATATTGGTTGTGCAATATATTTTGCCTCCGATTGAGCGCGTGTTGTTGCGTTCGCATTCGAAGCAGGTGCTTTACCTTCACGCTAACCCTCGCGCAGGGTTGGTCGACGACTTAACGAAAGCGTTAAGCAAGCATGGGCAAAGTGTTGAGAAACTAAAAGTTAAGCACTACAGCGCCGACGAGTGGCGCATGAAGGTAACGGTGCGCGCGACATCTGCCGCTGCTCGAATTGACCCCGCCGCTTTGCTTCTTGATGTCGATGGTGTGCAGATCGTTTCGCGTGAAAATATTCCAATCGATGATGATGAAGAATATGCAGACAAATCACAAAAACAAAGTAAGAGCGATTAAGCCTATCGGCAAAGCCCTTTACTTAAGCTCGGCCACTTTCTCGCAAACGCAAATACCGCAAAAGCGGCAATTGGAGTAGTGCGTGGGGCAATAAATCATCTTCGATGAGTTGAGCTAATTCGGCGGCCGGGCGTAATTCGACATCGATAATTTCGTCAAAATCCATATCAACATTGCCGTTTGGGAGCGCATTGCGGATGATATAACTATGACAACGATTAGCTTGAATCGCGGGGTTAGGCTCGGTGGTAACAAGGTGTTCAGGCGAGTCGCCGATATAGCCCGTTTCTTCTTCAAGCTCACGGGCGACCGTTTTGATTGGGTCTTCATTGGGCTCAACAACACCCCCAGGGATTTCTAGCCGCACGCCGCCAATGCCGGGTCGGAACTGATGAATAAATACAATTTCATCATTGGGTGTAATCGCAATGACATTCACCCAGTCGGTCGTGCGAATCGCAAAAAAAGACCGCTCACCCTTTTCGGGGTGGCGGTAGAAATCTTCATCAATCGTGAAGATGCGGAAGTCGCCGCGTGACTCTGAGCGTAGTTTTTCCCAACGGTGCATGCACCAGTTTAGTGCATGGCGAGTTCGGATGGCTCTAGGCCAGAATCTAAACTAGCAAGTAAGACTTCCGTGGCTTCTTGTGGGCGATCCAAATCTGTATAGAGTTGTAACAATTCAGAAACGGTCGTGGAATCGTTGGGGTCTGCAAGCCAGGCGAGACGCAAGTAGTCTTCAGCGGAATCTGGGTCGCCGGCAGCGTAAAGCACTTGACCTAGTTCTCGCGCAACTTCGGCATCGGTGGGGTCGATACGGAACATCTGAAGCAAGAGATCAGCTGCAACATGAAAGCGACCTTGTTGGTGGCAGAGGCGAGCTTGTTCGAGTGTTTGTAGACGAGTGGTCATGGTAATTCTGTATCGGCGACTTGCGGGCTTGACTTGAGTGGCAAAGATTGAATCTCGTCGGAGCAAAAAAAGAAGCGGGCGGCTTCCGTG